>DASXZL010000057.1:0-44684 GCA_036501935.1 Polyangiaceae bacterium | reverse complement strand
GCCTCCGCCCCGTCGGGGGCCGAACACCATGAACATCTCCAGCTTCCAGACCCGTCGAGCAGGTCAACCTGGTTGCAGCCGCAGTGCCACGCTCCTGCGTGGCGCGAGGCTGCGCGAAGGTCGAAGGGCCGCGCCCCGGCCCATTCAGGTCGGGGTCGGGGTGAGGTCGGGATCCAGGCGGGGTCGGGGTGGTCGGGGTCGAGGTCGGGGTCGGGGTCGTGCCACCGCGACGCGAGCAGCGGTGCGCGGCATGAGACCGCGTCGCACCGTGATACGAGGTGTCATGCGCGGCATGAGACCGCGTCGCACCGTGATACGAGGTGTCATGCGCGGCATGAGACCGCGTCGCACCGTGATAACGAGGTGTCATGCGCGGCATGAGACCGCGTCGCACCGTGATACGAGATGTCATGCGCGGCATGAGACTGCGTCGCACGGTGATACGACGGCGTGTCGGGGTGACATGCCGTGGCCGGCGACCCCGACACTCGACCCCGACCCCGACCCCGACCTCGACCCCGACCCCGACCTCGACCTCGACCTCGACCTCGACCTCGACCCCGACCTCGACCTCGACCCCAACCCCGAAGGTCGAGGTCGAGGCGGAGGTCCTACCCGCCTACTGCGTCGGGCAGGGCACGCTGTAATCCGCCGGCGCCGGCACAGTCGCCGTTCCCGTCTTGAAGAAGCTCTGGAAGAAGCACCCGTACTGGTACTTCACGCTGTCGAGCTGCGAATAGATGGCGTGCGGATCGTAGACCCCGTCGCCCATGTACTGCACGACGACCCCCGTGCGCGGCGTGCCCGTCGTCGAGGTCACGTCGTTCGTCACGTCGTACGGGATGATCCCGTCGAGCCCCTCGAGCTGCAGCGCCGTCTGCATGGTCGGCCACTGCGCGACGCCCGCCTCTTTGTGGCCGTAGGCCATGGCGCACGCGTCCTGCACGTCCGTCGGGAAGTACGAGTCGCCCATGCCGTGCGGCTCGTACACCGGCCGCACCGGGTGGCCGGGAAGCGGCTCTCGCCCGAGCCGCGGCATGAAGACGATGGGGTCCACCGGCTCGAGGGCCATCTGCGTCACGTGCATCGCCGGATGAAGGTGCGAGAAGTTGCCGCGCAGGCCCAGCAGGAGCCCCAGGTCCCCCTTGATGTTCGGGAAGAACTGCGTCTCCAGGATGAAGTAGCTCCAGTAGCCGCCCGAGCCCGTCGGGACCACCGCTTTGATCTTCGGCTCGACGGCGCTGATCATGTTCGCGTACATCGCGCCCATCGACTGGCCCTGCGCGAGCAGCGGACTGGCGACGAAGTGGTACGCCGTCTCCCCCGCCGGCAGCGACAGACCGCTGCACGCCGCCACGACGCTCGGGTCGATCGTGAGCCGGCCGAGGGCGTCGAAGAACATGCGCTCCTCGAGGACGCCCTGCCGGAAGATGTCGCGGGTCGCCGCGACGTTGTTGATGTTGAGGTACTCGGGCAGGTTCGAGTCCTGACCCGCGGGCCATCGCTGCGGGTTCACCGGGAGCGCGCTCGCCGCCATCGCGAAGCCGAGCGGCGCGACCACCCACCCGGGCCCCTGCCCCGGCGTGTTGCAGCCCGTGACCCCGTTCCACGAGTCGAGCGCCTGCCCGAGGGGGCAGTTCGCGGTGGTCGTCTCGGGGCGCCAGACGCCGCGGTCCGCGATGGCCGTGCTCTCCCCGCCCGTCCCGTGGAAGAAGACGATGAGCGGGTAGCCGCCGGCGGGCATGGCGCTCTTCGGGAGCGTCATCGTGATGGGGACGGTCTCCTCGCCCTGGAGGATGGGCATCCCGGTCGAGTCGAACGTGAAGAGGCCGCCCGTGTCGTACGGCGGCGAGCCCACCTGGAACTGCGGGTAGGTCACCTGCGCCTGCAGCTCGCAGAAGCGGTCGTTCGTGTCGAGCACGTTGGGGTCGACCGTGACGCCGGTGACGCTCACCTGCGACGCGTACTTGCCGAAGACCATCGTCGACAGGTTGTAGAGGTCCGTCACCACGTCGCCCGTCGTGAACACCGTGGCGGCCGCGACCTGCGTGACGTCGACGCCCGCCGCCTGCAGCGCCGGCGGAACCACCGCGTAGAGCTGGGCGACGGGATCGCTCGGATCGGTCGACGTGAGGGCCTGATGGAGCGCGGTCGCCACGCCGAGGCTCGCGCCGTTCGTGTCCAGCGCCGACGTCATCACGACGTACGCGTACTTGTGCTTCGGCTCGAGCACGATCCCGGGGCGCGGACCCACGGCCAGGATGCCGTCGGGCACGTAGCTGTCCTGCGGGATGGTCTCGGCGATCGTCGCGTACAGCTTGCCGAGCGTCGCCGACGCGGGATCGACGTCGACGAGCAGGATGGGCGACGACGGGGCGGGCGCGATGACGTCCGTGGGCGCGCGCGTGGCGAGGTCGGTCGTGAAGTCGAACCAGGCGACCGGGACCACCGGGAAGCCCGCCCGCTGCTGCGCGATCTGGAGGAGCCCGGCGAAGACCTGGCTCAGCGTGGGGTTGGCGACCCCGGTGAGATCGGGTGTGCCTGCCGGCGTGAGGCGGAGGTCGCTGGGCCAGGGGAAGTCGTAGAAGTGGTCGGTGGAGGTGAAGTCGGCGCCGGCGTCGAAGAGGACGGTCGTGCCGCTCGGCCCGGCCGCGCCGCGCGACGAGGAGGAGCACGCGACGGGCAACTGTGAAGCCAGCGCCACGACGAGGGCGAGACCCAGCGGCGACACCCGACTCGCCGAACGCCGCGGAGGTGACATGGTGCGCACTGTAGCCGAGTGAATCGATGAAGCCGTCGGCGCTCCGTCTCCATCGCGTAACGGGGCGAAGGGTCCCGGTTGGGGCCGGTCGATGCCGCCTGCGAAGACCGGTTGAAGAACGCGGGCTCGTCGTTCGTCCCACCATTGCGGCGAATTGCGCTGGCGCGGGTGCTGCAGCTACGTTGGCGAAGAAGACTTCTCGTTTCTCGGAGGAAGAACGATGCGTATTCGGCTTGTCGTAGGGTTTGCCGCCGCTGTCGCCGGCCTTGGGCTTTCCACGTTCGCGTGCTCGAGCTCCGCCCCGCCGTTCCAGGAGGTGAGCGAATACTGCACCGCGTATGCGAACGCGATCTGCGGCATCTCGTCGACCTGCGGGTTCGACCCGGGCCCCTGCCAGACGTACCAGGACCAGCAATGCCTGACCGCCGCGTCGGCCGCCCAGGCGACCGGCACCCGTCAGTACAAGCCGCAAAACGTGCAGGCGTGCATCAGCGCCGTGTCGTCCGCCTACGGCAACGGCGCGACGACGGTGACCGCCTCGACGATCTCCGCCTACACGGCCCTCTGCGACCAGGTCTTCGTCGGCAGCGCCGGCGAGGGGGCCGCCTGCTCGAGCAACTTCGACTGCTCGGTGAGCGGCGACATCTGCTCGTCCGCGCCCGGCCTCGGGATGACGTGCGCCAAGCCCACGCCGAAGCAGCTGAACGACGTGTGCGCCGATCCGGGCGACCAGTGCCCGAGCAGCGCGTACTGCGGGCAGGTGATGACCTCGACGGGGACGACCAACGAGTGCATCCCCGCGCAGACCAACGGGCAAGCCTGCAGCACCAGCCAGCCCTGCGACGGCAACGACCACTGCGACGACAGCACCTGCCAGGCGCTCGGCGCCATGAGCGCTCCGTGCAGCACGAACTCGGACTGCGAGTCGGGCCTCTTCTGCGACACGTTCACCTCGAGTGCGGCCCCCATCGCCCAGTGCGAGAACGCCTACCAGTTCGGAGGGCGCGGCTCGGTCGACTGCGCCGGCATCGACGGCACCGCCGGCATGGGCACGGCGAGCAGCAGCAGCTCGGGGAGCTCCAGTGGCAGCTCGAGCGGGAGCTCGAGTGGCAGCTCCAGCGGGAGCTCGAGCGGCAGCTCCAGCGGCGGCGACGGCGGGTCCGCGGGCGACGCGCCTTCGGGCGGGTGACCGAAGGCCGCGTCAGGCCTTGGGTCGGCTGCGCGTCACGGGAGCGAGGGCCTTCTCCACGGTCGCGAGGGGAAGGCTGGCTTCGCGCGCGCAGGCGAAGGCGGCGAAGAGCGCGGGACGCACGGCGCGTGGAGACACGTCGAGGGCCTCGGCGGCGGCGCACACGATGGCGTCGACGAGGAGGCGTATCTGCACGGGAGCAAGCGGCGGGGGCACAGCCGGGGGCGGCGGATCGACAGGCGGTGGCGGCACGATGCCCAGGCTGACGAGGTCCTGCCCCGCGGCGGCCGCGAGGGCGGCCGCGAGGGCGGGGTCCTTCGGATGGACGAGGCGGGCGAACGTCCCCAGGGCGGCATTCGTGGGGCGGGCCTTCCCTGCTTGCCAGCGCCAGACGGTGCGGCGATTGACGCCGACGATGTTCCCGAGCTTTTGCTGGCTCCCAGCCAGCAGGTGCTGGGTGAAGACGAGCAGCCCCGCAAGGGATTGTCCGGCAACCGGGACGCCCATGGGTCGAGCCTATCCCATTCCTCGTGCTGGAGTGAGACCTACCCGCGGCTGTTGTGGGATAGACTCGCCAGCAGGTAACCCACATGGCGACGTCCGATGGGATATCCACTCGGTACGATGGGGACTTGTCGGTCACTGCTGCGATAGGAACGTCGAGCGGTGGGATTCTTGCGGCAGGCCGTGGGATTCGCATGCCCAAGCCGTCCGGCCTTGCGGCGAGGAGTGGGATACCCTCGACCCTCCGGGCAAGCTCCTCGGCGTGGAGTGTGACCTCTCTGCGCGAGCAATGGGATAAACACCGCTGCATGATCCGATCAGCAAGGCCCGGACTCGTCCTTCTCGCCCTCGCGGGAGCGCTCCTCGTCGCCGCGTGCGGGGCGAGCGCACCGCCGCCGGAGCTGCCCATCCTCGGCTCGGATGCGACCTGCGCCGACCGCGCCCAGGCCCGCCCCGCATGCCTCGCGGCCGTCGAGGCCCGGTGCTCGTCCCAGCGCGTCGCGTGCGAGTCGAGCTGCCAGTCGCGCACCCTGCCCGGCAGCTCCGAGAAGCACCCGGAGCTCAGCGGCGACATCCAGGAGACGCAGTGCCGCGAAGGCTGCCGCGAGGCCTCGCGCGGCTGCGAGGCCTCCCTTCTCGTGCGATGCCCGACGACCTGCGACGCGGGCGAAGCCTCCCCTTCCCCGCCCGCCTCGGTCGCCCCGGGGTTCGACCGGGCCGCCGCCGAGCGCGACGTCGCCCGCGAGCTCGACGATCTGCACGACGCTGCGGCCCACGCGGATGAGGCGCGCTACTTCGCACACTTCGCGCCTCAGGCGATCTTCCTCGGCACCGACGCCACCGAGCGGTGGGACCTCGCGGCCTTCCGCGCCTACGCGCACCCCCGCTTCTCCCAGGGCAAGGGCTGGGTCTTCCACGCCCTGCGCCGCGCGGTGTCCTTCGACGGCGACGGCGACATGGCCTGGTTCGACGAGGATCTGCGGGGCGAGCGCCTCGGCCCCGCCCGCGGCAGCGGCGTCCTCGTGCGCGACCACGGCCGCTGGCTCGTCGCCCAGTACAACCTGGCGCTCACCATCCCGAACGAACGCTTCGACGAGGTCCGCGCGCTCCTCGATGCGCCGAAGAAGCCGTCTCCCTGACGGTCGGTTTCACGGGCGATTGGCATCGGGCCCATCGCGTCTGGTAAGCCTGACGCGTGTCGCACGGTGGGTGCTGGATGGTCCTCGTGGGAGTGGTTGCTTCCGGGTGCGCGCGCGCTCCCTCGCCGCTCGCCCCGGCGTGGCGCGGCGCGATCGGTACGGCGAACCACGGCGTCCTCACCGGGGGCGCGGAGCTCGGGCGAAACGCCGAGGGCCTCCGGTGGCTGCGGGGCAACGACCGGCACTGGGGCACTCCGCGCTTCACCGCCGCCATCGAGCGCGCCGCGGCGCACGTCGCCCGGGAGCGGCCGGGCGCGCGGCTCACCGTCGGCGATCTGTCCACGCCCACGGGCGGCGGCCCGCTGTCTCCTCATTTCTCGCACCGGTCGGGCGTCGACGCGGACCTCATCTTCTACGTGACGACGCTCGACGGCGCGCCCGTCGACAGCCCCGGGTTCATCCACGTGGGCGCCGACGGCCTCGCGCGGGACGAGGCCCACCGGCGCTGGCTCCGCTTCGACGTGGAGCGCGAGTGGTTGCTCGTGAGGACGCTGGTCGACGATCCGCAGGCGCGCATCCAGTGGCTCTTCGTGAGCGACGTGGTGCAGGCGATGCTGCTCGAGTGGGCGGTGTCGAGCGGCGAGTCGCCGGAGATCATCCGGCGCGCGCAGAGCATGATGGCCCAGCCCAACCCGGGCGGGATCCACGACGATCACATCCACGTGCGGACGACGTGCTCGCCCGAGGAGCGCGTCGAGGGCTGCGAGCCCACCGGGCCGCGGCGAGCGTGGCTCAGCTACGATCTGCCGCAGCCCCAGGACAGCGACCGCGATCTCGCCCTCGCGCTCTTTCAACCCCTCGAGGCCCCGCCCGCGCAGGCGCCGGCGATGGCGGGCGCCGGCGCGCGCGCCCCGTCGCAGCCGTGACCGGCTCCGCGGGTCTCCTCGTCCACGGCGACGCCGTGGGGCTCGGGTCGCACGTCCCCGCGGGGTCCGCCCAGCTCGCGTACCTCGATCCGCCGTTCAACGTGGGCGCTTCGTTCGGGGCGCGGCCGCGCGAGGGCGGGTGGCGCGCGCACGGCCCGGTCGCGTACGACGACCGCTGGCCGTCGATGGACGCGTATCTCGGGTGGCTCGAGCCGCGCCTCGCCGTCGTGAGGGAGCTGCTCGCCGCCGACGGCACGATGTGGCTCCACCTCGATCACCGCGCCGTGCACGCCGCGAAGCTCGCGTGCGACCGGGTGTTCGGCGAGGCGGCGTTCCTCGGCGAGATCATCTGGGTCCCGGGCAACGGGACGCGCGGGACGCGGCGGGGACCGGGGGTCACGCACCAGACGCTCCTTGTCTACGCGGCGGGGCGCGACTTCGTCTGGAACGGGCGCGACCCGAGCCTCCGCGAGCCCTTCGCGGCGACGAGCCTGGCGATGCACTTCAAGGGCGTCGACGAGCAGGGCCGTCGCCACCGCGACCGGACCATCGGCGGCCGCACCTACCGCTACTACGCCGACGAGGGCCGCGCGCTCGGGAGCGTGTGGACCGACTGCCCCGCGATGATCGCGAATACGCCCCTGCGGCGCGAGTCGACGGGCTACCCGACGCAGAAGCCGCTGAAGCTCCTCGACCGGATCGTGCGGGCCTCGAGCCGCGAAGGCGGCCTCGTCGTGGACCCGTTCTGCGGTTCGGGCACGACGCTGGTCGCCGCCGCGAAGCTCGGGCGACGCTTCGCCGGCTGCGACGTGGGGGAGCTCGCGATCGAGACGTGCCGCGAACGGCTGCGCGCCGAGGGCGCCGCGTTCGAGCTGGCGGTAGACTCTCCGACGTGGACGACGCCAGCGCCGGGCCCGAAGCGAGCCTCCTCCCGCTCTTCCTGAAGCTCGAGGGGAGGCCCGTGCTGGTGGTCGGCGCGGGCAGCGTGGCCGAGCGCAAGATCGAGGCGCTGGTCGAGGCGGGCGCGCTGGTGCGGGTCGTGGCGCCCGGGGCGTCCGAGGGGGTGCAGCGCCTCGCGCGCGAAGGACGCGTCGAGTGGCGCGCGCGACGGTTCGAGGAGGCGGACGCGGACGACGTGTGGCTGGTCTTCGCGGCGACGTCGGAACCCGCGGTGCAGGCGGCCGTGGCGAGCGCGGCGAACGCGCGGCGGATCTTCTGCGTGGCGGTGGACGACAAGGCGAACGCCAGCGCCTACTCGGCCGCGCTGGTCCGTCGGCCCCCGTTCACCGTGGCCATCTCCTCGGGCGGCGCCACCCCCGCCCTCACCCGCCTCGTCCGCGAGATCATCGAGCACGTCCTGCCCGGCCCCCAGTGGATCGACCACGCCACCCGCCTCCGCGCCAAGTGGCTCGCCGAGGGAACCCCGATGGGGGACCGCTTCGCCGAGCTCGTTCGCGAGGTGAAGAGGGACCCCCCATAGAGAGCGAGACTTGCCGCAGAGGGGCAGAGAACGCTGAGGGAGTTGGGCGCCGAAGCGCGTGGACGCAGAGGGGGGGTTGGCCGCAGAGGCACAGAGGCGCGGAGGGGGATTGGCCGCAGAGACGCAGAGGCGCAGAGAGGGGGATTGGCCGCAGAGGCGCAGAGGCGCGGAGGGGGATTGGCCGCAGAGACGCAGAGGCGCAGAGAGGAGAGGGGGGGTCTCTCAAACCCTATTTCTTTCCCTCTGCGTCTCCGCGCCTCTGCGGCCAATCTCTCTCCGCGTCTCTGCGCCTCTGCGGCCAATCTCTCTCTGCGTCTCTGCGCCTCTGCGGCCAATCCCCCTCTGCGTCTCCGCCCCTCCGCGGCCAATCTCTCTCTGCGTCTCTGCGCCTCTGCGGCCAATCTCTCGACGCGCCTCAGGGCAACATGGCCTGCGCGACGGGAGTGGTGTCGACCATGAGCGCGACCTGCATTTGCGCGGGGAGGGTGACGCCCTTGGTGGGGACGGTGACGGTGGCGAGGGTGCCGTCGGCGTTCGAGGTGCGCGTCGTGCCGGTGCCGTACTCCAGCGTGACGGGCTGGCCGCTGGAGGCGTCGAGGACGAGGATGGCCGCGAGGTGCTGCGACGTGAGCACCGGCGAGCCGGTGACGGTGGCGGTGATGGCGTCGGCGGTGGACGCGAAGGCGACCGTACCCCCGGTGGGAGGGGCGGCGAGATCGGTGCGAAGCGCGACGTTGGCCGCGCCGAGCACGCGGACGACGTCCGTCTGCGGATTGCACAGGCCGAGCTGCTCGAGGAACGGGCCGTAGAACGGGATGCCTCCGCACACGGCGCTCCCCGTCAGCTGCGCGGTTCCCGCGGCGGCCCCGCCGGGGAGGAACCCGAGCGACAAACGGAACGACTGGAAGGGCAGCGTGAAGCTCATGATCTGGACCTGCAAGCCGTCGGCCGCGTTCATCGTGGCGAGGTCGCTCGCGAGATCGAACGCCAGCGGGAAGATGGCCTGCGTCGCCGGATCGACGACGGACGGCCCGCCCCCCGGCGGGAGCTTCGCGCCGATCATCCACGCGACGCCCTCGGTCCCCTGCGACTGCACGGTCCCGAGCAGGTAGTGCAGCTGGTCGAAGCCGATCTGGTTGTAGCTGGGCATGACCGTGGGCAGCGGGATGGAGAGCCGCGACAGCTCGTAGGTGGCGGTCGTGTCGAGCGCCCCGCCGGACGGCGCCGCCACGGTCGTCGTGATCATCGCGCCGACGGTCCCCGCTACCTGCCCCCCGCTGAGCGCGAGCCCGGCCCTCTGCAGGCCGGTGAGGTAGCTCGCCTGTACGGCGATCGAGAGAGGCCCGGGCGCGAACGCGACCGTCGGCGTGATCGTGACGAACTTCCCGTCCCCCGAGACGTCGACCGACGTCATCGCCGGCGGATCCAGCGTCACCTGGATGGAGCTCGAGTCGAGGATCGCGAGCTCTTGCATCCCCGCCGAGCGCACCGCGAGCAGCAGCGTGATCGGCGCGTTGCCCGGGACGGACGCGGGCGCGGCCGGGAGCGAGTCGCCGAAGGCGGTCACCCACGTCAGCGACGCGCCGTCCGGCGGCGTGGCAATCGACTTGACGCAGCGAGCGTCGCCGGAGTTCTCGGGGCGCAGGCACCAGTCGTACGGGACGCTGAACATCTCGCCGCTCTCGCCGCCGATGTAGACGGCGTTCTCGCCGAGCGCGGGCGAGGAGTTGAGGTCGTTGCGGACGTCGTCGATGAGCTGCATCGCGAAGCGCAGCGAGCCGTCGGGGTTGATGACGTAGAGGTTGCCGTCGCCGCCGCCTACGTACACGTGGCCGTCGGCGTCCACCGCGGGCGACGACCGGAGCGGCGACCCTGTGTCGTACGACCAGCGGAGGCTGCCGTCGTCCGGCGATACCGCGTAGACGACGCCGTCGGCCGAGGGCTGGACGATGGTGCCGTCGGGGAGCTCCGCGGGGCTCGCGTAGATGTGATCGCGCGTCGGCAGCTCCCAGAGCACCGTGCCGTCCGCCACCGCGTAGGCGCGGGCGTAGCCGTCGAAGCCGCCGACGACGATCTCCGCGCCGGTGAGCAGCGGGCTGGCGGCGACGGTCCCGAGCGACACCATCGACCAGTTCGTCGATCCGTCCGGATTGATGGCGAAGGTGTTCTTGCCGAGGATAGGGAGGAGGTTGTTGTTGCCGACGTAGAGACCGCCGGCTGCCGTGTCGACGGCCGGGAGCGACCAGGTCTGGTCGGGCATCGTGTACGCCCACTCGACCGAGCCCGCGTCGCGATCGACGGCGTAGACGCGGAAGTCGTCGTTGGGGACGTACAGCGTGCCGTCCGCTCCGAGGGCGACGTTCCCCTCGAACCAGTTGATGAAGGCCCCGGTGGCGGCTGGCGAGTCGGCCGGCATGGTCCAGACGATCTGCCCGCTGGCGGCGTCGGCGGCGCGCAGGATCCCGTCGCCCGAGCCGAAGTACACGCGGCCCTCGTCGTCGAGCAGGCCCGCCGAGTCGATGATCTCGCCGGTCGGGATGGTCCACCGGGGCGTGCCGTCGGCGTTCAGCGCGTAGAAGGTCTGATCCGCGGAGCCGAAGTAGACCGTGCCGTCGGCCGCCACGACGGGAGAGCTGAAGATGCCGGCCCCCGTGGAGAACTTCCACTGCGCCCCGCCCTCGGTCGATGCGTGGACCGTGCCGCGCGCCGTCTGCGCCGCGTTGCCGCGGAACTTGGGCCATGGGCTGCCCGCCGCGAACGGAGCCCCCGGCGCGGAGGCCGCGGGCGAGGACGAGCAGCCCGCGACGATGAGCGCGAGCAAGAGGGGACCCCCGGGGAGACGCGGCATGGGCAGAGATCAACCACGCGGACGAGGCGCGCGTTACTCGGTTTCGCGTGCACGCCCCGGCCCTGGAAACAGAGGCCCCGGGAGGGGTACCGCGATCGAAGCTCGATTTCGTGCTTCGATGGCGCCGTGCCTCGAAGCCCGCGCACCGCGCCGCGCCGCACCCCGAGCCAGCGGCGAGGCGAGGACACGGTCGTCGTCCTGCTCGACGCGACCGAGCTCGTGCTGGCCGCGCGCGGGTTCGCCGCGACGACGACCAATCACATCGCCGAGGCCGCGGGCGTCAGCATCGGGACGCTGTACCACTACTTCCCGAGCAAGGAGTCCGTCATCGAGGCAGTCGTGCACCGGATGTGGGCGCGCGAGCTCGAGGTGCTCGTGCGGCACGGCGCGGGCCTGGCCGAGGGGCCGCTCGACGACGCCGTGCGCGCCATCGTGGGCGGGCTGGTCGCCGTCGTGGCCGAGCGGCGCGAGCTCTATCGCCGCTGGTACGCAGAGGCGTCGCACCTCGGCCGGCTGGACGAGGGGCTCGAGATGACGTCCCGCGCGGTCGCCGCCGTCCACGCGGCCTTCGCGCGCCGCGCCGAGGAGCTTCGCCCGCCGGACCTCGGCTTCGCGGCGGACCTCGTCGTGAAGATGGCGCTGGCGATGGTCCGCACAGGAGCGCGCGACTACGAGCGGGAGCTCGGCTCGGGCAAGCTCGCGGCGGAGCTGTCGGACATGATCCTGCGCTACCTCCTTCGATGAGGCGGCGGCGCGCGCGTCAGGGCAGGCAGCAGAACGTGGTCGGGCTCGCGGCCGTCACGCTCCCCGTGGCGGTGACCGAGCTCGCGAGGCACGAGCCGTTCTGAGGAGTCGTCACGAGGCGCATGTCGGTCGGCTGGTCGACCGGGTCGCACGTGAAGGGCGCCGCATACGTGGTCGGGAGGCCCGCGCAGGTTCCGTCCGTCGACGAGAACGCCTCGATGGTCGCCCCGCAGCTGGCGCCGGTGGGCGGTTCGCAGGTGCAAGAGGAGCAGCCGCGCGAGTCCTCGAGCCCGCCGTAGTACGTCTGCTTCGTCGTGTAGCCTCCGTTGGGGCAGGCGACGTCGCCTGCCTGCGAGATGCAGAGGGGGCCGTAGGGGGCCGCGGGCTTCGGAGCGCAGACCGATCCGGCCTGGCAGTCGACCTGGGCGATCGTGACGGTCGAGGAGCAGGCCTGCGCGAACGTCCCCCACGTGGCGGGGGTCGTCTGCTCGCCCGAGACGGGCGGGCAGGTGGCGCCGGTGGCGGCGACGGACGCGGGCGCGGTCATGGCGGGCGTCCCGAGCTTGCTGCAGACGTTGGTGTCGCTGACGGTGGTGCACGCGCCGGCCTGCAGGGTGGTCGTGTAGCAAGCGGTGCCCGAGCACGTGCAGCCGTTCCCGGCCACGCAGACCGCGGAGTAGAACGACAGCTTCGGGGAGGAGCACTGCGTGACGGAGGGCCCGCAGGAGCACGAGCAGGTGGCCGGGGACGCGGTGAGGTCGCCGTTCCCGTCGTACGCCGAGGTGAAGCTGGTCGTGCATGCGGGAGGGGCGCTCGAGCCCGCGTAGAGCTCCACGGGGCCGGACCAGCCCGAGGGCACGGCCGGTACGCACGCGGAGGCGCCGGCGCACGTCACGGGGGGAGGCTCCTCGGCGACGTCGTGCGGCGCGTCCGCCACGGTGGCCTCGCCGGGCGCATCGCCCGAGGCGTCCGCGCCTCCGCCCTCGGCGCCCGCCTCGGCGGGCGATGCCTCGGGACCACCCGAGGACGACGAGTCGTCGGTGACGGCCGTGTCCCCAGCCCCGTCGGGCGCGCTCGTCGTGACGTCGTCGCCGGCGTCGGAGCCCGCGCCGGTGGTGAACGCGCTACCGCCACACGAAGCCACCAGCACCACGCCCAGCGCGGCGCGCAGAAGTCTCGCAGGTCGCCCCATCCTGAAGAGAATACCCGATGTCAGCCCATCTGCTTGATTCCCGCGATCGCGCGCGCGCCCAGGCCCAGCCCGTGGTCCACGCTCACGACACGCCGGGCGACCACCTCCCCCACGACCAGGAGCGCCGGAGGCTCGAGCCCCGCGGCGCGCACGCGCTCCGCCACGTCCGCGAGCGTCCCCACCACCACGCGCTCGCCCGGCAGCGTGGCCTGCGAGATCACCGCGGCGGGCGTCCCGGGTGCGCGGCCGCCCGCGATGAGCGCGGCGCAGGTCGCCTCGATGCGCCCGAGCCCCATGTAGAAGACGACCGTGCCCCGGCGCGGTACGTCGAGCGAGGGCGCGGGGTCGCCGTCCTCGACGGCCGCGTGCGCCGTCGCCAGGGTCACGCTGGAGGAGCACTCGCGGTGAGTGAGCGGGATGCCCGTGCTCGCCGCCGCGCCGAGCGCCGCGGAGATCCCCGGCACGACCTCGAACGGAACGCGCGCGGCGTCGAGCTCCTCCGCTTCCTCGCCGCCCCGGCCGAAGACGAACGGGTCTCCCCCCTTGAGGCGGACGACGTCGCGCCCCTCGAGCGCGCGGACGACGACGAGCGGATGGATGCGCGCCTCGTGGTGGCGGCAACCTCCGGCGCGCCGGCCCACGGCGATGCGCTCGGCGGACGCAGGCACCAGGGCGAGGACGGCCGGCGAGACCAGCTCGTCGTACGCCACGATTTCCGCCTGCGTGACGAGCCGATGCGCGCGGACCGTCAGCAGCTCCGGATCTCCCGGCCCCGCGCCGACGAGCCACACCTTGCCTCGCGGCCGCTGCACCCGCACCCCGTCTCGTTCGTCGATCATGCGCCCTCCACTCCCCACCGGCGTGCGATGGCCCGATCGCCGCGCGCGAAGAGGAGCACCTCGCTCGCGCGCCCGAGCCCCACGATGACCACGACGACCGCCAGCACCAGCGCCGTGTCGCCGAGGTCGCGTCCCGTCTCCAGCAGCTGACCGAGCCCTCCCGAGACGAAGAGGAGCTCGCCCGCCATCAGCGAGCGCAGCGCGAAGGTCCACCCCACCTTCGCGCCGCCGAGGATGCCGGGGAGCGCCGCCGGGAGGGTCACCGTGAGCATCAGCCGCGCGCCGCGGGCGCCCATGGTCCGCGCCGCCCGCTCGATCGAGGGCGGGACGTGTTTGACGGCGTTCTCGGTGGCGACGGCCACCGGCAGCGCGGCGCCGAGCACGACGACGAGCTGGATGGCCCACTCGCTGAGGCCGAACCAAAGGATGGCGAGCGGCAGCCAGCAGATGGAGGGCACCGAGCTGAGGCCGAGGACGACCGGCCCGAGCGACTGCTTGACGAAGCGGGAGCGCGCGAGCCCCGTTCCGAGGGGCACGCCGAGGGCCAGCGCGACCACGTAGCCGACGGCCAGGCGCGCGGAGCTGGTGAGCAGCGCGCGCACGAGCGTCCCGTCGCGTACGCCGGCGAGGAGCGCCCGGCCGACGTCGACGGGCCCCGGCGCGAGCGGCGTGCGCGCGAGCTCAGATGCCGCGGCCCAGATGCCGACGAGGATCACCACCGCCGTGAGCCCCCGGAGCCACCCACGCATCGTCCGCCTCCTCTCGTACGATCTTCTCCACCTCGCTCGCGATGCGGCGCGCGATGCCGCTGGCGAGCACGCCCACCCGCTCGTCGGTCGCCGCGCGCGGGCGCGGCAGATCGATGGTCTCGTCGTGCAGGATGCGGCCCGGGCGCGTCCCCATGAGGACGACGCGGTCCGCGAGGCGCACGGCCTCCCGCACGTTGTGCGTGACGAAGATGACGGTCTTGCGCGTCGCGCTCCAGATGCGCTCCACCTCGCCCTGCAGGATCTCGCGCGTCTGGGCGTCCAGCGCGGCGAACGGCTCGTCCATCAGCAGGACCGCGGGGTTGGTCGCCAGCGCGCGGGCGATGGCCCCCCGCTGGCGCATACCGCCCGAGAGCTCGTGGGGGTACCGGTCCTGGAAGCGCCAGAGGTGCACGAGGCGAAGGAGCTCCTCGCTCCGCTCGGCCCGGGCGGCGGCCTTCACCCCCTGGAGCTTCAGAGGAAAGGCGATGTTGTCGCGCAGCGTGAGCCAGGGAAAGAGGGCCGCGTCCTGGAAGACGACCGCGCGATCGGGCCCGGGGCCGGAGACGGGCCTCTCCCCCTCCAGCACGCGACCCGAGGTGGGCCGCGCGAGACCCGCCACGAGGTTCAGGATAGTGGACTTGCCGCTCCCAGAAGGGCCGAGCAGGCACACGAACTCCCCGGCGGCGACGTGAAGGGACGCGCCCCGCAGGATCTCCACCTGCCCCTCGGGAGCCCCGACGCTCAGCGAGACGTCTTCGAGCGCGATGGCCGCTCCGGGCCTTGCCGCCGGGAGGATCGGGCCCGTGGACTGCGACGCGACGAGGCCGCCCGCGAGCCAGTCTTTCGCAGCCGCGAACACATGCTCGTTATAACGAAGGACACGCGCCGGGTCAAACCGCGGCGAGCGGCCTAGCGCTCGTAGACGATCACGTTGTGGTACCGCGCCTCGCTGCCGGCCGGGTTCTCGTACGAGTGGGGCCGATCCGCGGGGAACGCCACGGCGTCCCCGGCGTTGAGCTCGTGGGTCTCGTCGCCCACGTGCATGCGGCAGACGCCGCTGAGGACGACGAGCACCTCGTGGGTCCCGGGGGAGTGGGCGTCGGAGCCGTGCGTCGACCTCGCCGAGAGGCGCAGCTCGTAGAGCTCGACGAAAGGAGACGCGCCGGCGGGGGTGAGGGGGCGGCTCTCGAATTTCCCGTCGGCCGAGCGGAGAAGCTGCGCGTCCCCCCGCCGGAGGACGACGACCCCCGACCGGGGAGCCCCGATGAGCTCCGCGATGGGAACGCCGAGGCCGACGGCGATCTTCCAGAGCACGCCGACCGTCGGGTTGCTCTTGCACGTCTCGATCTGCGACAGCGCCGCGCGGCTCACGCCGGACGAGCGCGCCAGGTCGTCGAGGGTCATGCCCCGCGCCTTGCGCCGCTGCCGGAGGTTCTCCGCCACGCGACGCCCGAGATCCGCCGCGCCGACGTCGTCGCCGGGGCTGGCGTTGGGCCGTTTGGGCTTGCGCGTCACCACCTCGTCCTCCATTATAGTGAACACATGGTCGATATTGCGAAAGAGTGGACCCCCGTCAGAGACGGGAAGAACGGCTCCCCCCCGGGAGCAGCCACGCTACCACGCGCCCGGTCGCACGAAGTGCCCGCCCACGGCGGCAAGCTCGTCGACCGCCTGGTCCACGCGGACGAAGCGGCGGACCTGCTGCTCCGCGCCCGGGAGCTGCCGCGTGTCCGGCTCGACGCGCGCACCGCGGCCGACGCGGAGCTCATCGCCACGGGCGCCCTCTCCCCGCTCGAGGGCTTCCTGCGGAGCGACGACTACCTCTCCGTCATCCGGCAGACCCACCTCGCGACCGGCGAGCTCTTTCCCATTCCGATCACGCTGGGCGTCCCGCGAGCCGAGGCGACGGCCCTCAAGGTCGGCGGGGAGGCCGCGCTGGTCGACGGAGCGGGTGACGTCGTCGGCACGGTCGCCATCGAGGACCTCTACGAATTCGACCGGGACCTCGAGGCGCAGGAGGTCTACAAGACGACCGATTCGAAGCACCCGGGCGTGGCCTGGCTGTTCGAGCACCGCGACGAGGTCGCCATCGGCGGCCGGGTGACGCTCGCAAAGCGCACCATCGAGCGCAAGTTCCCGCAGCACCACCGCGACCCGGCGGAGCTGCGCAGCCTGATCGCGACCCGCGGCTGGCGGCGCACCGTGGCCTTCCAGACCCGGAACCCCATCCACCGCGCGCACGAGTACCTGCTCCGCTGCGCGCTGGAGATCACCGACGGGCTCGTCGTCCACCCCCTCGTCGGCGAGACCAAGGGGGACGACGTACCCGCCGCGACGCGCGTGCGCTGCTACGAGGTGCTCCTCGACAAGTATTTGCCGAAGGAGCGGGCGCTCCTCAGCGTCTTCCCGTTCGCGATGCGCTACGCGGGACCGCGCGAGGCGCTGCTCCACGCCATCGCCCGCCAGAACTACGGCTTCTCGCACTTCATCGTGGGTCGCGACCACGCCGGCGTCGGCAAGTACTACGGAACGTACGACGCGCAGCTCATCTTCGACACGCTCGCCCCCGGGGAGCTCGCCATCCAGACGCTGTTCTTCGAGCACAGCTTCTTCTGCCGGGCGTGCGCGGGCGTCGCGTCGATCAAGACGTGCCCCCACGCCGAGGACCAGAGACTCATCCTGTCGGGGACCCGCGTGCGGGAGCTCCTCACCGCGGGGGACGCGCCACCCGTGGAGTTCTCGCGGCCCGAGGTCGCCGCCATTCTCATCGCCGCGTACCGCGAAGCCGCTTCGCACGGAGCCTGATCGATGTCGAAGAAGAAAGAAGGGCTGGTCCTCTGGTTCACGGGGCTCTCGGGCGCCGGCAAGTCGACGCTCGCCGAGGCCGTCGCGCCCAAGCTCCGCGCCCACGGCAAGCGGGTCGAGATCCTCGACGGGGACGTCGTCCGCACGCACCTCTCGAAGGGCCTCGGCTTCTCGCGTGAGGACCGCGACACGAACATCGCGCGCATCGCGTTCGTCGCGCATCTCCTGCAGCGCAACGGGGTCGTCGTGCTCGTCGCGGCGATCAGTCCGTTCCGCGAGACGCGGGAGAAGGCCCGGCATCTCATCGGAGACTTCGTCGAGGTCTTCGTCGCGCCGCCGCTCGAGGAGTGCATCAAGCGCGACGTGAAGGGGCTCTACGCCAAGGCCATCGCCGGCGAGATCCAGCAGTTCACCGGCATCAGCGATCCGTACGAGGAGCCGACGGCCCCCGAGCTCCGCATCGACACGAGCCGCGGCTCGGTCGACGAGGGCGCGGGGCGCATTCTCGCGACGCTCCGCGAGCTCGGCTACCTCGAGGCCGACGGCGCGGCACAGAGTCGCGGTCCAACCGCAGGGTTCTGACATCGGAGACCGCCATGACAGCGCAGCCGTTCCTACCGAAGTTCTCGGACAAGAAGGACGTCGACGACTTCGTCGAGAAGCTCCGGGCGTTCGAGAGCGGTGAGCTCACCTCGGAGCAGTTCCGCGCGTTCCGTCTGCTGCGCGGCGTCTACGGGCAGCGTCAGACCGACGTGCAGATGTTCCGCATCAAGATCCCGATGGGGCTCCTCGGGCCGGAGCAGCTCGTCGCGATCGCGGACGTGGCGGACGAGCACTCGCGGGGCTTCGGCCACGTGACGACGCGGCAGAACATCCAGCTCCACTTCATCCAGATGGCCGAGGTGGAGAAGGTCATGCGCCGCCTCGACGAGGTGGGCCTCACCTCGCGCGAGGCGTGCGGCAACTCGGTCCGCAACGTGACCGCGTGCGAGCTCGCCGAGGTGTGCCCCGACGCGGCCTTCGACGTCACCCCGTACGCCGAGGCCGTCGTCCGGCACTTTCTGCGGCACCCGCTCTCCAGCTCGCTGCCGCGCAAGTTCAAGATCGCCTTCAGCGGCTGCAGCACCGACTGCGCCTTCGGGGCCATCCACGATCTCGGGTTCGTCGCGCAGGTCCGCGAGGGCCAGCGCGGCTTCAAGGTGTACGCGGCGGGTGGCCTCTCGACGACGCCGCAGGCCGCCATCACGCTTCACGAGTTCGTCCCGGCCGCCGAGATCGGCCGCGTGGGCGAGGCCATCGTGAGGCTCTTCCATGCGCTCGGAAACCGCGACAACAAGGCCCGGGCGCGCCTGAAGTACGTCCTCCGGAAGCTCGGGGAAGAGGGCTTCCGCGCGAAGTACGCCGGCGTCAAGGCCGAGGTCGACGCGGAGGCGGCCGCCGAGCTCCGGCTCCCGGATGCGCCGAAGAACCAGCCGGCGTCCGCCGTCGCCGTCGAGGGCGGTCTCGGGACGCTCCCCGGGGGCTACCTCCAGTGGCGCGGCACGTCCGTCGTCGATCAGCGGCAGGACGGGTTCGCCGCCGTCTACGTGCGCCTCTTCCTGGGTGACGTGACGAGCGCCCAGCTCCGGGCCCTCGCCGGCCTGCTCCCGCGATTCGGCGACGGGACGCTGCGTCTCACCATCGACCAGAACCTGCTCATCCCGTGGGTGGACCGCCGGTCGCTCCCGGCCCTCTACGGCGCGCTGCGCGACGTGGGCCTCGCCCGGAGCGACGTGCACACCGCGAGCGACGTCACGTCCTGCCCGGGCGCGGAGTCCTGCAACCTGGCGGTGACCTCGTCCCGCAACGTGGCCCGCGCGATCAGCGAGCGGCTCGAGCAGCCCGACGTGTCGGCGTCCGCCGCCATGGCCGACACGACGATCAAGATCAGCGGCTGCCCCAACTCGTGCGGGCAGCACCACATCGCCGACATCGGGTGGCACGGAGCGGTGAAGACCGTGAACGGCACGGCGTACCCGATGTACCAGCTCCACCTCGGGGGCGGGGTCGCGCCCGAGGGGGCGAGGTTCGGGCGTCAGGTCGTCAAGGTCGTGGCGCGCCGCGTGCCCGAGGCCGTCGCGCTCCTGCTGAAGCTCTACGACGCGGAGCGGACGGACGGAGAGACGCCGGCGGACTTCTACCGTCGCGTCGATCCCAAGCGCGTCGTGGCCATCCTCGGCGATCTCGCTGCCGCCGCGCCCCACTCGGGCGAGGAGACGGACATCGGCGAAGAGATCGGCTTCCACGTCGCCATCGGCGCCGGGGAGTGCGCGGCGTGAACGAGGCGCTCGACCTCGCCCGCGAGAACGAGCGCCTGGAGCGCGCGACGCCCGAGGACCGCCTCGCCTTCGCCGTCGAGCGGTGGGGCGAGAGGCTGCTCTTCACGTCGTCCTTCGGGGCCGGGAGCGGCGTGCTCCTGCACATGTGGAGCCGCGTAGCCCCGGGTCTTCCCGTCGTGGTGGTCGACACGGGCTTTCTCTTCGACGAGACGCTCGCCTACCGGGACGCGCTCGCGAAGCAGCTCGGCCTGCGCGTCGAGGTCGCGCGCCCCGAGGTGCCGCGCGACGACTTTCTCTGGGAGCACGGCGCAGACGTCATGGCGCGCGATCCGGACTTCTGTTGTGCACGGAACAAGGTGGCGCCGCTCCAGCCGTACATCGCGCGGTCGCTGGCCTGGGTGAGCGGCCTCCGGCGAGACCAGGGCAAGACGCGCGAGCACGTCCCCATCCTTCAGCCCACCGAGGACGGCCCGGTGCAGGTCCACCCGCTGGCCTCGATGACGGCGGCCGAGGCGCAGGCGTACCTGGTCGAGCACGGGATCCCCGAGCATCCGCTCAAGGCCCGGCGCTTTCTCTCCATCGGCTGCTATCCGTGCACCCAGCCCGTCCTCGACGGCGAGGAGGAGCGCGCGGGCCGCTGGACGGGCACGGCGAAGACCGAGTGCGGGATCCACACGTTCCTCAAGGCCAAAGAGGCCTGAGCCACGGGGGCTGCATGAGCGTCGTCTCTCGCCGGGACCTCCTCGTGGGCGCCGGAGCCGCGGCGCTCCTCGCGGGCTGCCGGACGCGCTCGAAGGACGTGCTGCGCCTGGGCTTCATGACCAACCTGACGCACGCGCCGATCATGGCCGGCATCGCGTCGGGCCGGATCGAGAAGGCGCTCGGCGTGGCCGTCGAGGCGCGGAGCTTCCGGGCGGGGCCGCGCGTCCTGGAGGCGCTGATGGGCGACGCCATCGACGTCGGCGCCGCCGGCCCCTCGGCCATCGTCTACACCAACGCGCGGCACGGCGCGGGGACGCTGCGCCTGGTCACCGGGTGCTGCTCGGGCGGGGCGTCGTTCGTCGTGGCGGCGGCGTCGCGCATCGCGGGCTGGGAGGACCTCCGCGGCAAGACGCTGGCGACGACCCAGATCGGCACGACCCAGGACATCTCGCTCCGCAAGTACCTGCACCAGCACGGCTACGCGCCGGGCGAGCGCGGGGGCGACGTGGCGGTAACGGCCCTCGATGCCGCGACCATCCTGACCGAGATGCGCCGGGGCGCGCTCGACGGCGCCTGGCTCGCCGAGCCCTGGGCGACGCGCCTCGTACGGGACGTCGGCGCGGTGAGGCTGGTGGACGAGCGGAGCCTCTGGCCGGACCGCCTGTTCCCCACGGCGCTCGTCGTCGCGCGCGGCGCCTACGGGCGAGAGCACCCGGAGCGGATGGCGCGCCTGGCCGAGGCGGTGGGCGAGGAGGTCGACCGCGCGCAGCGTCTGCCCGACGAGACACGCGCGCTGGTCGGCGACGAGCTCACGCGTCTCCTCGGCAAGCGCCTGCCCGACGCGCTGCTCGCCGAGGCGTGGCGCTACGTCGACTTCACGCGCGATCCGCTGCTGCGCGCGCTCGACGTCATCGCGGACGACGCCGCGACGCTCGGGCTCGCGCCGCCGAGCTCGCACGCCACGCTCACGGGGTGAGGCGCTTCTTCTTGCTCTCGATGCGCTCGAGCAGCTCTTCGCGCGTCACGCCGAGGCGGGCGGCGGTCTTCGCGGCCAGGGACGTCTTCGCGACGCCGGGGACGAAGCGGTAGGTCGGTCGCTCGTGCTCGTCGAGCTCCACCTGGAGAAAGTCGATCGCCGCCACGGGCCTCTCCTGCGCGAGGCGCGCCGCGAACTGGAGCAGGTGCGTCGTCACGAACGCCTGCACGCCGAGCTCCGGCAGGAGGGACAGGACGAGACGCGCGATCTCCTCGCCCTCGGAGGGATTGGTCCCCGAGCAGAGCTCGTCGAGGACGACGAGGGCGCCGACGTCGAGCTGGTCGAAGAGGCGCCGGATGCGGAGCAGCTCCATCCCCAGGTGCCCCTCGGGCGCGTCCGGACGCGGCTCCTCGTAGAGGGACGCGAAGAGCCCCGGCGCGCGCAGGATGCGCCCCGCGCGCACTGGCACGAGCAGTCCCGCCTCCGCGAAGGTCTGCGCGATGGCGATGGCCTGCAGGAGGCGCGTCTTGCCGCCGGAGTTGGGGCCCGTCACGAGGACGACCGCTCCGCGCGCGGCACGGAGGTCGCACGCCACCGGGTGAACGCCGGCCGCGAGGAGGAGCGGGTTGAAGAGCCCCTCCAGCGCCATCCCCTGGGCATCCGGACCTGCGGCGCCCGCGGGCCCTCGCCCGTCCACGAGCTCGGGCAGCGACATGGCGAGCCCCTCGGCCGACGCGCGGTCCCGCAGGCCGAGGCTCGCGAGGTACGGCTCGATGTCCCCGAGCAACTGGAAGAGCAGCGCCACGGGCTCCTCGATCCCGGAGAAGACCTCGCTCAGCAGCCGCTCGGCCACCTCGTCGCGCGTCGTCCTCCAGCCGCGGAAGAAGAGGACGATGCGCGTCAGGAACCGCTGGAGGACGCTGACGTGGAACGGGTTGGACGTGTCCTCCCGCACGCCGACGATCTGCATCGCGCGAACCTCGCCGTCGGCCCCGACCCGCACGCGGAGGTCGAGCGAGCCCTGATGCTCGTCGTGGTCGAGGAGCTGGACGAGGCGGGCGTGCGCCTCCCCCGCGACGACCTCGGCCCCGAACGCGCGGAGCCGCGAGAGCGCCGACTGCGCGCCATCGAACGACGTGGCGAGCATTTCGAACGCCTCGCGCGCCGCCCGGAGCACCTCCACGCGCCGTCCGCGCTGAGAGAGCGCGCGCGCCGTGCAGAGCAGGGCCCGCAGGCGCACGATGGAGAGGTACACCTTCTCGAGCTCGGCACGCCGCTCGGCGGACGAGGCCAGCTCGGACAGGACGGACCGACGCGCCTCGACGTCGGCGCGGTCCCGCGGGGGCTCCGAGAGGACCCGGGCGAGGTACCGGGTGCAGGGCGGGTAGCTCTTGCCCCCGATGCGCACCGGCAGGCAACGCGATACGAGGTCGTCCAGGTAGACGTCCCGAGCGAAGTCCCGCTTGTCCCACGTCGAGGGAGGGAGGCGCGCGCCGGCGATCACCTCGTCGAACACGTCGGGTGCGCCGCCCGCGGCGAACGCGAACACCAGCGCCGTACGCAGCGCGGGCACCTCGACCCGGACGGCGGGCTCGGCGCAGAGGAGATCGGGCACGGCCGGTTGCAAGGGCCCACCACAGTACCGCGCCCGGGACAGCGCCGTGGCGGGACGATGTTGGCTGCGCATGGCGTCCCTGCGAGAGACGCCCGAGCACGGAGAAAGATTGGGACGGGCTTGCTACTTCGCCGCCGCCGTGTGGCAGGCATGGCAGCCGAAGCCCTGGCCGGTCTTCGGGTCGAACGGCGGCTCACCGAGCAGAGACGCCATCGCCGGCGTCACCTGCTTCATCATGAACTCGCCCATCTTCGGGTGCTTCGCGAGCCAGGGCTTGAAGCCGGCCATCGTCGCCGGGAGCTTGGGCAGCTCCGGGTTCGGCATCTTGAAGCTCCCGTCCTTCGCTCCGGCGCCGTGGCACAGACCGCACTTCACGTCGGCGTATTTCGCCGAATCGTAGTCGTGGAAGACCTGCCCCATCTTCGGCATGACGCCGGCCTTCATCCACGCGAGCTTCTGCTCGTGCGACCACTTTGCCCAGTCGCCCGGACCGGGCTGCGAGGGCGGCGCCGGCTCGACCGGCGGCGTGCTGGCCACGGGGGGCGTCGTTGCGGCGGGCGGCGTCGTAGCGACGGGCGGCGCCGTCTCCGCCGGGGCGGCGGTGGGAGGCGGGGGAGGCGTCATGGGCGCGGGCTCGTTCCCGCCGCACGCGGCGGCGAGACCAACGACGACGGCGGCGACCAGCGTGGCGAGGGGGCGAAGGCTCATGCTCGGCCTTCGATGCCACATGCCGGGCTCCCGTTGCAACCGAATGTTGACGGGGGGGCCTTCTCAGGCGGCCCGTGCGAGAGGGGCGGCGTCGATCCATTTCGTGAGATCGGCCAGGGCCCGCTCGGCCATCGCCTCGTACCGTTCGCGCTTCTTCATGCGCCGGTCGGCCATCGGCGGCAGCCAGGCCCACGTGACGTTCGACGGCTGGTAGTCCTTCGCCTCGCGCCCGAGATGCGTCAGGACTCCGCCCAGCGCCGTCGTCGGCGGGGGCGGCGTCACCTCGTGGCCGAGCAGCGACTGCGCCAGCATCACGCCGCATACGAAGCCCCCGGCGCAGCTCTCCACGTAGCCCTCGACCCCGCTCACTTGCCCGGCGAGGAGCACACCCGGCCGCGCGCGCAGCTGCATCCGGGCGTCGAGCACTCGGGGAGCATCGACGAACGTGTTCCGGTGGACGCTGCCGTAGCGCTGAAGCTCCGCCTGCTCGAGGCCCGGAATGGTACGGAGGACGCGCCCCTGCTCGGGCCAGGTCATGCGCGTCTGGAAGCCCACGAGATTGTACGCCGTGGCGGCGGCGTCCTCCGGCCGCAGCTGCACGACGGCGAAGGGCCGCTCGCCCGTCCGCGGGTCCACCAGGCCGACCGGCTTCATGGGGCCGAAGGCCAGGGTCATCTCGCCACGCGAGGCCATGACCTCGATGGGCAAGCATCCCTCGAAGTAGCGCACCTCCTCGAAGCCGCGGGGCTCCACCTTCTGCGCGGCCAGGACGTCCGCCACGAAGGCGCGGTACTGCCGCTCGTCGAACGGGCAGTTGACGTACGCCTCGTCGTCACCCGCCTCGATTCCCTTGCCGTAGCGGGACTGCTTGAAGACCTTGTCCCAGTCGATCGAGTCCGCGCTCACGATGGGGGCGATGGCGTCGTAGTACGCGAGGTGCTCGCGACCGACGACGCGCGCCAGATCGGCGGCCAGCGCGTCCCCCGTGAGCGGGCCTGTCGCCAGAACGACGGGCGAGGACGGCGACGCCTCGGGGATGGCGTTCACGACGCGCGACTCGAGGGTCACGCGCGGGTGGGCGCGGAGCCGCTCGGTGACCGTCGCCGAGAACCGCTCGCGATCGACGGCCAGGGCGCCGCCCGCCGGCACGCGGGTCGCGTCCGCGCAGGAGAGGATGAGCGAGCCCGCGCGCCGGAGCTCCTCCTTGAGGAGGCCCACGGCGTTGGCGAGCGAGGCCCCGCGCATCGAGTTCGAGCACACGAGCTCGCAGAACGTGTCGGTCGTCTGCGCGGGGGTGCGGGCGAGCGGCTTCTGCTCGACGAGGCGCACGTCGACGCCGCGCTCCGCGAGCTGCCACGTGGCCTCGCACCCGGCGAGCCCGGCGCCGACGACGGTGACTGTGGGGGCCATCCGGCGAGTGCTCTAGCATGCCCGGGTGCCCATCGACGTCGCCCTCGCCTCCTGCGTGTCCCTGCCCGAGCCGGACGCCGACCTCGCGCCTCTGCTCGGCGCCCTCCGCGCCGCGGGCCTCTCCACGGAGATCCTCGCCTGGGACGATCCCCTCGCCGACTTCGCCTCGGCCAGGATGACGTTGGTCCGCTCGACCTGGAACTACGCGGAGAAGCCCGCGGCGTTCCTCGCGTGGATCGACCGCGTGGCGGCATGCTCGGCGCTGTGGAACCGGCGGGAGACCGTGCGCTGGAACGCGCACAAGAGTTACCTGCTCGATCTCGACGCCCGAGGGGTTCCGGTCGTGCCGACGCACCTCGTACGGCGAGGGGCCACGATGACGCTCGCCGAGGTGATGGGCGAACGCGGGTGGCCCGAGGTCGTCGTCAAGCCCGCGGTCTCGGGCGGGTCGCGGGGCACCGTGCGCGTCGGCCCGACCGCGCTCGATCAGGGAGAAGGTCACCTGCGCGCGCTGGCCGCCCGCGAGGACGTCCTCGTGCAGCCGTACCTCGCCTCGGTGGAGGGTCACGGCGAGCGCGCCATCGTCTGGATCGACGGCGAGCCGACGCACGCCGTGCGCAAGTCGCCGCGGTTCCTGGGAGACCCCGAGTCCGTGTCGGCGGCGGTGCCCATCGAGGCCGACGAAGCCGAGCTCGCGCGTCGCGCGGTGGCCGCTGCGCCGGGACCGCTGCTCTACGCACGCATCGACGTGGCGCGGGACGCGGAGGGCACGCCGCGCGTGATGGAGCTCGAGCTCATCGAGCCATCGCTCTTTTTCATGCAGGCTCCCGCGGCGCTGGGGCGCTACGTCGCCGCCGTGGCGAGACGATTCTCCACGGTCGGCTAAGCTCTCCCCGCATGCCCTCCGACTTCGTCGCGCCCGACTGGGACGCGCCGCTCGACGTGGCCGCCTACATCGACGTCATGCCGCCCAACGCGCGGATCAAGGGGATGTACGCCGCCGCGATCGTCGACGGCGCACGCGCGCGCGGCATCGCGCTGCCGACGGCCCGCGAGCGCTACCTCGCGTTCCAGGACGTGCCCATGCGCGAGTTCACGACCCTCCTCGTCGAGGCCGCGGGCGCCTTCTTTCCGCAGGCCACGCTTCGCTCAGGCCTACGGCGCCTCGGCCGATCGACACACGGCGTCTTCGCGCAATCCGTGGTGGGCCGCGTGGTCCTCAGCACGGCGAACGATCCGTCAGGCGCCTTCGCGGCCTGTGCGAAGGCCTACGCCATCTCGCTCCCTCCGTCCCACGCGGAGCTGCGCGAAGACACCGACCGCAGGGCCGTCTTCGCGCTCGCCAACGTCTACAACTTCCTCGATTCGCATCACATCGGCGTCCTCGAGGGCGTGGCCCACTCGTGCGGCTTGCGCGTCACGTCGCGCGTGAAGCTCGCCTCGCCGTTCGACGGCGAGATCGAGCTGACGTGGTGACGCGAGTTGCCCTATCCTCGGCGGCCAACGTTTGTGAGGAGGGGTTCTCGATGATCGTCCGCGCCCGCACCGTCTGCATCGCCCTGCCGTTCGCGCTCGCCGGAGCGCTCCTCGCTTGCAAGGATGACGCGAGCAGCGGAGGCACCGCGCCGAGCGCCACGGCGGCGTCGACCGTGGCTGCCGCGACCTCGGGGGCCGTCAGCGCCGCGCCCACTCCTCCTCCGCCCCCTCCGTGCTCGGCCGAGGCGGCGTTCGTCATCGACAAGGGCGGGCGCCTCGATACGGGCCTCACCTCCGTGGAGATCGAGAACGGCAAGCAGGTCGCCGTCGGCTACGCGGTGGGCGACGGTTCTCCGCGCGTCGCGATGGTCGACGCCACGGGCGCGGTGACCAAGGCCGATCCGGACTGGAGCCACGTGAAGGACCAGGAGGCGAAGAAGGACCCCGCGATGGTCCGGCACCTCTTCCGCGTGACGCCGCTGGGGATCCTGAAGACGGGCAAGATGCGCGTCGGGATGGACTTCCTCGACTCGTTCCCGGCGGCCAAGGCCGGGGCCACGGCTCCGGCGCCCGCCGGCAGCTACCTGCGCTGCGGCCCCGCCGACACCGAGCCGGTCATCAGCGACGACGGCGGCTCCCAGTTCGACGATCCGAGCGAGGACCAGGTGGCCAAGCTCGCGGCCGGCAGCGACACCGACGGCGCCGCGGTCGACTTCCGCGATTGCCGGACCTTCGGCAACGAGAAGCGCTCGTTCGTGCTGGCCACCCAGGTGAAGCGCGAGGGCCCCGGCGACGACCACAACCTTCTCTACTCGTGGCTCATCGACGAGACGCCCGGCAAGAGCATGATCAAGGACGCCGCCATCGACAAGCGCGTCGTCAAGCCGAACAAGGACGGCAAGTACCCCAAGATCGAGCACTTCGTGACGCCGGTGGCCATCCCGATGGGCGACCTCGGCATCATGATCACGGCCCGCGATCAGGGGAACATCGTCTTCGTGAAGCGCACGGCCAAGCTCGAGAAGGCGGGCGAGCCGAAGTCGATGTGGCTCGGCGCCGCGGTGGGGATGCCCGCGCTCGACATGCAGAACGGGCAGGTCTACGTGATGACCACCGAGTTCCAGAAGACCGATCTCTACGCCGTGCTCTTCCCGGCGACGGCGACCCCCGAGAAGCCGCAGAAGGTCACGCTGACGGACCCGAACGCGCCGAACGACGCGCGCGACTCGGCCAGCATGGACGTGACCTCGACCGGCGATCTCGCCGTGGCGTTCGTCGACGGCAAGGCTCCGTCCCGCCGCGCGCGCATGACGGTGCTCGGGGCCGACCTGAAGCAGAAGCTGCCGACGGTGTTCGACGTGTCGCCCGACGGCGTGAACGTCTCCGAGGCGCGCATCGTGTCGCTGAGCACGGGGAAGTTCCTGGTCACGTACCTCCAGGGCGACGGCCAGGTCAGCGGGCAGCTCGTCAGCTGCAGGTACTGAGAGAGAAGAAGCTCCCGACCCGGGCGGCGCGTGCGCGAGCTTCGGCTGCGCGCCGCAGTGATCGCGCTCTACGTCGGGTCGAAGCACCCGTCGAAGGCATAGAGCAGGTTGGCGATGGTGGGGCCGCTCCGCAGGGTGATCCTCGGCCCGCCGAGGTGCCCCTCCTCGCCGTCGGCGGTGGCCGTGTAACAGCCGTCGGTCGTCACCGAGAGCTCGTACTTGTCGAGCCAGGGAGCGCGCCGGCCGGGGGGGAACCACTCGATGGTGCAGAGCCAGTCGCCCGCGCCGCGGTTGTCGTTGCCGGGGCCGATCCTGTGGCACGTCGCGGACGCCCGCAGGGCGGCGACGTCGAGGCCCGTGAGGCCCAGGAGCGACTCCTGCGTCTGGATCAGGTTGGCGAAGGTGGGTGCGAGGGCATGCTCGATCCGCCTCGCCGTGATCCCGTTCGGACCGCAACCGCCCGTCGCGGCGCCCAGCAGGGCCACGAGCGACCAGGCGATCGTGGCGCGCATCACGACGTCCCCACTTCCCGCCGGCGGAGCACGAGGTACGCGGCGGCCAGGCAACCAGCGAAGTAGGCGCCGCTGGTCGCGGTGCCCTGGAGGAGCGGCCCGTAGTACCGGTGCTCGGTGAAGAGGCCGTGCCACGCGAGGAACGGCGGCGTGAGGAGCAGGTGCTGGATGGCGCTCGCGCCGTCCACGTAGGACGAGAGCTGCATCCCGAAGCCGATGAGGACGGGCAACCCGATCCCGGCGGCGCTGCTCCGGGTGGCCGCAGACAGCAGCAGCGCGAGCATCGTGAAGCCGAGCACGGGCGGCACGATCGACATCCAGGCGGACGCCGCGAGCCCCAGCGAGCTGCCCGGGGACAGCAACGTGCCGGACAGTCCGACGAGCGGCTGCCGGCCGATGACGACGACCCCGGCCGCGATGCTGCTGGCCGCGAGCACGCCGACGGCCACGACGGAGAACGTCAGCCCCGCCACGACCTTGGCGGCGAAGATCTCGCCGCGTGTCCGCGAGCGCGTGAGCAGGTTCGGCCAGGTGCCGTGACGGTCCTCGGCCGCGAAGAGATCGCCCGCGACGATGCTCGTGAGGACCGGGAACGCCCACAGCGCCGCGAACCCGAGCACCACGAGCGGGATCGCGAAGCCGGACGTCTTCGCCAGCCGCCCGAAAAGAGTGTCCTCCGGAAGCGAGCCCTGGACCCGCATCGCGAGCGCGAAGGCGAACGGACCGAGGAGGCAGGCCGCGAGAGTCGCCCAAGGCTTGAATTGAGCCCTCAGCTTGGCGTGCTCCACACCCGCGGCGGCCAGAACGCCGCGAGGCGAGACGCGCCCGCGTTCGACGCGAGCGGGCGCCTCGGGAGGCGCCCCCGTCGCGGGAGAAGGCGCCTCGGGGCCGATGCTCGCCGTGTCCGCCGTGAGCCGCAGAAACAGCGTCTCCAGCGAGCTGTCCGTGGGCGCCAGACCGCGCGTCGCGATCCCCGCGTGGCCGAGGGCGAGCACGTAGCCGTCGAGCGCGGCCTCCGCGGCGCGCACGTCGAGACCCGTGCCGTCGGCTGCGACGGCGACCTGCACGCCGGCGCTCTCCGCGGCGAGCGCGAACGCCTTCTCGTCGTCGCTCGTGCGCAGCCGGTGGGCCGCGGCGGGCGCCTGCTTTCGAAGCTCCTCGACGGTCCCCGAGAACGCCACCCGCCCGTGGTGGAGGATCGTGAGAGTGCCGCAGAGATCCTCGACCTCGGTCATGTCGTGGCTACTGAGGAGGACGGCGACGCCCGCCGCCGCGAGTCGACGGACCCGAGCCGAGAAGTCCCGCGCGCCCGCCGGATCGAGAGAGCTGGTCGGCTCGTCGAGCAAGAGCAGCCGAGGGGACCGCAGGAGCGCGGCGGCCAGGCCGAGGCGCTGCCGCATGCCCGCCGAGTACCCGCCGACCCTGGCGTCGGCGTGCGAGGCGAGCCCCACCTCATCGAGCACGCCCGCGACCCTCCCCGCCGCCTCCGCGCGCGTGGCCGCTCCATCGAGCCGCGTGAGGAGGACGAGGTTCTTGCGCCCCGACAGGTACGGGTAGAAGCCCGGGGTGTCGACGAAGCCGGCCACGCCGGCCGGCAACGCCCGCGAAGGCGTGCCCGCCGCTTGCCCGAGCAGACGCACGACCCCCGCGTCGGGCCGGGCGAGGCCGAGGAGCATCCGCATCAAGGTCGTCTTGCCCGCGCCGTTGGGCCCGAGGAGGCCATGGACCTCCCCCGCCCGGACCACGAGGTCGACTCCCTGCACGGCGTGGCGGTCGCCGTACCGCTTGAACAGCCCGAGGGCCTCGAGGGCGCGCTCCTCCGCCATCCAGGCTGTTCTAGCCGGTTACTTCGCGAGAGTCGCCGCCACCGTCGGAAGTCCGACCGCGGGGGCCTGCACGCGCGTGTCGAGCGCGAACCAGAGGACGAGCTTCGGTCCCGATGCCGCTTTCCACATGGCCGGGCCGAGGAAGAGGCCCGGCTCGATCTCGCGCACCTCGTCGTGGATGGCCCGGATGAGGCGCGGATTGTCGGGCAGATCGTAGTCGAGGACCACGCACGGCGCGCCGTCGAGCACCGAAGGGCCGACGCTCGTCAGGAACGGAAACAGCTGGTGGCGCCCGGCCAGGTGCACGCGATTGAGACCCGTCCCGGTCTCGCCGTTGCCGGCGAAGCTCTTGCCGCCCCAGGGGAAGGCGCTCGAGCCGGCGAGCTGCCGGAGCAGGCGCGCGGGCAGGCCACGATCGAGCGCGCGGACCGAGAGCATGCGCCCTCGAGGGTGCCCCTCGAGGACACCGAGGCGCGCCGGGGTCGTTCCGCGGGCGTAGACCTGGCCGAGCTCGCCGACGTCGAGCCGCGAGAGGTCGTCGAGGCTCCGCGGGCGAAGGCTGCTCGTGTCGCGGTCGGGGGCGCGCGCGCCCCGTTTCACCTGCGTCGTCGCTTCCATGAGGGGGTCCTTTTCTCGTCCAGAGTGGCTGGGGCGATGGGATCGGGGACGGCAAAGGCACGCCAGCAGGCGTCCCGCGCCGCGTCGAAGGCCGGCGGGCCGAGCCTCACGTAACCGAGGCGCTCGGACTTCACGAGGCCGACGAAGGCGCCCCACACGAAGGCCATGATGGCGGGCGCCTCGACGTCGGACCGGAAGACGCCGCGCCGCTGGAAGTCCATGCAGGCGAGGAGCATCGGTGCCAGGACGGCGAGCTCGAGCTGCCGGCTCTCGCCGTCGAGGTAGGGGGCGTGGTCCTGGAGCTCGAGGAAGCGGAAGCGCAGCGGCTCGGCGCGCGCGAAGGCCGCGAGACGCGCCCAGAGGCCGTCGAAGAGCGCGCGAGGTTGGAGGGAGGCGTCGACGCCGTCACGGAGGGCGTGCTCGAGGCGGCGCTTCGCCTCGCGGAAGACCGCGTTGACGAGGACCTCCTTGCTCTCGAAGAGGCGGTAGAGCGACCCTCCGCCGACCCCCGCCCGCTCCATCACGGATGGAACCGATGTTCCATGGTATCCGCGCTCGGCGAAGAGCTCGAGAGCGGCCTCGAGAATGCGGGCTACGAGGGCCTCCCGGCGTGAATCCGCGGGTGCAGCAGGCTGGGGGGCGGCCGGCATGTGGAACGATCATTCCACACGCGAAGCGGTTGTCAAATGCCCGCGGTCACGCCCTCTCGACGACCACGACGCCTTTCACCTTCGTCAGCGCCTTCATGACGAGCTTGAGCTGCGAGAGATCCGCGCACACGAAGGAGAAGAGGTTCACCGCCCGCCCGTCGTCGCCCGCGCGGCAGTTGGCCTCGCTGATGTTGATCCCCTGCGCCATGAAGGTCTGCCCCACGTTCGCGAGGATGCCGGGCTGGTTCGCCGTCACGACGCGAAGCTGCACGCTGCGGTTGATGCGCGCCTTGCTGTCCCAGGTGATCTCCACGCGTCGCTCGGGATCGGTGTCGAACGCCTTGGGACAGCCGCGCCGGTGGATCGTGACGCCCCGGCCCCGCGTGATGAAGCCGAGGATGTCGTCGCCCGGCAGGGGGTTGCAGCACTTGGCGTAGCGGACCAGCACGTCGTCGATCCCGTTGATGCGGATCGCGTTGTCGTCGCGCTTGATGACCTTGCGGACGAGGCCCGCGAGGCGCCCCTCGCGCAGCTGCTCCGGCGGCTTGCTCTCGAGGCCCTGTGCGTCGGGAGGAGCCACGATCTTGATGACGTCCTCCGGGTCGATCTTGCCGTACCCGATGTTGACGTAGAGCTCCTCCTCGTTCTGAACCTTGAGCTCGTCGAAGACGCGGCGCATCTCGGCGTCGTTCTTCAGCAGCTTGCTCGCGCTGATCCCCGCCTTGCGGAGCTCGCGCTCGAGGAGCTCCTCGCCGAGGCGTTTGCTCTTGTCGCGCTGGTCGGTTCGCAGATGGTTCCGGATCTTCGAGCGGGCGCGCGTCGTCCCCACGAAGTCGAGCCAGTCCTTGTTCGGCTGCTGGTCGGGCTTCGTGAGCACCTCGACGACGTCGCCGTTCCGCAGCTTGTATCGCAGCGGCTCGATCTTGCCGTTGATGCGCGCGCCGGTGACGTGATCGCCGAGCTGCGTGTGGATCTGGTAGGCGAAGTCGATGGGCGTCGCCCCGCGCGGAAAGACGCGGACGTCCCCCTTCGGCGTGAAGACGTACACCTCGTCCTGGAAGAGGTCGACCTTCACCCCTTCGAGGAACTCGGCCGGGTCCTTCACCTCTTTCTGCCACTCGAGGAGCTGCCGCAGCCACGAGAAGCGCGCCGCGTCCTGGTCCGCGATCCCTCCCCCGCCCCCCCGGTCCTTGTACTTCCAGTGCGCCGCGATGCCGCGCTCGGCCACGCGGTGCATCTCGTGGGTCCGGATCTGGATCTCGATGCGCTCGCGCCCCGGGCCGATGACCGTCGTGTGGAGCGACTGGTACATGTTGGGCTTCGGCAGGGCGATGTAGTCCTTGAAGCGCCCCGGCACGGGCGTCCACTGCGAGTGGATGACGCCGAGGGTCGCGTAGCAGTCGCTCACGCTCTCGACGACGACGCGGAACGCGATGAGGTCGTGCACGGCCTCGAGGCCGGACTGCTGCGCCTTCATCTTGCGATAGACGCTGTAATAGTGCTTCGCCCGCCCGTGGACCTCGGCGGCGAAGTTCTGGCTCGCCAGCCGGCTCGAGAGCGTCTTGCAGACGTCGGTGATGTACTTGTCGCGCTCCTTCTTCGACATCTGCATCTGCGAGACGAGGTCGGCGTACGCCTCGGGCTCGAGGTACTTGAAGGAGAGATCCTCCAGCTCGCTCTTGAAAGACTGGATGCCGAGGCGGTTCGACAGCGGCGCGTAGATCTCGAGCGTCTCGCGCGCGATCCGCTCCTGCGCCTCGGGCGTCATGTGCTCGAGCGTCCGCATGTTGTCGAGCCGGTCGCACAGCTTGATGAGAAGGACGCGGATGTCCCGCGCCATGGCGACCACCATCTTGCGGAAGTTCTCCGCCTGGCGATCCTCCTTCGACGTGAAGTTGATCTTCGAGAGCTTGGTCACCCCGTCGACCAGCTCGGAGACCTCGACGCCGAACTCTTTCGTGATGTCGTCGGTCGTCGCGAGCGTGTCTTCGACGACGTCGTGGAGGAGGCCCGCGCAGACACTCGCCGCGTCGAGCCGCAGGTCGGCGATGATGCCCGCCACGCTGACCGGGTGAACGACGTAAGGCTGGCCGGACTTTCGCGTCTGGCCCGCGTGCATCTTGAAGGAATAGTCGTATGCCCGCTGGATCAGGTCGGAGTCGACCGAAGGCTGATACGTCCGGATCCGTTCGATGAGCTGTTCGGCTTGGAGCAAGGTGCGCGGCCCAGCGAAAAAAAGTAACACTCCCGATGCAATGCGGCAATTGAGCGGACGAATCGATGACGCGTCTCGGCCGGGGGGGGGCGCCACCGGGACCGCGGGCGTTTACGTCCACTTTCCCTATTGTCTCGCCAAATGCCCGTATTGCGACTTCGTGAGCTACGCGAAGGAGCGGGCGACCATCGACCACGCCGGCTACGCCGACGCGGTCCTGGAAGAGCTGCAGGCCCGCGCCGCGTCCGTCGCCGGCCGCCGCGTCGAGACGGTGTTCTTCGGTGGCGGAACGCCGAGCCTCTGGGACCCGCGGGAGCTCGGCCGCGTCCTTCGCGGCATCCGCGAGGCGTTGCCGTGCGCGCCCGAGCTGGAGATCACCGTCGAGTGCAACCCCACCTCCATCGACGAAGACCGCGCCCGCGCGCTCGTCGATCAGGGGGTGAACCGCGTCTCCATCGGCGTCCAATCCCTGCGCGACGAACGCCTCCGCTACCTCGGTCGCCTGCACGACGCCGCCGGAGCGCGCGCAGCCGTCGAAGGCGCGTTACGGGCCGTCCCGCGCGTATCGGGGGACCTCATCTTCGGACTCCCCGGACAGACGCCGGACGAGTCCCGCACCGAAGCGCTCGAGCTCGTCGGTCTCGGCCTCTCCCATGTGTCCTGCTACCAGCTGACCATCGAGCCCGGCACGCGCTTCGGCGAGCTCGCCAAGCGGGGACGCCTGCCGCTGGCCGACGACGGCGCCGTGGCAGAGGGCTTTCTCGCCATCGACGAGGCGCTCGGCGCGCGAGGCTTCCGCCACTACGAGGTGTCGAACTACGCACGCCCCGGGCACGAGGCGCGTCACAACCTCGGCTACTGGCGGGGCGACGAGTACCTCGGCCTCGGCTGCGGCGCGTACGGCTTCGTGCTGAGCGAGCCGGGCGCCGGGCTGCGCTACCGCAACGAGCTCCTGCCCGAGCGGTACGTGACGCGAGCGGCGGACATCGACGAGACGACCCGGGAGCCGCTCGACGGGCCGACCCTCATGCGGGAGCGCATCATGCTGGGGCTGCGCATGGAGGGGGGGATCGATCTCGACGAGGCGTCCGCGGCGTTGAAGGCGCCCGGGTGGACCGCGGCGCGCGACCGGGCCGCGAGTTGGCTCGTCGAGCGAGGAAGAGTCGTCCGCGAGGGGGGGCGCCTGCGGGTCCCACGGGCGGCCTGGCTGTGGACGGACGACACGGCGGCGCGCCTCTTCTGAGGCTCTTTCCCGCGTCATCCTTTGCGGTAGCATGGGGCTCATGTCGACGTGGGCGGCCCGTTACGTGCGCCTCGGAGCCGGGGCGGATCGCGCGAAGGACGTCTCGCGCTTGCAGGACCGCATGGACGCGGAGGCCGAGCTCCACGACGACGGCAAGTCGCCGTTCGCGCTGTGGATCGTCGCCGCGCCGATGTTCCAGCCCGACGACATGGGCGCGCTGTCGAAGGACTTCGGAGAGGCGCTCTCCGTGTCCGTGCAGACCGTGGCCGATCTCGTCATCTACGATCACTACGTCGCGGGCGAGCGCGTGCGCGGCCTCACGTATGCGGGAGAGGCCGGGTGGATCCGCGTCGTCGGCCAGCCCGAAGCGTGGGAGGCAAAGACGCTCTTCTCGGCGTTGAAGCTGGCCGAGCTGAGCGAAGAGCTGGAGGAGGACCTCGAAGGCGAGCTTCTCGCGCGCGAGAAGGCAGAGCTCGAGCGCCTCTGGAAGGCGGGCACGCTCGTCGAGGGCAGCGTGCGGCCGCCGGCGGATCCGGCCGCGCTGCCGAAGGCCCTCGAGAAGCACTTCGCACTGCCCGCGCGCCCTGCTGGCTCGTACCCGCGAAGCGGAACGCTGCCCCGCGCCTGAGCCGCTCCCGCACGCGCCTGGGCTCGGCGTCGGCCTGTGGAAAGACGCTGAACAACTCGACCGTCTGCGGGGGAGTCCCTGTTGCCGGCCGGTGGAGCGGTTGTTCACTGCTGCTCGGGGCAGGCCCCGTGAGTTCAGTGATCTCGTGCGCTTCCATAAGTGTAGTGGCAACGCACCCAATGGACGGGCATGTAGCCACCAGATTTCGTGGCTTTTTGCTGGACAGCCCCAAGATATGGGGGTTACAAGTCGAAGCTCTGGCGTCGCCCTCCACCGAGGAAGTCGCCATGAGCCGAAGAATGAGGATGCGGAGCGCCCCTCCCGGAGGGTGTTTCGCAGGGATGGGCGTTGGCTTGTTTGGCGCCGGGGCTGAACGGGCACACAGGGTTGGCTACACTACCTGGATGGTCGTTCCGCTGAACGGTGACCGGGATCGGTTAACGGGAGAAACGGGCGAAGTGGGGTTGCCCAGGCGGGCTCGCGCGGGTGGCGAGTGCGCATGGGTTGGCTGGGGCGTGGTGTTCGCGCACGGCTCGGGAAGAGCCTGCGCCGACAAGGCGCGTGGAGGCGGACGATGGCAAACTCGACGACGGACTTCAACGTGACGACGCATCTCAAGACCCGAGGAAACGGGACGGTCCCCAAGCCGCGCGCTTCGACCAGCGCCACGGAGAAGGCTTCGCCGGGCAAGACCGACCGGACGGACAAGAAGGCCCGTCCTGCGGCTCGATCCGGCAAGGGCTCCCGCGGCGTGCGCATGGAGCGCCGCTTCACGACGGCGGCGAGCGACCCGCTCGACCTGGTCGTCTACGAGCGCCGCTCGAGCACCATCACCAACCCGGACGGCAGCATCGTCTTCAAGATGGAAGGGGCGGAGGTCCCGGCCAGCTGGAGCCAGCTCGCGACCGATATCCTCATCTCGAAGTACTTCCGCAAGGCGGGCCTCCACGGCGACAAGGACAAGGGCGAGACCAGCATCCGCCAGGTCGTGCATCGCCTGGCGCACACCATCCGGCGCGCGGCCGACGATTTCGGCGGCTACTTCGCCGCGAAGGCGGACGCCGACGCGTTCGAGGCCGAGCTCTCGCACTTGCTCGTGCACCAGTACGGCGCCTTCAACTCGCCGGTCTGGTTCAACCTCGGCCTCTGGCACGAGTACGGCATCACGGGCTCGGGCGGCAACTGGGCATGGGACGGCCGCGCCGGCACGGTCACCGAGACGAAGACCGCTTACGAGCGCCCGCAGTGCTCGGCGTGCTTCATCCAGGCGGTGAAGGACGACCTGATGTCGATCTACGACCTGATGAAGGCCGAGGCTCGCCTCTTCAAGTACGGGTCGGGCACGGGATCGAACTTCAGCGCGATCCGCGGCAAGCAGGAGAAGCTCTCTGGCGGCGGAACGTCGTCCGGGCTCATGTCGTTCCTCGAGGTGTTCGACCGCGCGGCCGGCTCGACGAAGAGCGGCGGCACGACGCGCCGCGCCGCCAAGATGGTCTGCCTCGACATGGACCACCCCGAGATCGCCGACTTCATCAACTGGAAGGTGCGCGAGGAGCAGAAGGCGCACGCGCTCATCGCGGGCGGCTACAGCTCCGACTTCAACGGCGACGCGTACCACACCATCAGCGGGCAGAACTCGAACAACAGCATCCGCATCACCGACGAGTTCATGCGCGCCGTCGAGGCGGGCGGCAAGTGGCAGACGCGCTTCCGCACGACGGGGGCCATCTGCGAGACCTTCGAGGCGAAGGACCTCTGGGGCCAGCTCGCCGAGGCCGCGTGGGCCTGCGCCGATCCCGGCGTGCAGTACGACTCGACCATCAACAAGTGGCACACGTGCCCGAACTCGGGGCGCATCAACGCGTCGAACCCGTGCTCCGAGTACATGTTCCTCGACGACACGGCGTGCAACCTCGCCAGCGTGAACCTCACCAAGTTCCAGCACGAGGACGGGTCGTTCGACGTCGATGGCTACCGCCACGCGTGCCGCGTCTTCTTCATGGCGCAGGAGATCCTCGTCGATCTCTCCAGCTACCCGACGCAAGGCATCGCGAAGAACAGCCACGAGTACCGGCCGCTCGGCCTCGGCTACGCGAACCTCGGCAGCCTGCTCATGTCGCAGGGCGTGCCCTACGACAGCCGCGAGGGCCGCGCGGTCGCGGCGGCGCTCACGGCCATCATGTGCGGCCACGCCTACCGCACGAGCGCCGAGATGGCCGGCACGAAGGGCCCCTTCAAGGGCTTCGCCAAGAACCGCGAGCCGATGCTGCGCGTGATGCGCATGCACCGCGACGCGGCCTACGCCGTCGATCGCGACGCGTGCCCGGTCGATCTCTACCGCGCCGCGTGTGAAGACTGGGACGACGCCGTGCGCCTCGGCGATTCGAACGGGTACCGCAACGCGCAAGCGACGGTGCTCGCGCCGACGGGCACCATCGGCCTCTTGATGGACTGCGACACGACGGGCGTCGAGCCGGACTTCGCGCTGGTGAAGTTCAAGAAGCTCGCCGGCGGCGGGTACTTCAAGATCGTCAACCAGACGGTGCCGCGCGCGCTCCGGCGCCTCGGCTACACCGAGCGCGAGATGCACGAGATCGTGGCGTTCATCTCGGGCACGAACACGCTGCTGACGGCGCCGCACATCAACCGGCGGACGCTGAAGGAGAAGGGCTTCACCGACGCGGAGCTCGCGAAGGTCGAGGGCGCCATCCCCGGGGTCTTCGATCTCGACAGCGCCTTCGCGGCGTGGGTCGTGGGAGAGGACGCGTACGAGCGCCTCGGCGCCGGCAAGGACACGCGCGGCTCGAAGGGCTTCTCGCTCCTCGAGCACGTCGGGTTCTCGCGCACGCAGATCGACGAGGCGAGCGACGTCATCGTCGGGCGCATGACCATCGAGGGCGCGCCGCACCTCCGCCACGAGCACTACGCGGTCTTCGACTGCGCGAACCGCTGCGGCAAGAGCGGCCAGCGTTTCCTCGCGGCGATGTCGCACGTGCGCATGATGGGGGCGGTGCAGCCGTTCCTCAGCGGCGCGATCTCGAAGACGGTGAACCTGCCGAGCGACGCGACGGTCGAGGACGTGCAGGGCGTCTACGAGGACGGCTGGCGCCTCGGCCTCAAGGCGGTCGCGCTCTACCGCGACGGCTGCAAGGCGAGCCAGCCGCTGTCGACGGGCGGCGAGAAGAAGAAGGAAGAGAAGAAGGCCTACGAGGGTGACACCCTGGCGCCGGAGCCGCTGCTGGCGCCGATGCCCGAGAGCGCCGAGCGGCAGGCGCAGCCCCAGCTCACGCTGAACATCGCGCCGAACACGCGCCTCTACGGCCAGCGCGCGCGGCTTCCGAAGAAGCGCCACGGCTTCACGCAGGAGGCGCGGGTCGGCGGGCACAAGATCTTCCTCCGGACCGGCGAGTACGAGGGCGGTCAGCTCGGGGAGATCTTCATCGACATGCACAAGGAGGGGGCGGCGTTCCGCTCGCTCATGAACTGCTTCGCGATGAGCGTCAGCGTCGGCCTGCAGTACGGCGTGCCGCTGCAGACGTACGTGGACCAGTTCACCTTCACGCGGTTCGAGCCGCAGGGGCCCGTCGAGGGGCACCCGAACGTGAAGTTCGCGACGTCCATCGTGGACTTCATCTTCCGGACGCTCGGCGTCGAGTACCTGCAGCGCTACGATCTGGCGCACATCAAGCCGGAGCTCGACAGCCAGGCCCCGCCGGAGCCGCCGAGCCTGAGGCAGCTGCCGCATACGATCGACGCGGCGACGCCGACGGTCACGCAGGGGGACACGACGCCCCTGCCGCATACGCGCGAAGCGCTCGCACGCAGCGCGGCGATGAGCGAGACGCTGGGCGAAGGAACGACGGGCTCGCCGCTCGATGCGCAGCTCGACACGATGATGGGCGACGCGCCGGTGTGCGACGTGTGCGGGCACATCACGGTGCGAAACGGCGCCTGTTACAAATGCCTCAACTGCGGCAACTCGATGGGGTGCAGCTGAAACGCACTCGGTGACGCCAAGGCTCTTGTCCACGCCCCGGGTGGACGAGAGCCCGGCGTCCCTAGAGCGTCTGGGAGGGCGGGGTGGAGCGGAAAAGGGCGCGGGCTCGCGGTCTGCGCCACCTCCGTGTGCCACACGGACTGCGACGACACGTCCTCGGGTCCCTTCCCCACTCTAACAACCCGCAACGACAGCCTCTCCACCGCGTGGCACGCCCCCTGCTCACTGGCAGAGCATGCGCCACCTCCTCCCCGTCGCGTCCCTTCTCCTGCTCGCTTCGACCGCCGCGTGCAGCGGCAGCAGCGCCGCCCACCCGACTCCTCCGGGGAGCCCGCCCGACGTCCCCGTCGCCCAGCTCGACATTCCGCGCGACTCGGCGGCCAGCATCTCGCCGGCGACGGTCGCGGGGGCGGTGGCCGCCAACAACGCCTTCGCGTTCGACCTCTATGGCCACGTCCTGGCCAGCCAGCCCGCCGGCAACGCCCTCACGTCGCCCATCAGCGCCTCGCTGGCGCTCACGATGACCTATGCCGGCGCCCAGGGGCAGACCGCGACCGAGATGGCCACGGCGCTTCACTACGGGGCGGCCGCGGGGGCGATCTTCGACGGGCAGAACGGCTTGAGCCAGGCCCTCGCCTCCCGCGGGGCCGCCGCGCTCGCCTCGGCGCAGAACCAGCCCGGCGCCGCCCCCGGCCAGACGCCGCCGGATCCGGCCGACTACCAGCTCCAGGTCGTCAACTCCGTCTGGGGCGAGCAAACCTACCCCTGGGCGACGCCGTTTCTCACGACCCTCGCGAAGAGCTACGGCGCCGGCGTCTACCTCGAGGACTTCGTCCACCAGTGGGACCCGGCGCGGCAGGCCATCAACGCGTGGGTCAGCACCGAGACCAACGACAAGATCAACGACCTTCTCACGCCCGGATCGCTCGACGACACGACGCGCCTGGTCCTCGTCAACGCCATCCACCTGAAGCTCCCCTGGGCGTCCCCGTTCCAGGTCGCCGCGACCGCCGCCGCGCCCTTCACGCGCGCCGACGGCAGCACCGTGTCCGCGCCCTTCATGAACCAGACCGAGGAGCTCGCGTACACCGACGACGGCGCCGCGCAGATCGTGGCGCTGCCGCTCGCCGGCGGACAGGTCTCGGTCGTCATCGCCCTGCCGCACGGCGACCTCGCCGCGTACGAGGCCGGCCTCTCCGCGTCGACGCCGAACGCGCTCGTGCCGCCCACGGCGGGCCAGAGCGTCGCGCTCTCGCTTCCGAAGGTGACCTTCACCTCGCCGACCTTCTCGCTCGCCAGCTCGCTCCAGGCGATGGGCATGGTGCAGGCCTTCGATCCGAGTGCCGCGAACTTCACCGGCATGTGCCCGAGCACGCCGGACGGCGACACCCTCTACATCGGCGACGTCCTGCAGAAGGCGACCGTGGCCATGCAGGAGACCGGCGTCGAGGCCGCGGCGGCCACCGCCGTCATCGTCGGGGGGGCGTCGGTCGCGGAGCCGGCGCCCGTCCCCATGGTCGTCAACCGGCCCTTCGTCCTGGCCATCGTCGACGTCCCCACGGGAGCCCTCCTTTTCCTCGGCCACGTCGAGGACCCGACGGACGCGGGCAGCCCGTAACGCCGGAAATTGCAGCGACCACGGAGCGTTGTACCCCTCGCGTACCCGGTGGATCGGCGCTATCCCAGTTGTCTCATTCGCGCTTCCTGTGCGAATGATGCAGGACTGCACGTCGAAGACAGGGCAAAAACCTGAGCATCGGTCGCCGTGGGGGTGGCCGGTCTCCGGGGTACCAGGAAGGACGACGTTCTCATGAAGGTCTCGTCGCTCGCGTCGCTTGCTGCAGGTCTCCTCGCCGTCGGGCTCTTCTCCGCGTGCGGCCAGGGGGATTCCACGAGCGGGTTCGACTTCGGCGACGCCGGTGTCCCCGGTAGTCACGACGGCGGCAGCTCCTCCTCCTCGTCCGGCAGCAGCTCCAGCAGCTCGGGCAGCTCGTCCTCCTCCTCCGGCAGCAGCAGCACCAGCTCCGGCAGCAGCGGGGGCGACGAGGACGGCGGCAGCAGCTCCAGCGGGAGCGGGAGCGGCAGCAGCAGCGGCGGCGGCACTTGCGGCTCCTGCACCACCGACTCGGAGTGCCAGAGCGCGTGCCCGGCCGTGCAGGGCGGCGGCACCAACTGCTGCGACGTCGGCTCGGGGGTCTGTTACGCGACGACGCAGACGACTTGCCCGACCCCGTCGGACGGCGGCACCGAGTAGGCGCTACTTCCCGACTGCTCCGACCGCGTCGCCGACGAAGGCGTCGAGACGCGCATCGAAGCCGCCGCTCGCCGCGTCCTTGCCGATGCAGCGCGCCGTGAGGGCGTGACGACCCGAGGCGAGGTCGCGGGGCGCCGGGTCCGTGCGCAAAGGCGCGGGCGCGGGACGATAGCCGTGCCACGTCGCCAGCGGCTCTCCGTCGAGCCGGAGCTCGTAGTCCCCTTGCTCCGGGCCGCCGAAGCCGTCCACGCGCACCGCGTAGTGCCCGGCGACGGCGACGTCGAACGGGATGGCGACCTCGCCGTCCGGCGCCGCGTGGAAGACGAGCAGCACGTTTCCCCCGCTCGCTCCCTCCTGCGTCATCTGCCTCGCCGCCAGCCCACGGGGTCGCACGAACGCCGGCCACGCGCGCTCGAGCTCGACGAGCACCCCGGGCGGCGCGCGCGTAGCGTAAAGCCGGCCCACCTCGTCGTTCGCGAGCAACAGGAAGACCGGCAGCTCCGGGTGCGCGCGCCGTAGCTCGAGGAGGCCCGAGCCGTCCTCCATCGCGAGCACGCGGTCGTCCCCGCCCCAGGCCGGATCGTAGGCGGCGGCGAAGGCGGTGTAGTCGCGGGTCTTGAGGATGCCGCGGTCGAGGTCGTGCTCGTCCATCGTGCGGCGCAGATCCGAGCGCGCCGACTGGAAGTCCGCGGCGTCGGTCGTGCGGGCCTTCCACGGGGCGCGCGAGGCCACGACGGCGACCGCGAGCACGGCGACGACGGCGGCGCCGCGGACGTGACGCGCGTCGAGCCAGCCGCGCGCGCGATGCGGCAGCGCGAGCGCTCCGCGCGCGACGAGCACCCAGAAGAACGGCGCCGCCGGAAAGAGGTGCCGCGCCCCGAAGAAGAGCGAGTTGCCGTAGTAGAAGAGCCCGTAGGCGAGCGTGAGCGCGAGGACGAAGGCGATCGCGACGGCGTCGGCCGCGGACACGGCGGCGACGAGGGGCACGAAGGCGAGCAGGGCGAGCGGCGCGAATCCGAAGAGCTCCTCGCCGAGCGAGCCGGCGCGCTCGCGCATCACGGCGAGCCCCTGGCGCGGTCCGAAGCCGTGACCACCGAGCCGGGACACGGGGCCCGGGTGCTCGACGGTGCAACCGACGTCGGGACCGAACCCGAGGCGATGGCAAGTCGGCGGCCAGTCCGAGCGCGCGAAGTAGACGGTCTGCGTCGGCGTCAACCACGCGCCCGTCGCGGCGTGCTGCTCGACAAGGAGCAAGAGGAGCAGCGGCGCCGCGCCGAGGGCGGCCCACGCGACGGCACGACGCCCCGCCGTCGTCCAGGCCAGCACGCCGAGCACGGCGCCGCCGAGGACGACCCCGTCGAGCAGCCGCGCCGCGAGAGCCCACCCGACGCAGACGCCGATGAGGGCTCCCCTGCCCCGCGGCCGCTCGCCCATCCCGAGCGCCGCCGTCAGCGCGACGCAGGCCATCAGCGCCACGAAGGCGTGCGAGAGGAGGTCCGCCGTCTCGAGCGCGCGCCCGATCGACGCGAGCGAGAGGAGGAGCGACACCCGGGTCGCGAGCTCGCCGAGGTCGGCGTTGGCGTCGTTGGCGTTGGCGTCGGCCGCCGCTCGCGCAGACGCGAGACGCGCGAGGGTGCGGCCGAGCGACGCTTGCGCGACGATGAGCGCCGCCGCGAGCGCGGGCCCGATCCACATCGGCCTCCCGAGCCACGCCAGCGGCACGATCGCCAGCGGCCAGCCCGGAGGGAAGATGCCGTAAAGGCGCTCGTCGGGCCCCTCGAGGAGGAAACGGTCGTCGAAGGCCTGCGCCGGCACGGGCACGGGCATCCCGAAGCGGCCGTGGGCCAGCGCGTGCGCCTGGTAGAGGTAGGTGCCCGCGTCGATCGAGAGGGGCTGGTCGCGGAGCGTGCGATGGAGGACCCACGCGGAGATCCCCGCGGCGGCGAGGGCGCACACGGCGACGAAGGCCGGACGCGGCACCGCGAGGAGCGCACGCGGCACGAGCGACGTGATGGGCCGGAGCGCGATGGCCACGGCGAGCGAGGCCCCCAGCGCGACCAAGCCGACCCAGGGCCACGCATCCCGATGCAGCAGGGCGAGCCCCGTCCAGGCGACGGCCCCGGCGACGCCGAGCGCGCGCAGGAGCCCCGGCCTCGTTGCCCTCACGGACGGAGCGAAGCGCGCCGGGCCGCGTCACGTCAAGGCGTGTCACGCCGGGGTCACATCCTGGAGCAGGCGCGATCCACCATCGACGGGTCTCGCCGATGTACGCGCAGGCCTCACCGGTCGCGCAACGCGGCGCGAATGCTGCGCTTCCGCAGAGCTCCGCGGGCCTCGGGCCGGGTATGGCTCGTGCTCTGCCGGTGTCCATGCGGACGCTCACCCTGTTCTTCCGTGCTCGAACGACGGTCCTGGCGGCGGCGCTCGCCGCGGCCGGCGGCCTCGCCGTCGCCTGCTCCTCGGGGTCCACCGGCGACAGCCAGCTCGGGCCGCCCGGCGGCGGCAGCGGCTCGGGAGGCAGCTCGGGCGGCGGCAGCAGCGGAAGCGGAGGAAGCGGAGGAAGCAGCGGGGGCAGCGGCGGGGGCACGTCGAGCGATGGAGGCGACGGTGGCGGCTCGCAGTGCGCCGCGGCGGACCTCGTGGCGCAGCAGACGTGCGGCGCCGGGAAGGCGTGCGACGTGGAGCGCCACGCGATGACGTTCAGCAGCACGAGCAGCAGCAGCGGCGGCTCGGGGGGCGGAGATGGCGGAGGCTCGGGGACGGGCACGGGTGGAGGCGATGGAGGTGGTGGAGGCGCGGGCACCGGTGGTGGCGGCGGCGGTGGTGGTGGCGGAGGCGGAGGCGGTGGGGGTGGCGGTGGAGACGGCGGCGGAGGC
>DASXZL010000056.1:0-34692 GCA_036501935.1 Polyangiaceae bacterium | reverse complement strand
GGCGTCGCGCGCGCCACGAGCGGCGCGCCCGCGGCGAGAAACGCGAGCGCGGCCACCAGGCGGAGGGCGAAGGGACGTGCGGCCATCGTCGCGCCTCAGAGGTACGCGTGCAGCTGCACGAGGAAGGAGAGGACGTTCGTCGTCCCGCCCGCGCTCCCGAGCACCTGGTAAACGTTGTCCACGCGCAGATCCATGTGCGACCAGAAGAACCAGCCCATCGAGAACCAGGCCGCGTACGAGGGCACCTCGCCCGCGCTCCCGCCGTTCATCGTCTCGCCCGTCAGCATCAGGTGGATACCCTGCGACGGCTCGACGTCGGCCTGGGCGAACGCCGCGTAGCCGCCGCGGTGCCCGTTCCACGTCAGCGACTGGTAGACCGAGTCGGCCTCCGCCAGGACGACGAGCTGCTGGACGGGCGCGTATCGCAAGAATAGGCCATTGCAATACCGGTAATCGGTGACTCCGAAGTCGATGTCGCGCGTCGCCCGCGTGAACATGCTGCTCGCGCCGACCGCGAGGGTCTTCTCCGGCTCGTATTCGACATAACCGCTGTAGCCGCGCTCGCGGAAGTCGTCCGGGTGGACCTCGAAGTTGCCGGCGATCGCCATCAGCTCTCCGCGGTATTGCTCGCGGGTCACCGAGAGCGACAGGCCGTACTGCTGCTGATCGTCGATGTCGGTCCGCGTCAGCTGTCGCGCGAAGAGCGTGTGCTCGATGAGGCGGATGCCGTACGGCAGGTTCATGCGCCCCGCGCGGATCAGCATCGAACCGTCGTCGTCGGGCTCGTAGCCGAGCCAGTGGTCGCGCGAGATGAGGTTGTTCTGCTGGTTCGACGTCAGCGACGCGGCGAGGTCACCCTGCGGGATGAAGCCGAGGCTCCCCTCGATGCGGAAGTGGTCGATCTTCACGTCGGCGAACAGATCCGCCTGCATCGTGATGAACTGCGTCGTCGACGGGCCCTGGTCGGGCTTCATCGTGAAGAACGCCTCGCGGAAGTCGCCGCCGAGGCGGACGTTGTCGCTCGTCTGGATCTGTCCCCACGCCGTGCCCGAGAGGGCGCTCGCCTCGTCGTCGGTCGCGCCGTAGCGATCCTGCATGAGGAGCTCGCCCTGCGCGCGCCCGTACGGCGTGAGCGCTCCGCCGCCCGACGGGTCCGCGTGGCACGGCATGCAGCCCGTGTATCCGTGCCGAATCATCCACGTGTACGCCGACGCCTCTCGCGCGAAAAAGAGCGCCGAGAACGCGATCGCGAGCGACAGGGCTAGGCTTAGAGCTCGCGGGAGCTTCACGGCAAAATCGCTTTATCGTTTCGGGCGTTGCGGGTCGCGCGAAGTCGCCGCGCCCCCACGCGGCGTGCGCGGGGGGGTGGGGAGCGCGGTTCAGCGATCGGCGACGCGGAAGGTCGCGCCGACGTCGATGTCGGGCTTCACGGTGACGCCGAGGTAAGACGGCACTTCGATGCCGAAATCGTGCATGTTCACGTGGAACTTGCCGTGGGCGGCGAGCGACTCGCCGTCCTTCTTCGCGTCGTAGTGGACGGTCACGGGGCGCGTTTGCCCGTGGATCGTCACCGTGCCCGGCACGTCCGCTTCGACCTTGTCGCCGCCGGCGGGCAGCTTCAGGGACGCGCGCGCGACCGAGAGCGTCGCCGTCGGGTACTTGGCGACTTCCAAGTATTTTTCTTTCATGTGACGGTCACGCACCGAGATGCCGGTCGTGAGGTTTCCGAGCGGCACCGTGATGACGACGCCTTCGCCCTGATCGGCGAGCGAGATCTCGTTGGTCGTCCCTTCGATGGTCATCCCGGCGGGGCCGGCGGCCTGAAAGGAGACCTTCCCCTCGGTGGGGGGCGAGAGCGCCGCGCGTGCGGCCGGTGCCAGGGCCAGGGCGACCAACGAGGCGCCTGCGATCCAAACGCAATCGAGACGTTTCATGCTGAATCTCCTCGTGGGGAGTCGAAGCCGCCAGTTACTTGGCAAAGGCCCAACGTCGCAAGAATCTTTTTTGTTACGGATTCGTCACGTGGAGAAGCAGCTTGCCGCTCGTCGTCCGCGACTCGAGCGCACGGTGCGCGTCGGCGGCCTTCGACAGCGGAAAGTCCTCGTGAATCCGGAGCGAGAGCTCGCCGCGCACGATCGCACCGAGCACGGCGTCGGCGCGCTCGACGAGCTCGGCGCGCGTCGCCACGTGATCGCGGAGCGTGGGCCGCGTCGCGAAGAGGGACCCGCGGGCGCTCAAGATCTGGAGGTCGACCGGGGGCACGCGCCCGCTCGACTGGCCGAAGAGCGCCATCGTGCCCCGCGGCCGGAGCGAGAGGAGGCTGCCGTCGAACGTGGTCGCGCCGACGGAGTCGTAGACCACGTCGACCCCGCGCCCTTCGGTGCGGCTGCGGACGACCTCGTGGAAGACCTCGCGCGTGTAGTCGATGACGTGGTCGGCGCCCGCTTCCCAGACGAGCTTCGCCTTCTCGTCGTTCGACGTCGTGCCGAGGACGAACGCGCCCGCCCGCTTGGCCATCTGCACGAGCAGCAGCCCCACGCCCCCGGCGGCGGCGTGGACGAGGCAGGCGTCGTCCGGCCCGAGCGGGAACGTCGACCGCGTCAGGTAATGCGCGGTGATGCCCTGGAGCATCGCGCCCGCGGCCCGCCGCGTGTCGAGGCCGTCGGGCACGTGGACGAGCTTTTCGGCGCGCGCGACGACCTCGGTCGCGTAGGAGCCGGGCACGCCCGTCCACGCCACGCGGTCGCCCCGGCGCACGCCGTCGACCCCGGGACCGACCGCTTCGACCACGCCCGCGCCTTCTTCTCCCGGCGTGAAGGGCGGCTCGCGCGCGTATTGGCCGGTGCGGTGGTAGACGTCGACGAAGTTGACGCCGGCCGCCTCGACGCGGACGAGGGCTTCGCCTTCGCCGGGGCGGGTGGTGGGGAGCTCGACGAGCTCGAGGACCTCGGGGCCGCCGTGACGTGCGATGCGGATGGCCTTCATGGCCCCGAGCGTGGCGCGTCCCGAGCGGGCGTCAAGGTCGCGGGCGAGCCCGCTTCTTCGCGGCGATGCGCTCGAGGAGCTCTTCGCGCGTCACGCCGAGCCGCGCCGCCGTGCGCTGCGCGAGCGACGTGCGCGCGACCCCGGGCACGAACCGATAGGTGGGCCGCTCGCGCTCGTCGAGCTCGACCTGGAGGAACGTCAACCCCGGGATGGTCCGCTCCTCGGCGAGGCGCGCCGCGAACTGCAGGAGGTGGGTCGTCACGAACGCGTGGACGCCGAGCTCGGGCAAGAGCGAGAGGACCAGGCGCGCGATCTCCTCTCCCTCCGACGGGTTGGTCCCCGAGCAAAGCTCGTCGATGACGACGAGCGCGCCGACGTCGACCTCGTCGAAGACGCGGCGGATCCGCAGGAGCTCCATGCCGAGGTGCCCCTCGGGCTGATCGGACCGCGCCTCCTCGAAGAGCGACGCGAAGAGGCCCGACGCGCGCGGCAACGTCGCCGATCGCACGGGCGCGAACAGCCCCGCCTCCGCGAAGAGCTGCGCGATCGCCACGGCCTGGAGGAGCCGCGTCTTGCCGCCCGAGTTCGGGCCGGTGAGCAGCACGAGGGCGCCGGGGCCGACGCGGATGTCGCAGGGCACCGGGTGGATGCCGGCCTCGAGCAAGAGCGGGTTGAAGAGCCCTTCGAGGCGCATTCCGCCTTCGTGGCCGAGCTCGGGCAGCGATACTTCGAGCCCCTTTTCGGCGGCCCGGTCGCGGAAGGTGAGGCTCGCGAGGAACGGCTCGATGTCGCCGAGGAGCTGGAAGAGGAGCGCCACCGGCTCCTCGAGCGCCGAGAAGACCTCCGAGAGGAGCCGCTCGGCGACCTCGCCGCCCGTCGTTCGGTAGCCACGGAGGAGCAACACGAACCGCACGATGAGCCGTCGGAGCGCCGACACGTAGAACGGGTTGTCCTTGTTCTCGCGGACGGCCACGATCTCCATCGCGCGGACCTCGCCGTCGGCGCCGACGCGCACGAGGAGCTCGAGCGACCCGAGGTGCTCTTCGTGGTCGAGGAGGGCGACGAGGCGCTTGTACGCGTCGCCGGCGACCACGGCTTCGCCGAAGGCGCGGAGGCGCGAGAGGGGCGAGGTCGCGCCGGCGAAGGACGCCGACAAGAGGTCGAAGGTCTCCCGGGCGGCGCGCAGGATCTCGATGCGACGGACGCGCGGGGCGGGCTGCCGGGCGGCGCAGAGCAGGGTGCGGAGCTTCGCGATCGAGACGTAGACGGCCTCGAGGGCGGCGCGGGTCTCGGCCGAGGCGGCGAGCTCCCGGAGCACGGCGCGGCGGGCCTCGATGTCGCGCGGGTCGCGTGGAGGCTCGCCGACGACGCGGGCGAGGTAGCGCCCGGTGGCCTTGTAGGTCTTCTGGCCGATGCGGATGGCGAGCGATCGCTGCACGAGCTCGTCGAGGTAGATGTCGCGGCTGAAGTTCGTACGGCCCCACGACGTGGCGGGCAGCGCGGCCTTGGCGACGGCGTCGTCGAACGCGTCCATCGACCCACCCGCGGCGAACGCGAACACCAGCACCTGACGCAGCCCGGGGACGTCGATGCGGACGCGGGGGTCGGCGCACAAGAGGTCGGGGACCGGGGTCATCGAAGAGAGGTTCACAGGAGCTTTGGCGGATGGGAAAAGAAAAAGTTCCCCGCCGAAGGGCGAGGCACGGTCACGCGGGGCGCGGAACGCCGTACCTCACGCGGAAGGAGCGCACTACCTCGTGGATGGAGCGCACCATCTCGAGGAAGGAGCGCACTACCTCGTGGATGGAGCGCGCCATCTCGAGGAAGGAGCGCACTACCTCGTGGATGGAGCGCGCCATCTCGAGGAAGGAGCGCACTACCTCGTGGATGGAGCGCACCATCTCGAGGAAGGAGCGCACTACCTCGTGGATGGAGCGCACCATCTCGCGGAAGGAGCGCGCGAGCGCGTGGAGCGCGCCTGCGAAGGACCGAACCTACGGGCTACCGCGACCGAGCCGCCGCTACTTCTTCTTCGTGTGGCACTCGAAGCAGCCGAAGCCCTTGCCGGTCTTCATGTCGAACGGCTCTTCGCCGACGAGCGCCGCCATCGTCGGGACGACGGTCTGCGACATGAAGTCGACCGCCTTGGGGTGCGCGTCGTGGAGCTTCTTGAAGCCCTCTTCGCTCGCCGGGAGCTTCGGCAGCGCCGCGTTCGGCATCTTGAAGTTGCCGGCCTTCGCGCCCGCGCCGTGGCAGGTCGTGCACTTGATCTCGGCGAAGCGCTTCGCGTCGTAGTCGTGAAAGAGCGGCGCCATCTTCGGCAGCACGGCGTCCTTCATGTAGGCCTTCTTCTGATCCTTCGTCCATTTGTCCCACTCGCCCGGGCCGGGCGGGGTGGGGCCGGACGCGGCGGCGGGCGCTGCGCTCGCGGCCGGGGCCGCGTTTCCCGCGGGGGCCGCGCTGGCCTCGGGGGCGGCCGACGCGCTGGCTTCCGGGGCCGCCGATGCGCTGGCCTCGGGGGCGGCGCTCGCGGAGGCGGCGGCCGGCTCGGCGGCGGGCGGCGGGGTGCCTCCGCCGCAGGCGGCGGCGGAAGCGACGAGGAGGGCGAAAATCGCGTGGACGTGCGCTCGGGTCATGGCGCGTCCTCGATGCCACGGCGTTCTTCGCGTGGCAATAGAGAATCCTCGCGCGGCTTTTCGAGCGCTTTCAACCACGCTGCCAAATCGTCGATCGCGCGGCGAGCCATCGCTTCGTAGCGCTCCCGCTTCTGGAGCCGGCGATCGCCCATCGGAGGGAGCCACGCCCACGTGACGTTCGACGGCTGATAGCCCTTCCCCGTGTGCCCCGCCTGACCCGAGAGGTGCGTGCGGACGCCGCCGAGCGCCGTCGTCGGCGGGGGAGGGAGCGGCGGCAGGCCGAGGAGCTCGCGCGCGAGACCGACCGCGCACACGAAGCCCCCCGCGCAGCTCTCGACATAGCCCTCGACGCCGGTGATCTGCCCCGCGAGGTAGACCCCCGGGCGGGCGCGCAGCTGCATGGTCGGGTCGAGGACGCGCGGCGCGTCGACGAAGGTGTTCCGGTGGACGCTCCCGAAGCGGAGGAACTCGGCGCCCTCGAGGCCCGGGATGGTGCGAAGGACCCGCCCTTGCTCCGTCCACGTCATTCGCGTCTGGAAGCCGACCAGGTTGTACGCGGTCGCCGCGGCGTCTTCGGGGCGGAGCTGGACGACGGCAAACGGCCGGTGCCCGGTCCGCGGGTCGACCAGGCCGACCGGCTTCATGGGGCCGAAGGCGAGCGTGAGGTCGCCGCGCGAGGCCATCACTTCGACCGGCAGGCAACCCTCGAAGTAGCGAACCTCTTCGAAGCTCCGGGGCTCGACCTTGACGGCGCCTCGGAGCGCGGCGACGAACGCGTGGTAGCCCGGCTCGTCGAAGGGGCAGTTGACGTAGGCCTCGTCGTCGCCGGCTTCGGTGCCTTTGCCGTAGCGGGACTGCTTGAAGACCTTCTCCCAGTCGATCGAGTCGGCGGCGACGATGGGGGCGATGGCGTCGTAGTACGCGAGGTGGTCGCTCCCGATGGCGGCGGCGAGGTCGGCGGCGAGCGCGTCTCCCGTGAGCGGGCCGGTCGCGAGGACGACGGGCGCGCCCACCCTCGGCTCGGGGATCGACGTGACGACGGCGGCCTCGATGCGGACGCGCGGGTGGGCGCGGAGGCGCGCCGTGATCGCCGCCGAGAACGCCTCGCGGTCGACGGCGAGGGCGCCTCCCGCGGGCACCCGCGTCGCGTCGGCGCACGACAGGATGAGCGAGCCCGCCTGCCGCAGCTCCTCCTTGAGCAACCCGACGGCGTTCGACAGCGCCATGCCGCGCATCGAGTTCGAGCACACGAGCTCGCAGAACGTGTCGGTCGTTTGCGCCGGCGTGCGCGCGACCGGCTTCTGCTCGATCAGCCGGACGTCGACCCCGCGCTGGGCGAGCTGCCAGGCCGCCTCGCAACCCGCGAGGCCGGCGCCGACGACCGTGACTTCTTGCACGCCGCTACGTGTACTCTATTCGCCGTCCATGGGCGACGGCTGCGCGAGGAGCGGCGCCGGCTTCTCGGCCGGGGCCGGGACCGGACGGCGGCGCGGCTCCCAGCGCGACACCTGCGCGCCCGAGAGGTCGATGATGCGCAGCCAGCCGAGCACGCGCACGAACTGGTAGGTCGGGTCGACCTCGAACCAGCGGACCGCGAAGTTCGGCGACTGCCCCCACTTGTGGTGGTTGTTCTGAAAGAGCTCGCCCATCGTCAGCACGTCGAAGACGAGCGTGTTCTTCGAGTTGTCGTCGCTGTCGTAGTTCCGGTAGCCGACCTTGTGCCCGGCCCAGTTGACGATCGCGCCGTGGACGGGCCCGAGGAGCCAGTGGAACGGGAGCAGCAAGAAGACCCACCAGTGGGTGGCGAACGTGACGTAGACGAGGGCGTAGAGCGTCCCCCAGGCGATCGACGTCGCCCAACCGGAGAGCGTCTCGTCGAAGATCTTCCACTCGGGGTAGCCCCCGTCGAACCGCGGCTCGGGCGCGACGCGCCGGTACTTCAAGTCGGCGTACTGCGTCTTCGTGCGCCACATCATGGCGAAGAAGTTCGTCTGGTGGACGGGCGAGTGCGGGTCCTTCTCGGTGTCGCTGTACGCGTGGTGCATCCGGTGCATCACCGCGTAGGCCCTCGGGCTGAGGAAGCTCGGCCCGTGGACGAACCATGTGAGCGCGTGGAAGAAGCGCTCCCAGCCCTTGCTCATCGTGAACTGACGATGGGCGCCGTAGCGATGCAAAAAGAAGCTCTGGAGGAGGACCGAGAGCTGCCAGTGAACGACGAAGAAGACGACGATGGCCACGCTCCTTGAGTACGGACAGGCCAACCGCGTCGCCACCACGTTTGCGTCACGCGCGGACCGCGATTGTCATGGTTTGGTCAGGAGCGACTTCTCGCGTCATTCCGCGGGCGTCGGCGTGTTCGCGCGCCGCCCGGGTCTGCCGCTCGCGTCATTCGTCTTCGGATTCCCCGTCGAGGATCGAGCGAACGCGCGCTCGCTCGCGCTCGAGCCAGGGCGCGAGGACCGAGCGCATGCGCCGGTCGGCGACCCAGTGGGCCGACCGCGTCAATGTCGGGACGAAGCCACGCGGCCGTTTGTGCTCCCCGCCCGCGCCGGGCTCGAACGCGTCGAGCCCGCGCTCGATCGAGAAGCGAATCCCCTCGTAGTAGCAGACCGCGAAATGCAGGTACGGGGCGTCCACCTCGGCGCCCCAGTAGCGGCCGTAGAGCCGTTTGCTCGACACCACGTTGAACGCGCCCCCGACGACCTCGCCCCCCGCGCCCCGGCGCGCGACGACCCACGCGAGGTGGTCGCGGAAGCGCTCCACGATGCTCTCGAAGAAGGCGACGTTGAGGTAGAGGCGGCCCCACATGCCGTGGCGGGCGATGGTGCGCGCGTAGAAGCCGTGCATGGTGCGCGCGAGCTCGCGGGTGTGGCCGCCCGGGGCGAGTGTCTCGACGACGAGACCCTGTTCTTCCACGCCGCGGAGCTCGCGCTTGATCTGGTTTCGGTGCTTGGAGTTGAAGCGCGCGAGGTAGTCGGCCCACGTCGTCGCTCCGTCGCGAAACCAGTGGTACTGAAAGCCGTCGCGCCGCAGATAACCGGCGGCCTCCCACGCGACGGCCTCGTCCTCGCGGGGAAAGAGCAGGTGGACGCCCGACGCGCCCGCGCGCTGGGCCCACTGCCGCGCGCCGCTGGCGAGGAGGCCGGCGGCGAACGCACGGTCGACGCCGGGGGCCGCGAGGACGCGGTCGCCCGTGGCGGGGGTGAACGGGACGGAGACGACGACCTTCGGGTAGTAGGGGACGTGGAGGCGATCGGCGAGGTCGGCCCAGCTCCAGTCGAAGACGAACTCGCCCTCGCTGTTTCCCTTCAGGTACGAGGGCGCGACGCATATGAGCGCGCCGTTTTGCCAGAGCGAGATGTGCGCCGGGACCCAGCCGGTGTCGCCGCCGACGCACCCGGTCTCCTCGAGCGCGTCGAGCCAGGTCCAGCGCATGAAGGGCGAGCTGTCTTCGCCGAGGAGGGCGTCCCACGTGGCCTCGGGGACCTCGCGCACGCTGGGGAGGACGCGCAGCTCGTAGCCTGCGTCGGGTGCGGGGCTCATGGGCGGACGGTGCGCCTGTCTACGACGCGGGGACGGGGGCGCGGGCGTCGTCGCGGACGAGCACGAACCAGCGATCGACGGGCTGGCCGTGGATGGTGGCGCGGCCGATGGCGACGTGGGTGGAGACGCCGCGCATGACGTCGACCATGCCGCCGTAGACGAACCGCCCGAGGCCGGACTGGCTCGACGCGATCCGCGGCCAGCCCGGGGGCGCCGCGTCGGGCACGGCGGTGTAATCGATGGCGACCTCGCCGGCCTCGGGGGAGGGATGCACGACGAAGTAGCCGGGGCCGGAGAAGCCCGAGAGCGAGTGGTGGTTGTACCCGTAGAGCCGGTCGGCGCCGGCGGCCGCCTTCGGCCGGCAGAAGCGCTTGTCGAAGTGGGTGTGGGCCGGGAGCGAGTTCTTGCCGTCGTGGACGACCTCGACCAGCGCCGGGATCGACGCGGGGACGAAGTGGTCGAGCGTCACCGGGCGGAAGCCCCGGGCCGCCTCGAAGAGCGTGCGCATGTCGAGCCGCGTCCAGCGCCGCACCGACCAGACGCGCGCGGCGTGGCCGATCTCGTCCAGGTCCTTCGAGAGGCGTGGAAGATCGAGGTGGGTCTCGATGAGGCTCGTGAGATCCATCCGGGGCGCGCCGCTCCCGAATATATGCATCCTTCGGGCAAGTTGACACGACCCACCGCAGCACTACGGTTCGAGGAGCGCGTCTTGAGCTCGTCCGTCGTCAGGTACGCCGAGGCCGATGCGCCCACCGAGTATGGCGCCGTGCGGGCGGTGGTCTACCGCGTCGAGCGGGCCGGCGCCGACCCTGCCGCGGGCGCCGAGGCGCGGCCTCCCGAAGAGCACGTGGCGCTCGTCGTGGGGGACCTCGCGGCCGGCGGCGGCGCGCCGACGCTTGCCCGGGTGCACTCGGAGTGCTGGACGGGCGAGGTGATGCGCTCCCGGAAGTGCGACTGCCGAGAGCAGCTCGATCACGCGATGCGCGCCATCGCCGAGGCCGGCCGGGGCGTCGTCGTGTACCTCCGGCAAGAGGGCAGGGGCATCGGGCTCGGCAACAAGATCCGCGCCTACGCCCTGCAGCAGAGCGGCGCCGACACGGTCGACGCGAACCGGATGCTCGGCTTCGTCGACGACGCGCGCAGCTACGAAGTGGCGGTGGCGATCTTGCGCGACCTCGGCGTCGGGCGGGTGGCGCTCATGACGAACAACCCGAGCAAAGTGGAAGGCCTCCGGGCGGGCGGGGTCGACGTCGTGGAGCGCGTCGCCCTCAAGCCCGCGCCGAACGAGCACAACGCCTCGTACCTCGCCGTGAAGGTCGCGAAGATGGGGCATACGCCGTAGGCGAGGGACGCGGGGCCGGTGGACACCCCCTGCACCATTGACGCATGGGGCCTGGCCGCTAGGTTTGCCGTCGGTCCTCGCATGCTCGTCGCGGTCGTCCAGCTGAACACCCAGGACAACGTCGCCGCGAACCTCGCGCGGGCGAAGCACTGGATCGCGCAGGCGGCCCTCGCGGGCGGCAAGCTCGTCGTCCTCCCCGAAAACTTCGCCTTCATGGGCGAGGAGGCGGGCAAGCGCGAGATCGCCGAGCCCATCGACCGCACGAACCCGGGCCCGATCGTGAGCGCCATCGCCGAGGCGGCGGCGGCGCACGGCGTCTGGGTCATCGGCGGCGGCATGCCCGAGAAGAGCGACGACCCGGCCCGCCCGTACAACACGTCGATCGTGGTCGACGCGTCGGGCGCGGTGGCGCGGACCTACCGGAAGGTCCACCTCTTCGACGTCGCCCTCACCGACGGGACGAACGCCTGCGAGACCGCGTCGACGACGCCGGGCGCCGAGGCGATCACGGCCGACGTGCTGGGCGTGCGCGTGGGCTTGAGCATCTGCTACGACCTTCGCTTCCCCGAGCTCTATCGCCGGCTCGTCGACCAGGGCGCGCGGGTCGTCACCGTGCCCGCCGCCTTCACGCTCACGACCGGGAAGGACCACTGGCACGCCCTCCTTCGGGCCCGCGCCATCGAGAACCAGGTCTACGTGCTCGCGCCCGGCCAGCACGGCAGGCACCCGCGCAACCGGCAGACGTACGGCAAATCCGTCGTCGTCGATCCGTGGGGCGAGGTCGTGGCGCAGTGCTCGGAGGGCGAGGGCTTCGCCGTCGCGCGCCTCGACTTCGAGTACCAGGACCGCGTGCGGAGCTCGCTCCCGTCGCTCTTGCATCGCAAGTGGTGACGGCGGTCCCCCTCGTCGACGTCGCCGCGGCGCAGGCGTCGGTGGCCGCGGACGTCTTCGCGGAGCTGGGACGGATCGTCGAGGGCGGGCGCTTCGTGCTCGGGCCCGGCGTAGAGGCCTTCGAGCGCTGGCTGGCGGCGGAGTGCGGGGTCGGGCACGCGATCGGGGTCGCGTCGGGCACGGACGCCATCGAGCTCTCGCTGCGGGCGCTCGGCGTCGGGCCGGGCGACGCCGTGGTGACGCCGTCGTTTTCGTTCGTGGCGGCGGCGGAGGCGATCGCCGCGAGCGGCGCGCGCCCGGTGTTTTGCGACGTCGACCTCGAGACGATGAACGCGACGGGGACCCTGGTCGCCGAAGCGTGCGCGCGGGCGGCTCGCGCGGGGCTCCGGCCGCGTGCGGTCGTGCCGGTGCATCTCTTCGGCCGGTGCGCGCCGATGGCGGAGGTGGCGGCGGTGGCGGCGCGCGAGGGGCTCGCGGTCGTGGAGGACGCGGCGCAGGCGATCGGCGCGCGGAGCGACGGCGGGGCTCCCGCGGGTGGCGTCGGCCGGGCCGGGTGCTTCAGCTTCTTTCCGAGCAAGAACCTCGGCGCGTGGGGCGACGCCGGCGCGGTGGTCACGGCCGACGAAGCGCTGGCGGCGCGGGTGAGGCGCCTGCGCGCGCACGGCGCCGTCGCCCCGTACATTCACGCGGAGCTCGGGCGCAACAGCCGGCTCGACGCGATCCAGGCGGCGGTGCTCCTCGCGAAGGCGCCGCACCTCGACGCGTGGGGGACGGCGCGGGAGCGCGTCGCGCAGAGGTACGCGCGCGGCCTCGGGCACCTGCCGCTCGTGCTGCCGCCGCCCGCGACTTCCCCGGCAAGGAACGCGTGGCACGCCTACGTCGTGCGGGTCCCGCAGGGTCGCGACGCGCTCGCCGCGTGGCTTCTGGATCGCGGCGTGGAGACCCGCGTCTACTACCCGGCGCCGCTCCACAGGCAGGCCGCCTTCCAGGACGGCGGCGCGATCGAGGCCGATCTGCCGGCCGCGGACGAGGCCTGCCGGACCGCCCTGGCCTTGCCGATGTTTCCCACCCTGACCGAGGAGCAGCAAGCTTCGGTCGTCGACGCCGCGGCGTCGTTCTTCGCGCGGCGTTGAACCGCGCACCCGACCGAGCGAGCATGGCGAAGAAGTCCTCCTCGAAGCGCGCCTCGCCGGTGAAGGAGAGGGTCCGCTGTCCGTGGGCGGGGAGCGATGCGCTCTACCTCCGCTACCACGACGAAGAGTGGGGCGTGCCGCTCCACGACGACCGCAAGCTCTTCGAGATGCTCGTCCTCGAGGGAGCGCAGGCGGGGCTCTCGTGGATCACGGTGCTCCGCAAGCGCGAGTCGTACCGCGCGGCGTTCGATCGGTTCGATCCCGCAGCGGTCGCGCGGTACGGCACGCGCGAGGTCCATCGCCTCCTCGGCGACGCGGGCATCGTGCGAAACCGCCTCAAGATCGAGTCCACCATCTCGAACGCGCGCGCGGTCCTCGAGGTCCAGAAGGAGCACGGCTCGCTCGACGCGTTTCTGTGGGAGGCCGTCGGAGGAAAGACGCGCGTCAACCGCCCGAAGACGATCGGGGACGTCCCCGCGAAGACCCCGGTCTCCGATGCCCTCAGCAAGACGCTCAAGGCGCGAGGCTTCCGCTTCGTCGGCTCGACGATCCTCTACGCGTTCATGCAAGCCACCGGCATGGTCGACGACCACGTGGCCGTCTGCTTTCGGGCGCGCGAACGCCGGACGTAGGACCGGCGAACGCGCGGCTACAAGTGCTCGCGCGCGACGTCGGCCCAGGTCCCGGTCGGCTCGATCTCGAGGTACCGCTTCCAGTGCGGGCGCGCCCGCGCGCGCTCTCCGAGCCGCTCCCAGGCCATCGCGAGGTTGAAGTGCGCGTCGGCGAAGCGCGGGTCGCCCTCGAGCGCCCGCTCGAAGAAGGACGTCGCCTCGCCGGCGTTGCCCCGCTCGAGCATCACGTACCCGAGGTTGTAGTGGGCCTCGGGCTGCGTCGCGTCGATGCCGATGGCGCGGCGGTAGAGGGCCTCGGCCCCGGCTTCGTCGCCGCGGCGGAAGCGGATGTTGCCGAGGTTCGTGTACGCGATGGCGAGGGACGGATCGAGGTGGACCGCGCGCTTGTAGAGCTCCTCGGCCTCGTCGTACGTCGCGGGGTTCTCGTCGAGCGCGCTCGCCTGCACGTAGATGTCGTACGCGGTTCGCGCGCGCGTGAGGCTCGTCCCCGGCCGCAGGACGCGCACGACGTCGTCGCGGAGCGTCTGGACCTGAAAGTCGAGGACCATCTGGCCGGTGAGCGGCTCGAAGCTCCCCTCTTCGGCGCGGACGATGACGCGCCGCCCGTCGCCGACGATGCGCAGCTCCTGGAGCGGCCGGGTGACCCTCGGCAAGACGTGGCGCAGGGCGCCGATCGCGCGCGCCACGTCGCGCAGGCGCACGCGGTGCTCGAGGAGCTCGTGGGTGGCGCGGAGCGCGATGAGATCCTGGAAGGTGTACGCGCGCTGGCGGCCGCGATGGCCGGAGGGGGACACGATGTTGGCGCGGTCGAGGGCGCGAAGGCGCGCCGAGGTGACGCCGAGGAGGCGCGCGACCTCGACCCCGGTGAAGAGGTCGGAGAGGGGCTCGCCCCGGTCGGGCGGCGGCGGTGTGGACGCGGCCGTGGCGGTGGGCGCGGGCGCGCCCTCGAGGGGCGACGGGTGCACGCTCGGAATGCGGCCGCCGCCGCTGCCGAACGCCACGTGAATCACGTTCGGGCGCTTGCGCCGCTTGCGCTTGCCCCGTCCTACTCCTGCTGTCCGGTCCGTCGTGCTCGGCATCTGCGAAGCTCTTACGGCGCCGCTTTACCCGCGGTGCGTCCCTCAATCAACGGCGCCTGCACGTCGACGTCAATCCTCACGCCCGCGGCGTCGGCGGTGACGCGGATCTCGCACGAGATGCGACCCAGGCGCGACGGCGCCCGCAGGCAAGCCTCGCGCTGGGCCGCCCGCACGGCGCGGAGGCGAATGTGGACGTCGCGCGCGGCGATCGCGGCGAGCAGGGCGCGGCGCTCGGCGTCGGCTCCATCGGTGGGCAGGATGAGGCTCGTCGATCCGTACCAGACCCGGCCATGCGCCTCGCTCCGTGCGCCCCCTTCGCTCACGGTGTCGGCGCGGGCGAAGAGATCGCGCCACGCGGGGTCGGGGGCGCGGCAAAGGACCGCCGTCCGCTCGATGACGCAAGGAAGCGCGCGCGCCTTGGCGAGGCCGGGGCCTTTCACGAAACGGATCGTGGCAGCTCCCGGAGGATGGAATCCAGTTTTTCCTCGCGGCGCGGTGTGGTTAGGCCCGCGCCTCGGTGGAAAGCGGATCTTCCAGGGGGACGACGATGGGCTCGACGTGGAGTCCGTGGGGGGTGGATTCGATCCAGGTCGCGTGGGCGACGCGGAATCCGCCCGCGGGGGCCTCGCCGATGCTGCCGACGTTGATGATGCGGACGCCGCCGACCTCGCGGTCGAAGGGCACGTGGCTCGCGCCGCAGACGACGACGTCGGCCGGGTCGTCGCCGAGGAGGGCGTTGATCTCGTCGTCCGACATGTCGTGGGTGAGCGCTTCGCCGGGGTCGGCGGGCGACCCGTGGACGAGCAGGAGCTCTCCGCCGTCCTCGAGGGGGACGCGCGCGTGGGTCGGCAGGCGGCGCAGGCGCTGCAAGATGAGGTCACCGAGCGCGTCGCGGGTCCCGCGCATGCGGTCGAGGCGCTCGCGCTCATGCTCGCTGCGGGCGTGGAGCGCGCCCGGGTCGAGCGTCGCCACGGCGCGGTCGGTGAGGCCCTGGACCATGATGGCGCCGGCGGCGCTGAGGCGCCTCCAGGTCTCGAGCGGCTCCGGTCCCGGGAAGACGATGTCGCCGGCGACGAGGAGCTTGTGGAAGCTTCGGCGCTCCGCCGTGGCGAGGACGGCGCGGAGGGCGTCCAGGTGGCCGTGGATGTCGGAGACGCAAAGGAGGAGCATGGGCGTCGTTTCGCTTCCCTAGCCGGCTTCGTCGACGCCCGCGCGGAGCTCTCGCACGAGGTCCTCGACTCCGGCCCTCCGCGCGGCGGCGGTCTTGCCCTCTTCGATCGTGCGCACCAGCGCCGACCCGACGACGACGCCGTCGGCGCCCGTGGCGGCGGCCCGGGCCTTGTCGCGCGAGTCGATGCCGAAGCCCACGACGACCGGGAGGCGCAGGGCTTCGCGGAGGGAGGCCGCGTGCGCTCCCGCGCCGCGCGCGTCGACGGCGCCCGACCCCGTGACCCCCGTGACGCTGACGTAGTAGACGAACGGTACCGTTCCGCCGGCCGCGGCGGCTCGAACGGCGTCGACGCTCTCGGCGCGGCTGGTCGGCGCGAGGAGCGGGACGACGCCGACGCCGCGGGCCTTGGCGGCGCGCCGCAGCGGGCCGCTCTCTTCCACCGGCAAGTCGACGACGAGGAGGGCGTCGGCCCCGGCGTCTGCGGCTTCCCGCGCGGCGCGCTCTTCGCCGCGGACGAAGATGGGGTTGTAGTAGCCGAAGAGGAGGATGCCGACGTCGGGTTCGGAGTCCCGGAGCGCGCGCGCCGCGCGCAGGGTCGCGTCGAAGCCTCCGCCGGCCGAGATGGCGCGCTGGCTCGCGCGCTGGATCGGAGGTCCGTCGGCGGTCGGGTCGCTGAAGGGGACGCCGAGCTCGATGACGTCGGCGCCGGCGCGGGCGCAGGCGCGCGCGAGGTCGATGCTCTCTTCCACCGAGGGATCGCCGACGCAAAGGTACGCGACGAGCGCCTTGTGTCCGGCGCGCCGTCCGCCGCCGAGGGCCGCGTCGAGGCGGGTCACGAAGCGCCTCCCACGCCGTGGGAGCGAGCGGTCGCCGGCTCGCTCGCGGGCGCCGCCGCGTCGGGCGCGAGCCGCTCGAGGAGGGTCGAGAGATCTTTGTCGCCGCGGCCCGACAGGCAGACGGCGATGGTCACCGGGCGGCCGCGCGCCGCCGAGAGCTCGCGCGCGACGTCGCCGATCCGCGCGAGCGCGTGCGCCGACTCGAGCGCCGGGATGATGCCTTCGGTCCGCGCGAGGAGCGCCACGGCCGCGAGGGCTTCGTCGTCGGTCGCCGACACGTAGCGCGCGCGGCCCGTCTCTTTGAGCCAGGAGTGCTGGGGACCGACGCCGGGGTAATCGAGGCCGGCGCTGATCGAGTGGGCCTCGACGATCTGCCCGGCGTCGTCGCAGAGCACGTAGCTCTTCGAGCCGTGGAGCACGCCGACCCGGCCCGCGCCGAGCGTCGCCGCGTGTCGGCCGGTCGACACGCCTTCGCCCGCCGCCTCGACGCCGACGAGCGCCACCGAAGCGTCGGGGATGAAGGCGCCGAACATGCCGATCGCGTTCGACCCTCCGCCGACGCACGCCACGACCGCGTCGGGGAGGGCGCCGGTGATCTCGAGCGCCTGCGCGCGCGCCTCGTCGCCGATGACCGTCTGCAGGAGCGTGACGAGCTCGGGGTAGGGGTGCGGGCCGGCGGCGGAGCCGATGCAGTAGTACGTGTCGCGCACGTGGGTGACCCAGTCGCGCATCGCCTCGTTCATCGCGTCCTTGAGGGTCCGCGATCCGCTCTCGACGGGGCGGACGCGGGCGCCGAGGAGCTTCATCCGGCCGACGTTCGGGGCCTGACGCCGGACGTCCTCCGAGCCCATGAAGACCTCGCACGGGATGCCGAAGAGCGCGCACGCGGTCGCCGTCGCCACGCCGTGCTGTCCGGCGCCGGTTTCCGCGATGACGCGCGCCTTGCCCATCGACTTGGCGAGGAGCACTTGCCCGAGGGCGTTGTTGATCTTGTGCGCGCCCGTGTGGCAGAGGTCTTCGCGCTTGAGCCACAGGCGGCCGAGGTTCCGGCCTCCCGGGTCGACGGCGGCGGCCAGTCGCTTGGCTTCCCCGAGCGCGGTCGGGCGGCCGGCGTAGCTCTTCAGGAGGCCGCGCCACTCTCGCTGGAAGGCCTCCCCGCGTACGATCGTCGTCGTCGCGTGCGCGAGCTCGTCGAGGGCGGGGACGAGGGTCTCCGCGACGAACCGGCCCCCGAACGGGCCGTAATACCCGGCGCGGCTCGGCGAAGCCGAGGCGTTGGGGGACGGGTGGGACGAGGAGCTCATGGACGCGGCTCGTGGCTTTGTAGCAGCTTTTCGCCGGGTGCGGTCGCTGCCGGGCGGCGGCGGACGGCATAGAGGATGGGACCGACGGCGACGAGCACCGCGACCGGTACGATCGATCCGACGCCCGAGCCCGCGGCTGCGCCGGCCGCCCGCCAGGCCGCGAGCGCGAGGAGCGCCATCGGGCAGACGCCCCAGAGCACGGCGGCCGCCGTCGACCCCGGGACCTTGAACGGACGGACGAGCCCGGGCTCGCGGACGCGGAGCACGACGAGCGCGACGAACTCGAGCGCGAGGCTCGCCCCGTAGAGAAGGACGTCGAGCATGACGAGGTGCGTGAAGCCGATGCCGAGGCACGCCGCGTAGGCCGCGGAGCACGCGATGATCGCCACCCACGGCGCGCCCGTCCGGAGGTCGCGGCGGGCGAGCCACGCCGGGAGCAAGCCGTCGGCGGCCAGCGCGGCCGGCACGCGCGAGTACGAAAGGAGGAGCGCGTTGTACGTCCCGGCCGCCGACGCGATGCCGCCGACGACGACGGCCAGGGCGAGCCCGCGGCCGCCCAGCGCGCGCGCGGCGCCGACCCACGCGCCCGTGGTCCATTCCCGCGGGTCGAGGCCGCCGAGCGCGGCGCCGGCGACCGGACAAAGATAGGCGAGCGCGACGAGGCCGAGCGCCGCGAGGACGGCCCGTGGATAGGTCTTCGCCGGGTGCTCCACTTCTTGCGCGATCGTCGAGGCGTTGTCCCAGCCCATGTAGTTCCACATCGCGACGAGGACGCCCGCGGCGAGGCCGGAGGGCGCCGCCGAGGGTGACGGCGCCGGCACCCCCGACGTGTGGAGCGCGCCGAGCGCGCCGATGGCGAGGAAGGGGGCGAGGATCGCGGCGCCGAGGGCGATCGAGCCGCCGCCGACGGTCGCCGCCCCGCGCATGTTCCACAGCGCGGACGCCGCGATCATCGCCGCGCCCGCCGCCGCGGCGCGGGGTCCCGAGCCGAAGGAAGGCAGGAGCCGGCCGAGGTAGAGCGTCGCGATCGTGGGATAGATCGCCATGTCGAAGACGCTGGCGACGAGCGAGAGCCAGGCCTCTTGAAAGCCCCAGAACGGCCCCATCGCGCGGCGCACCCACGCGTAGTACCCGCCCTCGTGCGGGAGCGCGCTCGCGAGCTCGCCGACCATGAGGGCCGTCGGCAGGCTCCACACGACGGGCGTGACGAGGATCGCCGCGATGGCGATCGGATACCCGCACGCGACGAGCTCCTCGAGCCCGTAGGCGCCGCCCGACACCATGAAGAAGGTCGACGCGGCGAGGGCGAGGAGGCCGAGCTTGTTCGCGTGGGGCATCGCGCGCTAAGGGCGGCGGGGGACGTCGACCCAGACGGCGCCGGTCATTGCCCACGGCCGGATCTCGGCGTCGTCGCCGGCGAGGACGGGCGTCATCGGGTGGGTCCCGCTGGCCACGACGAAGAGCGCGTCGCTCGCGGAGAACCGGAGGTCGAACGTGGTGTCGGCCGCGAGCGCGCCGGAGGGCAGCGGCTGGAGCCGGACGGTCTTGCGGTCGTCCTGCTGGGCGTCCGCGTCGGCCGCCGCGCCGGCGCGCACGACGCGGACGGTGTCGACGTCGACCCACGGCGCGCACTCGACGTGGACGCGGAGCATGACGGCGGGCCCGCGCGCGGTCCCTCCGACGCGCACGCCGTTGGCGGTGACGCGGAGCATGGGGCCGTTCGTGAGGACGACGTCGCGCAGGCCCTTGACGCCGTGGACCAGGTCCGCGGTGCGCGCCGCGTCCCACGCGTCGAGGTGGGTGTCGTCGAGGACGCGCACCATCGTCCGGGGGTAGCCCGCTTCCTGGCCGACGATGCCGTGCGTGTCGGTGTTGGCCGTCGGCGTGACGGCGTGGCCCGCTCGGAGCAAGGCGCGCCAGTCGTCGGTGACGCGGCTCCGCGCCTGCACGTTGCGGCCGTTCCACACCTCGATCGCGTCGAAGCTTCCGTCGTAGGCGGGAGCGGCGCCCGCCGCGCGCGCTCGGTCGAAGCCCAAGAGGTCGAAGTATCCGTTGCTCCCCGAGCGGGGGTGGTTGATCTGGATCACGTGTTCGCCCGGCGCGTTCGCGCGCACCCACGCGAAGACGCGGCCCGGGGAAACGTCCACGAGGCCGCCGTCGGGCGCGCGCTCGCGCAGCGGTGGGGAGCCGCCGTGGGGCTTCGACGAATCGACCGGGAGCGGGAACACGTTGGCGTGTCCCCACGGGTGCTGGTCGGCGTCGCTCGTCAGCTCGTCGCCGGAGATCTCGACGAGGTCGCGCTCGAGGTGGCGCTCGCGCACGAGCGGCTCGAGGTCCACGACGGCGTTGTGCTCGGTCGCGACGGCCACCTCCACGCCTTCGGCCGCGTTGGCGACGACGCGATCGCCCGCCGCGACGGGCGCGTCGGCGCTGAGCATGGTGTGCTGGTGGAAGTCGCACGCCACGTAGCCGCCCGTGTCGACCACGCGCCGGAGCACGAAGGACGCGGCGCGCGCTTCACCCGCCGAGAGCTCCACGTCCATCGACGCGAGGGCGTACTCGGGGCCGCGCGACGCGGTGACGCGGTAGCTGCCGGGCGCCACGGCCACTCGGGTGGTCCCGTCGGCGGTCGTGGATTGATTTCGCGCGGGGCCGGCGGCGTGGCTCGGGCCGAAGTCCGGCGACGGCGTCGTCCCCGCGCCCGTGAACGTGATCTTGCACGGGACCGGCGCGGCGTCGGGGCCGATACACCGCGCCTCGAACGTGGCCGCGGCGGTCGCAGGCATTTCGACCCGCGCCTTCGTCCCTGCCTCGACGCGCACCATGACGGAGCCGTCGCTCGCCTGGCCCGCCGCGCCCGCGGCCGCGAGGGACACCGCGTACGTTCCGACCGGGACCATGCCCGAGAAGGGCGCCGCCAGCGTCAGCCCCGCCGCGCCGGCGGCGCCGGAGGGCGACAGCGCGAAGACGGCGCCGGTCGGGAGGGACGTCCCCGACGCGAGGACGAGCTCGACCTCGCCCACGGCCGCCCCCGCCGCCTGCGCCAGCTCTCCGACGAGGCTCGACGTGTCGGGGCGCTCTCCGACGATGAAGACGCTCGCGTATTGCGCCGAGGCGTGCGGCGCCAGGGCCACGTCCTTCCTCTGCGCGGTGTCCGTCCAGGAGCTCCCGCTCACGGCGTCGATCGCCCCGTCGGTCGACGTCATCGCGTAGCTCGTGAAGCGCCCGACGCCGCCGACGTACGGCCCGCTCGACTTGCCCTTGAACCCCCGCGAAAGGCCTGGCGCGACCTTCTCGGCGCCGCCCCACTGGATGGCGTCGCCGAGGGCGGGCACGACGGTCGCCTCGTCGGTCGTGTTCTCGACGGTCGACTCGATGAGCAGGGCGCGGTCGGGCGCGCGCAGCGTGTAGCGCGTCGTGACGGCGAGGCCCGGCTCTCGGAGCTCCCGGCCCGTGACCTCGACCCACGCGGCGCCGTCGGGGTTCGTCCCGGACCGCATCGCCCCATAGACGGCCTGCCGCGGGAAGACGCCGAAGTACGTGAAGATCTGGCCGAGCTCGTCGCGTCGGGCGCGCGCGTCGGCGGCGTCGACGACGTTGCCGCCGCTCTCGGCGAAGCCGGTGCTCGACGCGATTTGGTCGACGACGAAGACGACCTGGTCGTTCTCGAGCAAGAGGTCTCCGGGACGGCCGACGGCGTTGGGGCCGCCGAGCTCCTCGCCCGCCCGAAGGACGTGCACGCGCGCGGGACGGACGGTCGACGCGGGGTCCGCGCCGGGGCCGCCGAGCGCCGCCGACCACCGAGACGCGGCTCCGGGCACGACGCGAATGGGGGGCGTGGGGTCGCCGGTGCCGGAGGCCCCGCGGCGCGCGGGACACGCCGTGGCGGCGAGGCACGCGGCGCAGAGGACGGCGCGGCGCATGGCTCAGGGGTGCGGGCGCGAGGCCAGGAAGCGCGCGAGCGCTTGCGCCTTGGGGACGAGTGACGCGACCTCGATCTGTTCGTCGTGGGTGTGGAAGCCGAGCCCGCGCGGGCCGAGGCCGTCGATCGACGGGATGCCGAGCGCGCCCGAGGTGCTCGCGTCGCTCCCGCCGCCGATGAGGGCCGCCTCTTCGCCGCCGAGGCCCTGCGCGCGCGCGCACGCGGCGTACTCGGCGAGGAGGCTCGCGCTCGCCTCGGTCCGCTCGAGCGGCATGCGGAGCACGCCCCCTTGCACTTCGATCCGCGTACCGGGCACGGAGTCGGCGGCGGCGGCGGCGGCCGAACGGAGGTCGGCCGAGAGCTGGTCGGCGTCCTGGCGGGTCGAGAAGCGGAGGTCGATCTGCGCCTCCGCGCGGTCCGGCACGGTGTTCTTGGTCTGGCCGCCCTGCACGCGGCCGACGTTGACCGTGACGCCGACGCCGTAATCGGTGAGGGCTTGGGCGCGGTCGACGAAGCGGGCGAGCGCCCAGATCGCGTTGGCGCCCTGCGCGTGGTGGTTGCCGGCGTGCGCGGCGCGGCCGTGGGCGACGGCGGTGATCGCGCCGGTGCCCTTGCGTCGCGTGATGATGGCGTCGCCCTGTCGCCCCGCCTCGAACACGAGGCACGCGCTCGATCCGGCGATCGCCGCCGCGATGACGCCCTGACCCTCGGGCGAGCCGACCTCCTCGTCGCCGACGACGACGACGCGAAGGGGCGCGATCGCGCCGAAGCCGCCCGTTTGCTCGAGCGCCTTCAACGCGAACGCGATGACGACGAGGCCGCCCTTCATGTCGAGCACGCCCGGCCCGCGCGCCAGCGCCCCGTCGCGGCGATACCCCTCGAAGGTCCCGGGAGGGAACACGGTGTCGAGGTGTCCCACGAGCGCCACCGCGCCGCGGTTGGGCAGGTCGGGCCGCGTGCGAAAGACGAGGTGGTCGGCGAAGCGTTCGCTCGGCCGCAAGGTCGCCTCGACGCCCGGCGCGGCGAAGAGCGTACGCAGGAGGGTGCCGACCTTGCGGCCGCCCTCCGGGTTCTCCGTGAAGGAGTTGTGGTCGACGAGTGCGGCGAGCGCCTCTTCCATCGGGCGCTGTTTGTCCGACAGCCACCCGGTGGCCCGCTCGGCGTGCGTGCTCATCGCGAGGGCTGACGATAGCACCGCCGCGCGAAACCTTTGGCGCAAGGAGCGGGGCGCCCGTACCGTAAATGTCACCATGGCCGGAAAGCGCTTCAAGGCCGCCGTCATCGGCGGCAGCGGTTACGGGGGCGCCGAGCTCATTCGGCGCCTCACCATGCACCCCGACGTGGCGCTCGAGCGGGTCGCGTCGATCGACCACGTCGGCGAGCCCGTCGCGGCGGCGCACCTCAGTCTCGAAGGCCGCACGGACCTCGTCTTCGAGTCGCTCCCGCCCGCGGAGGCGGCGCGCGGCATGGACGTCGTGCTCATGGGTCTTCCGCACAAGGTGAGCGCGAAGGCCGCCCACGAGATCATGCAGACGGGCGCGCGCATCGTCGACCTCTCCGGCGACTTCCGCCTCCGCGACCCCGCCGCGTACGAGGCCTACTACGGGGCGAAGCATCCGTTCCCCGAGGAGCTCGTGAAGGGGACGTTCGTCTACGGGCTGCCCGAGCTCTTTCGCGAGGCGATCCGCGGGGCGCGATACGTGGCCTCGCCGGGCTGCTTCGCCACCACGATCGAGCTCGCGCTCCTGCCGCTCGCGCGCGCGGGCCTTCTGGCGGGGTCCGTCGAGGTCGTCGGCATCACGGGATCGAGCGGGAGCGGGGTCGCGCCGAGCGCGGGGACGCATCACCCGGTCCGCGCCGTCAACCTCCGCACGTACAAGCCGCTCGAGCACCAGCACGTCCCCGAGATCGTGCAGACGCTCGCGCAGGCCGGGGCGCGCGGGCTCGCCCTGCACATGGTCCCCGTGAGCGCGCCGCTCGCCCGCGGCATCTTCGCGACCTGCTTCGCGAGGGTCGACGCGGGCGTGACACGAGAGGCGATCGCGGGCCTCTACGCGGCGGCGTACGCGAAAGAGCCGTTCGTTCGCGTCCCGGCAAAGCGCCTCCCGGAGGTCGCCGCCGTCTCGGGGACGAACTACGCGGAGGTCGGCGTCCAGGCGGGGGAGGCGAGCGACGGCACGCGCGTGGTCGCTTGCTTCGGCGCGACGGACAACCTCGTCAAGGGCGGCGCGGGCCAGGCCATCCAGTCGATGAACCTGATGCTCGGTCTCGACGAACGGGCGACGCTCGAAGACCCCGGCGGCTGGCCGTGAGCGCCGGTTCGCCGGGTCCTTCGGGGACGCCGTCGCGCGCTCCGATGGTCGTCGTGAAGGTCGGCGGAGAGGTCGTCGCGGGACCGGCCATGCACGCGGTCGCCGCCGGGGTGGCCGAGCTCCGCCGCGCCGGCGAGCGCGTCGTCCTCGTGCACGGCGGGGGCCCGCAGGCGACCGACCTCCAGAAGCGGCTCGGGCAGACGCCGCGCGTGGTGGCGGGCCGGCGCATCACCGACGCCGCCGCGCTCGAGGTGATGAAGATGACGGTCGCGGGCAAGGTCAACGTCGACGCGTGCGCCGCCCTCGTCGCCGCGGGGCTCTCGCCGGTGGGCCTCCACGGCGCGAGCTCTCTCGCCGTGCGCGCGGTGCGGCGGCCGCCGCGGGTGGTGACGGGTGGAGGGCCGGAGCCGATCGATTTCGGGTTCGTCGGCGACGTGACGGGCGTGAACGTCGCCCTCCTCGCGCTCTTGGTCGACGCCGGCTACGTCCCCGTCGTCGCCTGCCTCGGCGCCGACCCCGAAGGGGCCTGCTACAACATCAACGCGGACGTCGTCGGCGGGCAGGTGGCCGTGGCGCTCGCTGCCAAGGCGCTGCTGCTCGTGAGCGACGTCCCCGGCGTCCTGCGCGACGTCGACGATCCCAGCTCCCGCATCCCGAGGCTCACGGTCGACGACGGCCGCAAGGCGATCGCCGACGGCACCGTGAAAAAGGGGATGATCCCCAAGCTCGAAGAGTCCTTCGCGGCGATCGCCCAGGGCGTGCGCGCCGTGCACATCGTCGGGGCGGTGGGCCCGGAGGACCTCGCCCGCGAAGTCGCGCACCCCGGAAGCGTGGGCACCGTCCTGGTCGAAGGCGATGGGCGGACGCTCGGCAACGCCTGACGCGCGAACGAAAGCCCCGTGCTAAGAGCGCGCGCGTGCGCATCGTCGTTTGCGACGTCGGGCTCGGCAACCTCCGGAGCGTCGAGCGCGCCGTGCGCGAGGCGACCCGGGAGACCCGCGCCTCGGTGGAGATCTCTCAGGACCCGGCCGCGGTGCGCGCCGCCGACCGCCTGGTCATGCCCGGACAGAGCGCCTTCGGCGACTACGCGCGCGCTCTCTCGGGAGACGTCGGGCAAGCCGTCCGCGATCACATTGCCGCGGGCCGCCCCTACCTCGGCATCTGTCTCGGCCTGCAGGTCCTCTTCGAGGAGAGCGACGAAGCGCCCGGGTGCCCCGGCCTCGGCATCTTGAAGGGCCGCGTCGTCAAGCTCGGCGGCGGCACCGACGCGACCACCGGTGCGCCCCTCAAGATCCCGCACGTCGGCTGGAACGAGGCCGACGTGACGCCGAACCCGGGCCTGCTCCCCGGTGGCCCCGCGCGTCACTTCTACTTCGTCCACAGCTACGTGGCCGCGCCGAGCGATCTCTCGGTCGTCGCGGCCACGACCGCGTACGGCGAGCGCTTCGTCAGCGCCGTCGCCTTCGAGAACGTCTTCGCTTGCCAGTTTCACCCCGAGAAGAGCCAGCGCGCCGGGCTCACCCTCCTCCACAGGTTCGCGACCTCGTGATCATCATCCCTGCCATCGATCTCCTGGGCGGCAAGGCCGTTCGTCTCACCCAAGGCCGCTACGACGCGGTGACTGTCTTCGACGACGACCCGCCGGCCCGTGCGCGCGCGTGGCGCGGCAAGGTCCCGTGGCTGCACGTCGTCGACCTCGAGGGCGCTCGCGCCGGCGTGCCCGTCCAGCGCGAGACCGTCAGGGCGATCCTCGACGCGTTCGGACCGGGCGTGGAGGTCGGCGGCGGCGTCCGGACACGGGAGAGCTTCGACGCGTACCGCGCGCTCGGGGCGTCGCGGTTGGTGCTCGGTTCGGCGGCGGTGAAGGACGAGGCCCTCGTGCGCGCGCTCGCGATCGAGCACCCGGGCGAGGTCGTCCTCGCCGTCGACGCGCGCGACGGGATGGTCGCGGTCGACGGGTGGACCCAGGCCACGCGGGTGGCTGCGCTGGACCTCGTTCGCGCGTTCCGCGGGTTGCCGCTCGGGGGTGTGCTCTACACGGACGTCGCTCGGGACGGGACCCGCGTCGGCCCCAACGTCGACGCCACGGCCGACATCGCGAGAGAAGCGACGTTTCCCGTCATCGCGTCCGGCGGCGTGGGCTCGCTCGACCATGTCCGCGCGCTGGCCGCGAAGGGCATCGACGCGTGCATCGTCGGCCGTGCCCTCTACGACCAGGTCTTCACGCTGGACGAGGCGATCGCCGCGGGCGCCTCGGTGACCTCGGCCACCTCGGTCTCGTAAGCCCCTCTCGACGGTCGCCTCGCGAGACTCAGGGCTTCGGCGCGGTCGCCTCGACCTTGGCGCGCTTCCGGCGACGGCGAGCCGCTTCGGCTTGCTTCTTCCGGCGCTTGACGCTCGGCTTCATGTAGTGGCGGCGCATCTTGAGCTCACGGAGGACGCCTTCGGAGGCGAGCTTCCGCTTGAGCATTTTGATCGCGCGCTCGATCCCGCGGTCGCTGACGACGACCTCGAGGGGCTTGCATTGGATGGCTTCACTCGGCATCGATGTCTCCGGAAAAAGGTACCGGGGGATCCCGGCGTCCGCAAGGAGGCGCGCGGAGATACCACATGCGGCCGGGCCTTGCCACGACGGCCCGCGAGGGCGTCGACGCCCGCCGCCCCGCTTGTCATGTGAAGCCGCGAAGCGCGCGTCGTGCTTCTCGGGCTCCTTTGCGTTGGCCGCGGGCTTGGCGAAATCGAACGCAATTGTGGCCCCGGGCGGCGGCGTGCTCCCGTGGAGCCAATGGTCCGATGAGGCATTTGTTCGCGCGGCGCCGAAATGGGGGGAGTCTCTTCGACGCGAAGGCGCGCGTCGCCGGCCCGTGGACGCTCGCCATCGCCCTCTGGACGGGGAGCGCCCACGCGTGGCTCTTCGAGGAGCACGCGAACATCGGGCGGCTCGCGGTGACCCAGGACCTCACGGCGTCGCGCCGGGCCATGCTCAGCGCCCTCTGGAGCGCCGCCCTCGCGGCCGACCCCGTGACGTCGCGTCTTTGCCCCGGCGACCCGGGCGACTTGCGATGGTCCCCGACGCACGATCGGACGTGGGCCTGCGTCGACTTCGGCGCGCTCCCCGCCGTCGCCGGAGACCATTCGTGCAACCCCGCCGACCTGTGGGCCACCATCACGCGGGCGCAGTGGTTTCCCGCCGTCTACGCCGACGCCGCGCGGACCGAGCGGGACATCCACCGCAGCGGCGCGTCCGACGGGCAAATCGTCGACAGCTGGCACCAGGGCAACCTCTTTCTCCAGCGGGACGACGCGCAATACCTCTCGCGCGCCGCGGTCAACTCCGCCCACTTCGTGCTCGCGCGCGGCGACGAGGACACCCTCCAGGATTTCTTGCGACGCGCGGCCGCGGTCGGCACGCCGCTCAACGCGACCGAGAGCTACGCGGTGCACCACCTCGCGGCGCTGGCCGCGGCGGCGCGGTTCAGCGCGTCCGCCGGAAGGCCGGACGCGGGCGCCCGGGCCATCGCCGTCCTCTCCGCGGAGGCCTTCGCTCTCCACTTCCTCGAGGACTCGTTTTCGGCCGGCCACTTCGTCGGGGTCGAGATCGACAGCCTGGGGTCCACCCCCGAGCGTGCGGGGACGCACGACTACTACTGCCAGCACGGCCTCGCCGCGCGCTCGTGGGATCGAAGCGTGGCTTACGCCGCGCACGGCGACGCCTTCGAGACGGACGCGTGCGCCGGCAACACGGCGCTCCCCGCGCCCGACGACAGGGGCGTCGTCCTCTGCGACCCCAAGACCCACGGAACGACGCTCGGCCTCACGCGCTCCGATCTCGTGGTCAGCGCGGCCGCCGTCGCGCAGAGCCTCGGCCAAGTGCTCGACGTCGCCGCGGGGCAGGCCCTCGATCCGGGCGTGGACCCGAACGCCGATGCGCTCTTGGGAGAGGACGTGTGCATCGAGCCGACGGTCCGCGTGGCGTCGGCGGTCGCGGTCCAGCGGGCGGCGGCGGTGCTGGCTTCGGTGCTGAACGCAACGCCCGAGCCCTATCGCGACGACGTTCCGCTTCCTCATTTCCGAAATGAGTTCGGCGGATTCGTCCGCGCCGCGGGGGCGACGCGGGTCGGCGGCGCGTTGGCCGGCGTGGTGGGGCCGTCTCCCAACACCGGCGTGCCGCGCCTTCAGACCGCCCTCCAGGTCGGTCTGGGCGTAGGCCTGGGGGCCGAGGGGCTCACCACGCGCTCGACCGACGGGGTTTTCTACGTGCAGGCGGACTTCGCGGCGTACGGCGCGGACGCCTACGCGAGGGGCTCCTGCGCGGATCCCTGCCGCGGCGCGCTCACCCGCCTCGGATGGGGTCTGCGCGCGCATCTGCCCTTCTGGCTCGTCCCGGGCGACACGGTGGCCGCCCTCGTTCTCCTCCCGTTTCTGCCCGGCCCGTACACGTCGATGGTGCTCACGGCGGCGCAGGGCTCCGTCTGGTGGCGCGTCGAGCGCGTGCGGTCCGGCCCGTACCTCTCGTGGCAGGTCGTGGCCGGCAGGGAGGCGGCGCTCTACCGCTCGTCCTCGGCGCTTCCCGGCCAGCCCTTCGAGATGACCGAGCTCGAGCTCCCGTTCGCCGAGGTGCGCACCAATCACCTTTTCTCCAACCGACTTGGCGAAGACGCATCCGTGCAGATCGGCATGACTTTGCAGTGGACCTCGCTCGACACGCCGCACGAGACTCTCGCGCCCAGCGTGTTCGCGCGCATCGCATTCGACGGGATCATCTATGTCGTACCGTGAAGAGACGAAGAGGAAGCGCTCGGTGTCATCGGGGCGCACGATGCGAACGCTGGCCGTCCTCGGCGTCGCGCCGATGCTCGCGTGCGGGACGTTCCGGGTCGATACGCGAAGCCTCTTCGCGGAGCTCACCTACGCCGGAACGAGCCCCCCGCCGCCGGCGAACATGGACGTGCAGGTCCTCGCGAACCTGGAGCTCGAGGCGATGGTGGCGTACCGCGACCCCGTCAAGATGGCGGCTTGCCTCCGCTCCTTCACGGCCCCGTTCATCGAGCAGACCGGCGAGACGCTCGCGAAGGCAGGAACCCACTGGGCGCGCGAGGCCGCACGGATCATTCCCGTGGAGAAGGACTGCAGGGCCGCCGACGAGGAAGCCCTCGTGCGATACGTCGTCGCGCGCATCGCGACGGCGGCGTCGTACCTGGCGCACTCGGTGTCGATCAGCGAGGGCCAGCGCCGAGCGTTGGTCTACGAGCACGTCCCGAAGGCGCTCGATTCGCTCGCGGCCATCCTCGAGAGGACGCCGCCGAGAAGCGCGATCGCGCAAGACGCGCCCGCGCTCGCGCTGAGCGGCGGGTCTTCCAACGGGGCGTTCACGGCGGGCTTCCTCTTCGAGCTCTTCTCGCTCCGCGAGCGCGCGCTTCCGCCCGAGGGCGATGGCGGCAAATACCGGATCAGCGCGCTGGTCGGGACGAGCGTCGGGTCGCTCATCGCGCAGATCGCGGACCTCTACTTCGTCGATCCGAGCCGGCCGATCGATCAGGCCAAGCAAGCGGCGCTCGACGCGTGCAACGCGTATTGGAGCCACAAGCCCGCCGCGACGTGCACCGAGGCGGTCGACGCCGTCACCTCCACGCGAACGGATTGCTTCGGCGGTTGGCCGCCGGCGATCGGGGCGCTCGACATGGACACGCAGCTGTCGGGGCTCGACGCGTCGACGCGCGCCGGCCTCGCGGCGCGACGTCCCCGGCAGATGTGCATGCTGACGGAGCTCTATCGATCCTTCACCGACGTCGACGAGCAGACGCTCATGTGCGTCGAATCGGGGCCGGTGACGACCGCGCTCGGCCTCCTCGGCCGGAGGACCGAGAACTTGATGCGCTTCGATCCGTTGTTCACGAACGTCGTGGGCTCGGTCCTCGACGCCTACGCGGACGACATGACGACGAACGACGCCACGCGCGTCGTGGTCTCGGTCGAGACGCAGCAGAACCAGATATTGGGCCTCGACGAGCGCGTCTGCGCCGGCCTCCCACCGGGGCCGGCGGCGGGGGGCCTGCCCGAGACGGTCGGTGGGCGGGAGTATTGCCTGGGCGGCGGCGTGATGGCCTCCGCCGTCCTGCCCTTCTTCGCCCGCCCGGTGCGGCACGCTTACGGTGGCGTCACCCCCAACGGGCTTTGCGGCACATGGTTCGACGGCGGCCTGCGCTCCGGGTTCCCCGCGTTTCGTGCCCTGCAGATGACGCGGCCGGCGATGGAGCCGTTCGTCGCCGACCCGAGCGTTCGGCTGCGCGTCCTCGCGATCAGCACGGGCCGCATCGAGGGCGAGCCGAGCCCCCGCCCGTCCAACATCGTCGACATCGCCTTCAACGCCATCAACCAGATGGCCGGCCAGAACATGCTCGACGAGGTCACGCAGGCGCAGCAGATGGCCCTCATCCGCGAGGACGAGCTCTATGAAATCGAGCACGGCAAAAAGAGAGAGCCGCTCCCCGCGTTGGGGCCGGGCGGATCGATCGACGAAGACGCGAGCGTCAGCACCGTCTTCGTCCCCGCGGACGTGCCCGATCAGATCATCGCCGGGGGCGATTACTCCTTCGATCGGTACATCATGCGCGGGCTCTGGGTGTGGGGACGGGCGGTGGCGCTCTCGCGCGTCTTCGGCCAGGCCGGGCCGCCGGCCACGCCCGGGCTGTTCAAGCGACTCGGTTGGGGCGACCTCGAGCCGAAGGCCCTCGACTTCGCGAAGAAGGACCAGGCCACGATGAAGGCGTGGCTCGACGCGTACAGTCTGCCGGAATGCCCAGACCACGCCGACGCGCGAATGGCGGCCGGTCAGGATCGCATCAACCGCTGCGTCGCTGCGTGTCCCCCGGTGGTCGCGGGCGGCAAGGACTTCCCTCAATACCTTCTTTGCCCGAGCGGCGCGGCGGGCCAATGAAAGCGTATCTCTTCATCGGAATGGCGTTCGCGACGTCGGTGGCGAGCGCGTCGGTGGCTTCGGCCTCCGACGACGCGCCTCTCTTCGGCGTGACGGGCGCGTTCGGCGCGCGCGGTGGTTGGGGTTCCGGGGACGAGGCGATCCTCGGCGGCGGGCCCTTCGTCGGAGCCCGATGGGGAGCGTTTCGTCTTGGCGCCTTGGGGGCGGCGTCTTGGTGGCGGGCGGAGCCTGGAGTCGCGGTCGACGCCGGCGGATTCGTCTCGTGGGACGTCGGCTCGATATGGCTCGACCCGCAGCTCTCCGCGGCGTGGTTTCTCCGGCTCGAGCCGATCACGTTCCGGTGGGTGTCGAGTACGTCGCAATGGGCGTACGTCCCGTCGCTGGAGATTGGCGCGCGTGCGGGCGGGATCTCCGTCGGCGTCGCGGGGATGCCGGAGCTCGGGCTCGAGACGCCCCCCGACGGTGGCTCGCGGCTCGGCGTCGACGTCGAGTTGCGCCTGGGCGTGGACCTCGTCGAGCTGGTGCGCCTCTGCCAGCACGTCGCCGCTGGAAGCGAGCCGCTCGCGCCCTGACCCGGCTCCGCTCACCACCGAGAGCTTGGCGAGGCGCCTGTGGATGCCTAGAGTGCGCTCCCCGAACTGTGCCGGCGCGAGCGCGACGGCAGACGGAGGAGCAAGGAAACGCAGGCGGGCAAAGTCGCAGCAGGGACGCAACGAAGGCCGAAGTGGCGGAATGGCAGACGCAGCGGATTCAAAATCCGCCGTCCGAAAGGGCGTGAGGGTTCGAGTCCCTCCTTCGGTACAGAGAATCGTCGAGAAAAACGCTAACTCGCGACCCCGGTGATCAACTTCTCCACTACTTCTCCACGAGGGTCAAGGAGACACGCGGGAAGGACAGGAAACGGCACGCCGAACGAGGCGCCCCGATTCTCCGCCTCGACGACGTAGCGCATGGTCGTGGCGATGAGGCGGTGCCCGGCGCGGCGCTGCACCCGGACGACGTCATCGCCGCGGACGATGCTCCACGTGATCCCTGCGTCGCGCCACGAGCGGAAGACGACGTGGCGCTCCGAGTTGCTCTGGCGCAGGAGGCGAGGGCGCTTGCACTTCGCGAGCTCGAAGTGTTTCCGCGTGACGATCGCCAGCTTGTCGGGGTTTGTCTTGGAGAGCGTTGGCACCACGAGCCCTTTGCCGTCCGCGGCCCCGCGCATCCGCTCGAGGAGCGGCAAGAGGTGGGGCTCGATCGGGAGCGACCGCGTTTCGCCCGTCTTGGTGCTCTTGATCCTCCGGTTCTTGAAGTCCCACGCCTTCGTCACGCTGATGCACCGGTCGTCGAGGTCGACGTCGTCCCAGCTGAGCACCCAAAGCTCGCCGGGCCGGAGGTACGTGTACGCCGCGATCGCATGGATCTCGCGCCACGCGAGGGAGATCGTCTCGCAGGCGGCGACGGCCGCGAACTCGGACGGGTAGGGGTAGACTTTCGTTCGCGGGTGACCGGTCTCCGGCGGCTGCACCCCGAGGGCGGGGTTGTCGTCGCGCACGCGCAGGTCCTTGCGCTTGCTGCTCGCCGCCTCGCCGAAGCTCACGGTGACCTCGCCCCAGGCGTTCTTCGCCGTCTTCGCCGAGAGGCGCCCGTGGACGATGGCTTCGTCGAGCGCGTCGCGCACGGTCTCCATCTGCTCCTTCGTGATGTCGACGATCGGAACGGGGCCGATGACCGGCGAGATCCATTTGCCCCACCGGTACTTCTTGTCTCCGGTCGTGACGACGCCCCGCTCTTTGCAGTGCGTCAGATAGCGGGCGTGCCACGCGTCGCATGTCTCGGCCGAACGCGCGGGCTTGGGGGTTGGCGGGGGCTCGGGGAGTGGCTTGCCCCGAGTGATGAGCGCGATCTCTCGGCTCCGTCCCCAGCGCTCGGCCTCCAAGCGCGTCTTGACCTTCGCACGGACGCGCTCGCGGAGCTTGGAACCGTCTGGAAATTCGATACGGATGTCTACTTCGAAGCCCGGTCGAGCGGACTTCGTCCACGGACGTACAACGACCATCGTCAACCTCGCGGGTTGGCGCGTCCCTCGTCCGCGAGTCGTTCTAGCAGGCCGTGCGGGTCGAGCAATGCGGCATGAGCATCGACGGCTTGCCCCTTCATATGGTTCCTCATCGCCGCCCTGCTCCCGCCGACGGCGTGCGTCTCTCATCGAGAAACGCCCGCAGCGCGTCGCGACATAGGAGCAACCGGCGGCCGATGCGCGTCACGCCTGGTAGCTGTCGGCGTTCGATCATCGCGTAGACCGCCTTGCGCGACGTACGCAGAAGCTCCGCCACCTCAGGGACCGTGAGAAGGGGCGGCCAGGGGCCCGACCCGGGATCCGCACCGGGCGATCGCAAAGACATTCCAAGTCTCTGTGTCTCTCGTCGAACCCCGACTGGGGCGGTGCGCTCCTGCGTGGCGTCCTCAGGTGCCTTGCCCGCGATTCGTTCGTCCATGCCGATCGCATGTCGCAAGGGCAATGCCGCCGCGGCAGGGGGGCTCGACGAGAGCACCGCGAGTCAATTCGCCGAGCAAACACGCTCGTCTTCGGGCGCTCGGAGCTTCCGGTGGTGAGCCCTTCTGGATCAGAGGTGGGCAGCACGCGCTGACCACCCAGCGACAGCCGGTCCTCGCTCATGTCGCGGCTCCTGAAACACTCGCCGGTACGGTGGTCCCAATTTGGGAGCATGCTATGCTTCCACGATGTGCGCATCTTCAACCGCTCGACCGTCAAGGCGTTTGCGCACGCGCACGCCGACGCGCGCCAGGCGCTCTTCGCATGGTTCGCGGAGGTCGAGCGGACGAACTGGAACGGCCCCGACGACGTCAAGACCGCATACCCATCGGCCAGCTTTCTTTCGGGTCACCGGGTCGTGTTCAATGTGAAGGGCAACAAGTATCGGGTTGTCGTCGCCGTGAAGTACGAGTTCTTCGCGGTCTACATCCGCTTCATCGGCACCCACGCCGAGTACGACAAGATCGACGCCACCACCGTCTAGAGGGTCGCCATGGACATCAAGCCGATTCGCACCCCCGCGGACCATGCGTCCGCCCTGAAGGAGATCGAACGCCTTTGGGACAAGGCGCGACCCGGTACGCCCGAGGGCGAGAAGTTCGAGGTGCTCTCGACGTTGGTGGACGCTTACGAACGCGAGCACGTCGAGATCCCGACGCCCGACCCCATCGAAGCCATTCGATTCCGCATGGAACAAGAGGGCCTCACGACGAAGGATCTGCTGACCATCTTCAAGACCCGGGCGCGCGCCTCGGAGGTCATGGCGAGAAAACGGCGGCTGAACCTAGCGATGATCCGACGCTTGCACGCTCGGCTTTCGATCCCGATCGAGTGCCTCGTAAGGGAATACAAGCTCAAGCGGACTGTCGCAGGTCGATCCAAGCATCGCTGACCGATGTGTGGAGCAAAGATCGCTACGGTGCTGCGCCCGTTGATATGGGTCGCTGCGACGTGGGCGTCGAATCGACGAGCGTCGAGCGGTGCTCCCACGCGTCGGTCTCGTGGGGGCCGCCTGGAGCTTCATCGCGCCGCACGTGCAGACCGCGCCGACGCGATGCACACGCGTGACGGGTCGCCGCGTTCGCCCATGGCGTACCGCCTGGCACGATATCAAACCACACGGGCGGGGACGCCGCTCCCGCATGTGACGCTTCGCAAGAGCGCGTCTCGCCGTGGGCCGTCAGACCGGCTCTTGATCGTTCCGGCGCAGACCCCCGTGAACGCTCGTTGCCCAGGGGTGGGTAGTAAATGCTGACCACTGGCGCCGCGAATCGCGAGCGATCCGCGAGAGTCTCCCGGCAAAGTCCGCGACGGATCGCGCGAAGGTACCCTCGGATCGCGCAGCGCGCGCCCGCCGTCCACGCCGCAGCAAGCGTCAGATCGACGCCGGTACGCGGCTTGCGAACCGATCATTCAAACCCCGGGAG
>DASXZL010000055.1:0-102550 GCA_036501935.1 Polyangiaceae bacterium | reverse complement strand
GTGAGCGAGCGGTGAGCCGCGCCGCTTGCACACGGCACTCCGCGCCGCGAGCTTGGTCGCTCACCGCTCGCTCACGCTCGCGGTGCTGATGCCGCTGGCGCGGCATCGGGTGGCATCTGATCGACAATCGCGCTCGGTCATTTGGATGAACGAGCGCCGCGGAGCGGTGAGGGGCGCTGCCGCTTTCACATCGTCAGGGGGGGAACCGACGACCGGAGCTCATCTTGGGACGCGGACGGAGGCAGCCCCCTTCTACGGCGTGCCGCCCTTGGCGATGCACGCGAGGATCCAGCGCTCGGCTTCTTTGGGCTGTCCCTGTTGCCGGAGCAGCCGCGCCCTCTGGCACTCGGGACCGTTGTACTTCGGTACGGCGACCTGCGTCGGATGGGTCGGCGGCACCCCCGGATGCGTCGTCGCCACCGTGTTCAACCCGGGCAGCGAGCCGGTCGCCACGGCGGTCTCCACGACCGGGGTCGTCGTCGTGAGGGTGGTCGCCGGGACCGCCGTCGGCGCGTTGCCGCTCCCCTGGAACTGCACGGGCGCGCCGCCGCCTCCGCTGCCCCGGACCGCGAACACGATGGCCACCACGCTGGCCACGCCGATGAGCCCCGCGACGACGAGGAGCACCGTGCGTCCCCCTCCGCCGCCGCTCTGGGGCTGGCTCGGTCCCTGCGGGATCCCGGCGGGCGTCGAGTACGCCAGGTTGCCCGCCGCGGGCGTGTAGGCCTGCGGCATGGGCGGCCCGCCCATCATCGGCTGCGACAGCTGCGGCCCCATCGGCTGCGGCGTCCCCAGGCCGGGCGGCGCACCCCCGAACGCGGTGCCCACGTCGAGCGGCTCGCCCACCTCGGTCCTCTGCCGCCCCATGACCGCGGGGGACGACGCCATCTGCGGCCGCGCCATGAAGGCTCCCTGGCCGGTGAACGCGTCGTTGTATTCCTTCACCGTCTGGAAGCGCGCGTCGGGCGACTTCTCGAGGGCGCGCCGGATGGCGGCACGCATCGACTCGGGCGCCCGCATGCCCTCGGCCATCGACTCGATGGGGATAGGCGGCTGCGTCATGTGCTGCGTCGCCCATTCCCACGCGGTGTCGGCCTGGAAGGGGAGCTTGCCCGTCAGCATCTCGTAGCTCATGACGGCCAGCGAGTAGATGTCGCTCCGCGCGTCGATGGGCCGCCCCGTGAACTGCTCGGGGCTCATGTACGGCGGGGTCCCGAGCACCATGCCCTGCTGCGTGAGCTTCTGCTCGTTCTTGTCCTCCTCCTTCGAGCGCTTCGCGATGCCGAAGTCGAGGACCTTCACGAAGTCCTTCTTTCCCGCGCGCTCGACGAGCACCACGTTGTCCGGCTTGAGGTCGCGGTGGACGATGCCCCGGCCGTGCGCCTCTTCGAGCGAGCCGCACACCTGGTCCATGATGTACGCGACGCGGTCGGGCATCATGGCGCCCTCTTTCTCGATGTAGTCCGCCAGGCTTTTGCCCTGGAGAAACTCCATGACGATGTAGAGGATGCCGTCCTCCGTCACGCCGAAGTCGTAGACCTGGATGGTGTTGGGGTGCTCGAGCTCGGCGATGGTGCCGACCTCGCGCTCGAAGCGCTGCTTGATCTTCACGTCGCGCGACAGGTGCGGGTGCAGCGTCTTCACCGCCACCTTGCGCTTGGTCGTCCCCAGCGTCTGCTCGCCCTCGTAGACGGCGCCCATCCCGCCCTCGCCGAGCAGCCGCACCACCTTGTACTTGTTGCCGAGGGTCTGACCGATCATCGGGTCGGGCGCCTGCGGGTCGGCCGCCTGGCTCACCGTCCCGCAGTTGGGGCAGAAGCGCTGCGACTCCTCGAGGGCGGTCTGGCAGGTGGAGCATTCCATGGGTGGGTCGTCCGATCGTCGCATACTTCGGGGCGCTGCGGGATTGCGGCGGGGCGCTTCGGGATTACGGCCTAGCCGGTTAGACGGCGCAGCCGGCGAAAGGATCAGTCGGCGCGCCCGGCGTCGCTCCGAGCCGTGGATTCGGCGCTGGCCGAAAGGGGCCAGGGGAGCGACCAGCGGCGTCCCGTCGCGCGGTCCCACAGCTCGAGGCGGGTGCCTCGCTTCGTCGCCGGGAATACGACGCCGATGCGGGTCCGCAGCTTGCTGGAGAACGAGGTCGACGCGTCGGGCTCGGGGGGGCCGAGCAAGGGGAAGTCGAAGCGGACACGCTCGATGAGGGTCGGCCCTTCGAAGAGCTCGAGCGCGAAGCGGCCCATCGCGCGCGGCGTCGCCTGCGCCTGCGCGAGCTCGAGCGCGTGGGTCCCGAGCAGCCACACGTCCCCCCGGTCCCAGCGAAGGTCGAGGACCCACTGCGAGCGCTCGACCAGCGGCGTCGGATCGGGCGGGGTCTTCGTGATCGTGATGTCGGGGAGCGCGCCGGGTGCGCCCGCGTCGAGGGCCTTCGTGACGTCGATGGCGCGCCGGGGCTCGTCGGCGAGCGCGGACAGCGCGGCGGCCGCGCAGGCGAGGGTGGCAGCGAGGATCAGGACAGCGCGCACGACGTGGCAACCTCCCATGCGGCGGCGTCTCCGCCAAGGGCAGACCACAAGGATTCGAGCTCGGCGGGAATGGCCGAGGTCACGACGACCGGGGCGCCGTCCTCGCCGGGGACGACGATGCGCGCGGCATGCAGCGCGACGCGACCCGGCTCGAGCACGCGGCCCGTCGGAAGGGTGACCCGCGGAGGACCTCCGTACGAGCGATCGCCGAGGAGCGGCGCGCCCGCGTGCGCGGCGTGGACGCGGATCTGGTGGGTGCGGCCCGTCTGGGGAGCCACGGCGAGCATGGCCTCGCCGCGCGGCGCGACCGCGACGACGCGGTACCGCGTGCGAGCGTCGATCGGATCGCGTCCACCCACCATGCGGAGCCGCGGGTCGCGAGCCCGCCCGATGGCCGCGTCCCACGTGCCGGCGGGGGCTTGCGGGGCCCTCGCGGCCAGCGCGACGTAGCGGCGCTCGTAGGCTCCCTCGCCCCGGGCGCGCGCGAGGCGCTGGGCGGCCTCCGCGGTGCGCGTGAAGACGACGACGCCGCTCACGTCGCGGTCGAGCCGCGAGGTGGGGTGCAGTCGCGACGTCTCCACGCCGAGGGCGCGCGCGACGGCCGCGATGAGGGAGTGAGCCGCCCCCGCGTGATCGGGAATGGTGGGAATGCCGGCGGGCTTGTCGGCGGCGACGAAGTCGGCCGCGCGGAGGAGGAGCGTGGCGGTCCGGTCCTCGAGCGCCCGCGGCGCCGCGACGTGGACGACCTCGCCCGCCGTCACTGCCTCGTCCTCGCGGCGGACTCGTCGAGGTCCCACGAAGACGCGCCCATCCTTCACGGCGTCCGCGTCGGACCCCGCGCGCGCGAGCACCGCCCCCACCGTGTGGCCGTCGCCGGGGCGGACCGTCCAGCGCATGGCCCGGCTTTCTTAGCCGGACGCTTCGCGCGCGAGAAGCCCTGCGTGGGGCAGTGTGCGCTTCCGGTCGGGGCTTGCGATCCGTCCTACGGACCCCCATCCTCGTCTCAGGCCTTCGGAGGAGCGAGCCATGAGGGTCGGCCCCAGCTGCAGCGGTCTCCTGCTTGCCCTCGTGCTCGGCGGGTGCGCGAACGGAGTGGGCTCTTCGACGTCGTCGCTCCCCATGGCGAGCACGGTCATCGACGACTCCGCTCCCGCGCCCGAGGGCACGTTCCACGTCGTCTTCTATCCGCGCATCGGAAGCCTGGTGGACGATCCATGGGGCGCCATCGGGCCCGGCGTCGTCCTGATGAACGGCGGCCTCACGCCCGCGAGCGCCTTCCCGTGGATTCACGACACCGTGGACCCGCAGCGGATCGCCGGGGACGTCGTCGTGCTCTCGACCAAGGGCGGCGACGTCTACAGCAGCGCCGTCTATGCCGCGGCCCGGTTCAACTCCGTGCAGACGGTGCTGGTCCCGTCCGGCGCGCCGAGGAGCGACATCGATCTCGTGTCGGCGCGCCTGGAGTCCGCGGAGGTCGTCTTCCTCGTGGACGGTGAACCCTCGGCCTACGCCGCCTGGGCAGGGACCTCGCTGGGCGACGCGGTTCACGGCGTCTACGACCGCGGCGGTGTCGTGGCGGGCTCGGGGGCGGGGGCCGCCGCGCTCGGCGCGATGTTCCTCACGAGCGCGACGGACTCGGCGACGGCGCTGGCCGACCCCTACGATCCGTCGATCACGCTCGTCGACGGGCCGTTCGCCATTCCGCTCTTGATCGGGACCTACGTCGACCTCGGCACCGAGTCGAACGATCGGTTCGGAGTGCTCGCCGCGATGACGGCGCGCGCCGTGGCCAAGGGCCTGATGGGCATCGCCGGGTCGCCTCCCCTCGGCGTGGGGCTCGACGTGAACGCCGCGCTCGCCTTCGATCGACAGGGAATCGTCACCTTGCTCGCGGGGGACGACGGACCGGGCTCCGCGTGGATCGTCCACGGCGGGGCGGTCGGGGAGATCGCCCGGGGGCAGCCTCTCGTCTGGCCCGTGGCGCAGGTCACGCGCTTCGACGCGGCGGCCGAGTCGCTCACGCTGGCCTCGGACTGCGGCACCGCCTTCTCGTACGAAGTCGCCATCGACGGCGCGTCGGCCCATCCGTTCACGCCGGCCGACCCCTACGAGGCTCAGGGCACCGCGAACCCGTGCATGCCCTGACGGAGCGTGGCCCCGGGCACACCTCGCGCCTAAATGACCGAGCGCTACCGAGCGCGATTGTCGATCAGACGCCACCCGATGCCGCGCCAGCGGCATCAGCACCGCCAGCGTGAGCGAGCGGTGAGCGACCAAGGTCGCGGCGCGGAGTGCCGTGTGCAAGCGGCGCGGCTCGCCGCTCGCTCACGCTCGCGGTGCTGACGGCGGCTCCGCCGCCCGTCCGAGATCCATGGAGAATCGCGCTCGCTAGCGCTCGCTCATTTAGGTCGGGCGCACGCGCTCGACGACGCCGCGGTCCCCGTCGACCCGGAGGACGTCGCCCGTCTTGATGGCGCGCGTCGCGCCCACGACGTTGACGACGCTGGGGACGCCGAACTCGCGCGCCACGACGGCGGCGTGCGACAGCGGCCCGCCGAGCTCCGTCACGACTCCGGCGGCGACGAGGAAGAGCGGCGTCCAGCCGACGTCGGTCGTGTGCACGACGAGGATCTCCCCCGGCAGCAGCGCGTCCATCTCGCCCTCGCGGAACAGCACGCGCGCCCGTCCCTCCACGATGCCGGCGCTCGCGGGCAGCCCGCGCAGCACGTCACCGCCCCAGGGCGGCAGGACCACCGGCGGAGGAGCGCCGACGAACGTCGCCGGCGGATCGGGCCGGGCCTGGTCGCGCGCCAGCTCGGCGCGGCGCGAGCGCACGAGGGGCACGAGGTCGGCGCGGGACGCGCGGAGAGCGCCGACGACCTCGTCGACGGTGAGGAAGAACACGCTGCGCACGGCGGCCAGCGGGGAGCCGGCCTCGGCGAGCCTTCGCCAGTCGGCGTCGAGCTCCGGATCACGCCGGAGCAAGCGACGGTCGGCGTCGAGCGCCGCCTCGCGGAGCATCCCGAGCACCCGCGTCACCCAGGCGCGCATCCGCTCCCGCAGGCGCGCCGCCCGCTGCGCGCGCGCGACGAGGTGGCGCACGATGGTCTGCTGCACGACGTTGAGCCTGGGGACGAGCTTGGCCATCTCGTCGTCGGCGTGGGCCTTCGCGCGGGCGAGCGTCCCCTCGACGTGGCGTGCGTCGGTGCGGAGCGCCGCGCGGAGCATGCGGAGCACGGGTCGCGCGTCCTCCTTCCACCGCGGCGTCGACAGCTCGGCCTCGCGGACGGCGCGCTCGCCGTAGAGCTCGAGGAAGCTCTGGAGCGCGCGGCGGGTGGGGCCCTCGGGGAGCGCGTCGAGGCCGACCGTCGATTCGCGCTCGAGGGCCGCCGCGGCGTCGGGCTCGCGCCGCGCGAGGGCGGCGACGTGCATGATGCCGACCCCGGGGCGCGCGCTCTCGACGTCGCGGATGCCGCTCGTGAGCGACTGGGCCATGCGCTCGGCGTCGAGCGGCGCCACGCGCTCGAGCATCATCTTGAGGGCGAGGTGCGAGCCCAGCATGCTCGACGCCGACGTCAGCATCACGGTCCCGGTCCGCTCGAGCAGGCCCTGGATGTCGCGCATGCGCCGCGCCAGCCCCTCGTCGGGCAAGATGGCCAGATCGAGGGCGCTCTGCGCGCGCCACTGCTTCTCGGCGAGCGCCTCGAAGGCCTTCACGTCGTCGTCGAGCTTCAGCTGCTCTCTCAGCAAACGCGACGCCGTCACGGGCAAGCGGGCGTAGAAGCCCCGCTTGCTCACGTCCTCCACCTGCGTCGCCAGCTCTTCCCCTCCCCAGCCGCCGCCGAGCTCCACGAGCGTCCGCGGGTCGAGAAAGGGAACCTGCGCCGCGATGCGCATGAACTGCGTCAGGTTCAAGTAGACCCGGCCGTGCACGTTGCCGACGAGGCGCGCGTTCTTGGGGACGCGGCACCCGAGGGCGGAGAAGGCCCGGTGAAAACCCGCTTCGCTGAAGGCTCCGGCGATGGACCACGTGAACGGCGTGGCGACCCCGGGCAGCGCCTCGCCGACGTTGACGTTGCTCCACACCGTGTCGGCGTCGCCGCCTTCCGGGTAACCGCGTCCCGTGGCGGGGCGAGCCTGCACGAGCCAGGTCTGGTGCGCGTCGCACGCGAACTCCACGTCCCACCCCACGCCCTCCAGCTTCTCGAGACGCGCCGCGATCTCGGCCAGCTCGACGATCCGCTCGCGCGAGAGCGCAGGCTGGTCGGGGGTGGGGACGTCGACCTCGCGCAATCCGCTCTCGCCGACGACCATCGCGCGCGCCTTGTGCGCCACGATGGAGTCGACGAGGCGCCCGCGGGGATCCACGCGCAGCACGTCGGGCGTCGTCACGCCGTCGACGACGGGAGCACCGAGCCCGAAGCCCGCGTTGATGATCCGCTCGTCGGCGCCGCCTCGCTCGCGTCCCGCCGGGGCGCGCGTGAACATCACCCCCGCCGCCCGGGCCTCCACCATCCGCTGGATGACCACCGCCATGCCCACGTCGCGTACGCCGTGCGCCGCCAGGTAAGCGAGCGCGCGCCCGCTCGCGAGCGAAGCCCACACCGCGCAGACGGCCGCCCCCAGCTCGTCGCCCCCGCGCACGCCGAGCACGCTGTCCGCGAGGCCGGCCATCGACACGAGCGCGCCGTCCTCGCACGTGGCGCTCGACCGGACCGCCAGGCCCCACGGCGAGCGCGGGCCCACCTCTCGCCAGAGCGCGCGCAGCTCGTCGGTCAGCCCGCGAGGGAGCGGCGCGTGGAGGATCTGCTCCCTCGCCTCCGCGGCCCGCAGGTAGCCGGCGCGACCCGCGGCGGCCCGGAGGAGCGCGCGCGGCTCGCATCCCGGGGGCAGCTCGCGCATCGCGTGCGCGAAGGCCTCCGCCGGAAGGACGACCGCGTCGGGGACGTCGAACCCGTGCTTCACCAGCCAGGCCAGCCGCGCGCCCTTTCCACCGACGACGCGCGGGTCGTCCCCTCCGCGTCGCCCGGCGAGGGCCTCGAGCGGGACGAGCCAGCTCGTCGCGCGCGGCGGGGTGACGCCCAGGGCCATGCGCGATGGTAACCGCGTGCGCGCGTCAGTCGACCGGCTTGTACGCGCGCCCGACCAGCTTGACGCGGGTCTTGTTCACCAGAAGGACCGCCTTGCCCGTGTCCTCGTCGACCGTGACGAGCACGGCGCCCATGGCCGCGGCCTTGTTGCGGAGATCGTTGCGGGCCGACACTTGCGCCGTCTCGAGATCGTTGGACTCCGCGATGCCCGTGACCTGGCCGACGAACTTGTAGCCGGTCGGGCTCGGCGTCTCGTACGCGAACTCGACGTTCTCGGCAGCGGGCTCGAGCTCCACCTTTTCCGGGAGCTGTCCTGCGCAGGCGAACAGCAACGGAGCGAGGAGGACCACCGAGCGTCGCATGGGTCCATGGTAGCAAGCAGCGACGGAACCGCGCAGAGAGCTGCGAAAGTCGTCCCGGCGGCCGCACGCTGCCCCCCGCCGGGCCTCAGCCGCGCGCGAGGGACCGATCGTGCCAGGTGAGGAGCTCGATGGAGCCCGGCCCGCGGTTGAAGATGTAGTCGTGCGGCCCGGGGAGGTCGGCGAAGTCATGCGTGACGCCCGCCGCTCGCCACGCCTGCGAGACGCCGACGATGGCCTCGTGGAAGTAGTCCTCGTGGCTCGTCAGCAGGCGAAGCTTCATCCCCGGCCGCTTCGCGCGGGCCGCCTGCGCCAGCACGGTCCACTCGGTGTTCTGCCCCTCTTGAAGGGCCGCCTGGATGCCGCTCACCGCGCCGAACGACTCCGGGCACGTCAGCCCGATGCGCAGCGCCAGGATCCCGCCGAGGGACACGCCGTCGATCCCCGTGGCCTCGGGCGACGCGAGCGCCGGCGTCTCCCGCCGGACACGCGGGAGGAGCGCCTCGAGCACGTAGCGGGCATACGGGCCGATGTCGCCCGTCGTCGCGGGGCGCACGTCCGGCAGCCAGGGACAGGCGACGATGACGCCGCCGAAGGGCTTCGCCGCGAGCGACGCGTTCTCCGCCGCCAACCGCGCCGGCTCGACGAACCCCTCGTAGTCCTTCTCCCGGAGCGGCGGCGCGCGCAGCCGATCGATCGCGCGCACCATCGCGTAGTCGCGCGGCCAGCCCATCGCGCCCTCGGCCGGCGTCTTCGTCGACTCGCCGCGACCGTGAAGCGCGACGACCACCGGAAAGCGCGCGTCGGGCCCTCCCCAGCTCGGCACGACGACCACCGCGCGCGCCTGTCCCCACGGCTGCGCGCCGAGGTCCCACTGCAGCACGCGCACGTTGGACGACGCGATCGACGTCGGCGGCGGAGGGCCCCCGGAGGCCGGCTCGCTCCGCGAACAGGCGAGCGCCGCCGCCGCGGCCACCCCCGTCACCAACGCGCGACGACCGACGAGGGGGCGCACGTCAGTCGTCGGGAGGCGGCTGGGGGACGGCGCCCGTCGCCTTGCGGACGAGCTCGACGAGGCCGGGATCGCTCCCCAGCCGGTCGCGCAGGGCGCTCTTCAGCTTCTCGAGCTCGGCCGGCGGCAGGGCCGCGAGGTGCGCCGTGGCCTCCTGTACCTTCACCTCCACGTATCCGTTCACGTCGATCTCCCCGGCGCGGAGCCGCTCCATCGCCGTCCGGGGCGCCTCGACGGCGCCCGCCTGAGGCGCGGTCGCCGTCTTGGTCACCTCGAACGGGCGGGTCGCCTCCGGAGCGCGCGCCGGGCCCTTCGCGTCCGCCGGGGAAGGCGGCGCGGGAGGACCCTTCTTGCCGATGCCGTCGATACCCATGGCGCTCTCCTCGACAATCGTACGAGCGTGCGACGCTTCGAGCTACCGCTTCGTTGCCGTCAGTGGATGTTGCCGATCGCCGTCTTCGCCGTGTTGTGCTCCACCTCGATGACGTTCGACAGCGCGCTGTACGTGCGGTTCTGCGCGTTCACCTGCTCCTGCACCTGGAGGTAGTACATGTTCATCTCCTGGTCCTGGGCCATCGTCTGCGAGAGGCCGTCGTTCGCCCCTCCGCTGGCCGAGCCCGCGGCGATGGCGCTCGTGCCGCCGAGCGCGCTCGTCGAGACGCCGCCGGGGCCTTCGGGCGTCGTGTTCATCGCGGACGGGAGCAGCGACGTGGCGCCGGGGCGAACCGCGAGGGCCATGAGGGGCGAGCCGGGGATGGACTGGACCATCGACTGGGCGCCGCCGACGAGGGCCTGCGCGCCTCCGGAGAGCACCTCCGAGAAGGGGACGCGCGGGGCGGTGGGGCGCGGGGTCGTGTCGACGCTGACGATGTCCGGCCGAACGGGGGGCGTGGATGAGATGGTGCTGTCCATGGCGGAGTCTCCTGGTCGTGGGGGGCGCTCTTCTGGCGCCGTTTGACCCCCTATCGGCCGCCCCTCCGCCGAAGTTGCGTCAGTGGCCCCAGGAAAGTGCGGCGCGCCTCACGCGGTGGCCGGCGAGGGTCCGGCCGATGTCGTCGAAGTAGAGGGTCTCCCCCGAGAGCGCGAGCGCGACCTCGAAGGTGCCCGGCGCGTCGAGGTCGAGCAAAGGCCACGGATGACCCGCCGTCCCATCCGGGGCGAGCCCGACCGCGTCGAGCGTCACGTCGTCCCGGTCGCTCCGGGCCACGATGGCGTGGACCCCGTCGGCCGCCGGCGCGAGGGCCAGCGACGTCGCCCTCCCGCGGCCCGCCATCGGGATGACGCCGGGGGGACCCACCACGTGACCCGCGCCGTCGAGCCGCGCGACCATGCCGGCCGCCGGCGCGTCGAGGCCCGTCGGCCCCTCTTCGATCCAGGCCACCAGCGCGCCGTCGCCCGCCAGCGCGAGCTGGGGCGACCTCGAGTGCGCCGCGGTGGCCAGCACGCGGACCTCGTCGCCCGCCCGCTTTGCGTCGCGGGTGTGGAGCGTCGTCGTGAAGATGTCCGCCATCCCCTCGCGCGGGCTCTCGCGGGGATCGCTCCACGCCACCCACGCCGTGTCGCCCTTCACGACGAGCGCGACGTCCCCCGCGTCGCCGGGGGCGTGCGTGATGCGCTCCTCGCGGGCCATCCGGTTGAGATCGCGGTCCACCTTCGAGGCGTAGACCTCGCCGTTGCCGTCTCGCATGTCGACCCATGCGATGAGCCAGCCGTCCCCCGTCCAGGCGGCGGCGACGTCGCTCGCGTCGCCCTTCGTCGACGTCAGCTGCATCTCCTGCGTGCGCTTGCCGTGGCGATCCACGTGGCCCACGTGCACCTGCAGATCGCCGTCGTCTCGCGCCACCCACACGACGACCGCCCCGTCTTCCGGACGCCCTCCCGCCGCGATGGCCAGGCCGCCCGCCGGTTGCGCGCGCTGCGTCACCACCATCGACGGGCCGAGCTCCGCTCCCTGAGCGTCCACCGGGCGCACCGAGATGACCGCGGCCCGTCCCTTCAGCTTGTCGTTCTTCGGAGGCGCGTCGACCGGCGTCGTCAGCGTCGCCACCAGCGTCGAGTCGCCCGAGGTCGCCGTCGCCACGTCGATGTACGGCAGTCCCGAGGCCACCGTCTCGACCCCCGTGACGCGCGCGGCCTCCGGCGGCGGCGGCGCGATCGCCGGCGACGCGTACGGCGACGTCCGCGGCTCGACGTCCACCGTGTAGACGCCCGTCGGCGTATCTCCCGAGGCGGCCAGCGCGACACACCGTTCGCCCACGCACCGCAGGCCCCATCCGAGCGTCGCCTCGTGACGGGGCTCGCCCACGTAGAACGGCTCGGTCTGCGACGGGACGAGGCGCGCGTCGAGTTTCACCACGGTCGGCACCACCGTCTGCTCGCAGCCCGCCTCCGGGATGCCGCCGAGGCACGTCCGCGTCGAGGCCAGCAGCGCGAAGCCGTCCGGCGTCGCCACGAGCTCCGGCGTCGCCCGAGACGCGATCTCCACCGCCGACACCGGCTGCGCGACCGGATCGCCCCGCGTATCGACGCTCGCCAGGTGGAGCGGGCGCATGTCCCTCGCCCGACCGCGCGGCTCTTGCCACGCGAGGGCCACCCCCGCCGGCCCCGACGCCAGCGCCACGAGCGACGTGCCGCCCACGGCGTTCATCGCGGGCCGCGGCCCTCGGACCTTGCCCGCCGCGTCCACCGTCGCGAGCATCACCGTCGCGTCCTCGCCCGTCCGGTCCGTCCAGGCGAGCAGCCAGCCTCCCGGCGTCGCCACGACGTCCACGTCTCCGCTCACCGTCGCTCGCGTCCCGATGGCCACCGCCGGCCCGTCGGGGCGGCCCTCCGAGTCGAGGCGCGCCCACGCCAGCCTTCCCGCGTCGTTCTTCGGCTCGTTCGAGGGCGTCACGAGCGCGAGCCCGGCCCCGTCCCCCGCCGTGACCGCCGCCCATCCGATGACGCCGCGGGCCACGCGCACGGGCATCCCGCGCGGTCGTCCGTCGGCGTCGATCGGAGCCGCGAGCATGTTCGCGTCGCCCGCAGGGGTCTCCTCCGCCCAGACGGCGACGGTCCCCTTCGGCCCGGCGACGAGGTCCGCCCACTTCACGTGGTCGTTCGTTCGCTGGAGGTCCGACGGCTTCGTGCGCGAGGTGCCGTCCAAGGCGAGACCGGTGACGGTCAGCGACTCCCCGCGGTCGAGCAGCGCGCTCCAGGCGAGCATCCATCCGCCGTGCGTGCCCCCCGCCGGGCGCACGAAGAGCTGCGTCGCCTCCTGGGGGACGTCCGTCAGCTTTCTCGGCTCCCTCAGCGCCGCGCCGTCGGTCCCCGTCGGGACGAACATGAGGTCCTGCCCGCCGCCGCGGTCCGCCGCGACGATCCACGCGATGAGGCCTCCCTCGGGGCTGCGCGCCGTGAACGGGCCGAGCGCCTTGTGATCGATGTTCCCGACGAGGCGCGCCTTGGCGGTCGCCGGCATGCGCCGGATGGGGGGCAGCCGCTCGAGGCTCGTCGGCATCGGCCTCACGTCGAGGCCCGCCGTGCCGTTCGGGCGCGGCTGGCGCGGCTTGCAGCCGGCGATCGCCAGGAGCGCGATGAGCAGCCCCAGGGAGGCGCGCTTCACTCCGTGCCTCCGGCGTCGCTCACGTCGGGGACCTCGATGGGGTCGGCCGACGGCGGGCTGACGTAGTAGAGGCCGGCGCAGCAGGGGATTCCGGTGAAGGACACCTGCTCCTGAAAGTCTGCCGGCGCCTCCGCGAACGTGAGCTCCACGTCGCAGTCGCCGATGCCGGTTCCGTCGAACTCGTACGCCGCGCACCCGGCGCCGGCGGGCTGCGTGCACTGGGCGGTCGCCGTCGCGCAGCCACGGCCCGACAGCGTCACGCCGAGGGCGTAGGGCGCGCGGTCCGCGGGGACCTCGATGTGCACCGTGGAGTCGCCGCAGCTGCACTCCGTGCCCCCCGAGTCGTCGCTGCAGCCGAGAGTCACCACGGCCACAACAGGCAGGGCACGCAGGATCGTCCCGGGAAACATGGCGGCGCGAGGATAGACGCATTTGCCGTCATCCTGAGGTCGCGAAGCGGCAGGAGGACCCCGCGGTCGACGTGATGGGGTCCTTCGCTTCGCTCAGGATGACGGCAAAATGGATCTCGGACGGGCGGCGGAGCCGCCGTCAGCACCGCGAGCGTGAGCGAGCTGTGAGCCGCGCCGCTTGCACACGGCACTCCGCGCCGCGAGCTTGGTCGCTCACCGCTCGCTCACGCTCGCGGTGCTGATGCGGCTGGCGCGGCATCGGGTGGCATCTGATCGACAATCGCGCTCGGTAGCGCTCGGTCATTTAGCTGCGGAGGAGGCGGGCCACGTGTTTCCGCTCCCAGTCGAGGGACCGCTGGAAGTGGCGGAACTCCCGCTCGCGCTCCTTGAACTCCGGCGGGTGGAGGTTCACCCGTCCGAGGCCGCGGCTGCCGGGGATCACGTGGTGGAGCATCTCGTGGTAGACGATGTAGTTGACGAAGTAGCGGGGCACCCACTTCTGGTCGAGCGCGGGGTGCACGCGGATGAGACGATCCGCGAGGCCATAGCTGCCGAGCTTGATGGTCTTGCGGTCGCGCGACTTCGACGTGCCACGCTTGCCCCACGTGATGAGCGCGTTCACCGAGCCGTCGAAGTAGCGGTCGTTCGTCTTCTCGAAGAGGGCGAGCAGATCGTGGTGCTTGCCCTTCGTGTGCAGCGGGGTGCCGCGCTTTCGCCGGGCGAGGCGGAAGCCGTTGTCGTCGATGAAGTCGCCCAGGGTGGCGCTCGCGTCCCGGTCGCCACGGGTCACGTACCGGACGAGAGCGTCGACCACCCCCGGAGGGCCATCGAGGAACATGTGATGGATCCGGGCGTGCAGCGTGCCCTTCTGGATGCGGTGCGTGATGATGGAGTGCCGGTTGTCGGTGATCGAGAGCACGACCGGGCCGCCGAACGCGACCCGGAGCTTGCGCTCCAGCGACTGGCGGGCTCCTTCGTGGACGAACAGACGAGGCGACGCCGTCGGGAAGACCAGCCGCAGCTGCCCCCGGGCGCGCTCCGGGATCCGGATGGCGGTCGCCACCTGTCCTCGGGCCATCCGGGCCACGCTGGCTCGGGCCGAGTAGAGAAGCGGGAGCGTCGTCCGACCAGCCATGAGCGTGCCTCTACAAGCGAGTAGAGGACGCCCTCCCGCCCGTCAAGGAAACGGACTTTCTGACGTGACTTCCATCACTTGCGCGCGAGGGGGGCCGCCCCCAGAGGGGGCCTGCGCGCGCGGTTTTCGGTCGAAAAGGACGGGGTGGGAAATGGCTTGACGGAGGTCGTCCCAGGCCTCACGCGGGCGGGTCGATCTGGAGGGTCAGCTTCTTCGGATCGAGGATGAAGCGGAGCCTGGCGCCGGCCCCCTGGTCGGGCACCTGGAGCCCCACGACCATGGCCTTGTCGAAGGACCGGCCGAAGGCCCCCAGCAGCGAGGTCACCAGCTCCGAACAGTCGGGCTCGTGTCCCGCCAGGAGCACGCGCTTCTTCCCCTCGGAGACGAGCTGGTGCACGAGCCGCCCGTAGTCGCTCCCCGGCGCGAGGCCGCGGCGCACCTCGAGCCCCCCGTCCCGCTCGCCGAGCCGGGTGACGAGCGCGACGATCTCGGCGGTCTGCACCGCGCGAACGAGGGGGCTCGTCACGATGTGCAGCGGCTCCTCGTTCGAATCGACGAGCAGCTTGGCCACGGCGCGGACGCGCTCCCGCCCCGCGTTGGTCAGCGCCCGGTCCCCATCGGCCCCGCTCTCCGCCCGGTCCTCCGTCGCCCCGTGCCGCATCACGTAGAGCTTCACAGGCTCCAGCCTAGAGATTTTTTGACGCGGAGGCGCGGAGAGGGAGAGGAGGCGCGGATTTGGTTGGGGGGGGGCGCGGTTCACACGGTGACCCCAAAACAATCCGCGCCTCCTCTCTTCTCCGCGCCTCCGCGTCAAAAATCTCTTTCTCTCTCGCCGCGGGTCTAGTTGGCGGGCTTGCCGGTCGCGATGGGCTTCTTGGCTTTTTCGTCGACGGGGACGCCGTTGGGCTGGGGGGCGGCGGCCTGGGGGCCCTTGCGCTTGATGCCGTGCTTCACGAGGACCATGGCTTCGATCTTCTCCATGATGTCCGGGTGTTGCTCGAGGTAGGTCTTCGCGTTCTCGCGGCCCTGCCCGATGCGATCGCTGCCGTACGAGAACCAGGCGCCGCTCTTCTCGATGATGCCGAGCTCCGACGCGAGGTCGACGAGGTCACCCGAGCGGGAGATGCCCTGGCCGTAGAGAATGTCGAACTCGATCTCCCGGAACGGCGGCGCCAGCTTGTTCTTGACGACCTTCACGCGCGTCCGGTTGCCGACCACCGCGGGATCCTTGCCGCCTGATGCCGCGGCCTCCTTGATGGCTCCGATACGGCGAATGTCGAGCCGCAAGCTCGCGTAGAACTTCAGCGCGTTGCCGCCCGACGTCGTCTCCGGGGAGCCGAACATGACGCCGATCTTCATGCGGATCTGGTTGATGAAGATGAGCAGGCAGTTGCTGCGCGCGACCGTCGACGTGAGCTTTCGCAGCGCCTGGCTCATGAGCCGCGCCTGCAGGCCCACGTGGCTGTCGCCCATGTCGCCCTCGATCTCCGCCTTGGGAACGAGGGCGGCCACCGAGTCGATGACGATGATGTCGACCGCGTTGGACCGCACCAGCATGTCGGCGATCTCGAGCGCCTGCTCGCCGTAGTCCGGCTGGCTGACGAGGAGCTCGTCGGTCTTCACGCCGAGCTTTCGCGCATAGCCGGGATCGAGCGCATGCTCGGCGTCGATGAACGCCGCGACGCCGCCGGCCTTCTGCACCTCGGCGATGGCGTGCAGCGTGAGCGTGGTCTTGCCGCTCGACTCCGGACCGTAGATCTCCATGATGCGACCGCGCGGGTAGCCGCCGATGCCGAGGGCGATGTCGAGCCCGATGCTGCCCGACGGGACGACGTCGACGCTGTCGGCCATCGAGCAGCCGTCTTTCAGGCGCATGATGGCGCCCTTGCCGTACTCCTTCTCGATGCTCGCCACGGCGAGATCGACGGCCTTGCCCTTTACCTGCGCTTCGTCGTTCTTCTTCTTGGGGTCGTCCATGAGGGGCTCGCTCCCCGCTCCCTGCCGGGCGCGGTTCTGAAGGCTGTTCAGTCGATTGATACTGCGCATCCGCTCAGATGGCAAGCCGGTGTATGGTGCCGGCGTGAAGGCCGCTTTCGCCGTGCTTTTTCTCGTCCTCGCCGCGTGCGACGAGGATGCGCCCAGGTCGAAACCGGCCGATCCCCCTCCCGTCGCGAGCTTCGCCAGGGCCCTCGGGGTCGACGCGGCGGAGCTCGAGCCGAGCGTCGATCCCCCCGCGCCGGCGGGCGATCTCGCGGCGGAGCTCGCCGCTTTCACGACGGTCGACGCCTGCGTCACGCAGCGGGCCGCCGGCGACCCCGTGGTGGGCGACGCCCTCGAGGCCATCGGCTACGACACGCTCGTTCGCGACGCCTGCCGCTCGCTCGACGCCGCCAAGAGCCGCGACGCCAGGCGCTGCGACGACATTCTCGCCTCCAGCCTGAAGGCGCGCTGCCAGGCCGGCGTGGCGGAGCTCGCCGGCTCGCCGGAAGCCTGCCCCTTCGACGTCCCCAACCACCCCGAGCTCGGACGGGACGCCGCCTGCCTCGCGCTCGCCACGCGCGACGCGAACCTCTGCGAGGGCACCCTCGACCGCATCGCGCGCGTCACGTGCGCCGCGCTCGCCACGCACGATCCCGCCCCCTGCAAGAAGCTCCCGCTCCAGGCCGACGCGCTCCGGTGCGCGCGCGACGAGCAGCGCTGGGCCGTCGTGCTCCCGGTGGCCGACGCTCCGCCGCTCGCGGGCGGCGCGCCCTCGGGCAAGGTGAGCCTCACGGGCGACGCGGGGGGCTTCGCGAACGACGCGTTCGGGATCGACGTGTCGCGGGGCGTCGTGCTGCTCGAGCGGCTCGACGGCGTGCACCTCGTCGTGGGCTCGCCGAGCCTGGCGGGGGGCGGCTTCATCGCGGCGTCGCCGAACGCGCCGAAGACGTTCGACTTCGAGCTGGTGGCGCCGTCGGATCCGAAGAAGGCGCACCTCGAGAGGGCGCAGCTCGACGTGCCGGGGCACTCGCCGATCGACGTCGGGAGCTCGCGGGCGGCGTCCTTCACGGTGCGCGTGACCAAGCTCGAGAAGAAGCGCGGCGGCGCGGTCGAGGTGAAGCTCGACGGCTCGCTCGACGAGGGCGTCACGATCCACACGGAGGCCACCACCTACGTGCGCGACATCGTCACCGCGAGCGCGATGCTGGGCGCCTCGGGGGGCGGCCCGCACGACGGATTGCGCTAGACTGACGTCATCGGATGCCGGACGACGCCGCGGAGAAGAAGGATGCCGGCGATTTCGACGTCGTGATGCCGCACGGCAAGACGCCGGACGGCGCGGGCACGCAGGTCATCCGCGCGCGGCCGGGGCGCCTCGAGACGGGCGAAGTGCGGCCCATGCGCGACGGCAAGCCGCTCACCGCGGGCGAAGTGGTGAGCCTCTCGCAGCGCGCGGACGCCCCGGGCCTCTTCGACGTGAAGGTCGAGCACGTGGTGGAGGGCGCCGCGCCGAAAGGCACGCACGCCGGCCCCGCCCAGGTCGCCACCCCCGAGTACCGCGAGAGCTGGGAGCGCGTCTTCGGCGCCGGGACCCGCGAGCTCAACTAGAGCGGCGAGCCACCCTCGACGGCGAACCCGGGGCGCGCCCCTAGACGCCGATGAAGAGGCGGTGGGCGAAGTTTCGCTCGAGCCGCGCGCGCAGGACTTTGTCGGCGGCGAGCTCGATGTCGTACTCGATGCGCTTGAACTCGAACCGCTTCTTCGTCGAGTCGTACACCGTGTAGCTCGCGCGGTTGTCGAAGTCCCTCGGTTGGCCGACCGAGCCGACGCTCACGATGTACTTCTTGTCGGGCTCGAGTTCGAAGTCCATCGAGGGCAGCTCCTCGACGTGGCTCGGCGTCAGCGCGAACACCTTGCAGAGGTGCGAGTGCCCGATGAGCGTGATGTGCCCGATCTTGTCCCACATCGAAAGGCACTCGCGGGCCTGCTCGGGGGCGAAGATGTACTCGAACTCCTCGAGGCGCACGGGCGAGCCGTGGCAAAGGAGGACGTTCACGTCTTCGAGCATCTCCTGGTAGGGCAAGGCCTTCAGCCAGGCCATGTTCGCCTCGCTCAGCATCGAGGCGTGGGCGTCGAGCGCGTGGCGGGCGGCCTCGTAATAGTACGAGTAGTCCATGCGCCCGCTGACGGCCGCGTCGTGGTTGCCGAGGATGGTCTTTTTCGCCGTTTCGCGCACCAGATCGGCGCATTCGTTCGGCGAGCCGCCGTAGCCGACCGTGTCGCCCAGGCAGTAAAAGACGTCGATGCTCTCGGTCTTGTAGGCCTCGAGCACGGCGCTGAGCGCCTCCAGGTTGGCGTGGATGTCGCTGAAGATCCCGATGCGCATCTGTTGGGGGCAGCCTAGCTTGCGCTGGCCGGCCTTCCAGCATACGCCGCCTTCGTGACGAACGACGGCACGAAAAGCACGGACGACGTCGCGGGCCTGGCGACGGCCCCGGAAGACGACCTCGAGGACACGATTCAGGAGCTCGAGGCCGAGCCGGACCCCGACGCGGTGGCCGATCCCCCGCCCGAGGTGGCCGAGCTCGCGGCGGCGTGCGTCCGCTTCGTGTCGACGCGCTACGGCATCCGTCTCGACTTCATGCCGGAGACGCTCAGCGTGCTCGACCAGTGGGTGCGCGACGCGCGGGCCGAGCTGAAGGAGCGCCCCGAGCTCGTGGAGCTCGTGCAGTCGTCGGCGGGGGCGTACCTCGGCGAGGTGGTGCGGCGGACCTTCGGGGCGAACTGGCTCCTCGAGAAGGAGCACGCGGGCTGGCGGCTCGGCCTGAGCACCGTCTTCTGCGCGTTCAACCCGGTGGGCCTCGTGAGGGAGGCCCTGATGCTCGGCGAAGCCGACGGGTGGCACGCGCACTTCGAGCTCGACCCCGGCGAGAAGGAGATGATCGAAGCGCGGCTCTCCGCGCTGCCGGAGGTGGGGGAGGACGAGTACTACGCGCCGAGCACGCGCTTCGACGTCGTGAACATCGTCGTCGACGCGCTGCGAGAGCGGATGCGCGGGACCGGCCTCGGGGACGTGCGGTTCGGAGTGGCGGACTACACGAGCTAGGGGCGCGGCTTCGCGACGGCTGAGCGGCAGATGGCGTTGGCGGAGGGATCGAGTGAGGCTCCCCGACGAACCTCGTACGGCGGCCTCGCCGCCGTCAGCACCGCGGGCGTGAGCGAGCGGTGAGCCGTCCGTCCGTTGCACACCCGACTCCGCGCCGCGAGCTTGCTCGTTCACCGCTCGCGCACGCTCGCGGTGCCGATGCCGCAGACGCGGCATCCTGTTCGGCGCTTCAGGGGCGCGGGTCGGCGGCGGACCAGAGCTGGGCGAGTGGGATCTCGAGGCCGTCGAAGCTCGCGGGGCGGAACACGTCGTCCCCCGCCAGCGCATCGGCGATGACGTAGCGGCTGCCGTCGAGGACCAGTCGCTCGAACGTGCGCGCCGACGGGTCGACGATCCAGTACTCCTGCGCTCCGATCGAGGCGTACCAGTTCATCTTGATGACGCGGTCGTAGCGGATGCTGCTCGGCGAGACGATCTCGACGACCAGGTCCGGATGCCCCTCGACGAGGCCCTGGGGCTGGCCCTTCGGCTCGTTTCCTCGACGGTAGAACTGGAGGTCGGGCATGACGCCGCGTCGCTCGGCGATGCGGAGCTTGTAGCCGGAGCCGAGCATCTCGCCGCCACCGTGGGCCAGCGACCAGCCGACGACGTAATAGCTGAGCATCGGCACGATGCGCTCGTGCGCTTTCGTCGGCACCTCGACCTCCACGAGCTCGCCGTCGATGAGCTCCCGGCGGTCGTCGTCATCGAGCGCGATGAAGTCGGTCCAGGTGTACGGACCCGGTTCGCGGCGCGCGAGATCGGTCATGCGGGGAGTATGGGCCATGGCGAGCGGGAAGGCAGCTCAGCGAAGGGCGACGTCACGCCTCCCTTGCGCGGAGTCCTCGTGCGGGTGCTCGACCCGGCGTGCTCGTCCTCCTCCTCGTGCCCGTGCGCGTACCTCGCGTCTCGTTCAGAAGCTCGTCTCTCCCCCTCCCGCCGGCCCCCCGCCCCTCGAGCGGGGCGGGGGGAGCAGCACGGCTCGGGCGTCGCGGGAGCAGCCGCGTCGCCTTCTCCGCTTACTTCGTGACGGGCGGCACGGGGGGTGCCGCCGCGGGCGCAGGCTCCGTCGCGGGCGTCGGGATGACGCCCTTAATGGCGGCCTTTTGTTTTGCGCCCTTAGTTCCGCGTGCGGCCCTCGTGGCCTTCCCCTGGGCGACGGCCTGGGCCTTGCTGGCCACCGTCTGAGCACCCCGCGGCTTCGGAGGGTCGAACCCGAAGTCGGTCAGCATCTGGACGGCCTGCTCGCCGTAGTTCCCGATGATGTACGCCTTCAAGTCGCTCCGCTGCGCGATCGCAGCGGAGCGTGCGGCCTTCTGGAGGACCCGCTTCTGCTTCACGTCGGATTCGGCCGCATCGAGCGCGGTGCTCGTGTCGATGTCGGCCTGGAACACGGCGTTGACCTTCGCGGGCGTCGTGACGACCCCTGCCAGCAACAGTGTCGGCAGGGCGGTGAGGTACTTCAGGACCCCAGCCTGGTTCTTCTGGCTGAGGGCGATGGCAGTGACGTTGTCGGGGTTCGAATTCGTCATGGTCTTCTCCTTGGCAAAAAGGACGCTGGATTGCGGCCTTTCCCCAAGACCGATCCAGCCGCCCACTTGGAGACATTTTTCTTGGGGGGGGCCGTTCTTTTTTCCCGGAGGGGTCGGGGAAGCTCCCCGAGGCCTCGGGGAAGCGCCCCGAGGGCTCAGGGCAACAGCCCCGAGGGGTCCGGGCGTTTCCCTCGGGCCTTCGGGCACTTCCCGGAGCCCTTCGGGCGCTTCCCGGAGGCCTCGGGGCAATGCCCGGAGGCCTCGGGGCACCCGCCCGGAGGGGTCCGCGCGCTTCCCCGAGGGCTCCGGGCACTTCCCCGAGCCCTCCGCATTCTTCCCGGAGGCCTCCGCCTTCGTGCCACGGTGCGCGGCGCACGACATGACGGCCCGTCCTCCCCCGCATCCGAACGCGAAGCGAATCGCGACGCCCGCCGTGCGCGCGAAGATCCTCGCCGTCATCGGCCGGAGGCTCCAGCCGTCGGACCGCGACGAGGTGATGCAGAAGGTCTACCTGCGCCTTCTCCTCATCCTCGACGATCTGCCCGTGGACGACGACCACCTCCTCGCGCTGGTCGGCGTCGCGACGGACGGCAAGGTGCTCGATCACTTCCGCGGCACGGCCGTGCGCGAGGCGAGGCACGCCGACGAGAGCGCGGCGGCCGACGTCCCGCTGTCGCCCGAGGCCGTGACCGACCAGCAGCGCGTCGAGTGGGCAGCGCTGCACGAGGAGGCGAAGAAGGCCGAGGCCGAAGGAAAGATCGAGCCGGAGATCCTCCGGTGGTCCGAGCGCCTCGCGATGGGCGACACGATCGAGGAGATCGCGAGGGACGAAGGTCTGCCCGCCAAGGTGGTCGCGAAGCGGATGAGCCGCGCGCAGAAGTACCTGCGCGCGCGATGGGGCCGGGTCTCGGGCGTCGCCGGCGCCATCATCGGCGCCGTGTTCCTCCTCTTCTATCTGCGTCGTCCCGCGGTGCCGAACATCGTGCCCGAGGCGTACGTCCCCCCGCCGCCCGCGAGCACCGCGGTCGCCGTCGAGTCGAACGAGGAGCGGCTGGCCAAGCTCCGGAACGAGGCGCAGTCGCTCTGCAACCAGCAGCAGTACGAGGCCTGCGCCGCGGTGCTCGACGAGGCGAAGGCCATCGACCGCGACAGCGAGTATCAGCCCGACGTCGTCAAGATGCGGCACGCCATCGACAACGCCAACCGCAAGCCGCGCCCGCCGAAGCCCTGAGCGCGGGCGGGCTCCTTCGCTTCGCTCGAGGAGGACAGCGACATGACCGCGACTCGCGAGTCGCCGTCGCCACGTCGGCGCCGCATCACCCTTTGACGCCGCCCGCCGTGAGCCCCGCGACGAGCTGCCGCTGCGCGACGTAGAAGAGCGCCATCACGGGGAGGCTCACGAGGATGGCGCCGGCGGCGAAGGGTCCCCACGCCGTGTCGTGCTCTCCGACGTAGCGCTGCAGCACCACGGGAAGCGTGAACGCCGACTCGCGGCTCAGCAGCGTCGCCGCGAGGATGAACTCGTTCCACGCGCTCATGAAGGCAAAGAGCGCCGTCACCGCGAGCGCCGGTCGCACGGCGGGGAGGGCCACTTTCCAGAAGGCCTCGGCCCGCGTCGCCCCGTCGACCATCGCCGCCTCTTCCAGGTCGATCGGGACCGTCTCGAAGGCCCCCCGCATCTGGAAGATGGCGAACGGCACCGCGCTGCTCGCGTACACGAAGACGAGCCCCGCCCGCGAATCGAGGAGATGCAGCGCCTCGAGGAGCAGATAGAGCGGCACCGCGCTCGCGACGGCCGGAAACATCTGCGTCGCGAGCAGCGTCCGCATGCCCCACGCCTTCCCCACGAAACGAAAGCGCGCCAGCGCGTACGCCGCCGGCGTCGCCACCCCGACCGCCACGAGCGCCGTCGACAGCGACACGACGAGCGAGCTCGCAACCTGCCTCGCAAAGAGCCCCGTCCGCCCATCGCGCAACCCGAGCACCACCGCGAAGCTGTCGAGCGACGCATGCTCGGGCCAGGGCAGCGCCCGCGCGTGATCGCTCATCGCGTCCGGCGACAGCGCCACCGAGATCACCCACAGAAGCGGATACACCGCGAACGCCACCGCGACGCCCACCAGCAGATGCGCGAATAACCCCTCGAGCCGCCTCACGACCGCCTCTTCACGGGTTTCATGCGCGAGCCTCCCGTGCCCCGCCGACGCGGCTCAGCACTCGGGAGCTACCGGCGAGGATGAGGAAGATGAGGACGCCGTACGCCGCCGCGTATCCGTACTGCGCGTCTCGCGTGAAGGCCCAGCGGTAGGCGTCGCTGACGAGGATGTCCGTGCCGCCGTCGGGCTCCCCGCCGCTCACGAGGAAGACCACGTTGAACATGTTGAAGGTCCAGATGGCGCCGAGGACGACCGCCGGGAGCATCGTGGGCTTCAAGAGCGGCATGGTGACGCCCCAGAACCGCTGCCAGCGCGTCGCGCCGTCGACCTCGGCCGCCTCGAGGACCTCCTTGGGGATCGCCGTGAGCGCGCCGAGGGTGACGACCATCATGAAGGGGAAGCCGAGCCACACGTTGGTGGCGACGTTCGCGCTGAACGCCGTCGCGAAGTGCGAGAACCAGCTCACCGGCTCGGCGCCGAGGGCCTCGAGGACGGCGTTCACGGCGCCGAACTGCCTGTGGAACATGCCCTTCCACGCGAGCGCCGTCACGTAGCTCGGCACGGCCCACGGGAGCACGAGGAGCACGCGGTACATCGCCTTGAGGCGCATCATCGGCCGACTCAGGACGACGCCGAGGACGACGCCGATCCCGAGGTGGAGGACGACGTTGGTCACCGTCCAGAGGATCGTGACGAGCAGCGTGAGATAGAACGACTCGTGCCCGAGGAGCGGCCCGCCGCGCGCCGTGAGGATGGCGACGTAGTTGCCGAGGCCGACGTAGCGGGGATCGGAGCTCGTCCCCGCGAAGAGGGAGGTGAGCGCTCCCGCGATGAGGGGCAGGACGACGAGCACGACGACGACCACCGCCGCGTGGGCCACGTACTTGTACGCGGTGCGCGACGCTCGAAGCTCGGCGCGGAGCCCCGGCTGGCGCGCGCGGCGCACGGCGAAGAACGCGCCCGCGAGCGCGAGAAAGCCCATGACGACGACCAGCGGCATCGGCGACGGCGGCGGGGGCGGCGGACGAAGCGCGTCCTCGAAGCGGCGCTCCCCTTCGCGCAGGGCCTCGGGCGCCGGCTCGCCGCGGAGCACGCGCCGCATCGCCTCCTGCGCGGGGACCCACGCGGCGCGCATCCGCGTCGACGTGGGCATCGGCTCCGCGAGCGCGGCGGCCTCGTGAAACGCGGCGAGGAGCGCGTCCTTCGCGACGGCGGGGTCCTTCCACGCGGCCTCGGTCGCGACGACCTGATGCGCCTCGGTCGCGCGGAGCACGGCGGACTCCGCGCCGCCGAGCCACCGCGCCAGCGCGCGCGCCTCGGGCTTCGCCGCGCCCTGCGGGGAGAGCATCACCGCCTCGACGGTGAGCGGCGGCTTCATGGGGAGGCCCGTCTCGCCGACGGAGGGCAGCGGCTCGACGTGGAAGCGCACGCGCTGGCCGAGATCGGCGGCGAGCCACGGGCCGTCGATGGCCGTGGCGGCGCGTCCGCTCGCGAAGAGCTGCTTCACGAGCGCCCCGCTCGGCTCGGCGGGGATCATGCGGCGCGCGGTGAGGTCCTTCACGAAGAGGATGGACTTCTCCGCGGCGGGCCCGACGAAGCCGTAGCGCCCGTCGTCCTCGAGGAGCCGCCCGCCGAAGCCCGAGAGGATGGCGACGTGGTAGTAGGGATTCTCGGCCTCGTAGACGAGCGGATAGGAGCCGTCGGGGAGCTGGCCGCGAAGCTCGAAGATGTCGTCTGTGGAGGCGACCGGCCGGCGCACGTCGCGCACGCCCTCGGCGCCGCGGTCGAAGTGGAGGACGAAGTAGTCGTCATTGACGTAGAGGGCGACGCACTTGCTGGCGAGCGGCACCCCCCAGCGGGCGCCGTCGAGCGTCAGCGCGCGGACGGCGGTGGCGTCGTAAGCGGCGACGTCCGCGTCGGGAAGGGCGTCGCCCACCTCGGCGACGACGTGCTGCTGCCGGTAGATGCCGAGCCGCTCGTGCGCGTCGATGAAGAGATCCGGCCCGTGGGCGTGCGGCACGGCGGCGGCGAGCTTCGCCGAGTACGCGTCGAAGGGCAGCGCGAGCAGCTCGACGTGGACGCCGTGCTCCTTCTCGTAGGTCTTCGCGAGCGAGACGAGCACCCGCTCCTCGTCGCCGCGGTACGAGTGCCACAGCACCACCGACGGCGGCTCGGCGCACGCGGGCAGCAGAAGCGCCCCGACCACCACACACGGCACCGCGACCGTCAAGGAGCGGTTCGCCAGGCGCCTGCACAGTCCCGCCAGGGCCTTCACGGGCGCCTCCCGACCCCGCCCTTCACTTCGCCGAGACCGCGTCGAGGGCGCGGCCCGTCACCGGGTCGAAGAGGTGCACGCGTCCCCGCTCGACCGAGAGCGGAAGCCCCGCGCCGCCCTTCACGCGCTTCGCGTCGACGGCCTCGAGCCGCGCGACGATGCGCGGTCCGCTCGCGCGCAGCCACCCGTACGCGAACGCCTCGAACCCGAGCGCCTCCACGAGCTCCACCTTCAGCGTGGCCGCCGCGTCTTCCGGGGCGCACACGGCGAAGTCGTGCGGTCGCACGCCCACCTCGACGGCGCGGCCTTCGACGAGCGCGTCGCCGTATCTCTCCTCGTCGACCTCCGCCGTGAGTCCGCCTCCGTCGACGAGCCATCGGCCGGCCTTGCGCGCGAGCTTGCCCTCGACGAGGTTCATCTGCGGAGAGCCGAGGAACGTCGCCACGAAGCGCGACCTCGGTCGCTCGTAGACCTCGAGCGGGGCGCCCTTCTGCTCGACGAGGCCGCCGTTCATGACCCACAGCGTGTCGGCGAGGGTCATCGCCTCGACTTGATCGTGCGTCACGTAGAGCGTCGTCGCCCCCAGGCGGTCGTGCAGGCGCCGGATCTCGACGCGGACCTCGGCCCGGAGCGCGGCGTCGAGGTTCGAGAGCGGCTCGTCGAAGAGGAAGATGTTCGCGCGGCGCACGATGGCGCGCCCCATGGCCACGCGCTGGCGCTGGCCGCCCGAGAGCTGCTTCGGGAGGCGCTCGAGGAGCGCGTCGAGCCCCAGCATGGCGCTCGCGTCCTTGATGCGCGAGGCGATCTCGGCGGCCGGGACCTTGCGGAGCTTGAGGCCGAAGGAGAGGTTGTCGCGCACCGAGAGGTGCGGGTAGAGCGCGTATGACTGGAAGACCATCGCCACGTCGCGGTCGCGCGGCGGCAGCTGCGTCACGTCCCTCCCCGCGAGATCGATGCTCCCCTCGTCCGCCGTCTCGAGACCCGCCACGAGACGGAGCAGCGTGCTCTTGCCGCAGCCGCTCGGCCCGACGAGCACGGCGAAGGCCCCCTCGTGGATCTCCACGTCGACCCCGCGCAGGATGGGGTTCGCGCCGAACGCCTTGTGCACGCCGCGGATGGCGCACCGCACCGGCGGCGCAGGCGCGCGCGGACTCTCGATGGGCGTATCGAGCGCGGGCGGCTTGCCCCGCGTCGAGGCCGCCGTGATGGCTCCCGGGTTCGACATGGCGTCTCCGCGCCTTTAACTCAGCGCTGAGTGACTAGCACGCGCGCCACCCCCGAAGCCAGGCACAGCGTCAGCGAATGAGACCCAGAAGATTGGCCGCGGAGGCGCAGAGACGCGGAGCAAGCCAAGGACGTGGCCGAAGAAGACCCCCTTCCCCCCTCCTCCCTGCGCCCTCTGCCCCTCTGCGGCCAATCTCTTCTCAGGCGGCGCGGACGGGCTCGAGCTGGCGAACGGCGGTCTCGGCGACGTCGATGACGCGGTCGGCGGAGCGCGTCATGACGAGGGCGCGGGCGTTGCGGCCCATCCGTCCGAAGAGGCGGTGGACGCGCATCGCGTGGACGACCATGCCGACGTCGGCGGGGTCGGCGATGTGGCCGGCGTCGGCGCGCGCGACGAGGTTGGCGTTGATGCCTTCGTTCCCGGGGACGGCGCCTGCGATGATCATGGGGCGCCCCGACGTCATGGCCTCGCTCACCGTGAGACCGCCGGCCTTGCCGACGATGACGTGGGCCTCCGCCATGCGCGCGGCCATGTCCTTCTCGAAGCCGAGGACGCGCGCTCGCACGCCGGCCTCCGCCGCGAGCTTCGCGACGCGCTTCTCCAGCCCCGGGGCGCGCCCGCACACCACCGTGAGCTCGACGCCGTCGATGCCGGCGAAGGAGCGGACGATGTCGCGGATGGGGCCGACGCCGAAGCCGCCGCTCGTGACCAGCACGCGCAGGGTTTCGCCGCGCGCGGGGTCGCGCACCGGGGGAGCGAGCTCGAAGGCGCGGCGGACGGGGATGCCCGTCGTGTGGAGGAGGCGCGCCGGGAAGCGATGGGCGAGCGCGTCGCGGAGAGCGCCGGCACCGGGGACGCACAGGGCGTCGAGGCCTTTCTCGGCCCAGACGGCGTGCGTGCCGTAGTCGGTGACGACGCCGAGGAGGGGGCACGCGAGCCAGCCCTTGCGGCGCGCGCGCCCGAGGACGACGAGCGGCAGGTGGTGCGTGGCGATGACGGCGCGCGGCGCGAGGGCGACGACGCGCTTCACGAGCCCGGCCCACGCGACGTGATCCGCGGCGCGTCGCACGGGCTCGAGCGCGCCGTCGCGATGGTTCGCGCGGAAGTACGCGGCGCCGTAGAGCTCCGGGAGCGCGCCGGTCCACGTGAGGTGCGCGGTCAGGTACGCCTGGCCGAAGACGCGCGGCGCATGCTCGAAGGTGTCGACCACCTCGACCGTGAGCCCGCGCGCCCGCGCCGCCTCGGCGATCGCCAGCGCCGCCGACTTGTGCCCCCCGCCGACGGGGGAATGCACCACGACCAGATCCAGGCCCGCCGAATCACGAGCCACGCCCTCCCGAAGCTCGGTCCGCGTCATGCGATTGCAGAACCCTCGAGCAAGCCGCGCGCCGTCAGCGAATCCGCCTACTTGCCCGCGCCCACCGCGCGAACCCTACGCAACGCAGCGCGCACCCCCCTTCGCGCTCGAGAGCAGATCTGCGGCCAATCTCCTCTCTTCTCACCCGCGGCGCGTGGCGACGACGAGAAGCGCCGCGGCGAAGGGCGCCTCGAAGACGCCGCGTCGCACGTCGACGTCGAAGCCGGCGCGCTCGAGCTTCTCGCGGACCGCGGGCCAGAGCATCGTGAGGTAGTACATGACGAAGGGCGGCGTCAGGAGCGCGTTGCGGACGCGCATCGCGGCGTTGAACCCGTGGCCGAGCCAGAAGCCCGCCCGCCGCGGGGAGGGAGGCTCCGCCGTCGGAAAGACGAAGCGGCCTCCCGGACGGAGCGCGCGCGCGATGTTCCCGAGGAGCGCCGGCTCGTCCTTCTCGAGGATGTGCCCGAAGGCGCCCGTGCACACGACGGCGTCGAACGCGCGCTCGAAGCTCATCGTCAGCACGTCCCCGCGCGTCAGCACCACCTCGGCGCTCCCCGCCGCCTCCGCCACGCGGACGCGCGCCTCGGCCAGCATGCCCGCGCTGAAATCGATCCCCGCGACGCGCTCGGTGCAGTGAGGGCGCAGCCAGGCCATCGCCGCGCCCGTCCCGCACATCACGTCGAGCGCGTCCCGCACGCTCCCCCCGCGCGCCACTTCGCGCGCCATCGGCCCGAGGATCGCGTCGGGCGTGCGGAAGGGCGTCGCGTCGAACTTCGGCGCGAGGAGATCGTAGCCCCGCTCGGTCGACGAGAGCGCCTGCCGGAGCAGCTCGAGCAGCGTCGGCCCGTCGGGGTGGAACACGCGCCTACTGTACCGCCGTGCCGCGGACCTCGAAGGTGTGCTCGTTCGAGTCGGTCGCGGTGCACGTGAAGGTGGCGCGCCCCGTCAGCTGCGTGAAGGGCACCGCCTGCCCGTCGCAGAGGATCGCCGCGTTGGTGACGTAGTCCGCCGAGAGCGAGACCTCGTGCGGAAGGCCCGCGGTCGCCGCCGACGGGCGGTAGTGCACGACCATGTCGCCGATGGCGGGCCGCTCGATCCGAAGAAGGTCCCCCGCCACGGCCCTCGGGAACATCCTCGCCATGATGTGCGTCGTCGTCGGCCGCTCGTTGCCGTCGTCGTCTTGAAAACCCCACGCGCCGAGCTCCGAGAACTCCCACGCCGTGCTGCTGACGAGGTACTGGTCCTGCAGGTCGAGCTCGTCGCTCATCCAGACGGGTCCCTGCGGCTGCGTCTGATCGCAGCCGAACTCGGTGACGAACATCGGCGTGCCCCAGGCGGCCCTCTCCTGGTCGGCGCTGGCCATGCTCGGCGCGAGGATGCCCGCGTCCTCGTTCTCTGCGGTCCACACGCCGGGCATGGAGAAGATCCCCGTGTAGATGTGGACGGCGTAGCACCCGGGGCCGCTCGACCACGGCGATTGCGGGACGATGGCCTGGTCGGTCTCGTTGCGCGTGGCCACGGGCTCGAAGAGCACGGGCGCGTCGGCGTCGATCGCGTGGATGCCGGCGGCGAAGGTCTGGTGGAAGGCGTCGAGCAGCTGGTAGTCGAGGACCACCGGCTCGTTGAAGGCCTCGTACCCGAGGACGCTGGGATTGCCGACGACGTGCGCGGCGACCTGTTGAACGGCGGTGACGTACGCCCCCTGGAGATCGCGCCCGTCGGTGGCGAGATCGTCGTCGAAGAAGCTGTACCCGGCGTTCAGCACCTGCGCCGTCAGCCGCCGCGAGTCGTCGTAGGGCCCCTCGAGGAGCTGCGTCGGCGGAGGGACGATGGCCCAGAGCGGCTCGCCGTCCTCGCCGATCTCCTTGCTGTACGCGTCCTGGTGCATGTCGAGGATGACGTAGAACGCGTGCTCCTTCGCCATGGCGAGCACCGCGTCGAGCTTCGCCATCCAGGCGGACGCGTACTGCTGCGGCTGCGGCTCGAGGCCGCTCCAGCTGAGGGGGATGCGGAGCACGTTCCACCCGAGCTCCTCGATGCGCGACGTCTCGGCCTCGCTGAGGTCGGGGAACGTCTCCTCCGGGATGCGGCCGTCGTCGAACGTGACGTCGAAGAGCGTCGTCACCTTGGCGTTGTATCCCCGGAAGAGAAGCTGCCGTCCCTGCGTGTCGCGGAACGTCGTCCCCACGACGTGGACCGCGTTCGGATCGGTCCTCAGCGCAGGCGCGGCCGCCTCGACGGCGACGGGGACGGCCGTGCCCGAGGAGTCGCACGACGCGAGGTGCAGCCCCAGGAGGCCGACGGCCACCGCCGGAATCGCGAGCACGACGCGTCTCATGCCGAGCCCCGATTCTACGCTGGCGCGGCGCCCCCCGCCCGGCGCGAGCCATCTGAATCGCCGCACGCCGCGCTATTTCATGCAGAGGTCGGACGGCGGGCAGCGCGCGGCGCGCGTGATGGCGTCGCCGGGCTGCGCGCACTGGTTGGCCTCGAGCGAGGCGAGGCAGGACTCGACGGCCTTGAGGTCGATGCCGGCCGGGCACAGCGTCGCGCCGAGGCTCGCCCCGAGCTTGCCGCGGACGCTCTTCATGCAGACCTCGCGCGTCTCGAAGTAGGCGCCCGGGCCGATGGTCCCGCACGATTCCTCCCGGTCGCACGTGGCGGCGGCGAGGCGCTCGACGACGCGCGCGTCGGCGGCGGCCTGCGCGTTCGGTTGAGGCTGCGGATCCGTGAGCGGATAGGGCGTGCGCGGATGGGGTCCTTCGTCGTCGCAGCCGGTGGCGAGGGCGAGGACGAGGCAGGCCGATGTGAGGGCTCTCATTTCGACTATCCTCGCTCCGATGGGCGACGACGACCTCAACGATCCGCAGGCGTCCGCCGTCGCGCACACGAAGGGCCCGCTTCTCGTCTTCGCGGGGGCCGGCAGCGGCAAGACGCGCGTCATCACGTACCGCATCGCCAACCTCGTGGCCTGCGAGCGCGTCGCCCCGTGGCGCATCCTCGCCGTCACCTTCACGAACAAGGCCGCCGGCGAGATGCGGGCCCGCCTCGCGAAGCTCTGCGGGGCCGAGATGGCGCGCGCCTTCTGGGTCGGAACCTTCCACGCCACGTGCGCCAAGCTCCTCCGTGTGCACGGCGAGGCCGTGGGCGTGAAGCCGAACTTCGTCATTTACGACGTCTCGGATCAGCGGGCGGTCGTCGCGCGCGCTCTGAAGGACCTCGACCTCGACGAGCGCCGCTACCCGCCGCGGGCCATCCTCGGCGCCATCCACAAGCACAAGCAGGAGGGGCGCGGCCCCGAAGAGGCGGCGTCGCACTCGTACGTCGACGACGTGGCCCTCCGCATCTTCAAGACCTACGAGGAGCGCCTGCGCGCCGCCAACGCGGTCGACTTCGAGGACCTCATCCTCCTCGTCGCGCGCCTGCTCGAAAAGACCGAAGAGGGCGACCGCATCCGGCGCCGCTACGACTACGTGCTGGTCGACGAGTTCCAGGACACGAACGCCATCCAGTACCGCTTCCTCAAGGACCTCGCCCGCGACCACCACAACCTGTGCGTCGTGGGCGACGACGACCAGAGCATCTACCGCTGGCGCGGCGCCGACGTGCGCAACATCCGCTACTTCCGGCGCGACTACCCCGAGGCGACCGTCGTGAAGCTCGAGCAGAACTACCGCTCGACCAAGCGCATCGTCGCGGCGGCGCTCGGGGTCATCTCGCGTTCGGCCGAGCGGGAGCCCAAGGAGCTGTGGACGGCCAACGCGGACGGGGAGCCCATCCGAATCGTGGCGGCGCGCGACGAGCGCGACGAGGCGGCGTTCGTGGTGGAGGCGGTGACACGCGCGCGGGCCGAGGGGACGGACCTGAAGGAGATGGCCGTCTTCTACCGCATCCACGCGCAGTCCCGCGTCCTCGAAGAAGGGCTCCGCGCGGCGAACGTGCCCTACCAGATCGTCGGCGGGACGAAGTTCTACGACCGGGCCGAGGTGAAGGACGCGCTCGCGTACCTCCGCGTCATCGTGAACCCGGCGAGCGACGTGGACCTGCTCCGCGTGGTCAACGTGCCCGCGCGCGGGATCGGCCAGACGACGACCGACCGCCTGACCGCGTGGGCCACGCTGAACGACACGTCGCTCTTCGACGCGCTGGCCCGCGTGGAAGAAGTGGGGGACCTCGGGGCCGCCGCGAAGAAGAAGCTCGCGGCCTTCCGCGCGCTCCTCGACGCCTTCCGCACGCGGGCCCCGCACGACACGCCGAGCGAGCTCCTCGTCGCCGTGCTGGAGACGACCGGCTATCTCGAAACCCTGAAGAAGGAGGACAGCGCCGAGTCCGACGCGCGCGTCGAGAACCTGCAGGAGCTCGTCGGCTCCATCCAGGACTACGAGATCGAGGCCGAGGCCGCGGGCGAAAAGCCGGGGCTCTCGGGCTTCCTCGAGCGCGTCACGCTCGTCAGCGACGTCGACGGGATGGTCGACGGCGGCAAGGTGACGCTGATGACGGTGCACGGCGCGAAGGGCCTCGAGTTCGAGCGGGTCGTCTTGACGGGCATGGAGGAGGAGATGTTCCCGTACAAGGGCGTCGCCCCCGGCGAGAACGAGGAGCTCGAGGAAGAGCGGCGCCTCGCCTACGTGGCCATCACGCGCGCCCGGCGGGAGCTCGTGATGACGCACACGCAGATGCGCCAGATCTTCGGCACGACGCGCTGGAACCGCCCGAGCCGCTTTCTCGGCGAGCTGCCGGCGGGCGTCGCCGAGCACGTGACGACGCGCGCGATGGGCGGCGAATCGAGGATGGCGCGCTTCGTCGACCGCGACACGGAGCGCGAGCCCGCCATGCGCCCGTGGAAGCACCCGCAGGCGCAAGGGGCGAACGCGCCGGACCCGGGGTCGCGGTTTGTCGACCACGAGTTCTTCGACGATCGCCCGGACGACGTGACCGACATGAAGATGCGGCGCGGCGCGCGCGTGCGTCACGAGCGCTTCGGCGAGGGGCAGGTCGTCAGCGTCGTCAGCATGGGCGAGCCCGCGGTCGTCGCGTTCTTCCCGGGCTGGGGCGAGAAGAAGATCCTCGCGAGGTTCCTCAAGCCGGCGTGAGCGCGGCGGCCTCGCGCGTCAGCACCGCAAGCGTCGGCGCGCGGTGAGCCGAGCCCCGCTCAGAACGACCCGCCGTACCCCAGGATGAAGTCACCCCGGGCGTCGACGCCGAAGCGGAGGCGGTCGATCTCGCGCGCCGCCGACCACGTCCGAGGCGGCAGGAGGTACGGAAGGAGCGCCCCGCCGAACCCCGCGACGCCCGCCGTCACGAGGTGCATCGAGCGCTCGAGGTCCGTCCAGTTCGCGGGGAGGCCGCCCTGGCAGAGGGGCGGATTGCAGTTGCCGATGGCGATGGCGTTGACGATGGGCGCCGTCGAGCCGGCGAGGGCGGCGAGCGCGAGGGCCACGGGCCACGCCGCGCGGACGTCCCCCTCCCGCGGCGGCTCGCCCACCCAGTGCGGGTTGCACTGCGGGAGCGCGAGCCACGCGCCGCCGACCGTCGCCCCCCAGGTGACGCCGATCATCGCGGGCCCCGTGAGGCGGATGGGGACGGTGTTGCCGTACTTGATGGTGTCGGTGGTCCCGCCCCAGAGGCTCAGCGCGTCGAGCGCGACGAGGCCGCCGAGGTAGTACCAGTCCGGGTGGCTGGCCTTGGCGCAGAGCTTCTCCTCCTCCGCGCCCCTCGGGTAGATGTCGCCCGGCGCGAACGAGTACGTGGTCGGCGGCTGCTGCGGCGGGAGGGCGTCCAAGGAGGTCGCGAATCTAGCAAGCATCGGGGCGCTTGCACCATCGACGTCGGTTGGCCCATGGTGCCCGTACCCGCGCATGGCCAACCAGCCCTCGCCCCTCTGGACCATCGAGTCGCTCCTCCGCTGGGCGATGGACGACTTCCGCGGGCGCGGCATCGAGAGCCCCCGTCTCGACGCGGAGGTCCTGCTCGCGCGCGCGCTCGGGACGACGCGCATCCAGCTCATCGTCGACGCGAAGCGGCCCCTCTCGCCGGACGAGCTGACGCGCATGCGAGAGATGGTGCGGCGCCGCCGAGCGCGCGAGCCCGTCGCCTACATCGTCGGGGAGCGCGAGTTCTACGGGCGCACCTTCCGCGTCGACCCGCGCGTCCTCGTCCCCCGCCCCGACACCGAGACCCTGGTCGACGTGGCCCTCGCCCGCACGCGCGCGCTCTCCCTCTCGGTCCGCGTGCTCGACCTCTGCACCGGCAGCGGCTGCGTCGCCATCACCCTCGCCCGCGAGCGCCCCACCTCGTGCGTCTCCGGCAGCGATCTCAGCCCCGGCGCCCTCGCCGTCGCGCGCGACAACGCCCTCCGGCTGGGCGCCTACAACGTCGCGTGGCGGCAGGGTGACCTCTTCGACGCCGTCCCCTCGCCGGAGCGCTTCGACCTCGTCACGGCGAACCCGCCCTACATCGCCGCGGGCGACTTCGCGTCGCTCCAGGCCGACGTGCGCGATCACGAGCCGCGCCTCGCCCTCGAAGGCGGCGCCGACGGTCTCTCGCTCCTCGCGCGCGTCGTCGCCGGCGCGCCCGCGCGTCTCGTGTCGCCGGGCGGCGTGCTCGCCGTCGAGGTGGGCGCGGGCCAGGCGCCCGCCGTGGTGCAGCTCTTCGAGCAGGCAGGGCTGACGGCGATCGAGGTGCAGCGCGACTATGCGCGCATCGAGCGCGTCGTGAGCGGCATGCTAGGAAGAGGCTGACCTTCCCCACCTTCGCGCGATGCTCTGGCCCGTTTCGCTGCTCCTCTCCCTCGCCCTCATGGGCGTGCTGTACCTCTGGTCGACGCGAACCTTCGCCGCGCTCGGCCGCCGGCGCCGCACCGTGGCCGTCGTCCTCGCGGGGCTGGTCGTCGGGCAGCTCGTGGCGCGCGAGCTCGTCGTCTTGTGGCACTTCGCCAGCGCGGTGCAGACCCTCCTCAGCGTCATCGTGATGACGCTCGCGATGGCCGCGGCGCCCATCGGGGTGATGCACCTCGTGGCCTGGCTCGTCGCGCGCGCCGCCAAGAAGCTCCGGCCCGCGCCGCCTCCGGCGGAGGGAGCGATGACGCGGCGGCAGCTCGTCGAGGCCGTGGGCGGCGTCGCGATGATCGGCGCGACCGGCTCGACCCTCGCCTGGGGCTCCCTCGTCGGGCGGCACGAGTACGAGATCGTCGAGCTCCCGGTGCGCATGGCCGCGCTCCCGCGCGCCCTCGACGGCTACGTCATCGCCCAGGTGAGCGATCTCCACACCGGCATGTACGTCGGCGAGCGCGACCTCGACGCGGGGTTCGAGCGCGCCCGCGCGGCGAAGCCGGATCTGCTCGTCGTCACGGGCGACATGGTCGACTTCGACCCGGCCTATGCGCCGCTCGTCGCCCGCAAGCTCGCCCAGATCGCCCCGCGCGACGGCATCTTCGCCTGCCTCGGCAACCACGACTACTACGCGGGGTGGGAGGTGGTCGTCGCCACGCTGCAGGCCGCCGGCATCAAGATGCTCGTCAACGAGGGGGCCGTCATCCGCCCGCGCGACGGCGGCGGCTTCGCCCTCCTCGGCGTCGACGACCGCTGGGCCGGCCGATACGACGGCGTCGGCCCGCGCATCGACACGGCGATCGCGACGGTGCCCGCCGCGCTGCCTCGCATCCTCCTCTCCCATCAGCCGGCGACCATCGAGCGCTGGCCCGGCAAGGTCGCCCTCCAGCTCTCGGGCCACACGCACGGCGGGCAGATCAACCCGGGCTTTCGCCCCGCGGACTTCTTCATGACGTACGTCGCGGGCCTCTACCGCGTGGGCGGGACGTCGCTGTACGTGAACCGCGGCTTCGGCACGGTGGGCCCGCCGTCGCGCGTCGGCGCGCCGCCCGAGGTGACGCGAATCGTGCTCGTCGCCGCGTAGGGCCTCCGAGGGTCGTCCCTGGCCGGGTGAATCACGCGGCACGGGCTTCCGAAGGTCGTCCTCGCCGTGCCAGAATCGTGGCATCGGGACATGCGACTCGCCGTGATAGCGCTGCTCGTGACCACCGCGTGCGTCCAGACGGGGGCGCACGAGGCCGGGGCGGGCGATCCCGGGTCGAGGGAGCGGCGGAGCGCGCCGGACCTCGAGGCGGCGCGCGAGCTCGATCAGCAGGGCGTGCGCGCCTTCCGCGACGGCCGCTACTCCGACGCCATCCGCTACTTTCTCTCGGCCTACCGCCTGGGGGGCCCGGCGAGCGAGCTGTGGAACGTCGCGCGGAGCCGCGAGCGCATGGACGACAGCGAGACCGCCGCCGGCGCGATCGAGCAGTACCTCGAGCACCAGGACCTCGGCCCGCAGGACCGCGCCGAGGCCGAGCGCGAGCTCCAGGCCCTGCGCGCGCGGCCCTCGGTGCTCACCGTCATCACCGTGCCGGCGGGCGCCGTGGTCACCGTCGACGGAAAGCAGACCGCGGGCCCGACGCCGGTGTCCCTCGAGATACGCCCCGGGCCCCACACCATCGCCGTGCATCACGACGGCTTCACCACCGAGACGCGCCCCCTCGAATCGCGCTTCGGCCGCGCCGTCATCGTGTCGCTCGTCCTCGCGGGCGGCCCTTCGGGGAAACACTAGATGGCCGCACGCGACGATCGTTCACGCACCACCGGATGCCGCGTCAGCGGTCATCAGCACCGCGAGCGTCACCGAGCGGTGAGCGCGCGAGCTCGTGGCGCATGGTCCGTGATGCAAGGGGTGGACGGCTCACCGCTCGCTGACGCTCGCGGTGCTGACGGCGGCGAGGCCGCCGTGTGCGATCGCCGCTCCTCTGCGGCAAGATTCTTCGGTTCGGGACAGGAGTGCTAGGGAGGCATGGTGTTCGCGACGCTCTTCGATTTCGACGGTGTGCTGGTGGACAGCGAGCCGGTGCACCTCGCGGCCTTCAACGACGTGCTCGGCCCGAAGGGCATGGCGCTGACGCAGGAGGAGTACGTCGCGCGCTACCTCAGCCTCGACGACGCGGGCGTCTTTCGCGCGACGCTCTCGCGCCGGCAGCAGACGCTGCGCGAGGAGGACGTGCGCGCCCTCGTCGAGGCGAAGCACCCGCGGTTTCTCGCGCGCTTCGCGGACACGTTCCGCGTCTTCCCGGGGGCTCTCGAGCTCCTCGCGCGGCGCGCGGCGCGCGGGCCGGTGGGCATCGTCTCGGGCTCGCTGCACGAGGAGATCACCTTCGCGCTCGACCGCATGGGCATGCGCGGCTCGGTGCAGCTCATCGTCAGCGCGGAGCGGACGACGGCGCACAAGCCGGACCCCGCGCCGTACCTGCTCGGGCTCGAGGAGCTGCGCCGCCTCGGGCACGACGGCGGCGTCGTCGCGCTCGAGGACTCGGCGGGGGGCGTCGCCTCGGCGAAGAAGGCGGGCCTTCGCTGCGTGGCGGTCGCCCACTCGTGCGGCCACGACGAGCTCGCGCGCGCCGGCGCCGACGCCGTCACCGCCGATCTCGCCTCGCTCTCCGACGGCATCTTCGAAGGCTCGTCGATCACGAGCCACGATCTCCCGAAGGTCGACCAGGGCTAAACCGTGCCGGGCGCCGCCGCTCTCGCGCTGGCCGTCGCCGCGCAGCTCGCCCTCGCCGCCCCCGGCCCCGACGCCTGGGCCCGCGCGGAGCTCGGCGGCGTCCGCGGCATCACCGTCGGCCCCATCGAGAACGGCTACCACCCCGGCGTCGGCTACGGCTCGGCCGCGTACGACCGCACCCTCGTCGAGTCGCGCGCGATGGGCGCCACGTGGGTCGCCGTCACGCCGTTCGGCCGCGTCGCCGATCTCTCCGGCTCGGGCGTCGACCTCTCCTTCGAGGCGCCCTTCGCCGACAACCGGGTCGCGGTCGCCCGCGCCATCGCGATGGCCCACGCGCGCGGGCTGCGCGTTTTGCTCGTGCCGCACCTCTGGGTCGAGTCGGGCGAGTGGCGCGCGCTCATCGATCCGAAGACCGACGACGGCTGGACGCGCTGGGCCGAGAGCTACGGCCGCTTCGTCCACGCGTGGGCCGAGGTCGCCGAGGCGTCGCGCGCCGACATGCTCTCGGTGGGCGTCGAGCTCCGCTCGTGGGTCACGGGCCCGCGCGCCCCGAGCTTCGCCGCCGTCATCGCCGACGTACGCCGCGTCTACGGAGGCGTGCTCACCTACTCGGCGAACTGGGACGACGTCGAGGACACGGTCATCCTCGGCGACGTCGACGTCATCGGCGTCAACGGCTTCTACCCGCTCGCCGACGAGGCCGCGGCCCCCGCGGCGAAGCTCCGCGAAGGGGGCGAGCGGGTCCGCGCGAAGGTGCACGCGCTCGCGGAGCGATGGCAGCGGCCCGTGCTCTTCACGGAGATCGGCTACACGACGCGCCCCGATCCCGCCGTCCGCCCTTGGGAGTGGCCCGACGCGATGAGCCACGTCACGGTCGACGAGGCCGCCCAGGCCGCCGCGTATCGCGGGCTCGTGGGCCCGCTGCTCGAGGAGCGGGACTTCGCGGGGTTCTTCGTGTGGCGCGTCTACGCGGACCCGGACGACGCGTCGCAGGAGGCCCCCTGGGGCTTCTCGCCGCGCGGCAAGCAGGCGGAGCTCGTCGTGCGCGACGCGTTCGCCGCGCGCTGGGCGAGCGATCCCTGGTGGATGCGGGCGCGGCTCGCGCGCGCCGAGACGCCGGGGCTCTACCCGTAAGTTGGCCCGGGCGGTGGCGCGGCTCCTATCCTCGGCGCGCGTCCGATGTCCTTTCTCTCCCGCGCGATGGTGCCGCTGCTCGCGCTCGGCGCGGGCACGTGGCTCGGCATGGGGCGGCCCGACCTGAAGACGCTCTCGGCGGCGAGCGCCGGCGCCCCGGGCGCGCTCCGCTCGTTCACGCGCTCGGTCACGGGGGCCGCCCACCAGGCCGCGCCGGACCTCGTCCCGCCGCCGCCGCTCGAGCGCGAGCCGACGACGGTCGACGCCTCCGCGCTCCCCGACCCGCCCTCCCCGCTCGCGCGCCTGAACCCCGAGGGCCGCGCCGAGAAGGCCTGGCTCCTCGCCGAGGGTCCCGCGCACGCGCCCGGCGACGGGCGGCGCCTCGTCACGTTCACCTTCGACGACGGCCCTTTCCCCGAGACCGCGCCCACGGTGCTGCGCATCCTCGAGCAGCACAAGATCCACGCCTCCTTCTTCCTCATCGGCGAGTACCTCGACGGGGCGACGTCGCACGCGGCCGAGACGCGCCTCTGGGCGAAGCGGATCCTCGACGGCGGGCACCTCGTCGGCAACCACACGCGGGATCACAAGCTTCTCACGTCGCTCTCGCACGCGGCCGCGCTGGCGGAGATCGACGACTCCGCGGCGAGCATCGAGCGCGCCACCGGGCAGCGGCCGACCCTCTTTCGCCCGCCGTACGGCGAGGTGGACCCGTGGCTCGAAGGGGCGCTGCGCGAGCGCAAGCAGGAGCTCGTGCTGTGGAGCATCGACGTCGAGGACATGAAGAAGACCGATCCGGACGAGATCGTGAAGCTCCTCGAGCAGCAGCTCGAATACAAGTCCGGCGGCGTCGTGCTTCTCCACGACATGCACTGGCCCTCGGTGAAGGCCTTCAACCGCCTGCTCCGCTGGCTCGAGGCCGACCGCTGGGACCCGGCGCATCCGGAGAAGCCCGGGTGGGACGTGGTGGATTTCCCGGAGTACCTGCGCGCGACCGAGGCCTCGCCGCAGCCCTACGCGTCGCGCGAAGATCTGGAGCGCGCGCGGCAGGCCGCGATGACCCACGCGGCCCGCCGGTAGCAAGGGCGGACGGCGCCGAGCGCCCATCGACTCGCTGTCGTCCTGAAACGTAGCCCGGCTTGCTGTCATCCTGAGCCCGAAGGGCGAAGGACCCCAAGCGTCGAGACGGCAGCTTCACCGCGGGGTCCTTCGGCCGCTTCGCGGCCTCAGGATGACAGCGAAGGTCGGCGTTGCTCTCGGCCGCGCAGCACTAGCCGGAGGCGGCGGACATGGCCTCGAGCAGCACCTTCATCAGCAGGTTGCGCAACTGGGCGCGGTCGACCTTCTTCTTCTGATCGAGCCACTCGAGCGTCGCGGATTCGACGAAGCCCACCCAGCCGCGGAGGGCCATCTGGACGAGCGGGCCGTGCGCGGCGCCCGGGGCGGCCTCGACGAGGCGCGCGCAGAACGCGTCGCGCGTGGCATCGACGATCTTCGTGACCTCGGCGTCGGCGCCGACGCCGCTGCGGAGGAGCGTCTGGTAGGGCCTTCCGTGCTTGCCCACGTACTCGACGTACGCGTCGAGGCCCGCGCGCAGGCGCTCGAGCGGGTCCATGTTCTCGGGCGTGGCGGTGCGCTCGAGGAGCTGGCGGGCGGCCTCGCGCACCGTCTCGACGTAGAGGTGCCGCTTGCTCGGAAAGTAGTGGTAGAGGAGGCCCTTCGAGATGCCCGCTTCCTGGGCCAGCTCGTCGATCGACACGTCGTCGTACGTGCGCTGGCTGAAGAGCTCCGTGCCGAGGGCCACGAGCTGGCGGCGGCGCTCCTCGACCTCGAAGCGGGCGCGCGGCGGCTCGACGCGGACGGCGGCACGGCGGGGAGGCACGGTGTTCTCGTAGCAGACCATTGACTTTCGTTCAATTGGGACCAAGTTCTCCTCCTCACGGAGGTCAGGCGCGACATGGGCAAGAGTCTCGACGGCAAGTTGGCGCTCGTCACGGGCGCGGGCAGCGGCATCGGCCGCGCGACGGCGCTGGCGCTCGCAGAGGCCGGGGCGCGGGTCGCCGTGGTCGACATCGACGACGCGCGCGTCGCCGAGGTGAAGCGCGAGCTCGGGGAAAAGTGCGCCCTCGCGAAGCGCGTCGACGTCTCGAAGAAGGAAGAGATGGCCGCGCTGGCCGACGAGGTGCATGCGGCGAGCGGCGCGCTCGACGTGCTCGTGAACAACGCCGGCGTCGGCCACTCCGGCGGCATCCTCGACTCGACGCTCGACGACTGGAGCTGGGTCGTCGGCGTGAACCTCTGGGGCGTCGTCTACGGGTGCCACTACTTCGTGCCGAAGATGGTCGCGCGCGGCGCGGGCGGTCACGTCGTCAACGTGGCGTCGGGGTTCGGGCTCGTCGCGGGGGCGGGCGTCGCGCCCTACTGCACGACCAAGTTCGCCGTCGTCGGCCTCTCCGAGTCGATGCGCGGCGAGCTCGCGCCGCACGGCATCGGCGTCTCGGCGATCTGCCCCGGCGTCATCGACACCGACATCGTCGCGCGCGGCCGCTTCGCCGACGAATCGCTCCGCGACGGCGCGGTGAAGACGTTCCGCAAGCGCGGCCACCCGCCCGAGCGCGTCGCCCGCGCCGTGCTCCGCGCCATCCGCCGCGACGTCGCCGTCGTCCCCGTCGGCCCCGAAGCGTGGGCCGGCTGGCTCGGCAAGCGCATCGCCCCCGGCCTCACCGCCATGGCCGGCCGCCGCATGGAAAAGCTCGCCCGCAACGGCGGCTAGCATGATCCGCAACGGGGCTAGCATGATCCGCAACGGGGCTAGCCCATGTCGTGGGCGTCAGCCCACAGCACCGCGCGCGTCAGCAAGCGGTGGGCCGCGTCGCGGTTGGGTCGCCGACGCCGGCGGGGCGCCAGAGTCGGCACTCACCGCTTGCTGACGCGCGCGGTGCTGATTGCGGATGCGGGCGGCCGATGTCCCCGAGGTGCACGGACCGCGCGCTTGGTTGTGTCAGCTGCCCGTGCCGGTCATTTCCTGGCAGATGCGGCCGGCGTTGCCGGAGAGGTTCTTGCCGTCGATCTTCACGGGGCAGTAGTCGCCGCTTCGGAGGGCGTCGACGAAGTTCACGACGAGCGGGTCGTTCCACTGGCGGGCGCCGTCGAAGCGCGCGCGGATGACGCCACGCTTGTCGATGAGCCACGTCTCCGGAAAAAGGTGTGTGCCGAACTTGCCGTGCACGACGTCCGCCTCCGGATCGAAGAGCACCATGAAAGGCGGCTCGCCCTTCAGCACCGTCTGCAAGGTCGGCTTCACGTCCTCGGGGCCCGCGTCGGTCGACACCGTGACCACCGCGACGTCCGGGCGGTCGCGCAGGATGACGGCGAGCTCCGCGAGGTCGGGCATCTCTTCGAGGCAGGGGCCGCACGTCTTCGTCCAGAAGTTGAGGACGACCACCTTGCCGCGCAGGCTCTCGAGGGTCACCGTGTTGCCGCGCAGATCCTTCAGCGAAAAGTTCGGCGCGAGGCGGTCGGCGGCCAGGTAGTCGGGCTTCAGGTAGCAGGGGGCGCTGCAGACGCGCCGCATCTCGCCGTCCTTCGTCACGGCGACGAAGCCGTAGACGAGCAGCGCGGCCACGACGACGAAGCCGAGCTGCGCCAGGATGGACCCGACGTTCACGGGGGGCGGGTCGGGGGCGGCGGGCATGAGCGCAGTATGCCTAGTGCGTGGCGGCCTGTCAGGCTACACGCTTGCCAGCCCATCCCGATGCGCCGCAAGTCACGCCTCTTCGCCGTCGCCGAGTACCTGCGCGGGCGGCGCACGGGCGTCACGGCCGAGCACCTCGCCGAGCGCTTCGGCGTCACCGTGCGCACCATCTACCGCGACCTCGACGCGCTCCGCGACGCGTCTCTGCCGGTGCAGGCCGAGCGCGGCCCGGGTGGCGGCTACGCCCTCGATCGGGCCTACACGCTCCCGCCGGTCAACTTCACCCCGCGCGAGGCGGCCGTGCTCGTCGTGCTGGGCCGCTTCGCCACCGAGACGCGCCTCGTGCCGTTCGTCGACACGCTCGAGAGCGCCCTCTCGAAGGTGCGCGGCGCGCTCACGGCAGGCCAGCAGCGCGAGGCCCTCGCGCACGCCGAGAAGCTCACCTTCGCGGCCGTGCCCGCCCTCCCCACGCGCCCCGCCATCCGCCGCGCCATCGAGGAAGCGTGGTTCGAGCAGCGCCCGGTCCGCGTGAAGTACCGCCGCGGCGACGGCTCGCCGAGCGAGCGCACCGTGCGCATCACGCGCGTGCTCATGGAGCGGACGATGACGGTCCTCGAGTGCGAGGACACCGTGACGCGCGAGACGCGCGGCGTTCGCCTGGACCGGATCGACGTGGTGGAGGTGCTGGAACGATCCTGACAGAAGGGTGTCATCCAGCAGAGGTAGGGTCCCTTCGTCGTTGAAAGGAGACTACCCATGAGCAACGTCATCAACTGGTTCGAGATCCCCGCCGTCGACCTGGACCGCGCCGCGCGCTTCTACGAGGCCGTGCTCGTCACGAGCCTGAAGCGCGAGAGCGTCCCCGGCACCGACATGGCCATCTTCCCGCATGGAGCCGGCAACGAGCCGGGGGGCGCGCTCGTCAAGCGCGGAGGCAAGCCCGCGTCGTCGGGGACCCTCGTGTACCTCGACGCGAAGGGCGACCTCGACGCGGCGATCGCGCGCGCCGAGAAGGCGGGCGGCAAGGTCGCCGTCCCGAAGACGAACATCGGCAAGGACGGCGCCTTCGCCGTCGTGGTCGACACGGAAGGCAACGCCGTCGGTTTGCACGTCCACGCGAGCTGAGGGAGCGTCGAGGGGGTGATCAGGGGTGTCGAGGGGGTGATCGGGGGTGTCGAGGGCCTCGCACCCCTGGTCGACGCCCTGATCGGGCGGTGTGGGTGTCTCCCGCTGAGACCGCCCCGTGTCCCCCGTCCGCAGGCTTGCTTGCACTAACGGGGCGGCTCGTGCGTCCATCGGATATGCGCACCACACGCCTCCTCACGATGCTCGTCGTCGCGGTCGCTGCCACGCTCGGGGGTTGCTACGTCGACGCGGGTCCGCCCGCTCCCGGTTACTACGGTCGTCCCGCCCCCCCCGGGGCGTACGGGCACACGTACGCGTGGCACGCCTACGGACACGTCGAGACTCGGCGGTAGTCCGACGCCGTCCCGGTGAGCACCAGCGCCGTCCCGGTGAGCACCAGCGCCATCTCGGCGAGCACCAGCGCTTGCTGTCATCCTGAGGCCGCGAAGCGGCCGAAGGACCCCGCGGTGAACCTGACGTGCCGACGCGTGAGGTCCTTCGCCCTTCGGGCTCAGGATGACAGCAGCTGGGCGCCGCCCTACCCCGCCTTGCCGGCCTTCTTGACGATGTCGCGCACCCTCTCCGTCGTCAGGCCCGCGGCCTTGCCGATCTCCTTGAGGACCTCGGCCTCCTTCTTGTCGATGCCCTTGCTCGCGTGCGCGACGAGCGCCGCGAAGTAGATCCCCGCTTCGCCCTGCTCGAGCGCCGCGAGCTCCGCGCCGACCGCCGCGGCGCGCGTGCCCGGACCGGCGGCGTCCGCCTGGCGGGCGCACTCCTCGACGAGATCCTCCGCCTCCCACTCGATGACGGCGCCCGCGGAGAGGATCTCCACCGCGCGCACGATGGCCGCCGCCTCCTCGGCGTCGACCACGCCGTCGGCGCGCGCGGCGAGATACCCCGCCTCGACTGCGGCCTTGAACACCTCGTTCTGCTTCGGGACACGCAGCTCGGCGCGGAGGCTCTCGGCGCGGCTCTGGAGATCGGCGATGTCGGGCTTGGCCATGACGCCGAGGATACCTGGGCCGCGCGGCGTGAACAGAGCCGTAGCGCCGTGGTAGACCCGCTCTCAGTCATGAGCCCCGCCGAGCGCCACGCCAAGCTCGTTCGCGAGATCGACGCCCACAACTACCGCTACTACGTGCTCGACGATCCCTCCGTCAGCGACGCCGACTTCGACCGCCTGCTGCGCGACCTCCGCGCCCTCGAGGGCGAGCACCCGGAGCTCGTGACGCGCAACTCGCCCACGCAGCGCGTCGGCGGCGAGGCGCGGACCAAGGTCGCGCAGGTGAAGCACGAAGTGCGCATGATGTCGCTCGACAACGCGTACTCCGAGGGCGAGCTCGCGGAGTTTCACCGGCGCATCAGGGACGGGCTGCCCGACGCCGAGGTCCCGCGCTTCGTCGTCGAGCCGAAGCTCGACGGGGCGAGCATCGAGGTCATCTACGAGCACGGTCACCTCGTGCAGGCGAGCACGCGCGGGGACGGCGAGACCGGCGAGGACATCACGAACAACGTGCAGGCCCTCCGCTACATGCCTCATCGCATCGCCCACGAGGGAAAGCTCACGCTGCGCGGCGAGGTCGTCATCTACCGGCGCGACTTCGAGGCCATCAACCGGCAGCGCGAGGCCGACGGCCTGCCCCCCTTCGCGAACGCCCGCAACGCGGCGTCCGGATCGCTGCGGATGCTCGACCCGCGCGAGGTCCGCTCGCGCCCGATGCGCGCCCTCTTCTACCAGCTCGTCGAGGGGCCGAAGGTGGCCAAGACCCACAGCGAGACGCTCGCGTGGCTCGAGGCGCAGTCGCTGCCGACGCACCGGCGCGAGAAGGTCGTCGACTGGGAGGGCGTGTGGCCGGCGATCCTGGCGGTCGACGCGGCGCGCGATGGCTACCCGTTCGAGACCGACGGCGCGGTCATCAAGGTCGACTCGTACCGCCAGCAGGACATGCTGGGGATGACGTCGAAGTTCCCGAAGTGGGCCATCGCGTACAAGTTCGCCGCCGAGAAGGCGCGCACGAAGCTGCTCGACATCCTCGTGCAGGTCGGGCGGACGGGCACGCTGACGCCCGTCGCGGTCCTCGAGCCCGTGGAGCTGGCGGGGACGACGGTGACCCGCGCGACGCTGCACAACGCGGGCATGGTCGAGTCGCTCGACGTGCGCGTCGGTGATTTCGTCTTCGTGCAGAAGGCGGGCGAGGTGATCCCGCAGGTGATGGGCGTCGACTCGGCGGCGCGCAGCGGCAACCCGCGGAAGTTCCGCATGCCCACGGTGTGCCCGTCGTGCGCGACGCCGGTCGTGCGCGAGCTTCGGGACGCCGACAAGCCGGAGCTCGGGATGGAGGCGGCGACGCGCTGTCCGAACCGCCAGTGCCCCGAGCAGGTGAAGCAGCGCATCTTCTACTTCGCGCGGCGCTTCGCGATGGACATCGATCACCTCGGCGGAGCGCTCGTCGAGCAGCTCGTCGACGGCGCGCTCGTGAAGGACGTGGCGGATCTCTACGCGTTGACGACGCAGACCGTGGCCTCGCTCGAGCGGATGGGCCAGAAGAGCGCCGAGAACGTGATCGCGTCGATCGCGCGCTCGAAGGAGCGGACGCTCGACCGGCTGCTGTGCGGCCTCGGCATCCCGCAGGTGGGGCAGGTCGCCGCGAAGCAGCTCGCCGAGGCCGCGGGGACGCTGGAGAAGATGCTCGGGTGGACGCCGGAGGAGGCGCGCGAGCACGTCGACGCGATCCGCGGCTTCGGGCCGAAGATGGTCGACAGCGTGGTCGAGTTTTTGACCGACCCGGAGCAGCTCGCCCTGATGCAGAAGCTCGTGAACCTCGGCGTCGGCCGCCCCCAGCCGCGCGAAGAAGTGGCCGCCGAGGGCCCGCTGAAGGGCGCGAGCTTCTGCGTCACCGGGGTCCTGTCGAAGAAGCGCGAAGACGTGCACGCGGACATCCGCGCCGCCGGAGGAGAGGTGCACGACGCCGTGAAGAAGAACACGACGTACCTCGTGGCCGGCGACAAGACGGGCAAGAGCAAGCTGGATCAGGCGAAGAAGCTCGGGACCAAGGTGCTGACGGAGGAGGGCCTCTACGAGCTCGTCGGGGGGAAGGGCTGACGCGGGAGGTGGGGGGACTCGAACGCCGAGCCGCGCGCGATGGCGTGAAAGCGGGCCCGATCGGCGCCGCCGGTCTTGCCCGAGGCCTCGGCGATATTCAGTCCATACCTCCCCATCGTCCGCCCGACCCAGAAGTTGCGTCCTCGTCCCATCGTCCAGGTCCTCGTCCGCGTCCTCCTCCTCGTCCTCGTGCCCGTGCACGTACCTCGATACTCGTCCTCGGCGCGCTCCCCCCGACCCTCCCCAAACCAAAATCGCATCTCGCCTCCGTCACAGCGGCGAGGGCGCGGCGTTCTTCCGGGCACACCCCGACAAGGAGACTCCGATGCCCCGCTCGCTCGCCTTCCTCGCTCCTCTCGTCCTCGCCGCCTGCGCCAGCGCCGCCGAGCCCGCGGCGACGCCCACCGTGAGCCCCATCGACACCCTTCGCGCCGGCGGCAGCTTCGGCTTCGTCCTCGACGAGTCGGACCCCGGCACCAAGCTTCACGCGAAGTGCGACACCGAGCACCCGGGCGACGCGCCGGGCGCCGCCGCCTGCTACGACGCCATCCGGCAGATCGCCGCGCGCGAGGGCATCCGCTTCTCGGTCGACGCGGCGGGCCACCTCGTGTGGACCTCGTTCGGCGCCGAGGACGGCAAGCCCGCGACCTACGTCGAGGTCCCCCTCGAGGCGTCGCTCGACAAGGACGGCGTCGTCGCCGCGAAGCAGGTGGCCGTGCCCCGCGGGAGACAGGTCGACGCGCACGATTTCCCGGCCGACGCGGTGCTCCGCTTCCAGGTCGTCGACGCCGACACGATCGTGATGCCCGATCCGCACAAGGGCCGGCTCGTCTTCCGCCGCCTCCCGGGGGCGGGTGGTTGATCCAGGGGCATCCCCCGCGACGCCCCCTCCGTCGTGCGCCGAGGTGGGGGCGTCTCCTCCGGATCTTCGAGCACCCTCGCTGGTTTTGCCGCGGTTGACCGCCCGGACGTGTCCAGTTTCGCGGTATCATTTCACTTCGGTCTGATCCTTGCGTGAAGCGGCGCGGGATACCCGGAGGGACGCGCGATGTGGTCTTCGAGACAGCTCTTCATCGCGGGCTCGCTCGCGATCGTGGTGGTGGCTTTCGGCGCGTGCGGGAGCAGCGGCAAGAACGACAGCGCCTTCGACGGCGGCAGCCCGCTGGGCGACGCGAGCACCAGCAGCGGCGAAGGCGGCCACTCGTTCGGCGACGACGGGGCCACGGGAGGCAACACGCCCACGTGCGACGCCGGCTGCCCGATGGGCACGACGTGCGACTTCGGCGTGTGCCTCCCGCCGCAGCCCGGGTGCGTGACCAACGCCGACTGCGAGGACGACACGTACTGCCAGTCCTCGCAGTGCGTCCCCTACGGCTCGCCGCCCTCCGACACGAAGAACGACCCCGCGTGCAGCCAGGTCGTGCCTCCCGGCGCCTTCGCGCCGACGGTCCTCTGCGAGTTCGCGACGGCCCCCGCCGGCGATCCGTTCCCGATGCACCTCGACGTGCAGGCGACGCCCATCGTCGTCAACTTCGACAAGACCCTCGAGGGCAACGCCGCCATCCCGAGCATCGTGGCGCCGTTCACGGCGACCGTCGCCGGCGGCTACACCGAGACGATGGGCATCATCCGCATCCTCAAGGGCAGCGATTGCACGCTCCAGGCGAACCTCGGCGGCGTCGACCTCGACGGCGACGGCGTCGTCGACTGGGTCAACTCGCCGTCCGCGGTCGCCGTGGCGGACCTCAACGGCGACGGCGTGCCGGAGATCGTCGCGTACATGGCCGACCGCACCACGGTGGCCTTCACGCGCACCGGCACGAGCACGTGGAAGCCCCTCTGGCCCAAGGTGAAGGCGACGCTCGCCGACGGCGTGACCCCGTTCGTGTGCCTCGACGACGGCGTCTACGCCCTCGCGCCCGGCAGCGGGACGAGCCTCGACGTGTGGTCGAGCCCCTCGATCCACGACCTCGACAACGACGGCGTCCCCGAGATCGTCCGCGAGGCGTACGTCATCGAGGGCTCGACGGGCGTCCTCCGCTCGCAGCCGCCCGCCGACTATGCGAGCTACGACGTCGGCATCCCGCCCGTCCTCGCCGACATCTACAACGACGGCAAGGCCGCGCTCACGAACGGCGCGCACATCTGGGAGTTCGACGGGACGAACAACGTCTGGACCGAACAGAAGGGCTACGAGGGCGCGATGTCGAGCCCCTCGGGGTGGGCGAGCCTCGCCGACTTCAACCCGTACGACGGCAAGATGGCGCCGGAGATCGCCGTCGCGTCGACGAGCAACATGAGCATCTTCTCGCTCGACCACACCGTCTTCATGGGCATGACGGTGTCGGTTCCGGGCAGCGGCGGCGGACCGCCGACCATCGCCGACTACGATCACGACGGCCTCCCCGAGGTCGGCCTCGCGGGCGAGGACTACTACACCGTGTTCGATCCCGACTGCCAGGCGACCCCACGCACCGGAGGCAAGTGCGCCGACCGCACGCACTGCGACTTCGCGACCGGCGGCGCGTGCCCGGACTACATCCTCTGGTCCAAGAAGGTGCAGGACCACTCGTCGAACATCACCGGCAGCTCCGTCTTCGACTTCCCGGGCGCCGGCACGCCGGAGGTCGTCTACGCCGACGAGTGCTTCGCGCGCGTCCTCTCGGGCTTCGACGGCACGGTGCTCTTCTCGCAGTATCACTCGTCGTGCACCTGGATCGAGAACCCCGTCGTCGCCGACGTCGACGGCGACTTCCACTCGGAGATCGTCGTCCCGTCGAACCTCGCGTGCGGCACCGGCACCGCCGGCATCGCGTGCACCGGCAGCCTCGACGCGAACGGCGTCGACGCGGACTTCGTCGGCGCGCAGTGCCAGGCGAACACCGACTGCATCTCCGGCTCCTGCGTCAGCGGCTACTGCCGCTGCACCACGTCGGCCCAGTGCTGCACGCTGAACGACGACACCCAGTGCATCGAGGCGGGCACCCAGTGCGCCCCGCCGCCGACCGGCACCCCCGGCACCGGCAACACGTGCCGCGCGCCCCATCCCCACGGCCTGCAGGGGATCCGCGTCTACAAGGACGCGAAGAACCGGTGGGTGCAGTCGCGGCAGATCTGGAGCCAGCACGCGTACGCCGTCACGCACATCAGCGAGACCGGCGTCGTACCGAAGACGAGCGCGTGGACGTCGAACTGGACGACGGCGGGGCTCAACAACTTCCGCCAGAACGTCCCCGGCGAGGGCAGCGGCAATCCGATCGGCGACCTCACGGCGCAGGCGGGCCCGTTCTTCACGTGCTCGTCGGGGCAGGCGGTCTTCGAGGAGCCCGTCTGCAACCGCGGCACGGCGCCCGTGGCGGCGGGCGTGCCGGTCGGCTTCTACGTCGGGGGCACGAAGGTGTGCAGCGCGACGACGAGCACGGCGCTCGACGTGGGTCAGTGCGAGAACGTGAGCTGCACGTGGGCGAGCACCCCGGCGTCGCAGTCGACCGAGGTGAACGTGAGCGTCGTCGCGGACGACGGCGAGACGACCGCGGAGTGCGACGCGACGAACGACAAGGGCGTCGTCGAGAACGTGTTCTGCCTGCCCCCGCAGTGAATCCGCTTCTCAGCCGAAGAGGTCGCGCAGCTTGCTCATGAAGGACTTGCGCTGCGGTTGCACGTCTTCCCCGAGCTCCTTGGCCAGCTCCTCGAGCAGCGTGCGCTGGCGCTCGGTGAGCTGCGTCGGGACCTCGATGGCCACCTCGACGCGCTGATCGCCGCGTCCCAGGCCTCCGCGGCGCGGGATGCCCTTGCCCTTGATGCGCAGCACGGTGCCCGGCTGCGTCCCACCCGGGACGCGGAGCTTGCCCTTGCCGTCGAGCGTCGGCACCTCGACCTCGCCGCCGAGGGCCGCGTGCGTGAAGGTCACCGGCACGGTGCAGAGCACGTCGTCCGCGTCGCGGCGGAAGAAGGTGTGCGAGCGCACCTGGAGGGTGATTTCCAGGTCGCCCGCGGCCTTGTCGGGGCGCGGCTTGTTGCCGGCGCCGGTGACGAGCTTCGTCGCCCCCGCGTCGACGCCGGCGGGGATGGTGACCTTCACGGACTCGGTCGTCGACATGAGGCCGCTGCCGCGGCACCCGCCGCAGGGCGTGCGTACGGTGCGCCCGGTCCCGCGGCAGCGCGAGCAGGTGCGCTCGACGGCGATGGGGAAGATGCCTTGCTGGAACCGGACGCGCCCCCGGCCGTTGCAGGCGCTGCACGCTTCGGGCGAGGTGCCCGTCGCCGCGCCGGTGCCCGCGCAGTCGGTGCACGAGACGACGCGCTCGTAGCGGAGGGCCTTCTCGCAGCCGAAGGCGGCCTCCTCGAAGGTGAGCTCGAGCTCGCGCTTGATGTCGCCCTTGTCGCCGCGGCCGACGCCGAAGACGCCGAGCAGATCGCCGAGGATGCCGTCGATGGCGATGTCGCTGATGTCGACGAAGCCGCCCGGGAACGGCCCGCTCGAGCCGAACGGCGAGCCCGGCTCCTCCGCGCGGTGCCCGAAGCGGTCGTACATGCCCCGGCGGTTCGGATCGGACAGGACCTGGTAAGCGAGCGCGACCTCTTTGAAGCGCTCGTGCGCGGCGGGGTCGTCCTGGTTGCGGTCGGGATGGTTGAGGGCGGCTAGCCTCTTGAACGCGCTCTTGATTTCCTCGGGCGGCGCGTCCCGCCTGACTCCGAGGACGTCGTAATGATCCCGCGCCGCCATGCGTCGAGCTTGGGAAGTAGCACACCGTGCGGAAGGCCGCTCGACGTCGAGGTGTTCGTCCATGCTGGACGAGTTCAGCCAGAGTGTGACGATCGAGGTGTCGACGAACACTGCCGATGGAACACGAAACGATGGCCTGCTACCTCGCAGCTGGTGAGTCTGCGCGTCGTCAGGTCCGGACCGGCCGAGAGCCAGCAGGGGGTCGTGCTGCGCGCCGTCCTCCGCCGCTGCCGCCCCGAGCGCTCGCAGACGACCCCCGTCGTCGTCTTCGATCTCGACGGCACGCTGATGGACAACCGACCGCGCACGGTCGCCATCCTGCGCGAGCTCGCGGGGCGCTACCGCGACGTCGACCTCGACCTCGCCCGCCGCCTCGAGAGCGCCCGCCCGCACGACCTCGAGTACCTGCTCGCCGACTCGCTCGAGCGCCTCGGCGCCCACCGCACCGAGCTCGTCGCCGAGATGCAGACCTTCTGGCGCGACCGCTTCTTCGGCGACTCGCACCTCGCGCACGACGTGGCGCTCCCGGGGGCCGTCGCGTTCGCGCGGGGCTGCTACGACGCGGGCGCCATCCTCGTCTACCTCACGGGGCGCGATCTGCCCCTCATGGGCAAGGGCACCTTCGCCAGCCTGCGCGACCTCGGCTTCCCGATCGGCGTGGCGGGGACGGAGCTCGTGCTCAAGCCCGATGCGGACATGCCGGACGAGGCGTTCAAGCGCCTGATCGCCCCGGACCTCGCCCGCGTCGGACACGTCATCGCGGCCTTCGACAACGAGCCCGCGAACTGTAACGTGATGCTCGCGCACTACCCCGATGCCCACGTCGTCTACGTCGATACGCAGCACATGCCGGGCGCCCCGGAGCTCGGCGCCGGCGCGTTCGTCGTGCGTGACTTCACGTTGGACTGACGTTTCGCGGCTGCTGGCGGCGGCGGCGTGCGTCGTGTCCTGCCACGGGGCGACCGTGGACCCGCCCGGCGCCGCGGCGAGCCCGCAGGCCAGCGCGGAGCCCGCGCCCCTCGCGAACGTGACGACGGCCGCGGGCACGCCGACGACGGGCGCTTCGGGCGCCGACGCCGGGCCTCCGCCGGAGATGCTGCGGGGGGACCGCGCGGTCACGGCCGACCTGCCGCACGAGGTGTCGCGCGAGCTAGGCGCGAAGGACCTGCGCGGCGTGGACGCGAAGGAGCTCGCCGGGTACGTGATGCAGGCGGTGTTCCACGCGGGCGACGGGCCGCCGGCGCCGAAGGGTCCGGAGGTCAACGCGAACGCCATCGAGGCGGCACGGCGCAAGCTCGAGGCGCGCGTGGCCATCGAGGCGTCGCAGACGCGCGCGCGGTTCGTGCTGACGGGCGGCTTCGTCGTGCCGCAGGGGACCGAGCTGCGGGCCCGCGTGGATCGCTACGGGCACCTCGTGCTGCTGCCGGGCGAGGAGACGTACCGCGTCGCGGAGGCGGGCGCGCTGCGGGCGCTCTTCGGCGAGCGGCGGCTCGACGTCGTGCCGCTGTCGGCGGCCGAGGTGACGACGCCGGGCGAAGGGTCGAGGCGGCTCAACCTGCGGACGCGACGTGTCGACGTCTCGACGCGCGCGGCGAAGGCCACGCTGGAGCTCGCGGCGTTCCGGGACGCGGGCGACGGCGGGGCGCTCGTGTGCCGCTTGCTCCTCGATCTCGCGGGCGCGCCGCCGGGCACCGTCGCGTGCGCCGCCGACGAGGTGCCGCTGCACGCCGAGCTGCGGTGGACGACCGAGGGGGCGCTCGTCTTCGACGTGACGTCGATCGCGCCCTCCACGCATCTGCCGGTGCAGGAGCTCGCCGCTCCGGCCGCGACGGCGACGTTCCTGGCGGAGCCCTTCCCCGCGTCGCCCGGTGAGGTGCTGCTGCCGAAGGGCGAGCTCGTGGCGTTCCGCACGGCGCCCGTCGAGGTCCCCGTGCCCGCGGGGGCGCGCGACGCGCAGGCTCCCCCGCCGGACGCGGGCCTTCTCCTCGTCAACGCGAGCGACGAGCTGCGCGTCGCGTGGCTCGACGGGGCGCCGGTCGCCTGGGTCGCGCCGGGCGCGCGCGTGCCGCTGACGGCGCTGCTCCACGGGCGGTACACGCTGCAGTGGCGCACGTTCCTCGGCGACGCGTGGGACGCGCCCGAGCAGGTGACGGTGCCGGGGCAGAGCGTGACGGGCAAGGAGCCGCCGGGACGCTGAGAGGGCGCGCGCTCAGCCCCAGCGGCCGGGCCGGTGGCCGGCCTGGATGCGCGCGTAGACGGTGGCGATGTCGAGGGGGCGGGCGCGCTCGCCGTCGACGAGGACGAGCTCCGGCCGGTCGGCCACGACGTCGAACGATCCCGTCCGCACCACCTCTCCCCCGACGATCCCCAATAGCTCGCCCGCGTGCTGGCACACCACCATCTCGCCGCGCGCCTCGCCCACGGCGACGACGGGCACCACGGCGCCCTCGTGCACCGCGATGCCGACGAGCTCCGGCGGCGCACCCGGGACCGCCGTCAGCCTCGGCGTCGGCGAGACGCGCAGCGCGACCGGCGCCGCCACGAAGCGCAGCTCCCCCGCGACGCGCAGCACGACCCCGCCGCGTCGCTGCCCTTCCATCTACGCCGCGCGCCGTCGCACGAGGCGCGCCTCGATGAGCTGGTAGAGGATCTTGCAGGCGTCGAAGCCGGACATGTGGCTCTGCGTGACGATCTCGCGCACCGTACGCTCGCCGTCGACGAGCTCCAGCATGCGCTGCTCGGGCTTCGCGAGCCGCTCGACGCCGGCCGCGTCGACGGCGACGGAGTCCTTCTGGAGGACCGCCTCGAAGTCTCCCAGGCTCGCCTCGACGAGGCGCCACTCGTCGACGCGGCGGAAGCCCTCCATGACGACCGACGCCACGGGCAGGGCCAGGCGCGCGCTCTCGGCGAGCGCGGGGAGCGACTCGTGCCGGAACTCGAAGCGGCCGCGGGGCCACCGGAGGACCTCGTACACCAGCTCGCTCGACTGACGGGCCAGCGCGTCGCGGAGCTGGTCGCGCGTGACGCGCCCCGAGTCGACGAGGATGTCGCCGAGGAGGCGCCGCGAGACGCTCACCTCGTCGCGCGGCGGCGGGGGCTTCGCGTCGGGAGGCGGGGGGCGGGGCGTCGGCGCGTTGTCGCGGAGGAGGCGGTCGATGTCGTCGGGCGTGACGAGGCCGTGCTCGACGAAGTAGCGGCCCAGGCGAAACTCGTTCCCTGCGCCGCGCGCCTGGACGAGGTCGATGAGGCCCGCGCGCATCGAGACGGTGACCTCGGTCTTGCCGTCGGTGACGAGCAGGACGCCCGTCTGCCCCTCGATCTGCAGGAGCTGGAGCGCGGCGCCGATGGGGATGATGCCCATGTCGCCGGAGAGCCCGACGCGCCCGGCCCCCATGTCGAGGCCGCGCATCGAGTCGCCGAGCTCGCGCACCTGGTCGGCCGTGAGCACGCCGAGGAGCTCGATGGCGAGCTGCGACTCGTTGGCGACGACGGGCTGCGGCAGCTTGCCGAGCACGGGGGAGAGGACGGTGGCGAGGCGCTTCAGCATCTCGACGGCGATGCGCGCGCGCTTCGAGTCGCTGTCGCCGGTGCTGCGGAGGGCCTCGGCCTCGAAGTCCTCCGGGATGCCGGCGGCGAGGGCCTCGCCGCGCGCGCGCCACTGCTCGGAGCGGCGGATGGCGTTCTCGATGACCGCGATGAGCGCCTGCGCGTCGAACGGCTTGGTGATGGCGTCCATGGCGCCGGTCTGCTGGACGAAGTGCTCGCGGATGCGGTCGGACTTCGCGCTCATCAGGACGACGGGGGTCCCGCGCAGCTCGTCGTTCTGCCGGAGGGCGCGGCAAAGCTGGAAGCCGTTCATCCTGGGCATCACGAAGTCGACGAGGACGAGATCGATCTTCTCGTCGTCCTGCCCGTCTTCCTTCACGGCCTGGGCGGCCTGCACGAGCCGGTCGAGCGCGGCCTGCCCGTCCGCGGCCTGGAGCGCGGTGAATCCGTGCCGTTCGAGCACGGTGCTCACCACCTTGCGGATGGTGGGACTGTCGTCGACGACGAGGATGCGGGTGGGCATGCGGGGCGACGCGCGTCGAGAAGATAGCACCAGACGACCAATCTGATAGGGAGGCGGTGGTGGACACGATCATCCGCGGCGGGACGGTGGTCACGTGCGACGCCGAGGACCGCGTGGTCCAGGGGGACGTGCTCGTGCGGGGCGGGGCGATCGCTGCCGTCGGAAAAGTGCGGCACGAGGGGGTGACGCGGGTCATCGACGCGCGCGGGTGCGCGGTCGTCCCAGGGCTCGTGCAGGGGCACGTGCATCTCTGCCAGGTGCTGATGCGCGGCATGGCGGACGACCGGCCGCTGCTCGCGTGGCTCCGCGAGCGCATCTGGCCCCTCGAAGCGGCGCACGACGCGGCGTCCCTCGGGGCGAGCGCCGAGCTCGGGCTCGCCGAGGCCATGCTGGGAGGGACGACGACGGTGCTCGACATGGGCACGGTGCGCGAGCACGACGCGGTGATGGAGGCGTGCGTGCGCGCGGGCGTGAGGGCCATCTCGGGCAAGGCCATGATGGACCAGGGCGACGGCGTCCCCGCGGGGCTGCGCGAGACGACGCGGGCGAGCCTCGACGAGAGCGAGCGCCTGGCCTCCCGGTGGCGCGGCGCGGCCGGAGGGCGCGTGGGGTACGCCTGGGCGCCGCGGTTCATCCTGTCGTGCAGCGAGGCGCTCGTCCGGGGCGCGGTGGAGCGGGCCGCGGAGCACGGTGACCTCGTGCACACGCACGCGGCCGAGCACCCGGAGGAGCGCGCGGCGGTGCGGCGCGCGCTGGGGGACGACGACGTGGCGGTGCTGCGGCGCTGGGGTGTGGCGGGGCCGCGCGCCATCCTGGCGCACGGGGTGCAGCTCGTCGACGACGAGGCCCGCGCGATGGCGCAGGAAGGGACGCGCGTCGTGCACTGCCCCAGCGCGAACCTGAAGCTCGGGTCGGGCATCGCCCGCGTGGCGGAGCTCGACGCGCTCGGCGTGCAGCTCGCGCTCGGCGCCGACGGCGCCCCCTGCAACAACAACCTCGACGCCTGGACCGAGCTCCGGCACGCCGCGCTGCTCGCCAAGGTGCGCACGGGCGTCACGAGCCTCCCCGCGCGCCGCGCCTTCCGTCTGGCGACGATCGACGGGGCCCGCGCCCTCGGGCTCGACGCGCTCATCGGGTCCATCGAGCCGGGAAAGCGGGCGGACCTCGCGGTCGTGCGCCTCGACGGCGCGCACGTGGAGCCGGGGGGCGACGTGTTCTCGCGCCTGGTCTACGCGTGCGGCGCGCGCGACGTGGAGCACGTACTCGTCGACGGCGAGCGCGTCGTCGCCCACCGCGAGCACCGGCGGCTCGACGTGGAGCGCGTGAAGGCCCGCGCGAGAGAGCAGGCGCGCAAGCTCGTCGCCCGCGCCGGCATCTGAGCGTCAGCCGAGAGGGCGGCCCTCGGCTTCTTCGATCTGCGAGAGCGCGACGGCCATCGCGTCCTTCGCCCGCTCGAGCGACTGGCGGTCCGCCTCCCACTTGGCGGTGGCCCGCTCGGCGCGCGCGGACTCGGCCGCGAGCTTCTGCCTCGTCTCGCCGAGATCCTGCCGCGCGACCACGAGCTCGGCCTCCAGCGTCGCGGCGCGATCGCTCGCCGCCGCGTGCTTGCGATCCAGCTCGTCGCGCGCGGTGGTCACCTCCGACAAGCGCCGCTGCACGTCGGCCATCGCCGACTCGTGCGCGGTGTCGCCGGACTGCTTGGCCTCGCGCACCTCGGCCAGCTCGCCCCGCGCCGCCGACAGGTCCATGTCGGCCTTCGCCAGCTTGTCGTTCGCCTCCGAGAGCTCGCGCGTCGTCCGCGACTCGAGCGCCGCGAGGCGGGAGTCCCGGTCGTTCTCGAGGCCCTTCACCTTCTCGGTGTGCTCGGCGCGCAGCGCCTCGAGCGCCTCGCCCTTCTGCGTCTCGCCCTCGGCGCGCACGCGGCCCACCTCGGCCTCGTGCGCCGACGACGCCTCGGCGGCGGCCTTCTCGGCCTCGGCGCGCGCAGCGGACAGCGCGCCCTCGTGACGCGCCTCGGCTTCGCGGACGGCCTTGTCGGCCTCGCTCCGCGCGCGATCGCCCTCTTGCTGGTGCGCGCGGTGGAGCGCGGCCATCTTGCCGTCGCTCTCCTGCTTCAGCTGGGCGGCCTGCGCCGAGAGCGCCTCTTGCCGTTCGCGGTCGGCCTGCTCGCGCGCCTCGGCGAGCGCGGCCTCCCGGTCCTTCTTCGTCTGCTCGACGTCGGCCTTGCGGCGCTCCTCGGACTCGTCGAGCGCCCTCGCGTGCTCCGCGCGCTCGTTGGCCAGCGTCTGATCGAGCTCCGACTGGAGCGCCGCGAGCCTCGCTTCGGTCGAGGCCAGGTCCTCGGCGTGCTTGGCCTTCAGCTCGCTGATCTGCCGGTCCTTCGACTCGCCCTCGGCGCGCGACTTCTCGAGGCGCGCCTTGAAGTCGTCCGCCGCCTTCTTCGCGAGGTCCTTGTCGGCCGACAGCGCGTCGACGCGGTCCTTCGTCTCCGCGGCCTCGCGCTCGAGGGCGAGGGTCTTCTCGTCGAGGTCGGACTTGGCGCGCTCGAGGGCGAGCATCTTGTCCTGCGACTCGACGTGCTCCTTGTCCTTGCGGGACTGCGCCTCCTTGAGGGAGAGGATCTCCTTGTCCTTCTTGTTGAGCGCCTCGCGCAGATCGAGGAACTCGCGGCTCGAGATGCCCGCCGTCTTCGGCGCGCCCGACGCCAGCTTCGTCTTCAGCTCCTCGAGCTCGCGCGTCAGCCGCTCGACCTCGCCCGCCTCGAGGCGCCACTTCTCCACGTCGTTGCGCGCGTCGCCGAGCTCCGTGTCGAGCGACGCCGCGCGGGCGCGCGTTCGCACGAGCTCTTCGCGGATCTTCTCGTACTCGGCGACGTCGACGCCCGACGGCGGACGCACGCTCGCCCCCCGCGGCTGCGGCACGGTCGAGGGCCGGCGCGCGGGGACCGGCACGCTGACCGGGACCGTGGCCGAGTCGCTCGCGCCGTTGTGGATGGGACGCGCCTCGGCGACCGCGGTGCCCGCGCCGGGCGGCTCGGAGCCCGTGAGTCGCCCGAAGGCGGCGTCGGCGAACGCGTCGACGTCGGCGTCGACGGTCTCCATGCCGCGCTGGGTGCCGCCCGCCATGCCCACCGGCGGACGCGGGGCGATCTGCGTGCCGTCGTCCTCCTGCATGTAGTCGGTGCTGCCGACCTCGATGTCGTCCTCGATGACGATGGACGAGTCGCCGTCCGGCGGGCGCATCGACCCCATGGGGACGAACGACTGGATGTGCTGGAGCAGCTCGCCGAATGCGATGGGCTTGTGGACGTAGTCCTCGGCGCGCGTCCGCAGCTTCTTGTGCTGCTCGAACGTCTCGTCGCTCGACTCGCTCGACATGATGATGAGCGGGACGTCCTTCAGGTTCGCGTCCTTCTTCAGCTTGTTGCAGACCGAGAAGCCGTTCATGCGCGGCAGCTCGATCGACAGGAGCACGAGGTCGGGCCGATCCGCCGCGGCCTGTTGCAGGCCGACGTTGCCGTCGTCGACGACCGTGGTGGAGCATCCGAGCTTGCCGAGCTCGTTCCGGAGCTCGCCGGCGAAGGCCGGATCGCTCTCGAACACGAGGACTTTGGTGGGCATGGCTGTGTCGACCTTCGGGAGACCGTGGCTCGTGGTTCACGAGCCGGAGCCGCGAGGGTATCACGCCTCGGGAGGCGCTTGCTTTGCGGAACGCTGCGCTTTTTCGTCGTGGCCGCTCGTCCCGAGGCGCCTCGCCAGCTCGGCCAGGACGCGGCGCAAGGGGATGGCCCGCCAGCGCAGCGCGACGACCAGATGGTACAGCGTGTCGGCGGCCTCGCTGACCACCCGCTCGTCGTTCTCCGACTCGACGGCGCGGCCGAGCTCCTCGGCCTCTTCGCGGAGCTTGGCCGAGATGGCCCTCGGCCCCGCGTCGTAGAGGCTCTTCGTGTAGCTGGCGGCGCCGGTCGACCTCTTGCGTGACTCGAGCACCGCCTCGAGCGTCGCGAGGAGGGTCTGCGGCTGGTCGCTCGCCTGGAGGAGCTTGCCGTCCTGCAGCACCTGGAAGAAACAGCTCGGCGCGCCCGTGTGGCACGAGGCGCCGTGCGGCTCGCCCGAGTAGACGACGCAGTCGGCGTCGCAGTCGACGAGCACGCGGTGGACGGCGATCTCGTTGCCGCTCGTGCGTCCCTTCTCCCACAGCTCGCCGCGCGAACGGCTCCAGAAGGTGGCGCGCCCGGTCTCGACGGTCTTGACGACGGCCTCGCGCGTGGCAAAGGCGACCATGCGGACCTCGCCGGTCAGGTGGTCCTGCACGACGACGGGGACGAGCCCCTGCGAGTCGAACTGGATGGGAAGAGAGTCGGTCATCGTGGAGACGACTCTACGCCTCCCGAAAGGTGGCGGGATCGCACGCGTGCTAAGCCCACGTTGCCCGTGCCCCGCCCCGAGCTCGCCTTCGCATCGCCCCGCAAGCTCCCGCGCGCGCGTGACCTGAAGGGGCGCGTCGTCGTGCTCGACGTGGCCTTCGCGTCGGAGGCGGCCAGCGGCGGGTTCGAGAAGGTCACGCTGCCCTTCATCGAGGAGCTCGGCCCGCGGCTCGCCGGATGGGTCGACCACCACGACCACCGGATGCACGAGCACTACCGGAGCGATCCGCGCTTCGTGCTCACCACGAAGGCCGAGCACGGCGCCTGTCCGGAAATCGTGACGCCCGAGGTCGTCGCGCGCATCGGTCCGGTCGACACCATCGTGTGCCACACGGACTTCGACGGGCTGTGCAGCGCCGCGAAGTGGCTGCGCGGCGGTCGCGAGCCTTACCCCGGCGCGGACGACGACGCGCGCGCCATCGACACGCGCGTCGGCACGCCCGGCCCCATCGGCCAGCGCTTCGACCGCGCCCTCCGCGCTCGCCCGCGCGACACCGCGCTCTTCGGCCTCGTCGTGCGCCATCTCGCCGGCGGTCTCGAGGATGCGTCGCTGTGGGCCACCATCGATCACGCCGCGGCCGAGCTCGACGCCATCGAGGACCTCACCCGCCGCATCGCCACCGGCTACGCCATCGTCGACATCCGCCCCGCGCGCGCGCTCCCGGCGAACGTCCGCACGATGGCCTACGTCGACGCCACCGAGCGCCACGGCAAATACGACAAGACGCAGCTTCTTCTGCTGGGGCAGGAACGCGCGGACATCGCGATGATCCTCGACCTCGACACGGTCTCGCTCGCTGCGGGCTACGGCAGCGGCGTCAGCTTCCTCGAGCTCCTCGGTCTGTCGGGGGGGATGCCCACGCTGGTCTCCATCCCGAAGAAACGCCTGCCCGAGGCGCTCGAAAAGCTCGGCGTCGCCCCCGCCGACGTCCAGCGACTCTTCGCCTGACGCCCGCTCGCCCCTGGGGACATCGCGTGGAGAGCTTGTTTTCTCGGGCGTTCACACGGCGTTCACAATTTCCGTTCTGCAATTCCCCTCAAGCCCTCGATTCGCCTCGCTTTCGTGTTGACCTCGGCCGAGAGCGCATGGTAGTCGCGTTTCAACTTTGCAAGGCGCGAGGGCGCCTGTGGGCGACGCGGGAGAAGGGGGTCGGCGATGGCGGCGAAGGCGTGGGGAACCCATCCGAAGGCAGTCGAGGAAGTATTCTTCCAGAACGAGGCGGTCTCGCTCTGCCTGCTCATCAACCGGCGCGCCCGAACGATGCGGGTGGTCGACTTCCGCGCCGGGCCGACCAACGCCAAGCGCCTCTTCGTCCTCACGCTCGCGCAGCGTGAGGGTGTGGAGAAGGCCTACACCCTCGTCGAACGCGACGAGGTCGCCACCTGGGTGAAGCTCGGCTTCGCGAAGGAGGGGAACATCCCCGGCTTCTACAAGCGGAGTGACGCGTTCCTGCTGGGTTGCACGGTTCCGCCGCCCGGCCGCGCCAAGTCGCTCGAGCGGCTCGCGCAGGACGTCCCCATGCAGAGCGAGATCCGGCTGACGGTCGCCGAGCCGGTGGCCCCGACCGGACCCGTTCCGATGACCCCCGCCCAGGAGCGCATGGAGCGCACCATCCTGACGGCGAAGAAGCACCTGAAAGACTTCGACAAAGCCGTCCCCGTGGCCAAGGTCGGCCAGGTGAGCGAGGCCGACTCGCGCAAGGCGGTCACGGCGGCCATGAAGAGCGGGCGCGCGCTGACGGGGTTCGAGCCGTTCGGGCGCGATGCCGTGCGGCGCTACTTCGTGGCGACGGCGCGCGGCGGCTTCGAGCTGCATGCGTCGACCGAGACGCAGGCCTGCTTCGGCAACGCGTACCTCGAGCTGCTCCAGGCGCCGCGCACCGACGCGGAGAAGCTCGCGACCATCGGGGCGCTGAAGGCGTTCTGCGACCGGCTCCTCGGGGAGGAGGTCGTCAGCTGCTTCTCTCTGGCCCCGAGCGACGACCTGGCCATGGCGACGGCCTTCCTCCACAACGGCTTCCGGCGCACCGGGCTCCTCCACGAGCACCTCGTGGTCGGCGGCGAGCGGAAGGACGCGATCCTCTGGTCGCGCAAGCTCTCTAACCCGAGCGACGAGTAGTCCCGCGCCAATCAGGCGGCGACGAGCGCGCGATGGCGGGCGACGAGGTCGCGCGCGGCCGCCCCACGCCTCGCGGACCACGCGCAAGAAGTTGCGGTTCGGAAGGGGAAAAGGCCGGGCGACGTAAAGGTCGGGAGCGGTGAGCCCCCGGGGCGCCCCGCTGCTATCCTCGGGGCCCCCGACCCCGTGGTAGCCCTTCCCCCTTCCGCTTCGCCGACGGCCTCCTCCGAGCTCGAGGTCGAGGACACGAGCGTGCTCCTCGTGCTCGCCGGACCGCGCAACGAGAAGCTCAAGGCCATCGAGCGCGAGCTCGGCGTCGCCATCGGTCTGCGCGGCAACACGCTGCTGCTCGAGGGGGACGCCTCGGAAGTCGCGCTGGCCGAGCGCTTTCTCACGCAGACCGCCGCGCTGCACGCCAGCGGGGTCGACGTCGCCCTCGCCGACGTGGGCCGCGCGCTCCGCGTCCTGCGCAGCGAGCCCGAGGCGCAGCTCGGCGACATGTTCGACGAGCAGGTCACCATCGGCGCGGGACGCCGCTCCATCGGGCCGCGCGGGCTCGCGCAGAAGCGCTACGTCGAGGCCATCCGCCGGCACGATCTCACCTTCGGCATCGGCCCCGCCGGCACGGGCAAGACGTACCTCGCCATGGCGTGCGCGGTGTCGGCGTTCCTCGCCCGCGAGGTCAAGCGCATCATCCTCACGCGGCCCGCCGTCGAAGCGGGCGAGAAGCTCGGGTTTCTGCCCGGCGACATGGCCGAGAAGGTCAACCCGTACCTCCGTCCCCTCTTCGACGCGCTCGACGACATGCTCGACGCCGACAAGACGCAGGACCTCATCGGGCGTGGGCACATCGAGGTCGCCCCCCTCGCCTTCATGCGCGGCCGCACGCTGAACGACTCGTTCGTCATCCTCGACGAGGCGCAGAACACGACGAGCGAGCAGATGCGCATGTTCCTGACGCGCTTGGGCTACCATTCCAAGGCCGTGGTGACCGGGGACGTGACGCAGGTGGACCTTCCGGTGGGGCGCGCGAGCGGCCTGGCCGAGGCGCGGCACCTGCTCGACGGCGTCGAGGGCATCTCGTTCTGCCACTTCACGGAGGTCGACGTCGTGCGCCACCCCCTCGTCCAGAAGATCATCGTCCGCTACGAGGCGCGCGACGCGCAGCTCCGCGACGCGCGGGAGAGAGGCCCGTGAGCGCGCCGGGGGGCGTGACGATGGACCGCGTCGCGGAGCTTCTCCAGCGCGACGCCCGGCTCGCCACCGACCTGGTGACGCGGCCCCACGAGCTCCTGGTGACCGCCTGGCGCACGCTCGCCGCGCCGAACGGCCGCGCGCAGGAGCAGCTGTGCGTCGTTTTCGCCCCGGCGGCGCTGTGGGACAAGGCGCGCGAGCTGCTCTCGCCGTTCACGGGGCGCTTCGCCGAGGGCGAGGCGCTGCTCGTCCTCGTCGGTCGCCCGCACGACCCGTCCCTCGGCGACGCGGTGAGCCGCGGGCTGGCCAGCGTGGTCGACGCCGACGCCAACGCGGAGGACCTCTACCTCGCCACGCACCGCGCGCTCGAGCTGCTCGAGGCCAAGGCGCGCGCCGAGGCCCGGGGGCGCTGGCTGCGGCGCTACCGCTACGAGCTCGGCGAGCTGATTCACATCGCGCGGGCGATGACGACGGTGCGCGACGTCGACAAGCTGCTCGGCGTCATCCTCGAGAAGAGCCGCTTCGTCACGGGCGCCGACGCGGGGAGCATCTACATCGTCGAGCCGCACCCGACCGAGCCGGGGAAGGTCGTCCTCCGCTTCAAGCTGACGCAGAACGAGAGCGTCACCTTCGACTCGCGCGAGTTCACGATGCCACTGTCGGACCGGTCGATCGCCGGCGCCGTGGCGCTCCACAGGCAGCCGCTCAACATTCACGACGTGTACGATCTCCCCGCGGGGTCGACGTTCCACTTCGACCCGAGCTTCGACGGGCGCATCGGCTACCGGACGCGGTCGATGCTGACCATTCCTCTCATCAGCCAGCGCGACGAGGTGATCGGCGTCATCCAGCTCATCAACAAGAAGCGCGACGCGGCGCAGAAGCTGGCGACGAAGGGCGACGTGGACGCGCAGGTGGTCCCGTTCGACGAGCGGAGCGAGGAGCTGCTCTCGATGCTCGCGGCGCAGGCCGGCGTCTCGCTCGAGACGGCGATCCTCTACGAGGACATCCGCAAGCTCTTCGAGGGCTTCGTCAAGGCGAGCGTCGAGGCCATCGAGTCGCGCGATCCGACGACGAGCGGGCATTCGCGGCGCGTCGCCGATCTGACGGTGGGCCTGGCGAAGGTGGTCGATGGGCTGTCGACGGGCCCGTACGCGGGCGCGTCCTTCACGCCGGAGGACCTGCGCGAGCTGGAGTACGCGAGCCTGTTGCACGACTTCGGCAAGATCGGCGTCCGCGAGAAGGTGCTCGTCAAGGCGAAGAAGCTCTACGACGAGCGGCTCGAGCTCGTGCGCGCGCGGTTCGACTACGTGGCGCGGACGGTCGAGGCCGAGGTCCTGGCGCGCAAGGTGAGGGCGCTCGAGTCGGGCGCGACGCGCGAGCAGCTCGAGGCGCTCGATCGCGAGCTCGTGCAGCGCCGCGCCGATCTCGACGGGGCATGGGAGGCCGTGTGCACGGCGAACGAGCCGACCGTCCTGTCGAGCGGGGACTTCGCGCGCATCGAGGCGATCTCGCGCGAGACGTACGTGGATCTGCGCGGCGACGTGCGCGCGCTCCTCGACGACGAGGAGGTGACCTGCCTCAAGGTGAGCCGCGGCTCGCTGACGACGCAGGAGTTCGACGAGATCCGCTCGCACGTGTCGCACACGTTCCGCTTTCTCTCGCGCATCCCGTGGGGCAAGTCCTTGCAGCGCGTCCCCATCATCGCGGGCGCGCACCACGAGCGCCTGAACGGCACGGGCTACCCGAATCGCCTCCGCTCGGAGGAGATCCCCGTCCAGTCGAAGATGATGAGCGTGGCCGACATCTACGACGCGCTCACTGCAAGCGACCGCCCCTACAAGAAAGCGGTCCCCGTCGAGAGGGCGCTCGATATCCTCGACTACAGCGTCAAGGACGGTCACCTCGACACGGACCTCGTTCGCATTTTCAAGGAAGCCAGGGTCTGGGAGCAGCCGGGCACGGCGTAACGACGCCCGCGAGAGCTCGACCGAAGTGTGATAGAGCCGGGCTCGGCCCTTTCGCCCTCACGGGGAGACCGTTTCCATGGCTCGCTGCCTTCGCTCGAAGACCGTCGGGTGCGCCGCCATCGTGGCGTTCGCCGTCGCCGCCTCGCTCGTCCAGACGGCGAACGCCCAGCCGGCGCAGCCGCCCCCCCCGCGGCCGCCCCCGCCCCCCGCGGGCGCCGCGTCTCCCCCACCGCCGGACCTGCCCCCGCCGCCTCCGCCCCCCTGGTCGTCGAACCCCAACGTGCTGGGGACCGAGCCCGCGCCCGTGGCTCCGCCCACGTCGACCGCGCAGCCCGTTCCGGCCCAGGCGGGCGCAGCGCTGATGCCTGCTCCCGCGGCGCCGTCGCCGTACACGTGGCAGCGCGAGCAGGAGCTCGAGCGGCACGTGGCAGAGGAGAACCTCCGTTTCGTCCAGGAGGCCGAGCGCAACCGCCGCGAGCACGAGGAGCACGAGAAGTGGTGGGGCTGGACGCGGAACGTGCGCTTCAGCGGCTACAGCCAGCCGCAGCTGCTCTGGCAGTGGTACGACACGGCCAACGCGTCGCCGAACCCCGCCGGGCAAGACCCGAACGCCGTCGTCGCCAAGCAGGACACGGTCCTCAACACGGCGACGGGGAGCAGCGTCCCGGGGCTGACGACCAACGGCGACTACTTCCGGCTTCGCCGCACACGCTTGAAGGTCGAGCTCGAGCCGAACGAGTGGTCGCGCATGGTGTTCGAGATCGATCCCATCCCGGCCGGCGGCCCCGACAACGGGACGGGCACCATCGCGCGCAACATCGAGACCCAGGGCATCGCCAAGTGGTCGGACGACGTGACGACGACGTTCGGCATGGGCATCTTCAAGATCCCCTTCGGCTTCGAGGTGCTGCAGTCCGACGCCGACCGCCCGTTCATCGAGCGGTCCTGGTGGGAGCGCAACGTGACGCCGGGCGAGTTCGACACGGGCGCCAAGGCGTACACGACGGCGCTGCACAACAAGCTCACCGGGCAGTTCGCGGTCATCAACGGCAACATCCAGGGCGAGAAGACCTTCTCGCTGCTGCCCGATCTCAACAAGGGCAAGGACATCGTCGGCCGCCTCAACTACGACTTCGGCCCGTTCGACGTGGGCGCCAGCGGCTACTACGGCCAGGGGCAAGAGGTGAGCCTCGCGAGCCTCGCCTTCAAGCAGTACCCCCGGTACGCGTGGAACATCGAGGCGGCGATCCACCACCGGTTCCTGCAGGTCGGCGCCACGCGCGTCTTCGGCGAGTTCGACCGCGGCCAGAACATGGACCGCGCCGTGAACTACTCTGCGCAGATCGCGCTCCCCGGGCTGCCGGCGGACATCGTGAACGGCTCGGTCGTGAACAAGGACGAGCTCGGGTACTGGGCGCGCATCGAGCAGGACATCACGCGCTGGTCGACGCTCGCCTTCCGCTACGACAAGTACTCCCCCGACAGCGCGCAGGGCTCGAACTCGCGCGACACGTACGCCTTCGTGGGCGTGGCGCACTTCACGAAGCAGCTCCAGCTGATGCTCGAGTACGACTACTTCATCGACAACGTGCACGTTCCGGGGACCCCCATTCCGTACAAGAAGGGGGACATCTTCTCGGGGGTGTTCCAGGCGAGGTTCCCGTAGCGCCTGTTTCTCCCCTGACGACCGCTTTCACGTTGCTCCCCAAAAGACTCCGCGGCCTCCTCTCCCTTCTCCGCGCCGCCGCGACAAGAAACCACGGAGGGCAGCTGGGAGAGGACCTGCGCGCAGCGCCTAGGCTCGTCGCGCCGCCGCGATGACGTCGCGGACGCTGGTGAGGGAGCGGACGCCGTCGAGGGCGACGCCGGGGGCGGCGAGGGTCTCGTCGACGATGCGGCCGAGGGCGTCGAGGGGAGCGGTGGCGGCGAGGGTCTCGAGGCGGGCGAGGGCGTCGCGCGACACGAGGAGGTCGCCGCCGACGCGGAAGACGCCGTGGGCATCGGGGCCGGCGCCGAGGGGGCCGATGACTTCGTCGACGGTGGCGGCCCAGGGAGGGTCAGGGGTGGGGTCGGGGTCGGGCAGTGGGGTCGTTCGGCCTTCGGCCTCAGGATGACAGAGGGGGGCGGGGTCGAGGGGGATGGAGCCGGAGTTGCCGGCGTAGGCGTCGGCGATGGCGTGAAGGAGGCGGGTCTCGTCGACGGGGGCGCCGGCGAGGGCCTCGAGGGTGACCTGGGGCTTGCCGAGGAAGCTCGCGCGGTCGCCGAGCGCGAAGGGGACGCGCACGGCGACGAAGGCCTCGAAGAGGGTGCGGCGGGTCGTGGCGTCGTGCGCGAAGCCGACCCACGCGACGGGGCGATGGGCGAGGCTGATCCAGTCGCGGCCGAAGAAGTGGGCGGGGGCGCCGGTCCCTCCGGCCTTCGTGAGCGCGCGCAGGAGCGGGCGGACGCAGCGGTTGACGATGTGCTTCTCGTCGCAAGGAACGAGCGCCGCGGGGTTCGCCAGCGCGAGGGCGACGTGGACCGTCCCGGGGCCCACGCGCACCTCCGGTCCGCCCGAGCCGCGGCGCGATCCGGCGACGCGCTGGAAGGCGCCGGCGAGCACGGCGTCGTCCGAAGCGACGGCGAGGGACAGCTCCGCGGCGGCGCGCAGCGGTCGGTCGAGGGCCGCGCGCGAGATGGCCGCGAGGGTGCGCGCGTCCCGTGCGCCGGCGAGGACGACGCCGAGCCGAGCGCTGGGACGACCACCGGACGACTGGCTCATCGCTGCGCTATAGGATGAGACCATGCGCCCCCCCGTGACAACGCGCGTCCACCGCGAGGAAGCTCGCTTCGTCGTGCGCATCGAGCTCTCGGCGGAGTTCGGCGAGGACTACGAGGGCGACGACGACGGCAACGCATGGCTCGAGGCGTGGCGGGCTCGCGTGCAGCCGCGGCTCGCGAAGGCCATCTTCGCCGAGCTGCGCGCCGAGCCGGGCTTCACCGCCGTCCCCGCCTCGCGCGGCCAGAACCCGGACGAGGAGCTCGAGATCGCCGTCCGCTTCGTGCCGCCCGCGCGATGAGGCCGCGATGAGGCCGGCCCCGGCGCTCCTCGCCCTCGCGGCCGTGACCGCCGCGGCGCTGGCCGCCCCGAGCGCGTCCGCCGCCCCTCCCTGGGTCGACCGTCATCTCACGATGCCCGCCGGGACCTGGGCCTTCGACATGGGCCTCGGCATCGGCCACGTCCCCGGGCCGCCCGACACCGCCGCCGGCATCAACCTCGAGGCCGCGGTGGGCCTCACCGACCGCCTCTTGCTCGGCGTCCGCACCGGCCTCCGCTTCGGCGATCCCGGCGACCGCGCCATCGAGCCGGACGACTACGGCCGCCTCTTCGACCGCCAGTACGTCGGCGGCCGCGACGACGTCCTCGCCAACCCCGAGCTCCGCATCCTCGGCGCGCTCCTCCACGGCCCCCTCCTCGACCTCGGCCTCGAAGGGCGCCTCTTCGTCCCCATCGAGGGCAACCAGGCCGCCCTCGAATTCGGCGTCCCCATCGCCCTGCACCTCGGCGACAGCGTGCGCCTCGACACGGGCGCCTACATCCCGATGGTCCTCGACTACAACCCGCCCTTCGGGTTCATCGTCCCCATCGACCTCTGGGTCCAGCTCTCGCCGCGCTTCTGGCTCGGCCCGATGACGGGCTTCAACGTCGTGCGCTACGGCGACGACCTCACGCAAACGCAGGTCTCGATGGGCTTCGGCGTGGGCTACCAGATCCTCCGGAACCTCGACTTCAAGTCGATGTTCCTCTTTCCTGCGCTCAATCAAGACAGCCGCATCTTCGGCCTCGGCGCGGGCGTCCAGATCCGCCTCGAGTGATACGATTGCCGCCATGCGCAGGCTTCTTCTTGCCGCGACGGCCGGCGTCGCCGCCGTTGCCCTCTTCTTCGCCTTCGCCGGCACCGCCCGGGCCGCCGAGCCGTTCGTCGACGCTCCGCTCACGCTGCCGCCGCTCCACTTCTCGGGCGACTTCGGCGTCGGCTTCGGCACCTACCAGTCGCTCTCCGTCGACCCGAACAACCCGACCGCCGCGCCCGTCCTCGGCGGCACGCAGGTCGGCTGGGGGACCAACATCGAGGCGGCCGTCGGCCTGCCCTTCGTCGGGGAGCTCGGCGTGCGCATCGGCTACCGCTTCGGCGACGGCGGCATCGCGGCGGGCAGCGGCGCGGGGGCCGACCACTTCGGGCGCCTCTTCGACCCCATCGTCAGCCAGCCCGGCGCCTCCAACTTTGCGAACCCCGAGATCCACCTCCGCGGCACCCTGTTCGACTTGCACGTCGTCCAGATGGCCCTCGAGACGCGGCTCATCATCCCGACCGACTCGACGCAGATCGACGGCCAGAACGTCTCCAACTTCGCCATCACCCCCGGGGTCCCTTTCCGGATCCACATCCCGGGCTTCCTCCGCATCGACACCGGGCTCTACCTGCCCATCTCGTTCGACGCGAACACGAGCTACTCGCTCGACATCCCGGCTCAGGCGTTCTTCACCGTGGGGGACGCCTTCTTCGGCCCGGTCACGGGCATCCGGTTCAACGCGCCCGGCGGGGGGGTCGACAGCTCGGTCGATATCCCACTCGGCATCGGCGGCGGGTATACGATTGCGGGACGGATCGACCTCAAGGTGCAGCTCCGGACCGAGCGGATCAACGACGCAAACTGGGCCTCGCAGTACCTGGGCGGCGGCTTGGGCGTGGGGCTGCGTCTACCGTGAGGTCCGAGAAAGCACCCGGCGCGTCTTTACGGCATGCTGCAAAGGACGCTACAACGGGCATCCTGTCCCCACGGTCCCACGGCCACGCACGCTGAGGCTTCGAATGGCTAACCCGCAGATGGTGATGTACGAGGAGGAGTTCAATCAGATCCAGGTGGTGGTCGACCGCCTGGTTCGCGATGCGAACGCCAAGGTCGTCTTCATCGTCGACAAGAACGGTCAGCTCATCGCGGCCGCCGGTGACATCGACAACGTCGACACGACGAGCCTGGCCTCGCTGACGGCGGGCAACATCGCCGCCACGGGCGGCATGGCCAAGCTGCTGAAGGAGCAGGAGTTCGCCACCCAGTTCCACGAGGGCGAGAAGGCGAACATCCACATCCAGCTCGTCGGCAACCGGGTCATCCTGGTCGTCATCTTCGACTCCAAGTCGTCGCTCGGCCTCGTGCGCCTGCGCGTGAAGAAGGCGAGCGAAGAGCTCAACCACATCTTCGAGTCCCTGCTGAAGAAGGTGCAGGAGCCGGGCGCCGACTCGCCGTTCGCCGAGATCACCGACGAAGACATCGACAACCTCTTCAACGACTGAGAGGACGCGCCGCCAGCCGATGAGCTTCATCAACTACATGGCCCGCGAGATCAACTGCAAGCTCGTCTATTACGGGCCCGGTCTCTGCGGGAAGACGACGAACCTCCAGTACATCTACGAGCGCACGAACCCCGAGCACAAAGGGAAGATGATCTCCCTCGCGACGGAGACCGAGCGCACCCTCTTCTTCGACTTTCTGCCGCTGGCCCTGGGCGAAATCCGCGGCTTCAAGACGCGGTTTCACCTCTACACGGTGCCGGGCCAGGTGTTCTACGACGCCTCGCGGAAGCTCATCCTCAAGGGCGTCGACGGGGTCATCTTCGTCGCCGACTCGCAGATCGAGCGCATGGAAGCGAACGAAGAGTCGATGGAGAACCTGCGGACGAACCTCGCCGAGCAGGGCTACTCGCTCGAGAAGCTGCCGTTCGTCATCCAGTACAACAAGCGCGATCTCCCGAACGTGGCGTCCCCCGAGGAGCTGCGGCAGATGCTCAACAAGACGAGCGTGCCGGACTTCGACGCGGTCGCGCGCACCGGCGTCGGCGTCTTCGACACGCTGAAGATGGCCGCGAAGCTGGTCTTGACCGAGCTGAAAAAGGGCGGCGGCTAGCCACCGGCCGGGGGCGCATTCCGGGGAGCACGCGATCCCCGCGATCCCGCCGCACTCGAATTCCGGGGATCGACCGATCCCCGCAATGCCACCGCGCCGCAGTTCCGGGGATCGACCGATCCCCGCAATGGCAGGGCGACCCCATTCCGGGGATCACGCCTACCCCGCAATTCCGCCGCGGCTCCCTCGCCGGGAGGCCGAGCACCATTGTGGGGATCGCCCTTTCCCCGGAACTCAGGCCCGGTAACATCGTGCGGAGATGGGACGACAGGGCGGGTTGCAGCGGAGGTCACGCTACGCAGCGCTCTCGAAGGGCGTGAAGAAGCGCTGGCTCGCCGGGGGGCCGGTCTCGGTCAACGGCAAGGAGTACTCACCGCAGGAGATCCTCGACGAGCTGCAGGCGCTGCTCGACTCGCACACGAAGACGGTCCAGGCGCACGGCGCCTGGCGCGCGCAGGTCGCAAAGCAGCGGGCGCTGGAAAAGTCGCGGCACGCCTTCGTCAACGCCCTCGAGGTCGCGGCCCGGCTGCGGCACGGGGAGAAGCTCGACGTGCTCGCCGACTTTGGCCTGGACGCGATGAAGAAGCCCGGCCCGAAGAGCGTGCACGTGAAGGCGGAAGCCGCCGAGAAGGGCAAGGCCACGCGCAAGCGACGCGGCACCATGGGCCCGCGTCAGAAGAAGAAGCTGAAGAGCGGGACCTAGGTGCCCTTGACGCCGTTGTAGACGCGCGTGCGGCGCGCCTTGTCCTTCGCCTTGAGCTTGGCGCGGAAGCGGTTGGTCTTGGCGCGATTCACCTTGCGCGGCTTCTTCGAAAGAGTGATGTACATGGCGAAATCCCTGCGTACGTGGAATGTGAGGGGGGAGCGGCTTTACCATGAAGGTTCGCCTGGTGCACGAGTTCCGGTTCGAGGCGGCCCACAAGCTCCCCAGGGTTCCCGCCGGGCACAAGTGCGCGCGCCTCCACGGGCACAGCTTCAAGGTCGAGCTGGCAGTGGCCGGCCCGGTCGACGAGGCGACGGGCTGGTTCATCGACTTCCAGCACCTCTACGACGCGTGGAAGCCCCTCCACGACCAGCTCGACCACAACTACCTGAACGAGGTGGCCGGCCTCGAGAACCCGACGAGCGAGGTGCTCGCGCGCTGGATCTGGCAGCGGATGAAAGAGCGGTTATCGCCCCTCGAGCGCGTCACCGTCTTCGAGACGTGCGACGCACGCTGCGAGTACGAGGGGGACTAGCGTGAGCAAGGCGCTGGCGTGCCGCTGCGAGGACGTGACGGTGCACGACCTCGAGGACGCCATCGCGCGCGGTCACGACGACATCGAGTCGCTGAAGCGCTACACGGGGTTCGGGACGGGCTGGTGCCAGGGCAAGTGGTGCGTGGCGCTGTGCGCGAGGATGCTCGTGGAGCACGGCGGGTCGGCGGCGCTCCCCTTCACGGCGCGACCGCCGGTGCATCCGCTCGCGCTGGGCGACCTGGCGGGCCTCGCGCGGATCGCGGAGGACGACGAGAAGAGCGGGCGACCGGCCCGCTGACGGCAAGCGGCGCTGCGAAGCCCGCGCGCCCGATGTGCGAACGGGCCCGCGCAGGCGACGGGCCGGCACGGCGCGCAAGTGCGCGAGACCACGGGCGCCGGGCGCGGCTCACCCGTTGCTACGAGAGAGGGGCGTGACCGACCTCCCCTCGCCGCCTTCGCGCCGCCTCGCGCGGAAGCTCGCGCAGCTGCTCCGGGCGGGCGTGGCGGGCATCGCGGCGACGAGCTCGGACCTCGCGGCGCTCGCCATCCTCGTCTCCGTCCTTCACGTCGACCCGCGCATCGCGAACGTCCCGGCGCTGCTCGTCGGCGGCGTCGTCAACTTCATCGGCAACCGGCACTTCGCCTTCCGCGCGCAGCAGGGGCACGTGGGCAAGCAGGCCGCGGGCTACACCGCCGTCGAGCTCGTCGCGCTCGCGCTGAACGGCTTCCTCTATGACCTCGTGCTGCGGACCGTCCCCGAGTCGACGCACCTCTACTGGCTCGTGCGCCTCGTGACGAGCCACGTCGTCTTCCTCGCCTGGAGCTACCCGCTCTGGCGCAAGGTCTTCCGCGTCGCGCCGTCGCCCGCGGCGGGCTGAGGCGCGCGCCTCACTGCCGCGCGAAGGTGTCGATGCGGCCGACGTTCGGCGCGCCGGCGGTGCTCGTGTGGATGCGCAGCGTCTGCGCGTCCGCGTCGTAGCCGTAGATGATGGGCTGCGTATCGGTCAGCCCGCAGGTGAGCGTGATGGTGATGTTCGTCCCCGCGGCCACCACGGTGGCGTTGGCGATGAGCGCGGGCTCAGGCGTGCCGTTGATGGAGTCGTTCTGGGAGATCTGCCAGGAGCTCCCGCAGACGTCCCAGGTGACGCCGTCCGTCTCCGGTTGCGGACACGCCATGCCGTCGCCGTAGTACTCGGCGGAGATCATCCGGTAGGTGCCGTCGTGAACGACGCCCCCGACGCCGGCCGGCAAGGGTGCAGTGGCGTTGCACGTGACGGTGATCGTGCTGGCCGGCGGGGGGATCGAGTTGCACGCGCCGCTGGCGGACATCGGAGACGGCATGCAAGCCGGGCCGGACGCGTCCTCCGGCGGCGGCGAGGTGGCGTCGCTCTCGTCGTCGCCCGGAGCCATCGCGTCGAGCCCGCCCGAGCTGCCGCTGGAGGTGCCTCCCGAGCTGCTCCCGGTGCTTCCGCCGGAGCTGCTCGAGCTGGTGGAGCTGCCGGAGCTGCCGGAGCTGCTGCTTCCGCCGCCGTCCCCGGCGTGCGGGCCGTAGAGGCTCGAGTTGCCCGCGCCGGAGCACGCGACGAAGACGAAGAGCACTGCCCCGGGAAAAGCTCCGCGCATCGCCGAGCATCGTAGCACCGGACCCCGCCGGCGGTGGGCGGGCGGCTCAGGAACGCGCGGCGGCGGGGGCGACTGCGTCTTCGGTCATTGCCTCGGCGGCCACGCCGAGCGCCGAGGCCGTCGTCAGCACCAGCGCGATCCACACGCTGTCGGCCAGCATCAGGTGCACGAGCTGCAGCCAGACCGGCGCGAGCAGCGCCACGTCGAGGAGCCCCGCCGCCACCTGCGCCACGACGAGCAGCGCCGCCGCCCGCGAGAGCAGCCGCACGGCCCGCGACGGACGCAGCGCCCGCACGAAGCCGCCCGCGATCACGATGCCCGCCCCCGTCGACGCGGCCAGGATCGGGTGGATCCCGCGGAGCCGTATGAAGAGGTGCATCCCCGGCGTGAAGTCCTGCGCGAAGCCCGCGGCGAGCGACGTCGGCGGGAACAGCGTGTCGCCGAGCGCCGTCACGGTGCCGCTGATCCCCACGAGGAACATCGCCGCGAGCGGCAGCCCCATCGTCCACGCCACCGCCCGCTGCCCGCGCAGCCGGAGGCGCGCTCCGCCCGACGCCCACCACGCCGTCAGCGCGGTCGAGCCGAGCAGCAGGAACGTGTTGCACAGGTGAAGGCAGACACCGAGCGCGCGCTTCATCGACTCGTCGTGCGCGACGAGCTGGAAGAGCACGAGCCCTGCGCCGATGAGCGCCTCGCCCATCATGAACGCCGTCGTGACGACCGCGCCGCGCCGCACGACGTGCCCGCGCGGAAACACGCGGAACGCCCACACGAGCAGCACCAGCGTGAGCGCCAGCGCGAGGCCGCTCGTCAGGCGGTGCGACAGCTCGACCAGCGTCTCCACGCGCGGCGACCGCGGCACGATCTCGCCGTTGCACAGCGGCCAGTGCGCGCCGCACCCCGCGCCCGAGCCGGTCGCGCGCACGTACGCGCCCCAGGCGACGACGGCCACGTCGTACGCGAGGAGCCCCCAGGCGAACCGTGCAAAGCGCGTCGAGGCAGCCAAAGCAGGTGCGGATGTAGCTGCCGAGGGCCTGGAAGTCCAAACGGGACACCTGCCTTGTCCCACATTTCCTCCCCGTTCGGCGACGGCGCCCGGACCGGTGTACGATTGAAACGTTGGCGGCCTCGTCTTCGCCCGACGCCCGCGGGTCGCCACCCGTGGAGCGGTTCCGCATGCTGCGCGAGCTCGGTGCTCGCGTGGTGCCGGCGTGCGCTGCGCTCGACACGCAGCCCGACGGGCGCACGGTGCTCGTCGTCGTGGAGCGCGTGGCGCGGGGGGACGTGTACGGCGACCAGGAGATCGCCGACTGGGTCCGCGACGCGCGACGCCTGGCGACGCTGGAGCACCCGAACGTCGCGCGGATCCGCGACGTGGTCATCCGCGGCGAAGAGGTCTTCGTCGTGGGCGAGTTCGTCGACGGCGTGCGCTGGTCGGAGCTCGTCGGGAAGCCGAAGCCGGTGTCGCTCGAGATCGCGCTGCGCGTGCTGGTGGACGTGCTCTCGGGGCTCAGCGCCGTCCACAACCTGCGCGACGCCAAGCGCGAGCCCCTCAAGCTCGTGCATGGCGAGCTGACGCCCGATTGCGTCGTCGTGGGGCTCGACGGCGTGAGCCGCCTCGTCAGCACGTGCCGCGTGCGGTCCGCCACGGCGCGGCCGGGACGCGACGGGAGCGCGTACCTGGCCCCGGAGGTGTTGCTCGCCGACGAGACGGCGGACGCGCGCGCCGACGTCTACAGCGCCGGGGTCATGCTGTGGGAGGCCCTGACGGGGCGGCCGCTCTTCGCGAACACGCAGCCCTCGGCCATCGTGACGCACATCCTCAGCGGGAAGGTCGTCCGCGCGACCACCCCGGAGGCGAGCCCCTGGGCGGCCCCGCTCGCCGACGTGGCGTCGCGCGCGCTCTCGGCCGACCCGGAGAAGAGGTTCATGTCGGCGGCGGCCCTCGCGGCGGACATCCGGCGGATCGCCGGACCGAAGCTCGCGCCGCCGGTGCGCGTGGCGGCGTTCATGCGGGCGGCGTTCGGCGACGCGGTGCAGGCGCGGCGCGCGGAGCTCGAGCGGGGCGAGGTGCGGGCGCGCGTGAAGCGCGCGGAGGTGTCGGGGGTGATCGAGCCGGCGCCGGAGAGCGTCGACGTCGCGGTCGACCTCGAGCCGACGACGGCGACCATCTCGACGGCGCCGACGCCGATCCCGCCTCCGCTCGAGGCTCCGGCGGCGAAGGGTCCACCGGCTCTGCCGGTCGCGCCGGCGCGCGTGGCGCCGAGGCCGCCGGGCCTCCCCGACATGCGCCCCCGGCAAGCGACGCTGGCCGGCGTCGCGGCGCCCGCGTCGCTCCCGGCGATCGCGAAGGGCGAGGGGACGGCCGTCGTCGTTCCGCCCGCGAGCGATCCACCGCCGCCGCCAGAGCCGTCGCCGCCGGCGCCGCCGCCTGCGCTACGGGCATCACCGCCTGCGCCACCGGCATCACCGCCTGCGCCACCGGCACCACCGCCTGCGCCACCGGGGTCCCCTCGTCGGGCCGTCATCGCCGCGCCTACACCGATGGTCGCGTTCGAAGTGCCGCCGGCCGCGCGGCCCCCGAAGACCGACATCGCGGCCGCGATCCAGGCGGCCACCGAGGCGCTGCCGCCGGCGGCCCCGGCCCCCCCCGTGGTCCTCGCCCTCCCCGTCACGCCTCCGCCGACGCCCGCGCCGGCGTTCACCGCGTCCGTCGCCGAGCCGCTGGTCATCCCTCGGCCGCGTCGCACGCTCGTCGTCGCGCTGCTGGCAGGGCCGGTGCTCTTCGGGACCGCGCTGCTCGTGTGGTGGCTGATGGCGCGTCCGTCGCCGAGCACGACGGTCTCGCCCGCGACCACGGCGACCACCGCGACCACCGCGACCACCGCGACGAACCCCGTCGACTCGGCAGCGATGGCGCCCCCGACTGCGGCGCCCCCGGACGTGCCCCCCGCTACGACGGCGCCGGCGGCCGGGCCCGCGCCGGCCCCTGCGGCGTCGGCGTCGCAGAAGACGGCCGCGCCTCCCGCCGCGACCGCGCCGTCGTGGCCCGCCGCGCCTGCCTACACGCCGCCGCCTGCCGCCGTGCGCCCCACCAAGCACAAATACGAGCCCGAGGGGATCTGATCCATGCGCTCAAGCCTCGCTCTCGCCGCGGTGCTCGCGGCGCTCGTGTCGTCCGCCGCGATGCCGGCGCACGCCGACGGCGTGATGCCCGCGGCGGCCACGCCGGTCCAGCGCGAGCAGGCGCAGGCGCGGTTCGCGCGGGGCAAGGAGCTGCTCGGAAAGAAGCAGTACGAGGCCGCGCTGGCCGAGTTCCGGGCGTCGCACGAGATCGTCGGCAGCCCCAACACGCGGCTCGAGCTCGCGCGGTGCCTGCGCGCGATGGGCAAGCTCGTCGCGGCGTACGCGGAGCTCGGGCGCACGGCGGTCGAGGCGAAGGAGCTCGTCGGTCAGGACAACCGCTACCAGCGGGCCTACGACTCGGCGACCGCCGAGCGTGCGGAGATCGAGCCGCAGCTCGGGTTCGTCGCGCTGACCATCCAGAACCCGACGGACGAGACGAAGGTGGCCGTCGGAGGCGAGCAGATCCGGCGGGCCGCGTGGGGGGAGCCGGCGCCGGCGATCGCGGGCTCGACGGAGGTCGTCGTCGAGACGCCGGGCCACGCGCCGGTGAAGCGGACGGTCTCGCTCGCCGCGGGGCAGAAGACGGCGCTCACGATCGACGCGCAGTCGGGCGAGCTGCCTGGCGGTCCCCCGGCCCCGCCTCCGCCGACGCCGCTGCCCGACACGGGCCCATCGCCGCTTCGCACGGCGGCCTACGTCGCCGGGGGCGTCGGGGTCGCGGGGCTGGTCACGTTCGGCATCGCCGGCATGATGGCGCGCTCGACCTACAACGATCTGAACACCACGTGCAACGGAGGCCCCTGCCCCGCCGACAAGGTGGGCGAGATCTCGTCGGGCAAGACCCAGCAGACCATCGCCAACGTGGGGCTCATCGTCGGGATCGCGGGCGTCGCGGCGGGAGGGACGCTGTTCGTGCTCTCGCTATCGAAGGGAACGGCCGGGCCGAGCACCGGGCTGGTGGTGTCGCCCGGATGGATGGGGGTTCACGGCAGCTTTTGAGGTCACCGCGGACGAAAGTCACCAAGGCTTCGACCGAGCGCCCTTCCATCGTCACGCGGACGGCGCACGCTCTCGCCTCGAGATGCGGGGACCCTCGTTCTCGGCCGCGTTGCTCGCCGTCCTGACGGGCGCCTTCGCCGCGCTCGACGCTGGCGTGGCGCGCGGGGAGGCGGACCGGGACGTCGCGAGCGTCTTTCTCGTCGCAAAGAGCGAGAACAGGAACCAGGTCCACTACGGCGTGCGCCTCGACGCGGCCTGTGCCCCCGTGGGCGCGGCCCCGGTCTTCGCGTACTGGCGCATGCTCGAGCAGGGACCGCGCGCGACGGAGCCGCTCCTGGCTCGCGAGCTGGGCGCGTACGGCCTCGCCGAGCAGCGCGTCGTGGAGCGCGGCGCGGAAGGGGGCCGCGTGACGCTGCGTCTGCGTGCGCTGCCGGCCCGCGCCATCGCCATCGAGACGCGATCGCGCGGGGGCGCCTGCGAGGCGACGGCGACGACCGTGATCGGCGGCGAGCCGGCCTCGCTCTGGAGCGTGTACGCGCAGCTGCGCTGGCCCTTCGGGGTCGACCACCTGACGCTGTCGGGGAGAGCGCTGCGCGACGGCAGGGTGGTCGAGGAGCGGGTCGCGCCGTAGCTACATGAACGTGGAGGCCCAGACGTAGAGCATCCAGTAGCCGCCCCAGGCGCCGTGGCCCTCGGCGAGCCGCCGGACGTCTGCAGAGGTGAGGGAGCGCCCATACAGCCTGCGCGCGCCCTCCACGAGCCCCGGCGCGACGAGCGCGGCGCCGTCGAAGCGCCCGAGGCCGCGGTAGAGGACGAAGCCGCTCGTGAAGGGGCCCACGCCGTGGATGGCGCGGAGCCACGCGCGAACCTCGTCGACGGGGGCCTCGCGGAGGAAGCGCTCGTCGACGCCCGCGAAGGCGCGGGCCAGGGCGGCCACGGCCTTCGCGCGGCGGCCGCCGGGGAGGAGAGCCGCGAGCTCGCCGTCGTCGAGGGCGGCCACCGCGTCGGGCTCGGGGAAGGCGCGGTGCTCGACGCCGCCGACGACGAGGGACGGGCCCGCGCGCCGCGTCAGCGCGTCCTTCATGCGTCGCGCGGTGGCGAGCTGGGTTCTCTGGTGGATGACGCCCCAGCATGCGGCCTCGAAGGGGCTGGGGAAACGGACATGGCGGAGGCCGCGGTACTTGCGAGTGAGCGGAGCGAACGCGCGGTCGGGGGCAACGGCGGCGTAGAAGGCGTCGAGGTCGTCGCTCGCGCCGAGGTAGGAGGTGATGCGGGTGACAGCCGCGTCGCGGGCGGCGGGAGCGAGCTCGATGTGGGAGAAGAGGTCGACGTCGAGGGAGGGGCGCTCGGACGCGACGTCAGCGCTTTCAGGGCGAACGCGGAAGACGACGGCGCGCCCGTCGAGGGCGAGCGCCTTGGTGAGGTGCGCGGCGGGTCCCGCGGCGCCGGAGAGGAGCTGCTCGCCGGCCATCGGCGAGAAGCCGGAGACGAAGGCGAGGGTATGGGCAAAGTCGAAGGGGGCAGCGATCGGGAGCGCGGTGGTGAGCATGCGGGGAGCATGCGGCGCGGGTGCGTCAGTAGGCTGTCAGGATCGTGCGAGGCGCGGGGCTCCGCCGGGGCGGGATCCGCCGGGCTGCGGTTGCGCCCCGGTCTGGAGGAATGGCAGCTCTTGCCGGATCGCCGGGCACGTGCGAGAAACGGCGCTGCAAGCGCCACTAGCTCAGCTGGATAGAGCGACGGCCTCCGGAGCCGTAGGTCAGAGGTTCGAATCCTCTGTGGCGCGCTGCAGCCCTCCGGGCTGCGGCGAGCCGCAGAGGATTCAGCGTCTCGCCCGCAGCCTGCGGCTGCGTTCTCGGCGGCGAATCCTCCGTCGCGGGCCGGGGTGCGCGTGGCGGCGCGGACGGGCTGCGGCGAGCCGCAGAGGATTCAGCGTCTCGCCCGCAGCCTGCGGCTGCGTTCTCGGCGGCGAATCCTCCGTCGCGGGGCCAGGGGGCGCGAGCTGCGGGGTGCGGCGGGCAAGGTGCGCTTCCCACCGGCTTCCCCTAGTACCTCGACGCAGAGGGCTCGATCGATTGCCCGTGGCTCCCACACGCGCGAACGAGACCTCCATGGCCCGCGCGAAGTCTCACGAGGCGCTCGTGATGAAGACGAGGCGCCCAGTCGGGTCGACGCGATGGAGCGTCCGATGCTCCTCGTGGTCACGCGGGACGACGAGGTGCGGGTCCGAGTGTTCTCGCCGAGGCTCGTTCACCTGTCCGCGCCGCATTCGTCGAACCGGGTGCGGCTCGCGGGTCGACGAAGGAGCCGTCGTTTCGAGCAAGAGCGCCTTCCCCTCTTCAAGATGCGTCGTCTCGTCTTCAAGTCGCGCCATCCCGGCGACGAGATGCGGCTCCTCGAAGACGAGATGGCGCATCCGGTCGAGACGATGTGTCTCCTCGAAGACAAGATGAGGCATTCGGTCGACAAGACGACGCATTCGCAGGTCGAAGCGTCGCGCCGCGTTTCTTCCTCCCCCGAGCGCACCCCGTAACCAGCTGGATCGCTGCACGTTTCCGCCGGACACCGGCGGAGCCGGCGAAGACGCTCCGGTCAGAGCCTCTGCGGCTGCGTACTTACGCCGGCCCGCGGGGTGCGTCGCGATTGGGTCGCGCGCGCCCTGCTACCATGGGTAGCGGTGCCCGCTGCCCCGGAGCCGTTTCTCCCCTTCCCGGTTCCGCGCGAGGACGTACCGCTCGCCCGCGAGTACCGAAGCACGATGCTGCGCTCGACGGTGCAGATCCTCGCGAGGCGCGGGCTCTACGAGCGCTACGTCGCCGAGCTCGCGCCCGAGCACCGCGACACCATTCTGGCGACGGTCCCCGCGGTGTGGCTGCCGTTCGAGGTCGGGATGGCGCACTACGAGGCGTGCGATCGTCTCGCGCTGAGCGAGCTCGAACAGGCGAGCATCGGCTGGGAGACGGCGCGACGCTTTCACGGCCCGGTCATCATGACCGCGCTGCGGCTCGCGGGGTCGGTGAGATCGCCGTGGTTCGGGGCCACGCTCGTGCACCGCAACTGGGCGCGCGTATGGCGGGGGAGCGCCATGGCGGTCGCGCGCCTCGGGCCGAAAGAGGCGCTCGTGGAGCTCGCGGGATGGCCGGCAGCGCGGATCGACTATGCGCGAGGCGCGCTCCGCGGCGCGATGCGGGGCACGATCGAATACTTCTGCCGGCGCGCGGAGGTCGTCGAGGTGCGACAGCTCCGCACGGCCACGTCGCTCGGCCTTCGCGTGAAGTGGTTCTGAACGAGCGAGCGCAAGCGAGCGCGCTTCTCGAATGGAAGTCGCTACGGGTCCTCGCCCCCCGCGAGGCCGTGCTTCTTCATCAGGCGCTTGAGTACGTAGCGGTTCGGCAAGCCGAGCTCCCGCCAGACCTTCTCGCGGATGCCGGCGTGACGCTCGAGCGCGGCGACGAGCTCCTCGCGCGTCACCTCGCGAACGGACTGCGCCGGCCCATCGTCGGACAGGGAAAGGAGGCGGCGGGCTCCGTCCGTGAGCTCGACGACCTCTCCGCGGCTCTCGAGGGCCGCGCGCAGGAGAATGCTCGAGAGCTCCCGCACGTGGGTCGCGTAGAGGTGGCTCATGAGCGCCACCGCGAGCTCGCCCGAGATCCGCGGCTCCCCTCGCGCGTCCGCGAAGCGCGCCCCGGACGGGTCGCCGGCCAGCACGGTCCTGCGCAGCACCTCGCGCGCGACCAGCATGATGTCCTCGCGTCTCTCGTGGAATCCGGGAGCGTGCACGCGCAGCACGAAGCGCGCGGCCAGGTCGGCCTTGAGCTGGGAAAGGGGTCGGTTCGTCGCCGCCACGACGCGCAGGTCGGCGGTGCGGCGCCGCGCGTCCCCGAGGCGCTGGTAGTCCCCGCCGTCGAGCAGGCGGAGGAGGTGCGTCTGGAGCTCGACGGGAAGCTCGCCGATCTCGTCGAAGAAGAGCGTCGACCCCTCGGCCTCGCCGACGAGGCCGGGGCGCTCGGGCATGCCGGCGTTCGGGTAGTTGGCCGCGTTGCCGAAGAGCTCCGCGTCGATGAGGCCGGACGGGACCGTCGCCGCGTTTCGCGCGACGAAGCGGCGCCCGGCGCGGGGTCCCAGCGCATGGACCGCCTGCGCCACGAGCTCCTTGCCCGTGCCGCTCTCGCCGAGGACGAGCAGATGCTCGCGGCGCAGCGCCACCCGCGCGACCTCGTCGCGAAGGCGCCAGGCCTCGGGCGACTCGCCCACGTATCCGAACGAGTCGGCCTCGCCGAAGGCGAAGGACAGCCGCGGGTCCGTCGCGCGGAGCGGAGGGAGGGTCGGCGGACGCTGCACGCAGAGGAGCACGAGCTGATGGCCGACCTCGACGAGATCCCCGGTCCGCGCTCGGCCTTCGTCGACCGATTTTCCCTCGACGACGAGCGACCGCTTGCCCACGTTCTTCAGCGTCACGCCCCCGTCCGCGTGGCTGCGGACGATGAGCTGCGCCCGCGAGAGGTGCGTCGAGGAGAGGGGAGGCGTCTCGGTGGTCTCGCCCGGACGCTGGCGCGCGAGGCGGGCCCGTTCGTGCCGCCCGTCGGGCTCGGAGCCGCGGCCGAACACGAACGACCGGCGCTCGGCCGGAGGGGGCAGCAGGACCACCTCTCCGACGCGCGACGGCTCCTCCGCGCACCACACGACCGCGAGCGCATCCAGCGGCGCGGGCTCGTCGCCGTGCGCTCGGCCACCCCGCGCGCTCTCCACCGTGGTCATGCTGTCGGGCATCAGGGAAACCGCCCTCTGGCGACGTAGAGCTGGCCCTCGTAGTGACGGAACGACACCGTGAGGCGCCCCTGGTCGTCGGGCTGGAGGCTGTCGGCGTCGCCCGCCGGCCACGCGAAGTCCACGCGCGAGGCGACGCCCGCGTCGAGATCGCCCTTCCACGCGGCACCGCCGGAGTACCACGCGACGTACCGTCCCGACGACGAGGACGCCGTCGAGACCTCCCACTGCATCCCCTTCGGCACGCCGCGGAGAGGCAGGTCGCGCATGCGCCCCGTCTGCGTCGCCTCGACGAATCGGTCGCCCGACGGGCTCCGGATTCCCATCAGCAGCGTGCCGCGCGCGGGTACGGCGCCGATGAGGACGCCGGGGAGCCTGGGGAGGGCCTTGGCCTCGCCGCCCGCCGCCGACACGACGTACACGCGGCCGTACGGCAGCCCCTTCTCCGCGTGGAGGTACACGATGTGCTCGTCGTCGAGCCACGACGGAGAGGCGTCGTCGGCAAACGTGGTGACGCGCGTCGGCGCGCTGTTGCCGTCGAGATTGGCGACGAAGAGACCGCCAGTGACCGGCGTGGCGTCGTGGAAGGCGACCCGCTTCGCGTCGGGGGAGAAGGCGGTCTCCGTCACGTCGTGGCCGGCGCCCGTCATGATGCGGACGTCGGGGCCTGCTCCGTCGGCGACCCCCAGCGAGACCTGGCCCTCGTGACCGACCGGGAAGGCCAGCTCGCCGTGCGGACCGACCGCGAGGATCCCGACCTCGGCGGCGACCGCGGGCAGCGGCGTCGTCCGTCCGTCCGGGTCGATGCGCAGCGCCTCGTACTGCAGGCGGCACGTCGACGAGACGAGGGTCGCGCCGTCGGGACCGAAGGCGAACGACGTCGGCGCGGGCGTGACCCGGGTCGACGTGGTCGCCCGGGTGGCGAGGTCGACGCGGACCAGCGAGTCCCCTCGCGCGAAGTAGAGCGCGCCGCCGCCGGGCGAGAAGGTCGGTCGGCGCGACGTCATCATTCCCGCCGAAGTGCAGTCGAGCGGATCGCGCGCCTCTCCCAGCGGCGCGAAGCACACGGGCGTCGCCGTGCGCGACTCGATGCCGCTCGTGCTCGTCGCGAGCCAGCGAGCGTCGGGCGACACGTTGAGCGAGTCGAACACCAGGGAGGGGGGAGCCTCGTAGAGGAGGTCCTCGTCGCCGCCGTCGACCGCCCTGCGGCGGATGGCTCGGCTGTCGGCCTGGAGAAAGAAAAGATGGTCCCGCGCGACGACCGGGTCCTCCCCCGAGAGCAACCTCCGCGAGGGGCCGCCCGCGAGCGCCACGCTCCGCACCTCGTTGCCGCCGTCCTCTCCCTTCTTCCGGAAGAGGTAGACGATCTCGCCGGCAGCTCCCCGGGACGGGCGCAGGCTGTTCGCGCGGTCGTCGGTGAGCGGCGTCTCGCGCCCCGTCGCGAGATCGCGCCGGTAGATCTCCGAGCCGGAGGCATCTTGCCGCGAGAAGACGAGCGTGCCGTCGTCCGCGAAGACCGGGAACGAAGAGCAGAGCCCCGCCCCGGGGATGGGCTCGGGCGTGGAGGTGAGCGCGAACGCCGGCTCCGCGGACGGCGCCCCCGCGGTCGGAGCTCCCGAGGCCGAGGGAGCCGGTGGGACACCCGCCGCGATCCCCGTCCAGCGGCCGACGACGCCGAGGCCGAGCGCGCCGGCGACGACGAGCCCCAGGCTGGCCCAGAGGATCCCGCGGGCGGCGGGGCGGCGCGCGGGGAGCTCGACCGACCGAAGCGCCGCCAGCACCGCGGCCCCGTCCGGGAAGCGCTCCGCGCGTTCGAAGGCCATGCAGCGCTCGACGATCCGGACGAGCTCGGGCGGGAGGCCCGGCGCCGCCTCGTCGAGAGGCGTCAGGATCGGCCACGCCTCGGCCTCGGATCCTCGCTCTCCCGGGACCTGCGCGAACGGGCGCTTGCCGGACAGAAGCTCGTAGAGCACGACGCCGAACGAAAAGACGTCCGCCCGAGCGTCGACGCGACCGCCCCGCGCTTGCTCCGGAGCCATGTAATTGGGCGTCCCCGCGATCCCTGTGACGCCCGCCCGGCTGCTCGGCGCGGGTCCCTCGGGGGTCTCTCGCGCGAGGCCGAAGTCGAGGATCTTCGCGTTCCCGTCCGGCGTGACGATCACGTTCTCCGGCTTGAGGTCGCGGTGCACGATGCCGCTCCCGTGCGCGCGCGCGAGCCCGGCGGCGATGTCGCGCGCGTAGCTCAGCGCCGCGTCGCGAGGCACCGGCCCTCGCCGGATCCTCGCGCGAAGGGTCTCCCCGGGGACGAGCTCCATCACGATGAAGGCAATGCCGAGATGTTGCTGTACGTCGTGAATCGCCGCGATCGACGGGTGCGTGAGCGACGCGGCCGCGCGGGCCTCGGCGAGCAGATGCGCCGCCGCCGCCGAAGAAGAGTCGACGAGGACCTTCAGCGCGACGGGACGCGCGAGCTTCTCGTCGTAGGCCCGGTAGACGACCCCGAGCCCCCCCTGGCCGATCCTCGCCTCGACGCGGAACTGCCCGAGGTGCGCCCCCACCTCCGGCTCCGCGGAACGATCGAGGGTGCGAACCGTCCCGTCGTTGGTGAGCGGCGTCGTCGGAAGGTCGTCCTTGGGGCCGTCCTGGCGCACAACGGGATGGTATCGCTATCCGAGACAGTGACCGACCCCGATGAGCGGCACCATGACCGCCTCCGACGGGTGCTCGAGCTCACCCCGCAGCTCGAAGAGGGCTCGCTCCATCACGAAGGCGTCGAAGAGCACCGCGATCTCCTCGCGCCGCGGCGGCATGAACGCGTAGCCCGCGGTCGCCGAGAGGTAAGCCTCCAGGAACGCGGCGGAGGCCCAGGTCGTCCAGTGCACGGCCCACGGCCGGGCGGCGTCGACGTCGCTCTCGCGCACGCTCGCCGGGTTGAGCAGCCGCTTGAACGCGGCCGTCTCGAACGACCCCACCATCCACGCCAGGTCCCGGAGCGGGGAACGCTTCCGGCGGCGCTCGGCGAGCGTCAGCGCGTCGAGCCCCTGGAAGTCGGCGATGACGAAGTCCTTGCCCGTGAAGAGCACGTGTCCGAGGTGCAGGTTGCCGTGCGTCCGGATCCGGAGCGCGTTCACGGTCCCGCGGAGGAGCGGCTCGAACGACTTCAACACGTCCCGCTCGCGCGCGAGGATGGCCTCCGCCTCGCGCCGGGCGCGCTCGGGCAGATCGGGGAGGCGCTCGCGCAGCGTGCGGAACACCTTGCCGCTGAGGTTGCGCAGCGACTGGTACTTCGACCGCCGGTCGTGCGCCGAGTACGGCTCGGGGACGAACGCGGGATCGGCGGTCCCCGACGCCAGCGTGACGTGAAGCTCCGCGACGCGTGTCCCGAGGCGCGCGGCGGTGTCGCCGTAGCTGGCCATCATCTCGCGCACGAGCGCCGGCGGCTCCCGTCCTGCGAGCAGCAGCACGGGCTCGGTCGCCGGAGGCGGTGGGGCCTCCTTCCGGTCGCGCGCGAGGACCCGCTCGAAGTAGAGCCCCAGCTCCCGCTGCGCCAAGTCCCAGGCCGTTCCCACGTTGGGCACGAAGGCGTGAAGCACCGCGACGGTCATCGGCTCGCCGCGCAGCGGGACGAGCTCGATGCTGCCGCAAAGCCTGGGCGCGAGGTCGGTCGAACGGCTCGCGAGGTAGCGCCCCACCTCGACGACCGGGCTGACGCCCTCTTCGACACGCCGCTGGAGCTCGAGGACGAACCCCTCGCCGTAGCGAATCGTCGTGTGGCGCCGATCGAAGCCGAGCTTCCAGGCTTCGTGCGGGAGGTCGTCCTCGGTCAGGACCGCGCCGCCCTCCGGGGTCGCGACCAGCAAGCCTGTGCCCCCCTCCGACTTGCGGCGCCGGACGATGGCCTCGAGCAGCACCCGCGATAGCGTGGGATCCTCCGCCACGTCGACGAGGGCGCCGGGGATCGAGCCCTGCTCGCCCGCGATGCGCAGCAGCGCCACCACGGGCGGCCCCCCGGGGATGCGGTCGCCCGCGGCCCAGGCGAGGGGAAGCGCGTAGAGCTCCGTCACGCCGTCGAGGTATTCGACGCGGACGAGCACGAGGTACGTGGCCGGCCGGCCTCCGCTCTCGATGTGGAAGCCATCCTCGATCACCGCCGTGCGCATCCCGCGATCCCGCCCCTGGAACCACGGGCGCCCCTCGAGGAACGTGGGCAGGACCTCGTCGAGGAGCGGCCGCTCGCCGCCGAGGAGCAGCGTCTCCACGCTCTTGCACTCGATGGTCGGCGGCGGCGGCGGCATCGAGATGCGGTCGTCGGTCACCTTCGGCGCCTCGAGCGCGAACCAGTAGAACGCGTGCGGGCCGAGCGAGAGCATGTACGCCGCGTCCCCGACGACGGGGAACTTGGTCCGGCCGAAGAGCTCGACGGGGACCGTCCCCTTGTACTTCGAGAGATCGAGCTCGGCGTACTGCGAGAAGCGCGACAGGTTGGCCACGACGAGCACCGTCTCGTCGCCGTACTGCCGCACGTAGGCGAGCACGCGCGCGTTCGACGGCGCCAGAAACTCCGTCGACCCCCTGCCGAAGGCCGCGTACCGCTTTCGCATCGCGACGAGGCGCTTGGTCCACCAGAGCAGCGACGTGGGGTTCTGCTGCTGGTTCTCCACGTTGACCGACTCGTAGTGGTACTCGGGGTCGATGATGACCGGCAGGATGAGCCGCTGCGGGTTGGCGCGCGAGAAGCCCGCGTTGCGGTCCATGCTCCACTGCATCGGCGTGCGGACGCCGTTGCGGTCGCCGAGGTACACGTTGTCGCCCATCCCGATCTCGTCGCCGTAGTAGAGGACCGGCGTCCCCGGCAGCGAGAAGAGAAGGCCGTTCAGCAGCTCCATCTTGCGGCGGTTGTTGCCCACCAGCGGCGCGAGCCTGCGGCGAATGCCGAGGTTGAGGCGCATCGCGGCCTGGGCGGCGTAAGCCCGGTACATGTAATCCCGCTCGTCGTCGGTCACCATTTCGAGCGTGAGCTCGTCGTGGTTCCGCAGAAAGAGCGCCCACTGGCAGCTCGGGTGCGTCTCCGGCGTCTGGGCGAAGATGTCGACGATGGGGAACCTGTCCTCCATGTGGATCGACATGAACATCCGCGGCATGAGCGGAAAGTGGAAGTTCATGTGGCACTCGTCGCCGTCGCCGAAGTACGCCGCCGCGTCGTCCGGCCACTGGTTGGCCTCGGCGAGCAGCATGCGATCCGGGTACGTCGCGTCGATGTGGGCGCGAAGCTTCTTGAGGAACGCATGCGTGCGAGGCAGGTTCTCGCAGTTGGTCCCCTCTTCCTCGTAGAGGTACGGCACCGCGTCGAGGCGCAGCCCGTCGACCCCCTTGGCCAGCCAGAAGTCGACGACCTCGAGTAGGGCCGCCTGCACGGCGGGGTTCTCGAAGTTGAGGTCCGGCTGGTGCGAGTAGAAGCGGTGCCAGTAATAGGCCTTGGCCTCGCTGTCCCACGACCAGTTCGAGTGCTCGAAGTCCTTGAAGATGATGCGCGCGTCCCGGTACCCGTCGGCCGAGTCGGCCCAGACGTAGAAGTCCCGCTCCGGCGACCCACGCGGCGCGCGGCGGGCGCGCTGGAACCACGGGTGCTGGTCCGAGGTGTGGTTGAGCACGAGCTCGATGATGACGCGAAGCCCGCGACGGTGCGCCTCGGCCAGCACGTGCTCGAAGTCGGCGAGCGTGCCGACGTCGGAGTGCACGCCCGTGTAATCGGAGATGTCGTAGCCGTCGTCGCGCCCCGGCGACGGATAGAACGGCAGCAGCCAGACGGCCGTGACGCCGAGGTCCTGCAGGTAGTCGAGGCGCCGGGCCAGCCCGCGGAAGTCGCCGATCCCGTCGTCGTCGCTGTCGAAGAACGAGCGGGCACGGAGCTCGTAGATGATGGCGTCCTTGTACCAGGTGGGTCCCCCGGTCACGAGGCGGCCTCCTCGCGCTCCACGGGCTCGCGCTCCGCGGTCTCGCGCTCCGGGGCGGCGCGGCCGTAGGTCCTCGTCATCGACGCGAGCCGCGCGGCGACCGCCGGCGAAAGCGCGCCCTCGCCGACGCGCCACGACCAGTTGCCCGTTGCCTTGCCAGGTCTGTTCATGCGCGCCTCGGAGCCCAACCCGAGCAAGTCCTGCACCGGGACCACGGCGAGCCTCGCCACCGACGCGAGCGCGGCGCGGATCATGTCCCAGTGGATCTCGTCTCCGGTGGTGCCCAGGTAGCGGAGGGCCGCGTCTCGCTCGCGCGCCGCCTGCTCGGCGCTCCGCGTACTGTCCGGCCCGCCACGGTCGTGGAACCAGCCGACCACGGTGTCGTTGTCGTGCGTACCCGTGTAGACGACGGCGCGCCGCGGATAGTTGTGCGGCAGAAAGGACTTCGCCTGGCGGTCCGCGCCGAAGGCGAACTGGAGGAGGCGGATGCCCGGGAAGCGGAAGCGGTCCCGCAGGGCGTAGACCGCGGGCGTGGCCTCACCGAGGTCCTCCGCGATGAGCGGCAGCGCCGGCCCCCGCCCTCCGGCGGAGGCCCCGGGATGTCCGAGCGCGCGCTCCACCGCGTCGAAGAAGTCGGCGCCGGGCCCCTTCATCCAGCGGCCTCGCACGGCCGTCGGCTCCGTGGCGGGGATCTCCCAGTAGCGCTGGAAGCCGATGAAGTGATCGAGGCGCACGGCATCGAAGCGGCGAAGGGTGACGCGAAGGCGATCGATCCACCACGCGTAGCCCGTCGCCTTCATGTGACGCCACCGGTAGAGCGGGTTCCCCCACCGCTGGCCCGAGACGCTGAAGTAGTCGGGCGGACACCCCGCGACGACTGTGGGCTCTCCGGCCCGGTCGAGGCGAAATGCCTCAGGGTGCTGCCATACGTCCGCGCTGTCGTGCGCCACGAAGATGGGCAGGTCCCCGATGAGGCCGACCCCGCGCGCCCTGGCGTACGCGCGCAGATCTTGCCACTGCTGCTCGAAGACGAACTGCTCGAACTTCTCGAGCGCGATGTCATGGGCGAGATCCCGCCGCGCGGCCGCCAGCGCATCGGGATCGCGGTCGCGCACCGTCGCGGGCCAGCGCGTCCACTGCACGCCGCCGTGAGCGCGCTTGAGCGCGCGGAAGAGCGCGAACTCGTCGAGCCACGCCGAGTTGCTCTCGCAGAAGGCGCCGAAGCCGCGGCGTTGCTTCGTGGACTGGAAGGTGTCGAAGGCCGCACGGAGGAGGTTCGTGCGATGCCTCGCCATGGGCACGTAGTCCACGCGATCGTCGCGCAGAGGCTCTTCCGGCCGGAGCTTCGCCGGATCGAGCAGACCCGCGGCCACGAGGCCCTCGGGGCTCACGAGCATCGGGTTCCCCGCGAACGTGGACTCCGCGCTGTAAGGCGACTCGCCGTAGCCGGGCGGCCCGACGGGCAGCATCTGCCACCATCGCTGCGCTGCGCCCGCGAGGTAGTCGACGAATGCTCGCGCTCCGGGTCCGAGGTCACCGCTGCCGTGCTGGCCGGGGAGCGAGGAGGGATGGAGGAGCACGCCGCAGGCGCGCTCGTGAAGAAAGGGAGGGGCTTCGCGGCGGGGACCTTGCATTGACCGTCGTCGACGGAGAGTCAGGCTAATGCTCACGTCGTGGCCCGTCGAGGAGGCGAGATTGGACGTTCGAATCGACCTCGAGAGCGAGTACTGGCTGTCGCTGGCCCGGCATGAACGCCTCGGGATCCTCAGCGATCTCGACGGTACCCTCGTGCCGTTTGCCCCCACGCCCGAGGCGGCGCGACCGACGGCCCGCATCCTCAGTCTCGTGCAGGATCTCGCGTCGTTGCCCGACGTCACCCTCGCCATCGTGAGCGGCAGGCCGCGCGAGGAGCTCGACCGGTTCTTCCCGCGGCCAAGGTCGGTGCTGCTCGTCGGCGAGCACGGCGCGTGGCGCCGCGACGAGGGCGAATGGGAGCCGATGATCTCGCTGGACCCGAAGGCCATCGACCCGCTGGCCGTCGATCTGCAGAGCCTCGTGAGCAAGCACCCGGGCGCGGTCCTCGAACGAAAGACGTGGTCTCTCGCGCTCCACTTTCGCACCGTCGTCGAGCACGAGAAGATGAGCCTCCTCGTACAGGCGAGCACGGCCATCGGTCTGTGGCTCGCCAGTCACCCGGACTACGAGGAGCTGTCGGGCGCCGAGGTGCTCGAGGTCCGCCCGCGCATGGCGCGCAAGGCCAACGCCGTCGCGTGGATGCGGGAGATGCTCGGCGGCGGCACGCGCCTCCTCGTCGTGGGGGACGACGTGACCGACGAGGACATGTTCACGGCGGCGTCGGACGGCGACGCGACGATCCTCGTCGGGGCCGACGCCGGCCGGCACACGAGCGCGCGCTGGCGCCTCGAGTCTTCCGACGAGGTGGAGGCGTTCTACCGGTGGATCATCTCGGTGCGTCGCGAGGGGCGGCCGCCGGCGCCCGAGCGGCGCCCGAGCCGCATCGAGACCCTGCCCGACGGGAAATCCACGGGCGGAAGGTTCGACCTGCTCGTCCTCTCCAACCGACTGCCCGACCTCCGCGGAGCGTCGTCACGGCCCGCGCGCAAGCGCAACGTCGGCGGCCTCGTCTCCGCGCTCTCCCCGGCGCTCTCCTCGCGCAAGGGCATCTGGCTCGGCTGGAGCGGCCGCACGCGACCGCAGGCGACGGGGACCGACGTAGGGCTCGACGTGGTGGACGGCCTCGCGCTCGCGTGGGTCGACTTTCCCGAGCCGTGGCACCGCCACTACTACAACGGCCTGTGCAACAGCGCGCTGTGGCCTCTCTTCCACTCGTTCCCCGGCCGCCTGCGCTTCTCCGACGAGGACTGGCACGGCTACGAGCGCGCCAACGAGGCCTTCGCCACCGTGGCGATGAAGCTCGTCGGCCCGGACGCGACCATCTGGCTGCACGACTATCACCTGCTGCTCGTCGCGAAGCACCTGCGCGGCAGCGGGCACCGGGGCCGCGTCGGTCTCTTTCAGCACATCCCGTTTCCCAGCCCGGACATCTTCTTTCTCCTCCCGTGGGCGCCGGAGATCCTCGACGCGATGCTGGACCTCGACGTCATCGGGTTTCACACCGCCGGCTCGGTCGACAACTACCTGCGCTGCGTGGCGACCTTGCCCGGCGTCACCGTGGAGGGGGACCTCGTCGTCCGCGGCCGGCGCCGCGTGCGCGTCGCGCCCTTCCCCCTCGGCATCATCCCGGCCGACTTCCAGGACGGAGACGCCGCGGCGGACGACGAGATCGCGGCCCTCATCACGAGCCTCGGGCCCGCGAGGATGGTGCTCGGGGTCGATCGCCTCGACTACACGAAGGGGATCCCCGAGCGGATCCAGGCGTTCGGCTGCATGCTGGAGCGGTACCCGGAGTGGCGGCGCCGGGCGTCCCTCGTCCAGGTGTCGGTCCCCTCGCGCGCCGACGTGCCGGAGTACGCCGAGCAGAGGAGCCGCGTCGAGAACAGCGTCGGCCGCATCAACGGCGAATACGGCGAGGCCGCCTGGGTGCCCATCCGCTATCTCTACCGTTCGTACGGGCGCAAGCAGCTCTCGCAGCTCTACCGCGCCGCGGACGTCGGGTACGTGACACCACTGCGCGACGGCATGAACCTCGTGGCCAAGGAGTACGTCGCCGCGCAGGACCCGGACCGGCCGGGCGTGCTCCTCCTCTCCCGCTTCGCCGGCGCCGCGGAGGAGCTACGCGACGCGCTCCTCACGAACCCCTGGCACGCCGAGGGCACGGCGCGCGATCTCGATCGCGCGCTGAGGATGCCGGCCGACGAGCGGCTGCGGCGGCATCGCGCGCTTCACGAGGTGATCTCGAGGACCACCGCGCTCACCTGGGCGGAGGACTTCTTGCGAGCCCTGGCGTCGTCGCCGGGCCCGGCCGAGCTCGAGACGTGAGGCGCGATGGCCCGCGCGCGGCCTGGCGCGCGCGATGCTTCATGTGCTCAGCCAGGAGCAGCCCATGTCCCGAGTCGTCGACATCCGAGCGTACCGCGGCCCCGAGCGGAGGCGGCACCGCGTCTTCGTCACGCTCAACAGCGAGTACCACTGCCGTGATCGCATCTGTGTCGCCGTGGTGAATCGCCACACGGGCGAGCTCGAGCTCGAGCATCCGGCGCTCGGCCGCCGGCTCAGCGGAAGCGTGCGGCTCGATCACGACGGCATCGTCGCGACCGTTCCGCCCGAGGCGCCGCACGAAGGCGAGCAGCTCTGCTTCACGTCGGGCCGCCGCGGCGATCCGCACGACGTCGTCACGAGCAAGGTCGTGAGCATCGAGCGGCCGTCGCGCGACGTGGTCGCCAGCTACCCGGCGCAGCCGTCCTGACATGGCGCGCGCCATCTGGACGGGCTCGATCAGCTTCGGGCTCGTGAGCATCCCGGTGAAGCTCCTCCCCGCGCTGCGCGCCGACGAGGAGGTGCACTTTCACTACCTCCACGCGAAGGACCAGGGTCGCCTGAGGAACGTCCGCAAGTGCGAGGTCTGCGAGAAGGAGATTTCCTGGGGCGAGACGGTTCGCGGCTTCGAGTACGAGAAGGGTCAGTACGTCGTGGTCGACGACGCGGAGCTCAAGGCCATGCGCCCCGAGGCGACGCAGTCGGTGGACATCCGGACCTTCGTGGCCCGCGAGGAGATCGACCCGATGCTCTTCGACACGCCGTACTACCTGGAGCCCGAGCGGAAGGGCCGGCACGCGTACGGGCTGCTCCACGACGCGCTCGTGAAGACGGGCAGGGTCGGGATCGCGCAGGTCATCCTCCGGGTGCGCGCCCACCTGGCGGCGCTGTCGCCCCACGATGGGGGCCTGGTGCTCGAGCTGCTCCACTATCCGCACGAGGTCGTGCCGGCGCCGCAGGTCGACGCTCACCCGGCGGCGAACGGCAAGGCCTCGTCCCGCGAGATGAAGGCGGCGGAGATGCTCATCGACTCGATGGTGCAGCCGTTCGATCCCACCGAGTACAAGGACGACTACGAGGCGCGGCTCCGCGCGATGCTCGAAGCCCGCATGCGCGGCGAGGCGCCGAAGCGCGCGAAGCCGGCGGCCGTCCCCGCGACGAACGTGGTGGACCTCGCCGAGGTGCTGACGCGCAGCCTCGCCCAGCACCGCGCCGCCCGCCCCGGCCCGAAGAAGGCCGCGGGCGCGCGCCACGCCGTGCGTCACGCGCGGAGAGCCTCGTGAGAGCCCCCCACCCTCTGCGCCGCCCGACCCTCAGTCCTCCCGGCCGCGCGCCTCGCGCCCGCGCGCGACCCTTCCGACGCATTCGACGAGCGCCCGGGGGGTCATCGGCTTGGACACGTGGTCGTCGAAGCCCGCCGCGAGCGCGAACTCGACGTCCTCGGCCCGGGCGTAGGCGGTCATCGCGACGAACGGGACGTCGCGAGCGGGCGCGGGCAGCGCGCGGATCTGGCGGAGGAGCGCGAAGCCGTCCTCCCCCGGCAGCCCCAGATCGCTCACGACGACCTGCGGCGAGAGCCTCGCGAACGCGGCGAGCCCCTGCGCGACCGTCGGGGCGACCGCGACGACGGCCCCCGCGGCCTCGAGCAGCGTCGCCGCGAGGCTCCGCGAGTCCTCGTTGTCCTCCACCACGAGCACGCGCAGGCCGGACAGGCTCTGCGGAGATTCGAGGGTCAGCGGCGGCGGCGGCGGGATCGACGGCCCCGCCGAGCCGGGCGCGATCGGGAGCTCGAGACAGAAGGTGGAGCCGCGGCCCACGCCGTCGCTCTCGCCCCAGACGCGGCCGCCGTGGAGCTCGACGAGGTGGCGCACGATGGCGAGCCCGAGCCCGAGGCCGCCGTGCATGCGGCTGGGCGAGCTGTCGACCTGCCGAAAGCGCTCGAAGATCCACGGCAGCGACGCCGGGTCGATGCCGCAGCCCGTGTCGCGGACGGACACGCGCGCGTGGCTGTCGTCGGCGTCGACGGTGACGTCGACCCGTCCGGCGTCGGTCGTGAACTTCACGGCGTTCGAGACGAGGTTCCAGACGACCTGCTGCAGCCGGTCGCTGTCGGCCATGACGCGAGGATCGGAGCGAAGGTGCAGAAGGAGGGCGACGCGCCGGGCCGCCGCCGTCTGCTGCATGGCATCGATGGCCGCCCTCACGATCGTGGAAAGCCTCACGGGACGGCGCAGATCGATGCGCAGCTTGCCCGTGATGATGCGCGACACATCGAGGAGATCCTCGACGAGGCGCTGCTGGGCCTCGGCGTTGCGCCGGATCACCTCGAGGCCACGCATCGCCCGCACCGGGTCGAGCGCCGGCGAGGACGTCAGCACGTGCGCCCATCCGAGGATCGCGTTGAGCGGGGTGCGGAGCTCGTGCGACACCACGCCGAGGAACTCGTCCTTCAGGTGGCTCGCCTGCTCGGCGGCTTGCCGCCCGAGGCTCGCGGTGCGCTCGCGCTCGATGGCCTCCGCGCGCTCGCGCTCGGCGCGCCTGCGGTCGGTGAGGTCGACGAGGGTGGTCCGGCAGCCGTGGGTCACGCCGTCGGGGTCGCGGATCGGCAGGCTCTGCACGTCGAGGCACAGCTCCGCGCCGTCCGACCTGCGGTAGAAGGTCACGTCGCGGCGGACGACCCGGTTCGAGCCCATGCACTCGCAGACGTGGTCGGACATCGCGTCGCGCGGGACGACGCGGCCGAGCGCGCGGAACGGCTTGCCGAGGACGTCCTCCCGCCGGCAGCCGAGGAGAGCGGCGGCGGCCAGGTTGATCTCCACGACGCTGACGTGCGCGTCGAGCGTGATGTACCCGATGGGGGCGAAGTCGAAGAGGTCGGCGTAACGCGCCCGCGAGGCCTCGAGCGCCTGCTGGCTCTCCCGGAGCTCCTGGTTCTGGAGCTCGAGCTCGGCCTGGTGCACGTGGAGGTCGTGAAGGAGGTTGTCGACCTCGTTCTGCTTCGGCTGCAAGCCCTCATCCTCCCTTCGGTGGGGGCTGGTTCGTACCCTCGATGGGCACGATCGCAAGAAGAAGCACTCGGTCGGCGCCGCCCACCCCGGTGAGCACCGTCCCGCTGACGAGCATCACCTGGCGACCGCCGACGCCGAAGTCGCCCTCGATGCGGAGATCGCGAAATGGCTTGTCCGTCGCGAGCGCCTCGATCATGGCCTGGCGCAGACCGGGGTGCGCCCATAGACCCCGGTCCGACTGCTTCGCCGCGCGGAGCGACTCCTGAGGCTCGTTGCCGATGGCCTCGAGGAACGGCGCGTTGACCCACAGCACGTGGAGCCCCGCGTCGACGATGGCGAGCGGCTGGGGCAGCGCGGCGAGGAGCTTCTCGGCGTAGGCGCGGACGTCGAGCACGAGCTCGTGCCCCCGCTGTCCGGCGTCGCGCAGGATGAGGATGGCCCCGTCGACGACGCCGCCCGGCGAGCGATAGGGGACGGCGCGGACGTCGTACCAGCGCCCGTCGACGCGCGCCTGATCGTTCATGGGGACGAGGCGACTGATGCTCGTGCGCGCCAGGCGAACGACGTCGGTGCCGCCGAAGAGCATGGCCAGGTCCGCGACGGGTCGCCCGGTCCACCGTTCGTCCAGACGCAGGAGCTTCTGCGCGGCGTCCGTGGCGGCCCGGAGCCGCAGCGAGGCGTCGACGAACACGATGGCCTGGTCGACGGAGCTCATGAGGTTGTCGAGATCCGTGGTGCTGCGCCACAGATCGCTCACCCGGTGCTGCAGCTCGTCGTTCGTCGTCGACAGCTCCTCGTTGGTCGCCTGGAGCTCCTCCTTCGACGTCTCGAGCTCCTCGTTCGTGCTCTGGAGCTCCTCGTTCGACGACTGGAGCTCTTCGTTGGTCGACTTCAGCTCCTCGTTGCTCGTCTCGAGCTCTTCGATGGTCGTCTGCAGGTACTCCCGCGTCGACGCGAGGTCGTGCTCGAGATCGCGCACGCGCGCCGCCGGCTCTTGGTCCACGGCGCCCTGTCCCCCGGGCGGAGGCTTCGAGCCGTCCGGGGCCCGAGGCGGCCCGGACGTGGACGCCGGGATCGGCGCGCTGCCCGTGAAGATGACGAGGAAACAGCGCGCCCGGCTCTCCTGATCGACGATGGGAACCACCTCGAGCCCCACGAGATGCACCAGGTCGCCCTCGCGCTGGACGCGGACCGGCGTGACCTGGACGGAGGCGTTGGTCTCCGTCGCCTGCTGGATGGCGCGCCAGATCTCCACGTGGAGCTCGGGGCGGACGAGCTTCATCAGGTTCAGCGTCGCCGCCCCCGCAGCGGGTGAGAGGTAGAGCCCCGTATCGCCCCGGAACTGGAGCACGTCGAGGTTCTCGTCGACCAGCACGCTGGCGGGCACGTACCGCTCGAGGAGCTTGCGGTCGGCCACCTGCTGCGCGTTGAGGCGGCGCTCGCTGTCCGGTCGCCGCGCCGCCTCCGCCTCCACGCCGCGCTCGTGAAGCAGCGCCGGGAGCGGCAGGTTCTTCTTCATGTAAATCTTGTTCGTCCGGTCGACGAGCGAGAAGAGGTCCGCGCTGTCGCCGACGGTCTCCGACGTCCCGAGGAGCAGGTAGCCGTCGGGCTCGAGCGCATAGTGGAGGAGGCGGAGCACCTTCTTCTGGAGGGGCGGCTGCAGGTAGATGAGCAGGTTGCGGCAGCTGAGGAGATCGATGCGCGAGAACGGCGAGTCCTTCGTGACGTTCTGCGGGGAGAACACGATGAGGTCGCGGAGCTGTCGCGACACCTGGTAGTCCTTGCCGACCTTGACGAAGAAGCGGTCGAGCCGCTCGGTCGAGACGTCGGCCTCGATGCTCTGCGGGTAGATCCCGCGACGCGCGCGTGCGATGGCCTGTACGTCCACGTCGGTGCCGAAGATCTGGATCCGGAACTCGGCGGGGCGCCGCTCGAGCGACTCGAGCAGGCACATGCCGAGCGAGTACGCCTCTTCGCCCGAGGCGCAGGCGGGGACCCAGAACCGGAGCGTCCCCCGCGGGGCCTTGCGCTCGATGATGCGGGGGAGGATGAGGTTCTTCACGACGTCGAACGGCTCGCCGTCGCGGAAGAAGCTCGTGACGTTGATGAGGATGTCCTTGTAGAGCGACGCGAGCTCGTCCCGGTCGTCGTGCGCGTGCTTCACGTAGTCGGCGAGCTTGTCGATCTTCAGCAGCGCCATGCGGCGCTCGACGCGGCGGTTGATGCTCGACGGCTTGTAGAGGGTGAGGTCGTTGCCGAACTCGGAGCGGATGAGGATGAAGAGCTTGGCGAGCTCCTCGCGCTCGAGCGGCGTCGACTGCGCCGCGGCGTTGCGCGCGAGGAAGGCGTGCTTGCCGAGCGTCATCAGCTCGGCGCCGATGTCCTCGGGCCTGAGCGCGCGGAGGGCCGCGCCGCTCTCGAGGGCGCTCCGGGGCATCGAGTCGAACTTCGCCGTCGACGGCTCCTGGCAGAACGTGAGGCCGCCGCCGGCGCGGATCTCCTTGAGGCCGTTCGTCCCGTCGCTGCCCATCCCCGAGAGGACGACGCCGACGGCCTTCGAGCCGTGATCCTCGGCCAGCGACCGAAAGAACGCGTCGATCGGCAGGTTCGCCGAGCGCGGCATGAGGTGGAGCACGCCGTGGAGGATGGCGACGGTCGCGTTGGGCGGGCTGACGTAGATGTGGTTCTTTTCGACCGTCATCCCGTCGGCGATAGGCTGCACGCTCATCCGCGTGGCGCGCCCGAGGATGCCCGACAGCATGCTCTCGTGGTCGGGCGACTGGTGCTGCACGACGACGAACGCCATCGTGTCGAGCGTCAGCGCGCCGACCAGAGCCGTGAGAGCCTCGAGCCCACCGGCCGATGCACCGATGCCGACGATGGGGAAGGACGGCCCGGCAGTTGGTCCGTCCGAGCGCGGCTCGGGATTCGAATCAGGGGTGTCCACGTTTTAATGCCGGGGGCGGGATATTCCCCTCGGGAGCAGGCCGCCGCAAGACACGATCCACGCGAATTCAAGCGATCTGGGGGAAACACGGTCGCCACAGCGGGGCGTAACGACACATCGACGTGCACCGAGAATCTAACCACCCATGCCGCACCGTGATGGCCGGAGCGCCCGCCGGTCAGGGGCATGTTGGATGCACAGTCGGGGCCCCGGAAGGAGGGTCCCATGCGCGGGTCGCTTCGCATCACGTCCGTGACGGGCATCGTGCTGTTCCTCGGGTGGTCCCTGCTGGCGCAAGCGCGCGAATGGATGGCCCCGCCGGTGCCCACGACCAACACGAACACGAGGACGGCGCGGTCCCGCGTGCCGCCCGCCCCGACCCGGCCAGCGGTGGAGCCCCGGGTCTGGAACTGAGCCCTCGGTCCGGCCCCCGCGGGCCAGGGTAGAGCTCACGCGCTGGGTTTCGGCGCACCTCGGCACCCAAGAGGCCGCCGACGTGCTATCAGGCGCCCCCGAACCCAAGCAAGCGAGACTCCCCTTGGCCGCACGTATCCCCCTCGATCGAATCCGTAACATCGGCATCTCGGCGCACATCGACTCCGGCAAGACGACGCTCACCGAGCGCGTCCTTTTCTACACCGGGCGGATCCACAAGATCCACGAGGTGCGCGGCAAGGACGGGGTCGGCGCCAAGATGGACTCGATGGATCTCGAGCGCGAGAAGGGCATCACCATCCAGTCCGCGGCGACCTACTGCGTGTGGGACGGCTCGAAGGACCAGTTCCCCGACCACAACATCAACATCATCGACACCCCCGGACACGTCGACTTCACCATCGAGGTCGAGCGGGCGCTCCGTGTCCTCGACGGCGCCATCCTCGTGCTCGACTCGGGCAAGGGCGTGCAGAGCCAGTCGATCACGGTCGACAAGCAGATGAAGCGGTACCGCGTTCCGCGCATCGCCTTCGTCAACAAGATGGACAACCCCGGCGCGAACTACGAGCGCGTCGCGGACATGCTCAAGGAGAAGCTCGGCCACCACCCGGTGAAGATCCAGCTGCCGATGGGCGCCGAGTCCGAGTTCAAGGGCATCATCGACCCCATCATCGGCAAGGCGTACTTCTTCGACGGCGCCGACGGCGAGACCGTCCGCGAGGAAGAGGTCCCCGCCGAGTACGTGAAGGCCACGGCGGCCGCGCGCGAGAAGATCATCCACGACGTGGCGGACGTGGACGACACGCTGGGCGAGAAGTTCATCCACGAGGAGCCCATCACCGAGCAGGACATCCGCGCGGCCATCCGTCGCGCCACGCTCGCCCTCAAGATGACGCCCGTCATGTGCGGCTCGGCCATCAAGAACAAGGGCGTGCAGCTCCTGCTCGACGGCGTGATCATGTACCTCCCGAACCCGACCGAGGTCGTGAACGAGGCGCACGATCAGGCCAAGGACGAGGAGAAGGTCGTCGTCGCGTCGGACCCGTCGAAGCCGTTCGTCGGCCTGGCGTTCAAGCTCCAGCAGGACAAGTACGGGCAGCTCACGTACTTCCGCGTCTACCAGGGCACGGTCGCGGCGGGCGACACCATCTTCAACACCAGCAACGAGCAGCGGAAGGTCCGCGTCCCGCGCATGTTCCGCATGCACTCGGAGGACCGCGAGGAGGTCCCGTCGGCCGAGGCGGGCGACATCGTGGCGTTCTACGGCGTCGAGGCCAGCTCGGGGGAGACGTTCACGGACGGCAAGGTCAACTGGACGCTCACGTCGATGCACGTGCCGGACGCCGTCATCTCGCTCGCCGTCGCGCCCAAGGACCGGTCGATGGAGGTCAACTTCTCGAAGGCGCTCAACCGCTTCACGAAGGAGGATCCCACCTTCCGCGTCCACCAGGACGAGGAGTCGCAGCAGACCATCATCCGCGGCATGGGTGAGCTCCACCTCGACATCTACATGGAGCGCATGAAGCGCGAGTACAACTGCGAGGTCGTCGCCGGCAAGCCCCAGGTGGCGTACCGCGAGGCCATCACGCGCCGCGCCGAGATCAACTACACGCACAAGAAGCAGACCGGAGGCTCCGGCCAGTACGCGAAGCTCATGGGCTACATCGAGCCGCTGCCGGCCGACGCGATGGAGTCCTACGAGTTCGTCGACGACGTGACCGGCGGGTCCATCCCGCGCGAGTTCATCTCGTCGTGCGACAAGGGCTTCAAGGAGGGCGTCAAGAAGGGCACGATGATCGGCTTCCCGATCGTCGGCATCCGCTGCGTGGTCAACGACGGCGCTTCGCACGCCGTCGACTCGTCCGAAATGGCGTTCAAGACGGCGGCCCTCATGGGCTTCCGCGAGGCGTACGCCAAGGCGGCGCCGACCATCCTCGAGCCGATCATGAAGGTGGAGATCGACGCCCCGACGGAGTTCCAGGGCGCCGTGACCGGCCTCGTGAACCAGCGGCGCGGCGTCATCCTGGAGACGGTGGGCGGCGACAGCGTGAGCATCACGTGCGAAGTGCCGCTGAACGCGATGTTCGGGTACTCGACCGACCTGCGGTCCTCGACGCAGGGCAAGGGCACCTTCACGATGGAGTTCGCGCGCTACGCCGTCGTCCCCAAGCAGGAGCAGGAGGAGATGGCGAAGAAGTACCGGGAGAAGCTGGCGGCCGACGCGAAGAAGTAGCGGGCAGGGCCAGGGGGGTGGCGGTTTGACTTCGTCGGAGGTTCGATTATCGCCTCAGGCATGAGGTACGCATCCGGGGCCGGCGTCGTGCCGGCCCTCGCCCTGGTCGCTTGCTCGGGCGGCTCGCCCGCCGACGCCACTGGTTCTCTCGCTTCGGCGGTCTCGGCGGGGGACTCGGCGGACACCTCGTGCCAGGTGGTGCTGCGCCACACGGACGTCAATTTCGAGAGCTCGCTCGGGCCCGAGACCGACTGCTCGAGCGGCACGTGCTGGGTCGTCATCCCCGTCACGTTCGACGTCGCCATGTCCGAGTCGCTCGCGGAGGCCGAGGCGTTCGTCCTCTACCAGGGCGAGGGAAGCGCGACGTGGCAGCAGTCGGTGCAGGCCGAGCCGGTCTCCGGGTGCGACGAGCTGCCGGACGGCCCGTGCGCGCCCGTCGGCTTCCGGCGGTACCAGGTGACGCTGCGGACGGACACGTTCACGACGGGGCCCGGCGATACGACGGTGAGCTTCATCCCGTTCCTGCAGGTTGGCGGCGGGCGCCTCTTCGATCACAACCGCGTGGCCGATCCCGTGGGGAGCTATTCGCTCACGGCGCAGAACAACTGGACGATCTCGGACGACGCGGCGGCGTGCCCCGGGGCGGCGCCTGCGGGGCGGCTCACGGCGACGTTCGCCACCGGCTGGCAGAATTCGAGCACCGGGACGCTCGCGGGCGGCGGGAAGCTCGACGTCGCGTACGACGTCTACCGGATGCCGGCGACGCTCGGGTGCACCAGCGACGGCGTCGACGCGTTCGCGACGACCGGCTACGTCCAGTTCGAGCCCTCGGGGACCGTGCTGAGCGAGCTTCTGACGGGGACCCGCGACGCGACGACGGGCGAGGTGGAGAGCTTGCCGCTGGAGTTCGATGTCCCCGCCGGGGCACGGTCCGCGGCGCTGTGGTTCATGACGTCGAGCGAGTGCACCGGCGCGAACCAGTGGGACAGCGACTACGGACAGAACTACGTGTTCTCGGCCGAGTAGGGTCGCGAGTCAGCGAGGAGGAGTGGGAGGTCGCGGTCCGGGTCGCAGTCGCAGTCCCGGTCGCAGTCCCGGTCGCAGTCGCAGTCGCAGTCGCAGTCGCGGTCGCGGTCGCAGTCGCAGTCCCGGTCGCAGCCGCGGTGGCGGTCGCGGTCGCGGTCGCAGTCGCAGTCGCAGTCGCAGTCGCGGTCGCGGTCGCGGTCGCGGTCGCAGTCGCAGTCGCGGTCGCAGTCGCGGTCGCAGTCGCGGTCGCAGTCGCGGTCGGCCCTGGGTCGGCAAAGCCGACCAGCACTGCGAGCGTCAGCGAGCGGTGAGCTTCGAAGCGGTCGCAGAGGGAAAGGGAGAGGGAAAGGGAGAGGGAAAGGGAGAGGGAAAGGGAGAGGGAAAGG
>DASXZL010000054.1:0-26565 GCA_036501935.1 Polyangiaceae bacterium | reverse complement strand
CCTCTCCCTCTCCCTCTCCCTCTCCCTCTCCCTCTCCCTTTCCCCGGCGAGCCGACGCTCACCGCTCGCTGACGCTCGCGGTGCTGACCGGCTTCGCCGGTCTTGGGTGCCCCGGCTCCACCCCGACCGCGACCCCGACCGCGACCCCGACCGCGACTGCGACCCCGACCCCGACCGCGACTGCGACCGCGACCCCGACCCCCCGTTACTCGAAGGTCGCCGGCGTCGAGCCGTAGGCCCCTGCGAGGAGCGTGACCGACCACGCACCCGCGTCGACCGTCGCGGCGTTCGCCTGCCCCCACCCCACAGCGCCCTCCGTCAGCCCATGGAGCGGCATGAGCACGGCGGACGGCAGGATGCCCTCGTCGGTGATCGCGACGTAGCTGCACCGGGCGACGACGAGGCTTCCGTCGGTCGCCGCCCCGCTCGCGCTGAGGATCGCGACGCTGTCGACGCTGCCTCCGGTCCACGCGAACGAGAGGTCGCTCGACGTGGAGACGGTCAGCGCCCCGCCCTCGACGAGGGGGCTAGTCAGCGTGATGAGCCCCGGGGCCGCGACGCTCGACGGGCCGAAGGCCGGCACCTGCCCACCCGACGCGGTGACCGTCAACGGATCGCCCGCGCCGAAGAGCGCCCCCTGCGCAGGCGCCTCGTAGAGCCCGGAGGGATCCGCGTCGACGCCGACGCCCCCGTCGAGCGAGGGCGCGTCGAAGGTGAGCGTCCCCGCCGTCGCCGTGGAACCAGCGTCGGAGCCACCGGCGCACGTGAAGACGACGCAGGCGCCGTAGACGCTCGTCACGTGGCAGTGCGCCGCAGGCACGGGGTCGTCGTCGAAGACGGCGCCGAGGCTGCTCGTGCCCGCTCCCGGGTCCATCGAGAAGAACACGTACCCCGCGGGGCCACCCTCCGGCTCCGCGTACACGTTGCCGTCCCCGTTCTCCATCGCCTCCGCGGCGGCCTCCACACCCGGCGACACGTCGTCCAGGGCGCCGGCGTCGCGGGCCGCGGCGCCCTTCGAGGAGGCGCTGCACGCCATCGCCGCCACCGCCGCCATCGCCGCGGCGAGGAGCAGGACCGCCGCCGCCCCACCCGCGATCCGTCGCGCCGTCGTCGGTCTCATCGGGCTCGCCATGGTACCGCGGTGCTATCGTGCTCGTCGTGCGCTTCGCTTCGAGATGGGTCCTCGCGGGCGCCGCCGTCGTCGCGTTCGCAGGCCTCGCGGTCGACGCCGGACCGGCGCGCGCCTTCTGCCGGACGACGACCTCGAAGGCGCCCTCGGGGTGGAACCCCGCGGTGAGCGGGTGCTGGACGGACGGGGTGCCGCTCAAGTGGCCGAGCGACCGCGTGCCCTACGGCGTCGGGTCGTCGGCCAGCAAGAACGTCTCCCTGGCGGACGCCACCCGCGTCGCCGATCTGGCGTTCGCCGCGTGGAACGACGCGCAGTGCAGCGGCAAGACCGTCGGCATCCAGGCCTACGACGACGGACCCTCCACCGTCCCCGACGGCGACGAGGGGGACGCGCTCGCCGAGTGGTCCTACTGCGCCGAGAGCAACACGTGCGCGCCCTCCGCCCACGACGTCATCGTGTTCGACGACGAGTCCTGGCCCTACAACGACCCCGTCAACACCCTCGCCCTGACGACGGTGACCTACGGCGTCGACGACGGGCAGATCTTCGAGGCGTACACCGAGGTCAACTCGGCCGAGCACGAGCTGACGACGACCGAGCCTCCGCCGGCGAACGGCACGACCTACGATCTCCAGGCCATCCTCACCCACGAGGCGGGGCACTTTCTCGGCCTCGCGCACGCGACCGAGACGACGCCCATCATGTACGCCTACTACACGCCCGGAGCGATCACCCTCACGCCCGACGACGTCGACGCCATCTGCACCGTGTACCCGCCGACGACGCCGAAGGGATGCGCTTGCGACGAGGCCGGCGGAGCTCGCGGCGGCGCGGCCGTCGGGTTGGGGCTCGGCATGGTCGGGTTGGGGCTCCTCCGCGGGCGGCGCCGTCGTCGACGTGCCCCGGCGTAGCCGAGACGTCGTGGTTGCGCCCGGGCCCCAATTCGTCTACCCAAGCGTGCGAAGTCTCGCGCCCCCGGGCGCGCGGCGGAGGGCGGCAAAGTGCTTCCCTCTCAGGAAAGAGAAGAGCAGTCAGATGGCCAAGGGCACCGTGAAGTGGTTCAACGACGCGAAGGGCTTCGGATTCATCACGCAGGATGACGGGGGTGCAGACGTGTTCTGCCACCAGTCCGCCATCCAGGCGACGGGCTTCCGCTCCCTTCAAGAGGGACAGAAGGTCGAGTTCGACGTGAAGCAGGGCCCCAAGGGCCTGCAGGCGGAGAACGTCCGGGTCTCTTCGTAAGCGAGGCTGCGCTTTCGAGCGCTCTCTCGCGCGCCCGGTTCGCCCGGGCAAGGGATGAAAGTCGTGGTCCTGGTCGGTGTAGCGCCCTAAGGCGCCAGCCAGGACCACGACGAAGCTTTGCGTTGCGCTCAGGAGGTCTTGGCGCCCATCGCGGCGATCCTCGCCTCGATGGTGGCGACGGCGCCCGGCGTGGCGTAGCTCGCGGTCAGGGTGAGCTTGCCGTCCGTGCGTGACAGGTACCCCTGGTCGACGAAGCTCGCGTAGGCGTTCTCGAGGAGCGGGCGGCTGACGGCCTCCCTCCGGGCGATCTCGCCGGCGAGGAACATGCGCTCTCCCGTGGGGATGGCGCGCTTCACCACGTCCTTCAGGGCGATCGGCCCCTTCAGCAGCGCGCCGAGGCCGCGCGCGGCGATGCGGTAGCCGTCGACGAAGTTCTCGAGCAGGCGCGCGTAGAGCTCCACCTGCGCGCGGCCGTCGTCACCCTTGGGCACGAGGCCCACGGCGCCCTCGCTCGGCTTGAAGACGACGCGCGCGAGCTCGCCGTCGCGCTCCATCGCGGCCACCTCCTCGTCGAAGATGGTCTCGAACCGGGCGTCCGCGCGGAACGTGAACTCGTGCTTGAAGAGGCGTGAGAGCGCCAGCACACGCTCGCGGACCATGTCGGCCGCGAGCGGGGTCGCGGAGGACGCGAGCAACGCGGTCGCGATGAGGGCGCGCGCGACGAAGAAGTGCATGATGACGTTCTTGGCCAGATCGAGGGACATGCGCCCCTCGGCCGGCACGGAGTAGATGACGTCCCCCCCCACGCGATGCGCTTCGACGTGGCCGGCGCGGGCAAAGAGCTCGAGCGCCTCGCGGACGCCGGACTTCTTCTGCCCGTGGGCGCCGAGCGACGGGCTGAAGCGCGCTCCGGCGCCGAGGAGCGTCCGCGCGAGGCGGTTGCAGGCGTCGAAGAGGTCGTCCTCCGAGATGCCGCGGCGGTCGTGCGCCAGGAGGGCGGTCGCCACGAGGGAGCCGGGCGTGACGGCGGTGACGGCGTTGATCTCGTGCATGACGCGCCAGGCGAGGCGCGTGATGAGGGCGCGGCGGCGCGGCGGCGTCATCGTGCCGAGATCGTCGCGCGACGACTTGGGATCGATTTCGCCCAGGATGTCCGTCAGCGTCATCGGCTTGCCGAACTGCACGCTGAGCCGCCCGTAGCGCCCCACCATGACGTCGACCGCCTTGACGAGGCCGCGCACGTCCTCCTTCTCTTTCTCGCCGCCAGAGACCTCCGCGACGAAGGCCTTCTCCTCGATGAAGCGCTCGTAGCCGATGCTCACGGGGCAGAACCAGGTCGTGCGCGTCGGCACGCCGAGCGCCGCGTCGACCACGATGGAGAGGAGGCCCACCTTGGGCGAGAGCAGCTTGCCCGTGCGCGAGCGGCCGCCCTCGAGGAAGAACTCCATCGCGGACCCCTCCTTGATGAGGCGCCGCACGTAGGCGTCGACGACCGCCGCGTAGAGCCGATCGCCCGAGAAGCTGCGGCGGATGAAGAAGGCCCCGGCGCGCCGGAAGATGGGGCCGACGGGGAAGAAGTTCAGGTTGTCGCCCGCCGCGATGAGCGGCAGCGGCAGCTTGTGCCGGTAGAGGACCCACGCGAGCGCGAGGTAGTCCATGTGCGACTTGTGCGAGGGGAGGAACACGATGGTCCCCTCCTTCGCGAGCTCGCGCAGGCGCTCGATGCCCGGCTCGTCGACCTCGATGGCGGAGAACATGCGCGACGTGCCGCGCGCGAACACGGGATCGAGGGCGGCGATGGCGTTCATGTCGAGCGCCGCCTCCATCTCGCGCAGCATGCCGAAGGCGCGCGCCGTGATGACCTCGCGCTCGCTCGTCCCTTCGCCGGCCATGTCGGCGATGATCTTCTGCAGCTTGGGGCTGCGCACGACCTCCTCGCGCAGGCGGTCGGCCGGCTTCTTCGCGCGCCCGACGATGGCGCGCCGCTCGCGCTCGAGGCGACGCAGCAGCGTGTACGTGAGGCGCCGGACCAGCACGTCGTCGCCCACCCCGTCCTGCTCGCGCGCGAGGAACTCGCCCACGTCGACCGGCTCGCCCGAGCGCAGCGTCGCGTGCCGCCAGTTGGCGAGGAACTGCGCCGTCGAGCGCATCTGCCCGGGCCACTCGCTCGAGCCGAAGAGCGCGTCGACGACGTTCGCCTGCCGCGTCCCCGCGCTGCGCGACCAGACGAACACCTGCGGCACGAGCAGGATCGGTCGCCGCCCGCGGCGCTCGGCCTCGAGCAGCGCGCGAATGAGGTGGTCGCCCTCGATCTTGCCGCGTGCGCGACCCTCGAGCAGGTGCTTGGGCCGCTTGAGGAAGAGCGCCGCGCTGCCCCCCGCCGCCACCGCGCGCTCGATGTCCGCCGCGTCGCTCTCGGGGGTGCGCCGCCGGAGGGCGTTGAGCCACCCGCGTCCCATGGGCTCGAGCAGCCAGAGGCCGAGATCGTTCGCGAAGCGGATCTGCGGCAGGTGGTAGCGCTTCGTCAGGTAGTCGAGCGCGAGGAAGTCGACGAACGACAGGTTCCGGAGGACGTAGACGACGGTGCCGCGCGCGTCGGCCTCGCGAACGGCGCGCGCCCACGCCTCGTCGACCTCGATGCTCTCGAAGAAGCGGCTGTAGATCCAGGCGAGGACCGGGTTGGGATCGTACGAAACCAGCGGACGGTCGCTCATCGCGATGGCCTACGCCGGCTCTTCGCACAGTTTAGTGACCGCCGAAAGCCCTCTGCAGGATCGCCGCGAAGCGCTTCTCGCTCTCCTGGTTGAGGCCGGTGCTCTGATACGGCCACTGCATGTTCGACGCCTGGATCTGCATGCACGAGAGCGACACGAGGAAGTCGGCGGGCTGAGGGTTGCCGGCCTGCGCGATGGCGATGCCGAGCTCGGCGTACATGCAGCTCTGCGCGGGCGGCTGGAAGTTCGACGGGTGGCCGAGCGTCTCGAGGATGTCGTTCGCGAGCGCGGGATCGGTGACCTGCTGGTAGCCGAGGATGGGGAACCCCTGCGGCGTCGGCGGGAAGCGCTGCGCGTCGGGCTGGACGGCGGCGGGCGTCGTGCCCGGCAAGAGGCCCGGCGGCAGCAGGCCGGGCGGAATGAGCGAGGCTCCGGCGGAGATCCACTGCTGGATCTGCGGCGGCAGCTGCACGCCGCCGAGCGCGGGCGCCGCGGCAGGCGGCGACGGCGGGACGTAGTTCTGGAGGCGGTACACGGTCATCTGCGCGCCCTTCATCTGATCGAAGGGCGGCGAGAGCGTGGCCTGGCAGCCGGTCGTGACGCCGGCGAGCGCGAGGAGAGAAACCGCGGCGGCCGCGGGTGCGAGCCGGGAAAGAAAAGACGAGCGGCAGGAAGAAGTCATCGAGGGTGCCTCCGTGGCGAGCTGAGGAGGTCACTATATCCGATAACGTGCGCTCGTTGATCCGGGGGGGCGGGAAGCGCCGAGGGAGTTGCGCCGGTGACCGCGCGTCCTGCTACCTAAGAAGGAGAGGTTCTTCGTCGTGGACCCTTTCCGAGCCGATCCGTATCGACCGACGGCCATGGCGGCGTGCACGCTGTCGGCGCGCTTCGCGACCGAGCTGGCGCTGGAGCTCGAGCCCGGCGAGCACGTCGTGTGGACGGGCGTCCCCAGGCGGCTGGCGCTCCTGCGCCGGGTGCTGGCGGAGCTGTGGCTGCCGCTCCTCTACAACGGCTTCGTCGTGGCGCTCGTCGCGATGTGCCCGGGCCGTCTGTCGCTCGCCGCGGTGCCCCTGCTGACGTTCGGGCTGCCGCTCTTTCACGGCCCCCTCGGCGCGTGGGCGGCGATGAAGACGATGTTCTACGCCGTCACCGACCGCCGCGCCCTCGTGTTCGACGCGGAGGGGATCTGGGCGGCCCGCCGCGCGGAGATCGTCGGCGTCCGCGTGAGGGCAGGGGACATCGCGCTGTCGCTCCGGAGGCGCGCGCCGACGGAGATGGTGGGCGTGAGCGACGCCGGCAGGGTCGCGGCGCTCCTTCGCTGACGTGGCGCCCTCTCTCCTCCGAAGGAGGTGATCGCGCTATAACGAGCGGGATCCCCATGGTGAAGATCAAGAGGCTGGATCACGTCGCCGTGTGCGTGGCGGACATCGACGAGGCCGCGGCGCGGTGGCGGAGCGCGTTCGGGCTCGAGCCGCGCGAGCGCGAGCTCGTGGAGTCGCAGAAGACCGAGGCGATGCTCCTGCCGCTCGGCGAGGGCGGCGACACGAGCGTGGAGCTCATCGCGCCCCGCGGCAACGAGGGGCTCGTGAAGTTCCTCGAGAAGCGCGGACCGGGGCTGCACCACATCGCGGTCGAAATCGAGGGCATCGAGGAGGCCATCGGGCTTCTCCAGGGGCTCGGCGTCCCGATGATCGACCTCGTGCCGCGCAAGGGCGCGCGCGGTCACAAGGTGGCGTTCGTGCACCCGAAGGCGACGGGCGGCGTGCTCGTCGAGCTCGTCGAGCCCGATCACGCCGAGGACGAAGCGCCCGCGACGAGGCGGCCGTGATCTTCCGCCAGCTCTTCGACCGCGAGTCCTGCACGTACACCTATCTTTTCGGCGATCCGGCGACCGGGGAGGCCGTGCTGGTCGACACGGTCCGCGAGCACGTGGGGCGCGATCTCGCGCTCCTCGACGAGCTGATGCTGAAGCTCTCGGCCGTGGCCGAGACGCACGTGCACGCCGATCACGTGACGGGCGCGGGAGAGCTGCGAAAGCGCACGGGGGCGAGGTGCCACGTGCCGCGGCTCGGCGGAGCTCCCTGCGCCGACGTCCCCGTGGGCGACGGCGACGTCGTGCAGGTGGGCGCCGTCGCGCTGTGCGTGCTGGCGACGCCGGGGCACACGAGCGGATGCGTGAGCTACCTCGTCTCGTTCGGCGCAGGCAACCCCGATCGCGTCCTGACGGGCGACGCCCTGCTCGTCCGCGGGTGCGGGCGCACCGATTTCCAGGAGGGCGACGCAGGGAGGCTCTGGGACAGCGTGCACGGCCGGCTCTTCGCGCTTCCGGACGCGACGCTGGTCTACCCGGCCCACGACTACCGCGGGATGACGGTCTCCACGATCGGCGAAGAGAAGCGCCACAACCCACGCCTCGGCGGGGCACGGACCCGGCCCGAGTTCATCGCCCTGATGGCCGCCCTCGACCTGCCCGCCCCCGCCCGGATCGCCGAAGCTCTGCCCGCGAACCGCGCCTGCGGGGACCCCGGGCCTGAAAGGATGTAGCCCATCGCCGGGTCCCTCAAGTATCCTCGGCTCGTGCTTGCTTGCACAGGAGGCCGGGCCTTGGAACGACGACCGATGGGACTGGGAAGCAAGATCCTCGCTGGCTGCGTCGCGGGCGCTCTCGTGCTCGCCCAGACGCCGAGCGCGTGGGCGCAAAAGCCGCCGCCGCCGCCCTCGAAGGCCGACCTCGCCGCCGCGAAGCGCCACTACGGCGAGGGCGACAAGAAGTTCAAGGCGGGCGACTACGCGGGCGCCGAGGTGGAGTTCAAGGCGGCCGACGACATCAAGGCCGCCCCGCAGACGGAGCGCTACATCGGCCTCTGCGAGGACCACCTGGGTCACCTGCAGGTCGCCGTCGACTGGTTCGACCGGTTCCTCTCCCACGTGCCGGACCGGATGGCCGAGCAGGGCGAAGAGATCCGCAAGCGCGAGGCCGAGATCAAGGCGATCCCCGGCAAGGTGCGCATCGAGTCGAACCCCGCCGGGGCCAGCGTGGCGGTGGACGACCGGCCGCAGAGCGCGCCGACGCCCATGGACGTCGACCTGCCGCCGGGCCCCCACACCATCAAGCTGTCGGCCCCGGGGCGGCTCCCCACCCAGAAGTCCATCGACGTCGCGTTCGCCTCCCGGCAGACGGTCTCCGCCTCTCTCGACCTCGAGCCGCCGCCGCCTCCCCCGCCGCCTCCGGTCGCCGCCGTCCCGCCGCCTCCTCCGCCGGCTCCTCTGCCTCCTCCTCCCGAGCCGCGCAGCCAGGTGCCGGCCTACGTGACCGGCGGGCTCGCCATCGTCGCGGCGGGCGTGGGGACGGTGTTCGGCATCATGGCTCTCAGCGACAAGAGCCAGTTCGACAAGAACCCGACGACGCAGACCGCGGACAACGGCGACACGCACGCGCTCATCGCGGACATGTCGTTCGGCGTCGCGCTGACCTTCGGCGTGACGAGCGCCGTCCTGTTCCTGACACGTGACGAGGCCCCGGCCGCCTCTTCGGCGAAGCCGAAGACCATGACGGCGAAGGCCAACCACGTCACCGTGACGCCCACCCCGGTGATCGGCCCGCACTCGGGCGGCGCGGGCTTCACGGTCCGGTTCTGAGACCCCCATGGCTTTGACTACGAGGACACACCGATGAGAACGAAGCGGTCGATGAAGTGGGGCCTGGTGATCGCGGCGGCGACCGTGGCCGTGGCCGCGATGCCGGGGTGTGAGCTGCTGGTCGACTTCGATCGGAGCAAGATCCCGCAGGAGGGCGGCCCCGACGGAACGACCGAGGAGGACTCTCCCTCCACGAGCGACGTGACGCAGGCGGACTCCAGCAGCAGCGGCGCCGACTCGTCGATGGCCGCCGACAGCAGCAGCGGCGGCGGCGACGCGACGACGGACTCGCCCGGCGAGGGCGCCACCGAGGGGGGGACCGACTCGTCGATGGCCATGGAGGCGGCGGCCGAGACCGGGGCGGAGACCGGCGGCGGCACCGAGGGCGGGATGGAGACCGGTACGATGGAGGCCGCCGTCGAGGGGGGCTCCAACGGGGCGGCGTGCACGACGGGGACGACGTGCGGGAGCGGCTTCTGCGCGAACGGAGTCTGCTGCAACGTCGCATGCGCCGGCACGTGCATGGCGTGCACCGCGGCGCTCACGGGCGGCACCAACGGGACGTGCGCGGCCGTCACCGCGGGTACCGCGGCACCGACGGGTCAGTGCACGGCGGCGCCTCCGTGTGGGTTCACGGGCAACTGCGCCGCGGGCGCCGTCTGCGAGGAGACCGCCTCGGGGACGGCCTGCCCTGCGTCCTGCACGGGAAGCTCGCTCACGCCCGCCGGCACCTGCAGCGGAACGGGCAGCTGCACCGCCGGCGGCTCGGCGGCGGCGTGCCCGAACAACTTCGCGTGCGCCAGCACGACCGCCTGCGGGACCACGTGCAGCGTGACGGGGACGCCTCCCGCCGGCACCAGCGTCGGCTGCGCCACGGGGGACTTCTGCGACACGACCGTGACCCCGGCCGTCTGCGACACGGCGACGAAGGCCACGAGCTCCGCCTGCGACAACAACTTCGAGTGCACGAACGGCATGTGCACGGGCGGCGTCCCGGGCACCTGCAACTAGCGATTCGTCCGGAAGGCGGCTCCTAGCTCTTTCCCATCGCGGCGATCGCCGCGGCGACCCGATCGACGTCCGGCTCCATCACGACCGGCCCGTTGGCGCGCCGCGCGTCGATGCCCGGGAGGCGCCGCTCGTGGTATGCGAGCTTGAACTCGGTGAACTTGAGCCCGTTGGCGGTCGACACGACGACCACGCGATGGCCCGCCTCGACGAGCCCCCGCTCGCGCAGCTTGAAGAGGCACGCGAGGGCCACGCCGGTGTGAGGGCACGTGTAGAGGCCCGTACGGTCCGCGCGGGCGCACGCGTCCGCGAGCTCCTCCTCGGTGGCCTGCTCGACGACGCCGTTCATGGCCCTGAGGGCGACCATGGCGCGCGGGGCGCTCACCGGGTTGCCGATCTGGATGGCGCTCGCGAGCGTCGACTCGGCGTGGATGGGCTCCACCACGTCCTTGCCCGCGGTGAAGGCGCGGTACATCGGGTTGGCGTGCGCCGCCTGCGCGATGCAGAGGCGGGGCATCCGCGCGACGAGGCCGAGATCGAGCATCGTCTTGAAGCCTGCGTAGAGGGCCGCCGCGTTGCCGAGGTTGCCGCTGGGGAGGATGATCCAGTCGGGCGACTCCCAGTCGAACTGCTGCACGATCTCGAGGGACACGGTCTTCTGGCCCTCGATGCGCAGCGGGTTCATCGAGTTGGCGAGGTAGACGAGGCCGCGCCGGGCGAGCTCCTTCACGACGGCCATGCACCCGTCGAAGTCCGTCTCGAGGGCGAAGACGCGCGCCCCGTGCGCCAGCGGCTGCACGAGCTGCGCGGGCGAGACCATCCCCCGGGGCAGGAGGACGGCGACGGGCAGGCCCGCGGCCGCCCCGTAGGCGGCGAGCGAGGCGCTCGTGTCCCCCGTGCTCGCGCAGCAAAGGACGCGCGCCGACTGCGCCCCCTCCTTCAGCGCCTGGCGCACGACGCTGACCAGCACCGTCATCCCGAGGTCCTTGAAGCTGCCCGTGTGCGAGTTGCCGCAGAGCTTCAGCCAGAGATCCTGCAGGCCGATCTCGCGGCCCAGCCGGTCCGCCCAGAACACGTTCGACCCCCCTTCGCCCGTCGACACGATGCAGTCGTCGGGCATCTCGGGGGCCACCCACTCGCGCTTGCCCCAGACGCCCGAGCCGAAGGGCCACTGCGTGCGCATCCAGCGGTCGTCGAAGAGCTTCATCCAGGCCGCCGCGCTCCGGTCGCGCAGCGCCTCGATGTCGTGGGTCACCTCGAGCAGGCCGTCGCACGCGGGGCAGCGATAGATGGGCTGGGTCAGCGGGTACTCGCCGCCGCACCCCGAGAAGCAGCGAAAGACCGCGCGGTATCGGGCCATGATGGCCCGGAGACTAGCCCGTCAGGTGCCGCACAGCAGGACCTCGTAGCTGCCCCCGGTCGACAGCTGAACCAGCTCGGGACGGCAGCGCCAGGTGCTCTTGATCGTATTGCAGTCACTGTTGGCGAAGCACACGTCGGTGCACTCTTTCGCGGTCGGATCGCAGAACTGGCTCTGGCAGTCCGTGTCGTCCCCGCACGACGCTCCGTCCGCCGAGTGGCCGCCGCCCGGCAGGCAAGCCGCGACGACGCCTGCCGTCCCCGACGTGGACACGACGTACGTGCACGACGACCCACCGCCCCCGCAGTCCGACGTCGTCCGGCAGGCGTTGCTGCAGCCCGCGCTTCCGTTGCAAAGCTCACTCTCGCAGTCGCTGTCGTGATCGCACGTCGAGCCGTTTTGCCCGTTGCCGCCAGGTCCGCACCAGGGGACGTTGCCCTTGTCGAAGCTGGCTGCGCCGGGGAAGTTGGCGAAGCGGCAGGTCGTCCCGCTCGAGCACTCGCTGGCGTCGCTCGTGTTGCAGCAGGTGTCGGCGCACGTCGTTCCGTTGCAGAGGCCCGACCGGCAGTCGCGGCCCGTCTGGCAGGTGGCCCCGCCGATTCCCAGTCCGAGCGTGGCGGAGCGCTGGAGCCACCCCGGGGCGACGCAGTAGTTGCCTCCCTGGTCGCTCGCGAAGCAGACGGTCCCTGCGGCGCAGTCCGTCGACGTGCAGCAGGGCTGCGTGCAGAAGTTCGTGTTGCCGGCGGCCGCGGAGAGACCCGCGCCCACGGCCAGCGAATCGGAGCAGATGCCGCTGTCGCACGAGGCGGCGCCGCTGCACGGGCAGGTGATGCCGCGGCAGGCGCCGGTCTCCGCGGGGCCGGTCTCCGCCGGCGGAGAAGAGGTGTCGGGGATGGAGGACGCGTCGGCGTCGCGCGTCGGCGTCGACGAGTCGCCGGGGGAGGCCTCGTCGTCGCCCATGCTGGCCTCCGCCGCCATGCAGAGGCCGGAGCTCGGATCGCATTCGAGGCCTGCGCTGCAATTGGCTTCCGTGCAGGAGGCGACGCACTGGTGCGAGGTCGGGTCGCACACCTGGGTCCCCGGGCACACGGCCGGTCCCTGCACGCACTCGAAGGCGGGGACGTCGGCGCCGATGCCGATTTCGCACCCGCCGCCGACGACGACGAGGCTCGCGAGAAGGGGCGCGAGCAGCGCCGTCGCGATCGTTCCCCTGCGCCTGGGAGCGTGAGCCATCAGAACGATCCTTGCACGAAGAAGGCCCCTCCGCCCGCGAGAGGAGCCGCCGAGACGCTAGTTGAACCCGAGGTGGGCGTGACGGTGTGCGATCGGGTGAAGAAAAGCACCGCCGTGGCCGCAGCCGCCCCCGCGGCCACCACGAAGCCGACGTCGGCCATCACGGCCTCCTGGTGCGCGTTCGCCTGGGCGTCCGCCAGGTCGGCGTACGTCTTGCCGTTGCGGCCCGTGATGAAGGGGCTAGGCGGCTTGTCCTCCTCGGCCTTGACGCCCATGACGACGCCGAACACCAGCGCCGCGACCGACACGCTCGCCGCGCCGATGGTGAGCGCGTCGATCCGGCCGGGCGCGGTGCGCAATTCCCTCGGGGGAGGGGGCGGAGGCGTCACCACGTGGGTCGTCCCTGCCGCGGCCGCCGCGGCCTGCTTGTCCTCCAGCTCCTTCTTGGCTCCCTCGAGCCGGTGCACGTAGGCGTCGGCCCTCTCGCGCTCCGCCGAAGTGAGGTTCATGGTCGTGTAGAGGCGGAACCACTTCAGCGCGTCGTCGATGTCGCCGAGCTTCTCGTGGACGACGCCGAGGTTGAAGACGAGGTCCTTCGCGTTCGGATCGAGCGTGTGCGCCGCCTCGAGCTCGCCGATGGCCTCCCGGTACGAGCCCTGCGCGTAGTAGGCGCGGGCGCGCTCGAAGTGCCTGCGCGCGGCGGCGACGTTGGCCGGGCTCGTCTCGTCGGCCCACGCCGTGCGCGGCGCCCCGACGCTCACCGCGGGGGCCCCGATGCACGCGACGAGCGCCCACGCGCACAGCCGCCTCCGAGACCGCATCGCTCGGCAGCATAGCCCAGTCGAGGTCTTCTTCGCTTCGCGGTGTCTCGACCCTCGTGCGGAATTTTGTAGACACCCATGACGCCAATTTTTCCCGGGACAATACGTGTTTGATCACACGTGTTTCGGCGGGTATGGTCCGCGCAGTTTCCTCCTCGAAGGTGGGTGTGATCATGAACCTGAACCCGTCGAACCGAACGCTCGTCGCAGCCCTCCTCGTGGGAGCCTCCTGCGCCGCCGGCGCGGTGGCTGCCTGCTCCAGCTCCAGCGCCGGCCCAGGCTTCACGGGCGGCGACGACGCCAGCACGTCGTCGGGCGGCGGCGACAGCGGGGGCTCGGTGAGCACCCAGCCAGGGTCGTGCTCCAACTCCACCATCGGGATCACCTTCGCCCCGATGTACTCGGCGTACATTCCGGGCAGCACGGCGCAGACCTTCGCGATCCCCGCCGTGACCGACGACGGGAACGCCGCGCAGTGGAGCCTCTCGGATCCGACGCAGGCGAACATGCAGGCGCAGTCGTTCTCGGCCAACGGGACGACGCAGCCCGGCGTCATGATCACCATCGCCGGCACGGGCGACAGCCAGGGCAACGTGACCGTCATCGCCACCGAGAGCGGCGGCGCCTGCGGCTCGGCGGTGCTGCACATCACGACGAACAGCGAGAACGACTGGACCATCGGCAACGCGCGGTACAACGACGGCGTGGCGCTCCACCTCGGCGGCACGGGGGGCGGTGACGGCGGCGGTGGTGGCGGCGGCTTCGACGGTGCCTTCCCCGAAGGCGGCTTCGGCGAGGGTGGCTTCCCGCACGGCGACGCGGGCGGCTTCCACACGAGCGACGGCGGCAGCTTCTTCGAGCAGGACGGCGGCACCGCCTGCACGAACTGCCACGGCCCGACCGCCACGGCGATGAACTCGCCCTTCAACGATGTGTCGCACACCCCCGAGCAAACCGGCGGGTTCAGCGACACCGATCTTCAGAACATCATCCTCAACGGTGAGATCCCCGACGGCGGCTATTTCGATCCCACGGTGCTCGTCAAGACCTGCGACGGCGGCGCCGCCTGTACGGCGCAGGCGTACGCGGAGTGGCACTCGTTCCACCAGTGGAGCGACATCACGATGGACGAGCTCCCCGGCATCATCTGCTACCTGCGGGCCCTCACGCCCGAGTCGCAGAACGGGACGTCGAACTTCGGCGGCGGCGGCGGAGGCCACCACGGGGACGGCGGGGGCGGGGGTCACCACGACGGCGGCGGCGGCGGTGGCCAGCCTCCGGCGGACGGCTCCGCCGGCGACTGAGTCGACGAAGCACCGCCGATGAAGCCCACGAAGGGGGTGGTCCTCGCCTTTCTCGGGCTCGTCACGGCATGCGACAGCAGCGGGACGATCGCGCTCGCCCCCGACGCCTCGGCGGACGGGCCGGTCCTCGACGCGACGGCCGATGGGGTCGTCGCGGAGGCCGGCCCGGATCCGTGCGCGGACGCGGGGCTGCCTCCGACGTCGCTCGCGTGCACGGGGCTCTACGCCGACCTCGGCACCAAGCAGCTCGCCGCGAACGCCGTCGCCTACACGCCCGCCACGCCCCTCTGGTCGGACAACGCGCAGAAGGCCCGCTGGATCGAGCTTCCGCCGGGCACGACCATCGACATCAGCAACCCGGACGAGTGGATGTTCCCGGTGGGGACGAAGCTCTTCAAGGAGTTCCGGATCGACAGCAAGCGCGTCGAGACGCGCATGTTCCAGAAGTCGACGCCGACCTTCTGGGTCTTCGCGACGTATGCGTGGAACGGCGACGACTCGGCGGCGACGATAAGCTACGGCGGGCCCGTCCCCGTCGGCGACGGCGGCACGTGGAACATCCCGTCGAACGACGACTGCAGCGATTGCCACAAGGGACGGCAGGACCGCATCCTCGGGTTCGAGCAGGTCGGCCTCGGGCTTCCGGGAGCGCAGGGGCTCACGCTCGCGGAGCTGGCTGCTCAGGGCCTGGTGACGCCGCTGCCCGCGAGCACGACCCTGACCGTGGGCGACGACGGAACGGGGCTCGACGGCCTCGCCCTCGGGTGGATCCACGTCAACTGCGGGGTGACCTGCCACAACTCGAACCCGGCGGCGGCAGGGTTCGGAGCGGGCATGCTCCTGCGGCTCCACGCCGCGCAGCTCGACGGCACCCCGCCGAGCGCCGCGTGGGACGTCTTCAAGACGACGGTCAACGTCCCGTGCACGTCGGGAAGCGTCGCGGGAGAGCCGCGGATCGTGCCGGGCGACCCCGCCGACAGCGTCGTCTATCAGCTGATGGACGAGAGGGGCACGCTCCAGATGCCGCCCATCGGCTCGGTCCTCGTCGACGTCCCGGACGTCGCGGTGGTGCACGCTTGGATCCAGGCGATGGGAGCGGCCGGCGACGGCGGCGCGGACACGGATGCCTCCGGGCCCTTCGACGCGGGCGACGACGGATCGCACCACCACGACGGCGGCGGCGAGCACGACGCGGGGCCTGCGGATGGGATGTCCGACGACGACGCGGGCGACTGAAGCCGCATTCGCGACGTGCTAGAAATCCGGGCGATGATCGACGTCCCCGCCCTCTGCCGCCGCGCTCGGGCCGCCTCGCGGGTGCTCGCCCCGCGCGACCGCCTCGCCAAGGACGCGGCGCTGCGGGCCATGGCCGACGGTCTCCGGGGCCACAGCGAGGAGATCCTCGCCGCCAGCGCGCGTGACGTCGACGAGGCCCGCGCCCGCGGCACCACGGGAGCGCTGCTCGATCGGCTCTCGCTCGACGTCCGCCGCGTGCACCAGATGGCCGACGCCGTCGAGCAGGTCGCCACGCTCGACGATCCCGTGGGCACCGTCCTCTCCGACGTGATCCGCGCCGACGGGCTGCGTGTCCGCCGCGTGCGCATCCCCATCGGCGTCGTCGCGATGATCTACGAGGCCCGCCCGAACGTCACCGCCGAGGCGTCGGCGCTCTGCCTCAAGGCGGGCAACGCGGTCGTGCTCCGCGGCGGGTCCGAGGCGGCGCGCTCGAACGCGGCCATCGTCGCCGTGGTGGCGGACGCCCTCGAACGCACCGGGCTGCCGCGGGACGCCGTGCAGGCCCTTCCCCCCGGGGAGCGCGAGGCCATCGGCGTGCTCCTCCAGCAGACCGAGACCGTCGATCTGGTCATCCCGCGCGGCGGCGAGGCGCTCATCCGCTTCGTGCGCGAGAACGCGCGCATCCCCGTCATCGCGCACGCCAGGGGCGTCTGCCACCTCTACGTCGACGCGGGGGCCGACCTGGACGCGGCCGTGCGCCTGGCCGTCAACGGCAAGCTCCAGCGGCCGGGCGTGTGCAACGCCCTCGAGTGCCTGCTGATCGACGCCTCCGACGCCGCGCGCCTGCTCCCTCCCATCGCGCGCGCGCTCCTCGACGGGGGCTGCGAGCTCCACGGGTGCGAGCGCACGCGCGCGCTCGTGCCCGAAGCCGGGCCGGCCTCGGACGACGACTGGGGCCACGAATACCTCGATCGCATCCTGGCCGTCCGCGTGGTGGACGGCGTCGACGGCGCGCTGCAGCACGTGGAGCGCTACGGCTCGCGCCACACGGAGGCCATCTGCACGAGGGACGCCGGACACGCCGAGCGCTGGCGACGCGACGTCGACGCGGCCTGCGTCATCGTCAACGCCAGCACCCGGTTCCACGACGGGGGCGAGCTCGGCCTGGGCGCGGAGATCGGCATCGCGACGGGCAAGCTCCACTGGCGCGGCGCGATGGGGCTCGAGGCGCTGACGACCTTCCAGTGGAGGGTCGACGGCGACGGGCAGACCCGGGTCGGGTGAGCCCCCCGTGAATCGCACGCGCCAGCGCCCCGAAGGTCGACTACGCTCCCGAGGCAGGAGACGCGATTGACGACGAAGAAGCACGGGGGCACGGGATCGGGCGAAGGTCGCCCGCGCATCAAGAGCTCGCACGAGAAGGTGCTCGATGCGGGCGTGAGAAAGCCGAAGACCAAGGCCGCGCGAGGCGCACCCCGCGCCGCCGCGCCGCGATCGGCCGCGCCTCGTCCGGGCGCACCTCGCCCGCCCCTCCCGCGACCCGCGGGCGCCGATCGTGGACGCAGCCTCCGCAAGGCGCGCCCCGAGGTGCCCCAGCCGGACCGCGACGGCGCGTGGAGCATGGCGACCGAGGCCTCTCGCGACACGGCCGCGGCCATCGCCGTGGCGGCGCTCGACAAGAAGGCCGTGGGCCTGGAGATCCTCGATGTCGCCGGCAAGGTCGACTACGCGGACTTTCTCGTCATCATGACGGGCCGCAGCGACCGCCACGCCCAGGCGCTCGCGCAGGGCATCGAGGAATCTCTGAAGAAGAAGGGCGTGCGCCCCGTCGCCGTCGAAGGGCTGCCCCATGGTCTGTGGGTGCTGATGGATTACGGCGACGTCGTCGTCCACGTGTTCCAGGACGAGGCGCGGCAGCTCTACGATCTCGACGGCCTCTGGCTCGACGCGCGGCGTCTGCCCGTCCCCGGCGGCTCGACGCCCGCCGACTGAGTCCGCCCGAGCCTCAGGGGCTCGCCTCGAAGTAGGCCTCCCACCTCTCCGGGGACGAGGAGCCCTCGTGGCGCTCCCGCTGCCGGCGCACCTCGTCCACGAGCGCGGCCGCGTCGCCCACCGTCTCCGCGTAGTAGCCCGCCTCCCATCCGAACCGCGCGATGCGCGCCGACAGCGCGCGGCTGCTCGGCCCCTTGAGCTCCTGCGCGATCGTGGCGATGGGCAGGCTCGCGCGGAACGCCACGAGGACGTGGACGTGGTCCGACGCCGCGCCCACCGCCAGCGCCGCGCAGCCGAGGTGCTCGCACCGCTCGACCAGCAGCCGCTCGAGCCACTCGTCGAGCCCCGGCGGCAGCAGGCGCTCCCGCTCCCGCGTCGCCCAGACCAGCTGCACCCAGAGGCGTCTGTCCCCGCCGCGCGACATCCCGTTCATGCCCCCCCATCGGCCGGGCACCGGCGAAAGTTGCGCGCGCGATCGCTAGGCCTTCGGCTTCGCTTCGCCCTCGGCGGGCTTCGGCCGGGGCTTGAGCAGGTACGCGATGGGGATGGAGATGAAGTAGAGGCCGATGAGCGCGCCGCTGACGGCGATCTGGCTGGTCACCTCCGGCCCGGGCGTCACCACGGCCCCGAGCGCGAAGGCGAGCACCGTCGCCCAGCGCCCGAACTTGAGCAGCTGCTTCGGCGTCACGATGTTCGCGAGCACGAGGAACGCGATGAAGAGCGGCAGCTCGAAGACGGCGCCGAACGAGAGGAGGAACCGCGTCGCGAAGTCGAGGAAGAACTCGAGCGTCACGATCTGCGTCAGCTCGACGCCGGGCCGCACGTCGCCGAGGAGCGACATGAAGTACTTGAACGTGAAGGGAAACGCGACGTAGTACGCGAACGCGACGCCCGAGAGAAAGAGCGTCGTCGAGAAGACCACGAACGGCACGACGAGCCGCTTCTCCTTCCGGTAGAGCCCCGGCGAGATGAACGACCACAGCTGGTAGAAGATGATTGGCGCCGCCCCCACGATGCCCGCCGTGAGCGAGAGCTCGAGGTAGCCGAGGAACGCGTCGGCCGGGGCGAGGGTCTGGAGGATGAGCGGCTTCTGGAACTTGAGAAACCAGGTGCGCTGGTAGGGGATGACGAGCCACGCGAGGAGCTCGACCCGGAAGCACCACGCGACCACCGTCGTCACCACGACGCCGGCGGCGGCCTTGATGACGCGCCGGCGGAGCTCTTCCAGGTGCTCCCAGATGGTCATCCGCACGTCGCGCTCGGGGGAGGACGCTCCGTCGGTCGTCGGCTCGGGGGCGGCGGGCGGCGCGGCGGCGGTCATGCGGCCTCACCGCGCGTGTAGAGGGCGTCCTCGGCCAGGGGAGAGGCCGGGAGGGACAGCTCGTCCACGAGCGCCGTGTCGGGCAACGCGCCGTACGCGTCGGCCCCCTCGCGCGGGTACTCGCGCTCGCGCTCGACGGTGACCTGACCGAGGGCGCTCGCCTCGGGGAGCTGCGTCATCGCGTAGGCCGATACGGGCGCGTTGGCGGTCGCGGGCGAGGTGGCCCCGCTCCCCGTCGAGGCCCCCGTATTGATGCGCGCCAGATCGGCCGTCGACCGCACGGCGGCCATGACGCCCCCGATTTCCCCCCGCGCCAGCTTGCGGATCTCCGCGATGTCCCCGGCGATCCCCTCGGAGCGCAGCACCTCGTCGATGCCGCTCTTCTCGCGCATGTCGTACGCGAGGCGCCGCATCTTGCCCGCGAACTGCCCCGCCTTGCGGAGATACCGCGGGAGATCCTTCGGGCCGAGGACCACGACGGCCACGATGAGGAGCACGCACAGCTCGCCGAAGCTCAGGCCGAACACGCTTCGCAAGTTAGCACGCCGCGTGGTATCGGCCGGGGGATGCTCCCGCTCCAGGCCGTGACCCCGGACGCCCTGGCGACGGCCTGCGGTCTCCAGCTCGCGGAGGCGCGCAAGGTGGTCGCGGCCGTCCACCGGGGCGAGCCCATCGAGGCCGCGCAGGGGGTGCGACGCGTCGCCCTCGACGCGGTGCGCGCGCGCGGCAGCGTCCCCTCGCTCGAGGTCCGCTCGGTGGTCCGGAGCGCGCTCGATCCCTTCGTGAAGCTCGCGCTCGGCACGGCGGACGGGCACGTCATCGAGACGGTGCGCATCCCGCTGGAGCGCGCCGGGCGGTTCAGCGCGTGCGTGAGCTCGCAGGCGGGGTGCGCCCTCGCGTGCGCCTTCTGCGCCACCGGTCGCCTGGGCCTCGCGAGGAACCTGGAGACGTGGGAGATCGTCGAGCAGGTGCGCCTCGTCCGCGGCACCCTCGAGTCCCGGCGCACCCAGCGGGTGCACGGCGTCGTCTTCCAGGGGATGGGCGAGCCGCTCGCCAACGTCGACCGCGTCATCGAGGCCATCCGCGTCCTGTGCGATCCGTCCGCCATGGCCATCGACGCCCGCGCGATGACCGTGTGCACCTCGGGCCTGCCCACGGGCATCCGGCGCCTCGCGCGCGAGCTCCCCAAGGTCCGCCTCGGGCTCTCCATCGCGAGCGCGCGGCCCGAGGTGCGGAGGACCCTCATGCCCATCGACGCCGCCCACCCGCTCGACGAGGTGCTCGACGCCGCCGAGGAGCACGCCCGCCTGACGGGTCTCGCGCCGATGTGGGCGGTGACGCCCCTCTCCGGGGTGAGCGACACGGACGACGACGCGCGGGCCCTCGCCGAGAGGCTGCGGCGCTTCGAGTCGCGCGCGGGCGTCCGGCCTCGCCTCAGCGTCGTGCCCTACAACGCCATCGACGTCGCCGGAGCCGACCCGTTCGAGAGGGGCGACGTGGCGCGCTTCGTCGCGTCGCTGGCCGAGCACGGGGTGCGGGCGCACCTCCGCTACAGCGGCGGCTCCGACGTCGCCGCGGCGTGCGGTCAGCTGGCGGGACGCAGCCAGGCCGCCCCGGCTACATGAGCTTCACGGTCGCGAGCATCCAGTCGACGCTCGCCGCGTAGCGGTCCATCTGCTCCTTCGTCCCTCCCGCCTCGACGACGAAGAGGCGCTTTGGCCCGAGGTAGAGGCGCACGCGGTAGACGAAGGGCTTGCCGCTCTCGTCGTGCCCGAAGACGAGCTCCTTGCCCGCCGTCCCGTCGCGCGAGGTGACGTCCCGGCTGTCGACGAGGGCGTAGCCGTTCATCTCGCGCATCCGCAGCGTCACCGCGTGCGTCCAGAAGGCGAGGTCCGCCCTGTCCTCGAGCGGCACGACGCGCATCGCCACCGCCACGCCGTCGGGCGCCACGGCGCGCCAGTCGTACGGAGGCTGCACGCCCTCGAGCTTCACGAAGCCCGGCGCGGCGGCCACGTCGTAGCTCCGTCCGCATCCGGCGGCGCCGAGCAGCGAGAGGACCGCGAGAACCATCACCGGCACCGCGGCCTTCACGGCGACACCTTCGGCACGTTCAGCAGCGGCTCGAGGCCCATCGTGTCGAGCCACGAGAAGGGCAGGATGGCCGTCGTCCGCACCGGCGAGGGCGCGTTCGCCTGGAACGACACCGTGATGCTCGAGTACCCGACCTTGTCGCGCATCACCTTGAGCCTCCCCTCGATCTGCTCGATCACCTCGGTCACCTTCGCCAGCTCCTTCTCGATCTCCACGGCGTCCTTCACGACGGCGCCCCTCAGCAGCGTCGCGAGCTGGTCGCGCATGGCGCGCGCGTTCTTCAGGCGAAGCTCCAGGTCCACGTACTCGTCGGTCACGTCCTCCGCCGACACGTTGCGGTGCGTGATGTCCCCCAGCCTCTCGAGGCGCGCGATGGCCTCGTCGAAGCGCGGGCGGGGCACGCGGACGGTGATCTGCGCGTCGCCCCGCTGGGCGAGATAGCCCCCCAGCTCGCGCGCCAGCGCTTCGACCGAGGCCAGGCTCTTGTCGACCTGGAAGACGGCGAGGGTGAAGTCCGCGCTGTAGGCCAGCATCGAGGCCTCGTGCGCCGTGTCCGCGGCGTACGGCGAGCCGGAAGGGGCTGGCGTCGGCGCGAACGGCGTCGAAGGCGGCGGCGTCGCGACGGGCGGCGTCGCCGGGGCCCCGAGCAGGGACGTGGTGGGTGCGGGGCTCGGGGCGGCGCTCCCGGCGGTCGTCACCTCGAGGGACTCGAGGGCATCGGTCTCCACCGACTTTCGCTCGTCGCGCTCGGCGGACACCGCCGGCTCCGCGGTGCATTGCTCCGCCTCCGAGCGCAGCTCCTTCGCACGCCCGTCGAGCCGCGTCAGGGCCGCCGAGGCCTGCGCCATCGCGTCCATGTCCTCCCGCAGGCTGGCGCGACGCAGGGTCGCCCTCGCGTCCTCGGCCTGCCGCTGGACCACCTCGAGCTGCGTCAGCTTCGCGTCGAGGCACTGGGATTGCCCGGCGTCCCGGCTGGACCGCGCCGTCCCCAGCCTCGACCGAACGGCCGACGCGTTCTCCTTCACGCGGGCCATCGCCTCGTCGGCGAACGCCTCCTGCTCTCGCCCCGTCCCGGCGTGCGCCGTGCGGGACGCCGTGGCGGCTGCCAGCGAGATCACGAGGCACACCGGTATCCAGCGTGCTTGACGCATGGTCTGCCAATCCTTCCTGGGCAAGCCCCGCCATGGGGGGGGCCGTTCGGAACAACGCTCGCCGCTCCCTTGGACTTACGGTGGGCGGGCGTCTTTGTTCCTTCTTCGTGGCTCTCGAATTGGCTCGCATTCGTCCGCGCCCGGCTCCTATCCTCCGGGATCGCTCGATTGATGCGCATTCCCGGCCTCTGCGTCGCCGTCGCCGTCGCGCTCGCGTGGTCCTCCACCGCCGATGCGTCGCCGGAGGACCTCTTCGGCTGGGGCCCCCGTTCCCCCGCCATGGGCGGCACCGGCGCCGCCGCCTCCCACGGCGCGGACGCCACGTACACGAACCCCGCGCTCCTCTCGCTCGTCCACCAGAACGTGCTGACCCTGGGGCTCTCCGGGGCGGTCTTCGATCTTCACGCCGACGGCGCGGGCCTCCCGGGCCGCGTCTCGGTCCTCCCCGCGAAGGGGTACGTCGTGGGGGCCGAGGTGCCCATCCCGTTCGGCGGGCTCCTGAAGGATCGCGTGGCCGTCGGGATGGCGTTCTACACACCCACCGACGCGCTCCTTCGAGGCAACATCCTCTACCCGGAGACCCCCGAGTTCGCGCTCCTCGCCGACCGCGCCCAGTCCCTCGCCGTCCGCATCGGCACGGGGGTCGACATCGGGTACGGCATCCGCGTCGGCGTCGGAGTGGCCGCACTGGCCTCGCTCGTCGGGTCGATCGACGTCATCAACACGGCCGGCACCGTCGGCGCGCACGTCGACGATCAGCTCCTCACCCGGTATTCGCCCACCGTCGGCCTGGCCTACGACCTCCCGTTCGACCGCGCGCCCGACGGCAGCGCGCGCTGGCGCATCGGCGCGACCTGGCGCGGCAAGCTCGACGTGACCTTCGGCGTGAATGTCGACGCGAGCAAGCTCTCGACCATCAACCTGCCGGTCTTCAACATCGCCGGCGTCGCCCAGTACGATCCGCAGGAGCTCGCCGTCGAGGTGGCGCACATGCAGGGCGGCTGGACGCTCGCCGCCGGCATCACGTGGAAGCACTGGAGCGCGTACCCCGGGGTCTTCGAGCCGACCATCCTCTGCCCCGCCGATCAGGACTGCAACGCGCTGACGCCGCCCGTCGTCGCGTACTCCGACACCATCGTCCCGCGCGTCGGGGCCGAGCGGGTCCTCGCGCTGCCGCGGCACGTGGCCCTCCGCGCCCGCGGGGGGGTCTTCCTCGAGCCGACGCCGGTGCCCTCGACGCTCCCGTCGTCGCAGGCGTACGACCAGGTCTCCCAGGGCCTCGTCGACGTGCCGACGCGCTTCTTCGATACGACCCGCTACGTCTTCTCCCTCGGGGGCGGGGTCGACCTCGGCGACTACGGCCCCTTCACGGTCGACGTCTGGGCGCAGTACCACGTGCTCGCCAACACGACGGTGAGCACGTGCGCCGGCGGATCGTGCAGCCCCGATCCCGGGCCCGCCAAGCTCTCGGGCAACGTCCTCGCCTACGGCTTCTTCGGCGGAGTGAGGTTCTGATGCCCGCCCGCCCCCATCGCTGTCATCCTGAGGCCGAAGGCCGAAGGACCCCGCGGGCCCGAGATGCTGCTTTTCCCGACGAGGTCCTTCGGCCGCTCCGCGGCCTCAGGATGACAGCGGCTGGTGCGCTGAGGACGACGGCGGCCGGGGGGGCGGGGGGCGTCGTGCTTCTCGCCTCGCTCCTCTTCGCAGGGGTCGCGCACGCGAATCCGCTCGACGCGTTCGGGTTCGGCTCGCGGGAGACGGCGATGGGCGGCGCGGTCGCGGCCGACGTCAGCGACTTCAGCGCGAGCTACTACAACCCCGCGGGCCTCGCGACGGCGCGCGGCTTCGAGATGAGCATCGGCTACTTCCGCGCCGATCACTTCCTCTACATGAACGGGTTGAACAGCGGCGTCGATCCCGTGAAGGGCGTCGTCGGCGGCGCCGTCGTTCCCGGCAAGGTCTACGGGCTGCCCTTCGCCATCGGCGTCGGCCTTCACCTGCCCGACGACCGCCTCACGCGCGTGCGCGCCCTCGCCCAGGATCAGCCGCGGTGGGAGCTCTACGACAACCGCAACCAGCGCCTCTGGTTCGGCGTCAACGCCGCCATCAGCCCCTTCCCATGGCTGCAGATCGGCGGCGGCGTCACCTTCATGGCGGCGACGGCGGCCACGCTCGACATCAGCGGGCACATCGATCTCATCGAGCCGTACGACTCGTCCCTGCGCCACCAGGTGCTCGCCGACCTCAAGAGCGTCACGTATCCGGACTTCGGCGCCCGCGTCGAGATCACCAAGACCTTCGCGATGGCGCTCGTCTACCGCGGGCAGTTCGGGCTCGACCTCAACGTGAACGCCAACGTGAAGGCCGGCATCGGCGCCGGGGCCGCCGGCGACATCACGACGCTCGCCCTCGGGCTTCAGACCGACACGGTCGACTCGTTCCTGCCCCAGCAGGTGGTCCTCGGGAGCTCGTGGAAGATCACCGACACCCTCCGCACGAACCTCGACGTCACCTGGGTCAACTGGGGCGCGTACGTCCCGCCGGTGACCAACATCCAGACGCAGCTCAGCGTGCCCATCCCCCCCGGCACGACGCTGCCCGGCGGCATCATGGCCCCGACGACGCCGGCGCCCATCGTCGTCACGCCCATCTCGATCCACGACACCTTCGTGCCGCACCTCGGCGTCGAGTGGCGCGCCGTCACGCGGCCCGCGTGGGAGGGCTTCGTCCGCGGCGGCTACGAGTACGACCGCAGTCCCATCGGCGCGCAGACCGGCACGACGAACTACGTCGACCGCGATCGCCACACCATCTCGGCCGGCCTCGGACTGCGCCTCATCGCCCCGGGCAAGGTCCTGCCGGGGGACGTGCGCTTCGACGTGCACAGCCAGCTCAGCGTGCTCCCCACCGGGACGACGACGAAGACCGATCCGTCCGACCTCGTCGGCCCCTACACGGCGGGTGGGCACATCTGGAACGTGGGCATGATGGCGACGGTGGGGTTCTGATGCGCCTCCGGCCCGCGCGTCTGTGCGCCCTGGCGCTCCTCCTCTCGTGCGGGACGCTCGGGGCGGCCGGTGGGCAGCCGCAGGGGTTGCCGTCGTCCGGGGTCGGGCCGTTCCGGGCGCTGGAGCCGGGGGAGCTCACGCCGAAGGCGCTCGTGCCCTACGTGTTCTCCAACCAGACCGCCGACTACCGCGAGCCGTACGTCATCGGCACGTCGAGCGATCCCTCGAGCACCGAGGTCTGGATGTACGCGGTGGCGCACGTGGGCGGGGTCGACGTCATCACGCGCACGCGCGCGGACGACGCCCGCTCGTTCTACGGCGACATCTCCGACACCTCGACCGGGGCCCCGCCGACGCCGCCCGTGGTCCTCCAGGCCAGTCAACCGTGGGAGGGTGGCGCGACGGGCAACCTCGGCGGACCGAGCGCCCTCCTGGTAGGCGGACAGCTCTGGCTCTACTACGCGGCCGCGGGCGGCATCGGGCTGGCGCAGTCGGCGGACGGCCTCAGCTTCACGAAGCAGGGCGCGCCGGTGCTCACGCCCGACGCGAGCGCCACCTGGGAGGCGACGACCCCGCACGCGCCGAGCGTCGCGATCTTCCCCGACGGCACCTGGCACATGATGTACGGCGCGGGCGTGTCCATCGGCGAGGCGACGAGCCCCGACGGCATCACGTGGACGCGCGTCGCGGGAAACCCCGTCTTCGTCCCGAGCCCCACCGTCGATCCCTCGACGCTGCCCGCCGGCGTCACGCCCCCGTTCGACGAGGGGCAGGTCGACGATCCCATGCTCGCCCCGCAGATGACCATCGACGGGCAGCTGCAGGTCCGCGTCCTCTACACGGGCTACGGCGCCCCTCCGGGCACGAGCGGCCGCGCGTCGGCCATCGGCTTCGCCGCGCGCTACGGCGACACGGGCGCGCTCTCGAGCCAGCCCGACCCCGTGTACACGGCGAGCCTCCACGAGAACGCGCCGGGCTTCTTCGAGTGGAGCGGGGGCTCGCTCCTCTACGTCAGCGAGGACAACACCACGCTGTCCATGAACATGCCGTTCCCCGCCATCGCCGCCGCCTACGCGCCGGCGAACGACACGTTGCCCTCACCGCTGCCCTTCCCGACCTCGCCCTGAATGAGCGAGCGCTAGCGAGCTCGATTCTCGATGGATCTCGCACGGGCGGCGGAGCCGCCGTCAGCACCGCGAGCGTGAGCGAGCGGTGAGCCGCGCCGCTTGCACACGGCACTCCGCGCCGCGACCTTGGTCGCTCACCGCTCGCTCACGCTCGCGGTGCTGATGCCGCTGGCGCGGCATCGGGTGGCG
>DASXZL010000053.1:0-20351 GCA_036501935.1 Polyangiaceae bacterium | reverse complement strand
TATCTAATCCTGTTTGCTCCCCACGCTTTCGTGTCTCAGCGTCAGTACTCGTCCAGTTGGCCGCCTTCGCCACCGGTGTTCCTCTCGATATCTACGAATTTCACCTCTACACCGAGAATTCCACCAACCTCTCCGGTACTCAAGTCACACAGTTTCGGGTGCACTTCCCGGGTTGAGCCCGGGGATTTCACATCCGACTTTCGTAACCGCCTACACACGCTTTACGCCCAGTAATTCCGAACAACGTTTGCACCCTCTGTCTTACCGCGGCTGCTGGCACAGAGTTAGCCGGTGCTTGCTAAGGAGATACCGTCATCATCGGAGGTGTTGGCTCCGACTTATTCGTCTCTCCCCACAGGGCTTTACAACCCGAAGGCCTTCATCACCCACGCGGCGTCGCTGCGTCAGACTTTCGTCCATTGCGCAAGATTCCCCACTGCTGCCTCCCGTAGGAGTCTGGACCGTGTCTCAGTTCCAGTGTGGCTGATCATCCTCTCAGACCAGCTACCCGTCTTAGCCTTGGTAGGCCTTTACCCTGCCAACTAGCTGATGGGCCGCGGGCTGATCCCCTGGTGCAAGCTTTCGTGAAGAGGCCTGCTTTTACCTCAGCCTCTTTCGAGGCCGTGGTCTTATGCGGTATTAGCCCTCCTTTCGGAAGGTTATCCCCCGCCTGAGGGAACATTACCCACGTGTTACTCACCCGTGCGCCACTGTACCGGGGCCGAAGCCCTTTCTCGTGCGACTTGCATGTGTTAGGCGCGCCGCTAACGTTCGTTCTGAGCCAGGATCAAACTCTCCAGTTGAATCTGGTGAGCTCCCGAGTTGCCGCCGAAGCGACAGAGCTCGGGCTCTGGCTTTTACAAAGGAGAGTCACTTCGGTCATCGCGCCGTCGAAAAGACGGACGCGGACCTCGCGCTCTCCGAGGACCCACTTGTCGTCGCCTCGAGCTCATGCGGACGAGCCGCATGCGCGCGAGGCGCTAAAGCGAGCGTACGATTCAGTTTTCAAGGACCGAGGGAGCCAGCTGGCTCCTAAGTCGGGGGCGGGATACTAGGCGAGGAGTTTCTTTTCGTCAAGCGCCGGGTCCACTTTTCTTGTGGTCGGCCTCCTTGCCTCCTCGGCTGGAGCGGAGGCTCGATGCCTTTGCTCCAGCGAGTGGCGCTCTCCATCCGGCCCCAGGTAGTCCCCAGAAGGGACCGAGCATCCGTGATCGCGCTTTGCGGCGGCGCGACTGGGGAAGCCTGTTGCGGGGGTCGGGAAGAGCTGCAGTTGTCCACAACTTTCCCTCAGGGAAAGTAGCGTAACTGCTCCAGTTGTCCCGGCGGGTGGAACACCATTCCGTCGGCTGGGCGGCGCACAGTAGTCAGCGGACTGATACTGTCAACGCCTTTCTCAACGTGTCCCCCGGCGCTTGGGATTGCCGCTCTCGAGGGGCTCGTCGGAGTACCACACTCCGCCGGGTTCGCGCACCAGTGTCGCTTCGACCCCCGTATCGAACCGCACCCGCCAACCGCGCTCCCGGCGTGCCAGGCCGCCGCCTGCGATGGTCCCGAGGATCTCGATGGGCCTTGGGCGCCCCCCCACGCCGGGCGGCAGGGAGCTCGGCCTGCGGCGTTCGTCGGCCATCACCTGGACGGGGAACCACGGCGTCCCGCCGAGGGTCCAGCCTGCTTCCTCGCCCAGGGCCTGCGCGCAGGCAGCGACGGCCCGCCGCCAGCCGACGAACCCTGCCGCACGGGCCAGCACCACCACGAGGGCATACCCCTCGGGGAGCTCGTGCACGAGGTAGCTGGCCCGCCGGGCCCGCAACGCGAGCCAGCGGGCCGACTGAAGGGACCGCTGACGGTTCACCTCGTCCAGCACGATGCGCCAGTGGGCGGCCGCCAGGCGCACGGCGTACGGGTCGAGCCGGCCCGAGTAATCCACGGTTTCGCCCTGGCGGTCGACGAAGGCGGCCGCGCGAGCGCCCGGGACGCGCGTCACGAGGGCAGCCAGGATCGAAGCAAAGGCGCTTTCGTGCTGATCGCGCGCGACATCGGCACGGCGGCGCCTGCGGGCCGCGCTCATCGTGCGAGGGTGACCTGCGCCATCAGGTCGTCGGCCCCCGCGGAGACCTCGATGGGCGTGTGGCCCCGGCGGTCGCGAAGCACGGTCGCCCGATGGCTGCGCGCACGTTCGGCGAGGACGGCGCCGCCCAGATCCTTCCTGCGCGCGTCGAGCTCGTCCTGCGGAGGCCGTACACGGGAGACGAGCCGGATGACGTGCCAGCCGAAGGAGGTCTCGACGATCGGGCTGGTCTCCCCGGGGGTATGGAGGGCAAACGCCGCCACGGTGAAGTCCGGGTCGAGCTCCTGGCCGTTGTCCATGTGGCCCGCCACGTCGAAGGAGGGAAGCTCTTCGACGGTCGCGCGCACGTCGGCGGAGGCGGCCCGGGCGCGGGCCTGGAACTCGTCGGTCGACCGGGCGGTGGCGACTGCGTCGGCGATGGCTTTCGCGACGAACCTGGCGCGCGCCTCGGGGAGGCTGTGGGAGCGGAGTACGACGGCGTGCACGACGGTCACCTGGGCGAGCTCGTCGTCCGTCGGCAAACCCCGCGCACGGGCTTCTTCCCAGAAGCGTCGCGACAGCGTCCGTCCAAGCGTCGCGGTGGATGGCCAGGCCACGCCCGGATCAGCGTCGAGGCCACGCGCGTGAGCCCCCTGCGCAGCCAGCGCGTCCTCGATGAGATCGCCGACGGCCGTACGGGGAGGTACGGCGCGGGCCCGCGCGACGTCCCCCACGAGGGGTGCGCCGAGGGTGACGTCCCCGACGCGGGCCACTTCTCCTCCCAGCGCGCCGTAGCTGGGCTCGGGGGCCGTCACGGATTCCCCTCCGCATGCGCAGGCGACGACGACCCATGCCATCCACGGTACCCGCCCGCGAATCACGTCTTGGCTCCCGGCCGGGCGACCTGCACGGCGGCACGCAGCGAGACGACACCGACGACGAGCCAGTAAAGCGCCTGAAGGTCCTCGGCACGCGAGAGGGCGCTCTCGCCGACGAAGAACGCCAGCGCGGCAGCCACCAGCAGGATGATCGCCAGGACGTCGACCAGCTGCATCGGCCCGAGGATATCAGCCTCTCAGGGCGAACAGCACCCCGGTGAGCCCGAGCAGCGCAAGGGCGACGAGCACCGCCATGGATCGTCGCAAGCGCCTCGAAGGTGAGCGTTTGACGCGCGCGGAGTGGCGGGCGAGCGCGACCTCGGCGGTGGCGCCGATGAAGGCGAGCCCCACCGCGAGCGCGACGAATCGCACGAGAAGCTCCCGCTCGGCGCTGGCCGCATGCCAGCCGAGGAGCTGCAGCGCAGCCGCGACGAGCGCGCCGCCGGTCACGAGCGCCGCGTCGCCCCGCGCGAGTGTCTTGCGAGGAACGAGGTCGGCTCCCCCGACGAGCCGCTGCTCTTCCCGTCGGCCCTGGAGCGCAGGGGCGGCTGAAGCGAAGGCGAAGAGGGCCCAGCCGATCATCCCCGCGACTCCCCGCGGTGTGTCGACACGCAGCGGGCCCAGCGCCATCGGCGCCGCCGACCACGCCAGCGCGCTCGACAGCACGAAGCCCCAGAGCGACACGGTCCGTGCGCGCCCTTCCCACCTCCGCTCTCCGAGGACTCCGCCGAGGAGCGACGCCACGGCGGCCAGGGCGGCCACCTTTGCAAGCACCGGCGCGCCTCGCGACCACGCCGCCGGCGCGACGGTCACCCCCCAAGCGTAGATTCCGGGGACACTCGCCTGCGCTGCGGCCCCCACCGCCGACATCCGCTGGAAGACGCCGGCCGCGCGCATGCGACTATCCGAGCGCACCCCGGGCGAGCCTCTGCTCGGCGATGACGGCGCCTTCCTTTCCGGCGGCGTCGTCCTCCTCGCGCGCGGCCTGAACCCCGAGCGCGCTCCAGAGGCGGCGGTCGAGAAGGTGGCTGGGTCGCACGTTCTGGAGCGCGGCCAGCATCACGGCCTTCGTGCCGGGACGCTCGGCCTCGAGCTGATCGATCATGCGTCCCACTTGCTTCCGCTGCAGCTGCTGCTGCGAGCCGCACAGATCGCACGGCAGGATGGGGAACCCGACGGCGTCGGAGAAGGCTCGGATGTCCTCCTCCGCGCAGTACACGAGGGGCCGGATGACGACGTGCGCTCCGCCGTCGGCGACGAGGCGTGGAGGCATCGAGGCGAGCTGCCCGGCGAAGAAGAGGTTCAGAAACAGCGTCTGAAGGACGTCGTCGCGGTGGTGGCCGAGCGCGATCTTGTTGCACCCGAGCTCCTTTGCGACGCGGTAGAGGATGCCGCGACGCAGGCGCGAACAGAGCGAGCAGTACGTCTTGCCCGCGGGGATCTTCTCGGTGACGATCGAATAGGTGTCCTCCTCGATCATCGTGAAGTCGTAGGCCTCGCGAGCCATGTAGTCGCGGAGGACATGCCCGGGATAGCCGGGATGCCCCTGGTCGACGTTGACCACCTTCAGCTCGAAGCGGACCGGCGCTCGCCTCTGCAGCTCGCGCAGCAGGTACAGCATCGTGTAGCTGTCCTTGCCGCCGCTGACCGCGACCATGATGCGATCGCCGTCCGCGACGAGATCGAAGTCGGTGATCGCGCGCGCCAGTGCGCGGCCGAGCCTTCGCTCCAGAGGCTCCATCGGGTTACTTCGACGAGCGCTCGATCAGCGAGAGGAACGTCAGGACACCGTGCCCCGTCGCGCCCTTGGCCTGCATCCACGAGTGCGGACGATCGATGGCCGCGGGCCCCGCGATGTCGCAGTGCACCCACTTGGAGTCCGCCACGAACTCGCGGAGGAAGAGCGCCGCGGTGATCGACCCGCCCCAGCGGTCCCCCGCCTGCTTCACGTCGGCGACGTCGCTCTTGATCCCCTCGCGCAGCTCCTCGAGAAGGGGCATCCGCCACATCTGCTCGCCCGAGTCGCTCACGGCCCGGTCGAACTCGCGCGCGAGCCCTGCGTCGTTCGAGTACCAGCCGGAGCACGACGTCCCCAGCGCGACCACGCAGGCGCCCGTCAGCGTGGCGTTGTCGACGATGACGTCCGGCGTCAGCGTGCGCGCGTAGGCCAGCGCGTCGGCCAGGACGAGCCGACCCTCGGCGTCGGTGTTCACGATCTCCACGGTCTTGCCGTCGAGCGACCCGAAGATGTCGCCCGGGCGGTAAGCGTCGCCGTCGGGCATGTTCTCGGCGCACGCCGCGATGGCGTGGACTTCGACCTTGGGCTTCACCGCGGCGACCGCCGCCATGAGCGCGACCACGTTCGCGGCGCCGCTCATGTCGTGCTTCATCTCGCCCATGCCCGCGGCCGGCTTGATGCTCAGACCTCCGCTGTCGAACGTGATGCCCTTGCCGACGAAGACGAGCTTGCGCTTGGCCCCCTTGGGCGTCCACGCGATGTGGACGAACCTAGGCTCGCGCGAGCTGCCGCGGCCTACGGCCTCGATGAGCTTCATCCCCCGGCGGCGGATCTCCTTGAAGTCGAAGACCTCGATCTTCAGGGCGTGCGTCTTCGCCAGGGACTGCGCGGCCGCGGCGAGCGCCTCGGGGAACATCACGTTCGGCGGCTCGTTGCTGAGGTCGCGCGAGAGGTTCACGGCGGCGGCGACGCTCTGACCGAGAGTCACCATCGCCTTGGCGTTGGGCTTGACCTTTGCGCCCGCCCCGATGACGACCGAGGCCAGCGCCGCCTTCGGCTTCCGATCCCCCGTGAGATACTTGGTGAAGCGATATGCACCGAGCTCGAGCCCCTCGGCCACGGTGCGAAGGTCACCCTCGAGGCCTGCGGGGAGCGCGAGCGCGAGCGACTTGGCCTTCTCGGCGTTGCCGGCGCGGGCCGCCTTCGCGGCGAACGTGCGCAGCTCCGCCGTCCCGAGCGAGCGCTTCTCGCCGAGGCCGAGCAGCACGACTTTGTCGGCCTGGATGCGTCCGAGCGTGGCGAGGGAAAGCGCCTGGTCACGCTTGCCGGTGAACTCGTCCCTCGTGGCGAGCTTCGACAGGGCGCCCCCGAGCGCGCTGTCGATCGCCTTGAGGGACGGCGGGAGCGACGGCGTCTTGCCGCCCAACTGGAGGACACCAATGACGAGAACGTCCGCCGCGAGGTCGAGCGGCTGCGCGACGCGGAGCTGAATATCGAGGGGCATGGGGCTCGCGACTATGCCAGAGAACCCGTCAATGCGCGACAGCTTGAGCGGTCCTCTTTCCGGCTTCGCCGCTCCGCGCCAAAGCCGTCTTGAAGAGGAGCGAGCGGACCATCTCGCCAACCATCACGCCTCCCAGCTGACGGCAGGCAGGCGGAACACGACGCCGAGCGCGAGGAAGGGCACCCCCCTGGCGAGCACGACGCGCGGCATCGCGCCTCGCGCATACGCGTTTCAGCTGACGAGACGGATCTGCGGACCGATCGAGAGGACGTTGGCGGTGCGCGGCTCGGGGAGCGCCGCAAACTCGCTGCGGATCGGAATGCCGTCGACGACCACGGCCATGATGCACGGGCTCCCCTCGTAGACCCACGTCACCGAACAGGGGAACGCGAACTCGACGCCGCTCACGGCATCGGCAGTCCGGATGATGACCCGCTCGCGCGGCGACATCGACTTCGCGCTGGCGACCACCAGCGCGGCCGCACACACGTGGCGCACCTCGACCGGGAGGATCGTTCCTTCACCGATCAGCTGCGCGGGCACCGCGTTGGCGGGGCGAGCGCAAGGACCGGGCTCGGGCATCTTGAAGTCGGCCGTGACGAGCTGCATGAGCGAAAGAAGCTCGAGCTGTTCGCTCGACGACAGCGGCAGTCCCAGCGTGGCGTGGCGCGCCTTCAACTCCCAGAAACGGACCAGGAACCCGAGCTTCTCGATCACGGTGGCTCTCTTTCGAGTGTCCCCTGCCGTTGGACGTGGCGGGGTTGCGGACGATTCGGGGAATGCAGGTGCAGCGCCCGTGCCACACCTGCCGCTCTCTGAGTACGCACCGCGACGCTCCTGGATCTGACTTGGAAGCGTGGCCGTGCGAACACGCGGTCGCGCTACGATGCGACCCTCACTGGAAAACACCTGTGACGCCCGCGCCATGCCCGCTGCTTCGCCTGCGTCGGGGCCGACGTGGCGGCACGTGGCGGAGGATGGTGGGATGTACGCGCCTTCGCGCGTGAGCCGCTCGCTGTTGTACGCTGGCGGTGGTCCCCGTGATCCACGACGACGTGCTCAGCGCGATCGGGCGCACACCGCTCGTACGGCTCCGGCGCGTGGTCCCGCGTAGCGCGGCGGGCGAAGGCGAGCTCGCCGAGGTGCTCGTGAAGCTCGAGTACTTCGCGCCCGGCGGGAGCGTGAAGGATCGCGCCGCGCTGTCGATGGTCGTGGACGCGGAGCGCGCGGGCGCGCTGAAGGCGGGCGGCACGATCGTCGAAGCGAGCGCGGGCAACACGGGAGTGGGGCTCGCCATCGTGTGCGCGGTGCGCGGCTACCGCTGCGTCATCGTCCTTCCCGAGAACACGTCGCGCGAGAAGCAAGCGGTGCTGCGCGCGCTCGGCGCGGAGATCGTGCACGCGCGCGCCGACGTCGAGGCGAGCGACCCCCAGGGCTACATCGGCCGCGCCGAGACGCTGGCGCGCGAGATGGGCGCCTACTGCCCGGACCAGTTCGAGAACCCCGCGAACCCGGGCGCGCATTACGCCTCGACCGGGCCCGAGATCCTCGCCGACTGCGAGGGCAGGCTCGACGCCTTCGTCGGATGCGTCGGCAGCGGCGGCACCCTCGGCGGGACGGCGCGCTTCCTTCGAGAGCACTTGCCCGGCGTCCGCGTGGTCGGCGCGATGCCCGAGCGCGGCTCGTGCGCGGGAGAGCACGGAGGGTCGCTCGTCGAAGGCGTCATCGACGATCTCGGCGACTGCGCCCAGCCCGACGCGAGGCCGGACGACGTGGTGACGATCCCCGATGCGGACGCCGTGGCGATGACGCTGCGCCTCGCGCGCGAGGAGGCCATCCTGGCGGGCGGGTCCGCGGGCGTCGCCGTGTGCGCGGCCATCCGCGTGGCGAGAGAGCTCGGCGCAGGCAAGCGCGTGGTGACCATCGCGCCGGATACGGGACGCAACTACCTGTCGACGTACTTCGACGAGGCGTGGCGAGCGAAGAGACGCGTGTAGGCCGGTTCGAGGAGCGCTAACGTGGTGCCGACGATGCGCGTCCGGTCCTTCGCGTCGCTGGCCCCGTTGGTCGCGCTGCTCTGCCTCGGCGGCTGCGCGACGCCCAGGGTCTCGCTGGCGACGGGGCCGCGCGAGTACGTCCCGAGCGACTACACGCAGGTGCTCAAGCGCTGGACGCGCGACGAGAGCCTCATCCAGCTGAACGAGCTCGACGACAAGCTCACCGTCACCGCCACCTTCGAGTCGTGGGACTTTCGCTGGGCGTACGTGGTCCGCTACGCGGCCGACTACCGCCTCACCGTGGAGCAGCGGCGCGCGCTGATGGAGCGCACGCTCCACGAGACCGACGACGACCACGAGTTCTACGTGGCCCTCTACGGGACCAACTGGCGCTGGACGGACCTCAGCCGGGCGACGAGCGCGTGGATCGTGCGCCTCATCGACGACCAGGGCAGCGAGACCGCGCCGTCGAAGATCGAGGCCATCATCAAGCCGGGCCCCCTCGAGCGACGCTACTTCCCGTACACGACCGTCTGGCGCCACGTGTTCCGCATCCGCTTCCCGAGGCACATGGGCGACGGGCGCCCGAGCATCTCGCCCAGCGCGCTCTGGTTCGGCCTTCGCTTCGCGGGCGCCGAGGGCAACGAGGAGCTGCACTGGGACATCGAGCAGCCGCCCGAGCGCGCGACGACGACGACCGCGACAGCGGCTCAGGCTCCGGGCGGCCCGTAGCCCGGCGGGGGCCCGTAGCCCGGCGGGGGCCCGTAGCCCGGCGGCGGCGGATAGCCCTGCGGCGGGCCCGGGGGCGCGGCCTGATCGTACCCCGACCCCACGACGCCGAGCCCCGACATGCGCGTGAACGCCGCGGCCGACGCGACGGCGAAGATCGGGTACGTCGCGAAGAGCCCGATGAAGCACATCACGAACCCGAGCATCCCCAGCCCGACGCCCGCGAGCACGAGGAGCAGCACGTCGGTCTTCTGACCGCTCGTCGCCCGCCAGCTCGCCTTCATGGCGTCGATCGGTCCCATCCGGGCATCGACCAGGTAGTACGGCGCCAGGTACAGGCCGAGGTAGAGGATGACGCCCGGCACGATGAGAAAGACGAACCCGAGCCAGCACACGAGCAGCGTGAGGAGCGTGAGCGCGAGCATGGGCAGAAAGCGATCGAAGCCCGCGAAGAGCACCCCGAAGCTGACCGGCTGCCCGCGCGCCACCGCCAGCCAGATGCGGAGGAGACCGGTCTGGAAGTAAGCGTTGACGATCTGGTTCACGAACATCGACGCCCCGAAGGGCATCCAGTAGGTCCACGATCGGAAGTCCTGTGTCATCCCCAGGGAACGCTGCGTGATCTGCCCGGCGACCTGGAGGATGACGGCGACGATCAGGTACGAGAAGACGAGGATCGCCCAGCTCTGCCTGAAACGCGTCCAGCCGAGGGAGACGACCTCGCCGACGGTCCACGGTTGCGGCGTGCCCGAAGGCATCGGTCCCTGAGCCAGCGGTGGGGCGGCTTGCGGTGCTGCATACGGGTTGTAGTTAGCCACCGGCGAAGATCTCCAGCATGGGGGGACACGTCACGAGAAGCTCCTGAGCGACGACTCGATCGGCGAAGAGGACGAGCGCGCCACCCTTCGCCGCGCGGACCGTCGCGGGCGCGGGCGAGTGTCCGAGGACCTCGCTCGGAAAAAGGAACTCACCGGCGCGCAGCGTGACGGGCGCGACCACGTCGCCTTCGCCGAGCATCTGCAGCTCCCCGGCGCCGACGACGAGCAGGCCCGGGATGGGCTGTCCTCGCGTGGCGACGGTCTCGTGCTCGGCGAGGACGCGGAGCGTGAGCCTCGACAGCACGACGGTGCGGAGCGCGAGGTCGAGCCGCTCGCCGAGGGGGCCCATCGTGATGCCGACTTCTGCCTGGAGCCGATTGCCGCCGGCGCGCAGCTCGTCCTCCACCCAGGGGCACGTGCGGAAGGCTCGCTCGACGGCGGCTTCGTCCCACGTCGCGACGCGCGCCGTGTCCGAAGCCCCGATGAGGCGCACGGCCTGGATGTGGTCGATGGTGCCGCGCGCGCGCATCACCGAGCCCGCGTCGAGGCGACACGCCGGGGCGTCGACGATGGTGGCGGCGACGTCGACGCTGCCGTCGAGGACGAGGGCGAGGGCGAAACCGGAGACCTCTTCTTCGCGGGCGAGCTGCGTGAGCGTGGCGGCGCGGGAGAAGGCGGCGCGGGCATCGTCGGGGAGATCGGTGAGGGCTTCGACGCGGGAGAGATTGAGGAGGGAGGGGGGAGGGAGGGAGTCGGGGGGGGCAGAGGGAGTGGGCGCGAGGGCGGGCGCGGGCGAGGGCGAGGGCGAGAGCGAGGGCGCGGGCGCGGGCGCGGGCGAGGGCGCGGGTGAAGGCGCGGGCGCGGGTGAAGGTGCGGGCGCGGGTGAAGGCGCGGGCGCAGGTGAAGGCGCGAGCGCGGGCGAGGGTGCGGGCGCGGGCGCAGGTGAAGGTGAAGGCGCGAGCGCGGGCGGGAGCGGCGGCGGGGGAGCGGGTGAAGGCGAGGGGGCGCGCGATGGTGGGGGCGGGGGGGGGCGCGGAGGCGGAGGGCGTTTCGGCGGGGGGCGAACGATGGGGGGCGCGCTCGTCACCACTTCGTCGGGGTCGAAAGCGGGGAGGGACGGGGAGGACGCGTCGACGGCCTGCTCGTCGCGGCCCTTCGTCGGTGCCTCTTGCTCTGCCCAGGGATCGAGCATCCCCGCATGCTTCTCGGCTGCCGTCGGGACCAGGGTTCCACGTTCTGCGGTGGGGGCCTCGTCGGCGAGCGTCGGCGTTTCGAGGATGGGACGCGGGGGCGGGAGGGGCTGGACGGGCGGGGGAGGAGGAGGAGGAGGAGGAGGAGCAGCGAGAGGAAGCGGCGGCGGCAGATTGTCGCCGTGCACCGAGTCCATCGGGATGGACTCCACGGGAAGCTCCGAGACGCGCAGCTCCTCGACCGACACGTCGTCCGGATGCGAGGTGCGGAGCAGGTCGTCCACGGCGTCGGCCGTGAGCGGCGCGTTCGACGGGGGACGGCCGGTCTGCGGCAGCGCGGGGGCGGGGTTCGTGGCCAGCCACTCGGCGAGCTCCGCGGCGGCTCGGGCGAGCGACAGCGCTCGGTCATCGTCCTGCGCCTCGCCCGCCGCCTGGGCGGCACGACGCAGCCACACGATCGAGTCGACGCGCTCGCTGCGCTTCCACAGCGCCTCCGCCGTCTGCAGCGCCCACGCCACGTCCTCGGCGTCGGACTCGAGCACGGGCGGGATGCCGGCCATGGCGACAGCCATTGGTACCACGGTCAATTGCCTCGAAGCATGTAGACCTTGCCGTCGTCCGATCCGAAAACGACGCTGCCGTCGCTCAGCAACGTGACGGGGCTGTCGACGTCGGCGCCCGTCTTGAAGCTCCATAGGATCTCTCCAGCGGGATCGATCGCGTAGACGGAGTCGTCCTGCGTTCCGAAGACGAGCACGCCCGCCGCGTCCTCCAGCGCGCCGCCGTGGACGCCGAACTCGCGCGCGCCGGTGCCCTGGATGGGGAACCTCCGCGCGATGGTCCCGTCGCGCGCCGAGAGGACGAGCTCCCGCGGCGTCGGGCCGTACACGCCGGCCGCCACGTCCCCCGCGCGCGTCAGCGAGAGGGTGCCCCGCACGTAGCCGCCGACCTTGGCTCTCCAGACGACGTGCCCGTCGTCCGGATCGAGGCGCACGACCTCGTCGCCGTCCGTGCCGACGTACACCGCGCCGTCGTCGCCCAGCACCGGCGCGCCGTCGACGTCCGCGCCGAGGTCGACGCTCCACAAAGGGCCCCCCTGGGGCGTCAGAGCGTAGGCGTGGTGGTCCTGCGAGCCGAGATAGACGCGTCCGTCCGGCGCGACCGCCGGGGACGTGTACACCTTGCGCCGTGCCGCGAACCGCCACTTCACGTAACCCTGCGGCGTGACGCCGTAGGCGCGGCGCCCCGCGGCGAAGACGATCGTCCCGTCCTTCGCGAGCACGATGCCCGTGTCGGCCTCGTCGTCGGTGGCGAGCGTCCACCGGGTCTTGCCCTCGGGGGTCAGCGCGACGAGCTTCTTCGCGTCGCTCGCCGCGTAGATGGTGCCGTCCTCGCCGACGCAAGGCGTGGCGTACGCGCGGTCGCCGAGGTCGAACGTCCACCGCGTCGTGCCGTCGGCGCGCGCCAGCGCCTTCAGCGAGCCGCCGAGCGATGCGACGTAGAGAGTCTGCTCGTCCGGCGACGTCACGACCTGCGCCTCGACGGGGCCGCCCGCGTCGCTCGACCACGCGAGCTCGGGCTTCGTGAGAGGGACGTGCCCCGCCGCGCGCGCCGTGTGCCGAGGGTCGCCGTGGAGCATGCGCGCACCGTGCGATGCGTCCGCCACGGCGGGAGGAGGCGAGAGCGGCTCGCTCGACGCGCCGCCCTCGACCTGCCGCGAGGGCACGGCCAGCGTGGAGACGGGGACCGGCGCGACACGACGCCGGTGCCACTCGAGCGCGGCCGCCGTCACGACCATCGCGACGAGCACTGCGACGAGAACGACCGGAAGGCGCCGCACGCCCGCCTTATAGCGCGGCTCGTCGCCTCAACGCGCCTTCGGGCGCGCGGCCCGGATGCGCCGCTCGGACTCGCGCGCCTCGTCGATGCCGATGGCGTGGGGCGCCTCTTCCTCGCGGCGGCGCGCCAGCCAGCCGATGAGGTTCATGCCCGCGCTCCGCGTGGACTCCGGCATCGCCGGCTCGCGGATGAGGCGCATGATGTCGGCGATCAATCGTGTGCGCTCGGTCTCGTCGGCCACGCAGTGCCCTCCGATTGGCTGGACCGAGGATGTACGCTCGCCCGTGGAATCCGCCACCGGTTCCACGTCGTCGTTGGCTCCCCGTTCGGACGCTTCCCCGCGTGAAGCGCCGGCCCCTTTGTCGTCACTCCGAGACACGTGCGGGGGAAGCATAGCAACCTCGGCGCTCGCGTCGAATTTGCCGGGGAGCACTGATCACCCGTCACAGGGCCTCGACGAGGACCTCCCGGTCCTTGGCGCCGTTCGCGGGGCCCACGAGCCCCCGCCTCTCCATCATCTCGACGATGCGCGCGGCCCGGTTGTACCCGAGACCGAGCTTGCGCTGGAGCCACGACGTGGAGCAGCGGCGCGTGTCGGCGACGCAGCGTACGGCGTCGTCGTAGAGGGGATCCTGCTCGGCGTCCGCCTCTGCGGCGGCGGCCTCCTCGTCGTCGCGTGGTCGCAGGATGTTGTCGTCGTAGACCGGCTCGCCCTGCTTTCGCAGGAAGTCCGTCACGCGCTGCACCTCCTCCTCGCTCACCCAGGGGCACTGCACGCGCTTCGTCTCGCCGGTGCCGTTCAGCTTGATGAGCATGTCGCCCATCCCGAGGAGGTGCTCGGCGCCCTGCTCGTCGAGGATGGTGCGCGAGTCGACCTTCTGCGAGACCCGGTACGCGATCCGCGTCGGGAAGTTCGCCTTGATGATGCCCGTGATGACGTCGACGCTCGGGCGCTGCGTCGCGAGGACGACGTGCATGCCGGCCGCGCGCGCCTTCTGCGCGAGGCGCGCCACCGCGGACTCCACCTCCTTGCCCTGCTGCATCATCAGGTCCGCGAACTCGTCGACCACGATGACGATCCACGGCATCTTCTCGGGCAGCGGCGCCTCGCCCTCGTCGGTGCCCTTCTCCGGCGGGATCTCCTCGGGCAGGCCGTTGTGATCGCGCGCCACGACGACGCGCGCGTTCGGGTTCTTCGCCTCGCCGCGCGCCACGCGCTCGACCCACGCGTTGTACGTGGCGACGTTCTTCGTCCCCGCGTCGGCGAACATCTGGTAGCGGCGCTCCATCTCGTCGACCGCCCACTTGAGCGCGGTCGCCGCCTGCTTCATGTCGGTGACGACCGGCAGCAGCATGTGCGGGATGCGGTCGAACGGCGCGAGCTCGACGACCTTCGGATCGACCATCAAGAGGCGCAGCTCGTCCGGGGACCTGCGGTAGAGGAGCGACAGGAGCATCACGTTGAGCCCCACGCTCTTTCCTGCCCCGGTCGCGCCCGCGACGATGACGTGCGGCATGCTCGCCAGGTCCGCGTAGACGGGGTTGCCGAGGATGTCGCGCCCGAGCACCACCGGAAGCGGCACGTCGAGCGTCTGAAAGCGCCGGTCCTCGATGAGGTCGCGCAGCACGACCTTCACGCGCCGGTCGTTCGGGAGCTCGAAGCCGATGCGGTTCTTGCCCGGGATGGGCGCGACGATGCGCACCTTGCGCGCGAGCGCGAGCGCGAGATCGTCGGCGAGCCCTGCCACCTTGGACACCTTCGTCCCCGCCGCCGGCGAGACCTCGTAGGTCGTCACCGTCGGCCCCGGGAGGATGTCCTCCACCTTCCCCTGCACGCCGTAATGGGCGAGCGTCTCGACGAGCTTCGTGGCGTTCGCGAGGAGCTTGTCGCGGTCGATGGCGAGCGTCGGATCGACCTTCTCGGCGACGAGGAAGTCCATGTTCGGCAGCTGGAACTCGGACGCCGCGGGGCGAGCCGGCTTCTCCTGCGGAGTGGCCTCCTCCTTCTCGAGCGCGGACGAGGTGTCGACGATCGTGGGCGCGGGCTTGCGCGCGCGCTTGGGCCGGACCGGCGCGTCGATGGAGACCGGGATGGGCTCGGCGAGTGTGGGCTGGGCGACCGAGAGCTCCGGCGCGTCCTCGGGCTCGGCGGCCGGCGGCTGAGCCTCCTCTTCCTGAAGCCCCGAGTCTTGAATCCCCGAGTCCAGAGCCCGGGGTTTGCTCTTTCTCGTCCGCTTCTTCGGCGCGACATCGGGCTCGGACGCGACGAGCGCGTCCGTGAGCCCTTCCTCCAGGTCCATCGGCAAGGCCGCGACGATGGCCTCGTCCCGCGGCGACGTGTCGATGCGGGGCTCGGACGCGAGGCGCTCGATCTGCTTGCGCTCCTGGTCGAGCGCGCGGGCCTGCCGCCACGCTTCCCCGAGCGCGTGGCTCACGCCCGCCAGCCAGGTCGCCACGCGCGTTGCGACCTCGGCGACGAGGCGAGCCAGCGCGATGAACGAGAACGTCGCGCGGCCGATGAGGATGAGCCCGAGGCACGCGAAGCCGACGAGGAAGGAACCCGCCGTCGAGAAGAGCGAGCGCGCGAGCTCCCCGAAGAGCTCCCCGATGAGCCCCCCCGACGGCTCCGCTCCGAACGCCGTACGACCCGGGCTCCCCACCTGCACGAGCGCCGCCGCCACGATGGCAATGAGCAGATCCCCCGCGATACGGCCCGCGGTCGCCGCGCTCTCCTTGCCCCGGACCAGCGGGATGCCGAGGAGAAATAGCTCCAGCGGAAGAGCCCACGCGACGAGCCCGACGAGCGACGCGAGCCAGCCGGCGAAGACCTCGCCCACCGGCCCCACCCAGTTGGGCTCCGGGTACGACGCGAGCGCGAGGCCGAGGAAGATGGCGAGCGTCCACACCACGAGCGCGGCGACCTCACGCGTGCGCCCGTAGGCGGCCGCACCTCGGCCGAGCACGGTGGGCGTCCTCGTGTTGGAGGGAACCCGCGGAGGCGGACCAAAGACCGGGATCGCCATCGCCTACGTTGTCCTACACGAGACGCTACGCTGGCGCGCGGAGAGGGGTCAACTTCCCGAAACAACTCCGCTCAGGGCCCGTCCTCGCGTAGCATCGGGCGCGATGCGAGCCTGGAGGACGTTGTCCCGGACGTGCTCTCGCGCCCTGGCGGCGAGATTCACCCGACATGTAGTGGCCGGAGCGGCGGTCCTGGCCCTCCTGAGCGGGCTTGGCGGGGCGTCGGCCGGCTGCGCGGTGAGCGAGTCCGACGTGCGTCGCTGGGAGACCACCGAGGGCGGGCCGGAGAAGCTTTACGCCATCGTCACGCACGACAAGTACAGCTGGTCGCTGCGGGACGACGCGGCCCTCTCGCTGATCCACATGCGCCCGCGCAACGGAAAGCGGGTGGGGCTCGAGTACCTCGTGCTCGGGTACGACACCCCCCTCGGCAAGGTGCCCGGGGCCCTCTCGGTGCTCACGGAAGACGCGCGAAAGCGCGTCGTCGACGACATCGCGCCGAAGCTCGTCGACATGATGCAGCAAGCGCCGCCCGCCAAGCCGGCTGACGGCAGCCCGATGCAACCCGATCCGAGCATCCCCTACAAGGACGCGGCGTTCGGCATCCTCGCGCACGAGCCTCCCCTGGCGAGCGACGAGGCGACGAAGACCAGCCTGGTGACGGCGCTCACGCAGTGGGTGCAGACCGACTTCGAGAGCCGCGTCGACAACAGCTCGCAGCAGTTCGGCGTCGAGCAGATCATGCGGTTCCTCGGCGCGCCCAGCGTGAAGACGCTGCCGGGGACCATCGGCGAGTCGTCGACGAAGAACGACAAGGCGTGTCAGCTCATCGCGGACATCGGCGACGACGACACGAAGAAGCGCGCGGGCGAGGCGCTCGTGACGATGGCGAAGCTCATCGACTCGCCGAGCTGGATGGACAAGCAGCGCGCGCTCGTCAACGAGTCGAACTCGCGGGCGCACCTCACGCCGACCCCGCAGCAGGTCAGCGATCAGCTCAAGCAGTACCAGGAGGAGCAGCTCGAGAAGGTCTTCGTGAACATGAAGCGCGTCGGCGGCCGGTCGGTCGTCGAGTACTGCCTCGCGTACGCGAAGGACAAGGGCAAGAGCGAGAAGATGCGGACCGACGCCCTCGCGGCGATCGAGAACCGCATGGACAAGAACGTCCCGTCCGACTTCCAGACGGTGTTCGACATCATCCGCGACGGCGCAAACCCCGACGGCGTGCGAGGCGTCGCGATGGCGCGCCTCGGCGAGCTGCCGAAGGACATGATCGTCACGAAGCTCTACACGCTCTTCGAGGACAAGAAGTGGCAGGTGCGCCTCGACGCGGCCAGGCTCGTGCTGAAGGTCATCTCGACGAAGGACCTGCCGGACTTCATGCGGCACCTCCCGCCGGACGCGAAGACGAAGATGGGACTCAGCGAACCCATCGCCTACGGCGCCATCATCATGGCCATGGACCCCAAGGGCGGCCCCAAGCCGCGCGACGTGCTCAACCAGTTCCTCGGGTCGGCCGACCTCGGGGCCAAGCTGACGGCGGCCGGCTCGTACTACAGCAACAAGAAGGGCGAGGCCGGGCCGGTGATGGGCCTCCAGGGCGACGCGGCCAAGCTGCCCAAGTGCGAGCCGGCGGACAACTGCGGCTGGGAGTGCGCGGTCAACAAGGAACAGAAGGTGCCCACCACTGTGGGTGAATTCGTGAAATGGTGCATCGTGCCGTCCCTCCAGTGATGGGCTCTGGATCGCGCGAGACTGTGCAATTGTGCGCCGTGTCCGGTAGGCTGGACGGCGAGGGAAAGCTCACGCGGAGATGAGCGCGGATCCGAACAAAAAGAGCGCACGCTCGTTCCAGTGCCGCGACGTCCTGTGGGAGACGTTCGAGCAGATGGCGCGCGAGCTCGAATGCAGCGTCGATTACCTCATCAACGAGGCGATGAAGCAGTACGCCCGCCAGCGAAGCTACGGCGGGTCACGCACGCCGTATCCCGCGCCGGGAAAGGGCGTCGAGTCGCAGCCGTCGAGCGACCGCGGTTACAACGCGGCGACCGCGCCGCCCGGGCCCGTCGCGCCGCTGCCTCCGCCTGCACGCCCCCCGGGGGGCGGTCTTCCTCCGCCTCCTGGTGGCCGCGGTCTGCCGCCGCCGGGACGCCCCGCGCCCCTTCCCGCGCCTCCGCCGCGCACGAGCGCCCTTCCCGCCCCGCCGCCGCCGGGGGCCCGCGCCGCCGGCGGGATGCAGATGCCGCAGGTGCCTCGCTCGGCGCCGCCGCCACCGCAGACGCGCAGCATCCCGCCGCCTCTGCCCCGTCCGCCCACGCCGCTGCCCGCGGCCCCGCAGGCCTCCAACGGCTTCCCGGCGCCCGCGGGCCACGGGTCGACGCTGTCTCTCATCTATCAGGGAGAGCGCGTCGCCATCACGAAGGACCGCTTCGTCATCGGCCGCGGCAAGCAGTCGAGCGACCTCACGCTGAAGGACCCGAACGTCTCGCGGCAGCACGCGATGATCGAGTTCCAGAACGGCGTCTACTTCATGGTCGACATGGGCTCGACCAACGGCGTCGAGTTCAACGGCCAGCGCATCGCCCGCAAGCAGATCTCCGAGGGTGACGTCTACCGCATCTGCGATCACGACATCCTCTTCACGTACCGATGACGAGGCTCCGCCCGCGGAGTGACCGGGCTAGGCTCGCGCTCTGAACATGCGGGTGGCGATCGTCGGGGCCGGGGCGCTCGGGAGCGTGTACGGCGCGCGGCTGCAGAAGTTCGCCGGCTGCGAGGTGAGCGTCGTCGCACGCTCGGCGGCTCCGCCGGGCGTCGTGCGGCTCGAGCGCGTGGAGGATGGAGAGGTGCTGCGCTGGGAGGCGCCGGCGCGCGTGACGAGCGCGCCCTCGGAGGCCGACGTCATCCTCGCGTTCGTGCGGTACGAGCAGCTCGGGACGCTGCCGGAGCGCGTCGCCACGAGCGCGGCGCCCGTCGTCGTCATGACGCCCATGCTCCCGGCGGACCACGCGCGGCTCTCCGCTCAGCTCGGCGGACGCGTCATCACCGGCATGCCGAGCGTCGTCTCGTACCTCAACGATGCCGGCGCCATCCGCTACTGGCTGCCGCAGGTGGCGACGACGTTCGTCGAGGAGCTGCCGGGCCCGGCCGCGCCCGTCGAGGCCGACCTCGTGAAGCGACTGACACGCGCCGAGATCCGCGCCAAGCTCACCCCCGACGTGCTGACCCGCAACGTGGCGACCACCGTCTCGTTCATTCCGCTCGCGATGGCGCTCGACGCCGCCGGGAGCACCGAGGCCCTGCTCGACGATCACGCGCTCCTTCATCTGGCCTTCGAAGCGGCCGACGAGGGGCGCGAGCTCGGGCGAGCCGTCGGCAAGGCCGAGGCGTGGGCGTCGACGCTGCTCCGCTTCGTCGGGCCGATGACGCTGAAGGTGGGCCTCGCTCTGGCGCGGTCGCGCGCACCCGAGGCCGTGGCCTACGTCGAGCAGCACTTCGGGCGGAAGCTGCACGCGCAGAACGTCATGATGGCCCGGAGAATCATCGACCTCGCGGTGGAGAGGGGAACGCCTCGCGAGGCGCTGGGAAGGCTCCTGGAAAGGCTCGAACGGGCGGCCTGAGCGTTTTTTCGCCCCCCGGACAGGCTGGGGCAACATGTCTCACCCGAAGGCCGACCGAATGCAGCGCGCGGTAGGCCGTCTAACCCAAGGCGGAGGTTTTCTTCATGGCTCTCTCGAGGTCATCTCGTCGTATTGCCCGTGCTCTCGTCGGTTTCGGCGTCGCGGCGGCCGCCTTCGCGGGCGTCCTTCTGGCGCCCCGGACGGCCCACGCCCAGCGTGTCTACGTCTACCCCGCACGCCCCGCGCCCCCGCCGCCCGGATACGGCTACGGCCGCGGCTATTACGCCCGGCCCGCGCAGCCCTACTACTACCAGGAGCCGCCGTACGCCTTTAACCTCGGCTTCGACCTCGAGGGGGTCGCCCCCATCAACCCGCCCAACGTGCCGGGCAACAACGCCGCGGCCATCGGCGGCGGCTTCGGCTTCAAGGTCCGCGCGGGAGAGCAGTTCCGCTTCCCGGGCCTGCGCTTCACGCCGGAGCTGCTCTACGGATACGACCACCTCTGGGCCGGCGACAACCAGGGCAACGGGTGGGACTGGTCGATGAACCGCATGACCGCGGGCGCGCGCCTCGGCTTCGGCCGCATCATCGTGCCGACCCTCTACGCGCACATCGGCTACGGCTGGCGGCAGACCGATGCGGTGTACGTCACCGGCGCCAACGGCGGCCTCGCCTTCGACGTCGGGGGCGCGCTCGACTTCCGCGTCGTCCCGCACTTCGGCTTCGGCGTTCACCTCGAGTACGCCGAGATCGACACCGCCGACACCCCCGCCCAGTGGGTCGCCGTCGGCGGACACATCGATCTCGCCTTCTAAATGAGCGAGCGCGGTTCTCGATGGATCTCGGACGGGCGGCGGAGCCGCCGTCAGCACCGCGAGCGTGAGCGAGCGGTGAGCCGCGCCGCTTGCACACGGCACTCCGCGCCGCGACGTTGGTCGCTCACCGCTCGCTCACGCTCGCGGTGCTGATG
>DASXZL010000052.1:0-255680 GCA_036501935.1 Polyangiaceae bacterium | reverse complement strand
GGTCGAGGGGCTTGGGGGAAGAGGGCGCGGGCGCGGGCGAGAGCGCGGGCGCGGGCGCGGGCGCGGGCGTGAGCGCGAGCGCGGGCGCGAGCGCGAGCGTGGGCGAGGGCGCGAGCGCGGGCGAGGGCGAGGGCGAGGGCGCGAGCGTGGGCGAGAGCGCGAGCGTGGGCGAGAGCGCGGCGGGTGTGAGGAGCGTGGGTCCCATCAGCAAGAGGGCCACGAGGAGCATCGCGGTGGCGAGGCTATCACTGTCGATGAGCCGCGATGGTTAGGCGCACGCCCGCGCTGCGCCCGCGCCCGCGCCCGCGCCCGCGCTCTCGCTCTCGCTCTCGCTCTCGCCCGCGCTCGCGCCCTCGCTCTCGCCTCGCTCGCGCCTCGCTCGCGCCCTCGCTCGCGGCCGGCGCTCTCGTTCGAGAACCACTTCTCTGCTCGTCGGATGTTCCAGTTTCCCATCGTGCTCGCGCGCCTCCAGGACGCCTGCGGCGCCGCGACCAGGAGGTCGCGGCCCTTCGCGGCCGGGCGGCCGCTTCGGGTCCTGGACCCGCGCTGCGCTCGATGGGGCGGGGTGCACATCCGCTTCGCGCGATGGGCGCGGGGCAGCACGGGAGGCCAAGATGCTCAGGATTCACGATCTCATGCTCGATGCCATATCCACGATGCGGCCGATGGTTCGGGCCATCGAACGCCACGATAGGGATCTCGCGTCTCAGCTACGGAGGGCCGCCAGTAGCGTCGTCCTCAATCTCGCCGAGGGGAGCGGGTCGTCCGGTGGCATGAGGACGCAGCGATACCGCACGGCGCTCGGCTCGGCGCGCGAGACCGTCGCGTGCCTGCTAGTCGCGGAGCGATTCGGCTACGTCGAGGCGATGCCCGGGCGGCTCGTTGCCGACATGAACCAGGTCATCGGCACGCTGGTTCGCGTCACGAAGTAGGAACGGCGTCGGGGGCCTGCCTCCTTCGGAGAGGTGGGCCCTCCTCGCGCTCGCTCACGCGCGCGCCCACGCCGATCCCCACGCCCAGGCCCACGCTCGCGCCCAGGCCCACGCTTCGCGCCCACGCCCGCACTCGCGCCCGCAGCGCCGTCCTCTACATGTCCATGGTGGCGCAAGCCGAGGAGCTCGTCGCGACGAAGGTCCTCTCGATGGGCGACCGGCGTCTCCAGGACCGCATCGACGCCATCAAGCTCCTCGAGATCAACCCGGGCCTCGACCTGGATCGCGTCCGTGCGGACTTGCGGCTCATCGAGGAGCGAGGGTTCCACCGACATCAGGACCTCGCCGCCAAGCTTGCGCGGTGCTCGAGGCCGTGCAGCGGAGCTGAGGAGCGCCTTCCTGTCCAGGACGCGCGGCATGCAGGGCGCGACGATGGCCCATCCAATGCCCGACACGGCGCGTCCACGAATGGACTGGGGGACATCGATCCCCGATGCGGCGCGTCCACGCATGGACAGGTGGCATTCACGCCACGTCGCGCACCGACCTCGCGCCGATAGGGGGCCATCCATGACACGTCGCGCACCGACCTCGAGCCCATAGGGGGCCATCCATGACACGTCGCGCACCGACCTCGGGCCCATCGGGAGGCATCGATGCCGCGTCGAGCTGCGACCTCGGGCTCATAGGGGGCCATCCATGCCACGTCGCCCCCCGACCTCGAGCCCATAGGGGCGCATCCATGCCACGTCGCCCCCCGACCTCGAGCCCATAGGGGGCCATCCATGCCACGTCGCCCCCCGACCTCGCGCCCATAGGGGGCCATCCATGCCACGTCGCCCCCCGACCTCGGCCCCATAGGCGGCCATCCATGCCACGTCGCCCCCCGACCCGGTCGGGTCGCGCGGTGTCCCGGTCGATTTCCGAAAATACTTGTCAGCTTTCGTCCCCTCGACCGGACTGTCCCAGCAGAGGGAGGCAAGAGGACCCCGGCATTCTACCGGTGCTCGAACCCCCGGACGTCGGGAAAGGAGGTGAGAACAATGGTCAATACCAACGACAAGAACGGCAAGGCCACCCGCATGGCGCAGGTCATCGCGGGAGCCCGGAAGAACTTTCCGAACGGATCCCAGGTGATCACGCTCGACGGTTCTTCCACGACGATCGACGCGGTTTTGAACGAGTTTCAGGCGTTCATCACGAACCGCGCCGCCATCGTCGCTGCTCAGACGGCTGTCCGGAACAAGGTGGCCGCCGAGCGTGCCGGCATGACCGCGTCGAACGCGCTTTTCACGGCGTTCGTCGTGTTCATCCGGCAAACGCTCGGCGGGTCCTCCGTGGCCCTGGCAGACTTCGCGATCCCGGTCCGCAAGGTCCCGGTCGCGCAGACCTCCGAGCAGAAGGCAGTGGCCGCCGCCAAGCGCAAGGCGACGCGCGCGGCTAGGGGAACGACCGGACCCAAGGCGAGAAAGGCAATTAAGGGCAACATCACGGCAGCACTCGTGGTGACGCCCGGCGCCAGCAACGCCACGGGTCCGGCGTAGCCGAGGTCGGGTAGACAACCAGGGACCCGAGGACAGCGCACCGTGTCGTGCGGTCGTGACTCTCCGGAGGTCCCGCGCAGCCGATCCTCCCTCCGCCGCAGCCGGCGGTGGAGGGGGGGATCGGGGGCGTTCTTCTCGAGCGGCCGAGGTACACGCACGGGCACGAGGAGGAGGACATTGCGGACGTACGCGGCGTTCTCGTGCCCCGCGGAGTAGGCACTCTCGGCCCCCGTCCGTCGTCCTCGACAGGGCGTGCTGGTCCTCGTCCTCGTGCCCGTGCACGTACCTCGGCCCGGCGTCCTCGATCTCCCGCCCGCCCGCCCTGCCTGCCTCCGCCCGCCCGCCTCCGCCCGCCTCGCTCCGCCCGCCTCCCTCCGCCCTTACGACCCCGCCCTCGCCAGCTCCCGATCCACCGCCTCTTCGATCCTCTCCTGCGGCTGCGCGCCGACGAGCTGCACCTCGCCCACCCACAGCGTCGGCAGGGCGAACCCGCCCGCGGCCTGGAACTCGGCCTTGTCGGCCGCGATGAGCGCGTCGGTCGCGGGATCCGCGACGCAGGCCCGGTACGACGCGGGCGGCAGGCCCACCTGCTCGGCGAGCTTCTCGCAGCCCTCGATGGTCAGGTCCTCGACCGGCGCGGTGAAGAGCGCGTTCGCCATCGCGTCGCCCTTGCCCAGCCTCTCGGCGCAGCACGCGGCCCTCGCCGCGTCGGTGGCGTGCGGGTGCATCTTCAGCGGCACTTGCCTGCGCACGATTCTCAGCTTGCCCGGGTGGGCTTCGGCCACGGCCTGCAGCTCGGGGTGCGTCATCCGGCAGAAGGGGCACTCGAAGTCGACGAAGTCGACCACCGTGATCATTCCGGGCGGGGTGTGGGCCAGCTCGTCGCGGATCGCCTGCGGGACGGGGCTCGCGCGGAGGCCCACGAAGAGCGGAACGGCGGGCGCCATGAGCAGCATCACCGCGCCTGCGTACCCGAGGACACGCGGCGCGGGCGCGGCGGGCGGGGAGAGCCAGAGGCGCGCGGAGGCCACGAGGGCGCAGAACAACCCGCTGCCGTCGGCGACGCAGCAGTAGGGGCACAGCTTGCCGAGGCGGAGCTGCACGATGAGCAGCGAGAGGCCCACCATGCCGGCGATGGCCGACAGCCCGAGCTGCACCAGGCGCGCGCGCTGGCCGCGGAGGAGCGCGGCGACGCCGATGGCGAGGAAGCCCACCATGCCGAAGAGGGGCAGCGGGATGCCGAGCGGCGTCGCGATGGCGGTGTGCCGGAGCGCGTCGCACCCGCCCCCTTCGGAGCAGAAGACCGGCGTCGGGCGCACGTAGTCGACCGCGAGCATCGCGCTGGCCACGAGCCCCGCCAGCACGGGAAGAAGGGACGCCGCGAGGGCCACGCCGGGAGACCATCCCGACGGCGCGCCACCCTGCCTCGGTTCGTTCGCCATGTCCCTCTCTCGACGAACACGGAGCCACCGTCAAATGTTTCACGCGGACGTGCTACGGAGGGACCCCCGAATGGCCCCGCGCCTCCCTTCCCGCACCGATGTGCTCGACGTCTTCGAGGGCGACTCCCGCCCCCTGCATGCCCGTGAAATCGCCTCGCGCCTCAAGGTCTCCGAGGCCGACTACCTCGGCCTCCAGCGGCTGCTCGACGATCTGAGCTTCGAGGGCGTGCTCTCGGCGCGTCCGGGGCAGCGGTTTCACCTGTCGAAGTCGACGGCGCAGTCGCGCGGGGCGGAGCGCGAGGGGCTGCTGACGGTGCACCCGCGGGGGTTCGGCTTCGTGGCGAGCCTCGACGCGGCGGGGGACGACGTGTTCATCCCGCCCGAGTCGATGGGCGGCGCCATGCACGGCGACCGGGTGCGCGTGAAGGTGCGCTCGCGGACGGCGCGCGGGGCCGAGGGCGAGGTCGTCACGGTCGTCGACCGCGGGATGAAGCGGGTGGCGGGGACGCTGCGGCGGAAGGGCAAGAGCGCGTGGCTCGAGCCGGACGACAACCGCGTGCGCGGGCCCATCGTGCTGCCGCGGGCGATCGACGTGAGCGGCGCGGAGGGCAACAGCGGGAGCGACGGGGACGCGGTCGTCGTGCGCATCACGCGCTGGCCCGAGCTGCCGGGGGAGAACCCCGAGGGCGCCATCGAGACGGTGCTCGGGCGGCCGGGGGAGCTCAGCGTCGAGGCGGCGAAGATCCTGGTGCTCCAGGGCATCGACGAGGCGCACTCCGAAGAGGCGGTGCGCGAGGCGGAGAGCTTCGGCGCGGAGGTGCCCGCGCCCATGAAGGAGGGCCGGGAAGATCTGCGCCACATTCCCCTGCCGACCATCGATCCGGAGGACGCGCGCGATCACGACGACGCGGTGTGGGTCGAGCGCACCCCGCGGGGCGGGTACAAGGCGTGGATCGCCATCGCGGACGTCAGCACGTACGTGACGCCGGGGACGGCCATCGACGACGAGGCGAAGGCGCGCGGCTGCAGCGTGTACCTGCCGGACCGCGCCATCCCGATGCTGCCGCGGGCGCTGTCGTCGAACCTCTGCTCGCTCTTGCCCGACGTGGATCGCCTGTGCCTGTGCGCCGAGGTGGAGCTCGACGAGGGCGGGCACGTGATGAAGAGCCGGCTCATTCGCGGCGTGATGCGCTCGGCGGCGAAGCTCACGTACGGTGGGGTGGCGCGCGCGCTGGGCCTCTCGAGCGAGGCGACGCCCGAGCCGAAGGCCGACGCGATGGTCGAGGGGCTGCGCGTGGCCCTCGAGCTGTCGCGGCACCTGCGGTCGCACCGGATGAAGCGGGGGGCGCTCGACTTCGAGCTGCCCGAGGCGAAGGTCATCCTCGACGAGACGCGCGCGCCGGTCGACGTGGTGCGCCGGGCGACCGACGCGGGCGTGAAGAAGGCCTACCAGCTCATCGAGGAGCTGATGCTGCTGGCCAACGAGACGGTCGCCCGCTGGTGCCAGGAGAAGGACATTCCGACGATTTACCGCGTGCACCAGCCGCCCGACGAGCAGAAGCTCGACCGGTTCGCGGCGATGTGCGACGCGCTCGGCATCGAGTTCGATCCCGAGGACACGCGCGACCCGCGCAAGCTGAGCGAGCTGCTCAAGTCGTTCAGCGACCACCCGCTGGCGCCGGTGCTCAACTCGCTGCTGCTCCGGTCGATGAAGCAGGCGACGTACGACGTCGCGAACGTGGGCCACTTCGGCCTCGCGTCGAAGGCGTACCTCCACTTCACGTCGCCCATCCGCCGGTATCCGGACCTCGTCGTCCACCGCACGGTGCACGACGTGCTCGAGGGGCGCGCGGTGCGGCGCGACAGCGAGGCGCGGGAGAAGCTCGCCGAGGCGGCGCTGGCGTCGAGCATCGCCGAGCGGCGGTCGATGGAGGTCGAGCGGGCGATCGTCGACCTCTACCGCACGTTCATGATGAAGGACCACGTGGGCGAGCGCTTCGAGGGCACCGTGACGGCGGTCGTCGGCTCGGGACTCTTCGTGCAGCTCGACAATCCGTTCGTCGACGTGATGGTCCGCCTGGAGGACCTCGGGCAGGACCGCTACGAGGTGGACGACGACGCGCTGCGGGTGGTGGCGACGCGCTCGGGGGACGTGATCGCGCTGGGCGACCGGCTGCTCGTCGAGGTCGTCGACGCGGCCATCCTGCGACGGACCGTGTACGCGCGCCGCATCGGCGGCGAGGGCGACGGCAAGCGCCGCCCCCAGAAGCGCGAGATGCCGCGCGGTACGCCCTACGGCAAGGGCCAGCCGCAGAAGGGCCGCCCAGGCGACAAGCGCACCCAGGGCAAGGACAAGGGCCAGCGCGGCGGCAAGCCCGAGCGCCCCGCCCGTCGCGACAAGAAGGGCCTCAAAGCCAGAAAGGGCCGCCGCAGGTAGTGCAGCGCCGTCGAGGTGGCATCCACGGACGCCACCCCTTCCTGCTGTCATCTTGCTGAGGCCGAAGGCCGAAGGACCCCACGGTGTCCGATTGGGGTCCCTCGCTGCGCTCGGGATGACAGCAGCTCGCGCCCCCAACCAGCAGCTCGCGCCCCCGACCAGCAGCTCGCGCCCCCTACCAGCAGCTCGCGCCTCCGACCAGCAGCTCGCGCCCCCTACTCGACGTGGAGCCCCTCGGTGTCCTCGAGGTGCTTGCGGACGAAGGCCGTGACCCACTCGGGGCGCGACGGCTCGATGTGCACGGCGTGACCCTCGGCGCGCACTTCGTCGAGCTGCGGCTGCAGGTCCTCCTGAAGCTCGACCTGGAAGCGCTTCATGTCGAGCGTCGTCGCCGGCGGAAGCTCCTCCACCTTGGGGGCGTCCGCGAGGCCACGGACGCGGAAGACGCGGCTCTGCGCCCCCGCGCTCAGCACGACGTACGCGCTCACGGCGCGCGGCCCGCCCTTGGGAGCCTTCACGACGCCGCTCGCGAGGACCATCAGCTTGGACACAGCGGATGAGCCTACCATGGCACGCATGCTCGTCGACTTGCTCCGCAAGGACGCCGTCCCCTTCGACACGCTGCACGCGCGCTACGGCTCGCTCCTCGAGCTCGTGCGCACGCTCATCGGCGTCGTGCCCAACTGCGATCCGTACCTCGAGATCTGGCCCCCCGCTTTCCGCACCTACAACGTCATGGTGCCGAACCTCCTCAACCTGCCGCCGCTCATCTGGGGACTCGGCGCCCCGCGCGCGACCCTCGGCCTCGCCATGTACGTCGCCAGCCGCGTCGCCGCTTGCCCCTACTGCTCGGCGCACACCTGCTCGTTCGCGCTCCGGCGCGGGGCCACGGTGGAGCAGGTCATGGCGTCGCTCGACGGAGGGACCGCGCTCGGCCCGGCGGATCGGGCGGCGGTGCGGGTGGCGCGCGCCCTCTCCGTCGTCCCGGTGGACCTTCGCGAGGAGGACCGCGCCGGGCTGCTCGCGGCCCTCTCGCCCGCGAACGCGGAGTGGGTGGTGCTCTCCGTCGCGATGATGGGCTGGCTGAACAAGGCGATGGACGCCCTCGGCGTGCCGCTCGAAGAGCCCACCGTGGGCGAGGTGAACGGCGTCATCGCGCCGTCGGGGTGGACGCCGGGGCAGCACATGAAGGGCCCCGTGCCGGAAGGAGAGCCGGCGCGCGCCGACTCGCTGGTGACCCGCTTCAGCGTCGTCCGCTACGCGCCGGCGGCGATCAAGCTCGACAAGGAGTGGACCCGCGGCGTCCCCGATCGATGGCCCGCGGTGGGCGTCTACCTGCGACAGGCGACGGGGCACGACTTCCCCGTGCTCTCGCGCCTCCGGCATCGCCGCGCGGTGCGGGCCATCGCCACCATGATCAAGGAGAACCTCGGCGACGGCGTCATCGGCCGCGAGAACAAGCTCGCCGCAGGCCTCGTCTACGCGAGCACCGTGAAGGACGCGCCCCTCGCCGGCGAGCTACGGGCGCTCGGCGCGAAGGATCTCCCCGACTCGCCGACGCAGATCCTCGCGCGCGCCATCTCGCCGAGCCCGGCCGCCGTGGACGCCGCGGTCCTCGAGTCGTGCCGGGGCATGGCGCCGGCGGGGATCGTCGAGATGGTGTCGTGGGTCTCGCTGCTGCAGCTCTTGCACCGGCTGACGAGCTTCTACCCGGCAGCCGCCGCCTGAACACTCACAGGTGGATGCCCGCCCGCGGATCGTCGGGCTGGTGCCGCGTCAGCTCGTCGACCAGCTTGCCCACCTCGGGGCTGCCGTCGGTCGGGATCTGCACGAGAAAGTGCACGTAGAGGTCCCCGTCGGGGCGCCCCTTCTTGACCACGCCCTTGCCGCGCAGGCGCAGCTGGCCGCCGCTCTGGGTGCGCGCGGGCACCTTGAGGGTCACCGACCCGTCCGTCGTCGGCAGCTTGATGCGCGCGCCGTGGTACGCCTCGCCGATGGTGAGCGGCAGATCGAGGTGAAGGTCGTCCCCCTCGCGGCGGAAGTGGGGGTGCGGCGTCACGTGGATGGTGAGCACCAGATCGCCCTTGGGGCCTCCGTTGGGCGAGGCCGCGCCGTGCCCGGGGATGCGCACGCGGCTCCCCTCGTCGGCCCCCGCCGGGATGCGCACCGTCACCGGCGCCCCGACGGTCCCCTGCGGGCGGAGCTCGAGCGTCGCCCCGCGCACGGCGGAGGCGAAGTCGATGGTCACCTCGCTCTCCAGGTCGGGCCCCTTGACGGGTCCCCGCTGGCGCCGCGAGCGGTTCATGATGTCGCCGAAGAGATCCCCGAAGCCGCCCGCCCCGCCGCTGCCGGCCTGGCCGAACAGGTCTTCCAGGTCGACCGTCTGCCCGCCGCCCCCGAAGCCGCCGGGCGCCCCGCCGCGCGCCGGCCCCTGGCGCGACGACCAGTCGCGGTAGTTGCGGACGCGCTCGGGGTCGAAGCCCTCGCGCAGCCCCTCCTCGCCGAACTCGTCGTAGAGCTTGCGCTTCTTCGCGTCCCCGAGGACGTCGTAGGCGTGGTTGACCTTCTTGAAGGTCTCCTCCGCCTTCTTGTTGCCGGGGTTCTTGTCGGGGTGCAGCTTGCCCGCGAGCTTGCGGTACGCCTTCTTGATGGCGTCCGCGTCCGCGCCCTTGGCGACGCCGAGGACCGAGTAGAGATCGTCTGCCATCGTCTCCGCCGACGGTAAGTCGACCGAGCGCGCCTCGCAACGAGCTTCGAGAGCCGAGTCGGCCCCGTTCGTTCGAGAGGTCCGCAAAGAGGCTGAGCGGAGAGGGAGAGGGGCCGCAGAGGGCTGAGCGGAGAGGGAGAGGGGCCGCAGAGGGGCTCTCCTCTGCGGTTGCGCGCTAGGGCGCCGCTTCCAGGATGTGCTCGGCCCGGGGGACGGTGAGGTAAAGGCCGCGCGCGTAGAGGCGAAGCTTGGCCTCGGCGTCGAGATCGCCGGCCCGGCCGCGCGTGGCGGCGTGGAGGAGGATGGCGGCGGTCACGCTGACGTTGAGGCTCTCGACGAAGCCGCGCATGGGGACCCGGACGCGGTGGGTGCAGGCGGCGGCGATGGTGTCCCGCATGCCCTCGCGCTCGTTGCCGAGGACGATGGCGACGCGCGGCAGCTCGGCCAGCGCCTCGGGCACGAGCTCCCCTTCCGGGTGCGCGCCGGCGAGGGGCATCTCCGCCTCCCGGGCCCAGGCGAGGAGCGACGGGGCGGCGGCGTGACAGGTGACGTCGAGCCAGTTCTGGGCGCCGCGGGCGACGGTGCGGGCGACCGTGAAGGGCGCGCCGGGCCGCTCGACGACGTGGAGCCGCTGCACCCCGAACGCCTCGCACGACCGGAGCACGGCGGCCCCGTTGTGCGGGTCGTAGGGGCCGTCGAAGACTACCGCCACGCTCGCCAGCCTCCGCCCGATGACCTCCTGCAGGCGCGCGCGCCTCGCCTCGCCCACGAACGGCTCCAGCACGCGGACGACGCGCGCCGGATCGTGCGCCTCCGCCCGCGCGACGCCCGCATCCATCAGCTCTTCGGCGCCGACAACGCCCGGGGTGGAGCGACGCATGAACGTTCCTTCGGGGTACAGTAGCGCACCGGCATGCGATCCCTCTTCGCTCTCCTCGCGATGACGATGACGGCCTCCTGCGGCGGCGGTGGCCTCGGCGGCGGCTACACGGTGACGCCCACGCGCGTCGGCGCCCTCTATCCGAGCAAGGGCGAGGCGTGCGGCGTGCGGTTCGAGAACCTCACCTTCCTCGAGGCCTCCTCCAAGTACGAGAACCTCGGGATGGTCTCGCTGACGGGCGCGAGCTCGGGTGAGTTCACGGATCCGATGAAGCACGACGTGGAGCGCGCGGCCTGCAAGATCGGCGGTGACGTCGTGAGCCTGAACGCGAGCGGGCCGAGCTTCTTCCAGTTCATCGTGTGGAGGGCGCGGTGACGGCCGGGCCGGGGGGAGCGCGCGGCGTCGTCGCCGTGGCCGTCGCGGCGGCGATGGGCGCAGGCTGCGCGGGGGCGCCCGGGTCCGCACCCGAGGTGCCGCGATACGCGCCGGCGGATCAGACGACGGCGCACGCCGCGCAGAGCGCGAGCCACCCGCTCATCCTCGAGTGGCCCGCCGCGGATCGCGCGGCCCTCGAGTCGCAGCGCGCCGGCGGGGTCGTCGTCGTCCGCTACAGCGGCCGCGAGATCGAGGTGATGCGCGGCTGCCGCGCCGCCGCGGCGTACCACTACGTGGCGCTGACGCCGAAGGAGGAGGACGTGGTGATGCGGAGCGTCGCCGAGCTGGCGGCCGCGATGCCCGTCCACGGGGCGCGCCTCGACGCGCGCATCGAGCAGAAGCAGAAGCTCGAGGTCGCGATGACCATCGTGGGCATGTACGAGAGCGACGCGCACGCCTGGCGGGCGGCGGACCTCACGGGCGACTGCGCCGGAGCGACGCACGTCATCGCGGCCCTCACGGTGGGCGCCTTCGAGCTGTCGGCGAGCGCCGAGACGGCGGCCGGAGCGGGCGCGACCCTCCTCGGCGCGGGCGTCGAGGCGCACCGCGACGCGAGCAAGGAGGTGCTCGATCGCGACGGCCGCAAGGACGCGTGCGACAAGTCCTCCTCGGGCGCCGCCGCCCCTCCCTACGACTGTGGCGCGCTCCTGCGCGTCGAGGTCGCCGCCATCACGTTCCCCGCCACCGCCGCGGCATGCGGTCCCGGCCTCGTGCAGAAGGGCGGCGCCTGCCAGCCCGTCGACCCCGGTCGCCCCGCGCTCCTCGACGTCCTGCAGGGCCCGGGGCACTAAAGCGCAGAGGCCGAAGGCCGAAGGCCCCCACTCTCGCTGTCATCCAGAGCCCGAAGGCCGAAGGCCCCCCACTCTCGCTGTCATCCCGAGGCGAAGCCGAGGGACCCCCACCGTGTCCCAGCGGGGTCCTTCGCTTCGCTCACAGGATGACAGCGACTTGCGGATAGCCCAGCCGGCAGGTGGGGCACTTCGCCCGCCCTGGCCGGAAGCCTGACCGGCGCTACCCCCCGGGCTAGAGTGGGCGGGAGGGCTGCTCCGTCAAACCCTGGTGCCCCCACGCGTTTCATGACGACGACCCACACCGAGACCCCCCGCGCCGACGGGCGCGAGACGGCGCTCCCCACGGTGCGCCGTCGTCGCAAACGTCGCGACTGGGGGCGAGGGGTGGCCAAGGCGCTCTGCGTCGTGCTCGCCATCGTCGGCGTCCTTCCCTTCGCCACCACGCTCGCGGTCCGTTCGACGTGGGTGCGCGCCTGGGCGGCCCGCGAGACCGAGCACGCCCTTCGAAGCGAGGGCATCGTCGCGCGTTACGCGGTGGCGCTGCGGGTGTGGCCGCTCGCCGTGGAGCTGACAAACGTGCGCGTCGAGTCGAGCGACGGGAGCGCCCCGGTGCTCGAGTGCTCGCGCGCGCGCATCCGGCCCAAGCTCTTCGCGCTGCTGGCCGGCAAGCTCGCCATCGACCAGGTCGAGGTCGACGAGCCGCGGGTCCACGTCGTCATGAAGGACGGCAAGCTCGTGAACCTGAAGCTCCCCGAGACCTCGGCGAGCAAGGGCCCCGCGCACGCCCCCTTCAACGCGTTCGCGCTGACCGACGCTTCGCTCGATCTCCAGATCGACGACATCCGGGTCGACGCGAGCGCGCTCGACCTCGACGTCACCGTGGAGGACGACCCCACCGCAGGCTCCACGTACGAGCTCGCGATGCGCGTGGGGCGCGCGGGCGTGCACAGGCCCCGCGTGCGCCCCGACGGCAGCGTGGCGAGCGACGACGACGCCCTCTGCTCGGTGGACGGGCGCGTCCGCGTGGAGCCGACCTCCATCCTCGTCCGGCGCCTCGAGGGCGTCGGCTCGGCGGACCTCGACGCCGCGCCCAACACGACGCCGCCCTGCGATCTTCCCTCCGACGACAAGCGCCGCGTCGAGCTGTCCCTCGGCCACCTCCACGTCGTGCTCCCCACGGGCTCCGCCAAGGCGCCGTACTTCGACGGGCACGTGCGCGTCCGCGCCCCCGTGGCCCTCGCCGAGCGCGCCGCGTCCCTCCCCGAGACCGACGGCTGGGCCGCCATCGACGCCGACGTGCGCTACGGCGAGGACACGCTCCTGCCCGAGCTCGGCGGCACCCTCGAGGCGCACGACGTGCGCCTCGACCAGTACAGCTTCGCGCAGGAGCTCCACAGCCAGCTCACGATCCGGCGCAACGTCATCGCGAGCCCCGTGACGACGCTGCGGCTCGGCAACGGGACCGTGACGCTGACCGACACGGTGATCGACCCGCTGGCCAAGGGCGCGAAGCTCGAGAAGACGCGGCTCGACGCGTCGAACGTCGACTTCACGACGCTCCTCCGCAACCTCGGCGTCCACCCGCACTCGTACGTCGGCTGGGACATTCGCGAGGTGCACACGCAGGTCATCTCGGGGACGCTCGCGCCCCTGAAGCTCGACGGAGAGCTCACCGCCCACACGTACACCTTCGGCGTCTACGACCGCCCCGCGGAGGACCGGTCGCGCGAGCGCATCTTCGGCGTGGGGGACGCGGCCATCGCCGCGCACGTGGCCATCCGCCCCGACGCCCTCAACTTCGTCGACGTGCGCGTCACGATGCCGCGCTCGCACGTCGACGGCGCCCTCGTCTCCATCGGCTTTCACAGCGTGCTGCACATCGACGCGCCTCACGTCAGCGTCGACCTGGAGGACGTCTCGCCCATCGGGCCCGTGGCCATGCACGGCAAGGTGCAGACGAGCGGGCGCGTGACGGGCACCTTCCACGACCCGGTGCCGGAGGGGGACATCCAGTCCATCACGGGGTTCGGCGTGGCCGACATGCAGTTCGGCGATCTCTCGTCGGGCCACGTGAAGGTCGACGTCCACGGACCGGAGGTCGAGATCACGGGCGTGCACGCCCGGCGGCGCGACAGCGCGTACGAGGTGCCGACGGCGACGCTGAGATTCGGCGGGACGCAGGGCTTCGTGGTCGACGCCGTGGGGACCTCGGGGGGCTTCGGCCTGCGGGACGTGCTGTCGATGTTCGCGCTCGATCAGGACCCCCGCTACGACGGGCTCGACGCCCGCATCGCCACGCGCGCCGACGTGCACGTCGCCCTCGGCGGCCCGGAGGACAAGTGCGGCTCGGGCTACATCGCCATCGACGCCAAGGGGCACCTCACCGGCGTCGGCCTCTACGGCGAACGCTTCGCGCAGGGCGACGCCGACATGTCCATGCGCTGGTACGACCGCGACGCCGGGATCGCCGGCGCGGACCTCGACGTGCGCTCCTTCGTCCTCTCCAAGGTGCAGCCGGCCACCGGGACGCGCCCCGTCGCCGTCGGCACCGTCCTCGGCTCGGCGGAGATCCGCCGCGGGGGCGCCGTCACCGCGAACGTGATGATCGAAGGGGTCTCGCTCTCGCGCGTCGACGCGTTGGCGTCAGTCGGCGGTCCGCTCGAGGGGAGCGTCTCCGGCATGGCCCACGTCAGCGGCAGCCTCGACGATTTCCGGCCCGACGCGGGCCTCGTGACGCGCGCCGAGGTCGACGTCTCCGGGACGCGCCTGCGACAGGTGCCGCTCGCGTCGTCGCATTTGCAGGTCGAGATGACCCAGCGCTTCCCGCAGGAGAAGCGCGCCATAGGTCACTCGCGGTGCGGCGCGCCCGTCGCGCCCCCGTTCGACAAGGCGGCGTACCTCGCCGACACGTCGTCGCACGGCGAGTGGAAGGTGAACGGCGAGCTGCTCGGCGGCACGGTGAGGCTGACCGACGTGGTGGCGACGCGGGCGAAGGCGCCGCGCATGTCCGGGCGGATCGCGCTCCGGGGCGTGGACCTGGGCCCTCTGGCGCGCATCCTCGGCGACCGCAAGGGCGACACGGACGAGACCCTCGCCCCGGCGCCGGCGACCGCGATCGGGGGGCAGCTATGGGGAGAGCTCATCGCCGACGACGTGCCGCTCGACGATCCGTCGCACGCGCGCGTGAGCTTCCTGCTCGGGCCGACCGTGATGTCCCGCGGCGCGCAGAAGCTCGCCGTCCGCCCCCCGCAGAAGCCCATCACGATCGCCGACGACACGCTGACGATCCCGCCGCTGGAGGTCACGCTCGACGCCTCGGGCGGGTTCACCGGAGGGTTCGTGCTCGCGGGGGAGGTGACGAAGCTGACGCGCGATCCCACGCTCGCCCTGGAGGCGAAGCTCGAGCCCATCGATCTGGCGCTGCTCCAGCGGCTCGTGCCGAAGGTGGAGCGCGCGCGCGGCAAGATCGAGGGGAGCGTGCGCGTTACCGGCAAGGCGAAGGCGCCGGTGGTGGCGGGCGAGCTCCACGCCGCGGGAGAAGAGCTCGCGGTGCACGGGTTCCCGAGCGCGCTGACCGACATGCGCCTCGACGTCCACGCGAGCGCGACCGAGCTGACCGCCAACGGCAGCGCGAAGTTCGCCGGAGGCACGGTGTCGCTCGTGACGAGCGTGCCGGTGCGCGGCTTCGAGGTCGGCTCGCTCGACTCGCACGTCGTGCTGCGCGGCATCCGCGTGTCCCCGTCGGACGGGATCCAGGCGGCCTTCGACGCGGACCTCGAGGTGGCCTACGACGCGAAGGCCCAGGGGCACGAGGGCGCGTCGCTCCCGCGCGTGACGGGGGACGTGACCATCGACTCGTTCGGCTACACGCGGCCCATCTCGCTGACGACCGATCTCGGGGCCCTCGGGACGCGCGCGAAGCGGACCGAGGTGAACGCGTACGACCCGGCGCTCGACCTCGTGGCCTTCGACGTCCACGTCCAGGCCAAGTCCCCCCTCGTCATCAAGAACAACCTCGCCGAGGTGCAGCTCGCGATCGACTCGGGGACGCTCGAGGTGACGGGCACCAACCAGCGCATCGGCCTCCGCGGCTCGCTGAAGGCGCTCCCGGGGGGCCGGTTTCATTTCCAGTCGAACGAGTTCGACGTCCGCCAGGGGCTCATCCGGTTCGAGGACCCGACGCGCGTGGCGCCCAACGTCGACGTGACCGCCGTCACCGAGTACCGCCGCTACACGGACACGAGCGCCGGCGCCGCCGCGGGCGCCGGCTCGGGGGGGACGACGGGCGCCGCGGTCGGCGGCGGATCGGTGTGGCGCATCACGCTGCACGCCTTCGGCGACGCCGAGAACCTGCGCGTCGACATGACGAGCGAGCCCTCGCTCTCGCAGGAGGACATCGTGCTCCTCCTCGCCGTCGGGATGACCCGCGCCGAGCTGGACCAGCTCCAGGCGAGCAGCATCGGCGCCAGCATCGCCCTCAACTACCTCGGCGCGGCGAGCGGCGCCGATCGCGCCGTGAAGCAGGCCCTCCCCATCATCGACGACTTCCGGTTCGGGAGCGCCTACTCGACGATCACCGGCAAGACGGAGCCCCAGCTCACGGTCGGCAAGCGCCTCACCAACGATCTCCGCGCCAGCGTCACGGCCGGGCTCTCCGAGGATCGCGAGCTTCGTTCGAACATCGAGTGGCGGCTCAACAACCGCCTCAGCGTCCAGGGCTCGTACGACAACATCAACGACGTCTCCTCGTCGGCGGTGGGCAACCTCGGTGTGGACTTACGCTGGCGACTCGAGTTCGAGTAGCTCTCGTCCTGGAGCGAATGCGCGTCCCCGTCTCGATCGCCTGCTGCCTCTGCGCCCTCGGCCTCGCCTCGGGGCCGGCGAACGCGCAGACGGTGACGCCGATCCCGCCGCCCGCAACCCCTCTGCCGCCGCCCTCCGTGCCGACGATCGAGCCGGCTCCCGACCTGTCCGCGCTCGTGGGAAAGCCCGTGACGCGCGTCGCCGTCGTCCTCGAGGGCAACGTCTGGGACGACGTCGAGGTCCCGCCGGTGCTCACCGTGAAGGCGGGGGAGGCCTTCACGCCCGCCGTGGCGCGCCGGGCCCTCGACGAGCTGCTGACCTCGGGCGACTTCGCGCGCGGCCGCGTGTCGGCGACGGCCGAGAACAAGGGCGTGCTCCTGGTCGTCCACGTCGTGCCGCGCAAGCTCGTGAAGCGCGTCGAGATGGACCTGCACGGCGCGCGCGTCGACTACGAGGAGATCCTGCGCGAAGCCGGCCTCTCCGAGGGCGGGGAGCTCGTCGGCGCCGAGATCGCCGACGTCGCGATGCGCATCGATCGCGACATGACGCTGCACGGCTACCCCGCCGCCCACGCCACCGTCCAGACGCGCGCCACCGACGACCCGACGCGGACCTTCGTCCTCGTCGACGTGGTGCCGGGCGCCCCACGCGTCGTCGACGAGCGCGACTTCTACGTCTTCGGGGGCGACCGCGGGCAGATCCTGCCCGTCACCTCGGCCTACACGGTGAAGGTCCACGACCGCGCCGACTCGCCCGCCATCGACAGCGCCGACACCGCCCTCGAGCAGGCGCTTCACGCGAAGGGCTGGTACCGGGCGCACGTCACGCACGACATGGTCTGGATCGGCACGGCGGGCCCGGGCCAGCGCGTCGCGCTGCGGGTCCGCATCGACGCGGGGCCGCTCCAGGTCGCGCAGTTCGAGGGCAACGACCACTACGACGCGGGCGCCCTCGGCGCGGCGCTCGGCCTCGACACGGAGACCGACCGCTCGGCGTCGCACCTCGCCGACAAGCTCCGCATCTTCTACGAGAAGCGCGGCTTCCTCGACGCCGAGGTCCGCCCCGAGGTGCGCGGCGGCGAGAAGGACGGCGTCGTCCTCCCCGTCGAGGTGCTGATGTTCCACATCGACGAGCACCGGCGCGTCCGCGTGAGCTCCCGCCGCTACCCGTGCCTCAAGCTCGACGCGGTCCGCCACCTGTCGAGCGGCGGCCCGCGGTCGTCGGCGGAGATCGGCACGGAGATCGACAGCTTCCTCGACGAGGAGCTGCCCGGCACCCAGCTCCTCGTCGGCCCCAACCCCGAGGGGCTCAGCCAGACCATCGGCGCGGGCGCCGAGAGCGCGACCGGGGCTCGCCCCATCCCGCTGAAGCTCGATCCCGACATCGCGTACGTGGCCGACACGTACGACCGCGCGACCGAGCACGTGCAGGAGCTCTATCGCAACGAAGGCTTCCTCCACGCGACGGTGGGGCCCGTGCAGCGGGTCCGCGCGCAGTGCGACGCCCGCTCTCCTCCCGGGCGCTGCATCCCGAAGCCCCTCCCGCCGCTCGACTCGCAGGCCTGCACCTACGACACCTCCGGCATCCCGCTCCCGACGCAGCCGCTCGACTCGAGCTACACGTGCCGCCCCGATCCGGCGCACGGCGTCGAGTGCGCGCCAGATCTTCAGCTCGTCATCCCCATCAAGCTCGGCCCCCGGACGCAGCTCTGGGACGTCGCGTTCACCGGCCTGAAGAGCGTGAGCGAGAAGGAGGTCGCCGAGGCCGCGCTGGTCCCGTTGGGCGATTTCGTCAGCACGACGAAGCTCGACGACGCGCGCCGGCGGATCGTCGACTGGTACAAGGAGCGCGGCTACTGGTTCGTCGACGTGAAGTACGCGCTCGAGCCGTCGCTCGACAACTCGCGCGCGCGGGTGCGCTTCGACGTGAGCGAGGGCGACCAGGTCTTCGTCAGCTCCATCGTCGTCCACGGGCTCGAGAGCACGCGCGAGAGCGTCGTCCGGCGGCGCATCGCGCTCGTCCCCGGCGAGCCGTTCCGGGCCAGCGACGTGCGCAAGACCCAGGAGCGCCTGGCGACGCTGGGCGTCTTCTCGAGCATCTCGGTCACGCTCACCGATCCGTACGTGCCCGCGCCGAGCAAGGTGGTCATCATCGACGTCGTCGAGAGGCCCCCGCAGTACATCGAGCCCAAGGTCGGCTTCTCGACGGGAGAAGGCGTCCGCGGCACGCTCGAGTACGGCCACCGCAACCTCCTCGGCTACGCGTGGTCGCTCATCTTCCACGTGCAGGCGAGCTACCTGCCGAACTTCCTCATCCTCGATCCGCAGGTGAAGCAGAACTACGTGCCCCTCGGCATCGACCAGCGCATCGCCACGCGCGACACGGTGACCCTGGCGTGGCCCGAGATGGGCCTCGGGCCGAACGTCCTCTCGCAGGTCGACGGCGTCTTCGTGCGCGACCTCGAGCCCGACTTCATCCTCGCGAAGACCTCGGCGCTGGGGTCGATGACCTGGCGTCCGCAGCGCGGCCTGCAGCTGAGCGGCGGTCCGGACTACGAGCACAACGACGTGACGCTGTTCGACGCGCAGACGATCCTGCAGTACCTGCAGAACAACCCCGGCAACGCCGACCTGGCGAGGCTCCTCCGCGTGCCGGACGGCGCCAGCAACGTCTTCGCGTACCGCGCCGTCTTCACGTGGGACCGCCGGGACAGCCCGTTCAACGCCCACAAGGGCACGTACATCGCGCTCGGCGCGGAGCAGGCGAACTTCTACCCGGTGGAGGGCAGCAACCAGACCCCCGAGCTCGCGAACAACCAGTACGAGGGGCACATCCTGCGGATGACGCAGACCCTCGCGGCGTACATCCCGATCACCCCCAAGGTGTCGATCGCCGCGGAGGTGCGCTTCGGCGAGGTGGCGAACATCGTGCCCTGCCGCGCGCCGTTCGCGCAGGCGGGCGTCTCGGCGCCCGGCTACTGCACCTACCCCGACCGCCAGTTCTTCATGGGCGGCGTCGACTCGATGCGAGGCTGGCTGCAGGACGCCTTCATCCCGCAGGACTACGCCGACGCGATCAACGCCGGCAAGTTCGTGTGCCCCAACCAGAGCAATTGCCAGGTCCCCCTACGCGGCGCAAACTTCATGATCAACCCGCGCCTCGAGGCGCGCTTTCCCGTGAAGGCGCCGCTCGACGCGGCGATCTTCGCGGACATGGGCAATTCGTGGAGCGACCCGAGCTACATCCTCACCCACGGCATGCCCATGCGGGCCGACGTCGGCGCGGGGATCCGCCTGCTCACGCCGGTGGGGCCGCTCGTCTTCGACTATGGCATCAACGTCACGAAGAAGAGCTACGAGGACTTCGGGGCATTTCACTTCGCGATTGGGCTGTTCTGAGGCGAGGGTGCCGAGCGATGGTCCTCTCAGTGCTTCCGGTGCAGCTCGTCCTCGGCCTTCGTACGTGCCGCCTGCACTTCCGGCGCGGCGTCCCCCGCCGGGTCCAGCATCCTCGCGTCGTCGAAGCGCGCGAGGCACGTGTCCCAGTGCTGGGCCTCGCACTCCGCGAAGGCACGAGTGCGCAGCTGCGAGGCCGCGATGAGCCGCTGCGACGGCGGCTCGGGAGCCGGCGAGGACGACGGCGCGGGGGTCGACGGCTGCTCCGGCGGGGCTCCGCCGGGATGCGTCAGCGCGTAGACCAGCCCTCCCGTCGCCGTCGCCGCGACCGCCGCAGCCGCGACCCAGAGCGCCAACGGACGCTTCCGCGGCGGCTTCATCGACCGGACGCGCGCCCCCGCCTCCGCCTGCTTCACCCGGCGCGCCACCACGGCCCGCTCCAGATCGGCGACCGCCTCGCGCGCCTCTGCTCTCTCCTTCTTCGGGTCGAACCCGCCGGCCGCCAGCTCCTCGTCGAGCGCGGCCTCGCTCATCGACGCGAGCCTCTCGATCTCCTCGTCGTCGCGCGCCTCTTTCTCGAGATCCTTCCAGATCTGCGCCGGTGTGCGCTTCGTGGCCATCAGCCCTTCTCCTTCAAAGCCAGCAGCCGTCCGACGGCTCGCATGCGGCGCTTGCGCGCGTTGTAATAGTCGTCGGCCGTGAACTCCGAGCGGTCGGCCATCGCGGCCGCCTCGTCCTCGACGCCCTCGGAGCGTAGCTTCAGCCAGCACAAGTTCACTGCGTCCTCATTCGACTCGAACTCGGCGCGAAGCCATGCGTGGCTCTCGCCGGCGTCCCGGTCGTCCTCCTGCTTCTCCTCCGCCGCGAGCAGCACCGCCTCGGGGTCCGCGGCCTCTTGCGGCGACGTCGACGGATCGGAGAGTGAGCTTTGCTCCGTCTCTTCCCGTCGCTCGTCCTTCTCGGCGTCCGAGCTCATCTCGCTGCGGACGATGCCGCACAAGAAGACGCTCAGCGTCGGCCCCTTCTGCGGATCCCACGAGCAGTTTTCCCACATCCGTCCACGCGCGCGGCTCACGTACTGCTTGGCCATGTGCACGGAGCCGGTGCGCTTCTTCGCGTACGCGAGCGCCACGACGAGCGCATGGTCGAGCCGGTGCTCGACGAGCAGCACCTCGAAGCGCTCCCGCTGCTCGGCGGTGACTGCGCGCTTGCCCGCCGGCTCCTCGGCCTCCGCGGGCGGGTCGACCTTCACGGCCGCAACCGACGCGTCGAAGGCGTCGTCACGCGGCGACTCGTCCTTCTTCTGGCTGCGAAATCCGAAGATTCCCAAATGGCCCCCTCTGGGTGCGAGCGTTGTATCGGAAAAGTGGAGCGGGGAGGGCAACGGTCGACCACCCCGCTGCCCTCCCCTTCTCCTGGGGCACGAAACCCCCGTCTGGCGACCCCGCTAGACCTTGGCCGGCGCCGGTGCATTGCCTGCCACCGGCGTCGCGGGAGCCGTCACCGTCGCGCTGCCAGTCGGCTGCACGGCGGGAACGACCCCCTTGACCTTGGCCTTCGCCTTCGGCCCCATCGTGTTGCGGGCGACTCGCGTCGCCGCATTCTTCACCTTGGCGAGTGCCTTGGTGTCGACGTTCGTCGGCCGGGGCTTGCGCGGCGACATGTCGAAGTCCCCGAGAATACTCGCGGAGGCTTCGGTGTCGCCGAACTGCCCGATGACGAACGCACGAAGGAATCGAAGGAGCGGGTCGACCGTCTGGTGGCTCTGCTTTGCGGCGTTCACGTCGGTCGTCAGCTGGGACCGCGTAGCGGTCGCCTTGTTCGACGCGGCGATGTCGCCCTGGAGCAGTGCAATCAGAGCGGCCGGGCTGAAGCTCGTGTTACCGAGCATCAGCGTCGCCAGACTGAGGAAGTGCTTCTGGATGCCCGCGACGACCGTGGTGATACGGGCGGCGCGGTCAGCCTTCGACGCTTTACTCGTGGTCATGGCTACCTCGTTGCGTTGTGAGAACGCGTTCCCGGACCGGCCCCATTGCCGACCCTTCGTCGCCCTCAAATGGGTATGCAGACGCCAGAGAGCGATTTGCCGTCGGTCGACGAAAAAAGTGACGCGAGGGCAGCGGTGGGGGCGGCGACGTGGGACAAAGGCGCGCGGTTTCGAGGCGTTGGATGGCGGAGGATTTCGAAGGAAGGCCGTCACGGAGCTGTCGATTGACGGCCTTCGCGGCGTGCTCGACCATTCGTGTCCGCCTCCGGGTGGCGGCGGCCTGGGGGCGCGATGAACGTACTGGTGGTGGACGACGAGCCGATGTTTCACCGAGCGATGCAGCGCTCGATCGGGCGGATGTGGGCCGATGCGAAGGTGGCGACGGCGACGAGCGTGCCCGAGGCCGAGCGCGCGCTGGAAGCGCAGCCCGACGTCGTGACCCTCGATCTCGGGCTTGCGCCAGACCCTCCGAAGCTGCTGGGGCTCGGTCTTCTGAAGCGGTTGGTGAAGGCTGGACGTGGGGACCGCGTCATGTGATCACCGGTCGGCAGGACGCAGTGGATGCGGCGAGGCACGCCGGAGCCGGGATCGTGCTGGTCAAGCCGTTCGACGACGGCGAGCTGCGAGCCGCGGGAAGGAAAATGGGACTCCGGTTTGTCGGCGAGACGGACTCGAGTGAGTCGGCGCTGGCGAGGCTCGTCGGGGCGTCCGCGGCGATGCAAAAGCTTCGCGAGGAGATTGTCTGCGCGGCCCGGGGGCACGGCTGCGTGCTCATCCAGGGGGAAACAGGCGTCGGCAAAGAGCTCGTCGCCCGGGCGATCCACGCTTTTCACGGGCGCGGTCCGTTTCAAGCCGTCAACTGCGGAACCCTCGGCGAGCTGGCCGAGTCTCAGCTTTTCGGGCACGCGCGAGGAGCCTTCACGTCGGCCGTACGGAGTGTTCGAGGTGCCCTCGAGCAGGCCGGCGACGGCGTGCTCTTTCTCGACGAGATCGGCGACCTTCCGAGGGCCGCGCAGGTCAAGCTCGTGCGCGCCATCGAAGGGCAAAGGTTCCAGGCGCTCGCGGACGAGAAGTGGCTCGCATTGCGGGCGAGGCTCGTCGCCGCGTCGCACGTGGATCTGGAAGCCGCCATGGCGGAGGGGCACTTCCGCGACGATCTCTTCTACCGCCTCGCGGTGCACGTCATCCACGTTCCGCCGTTGCGAGATCGGCTGGAAGACTTGCCGGCCCTCGTTCCGGCGCTTCTGCAGAGGCTTCCGCGGCCGAAGCGAATGACCGAGGATGCGGTCGCAGCCCTGACGAGACAGCGATGGCCGGGCAACGTCCGGCAGCTGGCCGGGTTCCTGGAACGGCTGGCAGTCCGGACGGACGACGACACCATCGGCGCCGAGGACGTTCTCGCCGTCGAGCAAGCTTCCTTCGGCTCGTCACGGCCTCCGCTGCTGGCCGGACCGGCCAAGGTGCAAGTGGCACTGCCACTGGGCCAGTTCGACGCCGAGATGGATGCGCACGCGCTCGGGCTCATCGAACGTGCGCTCGAGGACGCGGGCGGCAACGTGACCGAGGCGAGCAGGCGGCTCGGCGTCGACCGCATGGTGATCGTGCGGCGGATGCAGAAGCAGCGAAGGCGGTGATCAAGCGAGCGCGCCGGTTCGCCTTGCGACGGCACGTGCCTCGAGATCGAGGGGGTGGGCGCGAAGCAGCGACTCCAGAGCGGACCTCGCCTCGGCCCGGCCGGCCCTGACGAGCGCGAGAACGCGTGCCTTGGCGAGGAACGCGCTCTCGGGGTCGCGATCGAGCCCGGCATCGAGAATGGCGAGAGCGGCATCCAGGTCGGCCCGATGAACCGCTCTCATGGCGCCCATCACAGCCTGTCCCGTGGCCGTCTCGGGTGCGTCTGGAATGCCCGCCCGGAGCGTGTCGAATGCGACCTCATCGCCCTTCGCGAGCAGGCATTCGCCGAGTGTGAGCACCGCCGGTCCAAACGCGGGCCTTTCAGCCAGGATTGCTTTCAGGTGTGCCTCCGCCACGTCGATCCTGCGGTCGAGGAAGGCCATTCGGGCCAGAAGGTGTCGGCTGCGCAGGCCGACCGTGGCGTCCCAGATGGCGAAGGGGCCGGACTGATGCTTCAGCTCGAGCGAGGCGGTCAGACTCGCGTCCATGGCCGCGAATTCCCCCATGGCGCCGAGGATCTGCGCCTCGAGGACGAGTAGCTCCGGCTCGGAAGGAAAGCGCGCCCGACCGCGCTGTACCTCGGCAAGCGCGTCGTCGAGCGTCGGTTGCTCATGAGCGTAGGCCTCCGCGAGCAGCGCATGGATTCGCGGTGCGCCGTCCGCCGCAGCGAGCGGAAGGGCAAGATGAAGGGAGACGATGGCCTCGGCGAAGCGGCCGAGATCGAAGAGCGCGCCGCCGCGCTGGTAGAAGTACCAGCCATCCGGCGGGCGGCTCGCGTACTCCAGCTCGAGAAGGCGTAGGTTGCGCTCGATCTTGCGGAGGAAGAGCGCGTGATCCTGGTAGCCCACGTGATGGACGACGATGCCCGTCTCGTGGAGCTCGCAGCCCGTGGCGCGCAGCGCGGGCAAGATCTGTTCGTGGACGCGCCGGGCCCAGAGGTGCGCGGGCGCGCGGGGGAACAGGCGGACGTGCTTGGCCGCGAACGTGGGCTGCCCGTCGGAGGCGAGGCTGACGCAAGACATGAGGTAGGCCAGCGGCTCGTTCGCCAGCGCGCCGAGCAGCTCGGCAAGCCTGCGGACATTCTCTGCGTCGAGACGATCGTCGGCGTCCATCCAGAGGATCCAGTCGCCCGTGGCCCGGCGGAGCGACTCGTTTCGGGCCGCGGCGAAGTCGTCACACCACGGGAACTGGAAGACGCGCGCTCCGAATGACTCTGCCACCGTCCGCGTCGCATCCGTCGATCCCGTGTCCACGATGACCGTCTCGCGGACCAGCGGCACGAGCGGGGCGAGACACGCCGGAAGGTTTCCCGCTTCGTTGCGCGCGATGACGCAGAGGGTGACGGAGGACACGTCCTATTCGACCATCGGGCCGTCGCCGGGGCCCGGCGGACGTCGCCCTCCCCCTCCGGCGCCTAGGTTGCTCGTCGGGTCCCACGGCCCGGTACCGGGGTCATCGATGATTCCGCCCCCGCCACCGGTACCGCTACCGCCGCCACTGCCACCCCCACTGTCACCGCCACCGCCGCCGTCGCCGTCGCCTCCGTCATCGCCGCCGCCCCCGGGTCCTCCCCCTGCGTACGGATCGGTCGGGTCGCCGGGGCCCGTCCAGGGCGATGGCCCTCCGACGCGGGCGTAGGTCTGTCCGGGTTGAACCTGGTACTGGTCGTGCTCGAGCAAGTACTCGCCGAGCGTCATGCCGGGCGGCAGGCTTCCGAGCAGGCTCACACCTGCGAGCCAATCAGGCGGAGCGCTTCCGGGATGCGCTGCGAAGTACGCCTGCAGCGCCGCCGCGATCTTCGATTGAGCCGACGGCAACGCCTGCGCGAGCGCGGCCGCCGCGCCGAGGGCCTCGTCCCACATCTGGCCGATGCCGCTCGGGTCGGCGTTCCCGGTGACAAGGCCCTGCATCGGATCGCCGGGCGACGGCGGATAGCCAGGCCATTGCGGTGGTGCCGTTCCGCCCCCTCCAGGCTGACCTTCGGGCGGGTCACCCTTCGGTGTCGGGCCCCAGTCAGTCCCAGGCGCGCCTGGATCGTCCGGTGGATCGCCGCCCGTCATGCCGCCCGTGTCTACGCTGGCGGCGTACGCGGTAGACACGTCGGGCCCACCGTCATCGGGAGGCGGGGGGTTGTCCTCTGGGTCGGGCCCCGACTGCGGGTCGTTGGGCGGGTTTGGCGAGGACGGTGGGGGCGGCAAGAAGTCAATGCCACCACCGAGTATCCAGCTCAGATCATCGCCGAGGTCCGATAGGTCGCTCAGGCCAAAATCGCTCAGGGCTTGAAGGAGCTCGTCCACCGCGCTACTGAGCGCGCCCACATCTATCGACGGGGCATCGATCGTCGGGACCGCCGTTCCTCCGTCTGCGGAGATCGTGGGAGACGTTGCGTTCAGGCCAGGACCGGTCTCCTGCGGCAGCGCCGCAGAGGCCGGCTGCGAGTTCGAGGTCTGACCGAAGGGTGTCGTCCCGATGGTCGAGGCGTCTGGGCCCTGACCCGCCGGATTCCCTCCTGCGCCAGTTGCTGCGGCCGGTCCGGGCGCCTGTGCCGACGAGTTTGCCGTCGGTACGCTGCCGCCGCCTGGCGGGGGTCCGGGCTCCGGGAACGGTTCTTCGAGGTACGGCAAGGGCCAATCTGGCAGCACCTCGGATGGGTCGCCGCGGGGCGAACCTGCGCGATTGCTCGGCGCCGCAGTCGGCCCGAGCGACCCGGACTTGGCTGAGCCTGCCGACTCAGTCGAGACGTCATCCGCCGGAATGAGAAACGGCACATTGGGTCTGGGTGTCGGCGTCGCCCCGCTGGGACTACGCGCTGGTGAACCTCCTGCAGTTCCAAAGTGGGCCCGCAAGAACTGCGCAGCCTGCTTGCCGCGGTGGCCCTCCAGCCAGTCCCGTCGCAGCTTGATGTCGGCGGCAGTTCCACGCCCGTAGGGACCACTGTCGGAGTCCGGCGGATATCTGCCGTAACCAAACCAAGATTCGACGTCGTACGCGACTAGTTCAACCGTCGTCATGACCTCGCCTTCAGCCACGCCCTTCGCGGGATACTGCGATAGATCGAGATGCGACTCCACAACGAGTTTATGCGAGATTTCATGCAATAGAATGCCCATGCCCTGTTGCTTAATAGCATCTTGACGAACTGCCAGGGTCGGCATAAACGGCCATGCGGCTCCGTCATCGGCATTCAGACTCGTTCCGCCAAAAAGCTTGGCAGGAACACCTCTGAACAAGAACGGCAAGTCCACATCCTGTGCAACAAATTGCACGCCAGGCACGACGCTTACCCGATTGTCAGGTGGCGTAATAAACAGGTCCAATCCGGTCTCGTACTTGAATGCTATTATCTGAGCGGCTACCGGGTTTGCCGCAAATACGTCGTCGAGGGCCGTTTGAGCCGCGGCCCAATCCGCCTCCCCGACATACGCCGGAGCGCTGTCGTCCGCCCAAAGCCGCATGGGAAGCGGCCGAAGCTGCCCCGGAGCGTTGAAGAACACGGTGCCTATGTAGTGGTAGCCCATTGCGCAACTTTCGCTATTTCAGCCACTGCCTAGTGCCCGCCATCTCATCAACAAGTCGCGGCAGTACCGACTCATATCCGTTCGACGTGTACTGCACCTTCTTGCTGTGGCCATCCCAAAACCCAAGAACGAGAATGGCCACGTCGGCCACCTCAGGAACGCATTCTGGCTCGTGCATGAAGTCGGCCTTGACAAATGCATCCGTGAGCTTCGCTACGTCGGCTTTGGGTAGTATTGTCGTGTGTATCGTTCGGTCGCGAGGACAGCTCAAAGACTGCCACATAGTACGCCCATCGTCGAATATGTTGACGCCGTAGTTCCCGCCTTTTTTTGCGTGTATCATTACCACTCGCAAATTATCTGGCCATGGGTCGACCGAAGCCCACGTGGAATAGAAGTCGTACTGGTCCTGGCTTTCGTGGCAGTTACCGGGCGGCGCCCATATGCGTCCGTCGGGAAACAACGTTGCGGCCGCGGCCCCCTCGTAGCAGCTCCTCGGCCAATACACGTGACACGCCCCGCCGTTCGGTGGCTCAGCGCACTCTGGGTACGTCGATGGTGGTTGTAGCGTCGCACTGCTGCCGTCGAAGCTTGGCGATGCCCTCGTCGAACTCACGTTGGCTTGCCGCCCACTGCATGAGCCGACCAGCCACAAAGACGAAATGGCGAGCACTGCCAGGCTGCTCACTGTTGCGGGCGTTGTTCCGTTCCTTGGGTACAAGTCCGTTACTCGGCCAAACACCCGCCGCACTGTCCGAAGGTCCTTCCTGCGTTGGAGGCTCATGCACGGATCGTAGCGCACAGGAGGAGCGTTAGCTTCGTATACCTGGCGACGCATCCGCGGACCCGCGCATCCGTGCGAACAGCTCGCGGGCGAAACGGTTAGACTGGCTCCGGAGCCGGAACCGTTACCGTTCCGTAGTCCGCGGTTTCTCGTCCTGAACCTGCCAAACTTGAAAACGAGACGCCAGTGTTCCCAGTCCCCACAGGGCAAGGTGCTACCTGGTGCACACGGGTCATGCTTCAGCTCGCCCATCATGATTGAGCTAACGCATCTGCTGCCCCCAGCCGGCGCCTCCGCCGTAGCCGCCAGCCATCCCTGTCGTAAACAGCTGGTTGCATGACACGAGAATGCGGAAGGTCACATCCCAGGTGCTTGTGGCCGAGGCGGGGACAAGCCTCCATCTCACCCATCGGCTGATCGGCAACGTTGCCGACGCCGCCTTCACTGCGAGGAGGTTGGGAGTGAGCGTTGCCGTCGTAATCGCCACGCTGGGAGCACTCGCCGGCGTTGGCATGGCTTGGAAGAGGGATTCGTCCTTGATGGGCGCGGTCTCGTAATTGAGCCCCAAACTTCCGCCCCCCAGCGTGAGCTCGGTCACTTGCAGCCAGAAGATGGCATCCTGAAACATTTCCAGGGACAGCCAGTTGGCCTCGTTCTGGATGACCTGTGTGATCGTGGTCGCTCCCCGAATCGTAACCCAATCTTGAAGCACAAATCCTCTCATCGCGAGTTCCTCCTTGTTGCGCTACCCTGCCTTGGTTTTCGGGACAATGGGCCCCGTCGCGGAAGTCGAGTCCAGCCACCAGCCCACACCTGAATTCGCATTACCCTTCGAGACGCCGTACCCTCCATTTGGCTTGAGGCCGGGCCCTCCCGTGGCCCCTCCTCCGACGTTGCCGCCGTAGTTTGGCGGGTACGGACCTTGGCTCGTCGTGGTCGTCGGGGGACACTCACCGTATCCGTACCGGTATCCCTCATTCTCGAGGTCGGCCAGCGTTGTGGCCGGCGAGAGTGCGACGCGGTTTCCGATGAGATTCGCGGCAATCCAGATCCGGAACGTGAGGTCCCATGCCACGGCGCCGGAAACGATGATCTGCCAGCGAAACCATTTGCCGCAGGGCGGACAGCCGGCGGGCATCGCGTCCTTCAGCATGATGGTCGTCGTCACCCCGGTCGCGGCGACGATGGGCGAGGCCATGTTGAAGAACAGGCTGTCGTCCTTGCTCGGCGCTGTCTGGTAGGCAATCGTCGGAATGTTGGTGACGCTGGGCGTGAGCTCCTTGATCTCGAGCCACGCGATCACATCCTGGTACGCCGTGAGGTCGAGCCAGTCGGATTCCGGCTGCGTCAGGGTGGCCACGGTCGAAGCGCCGCGCAGCGTGGTCCAATCTTGCAGGCAGAGGGCGTACATGGCTCACATGCCCGGCGAGTTCGCGGCGAGGGCGATGCGGAACGTCGCGTCCCAGGTCATCGTGCCGACGATTTGCCAGCGGACGTAACGCGCCAGGGGGACTGCGGTGCTCGCGCTGGCCATCAGGAGGGGCAGCACGGTGGGCGCGGCAGCCGCTGCCATCGCGATGCCCGCCGTGGTCATGGATTGGAAGAAGGAGTCGTCGAGCGTCGGCGACGTCTGCAGGTAGAGCGTTGCCGTGGTCGTGACTTCCTTCACGTCAATCCAGAACACGATGTCCTGGTACGGGGAGAGATCGAGCCAGTCGGTCTCTTGCTGCGTCACGGTGGTGACCGAGCCGCCCCCGCGGATCGTGGTCCAGTCCTGCAAGATGAATCCGTGCATGGCTGCTCCCAATGGGCGCTAGGTGACTCCGAGCGCGTAGCGACCGTTGATGTAGTTGCGAAGGCGAGACTTCTCCGACGGGAGCAGGATGCGATTGAACGCGATGATCTCGGCGACGGCCCCGTCCCAGTTGTTTCCACCACCGAAGGCGTTGCTGTGCATGCCGAAGGTCATGCTTCCCTGGCCGCCCGACGCCCCTCCGTTGACCGTGCCGCTGGCTGCCGCCGTGGTGAAGTTGTTGAAGTAGATCTTGCTGCTCGCGCCGTTCCATTCTCCGAGGAACGCGCTTGCAGTCGCCCAGCTCTTCGTGGCCGAGAACGATCCGCCGGCCGCGAAGATGGTCTCCGTCGTGGTACTGGGAACGTAGGTGACGGCCTGACCGTGACCCGTGTCGTCGCCGTCCATGAGGTACTGGGCTGCCGCGCCCCCGTTCGTGTTGTCTCCGACGAAGAGCCAGGTGCTCGGCTGCAACAGGACGGAGGCCCAGAGGCCGCTCGTCATGAACGTGGTCGACGCCGAGCTCAAGCCGAGCGCGCGCATGCCGCTGAGCTGGGAGACGGTCGGCTGCTTGCCGGCGGTGCTTTGCCCCAGATTCTTGTTCGCGTCGTTGCTGGGGCTCTGGTCGGCCCAGGCGCTGACCGTTGTTCCGTTCAAGGTCACTCCGAGATCTCCGCGAAGCCAAAGCACGCACCCACCGAGATCGGTCGGCACGAAGCCCGGCTCCGGCGACAGCGCCACGCGGATGCGAAAGGATGCGACCCAGTTTCCGCCTCCGAGGGCCGTGCCGGACGCGACCTGCCACCGCAAGTAGCGCGCGAGCGGGACCAGGCCGGGCGCGCGCACGGTCTGGACGATGACCGGGCTGGACGATGCGCTGAGGGTCAAGGGCGGCGTCGCCGACTTGAAGTACGACTCGTCGAGCGTGGGAGAGGTCTGGAGCGAGAGCGTGACCGGGCTGCTGGAGACGACCGCCTGCGAGACGTCGACCCAGAATGTCGCGCCCGAGAAGGAGGATACGTCCAGCCACCCGCCCTGTTCTTGCGTGACGGTGAATACCGAATTGCCCGCGTTGCCTTGGACTGTGATCCAATCCTGTAGGAGCGTGGTTCTCATCGCGTGTCCCTCAAGCGAACGAGTAGGTGGCCATCCACAGGCGGAACGTGACGCTCGAGGCCGCGGTGAACGCGAGCTGCCAGCGAACGTACTTGGCCAGGGGAACGGGCGCGTAGGCGCCGAGAACGGGGCCGACGTTCGTCGTCGTCGTCGACGCGATGGGGACGCCGAGCATCGTGACGAAGGACGAGTCCTCGCGTCGTGGGGCGGTCTGGTAGTTGATGGTGATGCCCGAGCCGGGTTGCTTCACGTCGAGGTAGAAGACGGCGTCCGCCACCGTCGGGACTTCGAGCCAGCGATCGGCGCCCTGGGTGAGACTTCCCGGGGCGAGCGCCGAGGCGAGAGACAGCGAGACCCAGTCCTGCAGGAGAAGCGCGTCCAGAGGTCACCTCCGCTCGGGTGCCGCTGCCTGAGCAATCGTCGGGCCCGCCAGCGCGTGGGCGTAAGCGTCGGCAATGACTGGCCTTGGCTCGGCCAACGTTCGAAATCGAGCGGCGTGTGCTCGCCAACGAGCGTCCGTCGCTCGCGATCGAGCAACGGGCGCGCACAGTGGGCGGACAGGGCGCGGTGTTCATTCGTCGGGCGGAGGGGATCCATCCACGGGGGCCCGTGCCCGTTCGTCGGGGGCTGGCACTCCTGCCGAGGGGGCTGGCGATCCCGCGGGGAGGAGCGGTGCCCGTTCCATGGGGGCTGGCACTTCCGCTTCGGGGGCTGCGACTCCTTCGTCGGGGACTGGCACTCCTTCGTCGGGCACGAGCGATCCTTCGAACGGGGCTGGCGATCCATCGATGGGGACGAGGGCCCGTTCGTCGGGCGCCGGAGCTCCTTCATCGGAAGCTCGTGATCGTTCGTCGGGCGCCACCCCCCGCTCGATGGTCACGGACGCCCGTTCGATGGGCACGAGGGCCCGTTCGTCGGGCGCGAGGCCCCGAGCGATGGGCGAGCCTGCCCCTTCTTGGGGCGCCGCCTCCTCTTCGACGAGCGCCAGCGCCCATCGAGCGGGCACCCGTCCCCGAACGACGGGCACCGGGCCCCGTCGCTCGATCACCAGCGCTCCTCGCACAATCGCCAGCGCCCGTCGAGGCCGGCCTCGCACCCTTGCGATGGGCACCGGCGCCCGCTCGTCGGGCACGGACCCTCCCGCGATGATCGCAAGGCCCTCTGCGGCTACCCCGGCGGCGGAGGCGGCGGCGCTTCCATCTCGCTCCACTTGCCGCCGGAGCACATCATGAAATGCGTGAACCCCGCGGACCCCGTCCCGCAGGTCTTCCCCTCGGGCGCGCAGGAGCTGCCCTTTGCGCCGAGGAGATCCTTCGGGCATCCGTCTGGGCCGGTGGCCACGTGCGTGCACGCGCTCGTGAGCAAGACCGCGACGCCGAGGAACATTCCGCACGCCGCCCGCGTCCTGGAGATGGGCATGATGAGGCGGAGTGTATCCCGGCGTGGCCTGTCCCGGGGACCGTCGACGGCGCGCCTGCTGCGGTCCTTGCGGCTGCTCGTCGCGTGTCTCGCGCTGGGCGTGCTCGCCTCATCGGCCCCTGCGGCGCCGCCCTCGTGCGTTGACGCCGTCGCGTGGACCGCCTCGGCGCCCGCCGCGACCGAAGAGGCAGCGCTCGAGAGCGCGGACGCGGAGCTCCCTCGGTGCTCCCAGCCGGCGCCACCCGCTCTCGACCACGACGCTGCCAGTTCGTATCCGCCCGGCGCCCGCCTCGTCGTCGTCCATCACCGCGTCTACTTGCGCCACGCCGCTCTCCTCTGCTGAGCCGCGCCGACGGTCCCCGCCCGTCGGCGCTTCCGCCCTCAGTCAAGGAGAGCACCTCATGCCGTCACGCGTCCGGCGTGCGCCGGTCCGCCCATGGACTCGGCTCGCGCGCATCGTCTTTCGTCCGCTCGCTCGCATGGGCCACATCCTTCTCGTCGCGTTCGCCGCGGGGCTCGGCGTCGCGCCGCGGCCGCCGCCGTTCCTGCGTCACGAGGACGGGATCGCGCAGGTTGCGGAGGAAGACGTGGAGCGCGAGTAGACCCCGCCCCCTGCACTCTCTCCCGCCATGGGACACACTCCCGGCATGCCTTCCTCCGCCGCGAGCGCCCCGTACACGTGGGACGACTTCATCGCGCTCGAAGAAGACGACCTGCGTGAGCTCATCGACGGGGAGCTCGTGGAGGTCGAAGTGCCGACGAAGCTTCACGAGTACATCGTCTGGTTGCTGTCACACTACCTGGCGGCCTGGGCCCTTCCTCGCTAGCGCGAAAAGGGAGACGAGGTGGGAGTCACCTAGGGGAGTCACGTGGAGTCCGACGTCGCGTCCGACGTCGAGTTCGACGTGGAAGCCCGAACGGCGGTCGCAACGGTCGCCTTACATGGACTCCGCGCGAGGCGAAACTGCGTCCGGCGTCGCATTGCCCCACTGCCGCGGCCGCGCGCCGGGACCGAGCGGGCACTTGGCGTGGCACATGGGTTGCGACGGCCGGCGGGCGGGCAATGAAGCTGTCTCCCGGGCTGCACATCGCTCGAAAGCTCGTACTGCTCCGGCAAATCGGACAAGGCGGGATGGCGACGGTGTGGGTGGCCGAGGAGCCCGGCACTCGGCGCCGCGTCGCCGTGAAGATCCTCGACACGGCGATCGTCGAGACCGCTCAGACCGTCGAGCGCTTCATCGCCGAGGGCGCCGCGATGGCGCGCATCCGCAGTCCGTTCGTTCCGGCGATTTACGAACGAGGCCGGCTTCGCGACGGGACGCCGTACACGGTGATGGAGCTCGTCGAAGGTGTCGACCTCGACGTCTACCTGCGAAAGCACGGGCGGCTCTCGCTGCGCTCCACCGTCCGCCTCGTCGGCCAGGTCGCGGCGGCGCTGACGGAGGCGCACGGGATCGGCATCGTGCACAGGGACGTGAAGGCCGAGAACATCCTCGTGACGGGCTCGGGCGACGAGCTCCGCGCCATGCTCGTCGACTTCGGGATCGCGAAGATCCCCGTCGACGACCCCGGCCGCCAGGGCACCCAGACGGCGACGATGGGGACGCCCGCGTACATGAGCCCGGAGCAGCTCTCGAGCACGAAGGACGTCGACGCGCGCGCCGACCTCTGGTCGCTCGCGGTGGCGGCGTACCTCGCGCTCACCGGCAAGATGCCCTTCGACGGCGAGACGTTCCTCGCGGTGTGCCTCTCGATTCACGAGGGCATCTTCGATCTGCCGAGTGAGCTCCTGCCGGACGTCCCCGCCGCGGTCGACGCGTGGCTCGCGCGCGCGTTCCACCGAAACCCGGCGCAGCGCTTCCAGACGGCGCGCGCGATGAGCGAGGCGCTCTCGGCCATCGTGCGCCCCTCCTGCCGGCGCGTGCTCGAGCTGCCGGTCCAGCCTGAGCCGGAGGCGGAGTGGGACCCCCAACGGGAACGGGAGCCCCAGCCGGAGGCGGAGCGGGAGCCGGACGTGGAGGCGCGTCCGTCGGGGGATCCGCTGCGGTCCTCGCTGGGCGCCGTCACGCGGCGGGCGATGGTCCCGGTGCGCCGGCCATGGCGTTGGCGCAACGGGGCGCTGATCGCGGCGTGCGCCTGCTTTCTCGCGGTGTGGGGGGCGGTCCCGCCCGTCCCGCAGACGAGGGCCGCGTCGCCGTCGCCGCCGGATGCGTCGCTTCCGCCCGCCGTCGCGCTGGACGCCGGGGCTGCGGACGCGACGGTTCCCGGCGACTCCTCGGGGGTGCCTCCGGCATCGGACTGACTACAGTCCCCTCGATGACCTGGCTTCACGTCCTCACCCTGGCAGGGTGGCTCGCGGTCGTGCTCGTCGCGGCGCTCGTCCGCGGGCGCCCGTACGCGACGGCGGCGGGCATCCTGGTCGGCGTCTACTCGCTCATCGCGCTCGCGATGGCGCCGCTCTTTCACGCCGCGATGCCGCTCTTCGTCGCGCTGCACGTCGGCGTCTACGTGAACTTCGCGGCGCTCGCCCGCCCGCGCATGCGGCCCCTCGTCTACCGGCTGCTCGTCAGCTGGCCGGGCTCGTTCTTCGTGGCGGGGACGCTCCTCGCCCTGCCGTGGGCGATCGCGCTGTCGCTCGGGTTTCATCCGTGGGCGCCGTGGCTGCCGTACGCCTTCGGCGCCGTGGGCCTCTTGCAATCGCTGACGGGCCGCGAGGAGGAGATCGATCTGGTCATCGGCGGCCCGGGGCAGGCGACGACCGTCGCGCCGCACCCGCGCGGCGACGTGCGCGTCGACCGGCCCCTCCGCATCGTGCAGATCACCGACCCGCACATCGGGCCGTTCATGTCCGTGCAGCGCCTGAGGCGCATCGCCGCGAGGGCCGTCGCGCGGAACCCCGACCTCATCTTCCTGACGGGCGACTTTCTGACCATGGAGTCGCAGAGCGATCCGGAGCTCCTTCGCCGCGCGCTCGAGCCGCTCGCGGCGATGCCCGGCAAGGTGTTCGCCTGCCGCGGCAACCACGACCTCGAGGCCCCCGCCACGGTCGCGAAGGCGCTCGCCGACGACGGCATCACGCTCCTCGTCGACGAGGCCTGCGAAGTGACGACCGAAGCCGGCCCCGTGCAGATCGTCGGCATGGACTTCACCTGGCGCGAGCGGAAGACACACCTCGAGCGCGTCTGCGACGAGCACCCGCGAAAGCCCGGGGTGACGCGCATCATCCTCCTCCACGATCCGGGCGCCTTCCGGCACCTTCCCGAGGGGCAGGGTGACCTCGTGCTCTCGGGCCACACGCACGGCGGACAGGTGGGGCTCGTGAGCCTGGGCCTGTCGTGGACGTTCCTCCGTCTCTTCGGCATCCGCATCCCGGACCACGGCTTCTGGGCGCGCGGGCGGGACCGCATGTACGTGCACCGCGGGACGGGCCACTACGGCTTCCCGCTCCGTCTCGGCGTGCCGTCCGAGCAGAGCGTCTTGCGGGTGCACAGACTCCCGTCTACGTGAGGAGGGATGGACGCGTTTCTCCTGTCGCGCGAGTGGCGCGACCGGAACGACGGCGTCGAGCTGGTCCTCTGGGCCCGCGCGGCGGACACGCCGGTGTGCGCGCGCTTCCCGGGCCAGGAGGCGGTGATGTTCGTCCCGCGGCGCGCCGAGACGCGCGCGGGCCGCCGGCGGGCGAGACCGCTGGCGACGCTGCAGGGCGACCCGGTCGACGCGGTGTACTTCCGCTCGCAGCGAGCCCTCGTCGAGGAGCGCGAGCGGCTGCGCGGGGCGATGGGGGTCGCGCTCGAGTCGGACGTGAAGCCGTCGGACCGGTTCCTGATGGAGCGGTTCGTGACGGCGTCGATGACCCTCGAGGGCGACGGGACGTCGCGGCGCGGCGTGCTCTACCTGGAGAGCCCGCGCGTGAAGACGGCGGACTACCGGCCGCGGCTCTCGCTGCTGGCGCTCGATCTCGAGACCGACGGGTGGGACGGGCCGCTGCTCTCGGCGGCCGTGGCGACGCGGAGCCGCGAGCGCGTCTTCGTCCGGGGGCGCGGGCGGGACGCCGACGGCGTCGTCTTCGTCGCGGACGAGGCGGCGCTCCTTCGCGCGTTCTTCGACGAGATCGCGGCGATCGATCCGGACGTGCTCTGCGGCTGGAACGTCGTCGAGTTCGACCTCGCCGTCCTCGAGGCCCGGTGCCGCCTTCTTCGCGTGCCCTTCGCCCTCGGCCGGGCCGGCGAGCTCGCGCGCGTTCTCCCGGGCGCCACGCCGCAGCAGGTCTCGGTCGCGCGCGTCCCCGGGCGCGTCGTGCTCGACGGCATCGCGACGCTCAAGTCGGCGACCTTCTCGTTCGAGCGCTTCACGCTGGAGTCCGTGTCGCAGAAGCTCCTCGGGCGCGGCAAGAAGATCGCCGCCGGCAAGGACGCACTCGCGGAGATCCGCCGGATGCACGCCGAGGACCCGCACGCGCTCGCCGCGTACAACCTCGAGGACTGCCGCCTCGTGCTCGACGTCTTCGAGAAGGCGGACCTCCTCGGCTTCGCGATGGAGCGCGCGCGCCTCACGGGCCTCGCGATGGATCGGCAGGGCGGCTCGGTGGCCGCGTTCGACCACCTGTACTTGCCGCGCCTGCATCGCCGCGGCTTCGTGGCGCCCGACGTCGGCGTCTCGTCCCCGGAGAACGTCGCGAGCCCCGGGGGGCACGTGCTCGACTCGGTGCCCGGGCTCTTCCGGGGCGTCCTCTCGTTCGACTTCCGCAGCCTGTACCCGAGCATCATCCGCACGTTCCGCATCGATCCGCTCGGCCTCTTCCAGCCCGGCGACGATCCGGTGCCCGGCTACGACGGCGCCGCGTTCGCGCGCGACGGAGCCATCCTCCCGGAGATGATCGAGAAGCTGCACGACGCGCGGTCGGAGGCCATGGCCGCGAAGAACGAGGCGCTGTCGCGCGCCATCAAGATCCTGATGAACTCCTTCTACGGCGTCCTCGGCACGCCGGGCTGCCGCTTCTTCGATCCGCGGCTGCCGACGTCGATCACGCTGCGCGGCCACGCGGTGATCGAGCGCGCGCGGGCCTTCTTCGAGAGCCAGGGGTTGCCCGTCATCTACGGCGACACGGACTCGCTCTTCGTCCATCCGGCAACGGAGATGAGCGAGGACGAGGCCGTCACGCGCGGGCGAGCCCTCGCCGAGTCGCTCACGCGCACGCTCGCCCGGGAGATCGCCGACGAGCTCCGCGTCGAGAGCCGGCTCGAGCTTCGCTTCGAGTCGCACTACCTGCGGTTCCTGATGCCGACGATGCGCGCGGGCGACCGCGGCTCGAAGAAGCGCTACGCGGGCGCGGTGCGCCGGGCCGACGGATCGCTCGGCGTCGTCGTGCGCGGGCTGGAGGCGGTGCGCACGGACTGGACGCCGCTGGCGAGGCGGGTGCAGCTCGAGCTCCTGCGGCGCGTCTTCTCGGACGAGCCGTTCGAGGCGTGGCTGGTCGACACGGTGCGCGCGCTCCTCGCGGGCGAGCTCGACGACGAGCTCGTCTACCGGAAGCGCGTTCGCCGCGAGCTCGGCGAATACGCGCAGGGGGGCGCGCCGCCGCACGTGCAAGCGGCGCGCATGCTGGAGAAGGCCGACGTGAAGGAGGTGGAGTACGTCATCACGACGCGCGGCCCGGAGCCGGTCGACCGGCGCTCGGCGCCCATCGATCACGCGCACTACGTCGACAAGCAGCTCGCCCCCGCGTGCGACGTCGTCCTCCCCTTTCTGGGCACGAGCTTCGAGGCCATCGCGGGCGCGCAGCGCAGTCTTTGGCCACGATGACGAGCCGGCGCCGAAAGATTTGTAACGTTCGACGTTCTGCCGAGACTGAGCGCCCGGAGGGAAAAACCCATGCTCAAGCTCCACTACCATCCGCTCTCGTCGTACTCGCAGAAGGTCGTCATGGCGCTCGCGGAGAAGGACTACCCGTACGAGCCCGCGCTGCTCGACATCACCAGCCCCGAGGCGCGCGCCGAGTACAAGAAGCTCTATCCACTCGGGAAGGTCCCGCTCCTCGAGGGGGACGGCGAGTTCATCCCCGAATCGAGCATCATCATCGAGTACGTGGACACGGTCCACGAGGGCAAGACGCGCCTCATCCCGGCCGACCCGGTGCAGGCGCGCAAGGCGCGGTTCTTCGACCGGATCAGCGATCTCTACGTGATGGAGCCGATGCTGACGACGTTCTTCGACGGCCGGAAGCCCGAGGCCGAGCGCGAGCCGAAGCGCGTGCAGGCGGCCAGGGAGCGCCTCGACGTCAGCTTTGCCATGTTCGACGGCCACTTCGCCAAGAAGACCTGGGTCCTCGGCGACACCTTCTCGATGGCCGACTGCGCGCTGGCGCCGGCGCTCGGCTATCTGCGCATGGTGCATCCGTTCGACGCGCACGCGAACCTCAAGTCGTACTTCGGTCGCGTCTCGGAGCGCCCCTCGTTCCAGAAGATCATGGCCGAGCTGGCGCCGTACCTGGCCCGTGCCAAGGCGGGCTCCTAAATTGAGCGAGCGCGATTCTCCATGGATCTCGGACGGGCGGCGGAGCCGCCGTCAGCACCGCGAGCGTGACCGAGCGGTGAGCCGCGCCGCTTGCACACGGCACTCCGCGCCGCGACCTTGGTCGCTCACCGCTCGCTCACGCTCGCGGTGCTGATGCCGCTGGCGCGGCATCGGGTGGCGTCTGATCGACGATCGCGCTCGGTCATTTAGACGGCAACGTCCTCAGTCCGCGACGAGGGGTCGCAGGTAGTTGTACGTCTCCGACGCCAGGTCCTCGTGCGTGAAGCCCCAGTCGCGGTCACGCGGGATGAGGTACATCGAGTCGGCCTTCACGCTGCCGAAGCTCAGCGTCCGCACGGCTTGCAGCAGTCGACGGAAGGTCTGCTTTCGCCAGAGCTGGTCCTCGGGGATCTGGCACACCCGCCTCAGCTCGAGGTCGCTCGGAGCGTCGCGCGCGAGCAAGTACACCATCGTGAAGGTGAGGTAGCGCGCGCCCGCGTCGCGGTAGCCGGGGGCGCCCGAGGGCTGCTGCCGCGGGATCTTTCGCTCGAGGACGGGGCGCGTCCAGTCGTCGAACATCCACTTGGCGCGCGCCTCGTCGTCGAAGTACTCCCAGCAGCCTCGCTCGACGACGTCGATGTGCTGAAGAAGCATGTTGGCCGCCGCTGCGTGGCGCTGCCAGGCCTCGTCGCGCGACACGTGCTCCGGCGCGCTCTGCACGAGGGGACGGAGCGCGTCGAGGAGCTGCGGTCCGGTGTCGAAGCGCGCGCAGACCTCGATGGTGAAGACGGAGTGACGCACGGGCCTATCCTCCCCACCCGCGGTTCCACGTGCCGCTCCGGCTCCAGGCCACGCCGAGGAGCGTGCCCCCCACGAGGCTGAGGACGACGGGGACGCTGCCGAACGCGGGCGGCGTCGGGCGGCCTCCGCCGGCGACTCCGCTCGAGAAGAGCGTGCGGCGCGGCGCGGGGGCGTAGTCGACGGTCAGCTGGTTCTGGAGGTGCAGCGTGTCCATCGCCGTGGTGTCGAGGAGGGCGACGGAGATGCCCGCGGTGTGATCGGTGACGAAGTCGTCGTTCAGATCGTCGAGCTCGTGCCCCGCGCCCACGGGCGCCACGTAGAGGAGCCTCGTGATCCCGAGCGAGCGCAGCGCCTGTACGCCGGGCATGCGCGCCACCCAGCGGTTGTCGAACTGCGTGGCGCTGTCGCTGTAGGGGGCGAGGCGCTGGCGGTCGAGCACGAACATCGGCGCCGGCGCGTGCGGCCCTGCCGGCGACGTGGGAACGGCGGCGGCGAGCATCGGCTGGTAGTACGCCGCGGCCGCCAGCGTGAGGTGAGCGGGGACGACGCCGTGCGGGTGGGGCCAGTTGTCGAAGAGGAAGATCGGATCGAAGCGGGAGCTGGCGGCGGCCGCGAAGGCCATCGAGTCCTGCCCGTCGAGGTCGACGACGAGCGCGGCGCCCGTGACGGCGGCCATGGCTTCGACGTTGGCCTGCACCCACTTGAAGAGGTCGCGCATCCCGTTCGTGAAGATGGGCTGCAGCGCGTCCTTCAGCGAAGGGATGGGCGTCGGGTCGCCCTCGGACACCGCCGTCGGCAGCGCGGTGGGCGACTCGAAGAGAGTCTGCACGTAAAAGGGCCGGTGCGCCGCGACCCGCGGGGCGAGGTCGCTCACGAGCTGCGCGAGGCGCGCGCGGTCGAACGGTTGCGTCGACTGCCCGTTGAAGACGAGGTTCTCGGTCGCCGCGCCGAAGCTCCACCCGTACTTGCGCTGCAGGTCGAGCGCGCCGAGGCGGCTCGTCTTCGTCGGCTCGCACGCGTCGATGGCGAGCCCCGCGAGGCCGAGCCCCGCACCCACGGCGAGGAGCGTCAGGATCGTGTGCCGCCGGCCCACCGGATCGATGACGCTGTCCTGCCACCAGCGCGCCCCGACGAGGCCCGGCTCGTCGACGCGCGCATCCTGACGCAGCGGCTTCTCGCTCACGCGCCGCCCCGCGCGCCCTCGCGCAGCGTGCCGAGGAAGTCCTCGCGAAAGACGCCGTCCACGCGAATGGAGTATCGGAAGAACGGATCGGCGTCGACGCCGTGGTCGTCCTGATCGTTGAACCAGTAGGCGCGGCTTGTCACGGGCGTCTTCGTCTTCGCGTCTTCGTCCCAGAGAAAGAGCCGTTTGTTTCCCTGCGGGCAGAACGTCACGAAGTGATCCGGCGGCCGCTCTTCGTTCGGGTCGCCGTCGTGGTGCACGGTGCCGTGGTCGTTCGCCTCGAGGCCCATGATCGTGCACCGCCCGATGGCGACGAAGGGGAGGCGCTCGATCCACGCGACGGTCTTGCCGAAGAACGCGCGCGCCTGGCGCGTGAATGCCTTGCCCTCGGCGCTGCTCTTCTCGCCCCACCACCGGTTGGGCACGAGCTCGACGTAGACCTTCCACGGGAAGTAGACGCCGAACTGGTACTTCAGCCAGAGCATCTGCCGCCGCGACAGCGGGTGCTCGCGCTCCTCGCCGAGCTCGAGCTCGTGGCGGCGGGCCGGATCGAGCAGGCCGCCGGGACCCGACGCGTCGCCGAGACTGCACAGCGTCGCGAATTCGGCGTCGCTCATCGCGCGGATCACCTCGCCGTAGTCCGTGTGGCACTCGGCCTGCCGCGACGCCGGCACGATGCCCATCGAGCGGTGGCTCCCTCCCGTGTAGTCGACGGGGAGCTGCGCGAGCCCGAGGCACACCTCTTCGTGGATCTCCGCGAGCGGCGCGAGGTCGAGGTGCGGCTCGAGGTCGACGAACGCTCGACCGAAGATGCCGCGAACCCGCATGCGTCGCATGGTACGCGCATGGTACCGTGGCCGCGATGCTGGAGGGGCCGCTCTACGTCACGGCGTTCGCGGTGGGGACGACGCTGGCCCTCCTTCTCCTCGCCACGCTGGTGCGCCGGAAGCTCGCGTCGGACCTCGCGTCGGGGAACGACGCGCAGCGCCTCGCGGCGGTGGGCGAGGTGCTCTCGGTGTTCCTCGTCGCGGGGGCGACCGTGCACGACGCGGTGCTCGAGGAGGGCGTCCTCCACGACGTCGCGGCGTGCGCCGCGTACGGCGCCATCGGCTACGCGGCGAGCACGCTGGCGGGGCGCCTCGGCGTGAGCCTGCTGCTCGGAGCGCACTCGGAGGCGGAGGTGGCCCGCGGCAACAAGGCGTCGGGGCTGGCGACGGCCGGGCAGCTCGTCGCGTCCGCGCTCGTGACGTCACGCACCATCTCGGGGAGCGACCTGCACGGCCTCGGGCTCGCGCTGGTGTTCTTCGTGCTGTCGCAGGGGACGCTGCTCGTCTTCGTGTCGCTCTTCCGCGCGCTGACGACGTACGACGACGCGGAGCAGATCCACGGCGAGAACCTGGCCGCGGCGGTGAGCTACGCGGGCGTGGCGGTGGCCATCGCGATCGTGGTGGCGCGCGCGCTCGAGGGCGAGGGCGACTTCGAGGGGTGGCTCGCGTCGATGCGGGGCTACGGCGGCGTGCTCCTGTCGCTCATCGCGCTCTGGCCGATCCGGCAGCTCTTCGTGCAGACCATCCTGCTCCGCGGTCCGCTTCATGCGCGCGGCGGCGCCCTCGACGTCGCCATCGCCGAGCGGCGAAGCACCGGCATGGCGGCGCTGGAGGCGGCCACCTACGTGGCGACGGCGCTGGCCATCTCGCAGCTCGCATGACGGCCGCGGGCGACGAGACGCCGGCCGCCTACGACGCCTTCGCGGAGCGCGTCGTCGCGGGCGGCATCCTGCGCGATCCCTGGGTCGATGGGCGCCCCCGGTTCCGCGCGGAGCCGGTCATCGTGGACGCCGCGCGCCACGCAGAGCTCTGTCGCGCCGCGGAGGACGTGGCCGCCGCGTGCCACGCCATGGTGTCGCTCCTCGTCGACGAGCCGCGCCTGCTGGAGGACGTGCTCGGCCTCACGCCGTTCCAGCGGATGATGTGGGCGGCGTCGGCGCCGGCGTGGCACGGCCTCGCGCGCGCCGACGTGTTCTTCACGGAGGACGGCGTGGCGGTGGCGGAGCTCAACTGCGACACGCCGACAGGCGAGGCCGAGGCCGTGGTCCTCGGCGAGCTCGGCGCGCGCGCGCCGGGGTGCGAAGGGACCGTCGATCCCAGCGGCGGGCTCGAGAGCCGCTTCATGGCGATGCTCGACTACGTCGCCCGCCGCGAGCGCACTCCGGACGCGGGGCCCGCCCGCACCGTCGGCCTGGTGTACCCGACGGAGCTGACCGACGACCTGCCCCTCGTCCGCCTCTATCGCCGCTGGCTCGAGGGCGGCGGCTACGGCGTGGTCCTCGGCTCGCCGTTCAACCTGACGTTCGAGGGCGGGCGCACGCGGCTCTTCGACGTGCCCGTCGACGTGCTGGTGCGGCACTACAAGACCGACTGGTGGGGAGAGCGTCAGAGCGCGTGGCTCGAGGACTCCATCGAGGACGACGCGCCGCTCGACGGCCCGCTGCGGGCGGTGCTCTCGGGGATGGCCGCGGGAACGCTCGCCGTCGTGAACCCGCTCGGGTCGGTGGTGCCGCAGAACAAGCGCGCCTTCGCGCTGATGTGGGAGCAGATCCACCGCTTCGCGCCGGAGGTGCAGGCCGCGATCCAGCGCTACGTGCCGGTGACGCGGCGCCTCGAGCTGATGCACGCCGAGCAGCTCGTGGCCCAGCGACCCGACTGGGTCATCAAGAGCGACTACGGCGCGGAGGGCGAGGAGGTGATCCTCGGACGCGACGTGGACGACGCGACGTGGCGGCGCCTGCTCGAGCGCGCGCGCCCCGGGCGATGGGTGGCGCAGCAGTACTTCGCCGTGGAGACGGACGCGGGAGGAGCGTCGGTGAACTACGGCGTGTTCCTCGTGGCGGGGCGGGCGTCGGGCCTCTACGCGCGCGTGCAGGTGGGGGCCACCGACGGCAGGGCGATGAGCGCGCCCGCGCTCGTGCGACCCGCGCCCTGACGAGCCTCAGCCCGCCATCGCCTTCATCTGACGCGACATCACGAGCGGCAGCACGTAGGGAACTCCGATGCTCATCGTGTCGAGCTCGGGATCGATCTGCCCGACGAGCCAGAAGGCGATGACGCTCGCCCGCTCCACGTAAAACCACCCTTCCGGGTAGGCGATCGATCGCATCAGCTCGCGGAGCTCGGCGCGCTCCATGTCGGGGTTGGCGAGCTTCTCGAGCTCGCGGCGATCCGCGCGGATGAGCGCCCCCGCGCTGTGGTCTTTGATCTTCAGGAGCTTGCGGAAGTACGTCATCACGGTCTGCTCGAGGAGCTCCTCGTTCGCGCCCTCGGCGACGAACCCCATGCCGCGGAACCCCTTCAGCGCCATCGCGCCGTCGGCCGACATGATGCCCTGCAAGACCTCGAGCGCGCCGTCGACGAGCTCGTCGGTCACCTCGCTGATGGCGCCGAAGTCGAGCACGACGATGCGCGGCTCCCCCGCCGGTCCCTTCTGCACGAGGAAGTTCCCGGGGTGGGGATCGGCGTGGAAGTACCGGTCGACGAAGAGCTGCTTGTAGAAGGACTGCACGAGCCGCGTCGCCAGCTTCGTGCGATCGATGCCGAGCCGGTCGAGCTCGTCGAGCCGCGTGATCTTCACGCCCTCCATGAACGACATGGTGAGGATGTCCTTCGTCGTCCAGTCGTGGACCACGGACGGGAAGAGGATGTCCGGCTCCCCGGCGAAGTTCTTCGCCATGCGCTCCATGCACGCCGCCTCGTGCTCGTAGTCCGTCTCGCGCTGGAGCAGATCGACGAGCGAGCGGTGCACCGTCTCGAGGTTGCGCTGCGGGAGCCACCGCCGGAGAACGAGGATGGCGATCTTCAGCGCGCGCATGTCGACGCGGATGACGTCGCGGATGCGGGGATAGAGCACCTTCACGGCGACCTTCTGCCCGTCGACGAGGAACGCGACGTGCACCTGTCCGAGCGACGCAGCGGCGATGGGCTCGCGCTCGAACGAGGCGAAGCACTGGTCGGGCTTCTTGCCGTACGCGGCGACGAACGTGCGCTCGACGTGGCGGAACGGGTGGGGCGGGACGTTGTCCTGCAGGCTCTCGAGCTCCTTCGTGAAGGCGCGCGGCAAGAACCCGCCGAGGATGGAGAGCACCTGGCCGAGCTTGATGAACACGCCGCGCAGCCGGAGCATGCCGCGCAGCAGGCGGCGCGCGTTCTTCACGTCGACCCGCTCGCGGCGGGCCTTCAGCCAACGGGGCATGCGCTGCCCGCGACGGCGGAAGAGGCGGACGAAGCCGAACTGGACGAGATAGCTCGCCAGGATGATCCCGAAGAGCCAGAGCACGCGGAGGAAGCGGATGGTCATCGGAACGAGGACGCCAGCCGACGAGCATAGCCTAGAGCGTGCCGTCGTCCGGCAGGCCCTCCGAGTCGAACGCCCAGTAGCGCCCGTGGTGGGAGAGGAGGCGCACGGCCTGCGCGTCCTGCTTGAAGACGAGGGCGCGGATGAGCGGCTCCCCGCTCGCGTCGCGCGGCAACTCCTTCGGCGCCTTGACGATGACGAGCGGGAAGGCGCGCGCATACTTGCACCGCGGGTCGTAGGCGGCGCCCTTGAACTCCCAGCCGTGGGCGGGCCATGCCGGCTGCGCGCCCGGCTTGAAGCGCACGGGAACGCTGAGGTAGCGGGCGAAGGCGAACGCCCACTCGCCGTGCTTGCGCGCCGCGTAGTACGCCGCGAGGTGGGTGAGCGTCCCGTTGCGGAAGGCGTAAGTCCCGGGCTCCCAGATGACCGCGGTCGCCGACCGGCCCGGCGGGAGATCGTCGATGACCCGCGACGCGTCGTTCGTCTCCCACGCGTAGAGGCCGCAGTGGAGCAGCACGTCGGCCCCTGCGGCGAGCGCGATCCCGAGGATCCACCGCTGCGCGCGCCGAGCGTACGCCGCGGGGAAGCGCGGCGTGGCGAGGACCGCGCCGAAGACGGCCCACTGCGCGAGGCGCGGGAAGATGAGGTGCGTTCCGATGAGCACCATCGGCGTCGCGAAGTACGCGAGCGTCAGGAGCACGAAGGGGAGCAGGACAGGCGGGGGATCCTCGCGCGACACATCGCCGGCGCGGAGGCGCGTCCACGCGAGCCACTCCGACCACACCATCACGGCGATGGACGCCCAGAGGATGACCTGGTCGGTCGCGTCCCAGAAGAGGTCCGTCGCGAACGCGCCGAACCAGGTGAGCTTCTCCCAGAGCGGCGGCGCGCTGCCCTCGAGCGTGGGGTCCCGGTACATGTTCGGATCCCACACGTACTGACGGCGATAGATCTCGATGCAGTAGATGCAGCCGAGGAGGAGCGGCCCCGCGGCCAACGCTGCGCGCAGCACGGTGCGCAGGATCCGCGCCGGGAGCGGTCCCGAGGCCGGCGTCGTACGCCACGCGAGCTCGAGCGAGAGGCCTGCGGCGGCGAGGCACAGGATGAGCATCGCCAGCACGTGCGCGAACGCGCATGCGAGGCCGAGGACCCCCACCGCCACGACGGCGAGGACGGTGGGCTTGAGCGCGGCGCGCGCGACGAAGACGAGGGCCCACGCAGCGAGGGTCGTCGCGAGCACGTAGTTGACGAAGCCCCAGCCCAGGGAGAACGAGAAAAGGATCGGCGTGAAGAGGGCCGCGTACACCGGGGGGCGGCGAAGGACACGCACGAGCGCGAGGACCGCGCCGGCCATCCCCCCGAGAGAGAGGGCGATGACGAGCCGACCCGCGAGCTCGATGGGGAGGACGCGGGCCACGAAGGCGACGGCGACGTGAAAGAGCCCGTTGTACGTGAGGTAATTGAGCTGGTACTGCGCGTTCTCGGGCGCCAGCGGGTCGGCCAGGCGTCGCGCGATGTCGCTCAGCGCCAGATGCTGCGGGTAGTCGACGCACGGCAAGAGGCGCGTGACGAAGAGGCCCGCGACCACGAGCCCGACGGCGGTCCAGTAGAGCACCGTCCCCCGCGTCGAATCGAGGCAGAGGTGATCCCGCACGCGCCGCGGCAGGGGCCATTCGGCTATCGGTGCGGTGGACACGTTCGCGAGCCGTTTACCGCACGCGGCCCTCCTGGCCAAGCGCCGTGCTAGGGATCCGCCCATGAGCGCCGCTCGATGGGCCACGGGTGCGGTCGCGGCGATGGTCGCCGTCACGACGATGGCATGCAACGACGTCCGCAAGCAGGAGTGCGAACGGTTCCTCGCGGCGATGAAGCCGCTCGAGAAAGGCACGCCGACGGCCGAGGTGGTCGACTCCGTGGCCAAGCAGGTCGACGCCCTTCATCTGCAGGACGCGACGCTGGCGATCTACGCGAAGAACTACCGGGCGACGCTCGTCGTGCTGTCGAACACCCTCAAGCTGAAGGCCGGCGCTTCGCCCCCCGACGGGACGGACGCGGTCGTCCAGCAAAACCTGAAGATCGCGCGCACCGACGCGGACGACGCCCAGCGGTACTGCGCGCCCTAGGCGTCCCATCCCGCGTGACCGGTGCTATACGGGCGCCGCATCATGCGCGCGCGCCGGCTCCCCGTGGTAGCGCTCGCGATGGCGGTCCTCGCCTTGGCGGCGTGGCGGGCGGCGTGCGTGCTGGCCGGGCCCGACGTGGACACGGACGCCTACGCGCACCACATGATCGCCCGCGCCATCCTGGCGGATCCCGGCGACCTGGCCGTGCACTGGGTGTGGCTGCCGCTCTTTCACTACGCGCAGGTGCCGCTCGTCGCGCTCGGCGGGACGATGCAGGACGTCCGCTGGCTGAACGTCGCTCTCTCGGCGGCCCTCCCCGTCGTCCTCTACGGGTACGTCGTTCGCACGGCGCGCTCCGGCGCTTCGGCGATGGCGCCGGCGGCGACGGCGCTCGTGGCGGCGGTCATCGCAGCGGCGTGCCCCATCGTCATGCAGATGGGGACGACGGCGCAGCCCGAGCCGCTCTTCGCGCTGCTCGTCCTCGGCGTCGCCATCACCTTTCAGGAGCGCCGCTACGGCGCGGCGGCGGTGATGCTCTCGGCGGCGGTGGTGCTCCGTTACGAGGCGTGGGCCTCGCTCGCCACCGTCGCGCTCCTCGTCGCGGTCGAGCCCTGGTGGCGTCGACGGCGCGGTCTGCCCGCGGAGGCAGGCGCCAGCCGCGCGTGGCTCGTCGTCGCCGCGCCGCTGGTCCTCATCCTCGCGTGGGCCGCCCTGCGCCGCCCCGTCGACGGCCAGTGGTTCGGCTTCCTGCGCCAGACGCGCGAGTTCGCCAACGACGCGACCCACACGAAGCTCGGCGCCGCGAAGGACGCGCTCTTCTATCCGGTCTGGGTGCCGCTCCGCGTGATGGGGCCGGTCCTTCCGCTCGTCCCGTTCGGGGTCGTCCGCACCGTGCGCCAGCAGGGGGCTCGCTTCGTCCTGGTCATCGCGGCGTGCCTCGGCTTCGTGTCGCTCACGTGGATCATGCGGTCGTCGCTGGGCCTCGACCGGCACTTCGTGTGCATCGTGCCTCTCTACGCGACCTTCGCCGCCCAGGGCGCGACGGTCATCGCCGACTGGGTGGCGCGGCGGGCGAGGCGGGCGGTGGTGGGGCGGGCGATCGCGGGGGCGCTGGCGATCGCGATGCTGGCAGGGCTCTACGTCGAGCTCGACGTGTGGATGGGCTTCTGGCGGGGGTCGATCGAGCGAAGCTGGCCCGAGCGCACCGCGCTGGCCGCCTTCGTGCGCGACCTCCCCGGCACCCCGACCGTCTACTGCGACGACGCGACCCTCGAGATGCTCACGGGTCTCGACCGGCGCCGCTTCGATCGCCACTGGGTGGATGATCCACACACATGGGACCTCATCGAGAGCGCGGCCCAGGACCGGGGCACCATCTACGTGGCGACGTGGCGGCGGAAGATGCGCGGGCACGAGGGCGCGGGCGACATCGTCTTCGTCGCGGGGTCCGATCCGGCCGACCCCACGGGGACAGGGGTCGCCGTCATGCGTGTCCAGCGTTAACGGACGCGCCCCGGACCGCCGTTTCAGGGGCCGCTTACCTCATCAGGAAAACGTCATTTTCCACGAGCTTGCCCTTCCGATACGCTCGGACTCCCGCGTGGAGTCTTCGTAGCCGCCCGGGCCCCTGGAGACGTCCGACATGCAACAGTCGCCGCCCCGGCGAGGGGGGTCCGGGCAGCACCCGGGCGCCTTCACGTTCGAGGCGAAGCTCGAAGACGAGGAGAAGCTGGTCGACGCGATGCTCGCGGCGATGGCGCGCGCCCCCATTCCGGAGGGCGCATGGGAGCGCTTGCACGCCGCCGCCCAGCGCGACGACCGGCTGAGCGAGCTGGCCTTCGGGTTCGAGAGCGTCTCGCAGGGCAAGCGCCTGAAGCTCGTGCCGCCGGCCGTCGGGAGCGACTTCCTGTTCCAGGCGGCGCGCTTCTTCGGCGACGTGTTCGGCGACGAGCTCGGCGCGGTCACGTATCTCGAACGCGCGCTCGTCCTCGTGCCCGGTCACGCCCCGGCCTTCGCGAAGATCGAGCTGCTTCTCCAGAAGGCGGGGCACGTACGCAAGCTCGCCGACGTCTACGCCGCGGCCGCGCAGCACCGCCCGCGCGCCGAGCAGGCCCCCCTCCTCAAGCGCGGCGCGGCGCTGCTCTCCGAGGCCGGCGGCGCGGACGAAAAGGTGATCGATCTGCTCCAGCACGTCCTGCGTCTGCAGCCCGGCGACGAGGAATCGCGCGCGCTCCTCGAGGCGCTCTACGTGAAAGGCAACCGCCTGCGCGACGTGGTGCGCCTCAACGAGCAGGCGCTGGCCGCCGAGCCTCCCCCCGAAGAGTGGGTGAAGAAGAAGCTGCTGACGCGCATCGTGGAGCTCTACGAGGCGCGCCTCCACGAGCCCGAGCGGGCCATGCCGCACATCGAGCAGCTGCTCGCCATCGACCCGGCCAACGAGGAGGGGCGTCGCGTCGCCCAGAAGCTCCTCGTCATCAAGGGCCTGGCCGGGCGGGCCGCGTCCGTGCTGGCGCTGGCGGCGGAGTCGTTCGGCACGCCGCCGGAGATCGTCCGGTACCTGACGATCGAGCTCGAGAGCACGCGCGGCCCGAAGCGCGCGAACCTGTTGACGCGCCTCGGCAAGCTCAAGAGCGAGCGCATGGGCGACGACAAGGGAGCCTTCGAGGCCTTCGAGCAGGCACTCGCCATCGACGGGAGCGACGACGATCTGCGCACGCGCTACGTCGTGCTCGCGGCCAAGCAGTCGCGCTTCGTCGACGCGGCGAAGGCGCTGCAGCGAGTCCTCGCGACGGTGAAGGATCCCGGGGCGAAGGCCAAGGCGAGCGCGCAGCTCGGCGAGATGTTCCTCCGGGGCAACGAGGTGCGCCGGGCCAAGGCCACCCTCGCCGGCGTGCTCGCGATGACCGACGCGCCCCCGGAGGCGACGCTGGCGGCCGCGCACCTGCTGCGCGAGATCCACGCCGCGGAGAAGGACGGGCACGCGCTCAGCGACGTGCTGGAGCGCATCGCGTCGCTCGATCCGGACCCCGAGAAGCGCCGCGAGGCGGACGAGGCGCTCGCCGACCTCGCGACGGAGCTGAAGGACACGCCCCGCGCGATCGCCGCGTACGAGCGCCTCCTGCCGACGATCACGCGCGCCAAGGCCCTCGCCGCGCTCGCGCCCCTCTACGAGGCGAGCGGCGATCCGGAGAAGCACGCCCTCCTCCTCGAGGAGCAGGCGAAGGACGAGAAGGATGACCGGAAGGCGCGCGAGCAGATGATGCACGCCGCGGAAGTGCGGGCCACTTCGACGAAGGACGCGACGGCGGCGATCGCCTCGTGCCGGGCCATCGTAGAGCGCTTCGGACCCGCGCGTGACGTGCTGGCGCTGCTCTTGCCGCTCCTCGAGGCACAGAAGCAATGGCCCGAGCTCGCTCAGGCGGTCGAGCAGGAGGCGTCGCTCCTCTCGGGGACGCCGCACGCGGCGTCGATGTCCCGCCTGGGGCTCCTCCGGATGCAGCGGCTGCGGGACACCGACGGCGCGATCGAGGCGTTCGACGAGGCCCTCGCCTTCGACGCCACCGACAAGACCGCGCGCTCGACGCTGGAGAAGCTGACGGCGGTGGGCGACCACCGTCTCCAGGCCGCGCGCGTGCTCGAGCCCGTGTACCGGCGCGAGTCGGCCACCGGGCCGCTGCTCAAGCTCCTCGAGCTGCGCGGCTCGCTGGCGGCGACCGTCGACGACCGTCTGGCGGCCCTCCGTGAGGCGAGCGATCTCGCGGCAGCCGGCGGCGCCACCGAGGCCGCGAGGGCGGTGGACGTCGCCGGGCGCGGCCTCGCGGAGGCGGTGACGGGCGGGCAGCCGCTACGGGAGTGGCTGGAGCGGCTGGACCGTGTGGCGGGCTCGGGCACGGACCCGAAGAAGCGCGCGGCCATCCTGGGCAAGGCCATCGGCGAGCGTGAGGTCACCAGCGAGGAGCTGGCGGCGCTCGCGAAGAAGGCCGCCGAGGCGCACGCGTCGGGCGGCGACGTGCAAGCGGCGATCGCCCTCTACCGCCGAGCGTTGGCCTTCGAGCCGAACTCGGCGGAGCTGCTGTCGCGCATCGATGATCTGCTCCGCGACCAGGGGAACCCGAAGGAGCGCGTGGCCCTCTACCGGGCCGCAATCCCCCGGGCGACCCCGGCGCGACGGCGAGAGCTGCTTCACCGCATCGGGGTCATCGAGCGGCACGACCTCGGTGACGTTCAGGGCGCCATCGCGACCTACCGCGCCGCCCTGGACGACGACGCGGACGACGCGGACGCGTACACGGCGCTCGAGGAGCTCTATTCGAAGGCGTCGCAGTGGAGCGAGCTGACGGCCCTGCTCGAGGGGCGGCTGGCGCGCGTCGACGGCGACGCCGCGCGCGCGATACGGGCGCGGCTGGCGGAGGTCGCGTCGGAGCACGGCGACGAAGAACGGGCCCGGACGCAGTGCGCGCGCTTGCTGGAGGACACCGCCCTCGCCCCGGAGCACCTCGACGCCATCGAACGGGCCGCCGGCCGGCTCGGCGACTCGGACCTCGCGCGGGCCGTGCTCCACCGGCGCGCGGAGATGACGCAGGACCCGCGCGAGCAGATCGCCTGGCTCGACAAGCTGGGAGAGCTCGACGAAGAGAAGCGCGGCGACCTCGATGCGGCGGCCGCGGCATGGAAGCGCGCCGGCGCGCTCGCGGAGTCGACGGGCGACGAGGACACGGCCCGGCGCCTCTACGGGCGCGCGCGCAAGGTGGCGCCGGAGGATCGCGACGTCACGTCGCGGCTCGTGGCGCTGAGCGAGCGGGCGGAGCTCTGGGGGGATCTGCCGCGGCTCTACGCCGCGCTGGGAGCGCTGGCGACCGAGGACGCGGAGCGCGTGGAGCTGTGGCTGAAGACGGCGCACATCCTCTCCGAGAAGCTGGGGGACGTGGAGGCGGCGGCGCGGCGGGCCGCGCTCGCGTTCGAGGTCATGCCGACGCGCGCCGACGTGCTTGCGACGTTCGAGCGGTTGAGCGTGGCGGCGGGAACCCTCGACGCCTTCGAGCATGCCCTCGACGAGGCCCTCGCGCGCCTCGAGGCGTCGGCGTCGTCCGAGCCCGAAGCGCGCGCCCAGCTCATGGTCGCGCGGACGCGCGCGCTCGCGGGCGACCCGAAACGGGCCGACGACGCAGCCCGGGCGTACCGCAGCATCCTCGCGGACGCCCGCGTCGGCCGGGGGATCCACGCGGACGTGCTCGCGTCGTTCGAGACGCTGGTGCAGCGCGATCCGGAGTCCTCGCGGCGCCGTGGAGACCGCCGGTGGCTGCTGGAGTGGCGCGCCGAGCACGCCCCGGAGGAAGAGCGCGTCGCGCGGCTGCTCGAGTGGGCGCAGCAGGAGGAGTCGACGTTCGGCGATCCGGTGCACGCGCTGGCCCTGCACCGGCGGGTCCTCGCGCTGGACCCCGACTCGGACGAGGCGTGCACGGCGGTGGCCCGGCTGGCCCTCGCGACGGGCGACACGGACGAGGCGCTGGTCGCGCTGGGCTCGCGGCGGGATCGCGCCGAGGGACCAGCGCGCATCGTCATCGAGCTCGAGATCGCCCAGGTGCTCCTCGCGCGCACGACCCGCTGGCGCGACGCTCTCGCGTCGCTTCGCGCGGTGCTCGCGGAGTCGCCGAGCGACGGAACGGCGCGCGCGCTGGCGGCGCAGCTCCTCGCTCACCGGAACACCCGGGCCGACGCCATCGCGATGCTGGAGCAGGCGTGCGACGCGAGCGACGACGCCGAGGCGCGCGGGCAGATCCTGACGCGCCTCCTCGACGCCCCGGCGGACGCGGACGATGCGGCGGCTCGTCGAGGTTGGTTCGAGCGCCTGTCGGGGCTCCAGCGGGACCAGGGGAGGACCGAAGCCGCCCTGTCGACAGCGGCGCGCGCCGCCCGCGAGATGCCCGACATCCCGCCGCTGTGGGACCGCATCGAGGAGCTCGCGCGAACGCTCGGCCGGCCCGATGAAGTCGCGGCGCTGTACGAAGAGGTCCTCGCGCGGTCCCTCGCGCGCGATCAGGCTCTGTCGATCGGCGAGCGTGCCGTGCAGTTCTACGAGGAGTGGTTCGAGGACTCGGGCCGCGTCGTTCGCATCCTCGAACGCGTGCTGGAGCTCGATCCGACCGCGGACTGGGCGTTCGACCGCCTGAAGCTCCTCCTCGACTCGTCCGAGCGATGGGACGACCTCTTCGCCCTTTACGACCGCGCGCTCGACTCCGCCAGCGGCAAGAAGCGCGCGAACCTCCTCGAGGATGCAGCGCAGACCGCGAAGGACTTCGCCGATCGCCCCGACCGGGCCATCCAGTACCTCGAGCAGCTGCACGAGCTGCGCCCCGAAGACCCGAAGCTGGCGAGCGCGCTCGAGCGACTTTACGAGCGGCAGGGTCGGCACCGCGAGCTCGTGTCGCTCCTGTCGGGGCGCATCCCGACGCTCAAGCGCGACGAAGCGCGGCGCGCGCGAACGCGTGTCGCCGCGCTCTGGCTCGATGAGCTGGGGGATGCGGCAGCGGCGCTCGAGGCGATCGAGCCGATGCTGGCCCGGCCAGAAGAGGGCGCCAACGGCATCGAAGGCGACGTGTGGGCACTGCTGGAGCGGGTCCTCGCCGGCGCGCCGGCGAACCCCGACATGCGGCGCTCCACGACCCCGCCGCCCTCGATGGGCGACGGGCCGAAGTCGCGCCGGTCCCGCAAGTCGGAACCTCCATCGTCGGCCCGGGGCTCGGTGCGCCAGCGCGCGGCGGGCTGGCTGCACCAGCACTACGCCCAGACGGGCCGGGACGCCGACCTGGCGCGCGTGCTGCTCGTCGAGCTGGAGGCCGTCAAGTCCGGCAAGGACCGGATCAAGCGGCACCTCCAGGTCGCCGACCTCTACGAGAAGCTCGGTGACCTCGCGAACGCTCTCGAACACGTCGGCCTCGCCGTGGTGCTCGACCCGGCTGACGAGACGCGGCGCGCGAGGCTCGCCGAGCTGGCCGAGCGCACCGGACGGCTCGAGCGCCTCGCGGATCTGCTGGCGGTTGCGGCCGACGGCGGCGAGTCGCAGGCGCTCCGTCTCGCGCTCATGATGCAGGCCGCCGGCGTCCGCGCGGAGCGCATCGGCGACGCGGCGGGGGCCATCGGACTCCTGTCGGCGGTGCTGGGGACGCGAGACGTCCCCGACGTCGACGTGCTGGCGGCGGCCCGCAAGCTGGAGCCGCTGCTCGAGGCGGCCGGGCGCGACGACGAACGGCTCGACGTGGTGGAGCGCATTGCGGACCGCGAGGGCGATCCGGCGGCCCGGCGCGAAGCGCTGGGTCGCGCCGCGCAGCTCGCCGCGAGGTTGGGGCAGGACGCGCGCGCGATCGCGCTGTGGGAGCGGTGCGTCGCGTCCGACGAACGCGACGCCGTGGCGCTCGACGGGCTGGTCGAGCTGCTCGATCGGCATGGGAACGCGGAGCGCCTCGCGGCCGTGCTCGAGCTGCGCGCGGCGGCGGCGACCAGCGTCGATCGCCGGAGGGCCGATCGCGTGCGCGTGGCCCGGCTCCTCGGGGAAGCGCTCGCCCGGCCGGAGGACGCCATCGCGGCGTGGCGAGCCATCGAGCGCGAGTTCGGCGAGGCGGACGACGCCGCACTGTCCCTGGCGACGCTCCTTCGCGACGCGCTCCACTGGAACGAGCTGGCCGACCTGCTCGAGCGGGGAGCGGAGCGCACGACGGACGACGCGACGCGGGCGGAGCTCCTGCGACAGCTCGGCGACGTACACCGCGAGCAGCTCCGGTCACCCGAGGCGGCCGTGGCGACCTACGCGCGCGCACTGGCGGCCGACCCGCGCAACGCCGGAGCCCGAGCGGGGCTGCATGCGCTTGCCGGGGACGAGCCGCACCGGGCCCGCGCCGTGGAGGTGCTCCTCGCGGCGCTGCGGATGTGCGACGACTGGCGCGCGATCCTGGAGCTCACCTCGCACAGGCTTCTCGCAGCCGGCATCGACGACGAACGACGTACCGTCCTGCTCGAGGCGGCGGAGCTCGCGGAGAAGCGCGCTGGTGATGCGAGCCTCGCGTTCGAGGCCATGCGGCGCGCCTTCGTCATCGCTCCCGGCGACGAGCGCGTAGGGACCGAGCTCGCGCGCCTCGCCGAGGCCGCCGGCGCGTGGACCGGGCTCGTGTCGGCGTACCAGGAAGCCATCGACGGGGCGGCGCGCGACGATGGCCCCCTCTCCGCGGGGCTGCGGGCCAGGATCGGCGCCGTGCTCGAAACACGGCTCGACGATGCGCGGGGAGCGCTCGCCGCGTACCAGCAGGTGGTCGACGGCTCATCCGATCGGGACGCGGGGTGCGCCGCCGTACGTGTCGCCGGGAAGCTCGCGGAGTGGGACGCTGCCGCGCGCATCGTGGTCGACCTCTCGCGGAAAGCGGGAATGGCGCCTCCGGAGTTGCTGGAGGCGTTCGAGCGTGCGGCCGATGCCTCCGGGGCCTGGGACGAGGCCGCGCGCGCGCTGGCGGAGGCGACCTTTGCGGGCGAGATCGCCGGTGTGGCCGCGCGCGATCTCGAGGCGCGCGTCGCGCACTGGCACGGAACCCGGCGAAATGATCCGGAGTCGGCGCAGCGGGCGCTCGAGCGGGCGCTGTCGCACGACGACGGTAACGCGACGCTCCTCGCAGCGCTGGCGCAGCTGCAGCGACGCAGCCGCGGCCGCCCGCTCGTCGACAGCCTGCTCCGTCTGTCGCGCGCGACCGGCGGGGACCTGGCTCTCCTGCGCGAGGCGGCCGAGGTGGCGCGCGACTCGGTCGGCGATCGAACCCTCGCCCGCGCCGTGCTGGACGATCTGCTCGCGCTGACACGCACCCGCTGGGTCGGGTCCGACGAGACGGGGCCGCCGACGGTCGACGGCGGCGAGGGCCTGGCATCTTACGCCGAGTGGGCCGTCGAGAGTCTGGCGCGCCTTCACGACGAGGATGGCGACGCCCGCGCGATGGTCGAGGCGCTGGTCGCGGGAGAGGCCCTGCCCTTCCCCGCTCCCACGCGTCGGGACCTGCGGCGGCGCGCGGCACGCGTCGCGCTCGATCGCCTGGCCGACCACGACCGCGCGATCGCCCTCTACCTCGCGCTCTTCGACGAGGACCCGCGCGACGAAGAGGCCTTCGAACGCCTGGCGTCCACCTATACGTCCCTCGGCCGCAGGGCCGATCTCCTGGCATTGCGCGAGCGGCAGGTGGCGGTCGCCGAGACGAGCGACCGGCGCGTCGCGCTCCGACTGGAAGCCGCGCGTCTCCTGGTGGAGCTGGGCCACGGCGAGCGTGCGGCGGAGATGCTGCGCGGGAGCTTGAAGGAGTCCCCGAGGGACGCCGCCACGGTGGAGGCGCTCATTGCCGTTCTCGACGCCGAGGTCCGCACCCGCGAGCTGCGCGACCTCCTCGCCGATCAGGCGCGCATGGCCGAGGAGGCCTCCGACACGCGCAGGGCCGCCGAGCTCTGGTCGCGCGCGGCGAGCGTCGCCGAGGAGCGGCTGCGCGACCTCGCCGCGGCCGAGAGCTACCACGCGCACGTCGTTGCGCTCGAGCCGAACGCCGGCTCGTTCGACGCGCTCGCGCGGCTCGCGACGTCGCGCCAGGACGCGGTCGCCGCGGCCCAATGGCTCGAACGGCTCCTCGATGTGGTGCCGTCGGAGGGCCGCGTGGCGTCGGAGCTGCGGCTCGCCGACGCGCTCATGGAGTCGGGGCAGGGCTCCCGCGCGGCGGAGCGGCTCGAGCTCGCGGTGCTGGCACTGCCCGACGCGGAGCGGCTGCGCGAGCGGCTCGCGGCGCTCTACCACGAGCAGGGGCAGTGGGCGCGGCTCGCGCAGCTCGTCGCGGGATCGGCGGGGCACGCGCCCGACAAGTCGAGTCGGATGGCCCGCCTGCTCCAGGCCGCGCTCCTCTTCACGGAGCGCTGCGGCCAACCCGAGCTGGCGATTCCCCTCCTCGAGCAGGCGAGCGATCTCGCACCCGACGATCCAGCAGTCCGCCTCGGCCTCGCTGACGCCCTCGCCAGCGGCAAGCGCTTCGACGACGCGCGCGTCATCCTCCAGTCGATGATCGACGCCTTCGGTGGCCGCCGACCGAAAGAGCGAGCCCCTGTCCACTACCAGATCGCCCGCCTCGAGCTCGCGATGGGCAACCGTGCCCGCGCCCTCGTCGAGCTCGACACGGCGACACGCGTCGATCCTCAGAACCCGGAAATCCTCCGGACGCTGGCGGAGCTCGCGCGCGACGACGGTCAGCTCGATCGCGCCGAGAAGAGCTACCGAGCGCTGCTCGTCGTCCTCCGCCGGCGCGAAGAGGCCGGCGAGTCGCAGAGCATCGCGCGGAGCGAGGTCCTCCTCGAGCTGAGCGCCATTGCCTCGCGCCAGGGTGAAGGCGATCGCGCGCGCGAGGTGCTCGAGAGCGCGCTCGAGGCGGCTCAGAAGAGCGAGTTCGAGCAGGAACGCCTCGAGAAAACGCTTCGCGCGCGGGGGGACCACGAGACCCTGGTGCGGGTGCTCGAGGCCAGGCTCGCTCGCGTCGGCGACTCGCCGGCCGCGGCGCGCCCGCTGTCGGAGCTGGCCGAGGTGCTCTCCGACCGGCTCCAGCGGCCGGAGCAAGCGCTGCCCGTGCGGCTTCGCGCCGTCGCCATCGATCCCAAGTCGGCACCCGCCCACGACGCGGCGCTCGCCTTGGCGAGGGCCGTGGGGGGCGTCGAGCGCTACGTGGACGCGACGACGGCGCTGGTGGACCGCGCGCTCGAGGCCGGGGACGTCGCGCTGGGCTGCTCGCTGCTCATGCGCCTCGGGGGCGTGGTCGCGCAGGACCTTCGCGACGAGTCGCGCTCGGCGATGCTCTACGAGCGAGCCGTCGAGCTGGGGCTCCGGACGCCGGAGGTGCTCCGCGCACTCGACCACGTGTACGAGCGGCTGAACGACATGGACCGGCAGGCGCGCGTTCTGGCGATGCGCGTCGAGGTCGAAGCCATGGAGGGTGGCCCGCGCGCTGCGAGTGACGCGATCTACCGCCTCGCGGCGCTGCGCCTCTCGTCGGCCGACACGCTCGACGACGGCGTCGAGATGATGACGACCGCCATCGACCTCGATCCGCAGCTCGATCGCGCCGAAGAGGCGCTTCGACGCGCCGTCGAGCTCGGCCCTACCCACCGGCGGCTGCTCGACCTCTACGAGCACCTGGGGCGCCAGCCGGGACACGAGCGCGCCCTGTTCCACGCGCTCGACCTGCGGTCGCGCCTGCCCAACGGGGACGTCGGCACCGTGCGCGAGGCCGTGGAGATCGCCGTGCGGATCGGCGATCCGGCGCTCGCGGAGTCGCTGCTCGAGCGGTTCGTCGAGGGAGAGCAGACCGCAGCACAGAACGTGGCAAACCTCGCGTGGGCGCTGAGCGCACTCGCGAGCCTGCGCGAGGTGGCGGGGGACGTGAGGCGCGCCGTCGAGCTGAAGAAGGGTGCCGCGCGCATCGCGGATCCGGAGATCGCGCGCAAGCTCTCGTTCGAGGTCGCGCGCCTTGCCGCCGACAAGCTGGGCGACCTACCGCTCGCCGCCGAGTCCTATGAAGCCCTGCACGAGGCCGACCCCGCGGACCGCGAGGCCTGGGAGCCGCTCGCTGAGGTCTACCGCCGCATGGGCGAGACGCAGAAGCTCGCCAACATCCTCGGGACCGTCGTCGAATACGTGGACGACATGCGCGAGCGCGGGCGCCTTCGCCTCGAACGCGTGCGCACGATGATGCAGGGCATGGGCCTCGCGGACGCCGACGCGGCGCCGCTCCTCCGCGAGATCGTCGACGAAGACGCGACGCAGGTCGAGTCCGCGCTGATGCTGGCCGCCATCCTCGAGCGAACGGGCGCCCGCGAGGAGCTCGCCCAGCTCCTCGCGTCGCAGATCGAGGCGGCCAAGGACCGCTCGGACGTCGCGTCGGTCGGCTCGCTGGCGCTGAGGCTCGGCCAGCTCCTCGAGCAAACGGATCGCATGCAGGCGCGGAACGTCTACTACACGGGGCTCGACTGGGAGCCCGCCAACCGGGGCGTCCTCGACGCGCTGGTGAGGCTTCTCGACGGCGAGGGAGACGCGAGCGAGCGTGCGGACCTTTTGGAGCGCCGCCTCGCCGTGGAGCAGGGCCCCGCGGCCGAGGGAATGGCGCTCACGCTGGCGGCGGCGCGCAACGAGCTGGGCGACGCCGCAGCGGCCGAGCGCGCCCTGGAGATCGGCTACCGAGCGCACCCTGCGAGCGCGAAGCTGCGCGAGCAGCTCGAGGGGCTGTTCCGCGAGCGCGGCGAGTGGCGAAAGCTGGCCGAGCTCTGCGCGCTGGACGCAAGCGCACGGGTCGACGTCGGCGAGCGAGTCGAGCGCCTCCGCGAGGCCGCGATCATCTGGCGGACCGAGCTCGCCCAACCCGCCGAGGCCGCGGCGGCGCTGCGCCTCGCACACGAATCGGCGCCGGACGACTACTCGCTCCTGCGCGACCTGGTGGACATGCTGGTCGAGGCCGGGGACCACGCCGGGGCCGTCGCGGAGCTGTCCTCGGCGGTCGAGGCCACGCCCGCCGACAGCGCCGTGCGGGCGGGCCTGCTCGCGACGCGGGCCTGCGTGCGGTCGGCAATGCACGGCGAGCCGGGGGCGCTCGAGGACCTGGAGGCGGCCTACCTCATCGACCGAGCCACCCACGCGCGCGCCCTCGCCGACCAACTGGAGCGCTCGGCCACCCACGCGGCGAGCAACGGCGGCGCCGGAGCGGTCCGCGTGCTGCGCCTCCGTCAGGCGCAGGTCCTCCCCTACGCGGGGGACGTCGACGGCGCGCGCGCCATCCTCGTCGAGCTCGCCAAGCAAGACCCGAAGGACAAGGCCGTGCTCCGGACGCTGGCGGGCCTCGAGTCGGCGCTCGAGCGATGGGACGCCGCCATCGCCGCGCTGAAACGGCTCGTCGGCATGGAAGAGGGCGAGAGCGCGGTGGAGACGGCCCTCCGCCTGGCCGATGCTTGCGAGCGCGCGGGTCGTCCTGGCGACGCGCGCGGAGCCCTCGAACGGGCGCGCCTGGTGGCGCCGCAGGAGCGCGCTGTGCGCGAGCGCCTCGAGCGCGTCTACGACCAGACCGGCGCGTGGCACGAGCTGGCGGACATGGCGCTCGAGGATGCGAAGGCGAGCGGCGACGTGGCCGCGCGCTTTGCGCTGCTGCTCCGAGCGGGAACGCTGCTACTCGAGCGCGCCGGCGACCCGGGCGCGGCCATCGCCGCGCTGGAGGAGGCGCGGGCCCTCCGTCCCACGGATCCGGAGTGCGTGGGCCAGCTCGCGGACGCCTACACGCTCTCGGGTCGCGCCTCGGACGCGCTGACGTTGCTCGAGCAGGTCATTGCACCGCAGAAGGGCAAGCGCTCGAAGGAGCTCGCATCGCTTTACTGGCGGCTCGCCCGCGCCGCACGATACCTCGGCGACGCGCCCGGCGAGGTGAGGTCGCTCGTGCAGTCGCTGGAATGCGACGCGCAGAACGGGCAAGTGTGCTCGGATGTCGCAGTGCGCGCCATCGAGCTCGATCAGCTCGACCTGGCGAACCGCGCGCTGCGGTCGATCACGCTGCTGAAGACACCGGGGCCGATGAGCAAGGCGCTCGCGTACCAGTACATGGGAGAAATCGCCCGCAAGCAGGGCGACGGCAAGCGCGCCATCATGCTGCTGAAGCGCGCGCTGACCGAGGACCCGACGCTCGAGGGAGCGCGCGCGCTCATCGACGCCATCGAGCGGGGCCATTGAGCGCTGCGCGCGCTCTTAGTCGTCCCACCCTGAGTCGACGTCCGGCGGTGGGTCCGTCGAGCTGCGGGCCGGGCTCGACTTCGCGGCGGGCGCGCCCGAGGGCGACGCAGCGAGGATGACGGGGAGCGATCCGGGGAGCTCCTCATCGGCCCTGTCTTTCGGGACCGGCGGTGGCCCGAGGCGTACGAAGAGGCTCTCGGATGCGATCTCGATGGGCGGGGGCGGCATCGACGTGCGCCGCATCGCCTCGCTCGCGCCGAGTGCGATGCGCTGCGCCGTTCTGCCGCCGATACGGAGCGGTGCCACCATGTGCCCGACGCGCTCGATGGCGCGCGCGAACTCCTCGAGCGGCGCCTGGAAGACGAGCGGCGAGAAGACGCGCTCGCGCAGGCCCCCGCCGAGCTCCGTGGCGACGTCGATCCGCGTCGTGCCGTCCGCCTCCGTGAGCTCGATGGCCAGATCGCCGTCGATCCAGTCGCACGCCGTCGTCGCCATCCTCGCGAGGACGAGCAGCGCCTTCGCGACGCCGGTATTCGGCGCCGATCGAGCCGCCAGGTGCACGAGGAGCGCCCGTGTGTGCTCGCGATCGACGATGGCCCCGGCGATGTCCGCCTCGTTGAGATCCATGCACCGCGCGATGTGTGCGAGCTCGCCGGTCATCCGCTCCACGGTACCTTACGCCGTGGAACGAACCTCCGCCAAGACGCGCCCCCGCGTCACAGCGGCTCGAGCGCCAGCGCTTCGTAGAGGATCTGCAGACGCTCGGCGAGCTCTTCATTGTCTGGCTCGACCTGGCACGCCGTCACGAGCTGCACGCGCGCGTCCTCGAGCTTCCCGACGGCGAGCAGGCGGTCCGCCTTGACGGCGACTTGCCTTCCGCGCGGCGTGCGCGCCACCGTCTCGAGCGTACGCATCACGGGCGGTGGGGGCGCCGTCGACGCCCGAGACGGCTCGAGGCGCAGCTTTCCCCGGCCGAGCGCCCTGTCGTATCGCTCGCGCAGCGCCTTCCGCGAGAGGCACCGGTACGCTTCGACGCCGCGCTTGTAGATCTCCGTGGCGACCGCCCCGACCTCCGCCGGCGAGTCCACGTAGCGGTCCGGGTGGTAGAGGAGCGAGAACTCGTGAAACGCGGCCTTCACGGCGGCCGGGCCCGCGCCGCGCGCGAGCCGCAGGATGTCGTAGTAGGTCTTTCGTCCGAGCGATTGCAGGTACACCTCGAGCGCATCGCGGCTCGGCATGACGCGCGCTCAGCGATCGCCGCCGAGGGCGGTCAGCGGGTGGGCTGCCTGGCGCTGGCGCATGGCCTCGATCTCGCGTGGGTCGGTCTGCGTCCCGACCAGTTGGATGCGCGCGTTGGTCTCGTGCCCCGTCTTCACGTCCCGGGCACGCACGTTGAGGATCCCATCGGCGTCGATCTCGAACGTCACCGCGATCTGCGTCTCTCCCCGCTCCGCCGGCGTCAGACCCGACAGCTCGAGCTCCCCGAGGAACGTGTTCTCGGCGAAACGCCCGCTAGGACCTTGTGAGACCCGCACGTGAACCGTCGTCTGACCGGTGCTGGCGGTCGAGAAGGAGCGTGTGCGGTCGCACGGAACGGGTGTGTTGGCCTCGATGAGCATGTCGCAGAAGCCCCCCACCGTCTCGACGCCGAGGCTCAGCGGCGTCACGTCGATGAGGAGCGGCGCGGGCCGGCGCGCGGGTTCAGCGGCGACGGGCTGGAGGGGGGACGGCGTCGCCGGCCGGGCTAGGCGCCGTGGCTCCGGCGCAAGGTCGGGGACCACGGCGGGAGGCGCGGACGGCTGAACGTCGAAGACGAGCTCGCGCATGTTCGGACCGGGCAGGAACGCGGGTCTCTCCGGCGTCGGTGCGGGTGCGGTCTGGAGGGGCGGGGCGGCCTTCGCAGGCGCGGGGGGCGCGATGGGGGGCGCCTTGGGAGCAGGCGCAGGCGGCGCCGCAGGCTTCGGTCCGCCGACAATCGGAAGCCCTGCGAGATCCGAGCTCCCGGGCACGTCGTCCGTGGGGAGATCCTGCACGACCGAGTCCTCCGAGATGCTCGGGTGCGCCATCGGCTGGGCGCTGTGCTGCCGGGTGCGATCGAGGAGGGCGGACTGGATCGCCGCCCCCAACGCCACCACCTCGTCCGGATTGATGCGCACGACCGGCGCGCGCCCGAAGAACTGCTCCACCTTGCGCGCCACCATCGGCATTCTTGTCGCGCCTCCGACAAGGAGGATGCGATCCAGCTCGCCCGGGGTCACCCCCGACGCGTCGAGCGCCTGCTGGCACACGCGGAACGTCCGCTCGACGAGCGCGAGCGATGCCCACTCTAGCTCGGGCCGCGTCATCTTGAAGCTCCAGGGCACCGTCGCCCCGCGATCGCCCGGCACGAGGTCGTCGAGCGCCACGGTGTGCGCGTCGCACGACGACAGCGCACGCTTCATCTCCTCCGCGAGAATGCGGAGCCGGCCAAAGACCATGGGTTGCGCACGCGCGTCGTAGCGGTGCTTCTTCAGCAGGTCCTCGGCCATGCGCTCGGCGATGACGACGTCCATGTCGTCGCCGCCGAGCGAGGTGTCGCCCGCGGTGGCGAGCACCTCGAAGACGTTCCCCGCCAGATCGAGAATGGTGACGTCGAACGTGCCCCCGCCGAGGTCATATACGGCGACGCGCTCCGCCGTCTTGCCCTGCGGGCCGTACGCGAGCGCCGCAGCCGTCGGCTCGTTCAGGATGCGGAGCACCTCGAGCCCGGCGAGGCGGCCCGCCGTCTTCGTCGCGGCGCGCTGCAGGTCGTTGAAGTTCGCGGGCACCGTGATGACTGCGCGCGTGACCGGCTCGCCCACGGCGGCCTCCGCCACCGCTTTCGCCTGGCGCAGCACGAAGGCGCTGATCTCGGGCAGGCTGTACGTCTCGCCGCGCGCGACGACGACCGTTCCACCCGCCGGTCCCTCGCGCAGGTCGAACGGGAGCCGGGTCCGCGCTTCTTCGACCGAGGGCGAGCCCCACCCGCGCCCGATGAGGCGCTTCACGGAGTAGATGGTGCTCCGCGCATCGATGAGGCGTCGGTCCAGGGCGGGCTTCCCGACTGCCACCGACCCCGACGGCAGGAACGAGACGACCGACGGGATCAGCCGGTGGCCCTCCGGGTCCGGGATGGTGCCGGCGACGCCGTCGCGCACGGCTGCGACCACGGTGTTCGTGGTGCCCAGATCGATCCCGACGGCGACCGCCACGCTCGACAAGTTACACCAGACCCTGGGCTGAGGTTGCGATCAGGATGGATCGCTTTTCCCTCGGTTTCTGCCGGGGTTTGGTCTACTGTCCTCGCAAGTCGACGTAGTTGCTCGGCCCACCTCGTGGCACGTCCCGTGCTCTTGTCCCGTGCATCGACGTCGACGAGCGACGCGCCACCAAGACGCCAAGGACTTCACCGCGGTTCGGCGGGGAGACAACCCGAACCAGTTTTTGGCGTCTTGGTGGTGCGTTGCTCCTGCATCCTTGCACCCCGCGCGGTCCGCGTGGTCTCGTCGAGGGCGTGAGGGGAATGCTCGTCGTGTTGCTGGTTCTCGTCCTGCCGACGAGCGCACTGGCACAGCCGGCGCCCACCTCGAACAACGATGTCGACGTCGTCCAGGCCGAGCTCGACCGCGACTACGTGCAGGCCCTCTCCAGCGACTGCGCCCTGGCGTGCCGCGCGCTCGAGTCGATGAAGCGCGCGACCGAGCGCCTCTGCGCGCTCGACCCAGGCGACCGCTGCGCGAGCGCGAAGAAGAAGCTCGACGACGCGACGATTCACGTGCGCAGCGCGTGCCCCGCGTGCGCCGAGGCGCTCGAGGAGCTCAAACCGACCGCGACGCCGGTACCGCAGGAAGCCCCGGCGGGTGAGAACGTGGTCGAGGCAGAGTCGGTCCCGAAGAAGGGCGGCTGCGCGGGGTGCGCCACGACGAGCACGCCCGCCGACGCCCTCGTTCCGCTGGGCCTCGCCGGTCTGCTACTGCTGGTCTCTCGACGTCGACGACGCTGAGATCACCCGTTCGCCGCCCGCGCCATCGGCGCCCGGCGGAGCCACGCGTCGACGCCCGCCGCCACGCGACGTCCATCGGCGATGGCCCACACGACCAGTGACTGCCCACGGGCCGCGTCGCCCCCCGCGAAGATGCCCGGCTCGCTCGTCGCCCCGCTCGCGTCGGTGCGCACGTTGCCGCGGGCGTCCAGCGCGAGCTCGAGCTGCTCGACCACGCCATGACGCTCCGGACCCACGAAGCCCATCGCGAGCAGCACGAGCTCGCAGGGGACCGACAGTTCGGTCCCGGCGAGGGACTTGACCTTGCCGCCCTCGAGCACCGCGCGCTGGGCCTCGAGCGCCACGACGCGACCGCCGTCCCCGCGGAAGGCGCGCGTCGACACGGACCAGTCGCGGTCGGCTCCCTCTTCCTGGGAGCTCGACGTCCGGAGCACGAGCGGCCACTCGGGCCACGGATTGTTCGGCAGACGCACGAGGGCGGGCTTCGGCATCAGCTCGAGCTGCATCACGCTCGTCGCCCCCTGACGCAGCGCCGTCCCTACGCAGTCCGACCCGGTATCGCCGCCGCCGATGACGACGACGCGCTTTCCCCCGGCGAGGATGGCCCGCCCCACGTCCACGGCCTCGCCCGCGACGCGCCGGTTCTGCTGCACGAGGTACTCCATGGCAAAGTGCACGCCGCGCAGCTCGCGCCCCGGGATGGGCAGATCGCGCGGGACCCGTGAGCCCGTCGTCAGCACCGCGGCGTCGAACTCGTGCAGCAGGTGCTCGCCGCGGACGTCCTGTCCGACGGCGACGCCCGTGCGGAAGGTGACGCCCTCGGCGCGCATCTGGACGACGCGCGCGTCGACCATGGCCTTCTCCATCTTGAAGTCGGGGATCCCGTAGCGCAGGAGGCCGCCGATGCGGTCGTCGCGTTCGAAGACGACGACGTCGTGCCCGGCCCTCGCGAGCTGCTGCGCCGCCGCCAGCCCTGCCGGCCCGGAGCCGACGACGGCCACGCGCCGCCCGGTCCGCTCGCGCGGCGCCTGCGGCTGGAACATACCCCGCGAGCTTGCGAGCGGACTGTCCGAGCCAGGCTCTCGCAGGGAGGCTGGCTCGAAGGCGCCCGACGCCATGACGTGGTCGGCGATGCTCCGCTCGATGGCCTTGATGGTCACCGGCTCGTCGCGCAAGTTCAGCACGCAGGACGCCTCGCACGGCGCTGGGCAGACGCGCCCCGTCACCTCGGGGAAGTTGTTGGTCTCGTGGAGGCGCCGCGCGGCCTCGTCGAGGCGACCCTTGTGCACGAGGTCGTTCCACTCCGGGATGATGTTCCCGAGCGGGCAGCCCTGGTGGCAGAAGGGAATGCCGCAGTCCATGCAGCGCGACGCCTGGGCGCGCACCTGCGCCTCGGTCGCGGGGACGACGAGCTCGCGCCAGTCGTGCACGCGCTCGCTCACCGGACGCTCGTCCTCCTCCTCGCGCGACAGCTTCAGAAAACCCTTCGGATCCGCCATCGATCAGCCGGTCTCCCGCAGCTGGAGGATGCGCCGCCACTCGTGCGGCATGACCTTGACGAAGTGACGCTTGCCCCACGAGGCAAGGATGCCCTTGCCCCGCGCGCTCCGCGTGTGCGCCACGTGTTCCTCGACGAGCCCCAGCAGTGCCTCCTCGTCCCGCGCGCCGAGCAACTCGAGGTCCACCGTCGCTTTGCTGACACGCCCCATGAGGGCGCGGTCGTCGTCGAGCACGTAGGCGATCCCGCCGCTCATGCCGGCCGCGAAGTTTCGCCCCGTTGGCCCCAGCACGACGACCGTGCCGCCCGTCATGTACTCGCACCCGTGGTCGCCCACGCCCTCCACGACCGCGAGCGCGCCGCTATTGCGCACGGCGAAGCGCTCCCCAGCCTTGCCCGCGAAGAACGCCTTCCCGCTCGTGGCGCCATAGAGGCACGTGTTGCCGACGAGGACGTTCTCGTGCCCCTTGAAGCTCGCCCGCGCCGGCGGGCGGATGGCCAGCACGCCGCCCGAGAGCCCCTTGCCGACGTAGTCGTTCGCGTCGCCCTCGAGGACGAGCAGCATCCCTCGGGTAGCGAATGCCCCGAAGCTCTGCCCGGCCGTCCCGGTGCACTCGACGACGATCGCCCCGTCGTTCAACCCGTTTGCCCCGTGTTTGCGCGCGATGTCGCCCGCCAGCCTCGCCCCGAACGCCCTGTCGGCGTTCGTCAGCGCGATTTGCATCGTCGACGGCGCTCCGTACTTCACACTAAGGCGCGCGCCCTCGAGCAGCGCTTCGTCCGTGGACGATGGGCGCAGAGCCGCGGAGTCGCTGAGGAAGGACGCCTCGAGAGCCTCGGCTACTCCCCTGCCCTCTTCTCTGTGGCTCAGCGGCTCCGCGCCCAACAAGACATCGGTAAAGTCGAGAGTGCGGGCCTTGGGGTGGCTCGTGGGGCGGATCGAGATGCGGTCGGTGTGGCCGACCATCGCGTCGAGCGTGCGGAAGCCGAGGCGCGCCATGATGCCGCGCAGCTCCTCGGCGACGAAGAAGAAGTAGTTGATGACGTGCTCCGGCGTCCCGGCGAAGCGCGCGCGGAGCACCGGGTCCTGCGTCGCGACACCGACGGGGCACGTATTGAGGTGGCATTTCCGCATCATCACGCAGCCGCTCGCCACGAGCGGAGCCGTCGCGAAGCCGAACTCGTCGGCCCCCAGCAGGGCCGCGAAGGCCACGTCGCGCCCCGTCTTCAGCTGCCCGTCGACCTGGAGGCGCACCCGCTTGCGCAGCCCGTTCAACACGAGCACCTGGTGCGTCTCCGCCAGCCCGAGCTCCCACGACGTCCCCGCGTGATGAATAGACGACAGCGGCGAGGCGCCCGTCCCCCCGTCATGGCCGGCGATGTGGATCGCGGCCGCGTGCGCCTTGGCGACGCCTGCGGCGATCGTCCCGACGCCGGTCTCGCTCACGAGCTTCACGCTGATGCGCGCCTCGGGGTTCACGCACTTCAGATCGAAGATGAGCTGAGCCAGGTCCTCGATCGAATAGATGTCGTGGTGCGGCGGAGGCGAGATGAGCGTCACCCCGGGCACCGAGTGGCGTACGCGCGCGATGGCCTCGTCCACCTTGTGCCCCGGGAGCTGCCCGCCCTCGCCGGGCTTCGCGCCCTGGGCGATCTTGATCTGCAGCTCATCGGCATTCACGAGGTAATGCGCCGTCACGCCGAAGCGCGCGCTGGCCACCTGTTTGATGGCGCTCCGCTTCGAGTCGCCGTTGGCCATCGTCAGGAACCGCGCCGGGTCTTCGCCACCCTCGCCGCTGTTCGACTTGCCCCCGATGCGGTTCATCGCCACGGCGAGGTTCTCGTGCGCCTCGCGGCTGATACTCCCGAAGCTCATCGCGCCAGTGGCGAACCGGCGCACGATCTTCACCGCTGGCTCCACCTCTTCCAGCGGCACCGGCTCTCTCGCCGGCGCCAGGTCCCAGCAGCCGCGCAGCGTGAAGGGCGCGTCGCCCTGCTCGTTGATGGCGCGCGCGTACTCCTCGTACGACCGCGCGTCCTCGGTGCGGACCGCCTTCTGCAAGCTCGCGACGGTCTTCGGGCTCCATAGGTGGCGCTCGCCGCCGACCCGCCATGCGTAGACGCCGCCGACCTCGAGCGCGTCCTCGTCGGTCCCCGCCTCGACGTCCGCCTGGTAGCCCGCCCCGTGTCGCAGCAGCGTCTCGCGCGCGATCTCCGCGAGACCGATGCCGCCGATGCGCGAGTGCGTCCCGGGGAACCAGCGATCGATGGTCTCCCGGCCGATCCCCACCGCTTCGAAGATCTGAGCCCCCTGGTAGCTCGACAGGCACGAGATGCCCATCTTGCTCATTACCTTCATCAACCCCTTGTCGAGCGCGTGGACGTAGTGCGACTGCCGCTCGCCCCGCGGCGTGTCCACGTCGAGCGCGTCCACGGCCTCCATCGCGAGGTACGGGCAGACCGCGCCGGCCCCGTACCCGATGAGCAGCGCCACATCCGCGACCTCGCGCGCCTCTCCCGTCTCGACCACGAGCCCGACCCGCATACGTTTGCCCGTTCGAGCCAGCGCGTGGTGCACCGCGCTCATCGCGAGCAGGCTCGGGATCGCCGCATGCTCCCGATCCACCCCGCGATCGCTCAGGACGAGCACGCTCGTCCCCTCGTCGACGGCTCTCTCGGCGGCCTCACAGAGCCCCGCGAGAGCGCGCTCGAGGGATTGGTCATGCCTGGCCGCTTGCCGCGTTCCTTCTTCCCCCCGCTCGTCTCGTTCTCCCTCGCGGGCATCGAAGAGCATGGGGAGGACGCGGACCGGGAAATCGGCGAGTGCGCCGCTCGTGAGCCGCGCGAGGTCTTCGCTCGTGAGGACGGGCTGCTCGAGCTCGAGCAGGCGGCACTGGGACGGCGATTCGTCGAGGAGGTTGCCCTCGCCGCCCAGCGAGCTCGCGAGGGTCATCACGAGCTTCTCGCGGATGGGGTCGATGGGTGGGTTGGTGACCTGCGCGAACTGCTGCTTGAAGTACCGGAAGAGGAGCTGCGGCCGCTCGCTCAGCACCGCGAGCGGTGCGTCGTTGCCCATGCTTCCCGTCGGCTCCTCGCCGGCGGTCGCCATCGGCGTCAGCAGGATCCGCAAGTCCTCGCGCGAGTACCCGGCGGCGCGCAGGCGGCGCCTCCGCTCGGCGGCCTCCATCGGCGGGGCCGGCACCGGCGCCGGGAGCGTCGTGAGCTCCAGCTTGTTGTCCTCGAGCCACTGCGCGTACGGCTTCTGAGCCGCCACCTCGCGCTTGATCTCCTCGTCGCCCACCAGCCGCCCCTTCGTCAGGTCGACGAGGAACATCTTTCCGGGCTGCAGACGCCCCTTCTCGAGCACCTCTTCCGGCTCGAAGTCGAGCACGCCCAGCTCGCTCGCCGCGACGACGAAGCCGGTCGACGTGACGACGTACTTCATCGGGCGAAGGCCGTTCCGGTCGAGCGTCGCGCCCACGTAGTGCCCGTCCGTGAACAGCAGCGCGGCCGGACCGTCCCACGGCTCGACCAGCGACGAGTGGTACTCGTAGAAGGCGCGCCGCTCGGCCGGCATGTCGTCGTGCCCCTCCCACGCTTCGGGTACGAGCATCATCATGACGTGCGGCAGGCTGCGTCCGCCCGCGACGAGGAAGTCGACGACGTTGTCGAGCGACGCAGAGTCGCTCCCGCCCGGGCGGATGATGGGCTTGAAGTCGGCGAGGTGCTCACCGAAGGCCGCGCTGGCGAGGAGCGGCTCGCGTGCGTGCATCCACGTCTGGTTGCCGCGGAGCGTGTTGATCTCCCCGTTGTGCGCGATACGCCGGTAGGGGTGGGCCCGCTCCCACGTGGGGAACGTGTTCGTGCTGAAGCGCGAGTGCACGAGGGCGAGGCGGCTGCGCGTCTCCTCCTCTCGAAGGTCGAGGTAGAAGTCGGCGAGGCGCTCGGGGAGCGAGAGGCCCTTGTAGATGACGGTCTTCGACGACAGGCTCGGCATGTAGAAGCCCGTGAGCCCCGCCTCGCTCGCCCGCCGCCCCGCGCGCTTGCGGATCATGAAGAGCGTGCGCTCGAAGACGGCTGCGGGGCACATGCGCCCGACGAAGAGCTGCTTGAAGACGGGCATCGACGCCCGCGCGATCGGGCCGAGGACCGCCGGGTCGACCGGGACGTCACGCCAGCCGATGACCTTCTGGTTGTGGTGGCGGACGGCGCTCTCCAGCGTCCGCATCTCGGCCGCGCACTTTTCGGGATCCCGCGAGAAGAAGCACTGGGCGACGCCGTAGTCGCCCTCGAGGGGGATCTCGATGCCCGCATGGGCCATCGTCCGCTCGTAGCGAACGTGGGGAATGTGGATGAGGATGCCCGCGCCGTCGCTGGAGCACGGATCGCAACCCGCCGCGCCGCGGTGGGCCAGGCGGCGGAGGATCTCGATGCCCATGCAGACGACCTCGTGCGTGGGCGCTCGGCGGAGGTCCGCCACGAAGCCGAGACCGCAAGCGTCGCGCTCGAGCGACGGGTCGTACAGGCCGCGTACGGACGGGAGCGGCATCGTCGGAGGATTATGCGAGCGCTTGACGCGACGCGCCAGTCTCAATATCGGCTGGGATCCGGCGGGCTTCGGGTTACAGGCTTGGCATGACGCGCCGTACCCTCGTCTACCTCGGAATCGCCGTGGCCCTCCTTGGGACCGCGTGGCTCCTCACGAGTTCGCCCAAGACCGTCCCCGCCGCGCCCGACCCCGCGCCGAGCGCCCCCAGCGTCCCGCTCACGCAAATCCCCATCCCCACCGCCTCGGCGCCGCTGCCCATCCGGCGACCCCCGTCGTCGATCGCCGAGTTCGGCGTCCTCACGGCGAAGAACGAGGACCAGCTCCAGGAGATGATAGATCCCGCCGCCCTCGCCGTACGGGTGACGCCGGATCTCTGCGGCGACACGGCCGCATGCGACGCCGTGAAGAGGACGCTGCGCGACGACACGAAGACGACGGTGCAAGTCCTCGACGCGTCGACGTGGAGCCTCGACAAGGTAGACCTCGACGCGACGGCGCGTGGGCTAACGGCGGCCGAAAAGGCGGGCGTGACGAAGCTGCCGAGGGTCGTCGTGGTGCACGTGAAGACGCCAACGGACCGGAGCGAGCTCGCCCTGCGAGCGGCCATCGCGGGGGCGGCGGCCATCGCGCGGGACATCGGTGGCGTCGTCTGGGACCAGCTCCTCGTGCGGCTCGAGAACGCGCGCACCTTCGCGGCGCACGCGGTGACGACGCCCCTCGACGCGGGCACCTTTCGCCGGGACCGCGTCGAGGTGCTGTTCGAGCCGAAGAGCGAGGGCATCGTACGGGTGCTGACATCGGGGCTGTCGCGGTGGGGCGAGCCCGACGTGGAAGCGGTGGCGGTGCCGACGGCGGCGACCCCACGCGTGAGCGAGGTGGTGCTCGCCGTGGCGCAGGCGATCGCCGACGGCGCGACGACGCAGCCTCTGGTGCTGACGCGCGACGACGTGGCCCGCGCACGGGGGCAGGCCTACTCGGCCGACGCCGGACTCCCGCCGCCGACGCCGGTCGAGGTGGACGTCGTGACGGCGTACCCGGAGAACGGGGACCCGAACGACTTCATGGCGCGCATCGTCCCGGGCGCCGGAGAGGGTCCCATCGGCTACGTGGACCTCGCCGAGCGTTTCTTCGGGCGCATCCTCGCGGCCGCGCCCGACAGCGACGTGCTCGCCTTCCAGCGCGCGAAGGCGCAGGGCAAGCTCGGGGCGCTCGTGACGGCATGGGAGGCGCAGAAGGCCGGCGGGGCGAAGCTGCTCGTGATGCTACCGTTCACGATCCCGGGAGACGCGGGCATCGAGTCGATGTGGATCGAGGTGACGAGGGCCGACACGAAGACCGTGACGGGCAAGGTGCTCGACGATCCGCTCGGCGCGACCGACGTGAAGCACGGCGACGAGGTGACCCGGCCGCGCAGCCAGGTAGAGGACGTGGAGCTGCGCGGGGCGAAGCCTTGAGCAGAGCCCTGCCGCTGGTGCTGCTCGGGGTGCTGGTCGCCTCGGCCATGGGGACGTGGTGGCTTTACGCGGGGGAGAAGGCCCCGACCCTGCCCGCGCCACCCGTCCGCGACGATCTGGATCTCGTGACGACCCTGCTCGACGGCGCCGCAGCCGAGCCGCCACACGACGTGCTGCTCGCTGGCGCGGACGAGGTGTACTTGCTGCGTGCGGGCGAAGGGACCGTCGTCGCCGTGGCGAAGAAGGGAGGGGCGACGCGGACTCTGGCGACGCTGAAGGAGCCGGCGCACGGAATGGCGCTCGCGGCGGGCGCGCTGTGGGTGACGACGACGCACGCGGTGGAGGCAGTCCCGGTCGCGGGCGGCGAGGCGAGGCGCGTCGCGGGCGGGCTCGGCGGACCGCAGGCGATCGCGTGCGACGGCACGTGGGTGTTCGTCGTCGACGTGGACCCGAGCCGGCAGGGGATGACGCCCGCGAGCACCGTCGTGCGCCTCCCGGCTGCGGGCGGGGACGCGACGGTCCTCGGCAAGTCCGAGGGGGAGATCGCGAGCGTCGCGGTCGACGACGCGAACGTGTACTGGACCGACCGCCTCGACGGGACTCTCGTCTTCGTTCCGAAGACGGGTGGCGCTCCGCACGTGCTCGCCGCGGAGCGCGGGTTGCCCGGCTTCGTCGCCGTCGCAGGCGGCGCGGTGACGTGGGTCGAGCCGCGCAGCGAGTCGCTTTGGACCATGCCGAAGGGCGGCGGCCCCCCGCGGCGCCTCGCGCAGGACTTCGCCGGCTTCGCGAACGTCGTCGTCGACGCGAGAGGCGTCTTCTGGACCAACGAGGCAGCCGTCGACGGCCAGTTCCGCGTGCTCACGGTCGGAAAGACCGGCGACGTCGAGACGGCGAGCGACCCCGTGGACGCGGTGGCGGCCCTCGCGAGCGACGGACAGCGGCTGTACTGGGAGCGGGACGGCGTCGTGACCGCGGTCGTGGGCCCCTAACCCACGCCGTGCTCGGCAAGCTTGTTGTACAGCGTCCTCCGGCTCACGCCGAGGATACGCGCGGCAGCGGTGCGGTTGCCTTTCACTCTCGCCAGCGCCTCCACCAGCGCGTCGCGCTCCGTGCTTCGCACGCGCTCATCGAGCGTCGACCCCGCGCTCGCCGCTCCCGGCGTCTCCGCCGGGCCCGCGGCACCGAAGCTCCGCGCGAGCTCCCTCTCCACGTCGGCGCGCGCGATGGTTGCGCCGTCGGCCAGCACCACGAGCCGCTCGACGAAGTTCTGCAGCTCGCGCACGTTTCCCGGCCAGCTCTCCCGCGCCAGGCGCTCGACCGCGTCCGGCTCGACGAGGACGAGCGGCTTGCCGTTCGGCGGCCCGAACGTCGCCGCGAACCGCGCGACGAGCGGCGCGATGTCCTCCGGGCGCGCGCGCAGAGGCGGCATCACGACGGGGACAACGGCGAGCCGGTAGAAGAGGTCCTCCCGGAAGGCCTTCGCGCGCACCATCGCGTCGAGGTCCTGGTGCGTCGCCGCGACGAAGCGCACGTCGACCTTGACGCTCTCGGTCCCGCCGAGCCGCTCGAACGTCCGTTCTTGCAGTAGTCGCAGCAGCTTCACCTGCATCGACAGCGGAACGTCACCGATCTCGTCGAGGAAGAGTGTCCCGCCGTCGGCGAGCTCGATGCGCCCAGGTTTGCGGCAGATGGCCCCCGTGAAGGCGCCCTTCTCGTGCCCGAAAAGCTCGCTCTCGAGGAGCGCGTCGGGCAGGGCGGCGCAGTGCACGACGACGAAGGGCCGCTCCCTCCTCGGGGATTGGTCGTGAAGGGCGCGTGCCGCGACCTCCTTGCCCGTGCCGCTCTCTCCCCTCAGGAGCACCGTCGCCGTGCTCCGCGCCGCGCGGGCCAGCAGCTCCGTCACCTCGCGCATCGCCTGCGAGCGGCTCGCCATCGGCGCCTGGGTCGACGCCAGCGCCTCCGCGTGGCCCTCTGCGTGCATAGCCGCGTGCATAGCCTTGCGCACGACGAACACGATCTGCTCGCGATCGAACGGCTTCAGCACGAAATCGGCCGCCCCGGCGCGCATCGCTTCGACCGCGAGCGGCACGGTGCCGTGGGCTGTCACCACGATGACCGGTAGCTCCGGCGAGGTCGCGGCAATGCGCGCGAGGAGCTCCATTCCGTCCATGCCGGGCATGCGCAGATCCGTGACGACGACGTCCGCCGGCGCGCCCTCGAGCGCCCGGAGCGCCGCCTCGCCCGACGCCACGTGCTTGGCCTTCATCCCCGCTTGGACGAGCAGCGCCGTCAGCACCATGCCGACCGCCGCGTCGTCGTCGACCACCAGCACGGACCCCGTCGGCTCTGCCACGACTCAGCCCAGCCTCTCAGTCGCGTGGATCACGCGACACGGTCTCCCGAAGGCCGCTCGGACCCGCGGGTAGCCGCACTTCCACGACGGTACCACGCCCCACCTCGGACTCGAGCGACACCGAGCCGCCGTGCGCCTCGACGACGCGTTGCACGAAGGCCAGCCCGAGGCCGCTGCCGCGCGCCTTGGTCGTGAAGAAATCGTCGAACGCGCGCTCGCGGATCCGCGCGTCCATCCCGGAGCCAGTGTCGGCGACGGACAGCGTGACGTTCTCGCGGCCCTCGGCGCCAGAGCGGGCAGTGCGGACGGTCACCGTGCCGCCGTCGGACATGGCCTCCATGGCGTTGCGGACGAGGTTCTCGAGCACGCGCGAAAGCATCTCGCGGTCAGCGCGGCAACGGAGCTCACCGTCCGCGAGCTCGACCTTCACGGCGACCTTCTCGCGCGCGAGCGACTGCAGCGCGAGGACAGCGCGCGCCATCTCGTTGAGGTCGAGCGGGTCGCGGGCGGGCTCGACGCGGGCGAGGCGGCCGTACACATCGACGAGCCGGTCCAGGCGGTCGATCTGGTCGACCATGAGGTCGGCGAAGGCGACGCGATCGACGCCGGTCGGGCGCGCGAGGTCCTCGCGGAGGAGCTGCGCCGCGCCCTTGAGGGCGGCGAGCGGGTTTTTCAAGTCGTGCGCCATCTGCGCCGAGAAGCGACCCAGCGTGGCGAGCTGCGACTGGCGCGCGCGACGGTCCGCGTCGGCGGCGAGCCAGCGCCGGCTCGCGGCGACGACCGCGAGCGACACGGCGGCCGACGAGAGGACGACAGTGGCCGCGTTCGCGCCGAGGTACCGGAAGACGAGGACCGTCGCGACGACACCGGCGGCGGTGAGCGCGAGGACGGCGGCGAGGATGCCGAGCGAGATCTCGCGCGTGATGAGCCGGAAGCGCGCGGCCACGAAGGCGAGGAGGCCCGTGCTGACGAAGAGACCGAGGTTTCCGTAAAAGAGCGTGGAGGTGAGCTCCTCGGTCGCGCCAAGCGCGGTGCCGACGGCGAAGGCCGCGAGGAGGAGCCAGGCGCGCGCCCTCTCCTCGGGGTCGAGCGAGTCGCGGAGGTGCCGCGCGAGCGCCGCGAGCGCGAGGACCATGGTCGGGATGGCGGCGCCCATCAGGGACCGGGCCCACCAGGGCGACGCGATGAAGCCCTGCGCCACTGGAAAGGCGAGCGCGAGCAGGCCGATGGCGCTGAGGACGCCGCCGACGAGCGCCGCCGCGTAGACGGTCCCGCGGAGGGCGCGCCGCCGTCCGACGAAGACGAGGATGAATTGGAGCGCGAGCGGCGCCGTCCACGGCACGAGCGCGTGGTCGAGCCAGTGAAACGCGCCGACACCCGACAGCTGATAGGCGAGGCTGGCGCCGGTCCAGCCGGCGACGTCGAGGCACAGAAGCGCGAGGGGCACCGCCAGCGGGCTGCGCGCCGCCCGTGCGATGCCGACGAGAGCCAGCGCGAGCTGCCCGACGCAGACGGCGACGCTGAAGGCCTGGGCGGCGTCCATGCCTTCCCCGTTGCTCCCGACCCGCCTTACGTGCGTCCCTATGCCCTATCGCTCGAACTCGGCGGCCTCTGGGAAGGCGACTCCGTCGGTCCGGTACATGACCAGCTTCTCGCCCACCCTCTTGAAGACCGCTTCCTGGTCCGGGGCGTAAGTGAAGAGCGCCCAGCAGCGCGTCGTGTCGGCGCCGATGGCCTTCGCGTCCATCTTGCGGAAGCCCACGATGCTCGCGTCCTGCAGGTTGCCGTGGAAGGTCTGCTCGATGCCCATGTCGAGCGTGCTCCCGCCGCACGCGGCACGCCTTCTCCCGTTGAAGTACACGTGACGCCGCATCTGGTGGGTCACGTTCGCGCCGCCGTCGGTCCCTATGGCGACGACGAGGGTCTCGCTCTCGTCCATGTCGGCGTCCACGCCGCGGCCGAAGTCGTGCGCCGTCCTCGGTTCGGTGCGATGCCACGTGCCGGAGAAGTCCGACGCGGGCGTCTTCTGCACGAGCGACAGGCCCGCGGGCAGTCCCTGGTTGTCGAAGAGCTTCAGCCGCAATCGGCCGCCGTCGGTTGCGAGCCAAACGTCGACCAGGTAGTCGATCCCCTCGAACCGCACCGACGCGCGGTACACGTGCCGCTCCGGGTCCACGCTGTCGACCTTGCCGACGGTCACAGTCCGCTCCTTGCCCTCCCAGCGGAGCGCCATCGCCGTCATGTCCCAGACGAGGGGCCGGAACGCGAGCGCCGAGCAGCGCCCGCTCGTCGCTTCGGCGAGCGCGTCGGAGTCGCCTCCGGGCTTCGCGAGCGTCCCGAAGAACTCGCGCAGGCTCTTTTCGCGCAGCTCACAGTCGGCGAGGGCCTTCCGCGTCGTGCGATCCGTGTACGTCTCGAGCGGGTGGCCCGGCAGGCGCGCCAGCACGAGCCCCAGCGTCGCCTGACCCGAGAGCTTCGTCCGTGCGTCCCGCGCCGTGTCGTCCTCGAGCCGGTGGATGGCCGTGATCATCTCGGCTGTCCGCGGCAGATCCCCCGTGCTCACGAGCTCGTCCTCCCGCGCGGACCAGCGGCGCTCGACCGGCAGCAAGAGATACTCGCTCTGGATACGCGTGAGCAGTTGCCGAACGTCGTCGGGGGTCGGCTCGGGCGCGTGGCCCGCGGGGACGACCTTGGCGAGCAGCGCCTTCACCGCCGCGACGCTCACGGCGCCGTTCTGCGCGCGATGAACGACGTCCTTCGTCACGTTGACGCCGACGACCTCGCCCTTGTCGTTGCACGTGGGGCCGCCGCTGAAGCCGGGCTCGATCTCCGACGAGACTAGGAGACCGTCGACGGCGTCGCTCCGCACGATCTCCTCGGTGCGGCGATCGACCACCGGGAACTTCACGAGGCTCAGCACCTTGCCGGGCTTCGAGACCATGCCCGAGCGCGTCGCGAGGCTGCTCGCGGGGTACCCATACGAGAGGATGGCCTCGTCCGCCGCGGGCGTGGCCGCGAGCGGCAGCGGCGTGAAGTGATCTGCGCTGACCCCTGCGAGGCGGATAACGGCGAGATCGGCGTCCGCGTCGAAGGCGACGACCTCCGCGTCGGGGTAGGCCTCGGTCCACTTGCTGCCGCCGGAGCCCTCGACGGTGCGCTCGACGAGGATCGGGTCGCCGCTGTCGACGACGTGGTTCGCCGTGACGACGTACGCCTGCGCGTCGGGGCCCGCGACGAAGAAGCCGGTACCCGCCGAGCGCGTGAGCACGACGCGCACGACCGAGCGCCCCGCCGCGGAGCCGCGACCGGCGCTCCGCTTGACGAGGACGACGCCCACAGCGGCGGCGATGCCCAACGCGAGCCCGATGGCGGCGATGAGCCAGAGGACGGCGCGCGGACGCACCGGCATCGGCGGCGGCGCCATCGAGAAAGAGGCCGGTGGCAGGGACGGTTGCATCGTTCAGGACCCGAGGTGGATGCCGCCCATGGCGTAGAGGGCGAGAGGCGTGCCGGGAAGCGTGATCAGTCGGGCGTCACCACCGACGAAGAAGTTCGAGTTGGGGACGTTCCAGATGACCGAGCAGCCCGGCCAGACGACGAAGAACGTCGTCGACGAGGTCCCGCTGAAGCCTCCCGCCGAACCGCCGCTCGTGAGGTCGTAGAGGCCGATCCCTACGTAAGGACGGACGACCACGGCCTTGAGATCGAAGTCGTAGCCGCCCTCCGGCCCGAGATAGAAGCCGCTGGACGACCAGGACGCCGACGAAGTGACCGTCGTCCCCGGCGCGGTGACCGTGCCCGAGTAGGTGCCCGAGTCGCCGACCTGATAGACGAACGTGCCTCCGAGGTAGACGTGGTTGTCGAGCGTCTTGCCCGCACGGACGCCGAGGCCGAGCGAGAGATCGTCGCTCGCGAAGCCGAGAAGCGGTGCGATGAACCACCGCGTGTCGAGCGCTCCGCCACCGGCGTACGACGCGCCCGAGTCCGCCGTCGACGAGCTCGCCGTCACGCTCGCCGACGAGGACGGCGGGGGCGACGAAGGCGGCCGCGTCGACCGGGGAGCTGGCGCGGGCGCGCTCGTGCCGGGCGTCGCCGTCGAGAGTGGCGGGGGCGGCGGCGGCGGTAGGTTCGGCGGCTGCCCCGTCTCGATGGCCAAGCACGGCGTGACGGTCGCGAGGCTCGCGACGCCCAGCGCCACCAGGAACGTTCCGCCCCTTCGCACGGCTCGTGGCTTTAGTCCCATCTAGGCCTCGGTCAAGTCCATGGTCTGCGGCCTTCGCCGGCTCTGGGCCTGCAGTAATACGCTCGTCGGGAAGAAACCTCCCCCGAACCATCGTCATCGGCGGTCATTACAGATCCGTCGCCACGCGCCCGCGGCTGAACGATACTCGCCGGCCAATCATGGCCGAGACGCAATCGGAACAGGGCGTCACCGTCATCGGCGCACCGAAGGAGCGCCTTCGCGATGTCTACTACCAGTTTCTGCGTGTCTCGTGGTGGTGGGCCATCGGCTGGATCGTCGCCATTTACCTCACCTTGAACGCAATCTTCGCCGAGGCGTACCTCGCGCTCGGCGGCGTCGTGAACGTGCGCTCGCATTCGTTCTGGGACGCCTTCTGCTTCAGCGTGCAGACGATGGGGACCATCGGTTACGGCTCGATGTACCCGACGAGCGTCGCCGCGAACGTCGTCATGGTCACCGAGTCGGTCGTGAGCCTGCTCGTGACGGCGCTGGCGACGGGGCTCGTCTTCGCGAAGTTCTCGCGCTCCGGGGCGCGCGTCGTCTTCTCGCAGCACGCGGTCATCGGCCCGATGGACGGCGTCCCGACGCTCATGATCCGCGTCGGCAACGAGCGGGGGAACGCCATCCTCGAGGCGACCATCCGCGTGGCGCTCATGCGCACCGAGCACCTCAAGGAGGGCACGATCTTCTACCGAATGATCGACCTCAAGCTGACGCGCGATCGCTCGCCGGCGATGTCCCGCTCGTGGACCGTGCTGCACGTCGTCGACGAGAGCAGCCCGCTCCACGGCGTCACGCCCGAGTCGGCAAAGAAGGACGAGGTGGAGATCCTCGTGAACCTCGTCGGGACGGACGACACGTCGCTGCAGCCGGTCCACGCGAGGCGGAGATACGTCGACCAGGAGGTCCTCTGGGGCGCGCGTCACGCCGACGTGCTCAGCGAGGACGCTGGCGGGAACCTCGTCCTCGACATCCGCAAGTTCCACCACATCACGCCGACCGCGCCGATCGACGGCTTCCCGTATCCGCGCGACGAAAAGCACCTCCCCGACGCCAAGTAGCGGCGCGCTCAGGCGACGACGGGCGGTGGGGCGACGGGAACGGGCGGCGCGAGGTCGGGCTCGGGTCGGCGCGCAAGACGCTCGCGGAGCAGGCGGGAGATCCGGGCGATCTGGGCGGAGTAGAGGCGCGCGAGGAAGCCGAGGCAAAGGAGCCAGAGGCCGACGAGGGGCGCGAGGCCGCTCGTCGTGATGTAGACGAGGTGGAGAGTGAGGGGGCGGTCGCGCGTGACGAGCTCGCGCGCGATGACGATGCTGCGCTCGTAGGCGGGCAGCGGCAGGGCGACGGGCGCGACACCCTGGACGATACCGCCGTCGAGCGCGAGGCGGCCGTTCTCCTGACCCTGCCAGAGCTCCGCGCCGGCGACGATGGACTGGGCGCTCGCTCGCGCGATGGCGTCCTGGTCGGGCAAGTCCTTCTGCTTGTCCTGCTCGCCCTTCTTGAGGTCCCCGGCGAAGCCCGCCTGCGGCTCCGCGGTCGCCGTGGTCACGGCGTGCGACGGCGCGTGCCGGCCCATCGAGGCGACGCCACCGATGAAGGCCGCGACGCCGATGACCGCCCACGCCGCGAGCCTCGGCCCGCGCTGGAGGAGGCGCGCCGCGGCCCAAGAGGCCACCGACACGACCCCGGCCCCGACGAGGAGCATCCACGCGCCCGCAGAGAGCAGCCAGAGGCCCCCGAGGGCGACGGCGCCGAGGGTACGGCGCAGGCGCCCGCGCAGCGCGAGGAGGGCGACGACGATCGACGCGACGAGGGCGAGCGCGTCCTCGGTGCCGAAGGCGACCCAGGGGCGGTCACCGCCGAGGACGGCGATGGGATGCACGCCTCGCGACAGGCCCAACGTCAACGTGGCGCGGCTCGTGGCCAGCGCGTGCGTCGGGGTGGGCACCACCATCGAGCCGCCGAAGAGGCCGAGCGACTCGCTGGCCATCGACTGCAGGTGCAGCGAGTGGCTCCCGACGCGGAGGGGCACGAGGATCTCGCCGGCTCCGTCGGCGGCGCGCATCACGCGCTCAGCGCGGTTGTCGGTGGCGAGGAAGACGGCGCGCCCGGTCGGAGGCCAGGTGAGCCAGTCGATGCCGTCGTTCTCGTACGAGAGCGTGTCGTCGGCGACGAGATCGCCGCGCGCCGTGAGGACGATGGTGCGATGGTGGTCGCTGACGACGGCGGCGAGGGCCTCGGTGGCGACGAGGGCCTGCGCGGCGATGTCGAGGTGCTGGCCGCGCGCGACCATGAAGAGGCGCGCGCTCGGCTGCGTGCGGGCAATGGGCGACTGGCTGGCGTCGATCTGGCGCGCGTCGCCGCCGACCGTGAGGCGGTGCTCGGCGTCGGACTCGACGAGCCACCACTCGTACGACGAGCGGGCGTCCGGCTCGACGCGCGGGATCGACGCGAGGGCGCCTGTGACCGTCACCTGCGCCGAGCGGCCGGCGGTGGGGAGGACGAGCTCCTTGCCCTGGAGCGACCATCCGCTCGAGCCCTGCACGTCGAGGACCTTCTCCCCGAAGGCGAGCGGCAGCCGGACGACGCCGAGGTCCTTGCCCGAGCGCATGACGAGGCGATATTCGAACGTGGTCTCTCGGCCGATGCGGATCGCGCGCGAGAGCTGGAACACGGGCGGCTCCTCGGCGGGCGCCGAGACGGCATCGCGGTCGAAGTGGACCGTCGCACCGACGAGGCCACTGAGATGAGCGCCTTCGACGACGCGTCCGCGCGTGAGCTCGGCGTCGAGCGCGTCGAGCGGGCCGGGCAGCGTGAGGGCGAGGTCCCCCTCGAGCGAGAGGGTGCCTTCGAGGACGAAACGGCGCGACGCCGTCAGGACGAACCAGTGGTCTTGCTCGAAGCCGACGGCCGCCAGCTTGCCATTCTCGGTGACGCGGTCGATGTGCGCATGCGTGGGCGGGCCGAAGAGGGGCACGGCGACGGGCTTGTCGGCGAGGACGGCGCCCTCGAGCGAGAAGCGCATCTCGCCGTCGGCCGCCCCCGCGAGATGAAGGCGGGTGAGGACGAAGCAGTGCTCGCTGCATGCGCTCGCGCCGTTGCGCTGCGCCATCCAGGCGGCCACCGACTCGAGCTCGGCTCCCCAGCTGCCCGGCGCGGGGGCCGGCGCGTCGGCGCGGGCGACGCGCGGGACGAAGAGAACCGCGACAGCGAGGGCGCAAGCTGCCAGCGCGCCGCGGATCCCGGGCGATCGGTCCATGGAGACACCTCTTTGCGCTGTCCTACGGACCAGCGACGAGGACGATCCCCGGAAACGTCAGCGACCGAGCGACTCGGAGCGGTTCACGATGTGGGGCGTGATGAAGATGAGGAGCTCACCCCGGGCGTCCGCGGCGCGTCGCCGCTGGAAGAGAATGCCGATGATGGGAATATCCCCGAAGAAGGGGATCTGATCGAGGTTGCGGCCCGTGTTGCGCGTGTAGATGCCGCCGATGACGGCCGTGTGCCCGTCCATGATGAGCAGATCGGTCTCGGCCTCGCGTTTGAGGATGGTTGGATCGCCGCGGGGGCTGGTCTGCGTGAAGTCCGGCTCGTCCCGATTGAGCTTCACGTGCATCGAGACGCCGCCGTCGGCGGTGACGTGCGGGCGAACGAGGAGCTGGAGCTTGGCCTCCTGGAACGTCGTCTGCACACCGAGGGCGCTGACTTGCGCGAACGGGATGAGCGTACCCTGGTTGATGCGGGCCTCGCGGTTGTCGAGGACCATGACCTTCGGCGCGCTGACGATGCGCACGAGACCGCTCGATTCGAGCGCCGAAAGGCGGAGGGCCAGGTTCAGTGTGTTGTCGATGGAGCCGAGCGTGACGCCGAGGGCCCCGCCGGACCCGGTGCCGACGGCCGCCGGGAGGTTGACCGCGAAGTTCGGGGTCGGGACGTTGCGCGTGAACGGCGAGAGGCCGGCGGTCGGGGTGTTATTGTCGTAGTTGCCGCCGGTGACGCCGACGCTCGACGGGAACGCGATGCCGGTCGGGTTGCCCGTGGCGGCGCTGAAGGTCGAGTCGCCGCCCCACTGGATGCCGACATCGCGCTGGTACTTGCTCGTGGCCTCGACGATGCGCGCCTCGATGAGGACCTGCGCGGTCTGGGTGTCGAGCGAGCGGATGAGCTCCTCGATGTAGTTGAGGTTTGCGCCGATGTCGCGAGCGATGAGGACGTTCGTGCGCTCGTCGACGGCGATGGAGCCGCGCGGCGAGAGCAGCTCCTTCGCGCGCTGCTGCAGCTCGTCGGCCTGGGCGTAGCTGATGGGGATGAGCCGAGTCTCGAGCGGCGTGAGCTCGTACTCCTGCTTCATCGCGGCGAGCTTCAGCTCGCGCTCCTTCTGGAGCTGGTCGAGCTTGGCGACGCGGATGAGGTTTCCCGTGCGCACCATGCCGAGGCCCTTGGCCTGGAGGACGACATCGAGCACCTGATCCCACGGGACGTTGACCATCCGGATGGTGATGGTGCCGCCCACGTCGTCGGCGGTGACGACGTTCACGTGGCCGGTGTCCGCAAGCAGGCGGAGGACGTTGTGGATGTCGGCGTCCTTGAGGTCGATGTTGATGCGCCGGCCGGTGTATCGGGTCTGGGCGAGCACGCTGCCGCTCGCGCCGGACGTGAAGCCGGCCGCGCCGCCGCCCGCGGTCTCGACGACGGGGTCCTCGTCGTGGATCGACGTCTCGATGCGCGGAAGATCCTGCATCTCCTTCTCGCGCGCGACCGTCACGACGCGCCTCACGGCGCCTCCGTCCTTGCCGACCGCGCGGCCGTCGATGTGAAGCTGCGCGATCGGCGAGGGCTGCGTCGAGGCCTTCGGAACGGGGAACGACCAGAGGAGTGTGCCACCCTCGACGGAGATGGTCCCGGACGCTTCGGAGAGACGGTCGAGCTCGAGGATCGCGTTGCCGGAGGTCGCGTCGTAGGAGGCGGTGACGGTCTTCAGGGCGCCGTCGAAGGCGCTGACGTCGAGCGTGCGTGCGAGCGTCTGGGGGAGGGCCGTTGCGCGAAGCTCGAGCCGCGGGCGCCCGGTCTTCGACATCGAGAGCGAGTAGGCGGGGATGCTCCCGAGGTCGACGACGACGCGGTCGCACCCGTAGGGCGCGCAGCCGGGCATGGCAGCCGGAACGCGCTCGAAGCGGACGTCGCGCACGAGCGCCGTGGGCGTGGTGGGCGCGTCGGCAGGCGACGTCGTCGGGGTCTTGCCGGGATGAAGGCCGGGATCGCTGACGGCAAGGAGGATCTTGAGGCTGTTGCCCTGCGGAACGACGCGGTAGCTGGCCGGCTGGGCGAGGCTGACGGTGAGGCGCGTCATGTGGCCGACGCTGGTCTCGTACCCCTGCGTGAGGACGCCCCCGACGACGCCGATGGGGGTCGTGATGGCCGCGGGCGCGCCGGCCACGTCGGAGTCGGAGAGGTCGATGAGGAGTCTGCGGCCGCCGTCGGCGACGCGAACGTTGTAGGTGGGGGCACCCGTGCCGACGATCTCGATCTCGACGCCGCCTCCCTCCGAGGCGTGAACCTTGACGTCGCGGACGTGGTTCGTCGCCACCTCGGCGACCGCCGTGGATGCGCCGAGGAAAACCCCCGCGGCGGCTCCAGTCGCGGCCAGCGCGACCATACCCCTCTGAAGGAGGGCGGCGTAGATAAGCGATTTCGCCCCGCGCATTGGTGACTCCTCGCGTCCCGCTTCAGTTCCGATGGGATCGCGACAGCAACCGTAGAACGCGCGATCCGAAAGGGACCAATTTGTGGCAAGAGTGACGCCTACATGCTGGCTACGGTGGAGTTGCCCGACGCAGGTCGCCTCCTCTCGCTGGGCCCGGAGGCGCTGCGCGCGCTCGGCCTGCGATTGCAGGGCATCGGGCTCGGGCCGGCGTTCGCGTCGAGGCTCGCTCGGGTCGGCGAGCGGCAGGACGACGCGCTGCGGGCGCCGATGCGGGTCTGGCACGCCCGGAGGATGAACGAGCCGGCGGCCGTCGCGGTACGCGTGTTCGTGCTGCACGATCCGGTCGCCCCGGGAGAGGCGCAGGAAGCGCTGGGGGATCTCGCGCCGCTGCGAGAGGCGGGCTTCGTCGAGGAGCGGGACGGCGGCATCGTGTCGCGCGTACATCTGGCGCTCGCGGGAGGCGTTCTCTGTTTTGGGGATCTCCCGGGCCTCGGCGGCGAGGCGGTGATGCCGGTGTGCGGGGCCACGCTCGAGCTAGTGCGCGCCGTGCTCCCCGGGGCCCCGGTGGAGCGGGCCCTGGATCTGGGGTGCGGGGCGGCGCCGGTCGCGCTTCTCCTGGCGCGGTCGGTGCGGCACGTCGTGGCGACGGACGTCAACCCACGCGCGGCCCTCTACGCGCGTCTCAACGCGGCCGTGAACGGCGTCGAGAACCTGGACGTCCGCGTCGGGGACCTCTACGAGACGGTGGGAGGCGAGCGCTTCGACCGGGTGGCGGCGCATCCGCCGTTCGTGGCGCGTCCGGCGACCGCGCCGGCGTCGACGTTCATTCACGGCGGGACGCGCGGCGACGAGCTTCCGCTGCGCGTGCTCGCGCGAGCGCGGGATCACCTGACGCCAGGAGGGCGCGCGGTGGTACTCGGTGACTGGCCGGTGGTCGACGGGGACGCGCTCGAGGCGCGCGTCCGCGCCGCGGTGGGATCGGGAGGGGTCGACGTGCTGGTGCTCCAGTCGCCGTCGAAGAACCTCGACGAGTACTGCGTCCTGCTGGCCGCGGTGGAGCACGGGGAGCTCGGGAGCGCGTTCGCCCGGGCCGCCATCGCGCACCGGGAGCACCTCGAGCAGCTTGGGATGCGTGGGCTGGCGCTCGCGTGCGTCGTGCTGACGCCGGGAAGTGGGTGGACCTCGATGGTCCCCGTCCGGCACGTGCACGATGCGCCCCTGACGGGTGACGCGATCGACCGCCTGATCTCCGCACGCCGTCTCGCCTTCGGACCGCCGGAGGCACTGGCGAAGGCACGCCTGCGCGTTCCAACGGGCGCGCGTCTCGTCGAGCAGCCGATGCCCGGCGGGGCGCCGCTGTCGGTCGTCGTGCAGCTGCCGGCGGGGAGGCCCGAGTGGCCCGCGGTGCTCGACGGCGCGCTGGCGACCCGCGTGGCGCGCATCGCGGGGGCCGCGCGCGTCGAGGAGGCGGGCGACGAGGCGATGGCGGCGGCACGCGAGGCGTTGCTCCGCGGTGCGCTCGACGTGACGTAAGCCGGGTCGCTGCGTCAGGGCGCGCCGAGGCCGCGGCGCGCCCTCCAGCCGTGCCCGCGATGGGCGCTCATCGAGGCGCGCCATGCTTCGTCGAGCTCGGCGGCCGCGTCCTGGTCGATGGCGCGCACCGCGGGAAGCACGCCCCGCGCGTCCTCGCTCAGGCCGGCGAGGTATTCCACGTCGAGGCGCGCCCCGTCGCGCGCGCGGGTCACGTTGCGCCGCGCGATCCACCCGTCGGCGTCGACTGTGCCCGCGAGGACCGCGAAGAAGACCCCTGCCCAGACGAGAGCGGTGCCCCACCCGCGCCAGGAACGCGCGAAGCAGCGGGCCGCGGTCATGGCGAGCAGGCCGGCGACGCCGAGCTGGAGGAGCCAGACACCGAGCCGGAGGTAGGTGTACCCGTAGGCCTCCTCATAGAGGGCAAGGCGGTGCGCGCACGAGGCGAGCGTCACGCCGACGAGCCCGAGGAGCGTGAGCTCGATCGCGACGATCGCCTTTCCGCCCGCGATGCGGGTCGTGCCGGCGCGAGGGCGAAGGAGGATGTGGCCGAGGACGACGCAGGCGACCGCGAGCAGCGTAGCGGCCGAGACCTGGGTGAAGCCTTCGTGCAGGTACTCGGCGTAGGTGGACGTCCCGTGCGAGCGAAGCTGCGCATGGCTGACGAAGAGGCTCCCCGCGTTGGCGCCGACGTACACGCCGAAGACCGCGACGATGTGCCCGAGGACGACGCCCCAGGTGAGCGTGCGAACACGGGGGGCGGACGGCGCGACCACGGGCGCGGGCGCGTCCCCTTCAGCGCGGTAGGGGACGGGGAGCCACGTGGCCGGGATGGCGGCGCGGGGATCGCGCGCGCGTTGCAGGCGCGCGAGCACGGCGTAGGCAACGAGAAGTCCGATGGTGGTCGCGGCGGCCCACGCGGCGAGCTCCATGCCCTCGCCGCTGCGCTGGAACAAGTGCCCGAGAGCATGGCGGAAGTGCGCGTCGGCCGAGAGCAGCAGCGCGAAGAAGCTCGCGAGCGGAACGCCCACGAGGGCCCCGCGCAGGACGCCGAAGAAGTGCGCCCTGGGGCCGCTGCCGACGGCAGCGATGGGCATCCTCACGGCGTCGGCGATACCGCCGGGGATCGCGCGAAGGGCGTCGAACGACGCTCCGCCGAGATCGGACAGCGTGCCGGCGCCGATGCTCCTCGCGGTGACGATGGCGAGCATGGCGAGGGTGAGGACGCTGGCGGGGAAAGCAGTGACGAGGGCCCAGTCGCTCGCGTACCAGGCCGTAGCGCCGGCGAGCCAGAGCGAGGCGGCCCCGAGGAGCCACTGCGCGGCACGGGGGCGGCCGCGACCGACTGCAGAGAGGAGGGTGCCGACGAGGACGGCGTCGGCGACGAACCAGCCCAGGCCGGCGTCGGTAGCGCGCCATGTGAGGACCCCCACGGTGACGCCGACAGGCACGACGACGGCGAGGGTGCGGCCCGCCGAGGGCGTGTGGGGGCTGGGCGGACACGCCGAGGTCTGCGGGTTGACGATCCATGCAGCTTCCATCGCGCTGACCTCCTCGGTGGCCTGGGCGTAACGTCGATGGTGCGAATGGCATTCCGCAGCCGTGCGTATCGCCCTGCGGAGTGATCAGTCGATAGAGCCCGAGAGTGTCATCGTGTTCTCGATGCGGAAGGTCCCGCTCGACCCGGAGGCGCCGTATCCGTAGACGCGGATCTCGATGGGGCCGGTCCCGCCCACGCTGGACAGCGTCACCGTGGGCGTCGCGGTCCCGGCGAACGAGGCGGTGTGGGACGCGAAGGCGTCGGCGCTGGTCGCGAGGTCGCCCGTGGAGGGGCCGGTCGTCGAAGCCTTCACGTCGATGGCGACGGAGGCGAGCGTGACGGAGCATCCGGCGACGGGGGTGACCGTGACGGTGAAGTAATCGGTGGGGCTGGCGCTGGTGCCGGTGGGCCATCCGCTCGCGTTGATGGAGCCGCTGCCCGAGACCGCCGTGAGTCCGGAGGCGCGCGAGAGGGCGGCCCCGGCGGTGATCCCTGTGGCCGACGACGTGGCGGTCGCACTGGTCTCGCTGCCGGACTGGCTGGTGAGGTCGAAGGTGACGAGCGCGCCGGTGATGCCGTGGCCCGGACAACCGCTGTCGGTCACCGAGGTGTCCGTGCTGGCGTCCGCCGACGACCCGGTGTCGGCGAGGGTCCCGGTCTCGGCGACCGCGGTCTCGCCGCCGATACCCGTGTCGGAGGGGGCGGCCTCGCTGGGGACGCCCTCGTCCTGCGTCGACGCGCTGTCGCCTTCCGAGCCATCGTGGAGCGAGGCATCCAGGTGGGACCCTGCATCGACGACCTCGATGGGATCGCTCCCGGAGTCGACGCCGGTGGCGCACGATGCGAGGCCGATACACAGAAGACACAGGCGGCAGGCGGAGGACAAAGCGCGCCCATCTTAGCAGCGTGGGAGAACGCGCAAGTCGAGCCTGGCGACCGCGAGTCAGAGCGTCTTCAGGTACTCCAGCACCGCAGCGCGATCCTCCGTCGAGAGCGCGTCGCCGTAGGTGTGGCCGCTGTTCGAGTATCCGAGCTTCGTCGTGTCGTAGATCAGCTTCTTCTGGTCCGGATCGCTCTGCGCGTCCTGTCCGCCGGGGAGTGTGGTGAAGGTCCACCCCATCGAAGCCACGTCATAGGCGCTCGGATCGAACGTGCGCGTCCAATAAGTGGGCCTCGTGCTGCTGTCGATGACCTGTTCGAGCTGCGGGACGGAGCCGTTGTGGAAGTAGGGCGCCGTGGCCCAGATGCCGTCGAGCGGCGGGGCGTAGTACCCGGCCTCGGTCTCGAGCTGCGCGATCTGTCCGTAGAAGGACTGGTCGAACCACTGCACGTAAACGCCCGCGAACTGCGCCGCGCCGCTCGCGAGCACCGGGTCGGTGGCGACGTCCGCGATAGGAATGACGAGGTTCGGGTACGCTCCGCCCGGCCCGAAGTCGTCAGGTGCGCCGTACGTCCCGTGGCAGCGTGCGCACGTTGCCTCGAAGACCGCTTGTCCGCGGGATGCGAGGCTCGCGTCGACACTGCCGGGGTAAGGCGGCGGCGCGAGCGCCTCGACGAAGGCGCGCACGTCGGGGAAATAGGCGTCGATCGCCTGTGCCTGTGGGACCGAGTCGATGCAGAACGTCGACGCGGTCATCATGATGCGCGCGTGGTCGCCCCGTCCGGCGGCCGTGTAGAACATCGCGTGCTTCTTGCGCATTCGCCACCACGGGGGGACGTCGACCGGGACGGCATAGGTCGGCGGCAGGGGAAGCAGCGGCGTGTCCGACCAGGCGAGCGTCGTCACGTCGTGGTGAGCGAAGAGGGCGGCGGCGATGTTGTCGGCCGGCGTGACGCCGACCGTGAGCGGCTGCGCGTAGGGCTGGATGGCGTTGCCGCGATCGACGAACGTCTGAAGCTCGGCGATCTCGTTCGGGTCCGTGAGGAGCGCTTGCGCGAGGGCGGCCTCCGAGGCGAGATTCACGGTGAAGTCGTTCGTCGTGTTGCCGAGGCCGACGACGATCTGTCCCCCCAGCACCGCCGCGTGGCACGCGAGGCAGTTCGGGCCGACGACGTCGACGCCGCCACTGGTGGTAAAGCGCGTGAGGTCGTACGGGATGGTCGCGTTGGTGGCGTTGCGCCCGGGCAGGAGCTGGTCCGGCGTCGCGGCGCCGTACACCTGCGAGTACGCGGTGTAGGGGATGCCGCAACCGACGTAGCCGTCGTCGAGGAGGGCGGCGTACCCGGCGTCCGGGTCGCCGGCCCGCTGCGTGTCGGCGGGGATGTAGATGGGGGCGGGCTCGCCGGCATCGCTCGCGTCGTCGCCCCCTTCGACCGAGGCGCCGCCGGGGCCGCCATCACCGGGGGACGTCGCGTGCGAGGCGGCGCCGCAGGCCGCGGCGATGCCCAGCGCAGGCACGAAGAGCAGCCAGGCGGGCGACTTCATCGCCCGATCCACCTTACGCCCGTCAGCCGGGGATGAGCTGCGCTTCCTTGTCCGCCTCTGGATGCAGCGGGATCACGCGCGTCGCGGGCGGGATGGCGGGCTGGGCCGGGTCCTCGCGAATGAGGACCACGTCGCCGTCGCGAATGCGATCGACCCGCCAATTGAGCTGGTACTCGGGACCGTTGCTCCCCCCGATGTGCACGACCTCGGGACGGCAGATGAACGTCCCCTTGTAGACGACGGTCCCTTTGCCGGACGGGTCGAGCAGCATCGCGCGCGGTTGGTCGGCACCCTGAACGATGGCGATGAGCTTCAGCTCGTCGATGGAGTACTGCGCGAGCTCCACCTTGCGCTGGTTCAGCGCCTCCTTGTTGGCGGGCTGCTGCTGGACGAGAAAGCTGCGGAACGGATCGCGGTTGCGATCGCTCTCGACGAAGTCGTTCTCCGTGTACTCGGGTCCCTTCAGCTCGGGGGGAAGGCCCGTGGCCGCGGCCGAAGCCGACGGCGCGACTCGCACCGGGGGGGGCGGCGCCGCGGTCGACGTGACGGTCGGCGTCCCGCAGGCGACGGCCAGCGGAAGAGCCCCGAGGAGCACAAGGACGGCGAGCGATGCGGGTTTCACTTGGTGCCTCCCGGCGCGGCGCCACCGGCGCGCGGCGCCTTGGGTGTGATGGCGTGGAACGCCGTCGCGAGGCAGCGCGCGTGGAGGATCACCTCGTCGCCGACGAGCTTGGGCTCGGTGAGCTCGATGTTCTCGACGTTGATGATGCGGTCGACCTTGCCGAGCTCGAAGGCGAACTTCGCGATCTGCTGGAACTTGCCGCTCATCTCGAGCTTCATCGGGACCTTCGCGTAGAAGTTCTGGGCGACCTCCTCCTGCGGGGCGTACCCCTTGAGGTCGATCCCCGCGGCGTTCGAGGCGCTCTGCACCGACGAGAGGAACGCGTCCTCCTCCGAGTCGGGCGGGAGAAGCTTGTTCAGCTCTCGCGCCCGCTGCTCGCGAACGGCGAGCTCGTCGCGATCTGCGAAGTAGCTCGATTGGGCCTGCTGCTCCTGCGCGAACTTGTCACGCAGGGCCTGCTTCTGGCGGACCGCCCCCTCGATCTTGGCCGAGGTCTCCGAGTAGTAGAAAAACCAGTAGGCGCTGACGGTGAGGAGCGCGGCCAGGACGCCGATGACGTACTTGCCCCAGGTGGGGACCTTGGCGAGCGCGGACTGGGCCGGAGGTGCCATCGCTAGTACCTCACCTTCGCGGACAGATCGAACTTAAAGAGCTCCTGGTGCGTCGGACCATCGATGATCTTTTGCCCGGGGAGCAGCTTCACATCGGTGAAGTAGTCCGACAGCTTCAGCCGTCGTTCGAGCTCGCTGACGTCCTCGCCGTCGCGCGCGAGCCCGCCGAGCTTCACCGTGCGGTCCGCCTCCTGGTACGAGGTGAGCCACAAGCGTCGAGCGTCCCAGTTGGAGTTGTAGACCTCGGCCGGGTTGTCGCGTTTCATCTGCTCGAGCTTGTCCTTGTCGGTCGTCGGCCCGCGCCCCTGGGTGAGGATGTGGGCGAGCTCGAGCAGGGTCGAGGTCGGACCGGTTCGCGCCGATTGGAGCTTCTGGATGGCGTCCTCGCGGTCGCGCAGCTCCTTCAGCTTGGCCTTTATCTGGTCCTGGTTGGCGATCTGCTTCTCGATGGCGTCGATCTGCCCCTGGGTGTTCGAGTTCTCCCGGAGGATCGCGTTGAGCTCGTCGCGCTTCTGCTTCTCGACGAAGAGGCAGACGACGATGGTCAAGACGATGGCGCCGGCGACGCCGAGCACCCAGAGCTGCGAGGTGTCGGTCGGTCCGGCGAGCGCGCGGCGCGCGGCCTGACGTCGGTCCGGCAGCAGGTTTACGCGGACCATTGCCGACGCTCCTTGTCGCAGCGAAGCGACAGCCCGAGGGCAACGACCATCTGCGCCGCCATGGCGCGCGCGTACGGCTCGTTGACGGTCTTCGTGTCGACCGCGAGGTTCACCATTGGATCGAAGAGCTGCACCGGGACGCGCGCCCGCTTCTCGACCGCCTGGACGAGCGGGGCGAGGTACGCGCTCCCGCCGGAGACGAAGATGCGTCCGATCTCCTGCTCGCCGCTGGTCGCGAGGTAGAAGTCGAGCGAGCGCTGGATCTCGCCCGCGAGTCCCTGGCAGGCCTGGTTGATGATCTGCGTCACCTCTTGCGGCACGATCTGAGTCGGCCCGCCGCCCATCTTGTAGGCCTCGGCCTGCTCGTACGAGCACGAGAGCGCCTTGCGGATCTCCTCGGTGATGGCGTTGCCCGCATTGGTGATCTCGCGCGTGAACGCGCTGATCCCCTTGGCGACGATGTTGAGCGACGAGACGGCGGCGCCCACGTTGAGCAGCGCGATCGTCCCGTCGGCGGGGAGGCCGTACTGATGCTCGAACATGTTCTGGATGGTGAAGGCGTTGATGTCGACGACGACGGGCTTCAGGCGCGCCTCGCGGAGGATGGCCGCGTAGTCGTTGATCTCGTCCTTCTTCGCGGCGACGAGCATGAGGTCCATCTGCCCGGCCTCGGGCCTGCGCCGGAGAACCTCGTAGTCGATGGACATGAGCTTGATGTCGAAGGGGATGTGCTGCTCCGCTTCCCAGTGGATCTGCTCGTCGAGCTCCGCGGCCGTCATCATCGGAACGGTGATCTTGCGCACGATGACGCTCTGGCCGTAGACGCCGATGGCGACGTCGCGCTGCTGGATCTTCGCATCGGTGAAGACGCGCGAGAGGGCCTCGGTGACGGCCCCGGCGTTCATCACGTGCCCGTCGATGATGGTCTGCGGCGGCAAGGGGGCGAATCCCCACTTGATGACCTGGAGCTTCTTTCGCGCTTCTTTGAGCTGCACCACCTTGATGGAGCTCGCGCCGATGTCGACGCCGACGAGGTTCTTGCCTTCGGCCATGCCGGAATAAGTGTGGCACCCCGCCAACCGCCCCGTCAAAAAAGGCGGCTCCCCCCGTCAGCCTCTTTGCGGTATGGACCCCGCCATGCGCGCCGCCACGACCGCCGTAGCCCTCGCTGCCGCCCTCGCCTTCTCAACCGCGGCCCGGGCCGACGTGACGCACGTCGTGCAGCGCGGCCATACGCTCGAGGCCATCGCCCACCGCTACCATGTGAGCGCGAAGGCCATCCTCGAGGCGAATCACCTCAAGGACGCCAAGCACCTGAAACCCGGGCAGACGTTGATCATTCCGGGAGTCGAGGGTCCGAAGAAGAAGGGCGAGAAGGCCGAGAAGGCCGAGAAAGCGGAGAGGGCGGAGAAGGCCGAGCGCGCGGAGAAAGCCGTGCGCGCGGAGAGGGGCGAGAAGCCTTCCGAGAGGACGGCGCGAGCGTCCACGGCAGCGCTCGAGCCTCAGCCGGAGCCGCGGGGCCGCGGCGAGGGAGACACCGTGCACGCGGTCCGGCTGGGCGAGGAGTTCCGGATCCGCGTCAAGGACGCGCACGGGCACATCCCGCCGACCGCGATGAAAGCGTTCGAGCGCATGATGCGGCAGGGCAACGGGACGCACCCGGTCGACCCTCGCCTCGTCGCTCTCGTGGGCATCGTGTCGAGCCACTTCGGGGGCAAGCCGCTCGAGGTCGTCAGCGGATACCGGGCGTTCACGCCGACGCAGTACACGCCGCACTCGAACCACAACCTCGGCAAGGCGCTCGACTTCCGAATCCGCGGTGTGTCGAACGAGGCTTTGCGGGACTTCTGCCGGACTCTGAGGAGCGCGGGCTGTGGCTACTACCCGAACAGCACCTTCGTTCACCTCGACGTGCGCGACACCAAGGCCTTCTGGACCGACTGGTCGCATCCCGGGGAGCCGCCGAAGTACGACAAGCCCGGCGTCGCGGCGGACGAAGGGACGAGCGATGTGGTCGAGGACAACCCGCCGCCCGTGGGGTCGACCGAGCCCCACCCCGAGCTTCCCGCGGAACCGCTGGAGAAAGCGCCGTAGCGGGCCATCCGCGGGAGGGTGAAGTCGAGCTGACCCGGGACGGGTCAACGGCGACCACAACCGTAACCGCTCGGAATCGGGCCCAAATGGTCGAGCCGCGCTCGCGGGCCGAGCCGCGGGGGGGTCGGACCGCACCCACACGGATGGGTCGATACATCCGAAGTGTTTGAAATGATTGTTTGAACGTCGGTGGCACGGTCCAAGCAAGGAGGTCTCTCTGTCCAGCCCAAGGGGAGAGAGAGACCACCATGAAGCCCACCACGTCGCCGGTCACGTCGTCCAAGTCACCCACCCGCGAAGAGCTGACGAGCTTCATGCCCCTGGTTCACCGGGTCGTCGCACGCATGCTGCGACGCCTGCCTCCCAACGTCCTGCGCGACGACCTCGTCGCCGCTGGGTCGTTCGGCCTCGTGGACGCCCTTCGCAAGAGCCCCGACCGCGGACCGGCCTTCGAGTGGTACGCGCGCGTCCGCATCCGCGGCGCCGTGGTCGACGAGCTTCGCTCGCAGGACTGGCTCACCCGGCGCGCCCGCACGCGGACGACGCAGGCGCACGCGGACGGTGGCTCGGGCGGCACCGCCGTGGTCGGCTTCGACGACCTTCCGGAGGCGCAGGCGCAGGCGTTCTGCGACGAGGGGGCCGTCACGCCGCACGACCAGGTCGAGCGCCGTATGGAACGAGCGGCGCTCGAGCGGGCCGTGGCACTGCTGCCGGCGCGCGAGGCGAGCATCGTGGCGTGGCACTACTTCGAGGACGTGCCGTTCAAGGTCATCGCTGCTCGGCTCGGCGTGAGCGAGCCTCGCATCTCGCAGCTTCACTCGCGCGCGATGGGGATGTTGAAGACGAAGCTCACCGCGGAGCAGCAGGCCGAAGCCGCCGCGTGAGTCAGTGCTTGCCCGACTGCACGGCGACCGTCGACGCGTCGAAGCGGAACCCGCGCGGCTGGAGCGGCGTGGCAACGGCGTAGAGCACGGTCTCGTCGTAGCGGGCGCGCGGCGGGTTGCTTCCGCCGGCACGGTCGAGGAAGGCGGCGGCGCTCGCGCCGCGATCGAGCGAGACGGCGCGCGTGCATCCGGCCCGGGCGAGGGCTTCGGCGAGAGGAGACTCGCTCGCGAACGTCCCCCGCGCGAAGACGACCCTGCCGCCGCTCGTCATCCCGATGGCGGAGCGTGGACCGACAGGACCGGGCGTCGCCGGCAGCGACGAGCCGTCCCAGAGGATGATGGGAAGCTCGAGGAGATCGCCGTGCGCGTCCACCGTGACCGCGCCGTCGGTCCCACGCACGAGCGAGAGAGAGCCGTCGTCACGGACGACGAGCACCCCCGAGTCGGCGCCGCCGTGAACCGGCACGGCCAGCCGTCCGTCCGTCGCGATTCCACGCGGTCGCTTGTCCGCAGCGACGCCCGCGCCCACCGCGAAGAGGACGCGCCGGGCGTCGTCGCCGGTCAGCTCGCGAAGGGGCGTCGAGGCGGGTGACTCGAGGGCCCCTGCGCGCACACGCCAGGTCGCCCGTCCCGGCTCGACGTCCACCAGCTCGACGCTGCCCTCGGGCCCGTCCACGTGCGCTGCCCAGATGCCGGGCATCCACGCCGGAGGCGGCTGCGTACCGCCATCGGCCGCCCAGGGCGTCCCCCCGTCGAGCCCGGGTGGCGTCGGGTCGTGCACCATCATGTAGAAGAAGTCCTTCGGCGAGTACTGGATGTAGCGCTCGGTCGGGATCGACATGCCCGACGTGAGGAGCTGCGACTTGTATTTCTTGGCGGCCAGATCGTCGATCGCCGTGAAGAGAAACCCCGTGTGGTACGGGTTCATGTCGAGGTGCATGGCGTAGTCGCACCCGGCCATCTTCATGGCCTTGGCGAGCGAGGTCGCGCTGACGTCATCGCCCCAGGCGTAGAGCAAGTGCCCGCTCGTCGTCACACACAGCCCGGTGCGCTCGGTCTGCACCCCTTTGCCGGGAAGCGTGAAGCCCCAGAGGTTGCGCCCGGTCGGGTTGACCTGCCCGCGGTCGAGGAGAGCATCGAGGTTCTGGCGGAAAGAGACGATCCCGCCGTCGCTCACGCCGACGATCCCGCCCACCTTGCGATCGGCGCCCCAGGTGCCGAATCCCACGCGACCGTCGTCGAAGACCGCCACGGTCGCCGCGCCGGGGACAGGCGGCAAGAGGACGCGCTTGTGCACCATCATCCCGTAGTGGCCGTGCTCCGTCTTGAAGGCGCCGTTGAAGGCCGCGGCGACACGCTTGTAGACCGCCGGCTCGCGCGGAATGCGTCCGGTGCCATGAGGCCCGGTGAGCGGCTCCGGATCCTCGACCCCCGCCTCCATGTCGAGATCGAGCTGGCGAAGGTCCATCGCGACGAGCAGCACCTTGGAGTAGGGACGCTCCTCGTCGGGTCGGACGAAGGTGCGATAGAACGCCGACGGCGCGTCGGCGGCGAGACCGGGGACCTTGCGCATGAACGGCACGTCCGGAACCGTCCACGCGCCTTCGCCCTCTTCGGGCTCCTTCCAGATGGTCTGGATGCGCGGCGGCGGCCAGTGCGCCTCCTCGACCGACGCTTGCGACGTATCGAGGACGGGCGGCGGAGGGGCCGCCGTCGCCACGACGTCCATCATGCCGCCGGTCGCATGGAAGGTGAGACGCCGGTACGAGTCCCGTGCGGTGAGCGCCTCGTCTTCGAGCCATGCGACGGGGACGGGGCCGATCCAGGGAACGGCGCGCAGGGTATCCACGGCCCAGTGGGAGAAGCGCTTCGGCAGGTGCATCGACTCGTCGGCGCGCATCCCGGTTGCGGCGGTGGAGAGCTCGCTGTGCGCCAGGTCGAGGCTCGCCGACCGCGTGGGTCCGTGGCGCAGCTCGCTGTCGTAGAGCGACATCGTGAGCGCAGATTCGCCGAGCCCGAGGCCGATGGCCGATGCCGGCGACTCCAGCGTCACGTCGATGCGGCCGATCCCGTCGAACGTCCCCGTCTGCTGCAAGTTGGTGAGGGCGGCCATCACGCGGTCGACGAGCTTCTCGGCCCGGTTCTGGCTCCCCTCGCCGCGCAGGTCGAGCGACGTCACGCTCTGCTCCTGGCCGTACGCACGCGTCGCGAAGGCCGCGTGATCGCCGGACACGACGAGCGCGTGGTCGTCGCCCAGAGGCGTGTTCGTGAGATCGTGGGCGTCGACGACCTCGATGACGGCCCCCTCGGGGGACACGCGGGCGCGGGCGCGCCAGACATCGCGCGTCTCGTCTCCCGCGCGCTGCGCGAGGAACATCACCCAGCGCCCCTCGACGACGTCGGCGACGACGCCTTCGGACGGTTGCCACCGCAAGTCCGACGCCGCGACCGTCGCGCCGCCGCCGGCGCTCACCGCGACCCGCAGCGAGTCCGTCAGCGCCTCCAGGTCCCTGCCTGGAGCTCCGCCCCGCCACGCGGCCACGAGCATGCCGAGCGCGCTGCACGCCAGAGCCGGCCGGGCGTGCAAACGCAGCCACTTCAACGTGCGCTCGCCCCGGCTCACGCAACCGATGAAGCATCGGCTCGGTCCAAGGTCAAGCCGGCGGCCCGGTCGGGCTCAAAGAACGACGCGCAACAGATCGAGCCGGGAGTCCGCGCCGAGCTTCTGGAGCACGTTCGCCTGGTGGAACTTCACGGTGCGCGGAGCGATCTCCAGCATCGTCGCGATGTCCTCCACGCCTCGACCTCGCAGGAGCAGGCGCAGCACCTGCCGCTCGCGTTCGGACAATCCGCTCGACTCGGCGACCCGCGTCACCTTGGCGTCCACGAGGTCGGGCAGGAGATGCGAGGCGAGGCACCGCACCGTGACCCGCACCGTCCGGGGGTCGACGTCGCGTGCCGTCACCACCCGGAATGCGCCGTGCGGATCGGGCAGGAGCACCTGGGTGAGCTCCGAGGTCTGTGCGCCCACGATCGTCTGGACCACCGCCGCGACGCTGGAGCCGAGAGCAGGAGCGAGCGCGTCCAGCGGGCCACCGACGTAACGGTCCCCTTCTTCGGACGGATCGAGAAAGCGAAGCGATTTGACGATGCACGCGCCGCTCGGGTCACGCAGCACGTCGAACGAACAGTCGCATGCGTCGTCCGGAGACACTGTGGTCTCGCCGCCTTTGTCCTGAACGATCGGTTCCCAGGCCATTGTTGATGAACGTCCGACCGGCTGGTTCTGCAGGGACGGGCGTACGCACTCGAAAGCACGCGCGTTGCTGATCATCCAGCACAGGCGAGCAGTCGAGGGACCATAGGCGCGCCAGCCGCTCCGCTGAACTGGCCCAGAGGACAGGATGCGTGCATAGATCAAGCGCCGCGGGGCAACGAGCGCGGCCGACTTTGGACAGTCAGGTCGTCTGGCTTTCGGCCGCTTCCGCGACCTCGAGCAACGTCATCATGTCCTTCGGAAGCGGAACCGTGACGTCGAAGGCCGCGAGGCCGCCACCACCCGAGTAGCTCACCTGAGCCGCGTGGAGGGCGTGGCGGCCGAGCGCTCGGATGATGGGGCCGCCATACAATTCGTCGCCCGCGAGCGGATGACCGATGGCCGCGAAGTGCGCCCGGATCTGGTGCCGCAGAGCTTTGCCGACCCTCGCCTCGACGAGCGCCCAGGTCCCGGCGGTCCGCAGGACCCGGTAGCGCGTCACGGCCGGTCGCGGCTCGTAACGCATCACGTCCCGCGGGTGTACGCAGGCGTAGACGCGACGCTGGTCCTTCGGGTGATTGGCGAGCGGGAACTCGATGGTCCCTTCCTCGGGCAGTCCTTCCGCCACGCAAACGAGCAGGTACCGCTTGTCGAGCTGCCCCTCCTTGAGGGCGGCCTTGAGGGTCGCGAACGTGCTCGCGGTGCGCGCGACGACGACGGCCCCGCTGGTCTCCGTGTCGAGCCGATGGAGGATCCCGGGGTCGCGCGCCGAGTGACCGATGTATGCATCCCCATCGGCCGGGACGAGCTCCGGAAAGCGGCCCAGGAGCGCGTTCACGAGCGTCCCGGTCTCCCCCGGGCGGATGGGCGCCGTGGGCTGCCCTGCCGGCTTGTCGACGACGAGGACTTCGGGAGTCTCGAGCACGACCTTCAGCGGTGCCTCGGGGGAGGCCACGGCCGGGGAGTCGGCCACCTGAGCGACGTCGATCCGCAGCGCGTCGCCCCGGGCCACCGTGGCTCCCTTGGGGACGCGGCGGCCGTTCACGCGCACGGCTCCGAGCTCGATGGCCCTCTTCACGCGGGCGCGGCTGAGCTCGGGGACGAGCTGCGAGAGGGCCTTGTCGAGCCGCGCGCCGTCGAGGGCCTCGGGAACGAGCAGCTCCCGAAGGTCGCTCGCGGCGGCAGAAGGGGGGCTCTCCGGGAGGTCGTCGCCCACCGCTCCGCCGGTCGCGCCGTCGCTGTCTCTGCTTTCGATCAAGGTCGCGGACCATTGTTATCACGGTAGGACCTGCTGCGCCCCTGGCGCGCACATGGTACTGCTCCGCGATCGTGGAGAGACGGCGGCCCCAACGTGACGCGACGCGGGCTTCCACGCGCGCCGTGGGGCCCGAGCCGAAGGAGCCCTTCTTGCTCGCGACCGCTCTCGAGATGGGCCGCTTGGCGAACGACGCGCTGCTGCGCGCAGGGCTCAACGAGGCCGTCATCGTCGGCGACGCTCGACGAGGTCTCGAGCTCGTGAACGAGCTTTCCATGGTCGTTCGAGGTCCCTGCGATGCGGCCGCGATGGCGCGGGCGCTGCGGCGAGCCCCGGCCGCCGAAGGCGTCGAGGTCCTCGATGCCGACACGGTGGGTATGCGCTTCGAGGGTGGAGGCCCCACGCGGCTCAGGGTGGTTGCGCCGGCCGTGTTCGTCGAGGCGCTCGTCCGGGGCACGGGCAGCGCTCGCCACGTGCGGTGGCTCTCCGCGGTGGCGGCGGAGCGTGGCGGCCTGGGCGCGGTCGGTAAGCGCTGCCGCACGGAGGAGGACCTGTACGCGGCGCTCGGCCTCCCCTTTGCGCCGCCGGAGCTGCGCGAGGGCTCGACCCGAAGCGTCCCCGAGCTGGTCGGCGAGGTGCGCGGGATCTTCCACGTGCACACGACCTGGAGCGACGGCGCCGCGACGATCGCCGACATGGCCCGAGCCACGCGGGACGCGGGCTTCGGCTATGCGGGCATCAGCGAGCACTCGAAAGCAGCCAGCTACGCGGGGGGGCTCGACGCCGCCCAGCTCGCACGGCAAGCGCGCGCCATCGCGCGGGCGCGGCGCGAGGTTCCCGGCTTCGCGATCCTGCACGGCGTCGAGGTCGACGTCATGCCCGACGGAACGCTCGATCTCGACGACGCGACGCTCGCATCGCTCGACTTCGTCATCGCCAGCGTTCACGCGCGCCTCGACATGGGTGCGGACGAGATGACCTCGCGGCTCGTGCGCGCCGTGAGCCATCCGCTCGTCACCATCCTCGGACACCCCACCGGGCGGCTGCTGCTCGGCCGCAAGGGCTCGGCGTTCGACATCGAAGCGGTAGCGACGGCCGCGGCCGCGAACGACACCTTCCTCGAGATCAACGCGAACCCGCAGCGGCTCGACCTCAGCGAGGACCTGGTGCGGCGTGCCGCGGCCCGGGGCGCCCGGTTCGCCATCGATCCGGACGCGCACTCGCCGCGCGGGGTTCGCGACACGGCGCTCGGCGTCTCCGTGGCGCGCCGGGCGGGGCTCGCGGCGTCCCAGGTGCTGAACACCCGCGGAGCCCGCGAGGTGGCGAGCTACCTCGAGTCTCGACGGCGAAAGGCGAAACGCGCGCTCGCGCTCGCGTGATCCACGCGCGACAATGAGCGCTGGCGCGTGACGTCCCCGCTCACCCCGTGCACCCAGTGCCAGGCGATGCTCGCGCCCGAACAGCGCGTTTGCCCCTCGTGCCACGCGTTGCAACCGACGCGCGAGAGCTTCGCGCCCGGCGTCACCATCGACCGGGGCGACGCCCGGCTCGTCGTGGACGCGCGCCTGGGGGAGGGCGGGATGGGGGTCGTGTGGCGTGCCTGGGTCTTCCGTGCGCCCGGTACGCCCGGCGCCGAAGTCCCCGAGCCTGTGGCGCTCAAGGTCCTCCGGCCGCAGGCCATGATGCAGCCGGGGGTGCGTGCGCTGTTCCTCCGGGAGGCCGAGGCCCTCAAGCGGCTGTCGCATCCGAACGTCGTCGGGTTCCACGATCTCTTCGAGCACGACGGCTGCCTCGTGCTCTCGATCGAGCACGTCGAGGGCGACACCCTGGAGACCATCGTTGCCCGCCACATCGCGCGGGCGCACCTTCGCGGAGGGCACGGTCTGCCGGCGATGCCGCTGCTTCGCGCCTGGTACTACTTTCAGCAGCTGCTCGGAGCCATCGCGGCGATCCATGCGCTCGGCATCGTCCACCGCGACGTGAAGCCGTCGAACATCCTCGTCCGCCTCGACGGGCTCGTGAAGCTGAGCGACTTCGGCATCGCCCGCTTCGCGGACGCGCCCGTCACCGCGGCCACGCGCGAGCTCGCGCCCGGCACCGGCGCGTACATGTCGCCGGAGCAGGTGCTCTCCCGTCCGCTCGATGGGCGGAGCGATCTCTACTCGGCGGCCATCGTCCTCTACGAAATGCTCGCCGGTCGCACCCCGTTCCTCGACGACCACGGGGAGTTCCCCGTGCGAAAGCTCCAGGTCGAGGCCGCCCCGCCGCCCATCCGCACCTACCTTCCCCAGGCGCCCCCGGTCGTGGACGCGCTCTTCGCGCGGGCGCTCGCGAAGGACCCCGCCGCGCGCTTCGAGAGCGCCATCGAGATGGGCGACGCCTTCCGCGCGGCCCTCGGCATGCCCGACACCCCCGAGTGGCGCGCCCAGGCCGACATCGCCCTCGCGGCGCGGACCATCATGAGCACGCGCGGGCCCGACTCGATGTTCGCCGATCCGCAGAACAAGCTGACGACGCTGCGCGAGTTCGTCGCGCACGGGTATAAGACGATGGGCCTCGGCTCGATGTGAGCCTCATCTCGCAGCGGCGACGCGTCGATCGAGCTCGTTGACCACGAGGGTCACCGCGTCCTCGGCGTGCAAGCTGACGGGCCCGAGCCCCAGCGGGGTCGCGCCGAGCGCGTCGAGCTCGGCGCGCAAACGGGGCTCGAAGCCGCGGTGATCCCCGAAGAAGAAGGCCGCATCGCGCACGTCGAGGCTCGCGCCCCGGATGTCCGCCGCTCCTTCTTCCACGACATAGGGCGTCGCGCGACCGAGCTCCGGCAGCACTGACGCGAGGCCATCGTGCGCGATCGCGATCCCCGGCCGGACCGACACGAACCCCGGACCTTCGCGCCCCGCCGACAGCATCTTCTGCGCCAGCGAGGCGAGGCTTCGCTCCTCCGGACGGATGAAGCGCGCGGAGGCTCCCTCGAAGCGCAGCGTCTTCGGCGAGCGCGGGTCGCCGAGGAGCACGAGGTAGACCGTGGTGTCTCGCCGCAACCCGTGCGAGACGAGCAACGCCGCGCGCACGCACCGGAGCAATACATCGAGCCGACCGCTCGTCCCGGCCAGATCGTTCAGCAAGAAGTCCGGCGTGCCGCGCGCCTGCTGCCCGATGACCACGATGCGGCGGGCGGCCATCGGCATGCGCGAGGGAATGGTATCGTGGCCCGGCTTCCCCCGTGGTCGCCTGGTTCGAAAAGCTCCCCAGCTGGTCCTTCCTCGTCGCGTACGCGGCGTTCTGGAGCATCATCGCGCTCCTCGTGGGCGCGGGCCTGCGCCGCTCGCTCGGCGGCATCGCGAAGCACCGGCGCGACGAGCTCAGCGAGGTCCTCGCCCGGAGCCTCCCGCGCCCCGCCGGCATCGCGGTCTTCCTCGTCGCCGTCGCCGCCGGGGTGCGCTTCCTGCCCCTCGGACCGCTCCACATGACGGAGGCTCATCGCTTCCTCGCCGTCGCGCTCTGCATCCTCGGCGTCGTCGTCGCCGTCCGCATCACGCTCCGCGCGATCGACGCGTACGGGCGCTCCAACCCGCAGCTCAAGTCGTCCGCCGGCATCGGCAAGGCCATCACCTGGGTCGTCGGCCTCGCCGTCATCGCGGCGCTCGTCAGCGACGCCCTCGGCGTCTCGCTCGCCCCCGCGCTGACGGCCCTCGGCGTCGGCTCCCTCGCGGTCGCCCTGGCCCTGCAGGACACGCTCTCCAACTTCTTCTCCGGGGTCTACCTCGTCGTCGACAAGCCCGTTCGCCCGGGGGACTTCATCCGCGTCGACCCGACCTTCGAGGGGTACGTGGAGTCGATCGGGTGGCGCTCGACCCACCTTCGCACGCTCGCCAACAACCTCGTCATCCTGCCCAACGCGGTCCTCTCCAAGTCGGTCATCACCAACTACAGCCTGCCCACGTCGAACGTGGCCACGACCGTGCGGATCGACGTCGCATTCGACGCCGATCTCGACAAGGTGGAGGACGCCCTCGCCGACGAGGCCAAGCGCGCCCTCGACCTCCCGGGGATGGCCGACGTCCCGGCCCCCAGCGTCGTCATGTCGCCCGGGTTCGTCGACGGCGCGGTCGGGTTCACCGTGGCGTTCCACGTCCGCTCTTTCGCCGACCAGAGCGCCGTCCAACCCGCGCTTCGCAAGCGCATCGCCGCCCGCCTCAAGAAAGAGGGGATCGCGCTCAGCACCCCGCGCGTGGCCGTGCTCAAACGCGACGGGGCGTGACCGCGCCGGAGAGTCACCCGCGCCGTGCTTGTGGCCGCAGGACGACGACCCTACGTTCGCTGCGATGGCACGAGGGAAGGATGCGCGCCCGCACGTCGTGATCGTCGGCGCAGGGTTCGGGGGGCTCACCGCCGCGCAGGCCCTCGCGAAGGCGCCCGTGACGGTCACGCTCCTCGACCGGACCAACCACCACACCTTTCAGCCGCTCCTCTACCAGGTCGCCATGGCCGGCCTCTCCCCGGCGGAGATCGCCCAGCCGATCCGGTCGATCGTCCGCAACGAGCACAACGCCACGGTCCTCATGGCGGAGGTGGCGCGCATCGACGCCGCCAAGCGGCGCCTCGATCTCACCGACGGGACGTTCGTCGACTGGGACTTTCTCATCGTCGCGTGCGGCGCGCGGACTTCCTACTTCGGGCACGACGACTGGGAGCGGGCCGCTCCCGGCCTCAAGTCGATCGAGGACGCCATCGAGATCCGCCAGCGCGTGCTCGTCGCGTTCGAGCTCGCCGAGCGGGAGGCCAGCGCGGCGCGCCGGGCCGCCCTCCTCAGCTTCGTCGTCATCGGAGGGGGCCCGACCGGCGTGGAGCTGGCCGGGGCGCTCGCCGAGCTGTCGAAGTTCGTGCTCGACCGCGACTTTCGCCACATCGATCCGACCGAGGCGAAGGTCCGCCTCATCGAGGCCGGCCCGCGCATCCTCCCGTCGTTCCCGGAGGACCTCGCCGAGAGCGCCGTCTCCCAGCTTCAGGAGCTGGGAGTCAAGGTCCAGACCGGCGCAAAGGTCACGTCGATCGAGCCGGGCCTCGTGCGGCTCGGGGCCGAGTCCATCTCGTGCTCCGTGGTCCTCTGGGCGGCCGGCGTCTCCGCCAACGCGCTCACCGCGACGCTCGGAGTCCCGCTCGACTCGTCGGGCCGGGTCCTCGTCGAGCCGGATCTGACCATCCCGGGCCATCCGCGCATCTTCGTCATCGGCGACGCCGCGCGCGTCGACGACGCGAAAGGCCACCCGCTCCCCGGCGTGAGCCCCGTGGCGATGCAGCAGGCCCGCCTGGTGGCCAGGTCGATCCGCCGCGCCCTCGTCGGTCGCGAGACGCTCCCCTTTCGCTACTTCGACAAGGGCTCGATGGCGACCATCGGCCGGCGGCGCGCGATCGCGATGGTCGACCGGATGCACCTGTCGGGGTTTCTCGCGTGGATGGCCTGGCTCTTCATCCACATCTGGTACCTCATCGGCTTTCGCAGTCGCCTGGTCGTGCTCATCACGTGGGCCTGGTCGTACTTCACGTACCGGCGCGGCGCGCGCCTCATCATGGGCTACGGGGCGCCCCGCGGGCGGTGACGTTGACGAGGCACCCGATGGTGCCGTGCAGCGGGTAGAGGCCGCGCGCGCGCACGGGGCGGACTCGCCAGCCGAGCGACTCGTAGACGGCGCGCGCCCGCGCGTCGAGCTCCGGCAGGTCGAACGTCGGCATCCACGCCGTGCGCACTCCGCCGCGCGTCTCGTAGACGCCGTTCGTGTAGGCCATGTACGTCTTGTCGAGGAACGGCACCTCGGGGATGCGCACGACGCGCCAGCCCGCCGCCGTCAGGTCCGCCGCGGCGCGCTCGAACCGCGCGACCATCGCGTCCGAGAAGTCGGCCCGCAGCGGATCGCCCGTGTCCGGGTCCGCCTCTCCAGGCACGTAGGGATCGCCGACGAGCGCCTTCGCCGCGAGGGGATCGCCCACGAGCGCGACGCCCCCGTCGAGCGCCGCCATGTACATCGACATGTGGTGGCGCGGAACGTCCCCGTCGACGACGCCGAGGACCTGCACCGGGCGCGCGAGCAACCCGCCGACGAGCTTTCGCAGCTCCTCCACGTCGGCCACGCCGCGCGACCGGTTCTTCGTGACGAGGTTGTCGTCGACGAGCACCGATCCCGCGGCGACGTCGAAGTCGCCCGCGTCGAACGCCAGCGGCAGCTCGCGCACGTAGAACCGGTCCGGCATCGCCTCGGCGACGCGCGCCAGCGTGCGCCAGTCGTTGGCCCGCTCTCGCCACTTCGGGTCCGGCGGAACGGGGATGACGAGCCCCGTCCGCGGGGAGTCCGCCTCCGGCGCCAGGACGAGCGCGCGGTCCTTGGACCACACCGAGATGGGACCCGCCGCGTCGACGACCCGCGTCCTCGCCGCGAGCGCCCCGCTGGGGTCGATGCGCGCGAGCATCCGCCCCAGCGCATCGCGCGGCGTCGGCCCCGCGCTTCCCCCGTCCCCTTCCGGCTCGGGCACCACGACGAGGACGTGCGTCGCCGGGTCGAGCGTGCCCAGAAAATCCGCGTAGGCGTCCGCCACGAGCGGCTCGAGCCGCGGTACGTAGTGAACGAGGACCTCGTCGAGCGAGCCCGAGTCCTCCCGCAAGACGCCGCCCGCGAGCTTGAGCGGCGGCGCCGGCAGCGGGGGCGCCTTCGAGCGCGACCCGAGCCGCAGGACGCCGAGCGCCACGGCGAGCCCGAGCCCGACGCCGAGGAGCGCGTGGACGACGCCGGGTCTTCGCTTGCCCCGTGGGGCGAGGTCGTTCGCGTCGTTCCGGTCAGCCATCCGCCCGGAGGAAGGCTACCGAATACATCGTGTAGGGGCGCATCGAGATCGCGTAGTTCGGGTTCGCCTTCGCGTTCTCGCGGTCGATCGTCTTCTGGCGAACCTCGTCGGCCTTCTCGGTCGCGCCGAGCTGCACCGCCATCCACTGCGGCACCTCGTAGCTCTTCACGACGCTCTCGTGCGCGGCGACGGTGACCTTGTCCTTGTGGTGCCACACGGCGGTCCCCATCGGGCTGGCGCGCGACCCGGGGTTCACCTGGGCGCGCATCAGCTCCGAGTCGAGCTGGCAGGTCTCGTCCTCGTCGCCGCGGTTCTCGTAGGTGACCTTGATCGCCCAGCCGCTCTTCAGCGCGGAATCGCGGGCGACCTCCCCGGTGAAGGTGATGTCGTCCACGTCCCCCGACTGGAAGAAGGTCTCCGGCGGGTCGGCGTAGGTGCGACACGGCCAGCAGACGGCGAGCGTGGCGGTGGCGGTGACGGCGGCAAAGCCCAGGATCGTGAACAGCGGTCGCATGGTGTGACTCCTCGCAGCCCGGTTCGAACACGAGAACGCCCGGCGCCTTGGCCCCTGTTCCCCGTTGGACGTCGGGTCGCGCGGGTTCATCGATCCGGCGCTGTCCCCCGGGCGGAGGACACGCCCTCTTCCGGGCGCTCATCGGGCGGGGGAAGGAGAGTGTGACGAGAAATCGTGACGGCGTGTGCGAGGGCCGGCTACCTGCCGCCGTCCGACGCCTGGATCTCGCGCGCCTGAACGGCGACGGCGATGGCGCCGGCGAGGGCCGCGAGGGGCGCGACGGCGAGAGGAGCGATGCCGAACCCGATGGCGAGCAGCGCGATGACGCCGGGCGTCGCGCCGAGAGCGATCGCGGCTCGCGCGCGGTCGCGTGCGGCATGGGGAATGGCGAGCCCGAGGGCCGCGTCCCGAACGTCGTCGCTCGCGAGCGACACGGCCCACTCGCCCGGCGTCGACCCCGCCGCGCTCATGGCCACCGCCACGTCGGCCGCGCCGAGCGCCCCGTCGTCGCCCGTCGCGTGACCGATGACGGCGACCACGCCGCCCGCCTCCGAGAGCGCCCGCACCTCGGCGCCGCGGTCCGCCGGCAGCACCTCGGGCCGTACGTGCTCGATGTCGAGCGAGCGCCCGATGGTCTCGCACGTGTCGCGCGCCTCGCCGCTCATGAGCACCGGCTCGATGCGCGCGTCGAGGAGCTTCTGGACCGCCGCGCGCGCCCCCGGACGCAGCCCGTCCTGCAGCGCGATGAGCCCGACCAGGCGATCCCCGAGCGCCACGAGCAGCACGCTTCGCCCGAGGGCCTCGAGCTCCGAGGCCCGCGCGTCGGTCACCGCGACGCCGATCTTCTCCTCGAGCATGATGGCCCGGCCGCCGACGACGAGCCGCTCGCCCGTCGACGCGAGCGCCGTGACGCCGAGCCCTGCATGGACCGTCGCGTTCCGCACGTGGTCCGCCGGCACGCCGCGCGTCCGCGCCGCCCTCAGGATGGCCGCCGCGAACGGGTGGTTCGACGCCGTCTCCGCCCCCGCGGCCAGCGAGAGCACCCGCTCCACGTCGCCGCTCCCGATCGGCTCGATGGCCACGATCTCCGGCTCGCCGAGGAGCACCGTGCCGCGCGCGCTGAAGACCGCGACGCTCACCGACGCCGACCGCTCGAACGCCCGCGCGTCCTTGTACGTGATCCCCCTCGACAGCGCCTCGAGCTGCGCTCTCGCGAAGTTCAGCGCGACCAGCGACACGACCGCCTTCGCCCCGAAGGCCGTCGCGCCCGCGCACATCGCGGCGAGGATCTGCACCGGCGTCGCGTTGGCCGAGAACGCGGCGATGCCCACGAGGAGCGCCGCCACCGGCGAGCCCCGCTCCACCGTGAGCCGGAGCGCGCGGGCCGTCGGCGCGGCCACGTCGACCCGCAGCGCCGGCGTCGACAGGAGCTTCACCCAGGCTCGCTCCCGCCCGGACCACGTCGTCATCATGCGCAGGCGGCTCGAGACGACGCGCGCGCCCGCCGCGACCGGGTCGCCTTCGCGCTTCACGACGTCCACGTTTGCGTCGAGCCACGGCACGACGCGCGCCTCGCCCGCCGTGACCGTCGCGTCGACCCCCACGAGCTCCCCCGCCTCGACGAGCACCTGCTCGCCGGGCCGCACCTCGCACGCCGGCATCGACACGGCCTCTTCGCCGTGGACCGCGCGCGTACGCACCTCGAGCGCGTCCTCGATCCGCTCCCTCGCCGCGACGATGCGCACCCGCATCCGGTCGACGAGCATCTCGACGGCCAGGGCCGCGGCGCAGGCGAGGCCTGCCATGACGGCGATCGCCGTCGCGTGCGCGTCGTGCGTCGCCCAGGCCCAGCACGTCGCCCCGACGGCGCCGAGCGTCGGACCGAGCACGACGAGCGGATGCGGATCGGCGGGATCGCGCCGCACCAGCATGAGCCTCGCTCCCAGCGCCGCGAACGCGCCGAGGACGAGCGGCACGCGGACGACCTCGGCCGAGGCTCCGAGTAGACCGAGCGCTGGCACGACGCCGCCCGCGACCATCCCGAGCGCGTCGAGGACGGGCAGCGCGCCGTCGATCCGCCGGTCGGTCCGCGGCGAGGCGCGCCGGGGAGACGAGAGCGCCGGGAGATCCGCCGAGAGGAGCGTCGTCCGCGAGAGCGGAGCGAGCTCCGGGGGCTCCTCGGCGTCGAAGGATGGGGGCGGGACGGAGGCGACGGCCGCGGTCGGCGTCGACGGAGCCTTCGGACGCATGTGGCTCGGTGCCGCGTGGCCGTTCGTCCCGTTGGTCGCCCCGTTGCGAGCGAGGAGCTCATCGCGGAGAGCCTCGACCTCCGGCGGCCGCTGCGTCGCCACGTCCTCCTCCAGAGGGCGGCCCTCGGCGCGAAGGTACGACTGCTTGCACTCGGCGCGGCAGAAGTAGCGAAAGCGGCCCTGAAGCACGGCCACGTGCCCCGCCCGCAGCGGATCCACAGATTGTCCACAGCCCGGGCACGTCGACGTCGCCGACGTGATCGACGAAGTCGGAGCGGCTTGCTCGTGCGCCGGCGGCGGCGCCGGCGTGACTGGGAACCGGGCATTCCCCATGGGAGGAGGGGTCCATAGCTCGCCGCGCGGGAGGCCTCTGTCAAGGCATGCACCGCGCCCGGGCTGATAGCCCGTTCAGCCGGCGCTCTTCAGCCGCAACGCACCGAGCGCCGCGCGGAGGGCCCGGACTCCCTCTTCGAGCTCGGCCACGGAAACGACGAGCGGCGGGGAGAATCGAAGGACGCGCTCGCCCGCGGCCGTCAAGAGGACCCCCGCCTCCTGCACCTGAGGCAGGACATCGCGCGCCACGAGGCCCGGCTTGAGGACGAGCCCCCAGAGCAGGCCCTCGCCGCGGAAGCTCTCGCACGTGTCGGGCAGGTCGCGCACGAGCTCGCCCAGCATCGCCGCCAGCGCTTCGCCCTTCGCGCGCGCCCCCTCGACGAGCTTCTCGTCGTCGAGCACCTGGAGCACCGCGAGCGCCGCCGCCGAGGCCAGCGGGTTGCCGCCGAAGGTCGACCCGTGCGTGCCCGGGGGCAGCGCGCCCGCGAGCGCTTCGGTCGTGAGCATCGCGCCGACCGGGAAGCCGCCGCCGAGACCCTTCGCGAGCGCCACCGCGTCCGGCTTCGCGCCCGAGCCCTCGCTCCCGAGGAACCTCCCGAGGCGCCCGACGCCCGTCTGCACCTCGTCGGCCAGCAAGAGGACGCCATGCGCGTCGGCGATCGCGCGGAGCTTCGCCAGGAAACCGGGCGGCGCGGGCAGCACGCCGCCTTCGCCCTGCAGCGGCTCGACGATGATCGCGCACACGTCGCGGCCCATCGCCTTCTCGACGGCGTCCGCGTCGCCGTACGGCACGTGCGTCACCGGTCCGAGCGGACCGAAGCCCTCGCGGTACTTCGCCGTGCCCGTCATCGACAGCGCGCCCATCGAGCGGCCGTGGAACGCGTTCTCGAAGGCCACGACGCGCAGGCGCTCTTTCTGTCCCAGCGCGTAGAAGTGGTGACGCGCGAGCTTCAAGAGGGCCTCGTTCGCCTCCGTCCCCGAGTTGCAGAAGAAGGCGCGCGCGTAGCCCGTGCGGCGGCACAGCTCGTCGGCCAGGCGGATGTTCGGCTCGTTGTAGAAGTAGTTGGAGACGTGCATCACGCTCGCCGCCTGGTCGGCGATGGCCTTCACGAGCGTCGGGTGCGCGTGGCCGACCGAGCACACGGCGACGCCGGCGCAGAGATCGAGCCACCGGCGCCCGTCGGCGTCGAAGAGCGCGCAGCCGCGCCCGCGGACGAGGGCGAGCGGAGCGGGCTTGTAGTTCGGGTAGAGACGCTGGCGGGCGAGAGCGACGAGGTCGGCGTTCGAGGGGGCCATCTCGTCCCGACAGGTAGCACACGCCGACGCCTACGACCGCTTGCGCAGGATCTCCGCGGCGACCTCGGCGAAGCCCTGGCCCATCGGGCTCGGGGCGACGTAACGCGGCGGGACGCTCAGGCGCGAGAGGGCGGCGCGCACGTTGGCCACGCCGAAGGTCGACTGGAATGCGGCGAAGCACGATGCGTCGTTGCCGCTGTCTCCGATGAACGCGAAGCGCGTCACGGCCGACCCCGGGTCCTCGCCGAGGTGCCGCGACAGAAAGCGCATCGCGCCGCTGGCCTTGTCATCCGCGTCGAACGTCGCGTGAAGGTGCACGCTCGACTGAAGCGAGCGCGCCCCCGCCTCCGCGATCGCCGCGACGATGGCGCGAACGCGGTCCGGCGGCAGCACCATCCGCTCGCCGACGTCCCACGTCACGTCGCTCCGCCGCGCGTCGACGTCGTCCGTCAGCCGCGCCTCGGGCACCACCTCGCGCACCTTCTCGACGAGCTTCGCCAGGCGTATCCGCCTCGACCGACGCGTCGCCTCGTCGACCGCGTCGTGCCGCGACACGCCCGTGCCCTCCCGGAGCAGCGCGATGGCGCCGTTCTCGGTCACGCATCCCTCGACGGGCCACTGCCGCGCCAGCACCTCGCCCCATCCGCTCGGCCGCCCCGTCACCGCGACGAGCTTCAGCCCCGCGTCGTGCAAGTCCCACATCGCGTCGTAGGCCGCGCGCACGAGGAGCCCGTGCGTGAGCAGCGTGTCGTCGAGGTCGAAGAGCAGCCCGCGGAGCCCACGCGCCTCGTCGGCCGGCAAGGTGGCGAGGGGATTCATCGCCGGTCCCTCCATGAGCGAGCGGGCGTCTCGAGGGACCCCCGACGCGCGGCGCAGCCGCCGTCAACACCGCGAGCGTCAGCGAGCGGTGAGCCGTCGATTGCTTGCTCACTTGGCCATTGGCGACGAGCTTCGGCGCTCAACGATCGCTGACGCTCGCGGTGCGGATGGCCGCTGGCGCGGCATCGGGGTGCGTCCTCGACCCTCGCGCGCGGGCGCCTAGCGGGCATCGACGTGCGCGATGAGCGCCTTCAGGTAGAGGCCCTCGCCGAACGCCGCCGGCACCGGGTGGTCCGCGCCCTGGAACCATCGCTCCATCACCGTCGCGTCGACGTTCGCCCGCGTCGCCCCTTGCGCCAGCGCCCGCGTCAGCGCCTGCAGGTCGACCGCCGCCGAGCACGAGCACACGATGACGATGCCCCCGGGCCGCACCGCGCGGCACGCGTTCTCCGCGAGCTTCGCGTACGCCACCAGCGCCTGGTCCCTCGCGCCCCGGTTCGGCGCGAGACGCGGCGGATCGGCGATGACGAGGTCGAACGTCCCCTTGGCCTCGGCCAGCGCGTGGCGCGCGTCGCCCTTCGTGAACTTCACCCGGTCGCCCAGGCCGTTCGCCGCCGCGCACTCGGCCCCCACCTCGATGGCGAGGGCGCTCTCGTCGACCGCCACGACCTCGCGCGCCCCGCCGCGCGCCGCCGCGAGCGCGAACGTCCCCACGAAAGAGTACGCGTCGAGGACGCGCCGCCCGTGCGCGAGCTGCTCGACCCGCGCGCGAAGGGCCCGCTGGTCGAAGTAAAAGCCCGTCTTCTGCCCGAGCTCGAGCGGCAGGTGGAACCGGAGCCCCCGCTCGACGATCTCGAAGGCCCGCACCGCCTCGCCCCGCACGACGCCCGACGCCGGAACGAAGCCCTCGGTCTTCGCCGTCGACACGCTCGTCCGGTCGACGATGGCCCGTGGACGCAGCGACGTCCACAGGGCCTCGTGAACCAGCGCCTCACGCTGCTTCATGCCCACGGTGCCCAGCTGGACGGCCAGCACGTCGCCGTATCGGTCGACGACCAGGCCCGGCAGTCCGTCGCCTTCCGCGTGGATGAGCCGGAACCCCGTCGTCTGCTCGCTGGGCAGGCCGAGCGACGCCCGCAGCGCCACAGCCCGCTCCACGCGCGCGTGAAAAAAAGCCGCGTCGAGGCGCGTCTTCTCGTCGCGAACGAGGAGCCTCACCGGGATCGCCGATCCCGGCGAGTAGAAGCCCTTGCCGAGCACATTCCCGCGCGGATCGACGACGCTCACCTCGTCGCCGGCCGTCGCACCCCCTTCGACGCGATCGACGGCCTGCGCATACACCCAGGGATGGCCCATCCACACGGGCTGCACGTGCCCCGGTTTGAGGCGGACGATCGGCATGGCGGCGCACGGTAGGACCGCCTCCGGGCGGCGTCGACGCCTTCTTGGGGAAGTGGATCCCACCCCAGGGCCTCCCGGAGGCCGGGCAGGCCCACCCGGAGGGCGTCCCACGGGTTCATGGGGCAGCGTGAACGGATGGCGACGCCCCTCCAGCTCGGCAGCAGCGGCCCCCTCCGTCGCCCGTTGATTTTCGTCCGTCGCGGCGACAAGCTTCGTGGCACCTGGGTTGCACCGCTAGCAGCGGTCTGCCACCCCCTGTCGTCTGTCCTTCAGGACGGAAGGAACTGTGTGTCATGGCGAAGTACGTCGTCTTCTCGTCGGCCCTGGCCTTCGCGCTCGCACTCCCCGCGGTCGCTTCGGCGCAATCCGCGCCGGGCCAGGGAAGCGGCACGTGTCCGCCCGGGAGCTGGTTCTGCGCGGATTCGTCGCAGGGCGCCCCGGTGCCGGCCGGCCAGCCCGTGCCGCAGCAGATGCAGCCGCTGCCGGATCCCGACGCGCCGCCGCCGCTGCCCCCGCCGCCTCCGCGCGTTCGCCGCGTGCCGGGGGTGACGTACTCGCCCGCCCCGCAGCAGCCGCCGGTCGTCGTCTACCAGCCGCCGCCGCCCGTCATGGTGGTGCGCCCCGAGTCGCCCCCTCCTTATGACTACTCGCCGCCTCCCTACGGCTCGGGCCCGCGTCCGAGCCCGCGGCAGCTCGGGCGCGAGTGGGGCCTCAACCTGCACATCGAGGGCGCGTCGATCGGCGGCGGCACCGAGCACAATGCCGGGATGGGCGGCGGAGGAGCGGGCTTGCGCTTCAAGCCGAACCGCTACTTCGGCCTGGAGACCGACGTCGACTGGGTCGGCGGCCACGGGTACGTGGGCGATGTCCGGCACGAGACGTCGCTGCAGTTCAACGCGCTGATGTTCCTCAACCCGAAGTCGCGCGCGCAGGTCTATCTCCTCGCGGGCTTCGGCTGGGCGTGGGCCAACAGCCAGAACGATCCGAACGATCCGACCGCCACGACGCCGTACAACAACAACTACTCGTACTTCGGCGGGCAGGCGGGAATCGGCCTCGAGCTGCGTCTGACCCGGGTGCTGGCCCTCAACATCGACGCGCGGGGCTTCGTTCGCTCCCGGACCGACCAGGCGGCTCAATCGCAGCCCGAGTTCACGAACGCGCAGGGGCAGACGACGAACTCCTCGGGCGGTGGCCTCTTCACGGGCGGGATGACGCTCTACTTCTAGACGGCCGACCGCTACCGAGCGCCATTGTCGAGCGTGCGCCACCCGATGCCGCGCCATCGGCAACCGCACCGCGAGCGTGACCGAGCGGTGAGCGACGAAGCTCGTGGCGCCGAGAGAGCTCGTCGAGCGGGTTGACGGCTCACCGCTCGCTCACGCTCGCAGTGCTGACGGCGGCTACGCCGCGCGTCGGGGGTCCCTCGAGAATCGTGCTCGCTGGGGTCGCTCGTCGAGAGCCGTCACGCTGAACCTCCAGGCTTCGGGAGCCTCCGGAGAGGCGTCGGGTTTCGCGCAAGGGGCCTTCGATTGAATCCAGGGCGCCCCGGGTTGAATCCGAGGCGCCCCGGGTTGAACCCGAGGGCCCTTGCATTGAATGCAAGACGGCCCGGGTTGAATCCGAGGGCCCTTGCATTCAATCGAGCACGCCCCGAATTGAATCCGGGGGGCCTTGCATTCAATCGAGCAGGCCCCGAATTGAATCCGTGGGGCCTTGCATTCAATCGAGCACGCCCCGAATTGAATCCGTGGGGCCTTGGATTCAATCGGAGGCGCCCCGGATTGAGCTCGGACCCCCTTGGAGGAAACCCGGCGCCCCTCGCGAAGGATCCCGCCGTGCCCGCGTGCGTCCCGGCCGTGCCCGCGTGCGTCCCAGCCGTGCCCGCGTGCGTCCCGGCGGCGCCCGCGTGCGTCCCGGCCGCGCCCGGGTGGCTCCCCTCAGTCGAGCGTATCGTCGCCCTCGACGAGGGATGAATCCGGGGGCGGGGCGATCTGCGAGACGGGGCCGGCGCTCGGCTCCGGGGACACGAGCTTTCGGACGAGGTCCGCGCGGTTATTGACGCCGAGCTTCGCGTAAAGCCGGCGGACGTAGGTGCGTACGGTGTTCTCGCTCAGGCCCGAGATGGCGGCCACGTTGACGCCGCTGTAGCCGGCCACGAGAAGGCGCGCGATCTCGCGCTCCCGCTTGCTGAGGCCCTCGATGGCCGCGGGGCGCTGAGGCGCTTCGACACGCACGACCGCGCACCGCGCACCGGCGAAGACGGGGTCGTCGTCGATGCGGGCGACGGCGACCACCGAGCCGGTCGGAAGGCGCGGCGGGGTCGGCAGCGCGTCGCCGCGGGCGCGGGCCGCGAGCGAGGTCTCCACCGCGTCGACGAGCTGGTCCTCGAGGGGCTCGACGTCCTCCTCCCAGTCGACGCCGCGCTCGCGGTCGGCGGCCCAGACGACGCGCTTCTTGTCGCGGTCGACGACGTAGATGATGCCGCTGACGCGGCTGAGCGCCCGGAGCGCCGCGCCTTCGCGCGAGAGCTCGTCGTACTGCAGCTGGGCGCGCGCGCCGGCCACGATGAACGGCGCGACGTCTTCCAGCTCGCGCTTCTCGTCGTCGGTGAACTCGCCCTCGGACGCGCGCCGCTCGAGGCCGGCGAGCCCGAAGAGGACGCCTCCCTCGTGCAGAAAGAGGAGGAGCGCGTGCGCGAAGCCGTCCGGAATCGCGCAGTCGGCGAAGTACTTCAGCTTGGCTCGCTCGCTCTCGGGCCAGAGCTCGGCGCCCACGTAGGCACGCCGCGGTGCGGCGACGACGCTCTTCGGATCGAAGCCGAACGCCGCCGACAGCTTGACGCCGTCCCCCTTCACGACCTTGGCGGCGCCGTCGACGAGCCGCGTCGCGTCACCGTAGGCCCGCCCATCTTCCTTGCCGAAGAAGCAGAAGGCGCCCGAGGCCGGCACGAGCTCGCGAAGCGCGTCGATGACGCGGCGGCGAAAGCTCGTTCGCGTGCCCGGAAGGACGACGAGGAGCTGGGCTGCTTGAAGCTTGTCCACGCGCATTGTCCTATACTCCACGTATGTCGCCGCGTGTCCCAGGGATTGACGGTGCGCCCGCCAACGCCGGCGAAACGGCCGCGAACGCGGACCGCTCCGGAGAGTTCATCTTCGACTGGAACGAGGTGAATCGCAAAGGGCGAGTCGTCCCCCAGAGCTTCTCGCTGTTCGACGAGACCCTCCGCGACGGCCTGCAGAACCCCAGCGTCGAGGATCCCGGCATCGATGACAAGCTGCGCATCCTGCATTTGATGGAGGACCTCGGCATCGACGAGGCGGACATCGGCCTCCCGGGCAGCAGCAAGCGCGCGTTCGAGGACACCTTGCGCATGTGCAAGGAGGTCGTCGACTGCAAGATGAACATCAAGATCGCCGCGGCGGGGCGCACGGTGGTCGGCGACATCACGCCGATGATCGAGATCAGCCAGCGCGCGGGCCTGCCCATCGAGGTGTACGCGTTCATCGGATCGAGCCCCATCCGGCAGTACGTCGAGCAGTGGGACGTGTCGCTCATCGCGAAGCGGAGCGCCGAGGCCATCGACGTGGCGGTGAAGGCCGGCCTTCCGGTCGCGTACGTGACGGAGGACACGACGCGCTCGCGGCCCGAGGTGCTGACGACGCTGTTCCGGGCGGCCATCGACCACGGGGCGACGCGGCTCTGCCTGTCGGACACGGTCGGCCACGCGACTCCGGACGGCGTGCGCAACCTCGTGCAGTTCACGCGCGGGGTCATCGCCGGCACGGGCGCCACGGTGGGCATCGACTGGCACGGTCACAACGATCGCGGCTTCGCGCTCGAGAACGCCATCTGGGCCCTCGAGTTCGGCGCCGACCGCGTGCACGCGACCGCCCTCGGCATCGGCGAACGCGTGGGCAACGCGGCGATGGAGCTGCTGCTGATGAACCTGCGCCTGCTCGGGCAGCTCGCCGCCGACCGCGACCTGACGAAGCTCGTCGAGTACTGCGAGACGGTGGCGCGCGCCGTCCACTGGCAGGTGCCGCTCAACTATCCGCTCGTCGGGCGCGACGCCTTCCGCACGGCGACGGGCGTCCACGCCGCGGCCATCGTGAAGGCCATGCAGAAGAGCGACGTGTGGCTCGCCGACCGCGTCTACAGCGGCGTGCCGGCGGGGATGTTCGGGCGCCACCAGGAGATCGGGATCGGCTTCATGAGCGGCGCGTCCAACGTCGGCTACTGGCTCCGCCAGCGGAACATCGAGCCGAGCGAGAGCCTCGTCGCGGCCATCCTCGAGGTGGCGAAGACGACGACGCACATCCTGAGCGACGCCGAGGTGATGGGCATCATCGCGCGCGTCCGAGGTTGATGGCGCGGCTCCTCGGCATCGACGTGGGCACGACGGGGGTGCGCGCGGGGGTCTTCGACGAGCAGGGCGCGCTGCTCGGCGAGGCGAGCGAGGCGTGCGCGTACGCGGCGCCGGCGCCGGGGAGGGCCGAGGCGGACGCGGAGGCGTGGTGGGCGGCCGTCGGGAGCGCGTGCGCGCGGCTCGGGGCGCAGGCTTCGCTCGAGGGCGTGGACGCGGTGGGCGTCACGGGGCAGGCGCCGACCGCGGTGCTCGTCGACGGCGCGGGGCGCGCCTTGCGGCCGGCGCTGCTGTGGCTCGACGTGCGGGCCGGCGCGGAGGCGCGGGCGCTCGAAGGGGCTCTCGGGCCGGGGCGAGCCGAGGCCCTCGGGGGCAACCGGATGCACGCGTTCTATCTCGGGCCGAAGCTCGCGTGGCTGAGGGCGCACGAGCCGGAGGCGATGGAGCGGGCGGCGCTCGTGCTGCAGTCGCACGCGTTCGTCGCGATGCGGCTGACGGGCGAAGCGGCGTGCGATCCCTCGACGGCGATGCTCTGTGCGCCGCTCTTCGACGCGGCGGCGCTCGGGTGGTCCGAGGAGGGGGCGCGCGCGGCGGGCGTGCCGCTCGGAAAGCTGCCGCGCATCGTGCGATCGCACGACGTGCTGGGGACGGTGACGCGCGAGGCGGCGGCCGCGACGGGGCTGCGCGCGGGGACGCCCGTCGTCGCGGGCGGAGGGGACTTCGCGGCGAGCGCGCTCGGCGCGGGCGTCGTCGAAGAGGGGCGCGCGTGCCTGATGCTGGGCACGGCGGGGAACCTGCTGATGCCGACGGAGGCGCCGAGGTTCGACGCGCGCCTCATCAACAGCCACCACGTGGGCTGCGATCGCTGGCTGGCCCTGGGAGGGACGCTGTGCGGCGCGGCGCTCGAGTGGTTCCGACGGGCGCTCGCGCCGGACGTGCCGTGGGAGACGCTCGAGGCGGAGGCTCGCGCCGTCGAGCCGGCGGAGGGGCTCGTGGCGCTCCCGTACCTGCAGGGCGAGCGCACGCCGGTGTGGGACGAGGCGGCGCGCGGGGCCTTCTTCGGGCTGGAGCTCGGGCAGGGTCGGGGGCACCTCTACCGGGCGATGCTCGAGGGGATCGCGCTCGGGTTCCGCGACTGCCTGGAGGTCGCCGAGGAGCACGGGGTGCGCTTCGCGGAGGTCGTCGCCGCCAACGGCGCGGGTCGAAACGCGCTGCTGAGGCAGACGCTGGCCGACGCGCTCGGGGTGCCGGTCACGTGGTCGAGCCGGGGCGGGGGCACGCTCGCGGGGGCGGCCATCCTCGCGGGGCTGGGGGCGGGCGTGCTCGCGTCGGCGGGGGCGGCGACGACGGGGTCGTGGCGGCCTCGCGACCCGGTGAGGCACGAGCCCGATCCGCGGAGCCATGCGCGCCTGCGCGGCGTCCTCGCTCGCCGGCGGGCCCTCTACGAGGCGGTGCGCGCGGTGGACGGCAGCTGAGCGGAGGCTCGCCCGGCCGACGCTCGCCGCTGCGCCGACTTCGCGCGGGCGATCAGAGCCCGAGCCAGGCCCCGGGGGCGATCGTCTGCGACCCGTGGCGGACCTCGAAGTAGAGCATCGCGCCCTGGCCGTCGTCGCCGACGGTCCCCACGCGCTCGCCGGCGACGAGCTCCTGGCCGATCTTGACGTCGACCTCGTCGAGGTCGCCGCTCACCGTGTAGTAGTGGTCGCCGTGGTCGACGATGACGATGCGTCCGTACGGCCCGTAGCGATCGGCGAAGGCGACGCGCCCGGCGAAGACGGCGCGGACGACCGTACCGACGGGCGCGTGGATCTCGAGGCCGGGGCCGTCGGTCCCTTCGCGATGCGCCGCGCGGACCTCGGCGCGACCGACGATGGGAAAGAGCAGGCGCCCGCGCGCGGAGGCGAACCCGGCGGAGCTCGAGTCGGGAGGGAGGCCGCTGCCGCCGTAGACGGCGACGTAGTCCGCGCCGGTCGAGGTCTCGAAGGCCTTGTCGAACGCGGCCTGGCGCCGTCGCTCGTCCTCCATGGCGAGGCGCGCCGCGTCCATCGACGTGCGCTGGTTGGCGAGCGAGACGCGATCGCGCGCGACCCGCTCGAGCTCGCGGGCGAGCTGCGCGGTGCGGGAGCGGAGGCGCTTCTCTTCGTCGACGTTGGCCGCCAGGAGGCGCCGCGAGCGCTCGACGTGCATCGCGTGCGTGACGAGGGCGCCGAAGCCGCCGCCGACGGGCAAGAGGCCGGCGCGGGTCATCTTGTAGAAGGCCACGCCGCGGGTGACGACGCGCGCGTGCATGCCGGCGACCTGGCCGCCGAGGCGCGCGAGCTCCTGCTTGTCGGATTGCTCCTCGCCGTCGAGATCGGCGATGCGCCGGTCGAGCGCCGCGAGGGCGAGCGCCGGGTCGACGGGCGCGAGGGTTCCCGTCGCGGGGGCCGCGTGTCCGCTCGAGGCGATGCAGGCCGCGGCGACGACGGCGACGCCGACGAAGCGGGAGGTCCTCACACGGCCACCATCTTGCGCAGGCTCGCCAGGGCGGCCGTCGCGCCGAGGAGCGCGCCGAGCGCCACCATGCCGAGGGCCATCGACCAGGGCAGGAACGTCGGCTCGACGCCGACGAGCGAGGCGAGCTCCCCGTCGAGGCGCCCGCGCACGAGGAAGAAGAGGACGGCGAGGAGCGCGATGGCGCCCACGGCCCCGAGCGCCCCCTGGAGGCTGCCTTCGATGACGAAGGGCTTCTTCACGAAGCCGTCGGTGGCGCCGACGAGCTTCAGCACTTCGACCTCCATGCGGCGCCGCTGGAGGGCGAGGCGCATCGTCGAGCCGACGACGGCGAGGACGGCGGCGAGGACGACGAGGGCGAGGAGCGCCGACGCGGCGACGCCGCCGCGCACGAGGCGGGCGAGGCGCTCGGTCCACGACTGGTAGGTCTCCACGTCCTCGACCGAGGCGAGGGTCCTCATCTTGCCGACCATGTCGGCCAGGTCCGCGTCGGGCATGTCGGGCGCGACGTCGAGCTCGATGGACGCCGGGAACGCCTCGACGGGGAGCGCCGCGAGCGCCGAGTTGGCGGCGAGCTCGCGCTGGCCGAACTCGACGCGCGCGTCGCCGCTGGAGACGTAGTGGACGCCGTTGACGCCGGGCACGCGGGCGAGCGCGGCGCGCAGGGCGTCGACGTCGTCCTGCGTCGCGCCTTCCTTGAGGTACACCGACGCGCGGCCGGCGTGGGCCCAGCGGTCCTCGACGGCGCGCAGGTTGGTGACGACGAGGAGGGCGGCGCCGAGGCAGACGAAGGCGACGGCGAGGGAGAAGACGCTGAGCGCGTGCAGGCGCCACTCGCGCACCATGCCCCGGCGTGCGCGCCGCGTGGTCGAGACCGAGATCATGCGTCTTCCCTCCTCGTCAGAGCGGCAAGCGGTTGTCGTACTCGTCCGACACGATCCCGTTGGGGACGTCGATGGCCTTGCCCTCGTCGAGCACGACGATCCGTCGGGCGCGCACCTCGAGCAGCGTACGGTCGTGCGTCGCGAAGAGGACGGTGGTCCCGTTCTCGTGGATCTCCTCGAAGAGGCCAAGGATGTCGATGGCGAGCTGCGGGTCGAGGTTGCCCGTCGGCTCGTCGGCCAGGATGAGCGCGGGCTCGCCGACGATGGCGCGGGCGATCGCGACCCGCTGCTGTTCGCCGCCGGACAGCACCCCGGCGGGGTCCTCGCCCCGGCCCGCGAGCCCGACGCGCTCCAGGGCCTCGCCGACGCGAGCCCGGATGAGCCGCTGGGGGAGGCCGAGGACCTCGAGCGCGACGGCGACGTTCTCGTAGACGCTCCACGCGGGGACGAGCTTGAAGTCCTGGAACACGATGCCGAGGTTGCGGCGGAGAAACGGCACCGCGTCCTCCCGCAGGCGCGCCACGTCGCGGCCGAGAAAGAGGATGCGCCCGTCGTCGACGGTCTCCGCGCGGTAGAGCATCCGGAGGAGCGTCGACTTGCCGGAGCCGCTCGGGCCCGTGATGAAGACGAACTCCCCGCGCTCGATGACGAGGCTCATGCCGCGCAGCACGGGCGCGCCCTCGCGGTACGACTTGAAGATGTCCTCGAAGACGAGGATGGGGCGCTGCGCCGCTTCGCGCGAGAACCTCGAGTTCCCTGCGCGCAAGAGTGGGCGGAAGCGCTCCGGGTGCTCCGTGCGGGGCATTCCCCCCGGGTATCAGGGGTGCGAGAAGAGCGACAAGTTTTCGGCGCTCGGCGCCGGACCCGAGACCGGTCAGCGAGGAGACCCCCGCAAGCCCGACGGCTGCACCCTCGGCGCGGTGGAGGCGCAGTAGCCCGCGGCGCGCTCGGCCAGGATGACGGCGCGTGCGCCGTCGCTCCCCGTCGCCAGCTCGCGCGGGGAGGCGCCGCCGAGCGCGTCGGCGAGCGCGATGGCCTGGGCGGAGAGGGGCTCCTCCAGCGGGAGCGGCACGTCGGTACGCACGCCCGTGTCGCGGGCGGTCCGCGTGAGGCGGTGGGCGAGCAGGTCCCCCTCGTAGACCCAGCGAGGCGTCGCCAGCATGACGCCGCGCCGCCGCTCGGGGAGCGTGCGGTCGACGTAGAGGTGACCGACGGCGCCGGAGGTCGTCGCGAAGACCACGTGGGCGAGGTCCTCGCCGGAGCCGCTCGCCGCCGGGCCGCCGACGGCGCCGTGGACGATGGCCTCTCCGCCGGTCAGGTAGGCGGCGAGGTCGAAGTCGTGGACGCCGAGGTTCACGAGGACGCCGTCGTCGGTCGGCCGCGACGGACCGACGCGCTCGAAGTCGATGGCGACGACCGGCTCGTCCCGAACGAGCCGGGCCAGCGCCCGGACGACGGGGTTGAACCGCTCGGAGTGTCCGACGAAGAGGCGCCCGCTGCCCCGCGCCGCCGCGGCGACGAGCGTCTCCGCGTCCGCGGCCCGCACGCACAGCGGCTTCTCGACGAGCACGTGCTTGCCGGCGGCCAGCGCGCGGGTCACCGTGCCGGCGTGAGCCCGCATCGGGGTGGCGACGACGACGACGTCCGCCCGCGCGATCGCCTCGGTCTCGCTCCCGAGCACCGGGACGCCCTCCGGCCATTCGACCTCGGGCCGCACGTCGTACGCGCCGACGACCTCGAAGCGCTCGTGCAGCGCGCCGAGGACGCGGAGGTGCCGGCGGCCCATGACGCCCACTCCGACGACCGTCACCTCGTAGCGTCTACCCGTCACCCTGCGCACGGGGGCGCAACATGCCATGTCGGCGCGAACGGGAGCAAGCAGTGAGGTCGGTGGGCGCCGTGATACGAATAGACGAGACTTGCGGTTCGTCGAACGACGCGGAGACAAGAGGATGAATTGGCGGCGGGCATCCGGGGGGATCGGGCTGGTGCTGCTCCTCGGCGCGTGCGAGGTGGAGGTGCAGCGCCCACCGCCGCGTCCTCCTCCCCGGTACTACTACTACTATGCTGGTCGGCCCCCGCCGCCGCCGCCCCGGAACGTCGTCGTCGTGCAGGGCGAGCCCCCGCCGCCGCCCGTCGTCCGTGCTCCCCCTCCGCCGCCGCCGGAGCTCTCGGCGCGCTTTCCGACGCGCATCGTCCACCCTCCGCCGCTCGCCGACCCGGGGGCTCAGTTCCTCGACCTGCAGGGGGTGCAGGCGCTCGCCCTCCGGCTGCGCCCGAACCGCAAGTGCGGCCCGCGCGAGCTGAGCGGCGGCCACTGGATCCACCTCGACTGCAACCTGCATGCGCCCGTCAAGTCGGCCAAGGCGTTCACGCCCGACAAGATCAACATGCTGCTTCAAGGGCTGCTCGATCTCGACAGTCCCATCTCGATCCCGGGCATTCCCGGGCTCCCGGGCGTGCCGGCACCCGCGTCGTCTGCTCCCGGCGCCGCGCCCAGACCGGGCGGCGCGCCGGCGACGAAGCCGGGCATCGCCGGGGCTCTGCCCGACGCGGTCGACCACCGCAGGGACGGCACCGAGGGGCCGGTGAAGGACCAGGGGCAGGTCGGCGCATGCACGGCCTTCTCGCTGTCGACGGCGATGGACAACGCCATCCGCCGACAGAACGGGACGATGACGACGTCGACGCTCCACATCTGGTCGCACTACGGCAATCCCATCGTGCAGAACGCGGGGGACTCGAACCTCAAGAAGGCCATCGCGCCCTGGGAGTCGTGGCCGTACGACGAGCGCGTCGCGTGCGAGCTCGACCAGAGCGGCGACCACGACTGCGGTCCGTACACGCCGCCGGTGACGCAAGGGAGCGGCGCGCACGACGCGACGCTGCAGGCGAAGATGAAGGACAGCGACGGGCGGGGGCAGTGGTCGATCACGGAGTACGACCGCATCCCGAGCGATCCGGACACGCTCGCCGCCATCCTGGCGACGGGGGCCGACGTCTGGACGTCGGCGGACATCGGGGCCAGCTGGCTGACCACCGTCGGCGAGACCATCGCCGATTGGACGGCCCTCACCACCGATGGCGGGCACGCGTTCGTGCTCGCGGGGTACCGGCACGTGGGCGGCCAGCGGCAGTTCCTCGTGCACAACAGCTGGGGAACGACCTGGGGCGACAGGGGCTACGCCTACATGTCCGAGGCGATGGTTCGCGGGTTCCTCAAGACGTCGTACAAGGTCGTCGTCGCGAGCAAGGCCGCGCCCGCGCCGGTGCCGACCGAGTCGAACAAGCTGACGGACGACGACTGCGGCGAGGACCAGCTGGTCGACTCGGTCACGGGTCAATGCGCGAAGATGTGCGCGAACGACTCGCGCCCCGCCAACGGCAAGTGCCCCGCCGGCAAGCACTGACGCCGCGTCCGGCGGGCGCGCTTCCTTCCCAGAGGCGCGCGCGTCAGCGGCCGATGCCGAAGGAGAACGGGAAGGTCGCCTGCGAGTTGCCGTCGCTCGAGGGGAAGTGCCACGCGCGCACCTGACGGAGCACGCACCCTTCGACGCGCTGGTTGTGGATGGTCGAGCCGGCCAGGTTGGCGCTCGTCACGCCGCCGCCCGAGTCGATGGTCCACGATACGGTGACGCCGCCCCTGAGCGTGGGGTCCTTCTGCGCCTCGATCTCGTAGCAAGCCTGGAGCGCGCCGCGGTGGGCGATGACGACGCGGCGGATCTGCTCCGGATTGAGCCCTCCGTGCGTTCCCCCTCCGGCGCCGGCGCCGGCGAGGCCGTGCTCCCCCGGCCCGTTGCCCGCGCCGTTGCCCGGTCCGTTGCCCCCGCCCGTGCCGCCGCCCGTGCCGCCGCTGCCGAAGCCTCCGGTTCCCTTCCCGCCGGGTCCCCCGGCGCCCGAGCCGAAGCCCCCGCCTGAGCCGGGACCCCAGCCGGTGTTCATGGTGCCCGACCCGAACATGACGCCCGCCCCGGTGCCCCCTCCGCCGGAGCCGGCGCCCTTCAAGCCGGTCCCCGGCCCCGCCCCCAGCACGACGTTGTCGGAGTTGAGGCCGCCGAGCGCGTTCGCCACGGTCTGGATCTCGGCGAGGGTCTTCTTGATGTCCGTGCCCGTGTCGGCGAGCGCTTCGCTCAGACCGCCGTAGTTGGTCGTCGGCTTGATCTCGCCGGGGAGCTCCGAGTGGTCCTCCTTGCCGTTGAGGCCCGCCTTGCCCTCCTTGCCGACGATCTTCTGCCCGCCGCCCATCTTCTTCGGGTCCTTGGCGCCAGGGTCCTTGATGCCCGAGCCGCCGCCGCCCTTGTCGTTCGACGCCGTGGCCGGCTCCATCTCCGGGAGCACGCGCTTCAGGCCGAACCGCGCGGCGTAGTCCTCCGGGCTGACGAGCTCCGGGGGGAGCTGATACTCGGGCGGAGTCCAGTTGATGATGAGAAGCCCGATGATCCCGAGGTGCAGAACGACGCTGGAGAAGACCGACAGGCCGACGAGTGGCTCGAGGGAGATGCCCGCCTTGAGCGGCCTCGCCGCGGTCGTGTACTGAAAGAAGATCGAGAACAGCCCGTACTGCACGAGCCCGTAGTCGCCCGGGAGCACGGGCACCGGCGCGCCCGTCCGCGCGAGCTGGAGCAGGTTCTCCTCGCGTCCGCGCAGCATCAGCACGCCCGCCACGGCGCCCCGCGCGTCGAGCTCCCATCCGCCTCCCGCCGCGCGCAGCGGCGTCGCCGGGGCCGAGAGCCCGTCGGGCATCACGGCGACCGCATTCGGGCTGTCGCCGACCGTGCAATCCTCACCGCGCGAGAGCAGGCGCACGCCGACGATCGTCGTCCCCCACGCGGCGGCGACCCGGAGCATGGGCGTCGCGGCGGCACCGAGGGATGGAGAGGCGGTGTTCATCAAAAGGTCGACTCCTTTCGGGTCTCCGACATCTCGCGCATGAAGGTCCGGTGCCCCAGCTCGCCGGCGGAGAACTCGGCGCGGACGCGCCGCAGGAAGTAGACGAGCTGCGGGCTCTTCAGGCGGCCCTCGATGTCGAGCTCACTGAACTTGAAGACGTGCGTGCCGCCATCGAGGGTCCTCGACTCGACGACCCCCGCTCCCGCGTCGCCGCTCGAGACGGTCGCCGTCGGCCCTGCCGCGGGCGCCGCCGTCAGCGTCCCCGCATTGCTGGTCGACGCGGCCCCGCCGTCGGGCGCCGCCTTCCTCGGCACGCCGCGACCGCCGGTGTGCGACCGTTGCGCCACCGGCCTCGCCGTCTGCGCGACGGCTCCCTGCGCGACGAGGGCCACCAGCGCGGGCGCCGCGAGCGCCAGGAGCACGACCCGCATGCGCCGGGTCACGCTGGTCTTCCCGACCTGCGCGGCATCTCCCATCCCATCCAAAGGATAGCTCGGCGCATCCGAGGTCCGGCAAGCGCTGCGTCGAGTCGTACGATGTGTGCCCATCGCCGCTCGCGTCACTTCTTGGGCGGAGGCGGAGGGAGAGGCTTCTGGCCGCCCGGGGCGGCGGCAGGCGGCGGCGGGGACGGCGCGTTGGCGGCCGATGCCGAGACGTACTTCTCGGCCTCCGCACGGAGGGGATGGTCACTCGGAGCGTCCGACAGGAAGCGCTTGAAGAGCGGGCCAGCATCCGCCGGCCGCTTGAGGAAGTCCGCATAGAGCACGCCCAGGTTGAACTCCGCGCTCGTGTCGTGCGGGTTCGCCGCCAGCGCCTTCTCGAGCAACCCGCGCGCCTCGTCGAGCTTCTGCGGGTGCTGCGCGTCGGCCTCCCCGCGCAGCGCCGCGGCGAGGCCCACCTGCGCCTCCACGTCGTCGGCCGACACCTTGAGGATCTCCCGGTACTGCTCCTCGGCCTTCGCGTACGCGCCCGCCTTCAGGAGCACCACGCCCATGTTCAGGCGCGAGGTCGTGTCGTGCGGATCGGCCTGCGAGGCCTTGCGGAACTCCGCGAACGCCTCCGCGTCGTCGCCGTTCGACAGATCGAGCAGCCCCGTGGCGCGGTGGGCGACGGCGCTGTTGGGGCTCGCGTCGAGGGCCTGCTTGGAGAGGAGCGCGGCGGCCTCCTTCTCGCCTTTCGCGAGGTGCGAGAGGGCCAGCTCGGCCAGCGCGGTCGCGTCGGCGGGCTTTCGCACGAGCACCTCGCGTGCCTCGACGATGGCCTTGTCGACCTGCCCGCTCTCGCGGAGCGCCGCGACGTAGAGGGTCCGCGCGTCGACGGCGTTCGGATGGTCGTGCACGAAGTCGGCGAGCCCCTCGGCCGCGAGCTTGTGCTCCCCGCGCCGCCGCCGGACCTCGGCCAGCGCCGTGGCGATCTCCTGCGAGTCGGGCGCGAGCTTGGCAGAGGCCGCGAGCTGCTCCTCGGCGCCCGCGAGGTCGCCCGAAGACGCGAGCACGACCCCGAGGTCGTAGCGCGCCTCCCACAGGTTCGAGTCGATCGAGATGGCCTCGCGGAGGAGCGCCACGGCGCGTTCCCGCTGCCCGTCCTTCGCCGCCTGGACCCCTTGCACCATCTTGCTGACGGCGATCGGGTTCGCCGGCGGGAGCGCGACGGTCGTCGTCGTGTGGGCGCGAACGGCCCCGCCCCCGCCGCACCCCGCGGCCGCGAGCACCAGCGCCAGCGCGAGGAGGCGCCTCACTTCTTCCCCGGCGTCGGCGGCGGCCCGGCGAGGGCGCGGCTCGGCGCGTCGATGAGCGCGGGCATCGGCAGTGGCCCGCGGGAACGCACCTCGAAGCCGGTCTCCTTGAACGGCGGATAGAGCTCGCTGTTGAGGCGTCCGAGCGCGTCGCGCATCTTCGCCGTCCACTGGTTGTAGATGCCGATGTCGATCGCCTTCTTCCAGCCGTTCTCGTACGCGTCGAGGCTTCGTTCCTCCATCGGGACCGCGAACTCCTCGATCTGCGACTGGTACTCGGACTTCTGATCCTCGGTCTTCACCTCGGGGGGCGGCGGGGAATCGCGCAGTGCCTTGCCGAACGCCTCGTACATGTGGCCAATCTGGAAGAGAGCCGCCGTCGTCCATTCGGCGACGCCCAGCGACACGCAGTCGAGGAACACCTTGGCCGCCTCCTTCAGGAGCTCGGTCTTCTGCTTCAGGCGCGCCTTCAGCTGCTTCACGTCGCCCGCGATCTGGATCTGCTCGAACTTCGCCAGCACCCGCTCGCCCTGCATGTAGCGCGCGTGCGCGGCCGCGTACTTGCCCTCGGGCGAGAGCTCCCGCGCCCGGTGCTTGCCGAGCGTCACCGCTTCGTCGAGCGACACCGCCGCCGCGCGGTCGTCCCCAGTCTTCAGCTGCGCCTGCGCCAGCAGCACCAGACCCTGCGCCCGGTGGTCCAGGTTCTTCGCGCGCGTGATGTACCGCTTGTAGAGCTCCGCCGCGTCCTTCGCGCGTCCCGCGTTCTGGTGCGCGCGGCCCATCTGGAAGACCACCTCGTCGGCCTCGGCCGACGACCCGTAGGAGGCGAGGAACTTGTTCCCGTCGAGCACCGCCTTGTCGTGCTCTCCCGTGGCCTCGCGGAGAATGACGGCGTTGTAGGCGGCGTCCTTCTCGTGCTCGTACTTGGCGTAGTTCGGGTGCTCGCGGTCGCCGAGGCTCGTCATCTGCTCGGCGAGGTCGGCCGCCTCGCCGAAGAGCCCCATCGCCTGAAGCGTCGTCGTCGCGATCCAGGCGCCGCCGGGGGACTCGGCCCGGTCGCGGTAGGCCGGGCCCATCGCGAGCTGCGCCGCCTCCTGCAGCGTCTTCGCGTCGCCCGCGAGCTTCGCCTCCTGCTCGGCGTTGACGCAAGCCTGGGCGGCGCGCGGGTCCTTCGAGAACTCCTTCGCGGCGCGGAGGTACGCCGCCGCCGCCGCCGTGTGATCCCCGGAGGCAGCCTTCTGCTCGCCCTGCTTGAAGACCGCCTGCACGATGAGCGCGTCGAGCCGCTCCTGCTCCTTCGCGCCGGCGAACTTCGGCAGCGCCTTCAGCCGGCGCGCCCACGTCTCGATGTTCTCGTAGTTCTTCGCGCGGTTGAACGACTCGAGAATGCTGTCGCCCGCGTCGCGTGACTGCTCGCTGTTCGGGAACTTCTCGAGCAGCATTCCCCAGATCTTCACCGCCGAGTCGTAGTTCGCGTTGACGAAGTAGTACTGGCCTTGCCGGTAGAACATGGCCGGGAGCTGGGGGTCGTTCGGGTAGAACTGCGCGTAGAGGTCGAGCGCGTCCGCGTATTTCTTGTCGGCCTCCGTCTCGGCGCCCTTCTTGTCGCGCTTCACGTCCATCTCGCGCGAGAGCGCGACGAGCGCGTTGTAGAGCGCGTCGTGGCGCATCGCCGCCATCTCCGGCGTCGCCTCCTTGGGGATGCCCTTGGCAGCCGCGAGGTAGTGCGTCGCCGCGTCGAGGTTGCGCTCGAGGCGGAAGAAGTCGATCTCGCCCACGTAGAACTGCAGCTCGTAGGCCTTCGGCTCGCTCGAGAACTTCGACAGGTAGACGTCGTAGAGCGCGACGGCCCCTTCGAACTCGGCCCGGCTCGTCTTGTCCTTCTGCGCCTTCGCGTGGAGCGAGGTCGCGTCCTGACGCAGCGCCTTCTCGATGGCCGCCCCCGTCGACGCCACGTTCGTCGGGTCCGCCTGCGTCCGCGCCCAGGTGCCGCCCGTCGTGTACGACGCGAGGGCGCGGTCGAAGACGAGCTTCAGCCGGTTCCAGTCCTCGATGGCGTTGTACCCGGCGGCGACCTGGAGGATCCACGTCCCCGCGTCGCGGCTCGTCGGCTCGAGCTTCAGCAAGAGCTCGTACGCCTCGATGCCTTTCTCGTAGTGCGCCTGGTCGTAATACTGCTCGGCGAGCTTGCGGACGATCTTGCCGCTGAAGCGCTCGCCGCCGATCTTCGTCAGGAAGCCGTAGAGATCGTTCGCGGTGTTCTTCTCGTCCTCCGTGAACACCTCGACGACGTACTTGAGGGCCTCTTCTTGCAGCTCGTCGAGCTGCTTCTTCTCCGCGGCGTTCACGTTCTTGCGGCCCGCGTCGGTCGCCTCGAAGACGCCGACGAAGCGCTTGGCCGCCTCGTCGTTGTTGCCGAGGCGCCAGTAGCACCATGCGCTCTTGAAGAGGGCGAGGCCGTAAAGCGCGGGGTCGATCTGCGCCTTGAAGCCGAGGACCTTCTCGTACTCGGCGAGGGCTGCCTGGTAGTCGTAGTGGCCGTTGAAGATCGCTTCGGCCTTGGCCATGTGCGCGTCGGGCACGAAGCGCGAGCGCGGGAAGTCGCGGAGGATCTTCTCGAAGCGCTCGCGCGCCTCGTCCTCCTTGCCTTGCTCGAAGGCGAGGAAGCCGTCGACATAGAGGGCGAGATCGAGCTGGTTGAACCAGGGGTAGTCCCTCAGCACGCGACCGAGGAGGTCGCGCGCGACGCGGTAGTCGAGCTCCGGCGCGGGGCCGCGCTGGTCGACCGGCTTCTTGTCCCACACCTCGAAGCGCGTCACGAACGATTCGCGCTCGTTCTCCCACTGGAGCTCCGCCAGGCGGACGAGCGCCTCGGGCATCTCGGCGGCCTCGCGCGGCGTCTCCGCGACGAACGTCTGCAAGAGCGAAATGCCCTGCGTGCGGAGCTGCCGGCTCTGCACGAGGTCGGCCGCCACGCGCGCGTCGAGCTTCGCCTGGATCTGCTTGCGGAGCGCCTCGGGGATCTTCGGTCCGCGGATGGCCGGCTGCCCGCTCGATCCGGCCTCGGACACGGCGCCGCGCCCGCCGCTGCCCGGCTTCGCCACGGGGCCGGCGTTGATGCTCCGCTCGGCCGCCGGCTTGATGTCCCCGGCCACTCCGCCGGCCGGCGTGCTCGGGGGTGGAGTCGCCGCGGAGGCGGACCCGCCCCCGAGCCCCACGAAGGACGCCGCGACCCAGGTCGCGAAGACGGCGGAGCGGGCGCGCCTCACTTGATCTCGCCCCCGACGTACTCGTCCGGCCAGTCGTCACCCTCGAAGGGCCAGTACTCCTCGTTGTCCTCGAGGAAGCGCGCGGCATCGAGCGAGTCGACCGCGTCCTGCGGCAGGTACCCGAGGCGGATCGCTTCGACCTCGACCTCGAGCGCGCGCTTTCGCCCGAGGACGCTCTCGATGCGCCCGAGGCGCGCTCGCCGCAAGAGACGCGAAAGCCGGAGATCCAGCCGCCTCAGCGCGTCCTTCGCCAGCGCCGTCTCCGCGTCGTCGAGCCGCCGTCGCACCGTCGCGATCCTCGCCTGGAGCTCGACTCCGCGCGTCGCGTCGGCCCGCAGCAGATCCGGCAGGTCGGCGCCCGACGGCAGCTCGCCCGCCGATCCCGACGCGTTCGCACCGCCTCCCTGCGCCAGCCGGGCCTTCAGCTCCGACAGCTGCTGCCGGAGCGGCGCGATTTGCGCCGCCGGGGCCCGCGCCGACTCGAGGTCCGCCAGCTGATGCTCCACGCCGTCGATCGCGTCACGCGCGTCGCGCGCCTTGTGAACGTCGTCCGACCCGAGCTCCGCCGAAGGACGCACGCCGCCGTTGGTCGACAGCGTCCGCTGCATGTCGCCGATGGCACCCACCGCGTTGACGAGGCCCGACGCCTCACGCTCCAGGACGGAGCGCCGCCGCTGCACGCGGTCGTACGCCGTGTCGATGCGCACCAGGGCGGCGATGGTCCGGATGACCTCGGGGCTCGTCCCGCCGATCTCCGCGCCGCCCGCGTCCGAGCCGGAGCGCACCGCCGCCAGCATGCGCTGCATCGCCACGTCGTTCTGCGCGATCCGCCGCGCGGCGTCGCGCACGGGCTCGTAGCGCTCGAGAAAGGTCACGAGCTTCTTGTCGGCGTCGGCGAAGCGGCACCGCGCGAGATCGACCCACGCATCGAGGACCCACGCTTCGTCCTGGTAGCGGTGGTGCACGCCGAGGCCCGCGAGCTCGTCGAGCAGCTCGCGCGCGCCGTCGTAGTCCTTCTTCTCGTAGCGGGTCGTCGCCGCCTCGTAGAGCGCCTCAGCGAGGCGGTCGGAGTCGCGCGGGACGAGATAGTAGTAGTAGCGCGCGTCGTCGTTGCGGCCCTGCTCGTGCGCGATGCGGCCGAGGCCGAGGCGCGCGAGGTCGCGTACGGCGAAAAACTTCTCGTCCGCGAAGACGGGCGTCGTCGACGCGCTCCGCTTCGGATCGGCCACCTTGCAGAGCAGGTTCTCGCCGTCCTTGTAGTTTCCCTTCTCGACGTCGATGAGCGCCGCCAGGTACGTCGCCTGCGCCCAGAAGCGGCACACCTGCGGGACCGTCGCGTAGACGGAGATCGCGGCGTCGGGGTTGCCGGCCGCCTCCTGCGCTCGCCCGTTCATGTACGCGATCTCGCCGCGCACCTCGGCCGGGGCGCTCGCGGGGACGCCGGCGAGATCCTGAAAGACGATGGCGTACTCCTCGCTCTCGAGGGCGACGTCGACCAGCCGGCGCACCGCGCGCCGCGCCCACGTGGCGTTGCCGTCCCACGCTCCCCGTGCCTCGACCACGCGGCGAAGGTAGCCGCGGGCCGGCGTGTAGAGGCCTGCTGTGGCGAGCGCATCGCCGAGCCGGAAAGTGGCAGCGCGCCCGTCCTCCGTGTCGATGTAGAGGTCGAACTGCGGGTGCTCGACCAGCTCGCCGAGGCGCGCGATGGCCTCGTCGACGCGCCCCGAGGCCATGAGCTGCTCGCCCTCGGCGACGCGGAGCGCGACGTCCTCCTTGCGGAGATCCTGCTGACCGAGGCGGCGCGAGAGGAGCGCCGTGTGGTATGCGCGGAGAGCGTCGGCGAAGAGCTTGTCGCCTGTTGCGGGAGCGGCAAGCGGCGCCGGGACTGGTGCGGCGGCGGGCGGCGGGGGGGGTGCTGGCGGGGCGGCTGGCGGACGAGGCTGGGCGCCCGAGCCGAAGGCCCACGTCGTCGTGGCCGCGAGCGAAAGAGCGAGGAGCAAACGCCTCATGGCAGCACGACCACCTTCCCCTGGACTCGCCGCTGCTGGACCTCGCGAAGAGCGTCGAGCGCGTGCGCCAGCGGGTACTTCGCGTGGACGTGCGGCCGCACGCTGCCGTCCTTCACCCATCCGAGGATCTCCTCGATCTGCCCCATGAGGCGCGCCCGCTCGCGCACGAGCGCCATGCCCCAGAAGACACCGACCAGCGAGCAACCCTTGAGCAGCACGAGGTTCGTCGGCACGCGCGGGATGTCCCCGGCGGTGAACCCGATGACCAGAACGCGGCCGTTCCACGCCGTCGCGCGCAGCGCCGCCTCGGTGTACGTCCCGCCGACCGGATCGTAGACCACGTCGGCTCCCGCGCCGTCCGTGAGCGCCTTCACGCGCTCCTTCAGATCCTCCGCGACGTAGTTCACGAGCTGGTCCGCGCCGTGCCGCTTGCACGTCTCGAGCTTCTCGGGCGTCGACGCCGCGGCGATGACGCGCGCGCCCATACGCTTTCCGACCTGCACCGCCGCCAGCCCCACGCCCCCCGCCGCCCCCAGCACGAGGAGCGTCTCGCCCGCCTGCAGGTTCGCCCGGTCCCGCAGCGCGTGCACCGTCGTCCCGTACGCCGTCGCCACGCACGACGCGCTCTCGAAATCGACGCCGTCGGGCAGGCGAACCACCTGCGACGCGTCCGCTGCGAGCTTCTCCGCCATGCCGCCCCAGATGGACATCGCGAGCACGCGGTCGCCCACGCGGAGCCCTTCCACGCCCGCCCCCACCGCCTCGATGATCCCCGCGACCTCGCCCCCCGGCGCGAACGGTGGCGGCGGCTTGAACTGGTACTTGCCCTGCACGATGAGAAGGTCGGGAAAGTTCACCCCGCACGCCTTCACCCCGACGACGACCTGCCCCGCGGCCGGCAGGGGATCGGGCAGCTCGCCGATCGCCAGCGACTCGACCGGACCGTACTCGCGGCAGACGAGGGCCTTCACTGGCCCCTCACCGGCCGATCGCCTGCGCCTTGGCGCGCATGCGGACCCGCAGCTCGTAGCTTCCCTTCTTGTCGCCCGGGAAGTCGCCTCCCATACTCGAGTCGTCCCACAGCTTCACGTCGACGCCGAGGCGCTGGTCGGCGGGGACGTCGACGACGAAGCGGGAGCGCTGGGCGCTGCGGAACGTGTCGTTGCGGTCGTCGCGCCGCTCGACGTCGATGGTCACGGCGTGGTGCCCCGGCGCGACGGCGTGGTCGTACACGACGGTCGCGTCCTCGGCCCGGAACTGCGGTGGAGACGTCCACACGACCCCGTCGTCGAGCGACACGCTGAGGGCCGCGATGCGCCCGTGATCGCCGCTGGTCTCCAGGGTGACCGCGATGCGCGAGTGGAACAGCGTGTCGCTCACCGCCGCCACGCGCGCCCGCAAGGACCCGATGTCGGCGAGCAGCCGATCGTAGTCGAGCGACGACGACCCCAGTCCCGCGTCGGAGAACTCGTTCGCGGCTGGGTTCAGCGGCGAGAGCTTGCCTCCGTCCCCCGATTCGGTCGGCGGCGGCGGCACGGGGCCGGTCGACGACGCGGGCCACGCGGCGTTCGCCGTCGAGGCAGGCGAGGAGGCGGCCGACGTCGCCGGGGACGCGCCGGAGGGCTTGTCGGTTTCGTACGGGTTGTCGCTCCCCGCAGACGCCTTGGGCTTCGCCGCCGGGCGACCCGCAGCCCGCTGGGGCCATCGCGGCTGCTGCGCGAAGGCGAGCGGGACGAGCGCCAGCGCCGCCGCGAGCGCGCCTCCTGCGAGAAAACGCTTCGCCCGCACGCCCGGACGGGAGGCGTGCGACAACGCAGACCATCGCATGGGAAGGAGGGTATCACCCGCCAAACGGGATGAACACGCTCGCGCCGAGCGTGATCAGCACGTCGTTCACCAGGTGCTCATCTCCCACGAGCACCTCACGCAGCACGTGATCTCGCACGTCGAACCTCAGCGCGAACCACTTGCCGAAGTAGAACTTGGTCCCCAGGCCTGCGCTCGCGGTCGCGCCACGGGAGGTCGTGTCGTCGGTCACCCCACCGCCGAAGGCGAGGTTGAAGTCGAACCGGCTCGTCCCGTCCCCCAGCCAGCGGAGCTTTCCGTAGGCGAACGACCAGATGAGGTGCCCGAAGTAGAGGCGCCCGGGCGCGTCCGGGTTCTGGAGGACCTGGATGTCCGGATAGCGCCGCTCGTACGAGTCGGTGACGGCGCTGTGAAAGTGCGTGAGCTGCACGCTGGCCTCGAGCCCGAGGTCCTCGCTGAAGTGGAACGTGTAGGCGCCGCCGGCGAGCCAGCTGCTCGAATAGAGATCGCCCGCGTACCAGCCGCCCATCGCGGAGAGCTCGTGGCGGAAGGCCTTCGTGAAGAGCCGCTCCTGCACGCCGCGGTAGTGCCGGCCGCCGACGAGCTCCTGTTTCAGCTCCTCGTCGACGCACTGCGCGCGCGCGTCGCGAGACAAAAGACCGAGCGCGACCCCTACGACGGCGGCGACAACCGCAAGGCGCACGCGCATCTATCAAGGGGGTACCAGCGCTCGCTTCGCAGTGTCAATCACGCTATCCCTCGGGCCCATGAAAGCGGCGGTGGGAAAGGCGCCGTGCGCGCTGGCCATCGGTGGCCTCGACCCGGGCGGCGGGGCGGGTCTCGCGGCCGATCTGCGGGCCTTCGGGGCCGCGGGCGTCTTCGGCGGAGCGGCCGTGGCGGTCGTCACGGTGCAATCGACCGCGGGGCTGCGGTCGGCGCGGGCCGTCCCGGCGCGCGAGGTCGCGGCGCAGGCAGGCGAGGTCCTGCGACATCAGCGGGTTCGTGCGGTGAAGATCGGCGCGCTCGGCAGCGAGTCGAACGTCCGCGCTGTGGCGAGCCTCCTCGGGCGGTACCCCGGGGTCCCGGTCGTGGTGGACACTCCGATGCTTCCCACACGCGGAAAGGCGCGCCTCCTCTCGGCGGGCGCCGTCGCGGCGCTGCGCGACGAGCTGCTGCCGCGCGCCACGCTGGTGACGGTGAACGCCGAGGAGGCCCACGCGCTGGTGGGGGAGCCCGTCCCCACTGTGGGCGCAGCGCACGATGCGGCACGGGCGCTGGTGAAGATGGGCGCGCGCGCCGCCCTCGTGAAGGGCGGACACCTGGGCCCCGCGACCGGGCCGAGCGCGATCGACGTGCTGGCGATCGGGGGCCAGGTGGTGGAGCTGCGCGCGCGCCGCCTCGCCATTGGCGCGGTGCACGGGACGGGATGCACGTTGGCCTCGCTCATCGCCGGGCGCCTGGCGACGCGGGATGGAGCGCGCGTCGACGCCGAGGGCCTCGTCGCGGCCATCCGATGGGCGAAACGCGTCCACCACGCCGCGCTGGCGCGGGCGGCGGACGTGGGCGGGGCCATGCGGGTGGTCGTGTTCTGAGCCGGCTACCTCGGCGTCGTCCTCAGTCGGCTCCTCTCCGATGGCCTCTGGCAGCGCCCTCTGCGGCCGCGCGCATCGGGCGGTCGGGTCAAGCTCACGCCATCCACTTGGCCGCCTCTGCCGCGAACGCGCGCAGGTCGGGCGAGGTCCCCCCGCACGGTCGTGGCGAGCCGGCGCAAGTCGATGGAACTCCCATCGCGTCCGTCAACGCCGCGACGATTCTGCGCCGGGCCGACTCGCGCGCGCCGCCGTCGAGGTCGCGAGCGAAAACGACGGCCACGTCGAGATCGCTGCGACTCGTCGCGGTACCGGCCGCCCGCGAGCCGAAGACCCAGGCGACACGCACGACCTCGAGCGACGACAGGGCCGCGGCTGCCCGTCCCCTCAGCGAGCGTGCGCGGGGTGGCGATGCGAAAGGCCTTCGCGGGTCTCGCGGCGGCGCTCGGGCCGCTCCTCGAGGAACGCCGGCCCGGCGTGCGCCCAGAGGAAGAGCTCCACCCCGGCGGCGACGAGGAAGGGAATGCCGACGCCGTACGGGCCATGATCGCCCGTTGCGATTGAGAACATGAAGCCGTGGATGAGCGAAACGGCGCTCCCTACCAGCATCCAAACGAACGCCGGCCACGAGCGGTGCACGGCGCACGCGACCGCAGCCCCGCCCCATATGACGGCGAGGCCAACGTCGATGACGACGCTGTGGACGTGGGTGAAGCCGGAGTACTCGCCTCCCGCCGCGCGGTGCACGATCGCGAACGCGGCCTGAGCCGCAAACAGGAACGCGGCGACCACGGCACTCGAACGCGGCGACAACCTCGGGCTCGTGCGACGCATGGCAGGAGAAGGAAGCAGCGGTCGTGCCGTCCGGGCTCGAGCGTGACGCAATCACTTGCGCGGTCGCCGGAATCCGTACTCGTTGAGCCGGTTGGGTCGACCCTCGCCCCCCTCGCAAGTCGCCAAGGGCCGGAGGGGGGGTGCTGCCTCTGGGTCAGCAGTTGGAGGTGCTGGGCGTCGAGCGCCGCAGGGTTAAGGGAAGTGCAAGACGGTGCTCTTCCAGCGGCCCTTCACGCACGCGCTGCTGCCCGCTCCGCACACGGGATACGTGCAGGGCGCCGGCGTATCGGTGCACGGGTCCCCATCGCGCGGAGGGTCCGGCGGGCAACCCTCGGCGGGCCATCCCGCGCAGATCCAGCGACTGTGGTCGTCGTCGCAGCCACCGAGAGGCTTGCGGTCGGGGCCGCGCGGACAGGGCGCCTGCATCATACCGCCGCAGAAGCCGAAGCATTCGCACTGGCCCTCGGGGTAGCGGCAGTAACCGCCGGCGACCGCGCGGCAGTGGCCGGCGGGGGCGAAGGTCCCCGGGCACGCGGGGTCGTTCGGAGGGAGGGTCGTCACCGCCGGGCGAGCCGGTGCGCCGGGTTCGTCGCTCGACCGGCATGCGACCGCCGCGGACACGAGGAGGAGGAGAGCGGCCCACTGGCGCACGATCTGGAGCGTACCTCCGCCGCGGCACGAACGCGTCTCCGTTCGGGGACGGTCCGCGTGCCGGAAGGAAATGCAGCGCCGGGGGTTGTAGTCGGCGTGCATTGGAAGCGGCCCTGGGCGCTCGTCGGGCTCCCCACCATGGCAGCGCTGCTGCTGGTGGGCACGCTCGGGCTTTCCATCTTCACGTCCCGCCGCTTCGCCGCCTCGAGCGATCGCGTCGATCACACCATGGTGGTTCAGGTCACCGTGGCACGGCTCTACGGAACTCTCCTCCAGGCGGAGGCGGGGCAGCGCGGCTACCTCCTCACGGGACGGCGCGATTACCTCGAGCCGTACAGTCGCGCCCGGCTAGCCCTGACCGAGCGCGTCGACAAGCTCCACGCCCTGACGGTCCGCAACCCGGCCGTGCAATCGCTCGTCGCGGCCATCGCGAAGCTGACGGCCGTCCGGCTGGACGAGCTGCAGCAGGGCATCGACCGGCGTGATCGGGACGGACTGATGGCGGCCCAGGCCGCCATGGATACGGACCTGGGCCTGCACACGATGGACGCGCTCCGGGCCGACCTCGACGCGACGATCGCCATCGAGGACGCACGGCTCGCGCAGCATCTCGCGGGGCAGCAGCGCTACGAGTCGCTCACGCGGGTCTCGCTCGTCCTCTCGAGCCTGCTCTTCGGGCTGTCGGCGGGGCTCGTCCTGCTCCGGAACCGGACGGTGGCCGAGCGGCAGCGCACGGCGCAGTTCCAAGAGCGGTTCATGGCCATCCTCGGACACGACCTCCGCAATCCCCTCTCCTCGCTGACCATGGGGGTCGACCTCCTGCGCCGCATCGCCAGCTCGACGCAGCAGATCACGATGCTCGAACGGATGGGGTCCACCGCGGCGCGCATGTCGCGCATGATCGACCAGCTCCTCGACCTGACGCGGAGCCGGTTGGGCGCGGGCATCGCCGTGTGCCCGGTGCCGACCAACCTCGGCAAGGTCGTGACGGAGGTGTCCGACGAGGTGCACGCGGCGCATCCCCAGCGCGCCCTCCGCGTGGAGCTGACGGGCGACCTCGACGGCGAGTGGGATCCCGACCGCGTCGCCCAGGTCGTGTCGAACCTCGTGGGCAACGCCATCGATCACGGCGCGCCCGACGGCACGGTGCGCGTGACGGCGCGAGGCGACCACGGCGTGGCGCAGATCTTGGTCCACAACCCGGGGCCGGCCATCCCGGAGGACCTCCTGCCCGTGCTCTTCGATCCCTTTCGCCGGGGCCAGGAGACGGGGCCGACCTCTCGTTCCTCGGGGCTCGGCCTGGGTCTCTACATCACGCGGGAGATCGTCGCCGGCCACGGCGGCACCATCGAGGTCGCCTCGACCGATGCCGAGGGGACGACGTTCCAGGTGCGCCTGCCGCGATCGCGCGACCCCCGAGGGGCTACGCCGTCGCGACCCTGAGCGACCGCCGCGGGGCCGTCTTCGCGAGCCCCGCAAACGCTCGTTTGTAGGCCTGGAACGAGCCTCCCGCCGCCACGGCCTCGACGAGGGCCGCCCCCTCCGCCTCGCCGCCCTGCGCGAGGACGTACTCGACCCACGCCCAGCGGGCGCTCGTCGCCCGGACGTCCACGCGTCCCTTGAGCCCCCTGCGCAGGCGCTCGAGGCGCGCGTCGACGACGCGGATGCCGGCGTACGGCTCGCCGTCGAGCGGCGTGTTGCGCTTGGCGCAGAAGGGGGCGATGCCGAGCGCGAGCGGGACGATGCGGGAGATCTCCGTCGCGAACGCGACACACTCGTCGACGTCCGCGTCGGTCTCGCCGGGGGTGCCGATCATCAGATAGAGCTTCAGCCGGTCCATGCCGTGCTTCTTCGCGAGCTCGGCGCAGCGGAGCAAGTGGGCCGGGCGGGCGCGCCGGTCGAGTGACTCGCGGACACGCTCGCTCGTGCCGTCCATCGCGGTCGTCAGCGTGCGGTAACCGACGCGGGCCAGCGCCGCGACGAAGTCGTCGCCCCGGGCGAGCTTGTCGGGGCGGAGCGACGAGAGGCCGACCTCGCACCCGCGGTCGGCGAGCGCGTTGACGACCTCGACAATCTTGGGATGATCGCTGACGGCGGCGCCCACGAGGCCGACGCGCCGTGCGTCGCGGGGGATGGTCTCGAGGAGCACCTCGGCCGGCACGATGCGCATCCCGCCGTTGGTCGAGCGGCGCATGACGCAGTACCTGCACCCGCGCGAGCAGCCACGCTCGGTCTCGATGAGGAACATGTCGGCGAGCTCGGTGTGGGGCGTCCGGATCGCCGAGAAGGCCGGAAGCACCGCGTCGTCCTCCGCGCCCACTGGCGGGCAGACGGCGTGGCGCCCGGGGACGAACACGTGGGCCATCCTCGCGAGGGCGTCGAGCTGCGCCGTACGCGTCGCGGCCCCTTCGACGGCGCGGACCGCCTCGACCACGCGCCCCTCGGCCTCTCCGACGAGGATCGCGTCGACCACCGCCGCGAGCGGCGTGGGATTGGAGAAGGTGAGCGGTCCGCCTGCGACGACGAGGGGATGACGGCCGTCGCTGGCCTCCCGGTCGCGACGGAGCGGCGGGATGCCCGCGGCCTCGAGCATGCGAACGAGGCCAGCGATCTCCAGCTCGTAGGCGACGCTGAACGCCAGCACCGGCAGCTCGTCGATGGGGCGCATCGATTCGTAGGTGACGGGCCGCTCGGGCGGTCGGGCGGCGTCCGACTCGCACTCGTCGTCGAGGAAGGCGCGCTCGCAGGCGAGGCCCGGCGTCTCCATCAGCGCCCGGTAGATGCGCTGGTAGCCGAGAGAGCTCATCCCGACGCGGTAGGGCGACGGGTAGCAGAGCGCCACGGTGAACGGCGCCTGCTTGGCGATCCGTCCCGTCTCGTCGGCCAGGCGCCGCCGTATTCGCTCGCTGAGCTGGAGGGTGGGCAATGGGGGGTAGCCATGACGGCTTTTCGAGCGGCGCGCAAGGAAACGGGTCGCGTCGAGGAACAAAGGCACCGACCGGAGCGTCCCCTCCACGATGAGGTGGACAGGCGGCGCCTCGGCCGTGAAGCGCGTGCTGGCGTCGGCGTCCCTCGGGGCGGCGGCCGCGGGCATCGGGTCGCTCGCGCTCGACGAAGGGCGCTGGGACAAGAGCGTGCTGGCGGTCGGCGCGCTGGTGGGCGTAGCCGCCGTCGGGCTCGCGCGGCGGTCGGTGCTCGCGCAGGTGCTCTCGCGGGGCGTCGCCTGGGTCGTGCTGACGCCGATGCTCGTCGGTCTCGCGGACGCTCTCGGTCACGGCCACCTGCCGGACGCCCACACGGTGTTCTTCGCGACGACCTCCGCCGGCGCCCTCCTCCTGGCGCGGCCCGGGCTCCACACCGGGGCCGCGAAGGCCGAGTTCTCACCCGTGGCCTACCGCCGCGTGTTCCTCGCAGGCGCGGTGGCGTCGGCGATGACCGCCACCGTGGTGGCGATGTTCGCGGCCGAGCAGCTCCTCTGGCAGGAGCACGGGCACGGCGTCGCGCTCGCGGCGTTCGCCGCGGCGCTCGTCGGGTCGTCGGTCGGCGTGATCCGCATGCGCGCGTGGGGCGTCCTTCTCGGCATGGTGACGTCGGTCGCCGCCCTCGGGGCCGCGTTCTTCGCGGGAAACGAGCTCACGGCGGTCGGGCTCGCGCTGGCCGCGATCCCGGGCGCTCTGCTCGCCTCTCCTCTCATCGCCGCGCGACTGAGGAAGCCCGCACCGCTGCCGCCCGCAGCCCATGACCTGCGAAGCAGCCACCGAGCAGTACGCGTCGACGAGAGCCGTGGCGCGACGCCCCCCGTCTTCGCGCGCGTCGCAGTGGCCTCCGACACCGAGGGCCACGAGGCGACGCACCTTCTCACCCGGCGGACCTAGTGCAGCGCCGTCGGTGAGAGGAGGCGTTGCTGTCAACTGATCGCACCTCGACGACGCTGCACTGCTCCTCGAAAATCGTGCTCTGCTCGCGGGATGCTCCGCGCGCTCCTCGTGGCGACCGTGCTGGTCCTCGCGGTCGTGGCGGGCGTCGCGCCCGTTGCACCGGCGAGGGCCGTGCCGGCGTCGGCTCCGGCGAACCAGTTCTCGGCCGAGCGCGCGATGCGGACGTTGGCCGTCATCGCCTCGAAGCCGCACCCGACGGGCACGGCGGCGAACGACGAGGTGCGCGAGTACCTGGTGCGCGAGCTCGACGCGCTCGGCTTCGAGGTCGACTTCGAGGACACGACGGGGCTGACCGACGTGTACGCGAAGCGCTGGGGGATCCCCGTCGTCGCGGGGCACGTGCGCAACATCGTGGCTCGGCGGCGCGGCAAGGAGCCGGGCCCCGCGCTCATGCTCATGGCGCATTACGACTCGCGGGAACTGGCGCCGGGCGCCTCCGACGACGGTTACGGGACGGCGACACTGCTCGAGACGGCCCGCGCGCTGGCCGCGTCGGCGCCGCTGCGACACGACGTCCTGCTGCTGCTGACGGAGGGCGAGGAGCAGGGCCTGCTCGGGGCGAGGGCCTTCCTCGACGAGAGCCCGGTCGCGCACGAAGCGGGGCTGGTGCTGAACTTCGAGGCGCGCGGCGACCGCGGTCCCGTACTGATGTTCCAGACGAGCGAGCGTGCGGGCGCGCTCATCGACGTGCTCGCTAGCGCCGCGCCCTACGTCGCCGCGAGCTCGCTCTCGCAGGAGGTCTATCGCCGGATGCCCAACGACACGGACCTGACGCCGTGGCTCCGCGCGGGATACCCGGCGATGAACTTCGCGAACGTCGACGGGGTCGAGCGCTACCACCAGCCGACCGACACCGTCGGCAACGCCGACGCGACGACGCTGCAACACCACGGCTCGTACGCGCTCGCGCTGACACGCGCGTTCGCGGACGGTAAGGAGCTCGTGCCGCCGGCGGCAGGGGACCAGGTGTACTTCTCGGCAGGAACGGTCTTCGTTCACTACCCCGTCCGCGAGGCGACGACGCTCGCGGGGCTCGCGGTCGGGCTGCTCGCGATCGTGATGGGTGTCGGGTCCTGGCGCCGCCGGCTGCCGCTGGGCGCCGTGATGGCGGGAGCCGGGGTGTCGCTCCTCGCGGTCCTCGCTGCAGTGCTCGTGGCGACGGGCGTCTGGTGGCTGGCCGACCACGCGACCGGCGGCGCGCTGGCGACGCAGCAGGTCCGCGACGCGCTGCGAAAGATGGTGGTCGCGGCGCTCGTTCTGATGGGCGCGGGGGTGGCGTGGGCGGTCTTCGCGATCGCGCGTCCCCGCGTCCGCACCGACTATCTCGCGGTGGGGGCCCTCGTCTGGTGGGCTCTTCTCGCCGTCGCGACGTCCGTGGGGCTCCCGGGGGCCTCGTACCTCTTCGTGTGGCCGCTGTTGGCGGGGGGCGCCGCGTGGTGTGTGCGCATCGCGGCGCGGTCTCTCGACGGCGAGCGCCCGGCGGCCATCGTGCTTCATCTCGTCGCGGCGGTGGCGGCCATTTTCCTGCTCGTCCCGGTGGCGCTGCAGCTCGGCGTCGCCTTCGGGCCGTCCGTGGCGCCCGCGCTCGCGGGGCTCGGAGCGATGGCGGCGACGGCGGCGGTGCCCGCGATGAAGAGCTTCGGTAGCCCGCGCCGGTGGATCACGCCGACACTGATGATCGGGCTCTCGCTGGCGGGCGTCTTCGTCCCCTGCGTCGTCCCGCCGTACGACGCGTCGTCGCCCGCGCCCGACTCGCTCCTCTACGTCGTGGACGCAGACAGCGGCTCGGCGTCGTGGGTGTCCTTCGACGACGCGCCGGACTCGTGGACGGCCCGCGCGCTGGCGGGAGCGAAGATGGAGCCGATGCCGGCGCTCATGCCACGCTCGAAGCGGGCCGTGCTCCAGGCCAAGGCGGGCATGGTGGCGGTCGATCCCCCGCGCATCGGCGTTCTCTCGGACACGCGGACGGAGGCCACGCGCTCGCTGCGCCTGCGCGTCATGCTCCCGGCGGGCACGGAGATCGTGGAGCTCGCGGTGCCCCCGGACGCCCACGTGACGGAGGCGAGCGTGCAGGGCAAGCGCTTCGGGGTGGAGGCGGACGACGGGTGGCTCGATCTGGCGTTCTTCGGCCCACCGGCGGCAGGCATCGAGCTCGACCTCGAGACCGCGACGACCGGCGCCGTTCCGCTACGCATCATCGCCCAGACGCGCGGCCTGCCGCCGGATCTCGCCGCGCCGCTGGGCCCGCGTCCCGCGGATCGCATGCCCGAGGTCATCCAGTGGAACGACCTCGGTGCGAGCGACATGACCCTGGTGACGACGTCGTTCGACCTCTGAATTCCGGACGGTTCTCGAGCCGGCCATCGTGGTAAGAGCGGGCTCATGTCGAAGCTCTGGGTGAGGAAGCCGATCGACACCCTCCTGGCCGAGGCGGCCGAATCCGACAAAGGTCTGAAGCGAACACTCGGCAGCGGCTCGCTCATCGCGCTGGGCATCGGCGCGATCATCGGCGCGGGCCTCTTCGTGCGCACCGCGGCGGCCGCGTCGTACGCCGCGGGGCCGTCGGTCACCCTCGGCTTCGTGGTGGCGGCGATTGGCTGCGCGTTCGCGGGCCTCTGCTACGCCGAGCTGTCGTCGATGCTGCCCATCGCGGGCAGCGCGTACACGTATTCGTACGCGACGATGGGCGAGCTCGTCGCGTGGATCATCGGCTGGGACCTCGTGCTCGAGTACGCCATCGGGGCGGCGACGGTGGCCATCGCGTGGAGCGAGTACCTGAACAAGCTACTCGGGCTCTTCGGCCTGTCGATCCCCTACGCCCTCTGCCACTCGCCGTTCCAGTCCGACGCGGCGACGGGCGCCCACGGCATCATCAACCTCCCCGCCCTCTTCATTCTTCTCTTGCTCACGCTCCTCCTCATTCGCGGCATGCGCGAATCGGCCTGGGTCAACGGCGCCATCGTGATCATGAAGGTGACCATCGTCATCCTCATCATCGTGCTGGGCTGGCGCTTCGTGAACCCGGCCAACCATACGCCGTACATCCCGGAGCCCACGACGTACACGGACGCGCAGGGCGTCGTGCACGACTTCGGCGGGTGGCGAGGCATCATCAGCGCCGCGGGAATCGTCTTCTTCGCGTTCATCGGGTTCGACGCCGTGTCGACCGCCGCGCAGGAGGCCAAGAACCCCAAGCGCGACATGCCCATCGGGATCCTCGGCTCGCTCGTCATCTGCACCGTGCTCTACATCCTCTTCGCGCACGTGCTGACGGGGCTCGTCCCGGTGGAGTTCTTTCGCAACGCGGGGAAGGAGGCCTCGGTGGTGAAGGCCATCGACGTGGCCATGCCAGGGTACGGCTGGCTCTCGGACCTGGTCACCGTGGCAATCCTCGGAGGCTTTTCGTCGGTCATCCTGGTGATGCTGATGGGCCAGTCGCGCGTCTTCTATTCGATGAGCAGCGACGGGCTCGTACCGCGGGTCTTCTCGGACGTGCACCCGCGCTTTCGCACGCCTTACAAGTCGAACTGGCTCTTCTTCGGCTTCGTGGGCCTCTTCGCGGCGTTCATCCCGGAGGACATCGTCGGCGACATGACGAGCATCGGGACTCTCTTCGCGTTCATGCTGGTGTGCATCGGCACGTGGGTGATGCGCGTGAAGGAGCCGGAGCTGAAGCGCCAGTTCCGCGTCCCGGCCATCCCGGTGGTCTCGACGCTGGGTGTGCTCGTCTGCGGAGCGATGATCTTCGGCCTCGGGTGGCCGAACTGGACGCGGCTCGGCGTGTGGCTCGTCATCGGCCTCGGGATCTACTTCGGCTACGGCATCAAGCGCTCGAAGATGCGCGGTTCGTGAAGACGCGGACGAACTCGCGAGGCGCCCGGCGCTTTCGCGTGCAGCGCGTCGACGCCGGCATGTAGGAGACCGTGAAGGCGCGCCGGGGGCGGCCCGAGGCGTTGTTGCCGGAGCGGTGCCAGAGGTGGTTGTGGATGAGGAGTACCTCGCCGGCCTTCGCGGGCAGAGCGAGCTTGCGCTGGTCGGCGCTCGCGCGGGCCACGGCCTCGGGAGGGATGGTGCCGCCGAGCTCCGTCGCCAACCCGCCGCGGTGGCTCGCGTCGACGACCTCGACGCACCCGGCCTCGACGGGGGCGTCGTCGAGCGCCGTCCAGATCTGGAGCTCCGGTGCGCGGTCGAGCCCCCAGAAGCTCCCGCCGTCCTGGTGCCAGGGGAGATCGGTCCCGCCGGTCGCGCATTTCGTGAACAGCGTCGAGCGGTAGATCGCCACCTCGTCGCCGACCACTGCGCGCACGACGCGCTCGAGCGCCGGGCTCTCCACCCAGGCGCGGAACACGGGGTCTCGCTCGAGCTTCTCGATCTTTCGGTACGCGTCGCTCGGCCCGACCCATCCCTCGCCGAACCGGAGATCCTCGTAGCGACCGCTGGCCGAGTCGTGCTGGAAGAAGAGCCCCTCGTGGACGATGCGTCCGTGCATGATGTCCTCGGCGCGCGCGCGGAGCGCCGTCAGCTCGGCGTCGCTCGCCACGCGGCCGAGACGCGCCCAGCCGTGCTCCCGCCAGTGGGCGACGACGGCGTCCTCGCTCATCGGACGTAGCTCGTGTCGGTCCCGTTCCATGCGCGCGCCAGCTCGTCGATGCGCGCGAGGGCGGCGCCAGACAGCGCGCGACCGACGGCCTCCACCGCGTCGTCGAGCTGCTGCACCGAAGCCGGCCCGACGAGGATGGAGTCGACTCCAGGCCGGGCGGCGGCCCACGCGTAGGCGAGCGCGACCATCGTGATCCCCTCGCTCTCGGCGACGCCGCGCAGCTGCTCGACCCGCTCGAACATCGCGGGCGTGTAGTAGCGGCGCTGATAGAGAGCGTTCTCGTCGAAGCGCGAGCCCCGGCTGGGCGCCAGCCCTGCGTGGTGCTTGCCGGAGAGCAGCCCGCCGGCGAGCGGGTTGAAGACGGTGGTGTGGATCGGGAAGCGCCGCGTGAAGGCGAAGTACTCGATGTCGAGCTGGCGATGCAGGAGGTTGTAGAGCACCTGCGACACCACGGGAGGCGCCATCGCGCGCGTCTCGGCGAGGTGATCGAGCTCGAGGATCTGCCACGCCGCGTAGTTCGAGACGCCCCATGCGCGCACGCGGCCCGCGTCGAGCTCTCGCTCCATCGCGTCGAGCGTCTGCTCGACGGGCGTCGCGTGGTCGGGGACGTGCAGGTAGTAGACGTCGACCCGGTCCATTCCCAGGCGCTCGAGCGATTCACCGAGCGCGCGGGCGACCACCTCGGCCGCGAGCCCCTCCGGCTTGCCCGCGACGCGGCCGAAGCCCACCTTGGTGGCGACGACGACGCGGTCCCGGTCGCGGCCGAGCGCGCGCCCGAGGATGCGCTCGGACTCGCCCCCGTTGTATGCGTTGGCGGTGTCGAACACGCGGATCCCGCGCTCGAGCGCGCGCCTGACGATGCGCTCGCTCTCGTCGGCCGGGGTCCGCTTGCCGAAGTTCATGGTCCCGAGGGCGAGGGCCGGCGGCTGGCCGGGCGTCCTTATGGGCATGGGGTTCGTCGTTTTCACGGGACTCTTTCTGCCACGCCAGGGGCTCGCGCACACCCTCGGTCTCAGCCTGGCCGACCTCGACGTGGCGGCGGACGGTCACGTCGACGCGCACTTGACCTTCGCCAGCCGGGAGCCGCTGGGGTCGACCCCGCTGGGCGAGGAGGATCTCCAGGCCTTCGTGCTGGACGGCGTCGACGTCACCGCGGACGGCGCGCGCTGCGAGCCCACCTACCGCGGCTCGTCCCCCGCCGAGGGTGACGGCCTCCTCCTCGAGGCGAGCTACGCCTGTCCGCGCGGCGCCGCGGACATCACCGCCACGCTCTATTACCTGAGCGCCCTTCCGCGGGGGCACCGGGAGCTCGCCCGCATCCAGGGCCCCCCAGGCAGCGGGGCCAGCGTGGAGGCGGTCCTCACGGGCGACCACCGGGCGCTCTCGCTGGCCCTTCCCGGCGTGCACCGCGATCGTCGGGCGGCCGTGCAAACGAAGCTCATCGTGCTCGCGGCGAGCTTTGCCGTGTTCATGCTGTCGCTCTTCGTCTGGCGCTGGCGCGCCACGCGGAAGAGAAGAGCGTAAGAGCCCGGAGGGGCTCCTAAGGCTTCTTGAACAGGCGGCCGAAGAGGCCGCCCTTCCCTGGAGAGTCGCCATCGGGCTTCGGTGGCACGGGGCTCTTCTTTTGCGCCTGCGGCGGCGGCGGGGTGCTGCCGCGGCCGCCCCCCCGCATCTGGTGGAGCCTCACCTCGCGCGCCGCGTCGATGTTGCGCGGGTTCAGATCGGCGACCCGCTTGAAGTCCTTGGCCGCCATGTCGCCCCGGGCGAGGCGCTTGTAGAGCATGCCGCGCCAGTAGTAGGCCTTCTCGCAGCGGTTGTTCAGCGAGGCGGCCTTGTCGAGCAACTTGATGCTGTCGAGCGTCTTCTCGGGCGACTGGTTCTCCGGCTTCAGTGCGAAGAGCCATGCGTGCATCGCCAGGTAATCGGCCTGCATCGGATCGGCGTCCAGCGCCTGGCGGCAGTACGCCTCGGCTTGCGCGAGATCGTTGCGCTTGAGGAAGACCTCGGCCTTCTGGAAGTTCTGCGACGCCTCGATGACCTTCGCCACGGTCTCCTGCATCTCGGGCGAGCCGCTTCCCTCGGCGAGGAGCTTCATGTAGCGCGCGCGCTGCTCCTCGTCGCCGAGCGTCGTGTGCGCCTCGCTCATTCGGGCGAAGACGCGCGAGCAGGCGTCCCGTACGGGCGCGAGCTCCGGGGGCAGGCGATCCGGGTGCCAGCGCTTGGCGAGCGCGAAGAACGCCGTCTCGATGTCCTCGTGCGTCGCGTCGCGAGCGATGTCGAGCATCATGAAGTAGTCGGCGCGATCGATGCTGGCCGCCCTGTCGGTGATTTCCTTCCAACGCTCCGCGAGCTCCGGCGAGAGCGCCGCCGGAGTCGGTGGCGCCGGGCTCTTGGGCGGTACCGGAGCCGCCGACGGTCGCGGGGTGGGCTGCCTGGACGCCATCGAAATGGGCGGGGGACCAGACGCGCGGGCCTTCGACGGCGGCATCGATTCGACGGGCGGCAGGACGTCGACCTGCTTGGTCACGAGCAGCAAGTACGCGAGGAGCTGGGCCGTGCGCTCGTTCAGCGAGGCCGTCTTCGCCAGGTCGCCGCCGCGAAGGGGCCGCAATCGCAGCAGCTCCGCCGCGGCCGCCTCTTCGGGGGCGAGGCCGAGCCGCGCGACGTCGGCCCCGCGCGCCAGACGCAGCGGCGACGCGGCGACCTTCGCCAGCGCCGCGTGGACATGCTCCCACGGCGTGTACTCGCGGAGCATCCCCCAGAGATACGGGACCGGATCGACCCCCACCGAATCGCCCCCGCCCCAGCCGCGGAGCGCGTCGAAGTCCTCGTAGTAGGCGTACGCGGTGTCCGGCGGCATTCCCGCGGCGTGACGCAGCTTGCGGCCGATCTGCTCGGCCAGCCCGGCGCGGAGCTTCACGCCGTCGATGGCGCCGCTCTCGACGAGGAGCGCGCCGTGGAGCTTGGACCCCGCCGACTTCAGCTTGGCCAGCTCGGCCAGGGAACGGTTGAGGCGCTCCTCTTCGATGAGCCCGAGCTCGAAGAGCACCTGGCCGAGGTACGCGACCGCGTCGCTCGTACGCACCTTCGTGGGCTCACCCTTCGCGAAGAGGAGCACCGCGCTGCGCTTGTCCGGGGCAAAGAGCTCGATGGTCCCCGACAGCTTCTTCTCCATCGCGTAAAGGAGAAGATGGAGGAGAGGCGTCTTCGCGAGCGTGCCGTTCGCGGTGGGCGCGGGTCGGTTGGAGGGGAGGTCGCCCATGACGGCCGGCGGGAGGAACGAGTGTAGACTAGACGCGCCTTCCCGGCTCGCGATGTCCAAGTCCTCGCCCTCGCCTCCGCCGCCGAAGGAGATCGCCCAGTTCGAGGTGATGCGACGGCTCGGGGCCGGGGGGATGGCGGAGGTCTTCCTCGCCAAGAAGCGCGGCGCCGAGGGGACGTACAAGGTCCTCGTCCTCAAGCGGATCCTTCCGACCCACGGGGGCTCGCGGCGCTTCCGGTCGATGTTCATCGAGGAGGCTCACCTCGCCACGCGCCTGAACCACCCCAACGTGGTGCAGGTCTACGAGTTCCAGGACTTCGGCGACGAGGGGCTGCTCCTCGCCATGGAGCACGTCGACGGGTGCGACCTCGGTCGGCTGATGACCGCGGCCCGCGGCAAGGGGACGCGGATCCTGCCGTGGGTAGGCGCCTGGATCATCGCGGAGGCGGCGAAGGGACTGCACTACGCGCACGAGAAGAAGGACGAGGCCGGGCAACCGCTCGACATCGTGCATCGCGACGTCAGCCCGCAGAACATCCTCCTGTCGTTCGAGGGGGCCGTGAAGATCGCCGACTTCGGCATCGCGAGCGCGCGCCTCTTCGCCGACGAGCAGGGAGTGCTCAAGGGAAAGTTCGGCTACATGTCGCCCGAGCAGGCCCGCGGCGAGAGCGTCGACCGCCGCAGCGACCTCTACGCGCTCGGGGTCATTCTGTGGGAGATCCTGGCGGGGCGGCCCCTCCACGGAGGCCTCGGAGGCGAGGCGCTGCTCGACATCGTGCGGTCCGGCATCGTCGAGCCGCCGACGACGTACGCGAAGGACGTCCCGCTCGAGCTCGAGGCGATCGCGCTGCGCACTCTCGCCGCCGCCCGCGACGAGCGCTTCCCCACCGGGCGCGAGCTGGCCGCCATGCTCGGCCGCGCCATCGTCAAGCAGGGAGAGCTGATCGACGCGTCGGCGCTCGAAGCGTCGATAGGACAGCTGGTGCCCAAGGACGCGCGCGGGGACGACGGCGCGCCTCCATCCTCGCAGGATCCGGCGCGCGCGGGGATGCGCGGCGACGACGCGCGCACGCAGGCCGCGGTGCCGCTCGCTCGCAGCATGTCCGAGTCGCGTTCCAGCGCGCGCCTGGCGGCGGCACCTCCGATGGAGCCCGACGCCGAGCTGTCGTCCTCGCAGCACGAGACGCCGGTGCCGCGACGCGGCGCCGCCGCCGCCGAAGGTCCGCGTGAGGTCCGGCACGTCGCAGTGGTGACCTTTCATTTGCACGGGCTGGAGGCACTCGTGCTTCCGCGCCGCACCCTCGATCAGCTCCGCGCCATGCTCGACGACCTCGCCTTCAAGCGCGGGATGCGGTGGGTATGGGCGAACGACGCGGACGCACGCGGCATCGCAGGGCTCACCGCCAACCCGTCGCGCGCCGCGATCGACGCCACCCAGCTCGCGCTCGACGTCCACGAGACCATCGCCGGATTCAAGGAGGACTTGCCCACGCCGGTCGCCCCGTCGATCGGCATCGTGCGTGGGATCGCGAGCGGCACGCGCGACCCGCAGGGGCACCTCGTCCGCTACGTGCTGCACGATCCCGCGACCTACATCGCCGACGTGCTCGGACGGGCGACGCCGATGGCCCGCACTTGGGTCGCGGGCGGCGTCTACCGCCTCGTGCGACGCGACTTTCGCTGGGGCGACGCCCCCAGCCTCGCGCTCGACGTCACCGCGGCGATCGACGTACCGCCCAGCATGCGCATCTACGCGCTCGAGCGCAGCCTCTCGCGCGAGGAGCGGCTGGCCGAGGTGCAGAGCACGTCGAGCGATCTCGTCGGCCGCGACGCGGAGAAGGCCGATCTCCACGCGGCCTACCACGAGGCGGTGAGCGGGGGCGGAGGGGTTGGTCAGCTCGTCTCTCGCGCGGTCGTCGGCGAGATGGGCATCGGCAAGACGGCGCTGGTGGTGACGTTCCTCTCCGAGCTGCCCCCGAACGCGCGCCTGGTTCACGTGGAGTGCACCCCGGTCCAGATGGAGGTCCCCTACGCGGCCGTCGCCGAGCTCGTTCGGGCCGCCATCGGGACGACCGGGGACGAGCCTTTCGACGAGGTCGCGAGCCTCATCGCGCGCGCGGGCGGGGGCGCGGCGGTCGGCGCGGACGCGGCGAGCCCGATGGTGGCGCGCCTCGCGGAGCTGGCGACGAACCGGCAGATGGGTGGCGGCGACGAGGACGCGCACGCGCGACGCAAGAACATCCTGGCCGGCGTGCGCAACCTCCTGGCGGCCATCGCGCTGGCCCAGCCGCTGGTGCTGGTCCTCGAGGGACTGCACTGGGGCGACAAGGCGAGCCTCGACGTGCTGAGCGACATCGTTCACTCGAACGATCCGCTGCCCATCTTCGTGCTGATGGTGACCCGCTCGGAAGACCGCGTCCTCCACGTGCTCGAGGGGGTCATGCGAACCGAGCTGCGCGGCCTCTCGACCGAGGAGCAGGTTCGTCTGGTCGAGACTCGCCTCGGGGTGCGCGACGGGGCGCGGCAGATCTGCGCGGACCTGCTTCCTCGCGTCGGCGGGAACCCGTTCTTCCTCCTCGAGATGGTGGACGCGCTCCTCGAGCGGGGCGCGCTCGAGATCCGCGAGACCGAGAGCGAGGGCGGCGACCGCGTGGCGGTCCTCGTGCGGACGGAGCGCGCGGACGCGAACATCGGCACCCTCCCGTCGACCCTCGAGCAGCTCCTGGGGGACCGGCTTCGAGAGCTCCCGGCCGAGGAGCACGCGGTGGTCGACTGGCTCGCCATCGCCGGGGGGCCGCTGTCGCTCGCCGACCTCGTCAAGCTCACGGGCAAGGACGACGACGAGGCCGTCATCCGTCTCTGTGCACGCGGGCTCTGCGACCGCAAGGGCGAGCTGACCGACTTCCGCCACCCACTGACGCGCGACGTCGCCTACGTCGAGCTCGATCCCGAGGACCGCGTACGGATGCACCGGACCCTGGGAGAGCACCTGGCGAAGACGTCTCTCGCGCGTGGCGTCTCTGCGGCCATCGTGGCCAGGCACCTGGCCCGAGGGGAGAGCTACGACCGCGCGGCCGACTTCTATTTCGAGGCCGCCAACGCCGCGCGCACGAGTCACCAGACGCCGCTCGCCATCCGCTATTACCAGCGCGCGCTCTCCTACCTCGGGCCCGAGGACCGGCGGCGCATCGCCGGGCACGAGGCGCTCGAGAGCGCCTATCGCATGCTGGGTCGGCGTCGTGAGCGGCTCTGGCACCTCGAAGCGCTCCGCCGCATCGTGCGCATCATCGGTTCCCCGCGGACCGTGTGTCTCGGCTTGCTGAGGAGCGCGCGCTACGACTTCGACGAGGGGCACCTCGCCCGGGGCTCGACGATCGCCCGACGGGCCGCCGAGGTGGCCCACGTGGCCCGGGTCCCCGGGTACGAGGTGGAAGCCGAGGCGCTGGTGAGCGACTTCCTTCGAGAGCTGGGGGACGTGCAGGGAGCGCTGGCGGCGTGCGATCGGGCACTCGCCGCGTTCGGCCCCGCGGCGGCCGGGGCCCCCGTCCCGCCGCGGCTTCGAGGCGAGGTGCTGCGCTCGCGGGGGATCCTCCTGCGGCGCGTCGGGCGCGTGCGCGAGGCGGTCGACGCGTACGTCGACGCCATCGCCATCTTCCGCAAATGCGGCGCACGTCGCGTCGAGGCGCGCGTGAAGAACGCCCTCGCCTACGCGATGTTCGTCCAGGGCCGCTACGAGGACGCCGTGGCCCTCGCGCTGGAGTCCATCCAGATCGACCTCTCCATCGGAGGCCGCTTCCAGATCGCCAAGACGCTCACCAACATCGGCCACGCCTACTTCCGCGTCGGAGACGTGCCGCGCGCGCTCGCCTACATGAAGCGCGCGAGGGAAGCGCACGACCGATACGGGGACCAGGACGGGTGGGCCGATACGCTGACCGTGAGCGCGATGGTGATGATCGAGCTGGGCGACGACACCGCCGCCGAGGTCTACCTGCGGGACGCCGGCGCGCTGAACGCGGCCACGGAGAACGCCTACGACCGCACGCACGAGACCGTCGTCCGCGCGCTGCTGGCCCTCGCCCGGAGGGAGCCGCAGCAGGCGATCGACCACGCCATCGCCTCACGCCATGCGGCCGAAAAGATGGCGCTCGTCGCCTTCCACTTCTACGCGATGGCCATCGAGGCCGCGGCGCGGGTCGATCTCGGCGAGATGCACACCGCCACGCTGGTGGCGAACACCGCGCTCGGCGCGGTCGAGAACCTCCAGGGCTGCGAGTACGGCCTCGAGATCCGCTCGCTCTGCGCCGACGCCCTCAAGCGCGCCGGCTCACCGCAGGCTCCCAGCGCGCACCAGCGAGCCGTCGACTACGCGCGTGCCCTCATGAACAACGTGCGCGACTCGCGCATCCGCAAGCTGTTCCCCCGGAGACCCATGAACGCCGCCCTCTTCGAGACGACGCCCGTCCCCTCCGCGCCTTCGAAGGACCCGGCCCAGCCCATCGTGGCGGGCCCCGGGGGGTCCGGAACCGCATGACGACGACGACCGCAAAGGGCGGCAAGCGCCGCGTGGCGATGATCCTCTCCGGGGGAGGAGCGCGCGGCGCTTACGAGGTGGGCGTCCTCTGGTACGTGTTCGACGAGCTGACGCGCATCCTCGGGGCGCCGCCGAAGGTCGACATCCTCTGCGGCACGAGCGTCGGTGCCATCAACGCGAGCTTCCTCGCCGCGCACCTCGGGGATCCCGTGCTCGGTATGCGGCGGCTGGTCGAGCTGTGGAGCGAGCTCGAGCTGACCCGGGTGCTCGGCTTCAGCCTCCGGCAGGTGGTGACCTTGCCGCGCGTGCTCCTCGGCGGCGGCGAAGGGTACGGCCTCTTCGACGTGCGCCCCATGGCGGAGCTCGTGCAGCGCGAGATCAGCTGGCGCGCCGTGTCGCGCTGCCTGCGAAAGCACATGCTCCGCGCGCTCACCGTCTCGTGCACGGAGGTGGCGACGGGCCGCACCGTCGTCTTCATGCAGACCTCGCCGGATCTCACCATCCCTTCGGCCGCGCCCCCGCGCACGCTGTTCCGCGCCGACCGCATCGGGCCGCATCACGCGCTCGCGAGCGCCGCGATTCCACTGCTCTTCCCCCCCGTGCGCATCGAGGGGGAGCTCTACCTCGACGGGGGGCTCCGCCAGAACACCCCCATCGCTCCTGCGCTGCGGCTGGGGGCGACGCACATCTTCGCCATCGGAAGCTCGCGCGAGATCGAGGGGCGCGTCGTCCGCGAGGCCGGTCACCAGGAGGAGCACTCGCGCGCTCCCGGCGCGGCCTTCCTCCTCGGCAAGGTGCTGAACGCGTTCCTGCTCGATCACGTCGACGTCGACATCGAGCTCCTCACGCGCATCAACAGCGTCATCGTCGACGGGACACGCGCGTACGGGTCGGGCTTCGTCGAGGCGTTGAGCGGGGCGGCGAAGAAGCGCAGCGCTCAGGAGTACCGTTACGTGAACTGCGTGCGGGTCCGCCCGAGCGAGGACATCGGCAAGCTGGCCAACGATCACCTGAAGCGAGGGCGCCTGCGCGGGGACCCCATCCTCACCAAGCGCCTGTTCAGCGTGCTCGACCTCGGTGTGCAGGCCGAGGCCGATCTGGCGAGCTACCTCCTCTTCGATGGCCCCTTCTGCCGGACGCTCATCGAGATGGGGCGCGCCGACGCCCAGGCGCGCCGCGACGAGCTGGTCGCGTTCTTCCGTGACGCCATGGACCGCGACGGCGGCGCCGAGGAAGAGCCGCCCGACGAGACGGGCCGCTTCGACCGGGACTCGCTGACGCTCGGGACGTAAGGGGGCGCGCGTGGCTCAGTAGGCGAAGTACGGCCCGTTGCCGCCCGGCGTCTTCGCGCCGTCGATGGCGACGAACACGCTGCGGCCGAGGAAGAACGGGAATCCCCAGTCGAAGGAGGTGTTGTCGACGCCCGGCGCCCCGAGATCGTCGAACACCGAATACGAGGCGTTGCCGAACAGGGCGTCGCTGTTGGCCACGCTGAACGACACCGTCGAGGTGACGCCGTTCAGCCCCTCGTTCTCGGCCATGAGGTCGAGCGTCGACGGCGGGCAGAAGAAGCCCCCGCTCAGGTCCGACGTGCACAGCGGGATGGCCGCGTCGTCGAACGCGAACGTGTTGCTGCCCGAGTCGATGAAGCTGGTGGGCAAGGTCTGGCCGTCGAAGGTGGTCGTGAAGTTCCCCTCCCCGTCGACCATCAGGACGCTCGCGCTCCCGAGACCGTTGTTGTCCGCCGTTCCGATGCCGAAGACGAGCGACCCGCTGACGGTCGCCGCCCCCTGCGCGGGCACCATCGGAAACTGCATGACGACCCCGTTGCTGTCCTTCTCGAAGAAGGCGACCGGATTCGACACCTGATTGGCGACGGGCACGGCGACGGCCGTGCACGTGCCGCCGGTGCACGAGTAGTAGGACCCCGTCGCGACGGGGCTCTGGGTGGCGCAGTACGGGCCGCAGTCGGCCACGATCTGGTTGATGCCGAGGATGCCCTTCGCGCCGAAGTCCGCGACGGTGTTCTCCGACGGACCGCTGCTCGAGCAGTCCTCCGGCACGGTCGCGAAGGTCGGGTCCCCGATGAGCTGCACGGGGATCGCCTGCGCGACCTCCCCGGCGAGCTCGACGTCCGCCTGCCGGACGGAGCCCCACGTGAAGCCGTCGTCGAACTGGAAGCACTCCACCAGCGAGCTGCTCGCCGTCGACGCCACCTGCGGGAGCGCCAGGTCGCTCGTCAGCACCGAAGAGATGATGCGTAGTCCGCTCGAGCCGGTGTCGACCGTGATGTGGTCGATGGTCTGGCAGGTGGTCGTCCCCGGGATGCAGATCGTGACGCTGACGTAGGGCACGTCGGCCGACAGCGTGCCGGGCGGTCCGCTGTCGACGACGAGCGCCGCGACGTTGTCCCCCGTGACCGGGCCGCCGTCCGCGCCCACCGGCTCCGAGCCGCCGTCGCCGGCCGGAGCCGCATGGTTGCCGCCTCCGCCGCCGCAGCCGAACGCGAGGAGAGGGATCGCGGCGACCGACAGGATCCGATGGCGCTTCATCTCCCTCTCTCAGTCGAGGACGGCGTCGAGATGGATCCGCGCCGGGACGAGCGACGGCACCCATGCCCGCCCCACGAACGAGCGCCGGTGACCACTCGACCGGATCTCGAGGTCCGAGCCCGTCATCGTCATTCGATGGTGCCCCTGCCGTGGACGGTCGTCGCGGCGGGACAGCTGGGCGAAGTACGGGCCGAGGAGCTCGCGAAGGTCGGGCATCCTCGGACCGCGCCAGGTGACGGCGTACACGGCTCCGCCGGGGGAGACGTACTCGTGGACGACGATGCCGGAAGGCAGCTCGATCTCGTGGCGCTCGCCGGCCGCGAGCTTCGTCACGTGCCGGACCCCGGCGAGGCGATGCTCGTTGGCCGCGACCGACGCGACGTCCCCGCCGAGAGTGGCCCGCGCTTCGCTTTCGACGCCGAGGCAGCAACACACGACCACCCCGGTGGCGGCCAGCACCCTGCGGAGCTCGCCTGTCTTCGTGCGCATCGCGCTGCACGCTAGCACCCGGGCGGATGGCGTCACCACACGATGGCGGGGAACGCGGGGCCGGGCTTGGCGAACAGGTAGCCTTGCAAGAGATCGCATCCCGCCCAGACGATGGCGTCGCGCTCCTCGGGCACCTCGATGCCTTCGGCGACCACCTGGATGCCGAGCTCATGGCACATCGAGATCATGGTCCGCACCAGAGTCAGCTTCTTCGGCTGCTTGTGGACGTCGCGAACGAGCGTCATGTCGAGCTTCACCACCTCGGGCTCGAGCTGCGAGAAGCTGTTCAGACCGGCGTAGCCCGCGCCGAGGTCGTCGACCGCGATGCGGAAGCCCATCTCGCGGAGGCGGGCCATGCGTCCCTGGATGTCGCGCACGCCGTGCAGGCTCGCGCGCTCGGTGATCTCCAGGACGACCCGGCTCGCGACGCGCGCCAGCGGCCGCTCCGGGTCGTACAGCTCCTCGTCGAGCAGGTCCTGCGTGTGCAGGTTGACGAAGAGCATCGAGCCCTCCGGCATCGACGCGACCGGCTCGCCGGCGCGCGCGCGGATGGTCCGGCCGAGATCGTTCAGGCGGGCGAGCCGCTCGGCCGCGTCGAGGATGGCGCCCGGATGGGGCAGCGACGGCTCACGCGAGCGGAGGAGCGCCTCGTGGCCGAAGACCTGCCGTCGCGACCACGACACGATGGGCTGGTACGCCATCCAGAGCGAGTCGAGCGCGCGACCGAAGCTCCCCAGCAGGCCCGCCCGGTCGCCGACCAGGCGCGCGTCGTCGCCCGCGAGGTCGAGCGCGCGACGTTTGGCCGTCGCGAGCCTGTGCAGCCGCACCGCGTCCGCCGTGATGGCGCGGAGCTTCGACGCGTCGACCGGCTTGGGCACGTAGCGAAGCGCGCCGTGCTCGATCGCCGCCATCGCCGTCTCCAGCGTCGGGCACCCCGTGATGAGGACCACGGGGACGTCGAGATCGTGCGCGCGGATCCGCTCGAGCAGGGCCAACCCTCCCATCCGCGGCATGTCGATGTCGCTGATGACGGCGTCGAAGCTCCCGCTCTCCAGCGCCTTGATGGCGGCCTCTCCATCCATGCGGGTCTCGACGTCGTAGCCCTCCGACGACAGCGCGCGCACGTAGGAGCGGAGGAGCAGCTCGTCGTCGTCGACGAGCAGGAGCCTGGGTCGCGCCACGGGCGTGGGCTCGGGTGCGGCAAGCGGGTGCGCCACGCTCATGGGATCGTCCCTCCAGAGCCAGGAACGGCGCGGCGCGGGCGTTCCCTAAGGCCTGAACTCCTCGACCGACCCCGCCCCTTCGCGGACGATCTCCGGGGGCGACTTGGTGAGGTCGATGACGGTCGTCGGCACGAGGCCCCCCGCGCCGGCGTCGAGCACCATCGCAAGCCCGCGGAACGTCGCGTCAATCTCGTGAGGGTCGACGTGCGGGTCCTCGCCCGGACGAGCGGCCGTGGTCGAGATGATGGGGCGGCCGAGCTCCCGCGCCAGGGCCCGCGTGGCCTCGCACGCCGGGACCCGGATCCCCACGTGCTTGCGTCGAGTCTGCACGAGCTTGGGCACGTCACGCGTCGCCTCGAGGATGAACGTGTAGGGCCCGGGCAGGAAGCGCCGGAGCACGCGGTAGACCTGGTTCTCGACGATGGCGTAGCGCGCGATGTCCGAGAGGTCCGGACACACGAACGCGAGCGGGTGCGACCGGTCCATGTTCTTGATGGAATAGAGGCGCTCGACGGCGTGCTTGCTGGTGAGGTCGCACCCGAGCCCGTACACGGTGTCGGTCGGGTAGGCGATGACCCCACCGTCCTCCAGCGCGTCGACCGCGCGCCGGATCTTGCGTGGCTCCGGGTGGTCGGGGTTGATGGACAGCAGCATCGCGGGCGAGCGGCGCTAGCGCGTAACCCGAATTATCGCGGGAGTCACGCGCGATTGCGCGTCACTGCTACGCTCACCGGGCCTCCCGGCCGCCCCCTTCCCTAGAGTCATGACGCTCTCCGAGCTCGACCTACCCGTCCCCCTCCTACGCGTCTTCGCCTTCGCGTGGGGGACGCTGTGGGGCAGCTTCGTCAACGTCGTCGTCTACCGCGTGCCCCGCGAGATGAGCGTCGTGCGTCCCGGCTCGCACTGCCCCGGGTGCGGCGCGCCGGTGGCCGCCTACGACAACATCCCCGTCCTGTCGTGGCTCATCCTCCGCGGAAAGGCGCGCTGCTGCGGCACGCGCATCTCGCCTCGCTACGTCGTCGTTGAGGCGCTCGCCGGGCTCATCGCGCTCGCCGTCTTCGAGGTCATCGTCCTCCCGCTGCCGGGCGACACCTCGCTGCTCCACGCGGCCTCCATGTTCCTCGCCGACTTCGCGCTCGCGATGGCGCTCGTCGCCGCCGCGTTCATCGACGCCGAGCACATGTACCTCCCGGACAAGATCACGCTGGGCGGGACCCTCTTCGGGCTGCTCACGCCGAGCTTGCGGGGGCTCGGGTGGACGGACGTGCTGCTCGGCGCGGCGATCGGCTTCGTGGGCGTCTGGCTGCCCTTCGTGGTCGGGTACAAGGCGCTGCGCGGCAGGGCCGGGATGGGCCTCGGCGACGCGAAGCTGGCGATGCTCGCGGGCGCCTGGTTCGGCTGGCCGGGGGTCGCGTTCGCGATCTTCGCCGGCGCGATGCAGGCGAGCGTCGCCGCCGGGATCGTCTACCTCGTGAAGGGCAAGATCGAGGAGCCGGAGAGCGTCATCAAGGACCGCGAGGAGATCCAGAAGGCCGCCGCGGAGGGCGACGAAGAGGCCAAGGAGCTGCTGGAGGTGGATCCCCTGGCGACCGCTCCCGAGGAGGGACTGATGGCGGCGCGGCTGCCGTTCGGGCCCTTCCTGTGTCTCGCGATCATCGAGTGGATGCTGGGCCGGGTGTGGATCGCGGACCGGTGGCTGCCCTGGCTGGGGCCCTGACGGTAGAATGACGGGATGGAGGAGGCGGCGCGCGCGAAGCTCGAGGCCGACGCTCGGGCGCTCTGTCAGGCGGGCGACCACGCGGGCGCGGCGACGCTCGCGGTGAAGGGCTACGGACCGGAGATCTTCGGGTTCCTTTTGGCCGTGCTGCACGACGACGTCGAGGCGGGCGAGGTCTTCGCCGAGCTGGCCGAGGCCCTCTGGCACGGGCTGCCGACCTTCGCGTGGGAGAGCTCCCTCCGCACGTGGTCGTACGCCATCGCCCGGAACATCCTGCGCACGCGACGCCGTGACGCCGCGCGCCAGCAGCGCCACCGCCCCCGCGCCGGCGAGTCGGCGCTCGAGGACGTGGCGCAAGAGGTGCGAACCCAGACCCTGACCTATCTCCGGACGGAGACGAAGACGCGCCTCCAGGCGCTCCGCGATGCCCTCCCGGAGGAGGACCGCATGCTGCTCGTCCTGCGCGTCGACCGGCAGCTGGCCTGGAACGAGCTCGCGCGCGTCCTCGCCGAGGCCGACGGGGACGCCCCCCTGGACGACGCGGCGCTGGCGAAAGAGGCTGCGCGCCTGCGGAAGCGCTTCCAGCTCGTGAAGGACCGGCTGCGCGAGCAAGCCAAGAAAGAGGGCCTCATCGACTGAGGCCCAGCGGGAGCACGCGTCCGTCGTGCACCGCCTGACGAGAAGGAGGGATTGGCCGCAGAGGCGCGAAGACGCAGAGAGGCGTTGGGGTGTCCACCCACAAATCCCTCTCTGCTCTGCGTCTCTGCGTCTCTGCGGCCAATCCCCCTCGGACCTCGGGAAGACAGAGACGCCCGGGAAGAAGCCGCTCTACGTGCGCTTCTCCATCGCGACGTAGTCGCGGACGGTCGGCCCCGTGTAGATCTGCCGCGGGCGCGCGATCTTCGTCGTCGGGTCCTCCATCATCTCCTTCCAGTGGGCGATCCAGCCCGGAAGGCGACCCAGCGCGAAGAGCACCGTGAACATGTTCGTCGGGAAGCCCATCGCCCGGTAGATGATGCCCGAGTAGAAGTCGACGTTCGGGTAGAGCTTTCGCTCGACGAAGTAGCTGTCCTTCAGCGCGGCCTCTTCGAGCGCCTTCGCGATGTCGAGCAGCGGGTCCGGCCGGCCGAGCTTGTTCAGCACCTTGTCGGCCGCGGCCTTGATGATCTTCGCGCGCGGGTCGAAGTTCTTGTACACGCGGTGCCCGAAGCCCATCAGCTTGAAGTTCGAGTTCTTGTCCTTCGCCAGCGCGACGTACTTGTCGACCCCGCCGCCGTCGGCGTGGATGGCGGTCAGCATCTCGAGCACCTCCTGGTTGGCCCCACCGTGGAGGGGGCCCCAGAGCGCGCAGATGCCGGCGCTGATCGACGCGAACAGGTTGGCCCGGCTCGACCCGACGACGCGCACGGTGCTCGTCGAGCAGTTCTGCTCGTGGTCGGCGTGGAGGATGAGCAGAAGGTTCATCACCTTCACGAGCTCGGGATCGAACTCGTAGTCCTCCGCCGGGACCGAGAACATCATGTTGAGGAAGTTGGCGCAGTACGACAGCGAGTTCTTCGGATAGACGAACGGCTGTCCGATCGACTTCTTGTAGGCGAAGGCCGCGATGGTGCGGACCTTCGACACCAGCCGCGCGATCGTGATGTCTCGCACGTCGATGTTGTCGACGTCGAGCGCGTCCGGGTAGTAGCTGGAGAGCGCCGTGACCATGGCGCTGAGGATCGCCATCGGGTGCGCGGTCGCCGGGAAGCCTTCGAAGAAGTGCTTCATGTCCTCGTGGAGGAGCGAGTGGCGCGTGAGCTTCTTGCTCCACTCTTTCAGCTGCTCGTCGTTCGGCAGGTTGCCGTAGATGAGCAGGTACGCGGTCTCGACGAAGGTCGACTTCTCGGCGAGCTGCTCGATGGGGATGCCGCGGTAGCGCAGGATGCCCTTGTCGCCGTCGATGAAGGTGATCGCGCTCTTGGTCGACGCGGTGTTCATGAACGCCGGGTCGAGCGTCACGTAGCCCGTCTTGCCGCGGAGCTGCGCGACGTCGATGGCCCGTTCTTTCTCGGTTCCGACGATGACCGGTACGTCGAGCTTGGTTTCCCCCAGGTCGATGGTGGCTTTGTCCGTCACGAGTACCTCCGCAGCGTGCCGCGTCGGGGCACTATAGGGCAAAAGTCGCTGACTCGCCGCGCGCAAAAGGCCGCGGCTCAGGCAGCCTCGTGCCGCGGTCGCTTACCCCCGCCACCGCATGCGGCGTTCGTCGGCCTGCGCCAGCGAAAGCCGCCGCTGCTCGAGCACGAAAGCCCCGTACGTCGCCGGAACCCTCACGTCCCGCGCCAGCACGAAGAGCACCTTCAACGCGGCCTCGGCGTCGTCGGTCGCCCGGTGGGCATTCTCGAGCGCGACCCCCAGACGCGCCGCGACCTCGCCGAGCGCCCGCGACTTCTCGCCCTGCTGAAGCTCGCGCGCCCACACCAGCGGGTCCACCCACTCGACGTCCCGGCGCACCGCGAGGCCGGCGCGCGCCAGCTCGTTCGTGAGGAACGCCTTGTCGAACGCCGCGTTGTACGCCCCGGGCAGGCAGCCCTCGAGCACCGCCGCCACCTCGGCCGCCACGTCCGCGAACGACGGCGCGTCCTTCACGTCGTCGTCGGTGATCTTGTGGACGTCGCTCGCCTCTTTCGGGATGGGACGGCCCGGGTTCACCAGCCAGCTTCGCCGCTCGACGATGACCCCGTCGCGCGACAGCACGATGCCCACCTCGACGACCCGGTCGACCGACGCGTCCCTTCCCGTCGTCTCCACGTCGACCAGCGCGATGGGGAGCGCGGCCCACGGCGCCTCGTACGCCAGCTCCTCCATGAGGCCGCGCGTCACGGTGCGCAGCAAGTGCGCGATCCCGGCGTAGTGCCGCCCCGTGGGGAAGCACCCGCATGCGTCCAGCGCGACCGCCCTCACGGAGAGCGACCGTTACAGCACTCACCTCCGCGCCGCAATCTCCTGGTCGAGCCACTCGCCCATGTCGACCTTCGAGTCGTACTCGCGACCGTCGATGAAGATCGTCGGCGTGCCCTTGACGTGCAGATCGTCACCCAGCTTGCGATCGGCGTCGATGCGCGCCTTGGCCTCGGGCGACTGCATGTCCGCGCGGAACTTGTCGAGGTCGAGGCCGATCGACGCGGCGTACTTCTCGAGGTCGGGCTGCTCGAGGTGCTGGCCGTTGGCGAAGAGGAGCTTCTCCATCTCCCAGAACTTGCCCTGCATCTGGGCCGCGATGCCGGCGCGCGCGGCGATCTCCCCGTGCGGATGCATCGCGAGCGGCATGAACTTGTAGACGAAGCGCACCTTGTCGCGGCGCTTCTCCCAGATCGCCTGGAGCTCGGGGGCGATCTTCTGGCAGAACGGGCACTCGAAGTCGGCAAACTCGACGATGACGACGTGCGCGTCCTCGGGCCCGCGCGTCGGCGAGCCCGCGACCGGGATGGCCCTCGACGTCGAGACGTCGAACCTCTCCTTGTAGAGGTCCTCCACCTGTCCGCCGGACATCCCCTCGCGCACCGCCTTGGCGATCGCCTGCGCCGCGGGCAGGCACGCCGGGCAGGGGCGCCGCTCGAGGACGCACTGCGCGACCGGCACCGCCACGTCCTTGCACGGCGCGGGGAGCTCGCGCACGAACTGGGAGAACTCGTGGCGCTCCCGCGGCGTGAACTGGCTCGTGTCGACGCCGGGAAGGTCGACGTCCTGACCGGTGGCGGTGCTCGGGTCCTTCGCCGAGCCGCCGCACGACGCGAGGAGCACGAGGAGAGCGACGCGCAGCCTCATCGGCGGTCCTCAGTGCGGCGCGACGGCTGCGGACGACGACGGGGCCGCGGACGCCGGGGCGGAAGGCGCGCCGGAGGGCGACGCCGACGGAGCGCCCGCGGGGGGCACGCCGAGCTCGCTGGCGACGCGCTCTTCGAGGATCTCGTCGGCCTCGATGTCGAGCTCCCGCCCGTCGACGTAAATCGTCGGCGTGCCCTTGAGCTTCAGGTCGTCCTCCAGGCGATGGTCCTCGGCGAGGCGGTCCTTCGCCGCGGTCGACTCCATGTCGACCTTCCACCGGGGAACGTCGAGCTTGAGGATGTGCGCGTAGCGCTCGAGGTCCCCCTGCTCGAGGTGATCCTGACGCTCGAAGAGCAGGTGCTCCATCTCCCAGAACTTGCCCTGCTGGCCCGCCGCCCACGCGGCGCGCGCGGCCGGCTCGGCGCGCACGTGCATCGGCAGCTCGACGAACTTGTAGACGAGCCTCACCTGGTCCGGGTGCGCCGCGAGCACGGCGTCGATCATCGGCATCGCCGCGCGGCAGTGCGGGCACTCGAAGTCCGCGAACTCGACGATGGTCACCTTCGCGTTCTCCGGCCCGCGGCTGGGCGAGCCCGCGAGGGGAATGACCTTCTGACCGGACGGGTCGAAGCGCGCCTTGAACGCGGTCTGGATCTGCTCCTCCGAGGCGCCCTCGCGCACCGCGTGGGCGATCGACTTCGCCGCCTGCACGCACGCGCTGCACGGCCGCTTCTCCTGCACGCACTGGGCGATGGAGACGGGGACGTTGGGGCAGGGCGCGAGGAGATCGGTGACGAGGGAGCTATACTCGTGGCGCTCGCGCGGCGTCATGGCGCTCGTGTCGATGCCGGGGAGCACGACGTCCTTCACCTCGGCCGCCTGCGTGGAGCTCTGGGGCTCGGGGACGTTGGCGCTCGAATCGCGGCAGCTCGACCAGCCGCCGACGCAGACGACCAGGGCGAACAGGGCGGCGAGCTGAAGGGCGATCCGCAAGACGGGCGACGTTTAGCCTCTTTTCGGCGCGCCTTCCACCCCCGTCCGTCCGCGGACGTAGCCGCGGCCGGCCAGCCCTCCGACGAGCGACCCGAGGAGCGCGCCGGCGGTGACGTCGGTCGGGAAGTGCGCCCCGAGGTACACGCGCGACACGGCGACCAGCACGGCGAGACCGAACGCGAGCGCGACGAGACCGCGCGCCCGGGAGCGCGCCTCGGGCCACATCGCGGGGAGCGCGACCGCGAGGAAGGCGGCGACGCAGAAGCTGCCGGTGGCGGCGCCGCTCGGGCAGGAGAAGTCGCTCGGGCGCATGAACGGCACGGGCAGACCCATCTCGACCCAGGGTCGAGGGCGAGCGATGAGGCGCTTCAGCCCCCACACGAGGACGGCCTGCCCCACGACCGCGAGCGTCACCCACGAGGCAAAGCGGCGCGTCCGCCTCCAGACGAGGAGCGGGAGGAGCACTCCCGCCGTCCACCCTTCCCCGAGCACCGTGGCCGCGACCATCAGCCACGTCCAGCTGCCCCCGGGGCCGCCGTAGATCGCGAAGAAGACGCGGTGGTCGAGGCCCAGCATTACGAGCGCCTCGTGGTCATCGCGGCGACGAGGATCTTTACGTCGCCGCCCGCACCGCGCAAGCTCTCGTCCCCTTTGCCCCGGCGACCCTTGCCCGAAGCCGTGCGTGATCCCGGGTTCACCCCTCGGGTGCACGACCTGGACGCGCTCGTCGAGCTGCTCGCGGACGACGACGCCGAGAAGCACGCCGAGCGGGCGATCGTGCGCCTCGGCGCGCCCGCGGTGGAGGGGCTGCGTGCGCGGTTCGAGTCGTCGAAGCCTCCGCTGAGGGCGCGCGTCCTCCGCGTGCTCGGGCGCCTGGCGAGCGAGGAGCCGGCCCGGGCGACGCTCGTCGCGGCGCTGACGGACGCGGACGCGAAGACGCGCCGCAACGCCGCCATCGCGCTCGGCCACGCGCGGGGCGAGGGCGTCGAGGAGGCGCTGCTCGCCGCCTGGGAGAGCGATCCGCGGCCCGAGATGCGGCGGACCGTGGCGGCGTCGCTCGGCAAGGTGGGCAGCGCGCGGTCGCTGCCGGTGCTGAGGGAGGCCGCCCGCGCCGACGACACGGAGCTCGCGCGGATCGGCCAGCGCGCCGCGATGATGCTCGAGCGGACGGAGTCCCGCGGCGACCGAGGGAGCATCGACGCGAGCCGCGCCCCCGCGAAGCCGGTCGAGCTGCTGGTCCTCGCGCGACGCGGGCTGACCGATCTCGTCGTCGACGAGCTCTCGCGCGTATCGGCGGTGACCGACGTCCGCGCCTCCGGGGCCGAGCGCGTGCGGGCGCGGCTCGTCGGTCCCATGGCGGCGCTCTTCGCGGCGCGGACGATGCTGAGCTTTAGCTTCCCGCTGCCCACGGAGTCGCCGCGCGAAGGCGAGTCGGTCGAGGAGGTCGTGGCGCGCGCCGTCACCTCCGAGCGGGCCCGCGCCGTCCTCGCGACGTGGACCAGCGGGGCGCCCCGGTACAGGCTCGCCTGGGCCGAGGGCGGGCACCGTCGCGCCGCGACGTGGGGGGCGGCGGCGGCCATCGCGCGGCTCTGGCCGGAGCTCGTGAACGATCCCACCGCGTCGCTGTGGGAGGTCCTCGTCGAGACCCGCGCGGGGTTCGTCGACGTGTCGCTCTCGCCGCGCGGGCTCGACGATCCCCGCTTCGCCTGGCGCCAGCGCGACGTGCCGGCCGCCTCGCACCCGACCATCGCCGCGGCGCTCGCCCGCGTGGCCGGCGCGCGAGACGACGACGTCGTGTGGGATCCTTTCGTGGGCTCCGGCGCCGAGCTCGTCGAGCGGGCGCTGCTCGGCAAGTACCGCGCGCTCTACGGGAGCGACCTCGACGCGCGCGCGCTCGACGCCGCGCGGGTCAACCTCTCCGCCGCCGGCCTCCGGGCGGAGCTGAAGCAGGGCGACGCGCTCGACCTCGCGCCCCCGGGCGTCACGCTCATCGTCACGAACCCGCCCATGGGGCGCCGGGCAGCGCGCGCCTCGGGCCTCGCCATCACGCTGGACCGCTTCGTCGCCCACGCGGCCGACGCGCTCGCGGGCGAAGGGCGCCTCGTGTGGATCGCGCCGTGGCCGGAGCGGTCGCGGTCCGCCGCGCTCGCCGCCGGGCTGCGGCTCGACCGCGCACGCATCGTCGACATGGGCGGCTTCGACGGCGAGATGCAGCGCTGGCTCAAGCCCTGAGCGTCGAGGGGCTCACGGGGGCAGCTGCGCACGGATGAGCGCGCGCAGCGCCGCGCGGTCGACCGGCTTTTCGATGCGCGGGTTGTCGACCTGCTCGAGGAACGCCGCGGCGCGCGCCCCGAAAGCGCCGCCCGTCATGAACACCATGCGCCGCGCCTGCTCCGCGTCGATGGCAGCCACGGCCTGGTGGACGTCGATGCCCGTCATCCCCGGCATCATCAGGTCGCACAGGATGACGTCGAAGCGCTCGCCGGCGCGGACGCGCGCGACCGCGGCGGTCGGATCCGTCGTCGCCTCGATGTCGTGCTCGCTGCCGAGCAGCCGCTGGACCGCTCGCGCCATCAGCTCTTCGTCGTCGATGACGAGGACGCGCGCTCGCGCCGCCGGCCGCACCGACGGGCGCCTCGACGAGGGAGCCGCCGCCTCGACCTTCGAGGCGGGGAGCGTCACCCGGAACGTCGATCCCCCGCCCACCGCGGGCTCGACGGCGATCTCGCCCCGGAGGCTCGCCACGATGGTGTGCGACATCGCGAGGCCGAGGCCCGTGCCGTTGCCCGGCTTCGTCGTGAAGAACGGATCGAAGACGCGCGTCCGCACCTCCTCCGGGATGCCGCGCCCCGTGTCGGACACCTCGACCACGCAGCTCCCCGGAGGGCCGCTCCGCAGGACGACGCGGATCTCCTGGTGCTCGGCGTCCCCCTCGGGCGTGGCCTCGGCCGCGTTGAGCAGCAGGTTCAGGAACACCTGCGCGAGGCGCGCCTCGTGCCCGTCGACCATGGCCGCGGTCCGGTAGTCCTTCACCAGGCGCGCGCGGGGCCGGATGGCGTTGTAGGCCATGTTGATGGCCGACTCGAGCACGCGCCGGAGGTCCACCGGCTCACAGCGCTCGACGTCGGCTCCCGCGAAGGTCTTCAGGTCACGCACGAACCGGCGCACGCGGTCCGCTCCCTGCCGCGCCTCCTTCAGCGCGTCGACCGCGGCCTGGAGGCGGATGCGCGCGCGCGCGAGCCGGCCTGCGAGCTCACCGGTCGCTTCCTTCTCCTGCTGCGTGAGCTCCTCGTCGAGGAGGAGGAGCTCCTCGAGCGCGATGGTCACGTTCGCCACGGTGAAGCCGAGCGGGTTGTTGACCTCGTGCGCGACGCCCGCCGCCAGCGTGCCCATCGAGGCCATCCGGTCGGCCTGGAGCTGCCGGGCGTCGATGGGCTTCGCGCCGACCGCGCGCGCCTCCCCCGCCGTCGCGTCTTCTTCCCCTGCGGTCACGAGTCTCCCCACTCTAACGCGCGAGGCCTGTACGCGCGAGGAGCCGTCGTGTGAAACTGGCGCCATGGCGAGCTGCGTGAAGTGCGGGGCGGTCCTCATCGCCCAGGCGCGGTTCTGCGCCACGTGCGGCAGCCCCGTGACGCGCACCTCGGCCCCTCCGCCGGCCGAGCCCCGGAAGAGCGTCGCCGCCTCGGTGCCCGACCCCTTCGCCAGCACGATGCTCGGAGGAGACCCCTCGGGCGCGCCCGGCGCTGGCCCTGCCCCCGCCGTCTCCCCGATGGCCGCGAGCCTCATGTCCAAGCAGTCGCCCGGAGCCTCCGCCCCTCCGCCCGCCCAGGCGCCCGCCGCGCAGTACCCCGCCCCCGCCGCCCCGTACGCGCCGCCGGGGCCGACGCAGTACGCCCAGCCCGTGGATCAGCAGACGCACAACATCGCGCCCGGCACGCTCGTCCTCGTCTACTGGGCCGACGGCCAGCGCTACCCGGGCACGGTGCTGCAGGTCTCGGCGCACCACGTGTTCGTCGCGTTCCCCAACGGCATCCAGCAGTGGGTCGACGCGCGCTACGTCTCGGTCGGAGGCTGAGCCACGCGATGGATGCCGAGGCGCTGCGCCAGGTCATGGAGGAGCTCATCCCGTTCAACCGGGTGCTCGGCGTCCACGTCGTCGAGATCGACCGCGGGCACGTGCGCATGGAGATCCCCTTCCGCGAGGAGCTCATCGGCGATCCCGTGAGGCGCGCGGTGCACGGCGGGGTCATCTCGGCGCTCGCCGACACGGCGGGGGGCTGCGCCGTGTGGAGCGCGCTCGACGAGCCGACGGCGCGCGTGTCGACCATCGACATCCGCATCGATTACCTGCGCCCGGGGCGACCCGAGACGCTGGTCGCCGAGGGCAACGTGGTGCGGGCCGGGCGGCGCGTGGGCGTGGCCGACATCCGCCTCTTTCATCCGAGCGCGCCCGGCGAGTCCATCGCGACCGGCAAGGGCGTCTACAACGTGGTCATCCCGAAGACCAAGTAGCCGTGGGCGGCGCGCTCAGGCCGACGGAGGGACCGTGGTCGGGACGGCCTTGGCCTTGGCCAGGAAGTCGATGAGGTCGATCTTCGTCACGATGCCGATGACCTCGTCGCGATCCTCGACGATGGCGACCTTCGCGTCGGCGAGCACGCCCTGCAAGAGCTCGAGCTTCGTGTTCAGCGTCACCGTCGCGTAGTCGTCCTCGACCACCTCGGCGATGGGCGACTCGAGCGTCTTGCCGCCGCTGACGAGCGCGCGCAGCACGTCGACCTCGCCCACGATGCCGCGCATCCTTCCGCGCTCCACCACCGGAAGCTGGCTGATGCCCAAGGACTTCATCTGGTCGATGACGTCGCGGATGCGCGCCTCGGGCTTCGCCGTGATGAGCGGCTTCTTCCCGAGGAGCAGATCCCGCACCGTCCCGATGCCCGGCGAGTCCTCGAGGAAGCCGTTCTCGCGCATCCAGTCGTCGTTGAAGATCTTCGACAGGTACTTGTGCCCCGCGTCGGCGAGAAAAACGAGGATGCGCGCGGGCCGGCCGCCCACCACCGCCTCGCCCCGCTCGACCATCGTGCGCGCGTACTTCACCGCGCCCGCGACCGCCGCCCCGCCCGAGCCTCCCACGAAGAGCCCCTCGCAGCGCGTGAGGTCGCGCGTCATGAGAAAGCACTCCTTGTCGTCGACGCGGACGATGTCGTCGAGGATCTTCAGGTTCATCGTCGTCGGGAAGAAGTCTTCCCCGATGCCCTCGACCTTGTACGAGAACGCCTTGGTCACGCGGCCCTGCTTGACGAAGTCGTAGTAGAGCGACCCCACCGGATCGATGCCGACGATCTTGAGGCTCGGCTTCTTCTCCTTCAGGTACTTGCCCGAGCCGCTCAGCGTGCCGCCCGTGCCCATGCCCGCGCAGAAGACGTCGAACTCCCCGCCCGTCTGCTTCCAGATCTCCGGTCCGCTCGACAGGTAGTGCGCCTCGGGGTTCGCCGGGTTGTGGTACTGATTCGCGTAGAAGCAGTTCGGCGTCTCGGCCGCGATGCGGAGGGCCGTCTTGTAGTAGCTGCGAGGGTCCTCCGCCTCGACCGCGGTCGGGCACACGACGACGCGCGCTCCGAACGCGCGCAGATGGCTGATCTTCTCCTGGCTCATCTTGTCGGGCATCACGAAGACGCACTTGTACCCGCGCAGCGCGGCCAGCAGCGCGAGCGAGGCCCCCGTGTTGCCGCTCGTCGCCTCGACGATCGTGCCGCCCGGCTTGAGGCCGTCCGCCTCCGCGTGGCGCAGCATGTTCGCCGCGAGGCGATCCTTGTGGCTCCCGCCCGGGTTCAGGAACTCGCACTTCACGTAGATCTCGACCGGGACCCCGCCCGTGACCCGGTGAAGCTGCACGATGGGCGTGTTGCCGACGGCCTTGCTGATGTCCTCGAGGGCTCCCTGCATCATGGCGGTGCCACGGAGATACGAGGGGCGCCCGCTCGTGGCAAGGCCCGGTGCGTCAGCGGCGGGAGGACCTCGGCGCGATGGCCGCAAGCATGCGCCCGCTGTTCGCCCCGTCCCTCCGGAAGGAGTGGAAGCGCTCCGGCTCATGCTTCGTGCACCCCGGGACGTCGTCGATGCTCGCGTCGGCGAGGCCGAGGGCGCGGAGCTGCGCGCGCACGGCGGCCCGCAGATCGACGTACGCCTTGTCGCCCTGCTCGCGGGCGACGAAGCCAATCTTGTCCGCCACGTCGCGCCCCACCTCGAAGCAGCACGGACCGATGCACGGACCGATCGCCGCCACGAGGCCCCTTCCCGCGAGGGCGTGCGGCTCCCGCGCCGCGGCGTCCCGAAGCTCGGCCAAGAGCCCTACCCCCGCGCCGAGCACCCCGCCCACGACGCCGCGCCATCCCGCGTGGATCGCCGCCACGGCCCCGCTCGCCGGGTCCGCCACGAGCACCGGGACGCAGTCCGCCACACGCACTCCGACCGCGCCGTCGCCCGCGCGCGCCACGAGCGCATCCCCTTCCTGCCCCGCGGCCTCCGCGGCCAGCACCGCCCGCGCTCCGTGCACCTGCTTGACCTGGATCACACTCGAGCCGGCCGGCGCCGGCGCCGCCCCGCCCAGCGCCTCGAAGAGCGCCGCATCCGGCGTGTCTCGCGTGGGGAAGGCGTGGCGGAAACCGGCTTCCGCGAGGGCCGCGCTCGTGAGGAGGGTCACCGCCGCGGATGATGCCGCGAGCCGAGTCGTGATACCACTTTCAGTCGACCTCCCATGCGCCCGCAGGACCCGTTCATCGGACGCGACATCCTGAACGGCCAGTACCAGATCCTCCAGAAGATCGGCTCGGGCGGCATGGGCGCCGTCTACAAGGCGCTCGAGACCGAGATGAACCGCATGGTCGGGGTGAAGATCCTTCACCCCAAGCTGGCGAACCGGAAGGACCTCGTGTCCCGCTTCCGGCGCGAGGCGCGGGCGATGAGCCAGCTCACGCACCCGAACACCGTGAAGGTGTTCATGTTCGGGGAGCTCGAGGATGGCTCGCTCTACATCATCATGGAGTTCCTCGACGGCAAGAACCTGAACCAGAGCGTCCGCGCCGAGGGGCCGTTCGCGATGGAGCGGGCGCTCCCCATCCTCATCGCGGTGTGCGGCGCGCTCGACGAGGCGCACAAGGCCGGCATCATCCACCGCGACCTCAAGCCGGAGAACATCTTCCTCTGCCAGTCGGCGGGCCTGCGCGATTACCCGAAGGTGCTCGACTTCGGCCTGGCCAAGGTGGGCGAGCGGCAGATGCGCCCCGGGTCGGTGATCCTGACGCAGGAGGGGATGGTCTTCGGGACGCCCGAGTTCATGAGCCCCGAGCAGGCGCAGGGCAAGGCGCTGACGCCGGCGAGCGATACGTACTCGCTGGCGGTGATTCTCTACGAGGTGCTGACGGGCAAGCTGCCCTTCGACGCGAAGAGCGCGATGGACTTCATCCAGCTCCACGTGACGGGCAAGCCCGTTCCGCTCAGCCAGCGCGTGCCCGGGCGCACGTTCCCGCCGCTGCTCGACCGGATCATGGACCGCGCGCTCGGCAAGAAGGCCGAGGAGCGCTTCGCGAGCGCCGCGGACTTCGCGTCGGCGATGCAGCTCGTCCTGCAGGGCGCGACGCAGCTGCCGCCGCACCTCGCGGGCTCGCGGGCGAACGAGATCCCGACGACGCCCGCCGTCCCGGTGCCCGCGCAGGTGGCCGCCGCGGGTCAGCGGATGCAGGGGCAGGCGCAGGCGGCGCAGGCGCAGGGGCAGCAGAATTACGGGCAGGGGCAGCAGGGGTACGCGCAGGGCCAGCAGGGGTACGGGCAAGGGCAGCAGGCGTACGCGCAGACCCCGCAGCCGCGGCCGATGGCGCCGAACGGGCCCGGGGCGGCGATGGCGATGGCGCCCGGGCCGGCGCGGCCGTCGCCGCGATCGCTTCCGTCGGGGGTGCCGCGCGCGAACGTCGGCATGCTCATCGGCGTCGCGCTCGCGTTCCTGCTCATCGGCGTCGGCATCGCCGTCGCGCTGATGAAGTACGTCATGCAGTAGCGCCCCCTTGCTGTCATCGCGAGGCCGCAGGCCGAGGGACGCCACGGGACCTGTGGGGTCCTTCGCTGCGCTCAGGATGACAGCGAGTGGCTAGCCGCCGCCGGCGTCGTCGTCGTCCGGGGAGAACGCGATCGGGTAGACGACGGTGATTTCCTGGTCCCCCGGCGGCGCGTCGAAGGAGACGGCCATCATCGACTCGCGCACGCACGTCTGCATCTCGGCGTCCTCGATGGTCGTGTCCTCGGTCATCTTCGCGTCGTCGACCACGCCGCCGACCTTCTTGTCGCCGATGATGCGGAAGGAGACGACGAGCTTGCCCGTGAGCTTCGGGTCTCGCTTCAGCGCGTCGGCGTAGCAGTTTCGCGCGAGCGGGAAGAGATCCTCGTGCACGCGCGTCCGGATGTACTCCGGATCGACCTTCGGGCCGCCGCCGTCCCACACGCCGAGGACCGGCATCGTCGGGAACCCCGCGTCGCGCGCCGCCGCCGGCTCCGCGCTCGCCGCCCCCATGAGCCCGAGCGGGCCCGCCTCCGCGAGCAGCGCGCGGATCTCCTCGCGCATCTTGTCGGCGCGCGCCCGGTCGAGCTTCGGCCCCGACGGCGACTCGCTCGACGCCGCCTCCCCCGGTGCCGCGCCCCCGGCGCCGGATCGCGTCCCCCCCGCCTGGAGCAGGTCCGGATCCTCCGTCGCCGCCGTCGTCCGCGGGGGAGCCTGCGCGCGCGACGACGCCGCCTGCCACCACCGGTAAAAGAGGAAAGCCGTCACGACGACCATCCCCATCGTCACCAAGCGACGCCAGGTGCGCATGCCTCGCCAGTCTAACCCGCGGGCGCGCGCGGGCTTGGCTCACTGCGGATCGCGAACCTCCACCCGACCCTGGAGATCGAGCGCCACCCGATGCCGCGCCAGCGGCATCTGCACCGCGAGCGTGAGCGAGCGGTGAGCGAGCAAGCTCCGTGGCGCGTAGTGCCGTGTGCAAGGGACGCGGCTCACGCTCGCTCACGCTCGCGGTGCTGACGGCGGCTACGCCGCTCGTCGGGGATCCATCGAGCATTGCGCTCGGCCATCCAGGGGTGGCTCCCTGTTCCACCCTCTCGATCCGGAATGGTGGGGCGAGGGCTCACTGCGGATCGCGGGGCCCGACGCCGTGACTGCTGTTCCACCAGCATCCGTGGTCGCCGAAGACGGCGCGGCGCGCGTCGTCGGGGCCGAGCGACTGCGTCAGCTCGCTCTGGATGGTGCCCGTCTCGCCCGCGAGGGCGAGGTACGCCGTCACCAGCGGATCCACCGTGGCGCCGGGGGCGGGCGGCGGGCGGGTGCCGGCGAGGATCTCGGCCACGTCGCGCACGTCCTCGTCGTAGGCGGCGGCGTTCTTCTCGCTCGCCATGTTCATCAGGATGCTCACGCAGGCCTGCTGGCCGATGTGCGTCACGTCGGCGCCCCCGAGGGCCTGGCTGCACAGCGGCTCGATGACCCCCCAGCTCCGCTCGTGCGACTTCGCGTACGCCGCCTGGAGGATCGGCCCGTCCTGCGGCGCGAGGCCGAGCTTGTTCAGCGTGTCCGCCGACACCGCGTAGTCGCCCTTCGGCCCGCCGCACGGCACGCGCATCCGCACCTCGCCCTCCTTCGCCAGCTCCTTCAGGTCCTGCGGCGACAGCTCGTAGTCGCTCTTCGGCACGCCACCGTCCGCGAGCTTCGCCTGCGCCTCGGCCAGCTCCTTCTCGAGCGTCTTCTTCTGCGCCTCGATCGCCTCGAGCTTCCGCCGGTAGTCGCGCACGTTGTCGGCGAGGTTCGCGTTCGCCACCGTCAGCGCCCGCTCGCCCTCGGTGCCCTGCGCCGCCGCCGGATCCGGCGTCACGCCGTCGCCCGGGTTCGCGCCGACGCGCCGCACGCCGCCCGGGCCGGCCTCCGCGGTCTGCCCCGCCGTGAGATCCACCGTCTGCCCCGCGTGCGACACCGCCACCTTGCCCTCGTAGACGCCCACCATCGCCGTCGCGGCGATCAGCGCGCCCACGGCCCCCGACACGACGCTCTTTCGCTCCATCTCGTCCTCACCCTCGCGAACGTTCACCCGGAAGCACGTCCCCTTCACCGCCACCTCGGCCGCCGGCGTGTGCACGACGAACCGCGCGCCCGGCTCCACGCGCCAGAACACGTCGCCCGCGTCCTGCTCGATGGCGTCGCCGTCCCACTTCACGTGCGCGCCCGGCTCCAGCACCGCGAGCGCGCGCGTCCCGACGCGCACCTCGCGCCGCTCGTCCGCCGTCACCGAGCCGTGCGCGTCCGCCCGCTGCCGGTGCACGCCGAGCCCCACGACCGCCGCCATCGCCGCCGCCAGCAAGAGACCCGCGAGGACCCGCGCCGCACGCGGCCTCGCCCGCGCCGTGTCCTCGCGCCGCGCCGCCGCGACGACGCGCTCCGCGAAGCCCCTCGGGGGCTCCTCGGCGTCCCACGCTTCGAGATCGCGCTCGTCCATCGCCTACTCCCTCTCCGTTCCCTGGGCTCGTGGATCGCGCGGCGCGGCCTCCCGGAGGTCGGCCAGGGCCTCGCGCATGTGCTGCCGCGCGCGAAAGACGCGCGTCTTCGCCGTCGCCTCGGGGACGCCGAGCGCCTCGCCGACCTCGGCCAGCGTGAAGCCGTGCACGTCGGAGAGGAGCAGCGCCGCCCGCTGGTCGTCGCTCAGCGCATCGGCCGCCTTCGCGAGCCGCCGCCCCAGCTCGCGCCGCGCGCGCTCGGTCTCGGGCGTCGACCGGTCGGGCACGGCGTCGGCGGCCTCCGGCTCGGCGAGGGGGAAGCGCTTCTTCTTGCGCGAGTCGAGCGCGAGGCGCGTCGCGATGGTGAGCAGCCACGTCGAGGCGCGCGCCGGGCCGTCGAGGCGGAACGCCGGGAGCGCCCGGAACGCGCGGAGAAAGGTCTCCTGGGCGAGGTCCTCGACGTGGGGGCCCCGCCCGAGCATCCGCGAGAGGAGCGCGAAGACGGGGCGCTCGTAGCGGACGACGAAGGCCCGCAGCGCGAGGGGCTCGAGGGCGCGCGCGCGGTCGAGGGTGGCGCGATCGAGCTCCGTCGCCAGGGGAGCGGGCATCGCGAGGGCCATCATCTCACCCCGGTTCCACGACGCGGGCCGGGAAAGGTTCCCCGGATCGTGGCGATGAGAGAGCGTGACGCGCCGGGACACGAGCGCGCGGCGCCGGTGACGCTGCGGACGACGCTCGCCCGCCAGCGTGCCCTGCCGGTGACCGAGCGTCTCACGCCACCCAGCCGGCGTCTCACGCTCCCTCGCCGGCGTGCCACGCTCCCCAGCCGGCGTCTCACGCTCCCTCGCCACCGTGCCACGCTACCGAGCCGGCGTCTCACGCTCCTGAGCCGGCGCGACCTGCCGGTGACCCGGCGTGCCACGCTCGCCGCCCTCCCGGCCACCCCCGCCCCTTTCCCGCCCACACTCTCGCCCCGGAGACCGAGGAACCCCTCCCGCTCTCCTCCCCTCCCTGTTCCCCCCTCTCCCTCCCCGCGTCTATCGGGTCCCGGGCCTCGGGTTGAACACGACCGGCACGATCACCTTGCCCCGCCCGGCCGGCGGCGGCGCGAACGGCGCCTCCCTCAGGACCTCCGCGGCGCACCCGAGCAGCTCGTGGCCGCCCTTCCACTGGTCGACGCCTACATGGACGCCCCTGCCCTTCGCGTCGATGTCGATCGAGAAGAGCGCGCTCGCGAAGACGCCCGTGTGCGCGTACTTCGCCGTCTGCTCGCAGGTGTGCAGGCGCGGGCGCATCGCCTCGATGGCCACGTACGCCGACGCCGCGTAGGCGTCCTTCGTCGTCCCGGCCTGCTCCGCGCCGTTCGTGAACACCGCCGGGATGGTCACCGTCGCCGACCCGCCCTGCGGCGGACGCAGGTGCACGTGCTTCGCCTCGTCGCGCATGCAGACGAGCGCCTCGGGCGCCAGATCGCAGGCCCCCCACGTCTCCACCGACGCCACCTTGCCCGCCCGATCGACCCGCAGGACGACCGCGACGTGCCCGTCCTGCGTCGGATCGTAGAGGAGGCCGTGGTGGTAGCAGCGGCGGAAGCGGTCGCGCGTCTGGTTGGACGCCTCGTCGGTCAGCTCGGCGATCGAGACGGGCGTCGACTCGTCGACCATGTCGCCCGACGGCGCCGCCTGCACGTCGCCCCCCGACGCCGCCACGGCGCTCTCGGGGACGGCGGCCGACGCGCTCGCCGCGGGAGGGTGCCACTCGGGGATGGGCGGCACCCAGTCCTGCCCGATCTCGCCCGCGGGGGGGCAGTGCTCGAAGCGGTCGACCTGGTCGTCCCTCACCTCGAACGAGGTGAGCTCGACCGCGGTGAGCCCGGCCTTCGCGACGGGGGCCTTCGGCGGCTCGGAGCACGCGGCGGACAGCGCGGCGGCGAACGGCACGAGCACGAGGAGCCCCCGGCGCATGCGGCAACCATAGTCGCCGCCGCGTTTCGCGCTAGGTTCCCCCGCATGGTCACCCGCGGCCGACGCCCGGCCTCCGCCGACCCCTCCGCGACGCTGTTCGGCGCGGCCGCCCGCAAGAGCGCCGAGCGCGGGGCGCCCCTGGCCGATCGCATGCGTCCGGCGGCCCTGGGCGAGGTCGTCGGACAGGTGCACCTGCTGAAGCCCGAGTCCCTCCTCACGCAGGCCATCGCTTCGGACAAGGTCCGCTCGATGGTCCTCTGGGGCCCCCCCGGGAGCGGCAAGACGACGCTGGCCCGCGTCATCGCCGCGGCGACCAAGTCGTTCTTCGTGCCGTTCAGTGCCGTCCTCGGCAGCGTGGGCGAGCTGCGGGAGATCGTCGCCGCCGCGCGGGATCGCCTGGCTTTTCACGGGCAGCGCACCATCGTGTTCGTCGACGAGATTCATCGGTTCAATAAAGCCCAGCAGGATGCGTTCCTGCCTCATGTGGAGGACGGGACCATCGTCCTCGTCGGGGCGACGACGGAGAACCCGAGCTTCGCCGTCAACGCCGCGCTCCTCTCCCGGTGCAAGGTCTTCCGCCTCGAGCCGCTCGCGGCGGGGGACCTGCATACTCTGTTGCGCCGGGCCCTCCACGATTCGGAACATGGCCTGGGGGCGAAGAATCTGTCGGCCGACGACGACGCGCTCCGGGCCATGGCCGAGATGGCGCGGGGGGACGCGCGGCGGGCGCTCTCCACGCTCGAGCTCGTGGCGGACTACCTGGAGACGCGCCACGAGACGCACCTCAGCCTCGAGTCGGTGAAGGCGGCCGAGAGCCACCAGCCGCTCCTCTACGACAAGAGCGGCGAGGAGCACTACAACGTCGTCAGCGCGTTCATCAAGTCGATGCGGGGCAGCGATCCCGACGCGGCGATCTACTGGATGATGCGGATGCTCGAGGCGGGCGACGACCCGCTCTTCGTGTCGCGCCGCATGCTGATCTTCGCGAGCGAGGACGTGGGCAACGCCGACGCGCGGGCGATGCTCGTGGCGAGCGCGGCGGACGCGACGCTGCGCCGCGTGGGGATGCCCGAGGGGATGTACCCGCTGGCGCAGGCGTGCCTGTATCTGGCGAGCGCGCCGAAGTCGAACGCGTGCAACGTGGCGTGGCACAAGGCCAAGGAGCTGGTGGAGAAGCACGGCGCCCTGCCCGTCCCGAAGAAGCTGCGGAACGCCGTGACCCCGCTGATGAAGGACGAGGGCTACGGCGAGGGGTACAAGTACGCGCACAGCTTCGACGGCGCGGTGGTGCCGGGAGAGACGTATTTGCCCGAGGCTCTGGAAGGCGCGGTGCTCTACGAGCCGGTGGAGCGGGGGGAAGAGGGGCGCATCAAGGAGCGCCTCGCGGCGATACGGGGGAAGCGGTAGCTCCCGCCGCAGCCTCACGACCACGACGGGCGATTAGGTCAGGGCGGCGAGCGCCGATTCGAGCTCCCCGAGGGCATGGCTGTCCCCCTTCAGCTTCGCCGCCTCCATCCCCGACGTGAGCCACGCCTTCGCGTCCCCGACCCGGCCCATCTGTTCGAGCATCTGGCCGCACATGAGGTACATCGCGACGTACTCGGGGGTCCGCGCGCGCAGGGCCTCGAAGGTCACCAGCGCCTCTTCCCGGCGCTCGAGGCTGCGGTACTCCATCGCGAGGCCGTACCAGGCGAACGGGTCCACGCTGCCCGACGCCGTCAACTTCTGGAGGAACTCGAGTCGCTTGCTGGTCGCCGCCATCGGCGAAGGCTTAGCATGCAGCGGCGCTGCGGTATGATCGGCTCCATGGCTTCGTGCGCTTCGTGCGGCGCGGCGGGCGTCCTGCCGGGGCAGGCGTGTCCGGTGTGCGGCGCGCTGGGCGAGCGCGGGCTCGAGCTCGACGTGCGCGCGAAGCCGGCGCCGCAGCGGCCGCCGCCCCGCAAGAAGCCCGAGGCCGACCTGCCGCTGGAGCTCGCGGTCGACCCGAGAGCCCTCGTGGCCGAGCGGGCCGTCGAGGCGCGCACGGCGCCGATCCCGTACGGCCACGGAGCGCCGGCGATGCAGGCGCCCGCCTCCGGACCGGTGCAGGCGAAGGACCCGGAGGCCGAGATGGCGTCGGACGCCGAGGTGCTGGCCGACTACGGCGACGCGCCGAAGCGCTGGATCACGGCGCCCCTCTATGCGTGGCGGGTGATGAAGCGCCAGCGCGAGCTGAAGACGTCGCTCGCGGCCCGGCGGGGCGAGGCGGAGCACGCGGCGGCGGTGCTGGAGGACGCGCTCGTCGCGTTCGCCGGGCGGGTGCGGCCGGCGGCGGAGAAGCAGCCGGCCTACGCGGCGGCGATGGAGGACCTGGCGCGCGCGGAGGACGTGCTGCGCTCGCGCGACAAAGTGCTCGCGGCCGAGCAGGACGCGCAGAGGGCGCGCCTCGCGCAGGTCGACGCGCGCCTGACGGCGCTCGAGGCGGCGCTCTCCGAGGCGCAGATCGCGGAGCGCGTGGCGGCCGAGCAGCTGGCGGCGTCGCAGGGTGCGCTCGCGCGCGAAGAGGCGAAGCTGGCGCGCGCCGACACCGAGCTGAAGGCGGCGCGGCAGCGCGAGGGCGGAGGGGCGGCCTAGATGACGACGCCGAAGCTCGCCCCGCCCGACGATCCGCTGGCGGCCCGCGCCGCCGAGCGCGTGGGGACCGTGCTGCAGGACAAGTGGACCCTCGACGCGCTCCTCGGCGTGGGCGGGATGGCGGCGGTCTACTCGGCGACGCATCGCAACGGCAAGCGGGTCGCCGTGAAGGTGCTGCACGCCGAGATGGGGCGCGACGCGGAGGTGAAGCAGCGGTTCCTCCAGGAGGGGTACGCGGCGAACACGATCCAGCACGAGGGCGCCGTCAGCGTGATGGACGACGACGTGGCGCCGGACGGCTCGGCGTTCATCGTGATGGAGCTGCTCGAGGGCGAGACGGTGGAGTCGCGCTGGGTGCGCAGCGGGCAGCGGCTGCCGGTGCGCGAGGTGCTCGCCGTCGTGGAGCAGCTGCTCGACGTGCTGGCGGCGGCGCACGCGAAGAACGTGGTCCACCGCGACGTGAAGCCCGAGAACCTGTTCATCACGAAGGTGGGGCAGCTGAAGGTGCTCGACTTCGGCATCGCGAAGGTGTTCGAGGCGGCGCAGGGGCGGCAGACGGCGACGCGCGCCGGCATGGTGATGGGGACGCCGGCGTTCATGGCGCCCGAGCAGGCGCGCGCGCGGTGGGACGAGGTCGACGGGCGGACGGACCTGTGGGCGGTGGGCGCGATGATGTTCACGCTGCTGACGGGGCGGCACGTGCACGAGGGGGTGACGGGGAACGAGCAGCTCATTCTCAGCGCGACGACGCCCGCGCCGTCGCTGGGGAGCGTCGCGGCGGAGGTGCCGCCGGCGCTGGTGGCCATCGTGGATCGCGCGCTGGCGTTCGAGAGGGGCCGGCGCTGGCCGGACGCGGCGTCGATGCAGCAGGCGGTGCGCGGGGCGATGGCGGCGCTCGGCGAGGGCGACCTGCTGGTGCCCGCGTCGAGCCGGCGGCCGGCGACGTCGACGGTGCTGAGCGGCGTCGTGACGCAGGCGCGCCCCGTGACGAGCCCCGGCGCGGCGACGATGATCGACACGACCGGGACGGCGTCGGCCCTGGCGGCGTGGGCGAAGGAGCGCGAGACGCGGACCATCGAAGCGTCGAAGCTGCGGGCGAGCATCGCCGACCTGACGCAGCAGTTCGGCGCGGCGAAGAAGCGCGTGGCCGAGGCGCAGGCGACGGTGGACGCGGCGCGCACCGAGCGGTCGTCGCTGGGCACGTGGATGGAGCGGCAGGTGGGCACGCGGACGGCGGCGGTCGACGAGGCGCGCAAGCTGACGCGCGGCAAGCTCGTGGGGATCGCGCGTCAGGCCATCGCGGACCGGACGGCGTTCGGCCCGGAGCACGACGGGGCGCGCGAGCAGCTGGCGAGGCTCGAGCGGGCGGCCGGCGCGGCGGGGCGCGACGTGAAGGTGCACGCGGCGGCGCTCGAGGCGTACGACGCGCGGTCGTTGCGGCTCGGGGTGCTGCTGATGGGCGTCGCGGCGGCGCTGCTCCTGGCGCTCATCGTCATCCCCGTCGTGTGGCGGGCGACGCGCGTCATCGACGCTCCGCCCCCCGGAACGGTGCCGGCGGCACCGGCCAGGACGCGGTAGTCAGCCCAGCGCTTCGTTCGCGGTCACGTCGTCGATGAAGCCCTGCTCGAGCAGCTTCGCGACGGAGATCTGCAGCGTCTTCATCCCGTAGGGGTGGGCGCCCTTCTCCATCAGCGCCTTCAGCGGCGGGTTGTTGTCGGGGCGGCGGATGCTCTCCTTCACCGAGGTCGACGCGACCAGCACCTCGGCCGCGAGCACCACGCCGTTCCCGTCCGCGCGCGGCAGGAGCCGCTGCGCGATGATGCCCTGCAGGCAGCTCGCCACGCGCATCCGGTTCTCCTGCGCGTCGCCGCGCATCAGCGCCAGCATGCGGTTGACCGTGCGCACGGCGTCGCTCGTGTGCAGCGTCGCCATCACGAGGTGCCCCGTCTCGGCGGCCTTGAGGGCGATCTCCATGGTCTCCTCGTCGCGGATCTCGCCGACGAAGATGACGTCGGGGTCCTGCCGCAGCGCCGCGCGGAGGGCCGCCGCGAAGCTCGCCGTGTCGAGCCCCACCTCGCGCTGCGAGATGCTCGACATCGCGTCGGTGTGCAGGAACTCGATCGGGTCCTCGACCGTCACGATGTGGAGCGCGCGCGTGCGATTGAGGTGCCCCACCATGCTGGCGACCGACGTGCTCTTGCCGTTCCCCGCCGCGCCGACGACGAGCACCATGCCGTTACTTCGCTCGGCGAGCTCGCGCGTCACCGGCATCGGCAGCCCCAGCGTCTCCATCTCGGGGATGTCGCTCGGGATGAAGCGCATCACGACGGCGAGCGTCCCCCGCTGGCGGTACACGTTGACCCGGAAGCGGCCGATGCCCGCCGCCGTGTACGACGTGTCGTACTCCTTCAGCTCGTCGAGCTTCTCCAGCACGTCGGGGTTCGTGATGACGAGCCGCGCGACGGCCAGCCCGTCCTCCGCGGTGATGCGCTCGGTGCGGAAGTAGATCATCTCGCCCCGGATGCGCGCGCCCGGAGGCTGCCCGACCTTGACGTGCACGTCGCTGGCCGTCCCGGCGACGGCCTTGGAGAGGAGCGTGTGAAAGAACTTCTCGTCCGAGAACGGGCTGGCCAAGGCCTTACGACGTTATCACGTGCGCTCGACCACGCCGATGTACGGCAGGTTCCGGTAGCGCTCGGCGAAGTCGAGCCCGTAGCCGACGACGAAGCGGTCCTCGATGGTGAAGCCCAGGTAGTCGATGCCGATCTTCACCTTGGCCCGCGCCGGCTTGTGGAGGAGCGAGCACACCTTGACGCTCGCGGGCGCGCGCGTGCGGAGCAGATCCATCAGGTGCGCGATGGTCAGCCCCGTGTCGACGATGTCCTCCACGATGAGCACGTCCTCGTGCTCGATGGGGCGCGAGAGGTCCTGCGTGATCTGCACGACGCCGCTCGACTCGGTCCCCTCGCCGTACGAGCGCACGCCGAGGAAGTCGACCCGGAGCGGGAGGTCGACCGCGCGCATGATGTCCGACGCGAAGACGAAGCTCCCCTTGAGGACGCAGACGAGGACGAGGTTCCGCCCGGCGTAGTCGCGCGTGATCTGCGCGCCGAGCTCGCCGACGCGCGCGGCGATCTGCTCGGTCGTGAGCATGGGGACGATGCGTTCGGTCATGGTGGGCTTTCCCGAATAGAGAGGTCGGCCCAGGCCGTCAACGCCCGCGAGCGAGCGCGCTCACCTCCAGGCTCTGGCCGTCCGTCGTCACCGTCACGGCGCCGTCGTGGTCCGTGCGCCAGACGCGGGCCCCGGCGGCGGCCAGCGAGGCGAGCGTCAGGGGGTGCGGGTGGTTGAAGCGATTGCGGCAGCCGGCCGAGATGACGGCTTCCCGCGGCTGCACGGCCTGGAGAAACGCCGGCGTCGACGACGTGCGGCTCCCGTGGTGGCCCACCTTGAGGACGTCGGCGCGAAGCTTCTCCCGCTGCGTCGCCAGGAGCCCCGCCTCCTCTTCGTGCTCGGTGTCGCCGACGAGCAAGAGCGCCCGCGCGCCGTACGCGATGCGGAGCACGTACGAGTTGTCGTTCGGGCCGCGATCGGGGTCGAACGCCGGGCACGGCGCGAGCACGCTGACGTGCGCCCCGCCGAGGTCGTGCTCGCCGCAGAGCTCCGCCGGCCGGAGCACCGGCACCCCTCGGGCCCGCAAGCCCCCGAGGAGCGCCGCGTACCCGCCGCCCGTCCCCGACGCCTCCCCCTGCCCCGTGTCCCAGAGCGCCCCCACCCGCACGGCGTCGAGCCCCGTCGCCAGCCCCCCGAAGTGGTCCGGGTGGGGATGCGTCAGTACGACGGCCGCCACCTCGGTCCGCCGGCGCGCGCGAAGCTCGGGGGCGACGACGCGGGTCCCGACGTCGATGGGGCTGCCGACGAGGCCTCCGCCGTCGATGATCATGGCTTCGCCGTCGGGAAGATCCACGATGGCCGAGTCCCCCTGCCCCACGTCGAGGAACGTGGCCCGCAGCACGCCGTGCGGCACGCCCCCGCGGCGCGCGCCAAGCTCCAGGACGAGGAGCAGCGCGGCCATCGCCGGCCCCACCACGCGAAACCGCATGCCGAGGACGAGCGCCGCGAGCCCGACCGCGAGCACCGCGAGCTGCCACGACGTCGGCTGCGGGATGTCCGTCGTCAGCGCCGGCACCGCGAAGCCGCGCGCCACGGCGCGCACGAGGACGAGCGCCCCCGTCGCCACGGCCGCGCACCCCCGCTCCGCGGCCGGCCACCACGGGAGCAGCGCGTGCGCGAGGCACAGCGGCAGCGCCACGGTCTCCCCCACCGGCACCGCGAGCAGGTTGGCGAGGACGCCCCCGAGCGGCACGGTCGGCGCGAAGCGCGCGATGATGGGCACGCACGGCACCGACGCCGCGAGGGTCGTCGCCGCGGCCCGGGCGACCGGCGCGAGCCTCTTCGGCGACCACGCCTCGAGCCGCGCGGAGAACGGGCGCGCGAACGCGAGGAGCCCCGCGGTGGCGCCGGCCGACAAGAGGAACGACAGGTCGAACACGACCAGCGGATCGAGCAGCGCCATCGCCGCGAGCGACAGCCCGAACGCCCGCGTCGCGTCCGTGCGCCTCCCGAGTGCCCGCGCGAGGAGCACCGCCGTCGCCATCCACGCGGCGCGCACGGTCGAGCCCCCCGCGCCCGCCAGCTCGGCGTACACCCACGCGACCGGCAGCCCGATGCCCGCCGCGATGCGCCCCACGTCGAACCGCGCGGCGAGGGCCTCGATGCGCACGAGCGCCCCCTCGAGCGCGCGCACCGCGAGGGCGAGGACCAGCACGAGGTGCATGCCCGACACGGCGAGCAGGTGCGAGAGCCCGCTGGCCCGGAAGGCGCGGTCGTCGTCGGGCGCGAGATCGCTCTCGCCGAGGACCAAGGCGCGCGCCATCGGTCCCACGTCGGCGGCGAAGGTGGCGTCGATCCGCGCGCGGACCCGCGCCCGCACGCGGTCGATCCACGCGAGCAGCCCCGACCCGCGCCGCACGACGACGACGTCGAGCGTTCCCCCCGAGCGCACCACGTCCCTGTGCGCCTCGGACGGCCGCGGATCCCCGCCCGCCGCGTTCCACAGGCGCTGGGGCGCGCCCAGCGTCGCCACGACGTCCGCCACGTCGCCCCGCGCGAGATCGTCCGGGCCGCCGTAGAGCGTCGCCCGCCCGCTCCAGGCGACCGCCTCGCCGTCGCACACGAGGCCTTCGAGCCGCCCGTCCCACCGCAGCACGTCGCGCGCCCGTACCGGCGACGACTCGACGACCGCCCGCGCCGTGCACCGGCGTGGCAAGCCGAGCAGCCCGTCGGCCTCCGCGCGCACGGCCTCGTGTCGCACGACCGCGCACCCGGCCCGGAGCGCGCCCGCGCCCATCGTGGCGAGGACGACCACGACCGCGGCAGGCCTCAGCCGCCCGACGACGCGAAGGAGCACGAGGAGCGCCAGGGCCGAGGCGCCCAGCTCGAGCGGAGCCACGAGGAGCAGCGCCCCGCCGGTGAGCGCGGCTCCCCCGAGAAGGGCGATGTCGACCGAGCGGTTCATGGCGGGGCGCCCCCGGCTGAGCATCGGGCGTGCCCGCTATCCCGTCCCGGATTCCCCGCGTCGCGGCGGGGGGTGGCCCTGTCCTGGACAGTTCCACCCCTGTCCCGGGACAGGCGCCCCGCCGTCCCGCGTTGCCCGGGGCGTGCCCCTGCGCTTAGTCTGGGGAAAGGTGTCGGAATCGTCGCATCGATCCGGGGCGGCGGCATGAGCCAACGGTTCATCCGGTGCTCGCACTGCGGCCTGCCTCACGACGTGATGCAGGTCATCTGCCCTTCCACGGGGAAGGCCATACGCCGCGACAAGTCCGAGAAGCTCGCGGCGGCCGAGCCGGTCCCGATGGCGCCCTCGGCGCCTCCACCGCGCATCGCGCACTCCACCTTCCCGCCGCGCGGCCCCTCGCGCGACCTCTTCGGCAAGCAGATCGGCGGCAAGTACGTGGTGCGCGCCGTGCTCGGCGAGGGCGGCATGGGCACGGTCTTCGAGGCGGAGCACCTGACCATCGGGCGCATGGTGGCCGTGAAGGTGCTGCACCCGAACCAGGCCCGGAAGAAGGACGCGGTGCGGCGCTTTCACCAGGAGGCGCGCGCGGCGGGCGCCATCGGGCACCCGAACATCTGCGAGGTCTACGACCTGGGGACGCTCGACGACGGGAGCCCGTACCTCGTGATGGAGAAGCTCGTCGGCGAGACGCTCGCCGACCGCATCGGCGCCGAGGGCGGCCTGCCCTTCGACGACGTCATCGACACGCTGGTGCAGGTGCTCTCGGGCCTCGTGGCGGCGCACGACAAGGGCATCGTCCACCGCGACATCAAGCCGGAGAACGTGTTCCTCACGAGCCGCGTGGGCTGCCCGCCGCTCGTGAAGCTGCTCGACTTCGGCGTCTCCAAGATGATCGCGCCGCTCATCGGCCAGCGCGAGGACGACCTCGACCTCACGCGCACCGGCATGGTCATGGGGACGCCCTATTACATGTCGCCCGAGCAGGCGCGCGGCGACCGCAACCTCGACGCGCGCGTCGACCTCTACGCGTGCGGCATCATCCTCTACGAGGCGCTGACGGGGCGGCGCCCCTTCACCGCGCCGAACTACAACGCCCTGCTCCTCCAGATCCTCGGCACGAAGCCGAAGCCCGCGCGCGACCTGCGGCCGGCGCTGCCGAACGGGTTCGACGCCGTGCTCGACAAGGCGATGTCGCGCAACCGCGACGACCGCTACCGGTCGGCGGCGGAGTTCCAGCGCGATCTGCAGACGCTGCGCGATCGCTTCAACGCGCCGTCTCCGGCGGTCGTGGTCGAGGCGCTGCGCGCGGCGTCGAAGGCCCAGTCGTCGCCGCCGCCCCCGATGGAATCGCCGCCCGCGCGTCCGGCCGTGCTGCCGCCGCCTCCTCCGCCGCGGCCGCGGGAGCCGACCCCGAGCTCGGTGGAGATCCCCATCGTGTTCTCGAACGACACGCCGCTGTCGGGGGAGAACATGCCGGTCGATCTGACGGAGATGGAGCCGCGCCCGCGCTCGCCGTCGGCGTCCTCCGGGGACAGCTCCGACTTCGAGGAGTACCCCACGCAGGTGCACCAGAGCCCGTTCGACGCCCACCGCCAGGACGACGGGCAGACGACGACGAAGCGCGGCCCCGAGTTCGCCCAGCAGCTGGCGCAGGCCCGCGGAGGCGTGCGCGACACCGACGTGATGGGAAAGCCGCCCGCGCACATCCTCGAAGCCAGGAACAAGCCGGCGCCGCCCCGTCCGCAGGGCAAGTCGTCGCCGGAGGCGCGCGAGGAGCGGGACGATCAGGACACGATCATCCGGTCGAACGTGTCCTTCCCGCTGCCCAAGCGAAAGGTGGCGCGCAAGGCGGCAGCCAGCCCCGACGACACCATCAAGGTCGACCCGGAGGGGCCGGCGATCGAGGACCCGACGCAGCTGATGGCCCAGCGAGCCCCGAAGGCACCTCGGCGCTGACGGCGGGGCGCGCATGGGCCCGGGAGCCCATCAGGCCCTGCTAGTCTTCCGGAGCGGACGCTTTATATTGCGGGCGATGCAAGGCGACTCCAACAGCACCGACGGACCTCGCGACCGTCAGGTGACCGTCGATGAAAGCGAGCAGGTGCGCGACGCGGCCGACGGCGACGCCCCCCCGACGCCCGCGCCGGCCGACCCGCTGGCCGAGGCTCAGGCCGAAGCCGCCCGGATGAAGGACGCGTGGATGCGCTCGGCGGCGGACTTCGACAACTTCCGCAAGCGCACCCGCAAGGAGCTCGAGGACGCGCGCCGCTCGGGCCGGGAAGATCTGCTCCGGGCCGTGCTCCCGGTCTTCGACAACCTCGAACGCGCCATCCAGAGCGCCCTGCGGACCAAGGACGTGAAGGCCGTGGCCGACGGGCTGGCGATGGTCCAGCGCCAGTTCGTGGAGGCGCTCGGCCGTGAGGGGATCGCGCGCATCCCGACGGTGGGTCAGCCGTTCGACCCGAGCGTTCACGAGGCCATCCAGCAGGTGGAGACCTCGGAGCACGCGCCGGGCACGGTGCTGGCGGAGGTGCAACCCGGCTACACGCAGGGCGATCGGCTCATGCGCGCCGCGATGGTGGTCGTCGCCAAGCCCAAGGGCGGTGACGGCACGCCCGGCGCGGGCGAAGGCGCGAGCTGACGGGTCGGGGGACGGATGGGAAAGATCATCGGCATCGATCTGGGGACGACCAACTCGTGCGTGGCCGTGGCCGAGACGACGGCGGGCGGAAAGCTCGAGGTGCGCATCATCCCGAACGCGGACGGCGCGCGGACGACGCCTTCGGTCGTGGGGTTCACCGCGGGCGGCGAGCGGCTGGTCGGCCAGGCGGCCAAGCGTCAGACGGTGACCAACGCGACGAACACGGTCTACGCGGTCAAGCGCCTGATGGGGCAGAAGTTCACGCACCCCGAGGTGGCGCGCCAGGCGGAGACGGCCCCGTACAAGGTGTTCGAGGCGTCGAACGGCGACGCGTGGGTGCGCGTGGGCGGGCGCGACATGTCCCCGCCCGAGGTGAGCGCCGTCGTCCTCGCGAAGATGCGGGAGATCGCCGAGGCCTTCCTCGGTGAGCCGGTGGGCGAGGCCGTGGTCACGGTGCCGGCGTACTTCGACGACGCGCAGAGGCAGGCGACGAAGGACGCGGGCAAGATCGCGGGCCTCGACGTGAAGCGCATCATCAACGAGCCGACGGCGGCGGCGCTGGCTTACGGGCTCGAGAAGAAGGACGCCGAGCGCATCGCCATCTACGACCTCGGCGGAGGCACGTTCGACATCTCGATCCTCGAGATCCGCGACGGCGTCTTCAGCGTGAAGTCCACGAACGGCGACACGCACCTCGGGGGCGAGGACTTCGACCGCTGCATCATCGACAGCCTGGCCGACAGCTTCCAGCGAGACCACCAGGTCGACCTGTGGAAGGACAAGCTCGCGCTCCAGCGCCTGAAGGAGGCGGCCGAGAAGGCGAAGCACGAGCTGTCGTCGTCCATCGAGACCGAGATCAACCTGCCCTTTCTGGCGCAGAGCAGCGGGGGCGAGCCGCTCCACATCGTGAAGACGCTGACCCGCTCGGAGCTGGAGATGCTGACGGGCGACCTCGTCGAGCGGACGCTCGAGCCCTGCCGCAAGGCGCTGGCCGACGCGAAGCTCACGCCCACGGACATCCACAACGTCATCCTCGTGGGGGGGATGACGCGCATGCCGCTCGTGCAGAAGCAGGTGAAGCAGTTCTTCGGCAAGGACCCGCACAAGGGCGTGAACCCGGACGAGGTGGTCGCCGCGGGGGCGGCCCTCCAGGGCGCGGCGCTCGGCGACGAGAAGGTCGAAGTGCTCCTGCTCGACGTGACGCCGCTGTCGCTGGGCGTGGAGACCGGCGGGGGCGTCTTCACGGTGCTCATCCCGCGCAACACGACCATCCCGGCGGAGAAGTCCGAGGTCTTCACGACCAGCATCGACAACCAGAACTTCGTGCCGGTGCACATCCTCCAGGGCGAGCGCAAGATGTCGGCCGACAACCGGAGCCTGAACCGCTTCGAGCTGACGGGCATCCCGCCGGCGCCGCGAGGGCTGCCGAAGATCCAGGTCTCGTTCCGCATCGACGCGGACGGCATCGTGAGCGTCGAGGCGAAGGACCTGGGCACCGGCAAGGCGCAGAGCATCAAGGTGAAGCCGACGAGCGGCCTGTCGCAGGACGCGGTCGACAAGCTGGTGACGGACGCCGAGAGGTTCAAGTACGCCGACGAGCTGCGGCGCGAGCTGGCCGAGGTGCGTAACCAGGCCGAGACCCTGCTCTACACGACGGAGGCGGCGCTCGAGGGGTACGCCGATCTCGTCGAGGCCAAGATGCTCGACGACGCGAAGTCCCTCGTGGGCGAGCTGCGCGGCCTGCTCGAGAACCAGGCCGACCTCGCGCAGATCCGCGACTCGTACCAGCGGCTCGAGGCGGTGACCTTCGGCATCGCCGAGAAGATGTACGGCGGCGCCGGCGGAAGCGGCGAGGCCCCGCCGGCCTGAGCGCGGCTACTTGGGCTGGCGCAGGACCAGGATACGTCGCTCCACCAGCTCACACAGTGTGCGGAGGGCGTCGCCCGGGGACAGACAGGATTCCCTGAGCAGCTCTGACAGCGGAGTCGTGCCGTCGACCCGCTCGAGGACCAGAGCGGCACGGTGATCGAGCTCCAGCTCGTCGAGCACGTCGAGCGAGACGGTGAGCGCCGGGACACGACGCCCATCCAGGAGCAAGGCTGCCGCGGCAATCGCTCCCGCTTCGTCGCCGACGGCGAACCGGTAGAGCAGCTCGTGGACCGCGGGCTCGGGCTCGCGCGAATCCCAGAGAGGACGCGAGAGTAGGGCCTCTTCCAGCGGGTCGAGCGCCGAGGCGACGGAGGCCTTCCGCCGCATGCCCGAGGGGCGCTTCGCGGGCGGCGGGATGGTGGGACGCTGGTCGAGGCGGACCTCCTCCTCGATGACCGGCCGGCGAACGAACCTGTCGGGGCTCATGGTGGTGCCGTCTCCAGCACATTCGATGCCGCACGCTCGAGCCACGGTTTCGCGCAGGATCGGCTGCCGCGTGAACCGCTGGTGTCGACAAACTGACGCAGGCTGCGCGCCGCGTGGACGTGGGAACATGCGGCCGCCCGCGTGCGTATGACGACGACTCGCAAGTGCGTCCTCGCTCTCCTCGCGGGCGCGCTCCTCGCGTCCGGCGCCTCCCCGCCGCTCGACGTCGTGCCGGCGCTGTGGCTCGGCATGGCGGCGCTCGCGTGGCTGCTCGACGCCGACCCGGAGTGGCCGCCGTTCGCGTCGCGGGCGCGCGTTGCGCTGACGGGCGCCCGCCGGGGCCTGGCGTTCGGCGTCGGGGCGAACCTGGTGGCGCTGCGGTTCGTTCCGGCGGTCGTGGCGCGCTTCACGCCGCTGCCGTGGGCGGTCGGTGCGCTGGGGCTGCTCTTCCTGGCGATGTTCGAAGGTCTGCGGTGGATGGTCACCGGCGTGGCGTGCGAGACGCTCGCGCGGGCGCGCGTCCCCCGGCCCGTCGCCTTCGCGGCGGCCGTCTACGCGGGGACGTTCGTGCCGACGATGATGCCCTGGACGGTGGCGGGAGGGGCGTCGCCGTGGCCCGTGATGGTGCAGCTCGCGGACGTGGTCGGGGAGCGAGGTGTCGCGGCCCTGATGGCGCTGACCGCGGGTCTGCTCGCGGGCGCGCTCGCCCTCCGGCACGCACCGACGAGAAGGCGCGGCGCGCTGGCCCTGGGCGGCGCGCTGGCGTTGCTCGCCGCCCAGGTCGCGTACGGGAAGCTACGGATGGCCCAGGTGGACCGCGAGCGCGCGGAGGCGCCGCCGGTGTCGGTCGCGCTGGTGCAGCCGTCGATCGAGGCGAGCACCCGGTGGGAGGAGGAGCGCGCTCCGGGCATCCTGGCGAGGCTCACGTCGCTCACGCGGCTCGGCGAGTCGCGCGGCGCCGAGCTCGTGGTGTGGCCCGAGGCCGCCTTTCCCTACCCGCTCCCTCACGGGTCGCGCCGCGACCCCGATGCGGCGCGCGCCATCCTCCAGGCGGGCGTGCACGGCCCCGTGCTGACGGGCCTGCTGCTGACCGGGGCGCTGGACGGCGCCTCCTACAACTCCGCCGTCGTCGCCACGCGCGACGGCGGGCTCACCGAGTCGTACGACAAGCGTCACCTGCTCTGGTTCGGCGAGACGGTGCCGCTGGCGGATCGGCTCCCCTGGATGCGCCAGGTCTTCGCGCGGGGCCTCGGGCTCGCCGCGGGCGACCGGAGCGTCGGGCTGCGGGCCGGGCGAGTGCGAGCCGCCGTCCTCATCTGCTACGAGGACATGCTGCCCGAGGCCGGGCGCGAGGCGATGGAGACCTCGCCCAACCTGCTGGTCAACGTGACGAACGACGCATGGTTCGCCGGAAGCTCGGAGAGCGAGCTTCACCTGCGCGTCGCCGCGTTGCGGGCGGTGGAAGCGCGCCGGGACATGGTGCGCGCCGTGAACTTCGGGCCCACCTCGTGGGTCGACGCGGCGGGGCGCGTGCGCCAGCGTGCGGCCTCCGACGTGCCCGGCGTGCTCCCTGTGGAGGCCGCGCTCCTCGACTCGCCGCTCACGTTCTACGCGCGCCACGGCGACGGACCCCTGGCGCTCCTGCTCCTCGTTCTCGCCAACGCGGCGGTGTGGCGCGCCGCAGGCCGCCGGCCCTGAACGCACGAAAGGCGCCTCACCGCTTCTCTCGCGGTGGGCGCCCCTCTGCGGCAGGCGTCGAGCTGCCCGGCCGGCTTACTGGATGAGATCCTTCAGCGCCTTGAGCGCCGTGGCGCGGACCTTCTTCGTCGCGGGCTTGCCCTTGAACGTGGTCGGCTCCTTGGTGAAGGGGTTGATGCCCTGCCGGTCCTTCGTGGCCGCCTTCTTGACGGCGCGGAGCTTCAGGAGGCCTGGGATCACGAACTCCCCGTTCGGCTTGCGCAGCTCCTTCTTGATGAGCTCCGTCAGCCCGTCAAAAACGCGACCGACGCTCTTCTTATCAAGCTCCGCGGTCTCCGCGATCTCGGCAATGACCTGAGCCTTCGTCAAACGCTTGGCAGACATTTCGGCTTCCTCCTGTCGACTCCGGTCGACGACTTACCCGATCACCCGACCGCGGGGACGTTCGGGGAGGCGCCTCGGCGCCCCCCTTGGCGGCTTCGACGCGAAGACGACTAGCATCCTGATTTCCTACGCTGCAAGGGGAAAACAGCCGCTTTCGTGATTTCGTCCCCTGGCCTCTTGGGCGTGTCCGTCGCACGCGGCGCGCTTGACAGAGGAGAGGACCTATCGTTAGCGACGGCTCCGCGCCGCCCTTCGCGGAGGCGAATCGCCATTGGCACTGCGCGCGGTCCTTCCTTTGACTCGCGGGCGCGTGACGCGTCCCTTTTGCATGGCGGCATCGGCGGCGGCGCAGAGCCGCTCGGTCTCTCGCCGCATCCGCCGGTCCTCCCGGGCTGTCGCGTGGTCCCAGCCGAGCAGGTGCAGCAGGCCGTGGGCCAGGAGCATGGTGAGCTCGGCGCCGGGCTCGCGTCCCGCCGCCTCCGCCTGACGCCGCGTCGTGGGGATGCTCACCACCACGTCTCCCAGCAGACGCCCGGCCCGCTCGCCGTGCTCGCCTTCTCGCAGGGCGAACGCGAGGACATCGGTGGGGCGATTCTTCTTCCGATAGAGCCGGTTCAACTTCTGGATTTGATCGTCGTCGGTGAGGAGGATCGAGAGCTCGGCGTCCGCCATTTGAACGGCGACCAGCATGGCCCCCGCGCGGCGCACCACGTCCGCGCGCGAGATGCCCCGCCAGGGCCCAGCTTCGACGACGACACGGACCGGCACGCTTCGGGGAGCGTACGCGCCGGCACGCCGGCGGTGTAAGGGAAACCTCGTGCTGCCCTCCGCGTGCGCCGTGGTCCCCGCGCTCGACGCCGCCGAGACCGTCGGGGCCGTGGTGGACGACCTCCGCGCGGCGCTGGGCATTCCCGTGCTCGTGGTCGACGACGGCTCCGGCGACGCGACGGGCGAGGTGGCGCGGTCCCGCGGCGCCGAGGTCGTCCGGCACCCCCGGAACCGCGGCAAGGGCGCGGCGCTGCGCACGGGGCTGCTGGAGGCGGCGCGGCGGGGCTTCGCGACGGTCGTGACCGTCGACGCCGACGGGCAGCACCCGGGCACATCGGCGCGGATCGTGCTCGACGCGAGCGACGACCCCGGCACCCTCGTCCTCGGCGTGCGCGACCTCACGCGGGACGGCGCTCCCCCCAGCAACCGCTTCGGCAATCGCGTGTCCAACTTCTTTCTGTCCCGGTTCGCGGGTCGCACTCTCCTCGACACCCAGTGCGGGCTACGGCGCTATCCGGTCGCCGAAACGCTCCAGCTCGGCGCGCGCGCGCACGGGTACGCCTTCGAGGCCGAGGTCGTCCTCCGCGCGCTCGCGGCCGGCGTCCCGGTGCTCGAGGTCCCCGTCGGGGTCGTCTACCCGCCGGCCGGCGAGACGCGGACCCACTTCCGGAGCGTGCGCGACCCCACGCGTATCGTCGGCACGGTCGTTCGAACCGTGCTCGATCTCCGTCTTCGTGGGAGGTGATGGAGCATGGCGTGGTGGCGGCGGCATCGACGCAAGGCCGGCTGGGCGCTCGGCCTCGTGGCGACGCTGCCGGCGGCGCACCTCGGCCTCGGCTTCGCGACGCGCATCCAGCCCCCCGCCGTCGAGCTCGCGAAGAGCCCGGGGGGCCGATCGTGGATGCGCGAGCAAGCGGGCCTGCGCGAGGTGTACCTCGAAGGCACTCCGGAGGAGCTCGGCGCCGGAGTCGTGCGCCAGCTCCGCACGCAGATGGTCGACGACGAGGGCGCGCTCTGGGACGACTTCGAGCGCCACGTCCCATGGTGGCTGGCGCGCGTCGGCATCGAGGACTGGAGCCGCGTGCGCTACCGGCACCTCGACGCGGGGGTCCCCGACGCGCGCCGGCGGGAGCTCGCCGCGCAGTCGCTCGCCTTCGCGCCCGATCCCTTCTCCTCGCGCATGCCGACCTACCAGCGCATGCTCTTTCTCCACGCGCTCTACGACATCGCGCTTCCGCTCGAGCACTCGCCGCTCATCGGCTGCACGAGCTTCGCCTTCCCGGGCTCGAACGGGCACGAGATCGTCGGCCGCGCCTTCGACTTCGAGGCCGAGCCGATGTTCGACCGCGACAAGGTCGTTTACCTCGTGCGCGAGGAGGGCGCGGTGCCCTTCGCCAGCGTCGCGTGGCCCGGCTTCGTCGGGGTCGTCACGGGCATGAACGCCGCGGGCGTCGTCCTCGTCGTCCACGGCGCCCGGGCCGGCGAGCCGTCCGCCGACGGCATGCCGGTGGCCTTCTCGCTGCGCGAGGCGCTGGCCCATGCGCACACGACGGACGAGGCGGTCGCGCTCCTGCGGGCGCAGCGGGTGATGGTCTCGCACATCGTGTTCGTCGCGGACGGGAAGGGAAGCGTGGCCGTCGTCGAGCGCGCGCCCGGGCGAGAGGCGTACGTCCGACGGGACGAGGGACGGCTCTGGGTGACCAACGCGCTCGAGGGACCCCTCGCGACGGACCCGAAGAACGTGCGCGTGCGCGAGACCACCTCGAGCGACGCTCGGGCCGCCCGCGTGGCGGAGCTCTTCGACACGCACGGCCCCGAAGGCCGCCCCCTCGCCGACGTACGCGACGCCCTCGCCGTCCTCCGCGACCACACCTGCGCAAAGGGCGCCTCGTGCGACCTCGGCGACCGGCGCGCCATCGATGGGCTCATCGCGACGCACGGGATCGTCGCCGACGCGACGGCGCGCGTCCTCTGGGTCAGCGCGGGGCCGCACCTCTCCGGCGCCTTCGTGAAGCTCGACCTCGCCTCTCTCTTCGCGGCGGACCACGACCCCGCCCACGATCCGCCCGCCGAGACGCTCCCCGAGGACCCCATCCTGCACGATGGGCGCTATGACGCCGTCATGTCCTCGCGCGCCGAGCCCCGGGGGAGCGCCCCCTAGATGCTCACGCGACGCGCGTTCCTCGGCGGGGCCCTCGTCGGCGGCTCCGTCCTCGGCCTCGCCGGCTCACGCGCCGCCTGGGCAGGCGATCCCCTCGACGACCTCCTCGCGCGCATCGCCCGCGCCCGAGCCCCCGTGCGCACGATGCAGGGGCCGTTCACGCAGACCCGCACCATCGGCCTCCTCGCGACCGACGTGCGCTCCACGGGCACGCTCGTCCTCGTCCGCCCGGACCGCCTCCGCTGGGAGCTCGCGCCGCCCGACGACGTCACGTTCTTCGTCGGGCCGGAGGGGCTCTCCTACCGGGGGGCGCACGGCCACGGCACCGCCGCGCCGCCCGACACCCGCATCGCCGGCGCCCTCGACGATCTCCGCACGCTCCTCGGCGGTGACCTCACGCGCCTCCGCGAGCGCTGGGACCTGCGGCTCGTCCGCGACGACGCGACCGGCGCCGAGCTCGAGGCGACCCCCCGCGCGACGGCGCCCTCCCCTCTCCGCAGCATGCGCTTCTCCCTCGCCCGGGACCTCGTCCGCCCCGCCCGGGCGCTCCTCGTCGAGGGCCCGCGCGACCGGACCGTCATCGACTTCGGCGCGCTCGTCCTCGACGCGCCCGTCGACCCGGCCAAGATGCGGCCGTGATCGCCTCGCCGGCGCTCAGGCGTCCTTGGGGTCGCTCTGCCGCCGCCCACCGCCCGTGCGGCGGCCTTCGGGGCGGGGAGGCAGCTCGCGACGGTCGACCGTGGAGCGGCGATCGGGACGTCGGCGACGCTCGGGTCGAGGGAGTCGGCGCATGGCGAGACCATGCTCCGGCCGCCCCGAAACGGGCAAGTTCCTCCCCGACGGGGCTCTCGGCTCGGCCGGTCGAGGCGATGTGACCAGAAGGGATAGCGCCTGCGTTATCATCGGCCCATGGGGCCCGACCCGCCGAAGCAACGCCTCCTGCGTCTCCTCCGTCGCACCGCGAAGGGGGCACGCGCGATGGGCGAGCGCTCCACCGCGGACGAGAGCGCCCTGTGGAGCGCCCACGAGAGGGCGCTCGTGCGGGCGCGCGACGCGGGGGCGGCGGCGCAGCGGATCGCGTCGAGCGCGGCGAGGCAGCGGGCGTCGATCGACACGGTGTCCGATCGGGCGCGGGCGCTGTCGTCGCGCGCGGCGGAGCTTCAGGGGGCGTTCACGCGCGTGGTCGACGCGTTCGAGCGGCTCGCGCTGGTCGCGCTCAACGCGGGGCTCGAGGGGGCGCGCCTCGGCGAGGCCGAGGGTCGGCAGCTCGCGCTCGTGAGCGACGAGGTGCGCTCGCACTCGTCGCGCGGCGCCGAGACGTCACGGGAGCTCGCGACGGCGCTGATGGCGCTCGCGGCGGACCTGTCGCAGCTCGAGGGTCAGGTGGCGCAGGCGCAGGGCGTCGTCGCCGAGGTGACGCAGGACTCGGCCCGCGCCGCGGGCGCCGCGAGCGACGCGGAGTCGGCCCTGGTCGACGTGGGCGAGCGCGTGAAGAAGGCGACGGGCAGCGATCCGGAGACGGTGCGGGCGGTGGCCGAGGCGAGCGAGCGGGCGCGCGCGCTGGTGACGTCGCTGACGGCGCTCAGCGGAAAGGTGCCGCGCGCGCTGCTGGTGGGGACCCTCGGGCCCGTGCTCGCGCCGCTGGCGCGGCTGCTGACGGACGAGGAGCCGGAGGAGGACGAGAGGACGGAGTAGCGGGCGATGACGTCGACGTCGACCGATCCCGAGCTCCTGCGCCTGCTCATCCTGGAGCTCGAGCGCCACCTCGTGACGCTCGAGGCCGACCCGCGCGACGTGCCGTCGGTGCAGCGCGCGGTGCACGCGCTGAAGGGGAGCGCGGGGCTCGCGGGCGAGCGCGAGCTGGCGGCGACGCTCGAGCGGCTGCACCGGCGCGTGAAGGAGGGCGACGAGAGCGCGTTCGCCGAGGCGGCGGCGCTCGTACGCACCGCCGTCCAGCGCCTCGGCGCGGGCGAGACCGCCGTGCAGGCGCGCTGGCCCATCCCCCCCGACGACCTCGGGGCCCGCCCGCTCGACCCGCTCGTGCGCGCGCAGTACGCGGCCGAGGTGACCGATCGCCTCGCCCGCATCGATGAGGCGCTGTCGACCGGCGACGACCCGCTCGACGCCGTGCGCGGCATCTACCGCCACGTGCACACGATGAAGGGCGCTGCGAGCGCCGTCGGCGACGAGCCGATGAGCTGGTTCTGCCACGGCCTCGAGGAGCGCGTGAAGGGCGCGGACTCGACCGAAAGCGCGCGGGCCGCGCTGCAGGAGGTGGCGCGGTGGCGCGTCGTGCTCGGCGCGTTGCTCGACGATCCCGAGACCGCGCTGGCGACCCTCCGGGCGCGTGGCAGGCCCTCGCAGCTCCCGCGCAGCTCGATGCCGAGCCTGCCGTCGGCGCGGCCGCTCGACTCGGACCCGCCGCGCTCGACGGCGTTCGAGGAGGCGACGGCGACGATCCGCGTGGCCGCCCTCGACGTGGACCGCCTGCTCGAGAAGTTCGACGCGATCGACCTGGTCCGCGAGGGCATCGCCGCGAGGGCCGAGAGCGGCCGCGAGACGGCGGCGGCGCTCCGCGACCTGCGGGCGTCCCTCGTCGAGGCGCTCCGGCTCATCGGCCCGCCGAGGCCCTGGGGCGCGCCCGCCGCGGCGCTCCGGCGCATCGACCAGGTGGCGGCGAAGCTCGGCGTCTTCGGCGAGGGCCTCGACGCGGCGTCGGCCCAGGCGCACGCGACCGAGCACTCGCTGCGCAGCGACGTGGCGGAGGCGAAGAAGCAGCTCTCCACGATGCGGCAGACGACCGTGGGCCGCATCTTCGCGCGCCTGACGACGGCCATCGAGTCGGAGGCGCGGCGGAGCGGGCGCGCGGTCATCGTGCGGACACGCGGCGCCGACGAGACCATCGACCGGCGCATCGCCGAGCAGCTCGTCGAGCCGTGTCTGCAGCTCGTCCGCAACGCCGTCGCCCACGGCATCGAGACGCCCGAGGCCCGCGCCGCGCTCGGCAAGCCCCAGAGCGGGACCATCTCGCTCGTCGCCCGCAAGCTCGGCAACCGCCTCGGCATCCACATCGAGGACGACGGCGCCGGCGTCGACGTGGGCGACGTGCGCGCCCGCGCGCTCGAGGCAGGCCTGGTCACCCAGGCCATCGCCGAGGCGGCCGACGACGACACGCTGCTCTCGCTCCTCTTCGTCCCGGGCTTCTCGACGCGCGAGTCGAGCGACCTCCTCGCCGGACGCGGCATCGGCCTCGAGATCGCGCGCAGCGTCGTGCACAGGATGGGCGGCGGCATCCGCCTGTCGAGCCGCGCGGGCGAGGGCTTCAGCGCGCGCATCGACGTGCCCATCGAGAGCGGCCTCGTGACGGTGCTCTGGGTCCTCGCGGGCCGCGACGAGCTGGCCATCCCCGCCGTGAACGTGCGCCGCGTGCGCCTCGCCAAGGACGAGAGCGTCGACCTCGCGCGCATCCCGCACCTGCTCTCGTGCCTCGACGCCGCGGCCGGCGGGACCGTCGCGTTCGTCATCGACCTGGAGCTCCAGGGGGAGGACGCGCCCGCGGCGGCCGTCGGCGTCGGCGTCGACGCGGTGGGCCGCACCGAGGAGCTGCTCGTGCGCCCCCTCGGGCCCCTCGTCGCCGGCCTCGGTCCCTTCGGCGGCGCCATCGTGCGCGGCGACGGCTCGCTCCGCCTCGCCGTCGATCCCTGGGCGGTCGCCCCGCGCGTCCGCGCCTTCTCGGCGACGCGCACCGGCGGCAGCGGGCACCCGCCGTCGAGCAAGCAGCGCTGAGCCATGCCCCCCTCCGTCCACATCGACGCCATGAGGGACGGCGATCTCTGCGCGGTCGCGGCCATCGACGGCGCGACGCGCATGGACGAGGCGCAGCTGAAGGAAGAGCTGGGCCGGCCCTGGGCGCGCCTCTGGGTGGCCCGGGAAGAGAACGGGGAGGTCGCCGCGTTCCTCGTCTCGTGGCACGTGGCCGACGAGCTCCACGTCCTCAACGTGGCGACCCGCGAGGACCGCCGGCGGCGAGGCATCGGGCGGGCGCTGATGGACGTCGTGGTGGGCTACGCGCGCAGTCACCACGTGAAGCACGTGCTCCTCGAGGTTCGCCGCTCGAACGCGCCCGCCATCGCGCTCTACCGTTGCGTCGGCTTCTTCGCGATGGGGGTCCGCGCCCGCTACTACCCGGACGACGAGGACGCGGTCGAGATGGTCTTGATGCTCGATCCGGACACGGGCGCCGTCGTGGCGCACGCCGATGAAGTGCGGCTCGACGGCTCGTGAAGCGCAAAGCGCGGGCCGGGGGCGGGTGTTACACCTAGGTCGTCGATGAAGCGCCTCGCCCTCTTGCCTCTCGTCGGTCTCTCGCTCCTCTCTTTCCCGGCCGCCGCGCAGCAGCCTCCGGCGCCGCCGGCGGCCTCGAGCCCCGTGGACGCCGCGCGCACCGCGCTCGACGAGGGACGCTTCGCCGACGCGGACCGTCTCGCGACGCAGGCGATGGCGGGCGGCGGCGCGCAGCGGCTCGTCGCGCTCGCCGTGAAGGCGCGCGTCCTGGCGGCGCAGGGCAAGGTCGATCCGGCCATCGCGCTGCTCGATCCGCAGAAGACGGCGCAGGGGGTCGGCGGGCGGCGCGTGCGGCTCGAGCTGGGCGAGCTGCTCATCCGGGCGGGGCGGCGCGCCGAGGCCGAGCCCATCCTCATGGAGTTCGCGAACGAGTACGGCAGCGACGCCATCAACGCGAGCGACCCCGAGGGGCTCGCGATGGTGGGCCGCGCGATGCACCTCTTGCGGCACGCGAAGGACGCGAACACCGCCTACAAGGAGAGCATCCGCGCGGACAAGAACCGGGTGGAGACGCTGCTCTGGTGGGCCGACCTCTTCGAGGACTACTACGACCCGGGCGACTCGGAGGCCGAGCTGAACGAGGCGCTGAAGCTCGAGCCGAAGAACGCCGACGCGCTCGCGATGATGGCGCGGCTCAAGCTCGACGAGACGTTCGACTTCGACGCCGCCGAGAAGCTCGTGAAGCAGGCGCTCGCGACGAACCCCAAGCACACGGGGGCCTTCGCCGTGCGCGCCGGCACCGCGCTGCGCGACGGCGATCTCGACGCCGCCAACGCCGCGATCGACGCCGGCCTCGCCGTGGACCCGGCGGATCTCGAGCTCCTCTCGCTCCGCGCGGCGGCGCGCTACCTCGCCGACGACAAGCCGGGCTTCGAGGCGGCGAAGAAGGTCATCTTCGCGCACGACAAGGAGTACAGCCGCGCCTACGGCATCATCGGCGCCTATGCCGAGTGGGAGCACCGCTACGACGACGTCATCGGCATGATGAAGGAGGCCGTGGCGCTCGATCCGAAGGACGGCAAGGCCTGGGCGCAGCTCGGCATGTGGCAGACGCGCGCGGGCCTCGAGCAGGAGGGCGTGAAGTCGCTCGAGGAGTGGTGGAAGCACGACCACTTCGACGTGCGCGCCTACAACACGCTGGAGAAGCTCTACACGCAGTGGATCCCGAACGAGTACGAGTCGAAGACCGAGGGGCAGTTCGACATCCGGTACCCCAAGGCGGAGCGCGCGGTGCTCGAGCGCTACGCGCCGCGGATGCTCGGCGAGGCCTGGGGCCAGATGAAGGTGCACTACATGTTCGCGCCGTCGGTGCCGGTGCACGTCGAGATGTACTCGAGCCGGGACCACTTCAGCGTGCGGACGAGCGGGCTGCCGAACATCGGGATCCAGGGCGTGTGCTTCGGGCACGTCGTGGCCGCGATGAGCCCGAGCAGCGAGCCGTTCAACTGGGGCAACGTGCTGTGGCACGAGCTCGGGCACGTGTTCGCCATCCAGATCTCGAAGAACCACGTGCCGCGCTGGTTCACCGAGGGCCTCAGCGAGTACGAGACGATGATTCGCCGGCCCGAGTGGCGGCGGTCGCTCGACCCGGAGCTCTACTCGGCGCTGAAGAAGAACGCGCTGCCGGGGGCGGTCGACATGAACCGCGTCTTCACGCACGCCGAGGGCGACCTCGACGTGACGGTGGCCTACTACGCGGCGAGCCAGATGATCGCGTTCACGGCGGAGCAGTTCGGCTTCGCGAAGATCACGCGCGCCCTCGAGCTGTGGGGCCAGGGCAAGCGCACGCCCGACGTGCTGCGCGAGGCGTTCGGGGTGGCGCCGCAGGAGTACGACGCGCGCTACAAGGCCTGGGAGATGGCGCGGCTCTCGCGGTTCCAGCGGCAGTACATGTTCGACATGAAGCCGCAGCCGCTCGAGGAGGCGAAGGCGGCGGCGGCGGCTGCGCCGAAGAGCGCGGGGGCGCACGACGCGTATGCGCTGTCGCTCCTGCGCGCGCACAAGGGCGACGACGCGGGGCAGGAGCTCGACGCGGCGCTGAAGCTCGACCCGAACGACGAGAACGCGCACTTCCTGTCGGCGAAGCTCGCGGGGATGACCAAGGATCCGGACGGGCAGGAGAAGCACCTGCGGGCCATCAAGTCGGCGGGCGGCGACGGCTACACCGTGGAGCTCGGGCTGGCGGAGCTGGCGGAGGGCCGGCACGACAAGGCGGGGACGAGGGCGGCGCTCGAAGCGGCGCACCGGTTCGATCCGACGCAGCCGGAGCCGATGAAGGGCCTCTTCGAGCTGGCGACCGAGGACAAGAGGGAGGGCGACGCGCTGGCGGCGCTGAGGGAGCTGACGCGGTTGGATCAGCACGACGGCCGCGCGTGGAAGGAGCTGCTGGACCGGCTGGTCGCGGCCAAGCAGTGGGACGAGGCGAAGAAGGTGGGGGAGGGCGCGCTCTTCGTGGACGTGCAGAGCGCGGACGTGCACACAGGCTACGCGAGGGCGCTGGCGGCGACGGGGGATCACGTGACCGCGGCGTACGAGCTGGAGAGCGCGCTCCTGTGCAACGGCAAGCCGGCGGAGAAGGCGACGGCGCACGCGCTGCTCGCGAGGGAGAAGCTCGCGATGGGGGACGCGGCGGGCGCGAGGACGGAGAAGGACGAGGCGGTGAAGCTGGACCCGGAGAACGCTGAGGCGAAGGGGCTGAAGCTGTAGTAGAGGGCCCGCGCCCGCGCCCGCGCCCGCGCCCGCGCCCGCGCCCGCGCCCGCGCCCGCGCCCGCGCCCGCGCCCGCGCCCGCGCCCGCGCCCGCGCCCGCGCCCGCGCTCCCTTCCCCCGCCTCTCACTCTGCCTCCGCCTTCCAGTCCGCCCTCGGGGGTCCGCCTCCATCCCCGACCCCTCCGACTCCATCCCCGACCACTCCGACTCCGCCCCCAACGCCTCCGCCTCCATCCCCGACCCCTCCGACTCCATCCCCGACCCCTCCGACTCCATCCCGGCTCCCTCTCCCCGCTCGGCCTACCCCTTCGACCTCTCGGCCAGGGCCCTCCCCTCGACCCCCACGCCCTTCGACCTCTCCGCCAGGGCCTTCCCCTCGACCCCCGCGCCCTTCGACCTCTCCGCCAGGCCCCTCCCCTCGGTCGCCGACCCCTCCGGCGCACGAAACCGCAGTCTCCCCCTCCATCCGGGCCGCGTCGCATCCGGTGTACCCTCGCGGCCGATGCGCGCGTTCTTCGACCGCATCGAAGCCAACCGCTTCGCCGTGGCCGGGGTCCGCCTCGCGGACCTCGACGCCTCGCTCGTCGCGGCGATGCGACGGGCGCGCATCGTCCTGGACGGCGAGGCGGGCGAGCCCGAGGTCTCTCCCGCCGGCCTCGTCGCGACCCTGCGCCGGCTCTATGCGATCGCGAGCCACGGCGTCGCGCTCCCTTCCGTCCTCGACGACCGCCCCGTGCTCCTCGGCTGGACCGGCCGCGGAGCCGAGGAGCGGGAGGTGGTCCTCGTGCCCCGTCCCTCGGTGGCGCTCGGGTCGGCGCTGGGTCGGCCCTTCCGGTGCCTCGTGCTCGTCCCGACGGCGCGCGAGCTGAGCCCGACCCGCAGGCGACGGCACGGGCCGGGCGCGTTCCTCGAGGTCGAGGCTCTCGAAGAGAGCCTGTCCGTCGCGAAGGGGAGGCTCGTCCGCGTCGTGCCGGCCGCGCGCGCTCGCGTGGGAGCGCGGGCCGCCTCGCCGGGATCGGGGCGCGCTCACCTCGCCGGCGCGGTCCGGTGGAACCAGGTGCGCGTCTGCCTCGTCGACCAGACCCTCGTGCGCGTCGACTTGCCGGACCGCTCGGTGCGATGCGCCCCGGCGGACTTCGGGATGGTGAACCCGCGCTCGCGCAAGCCCACCGTCCTCTGGGAGGCCCTCGTCACGCTCTGCGAGGAGCACGGCCACTTCAAGACGACCCGCTTCGGGAGCGCAGAGGCCACGAAGAAGGTCATCAGCCGCCTGCGGGCGAGGCTCCGCGAGGCCTTCGCCCTGCAGGCGCCCCCCTTTCGCCGCTACCAGAGCGGCGTGGGCTGGCGGACGCACTTCGACGCCCGCCCGGACCTGCCCGAGGACGGCACGTCCGGCGAGGGGGGGCTGCGGGACTGGGTCCAGCTCAGGGACAAGTCGGTGAAACGATACCTCTGAAACAGCATTTTCTTTGGAGCCCGCCAGACCCGCTTCATTTCAAGTCTTCTTGTGGGCCAAAGCGGGCGGCACGGGCAGGTCCTGCGGAAGAAATCGTACTCGCTCGGGGACTTGTCACCATATAGGGGTGAGACAGGCGACGCAGGCCGGGCATCCACCCGGTGGGCGCGCTCCGTCTCCGCGCCGCGACGTGCCGCGGAAAGAAACGGTGACCACCATGGGCGAAAAGAACAACACCGAGCTGCTGGCCGAGCTTCAGGATCTCAGCAACGGCCTCGTCAAGCACGCGAGTGACATTCCGTCGCTCGTCCTCGGAACGCAGACGATACAGAACGCCGACCTGGTCGGCCGCATTCAGCAGGTCATCACGAGCAAGAAGGCGACGGCCTCCGCGCACGTGAACTACCTGGCGGCCGTCGCGTCGGAGAAGGGCGTGATCCTCGGGCAGGCGCAGTTCCTGGATGACCTGAAGCAGACCCTTCGCGCGAGGTTCAGCACCAGCTCCACCACGCTCGCCGACTTCGGCCTGGCCGCGCGAACACGCGCCAAACCGACGCCAAAGACCCAGGTCGCCGCGGCCGCCAAGGTCAAGGCGACCCGGGAAGCGAGGGGCACCAAGGGGAGCAAGCAGCTCGCCGAAGTGCAGGGCAACGTGACCGGCGTCGTGGTGACGCCGGTCGTCGCGGGTGCTCCCGCCACCGAGCCGACGAACGCACCGGCGACCCCGCCGGCCGCGAGCGGCGCAGCGGCGGCGGCCGCGCCTCCGGCAGCGACGCCGGCTCCGAAGTCCTGAGCCGGTGACCGACGGGCCCCTCACCTCACCCTGGCCGGTGGGGTGGGGGGCGCCCCCTTGCTCGGTGCTTCCGCGGGCAGCTTCGCGCGCACGCGCATGCCCTCGGTGAGCCGCTCGCTCGGTGTCAGCGCGACGTTGTCGCCCTCGGCCAGACCCGTCGCCAGCGCGAGCCGGTCGCCGAGGTCGGCCTCGATCTCGACGGGCTGCCAGTGGACGACGCCGTCCCGGACGACCGCCACGCGCGTACCGCTCGCGTCGATGAGCGCCGACGTCGCGGGCACGAAGACGGGCGCATCCTGCCTCTTCACGTCGAACGCGACCTTCGCGTACATGCCCGAGACGAGCGCGCGGTCCGCGTTGGGGATGTCGACCTCCACGAGCAAGGAGCGCGTCGCCGTGTCGAGCTCCTTCGACGTTCGCCCGACCTTCCCTGCAAACGTGCGCCCCGCGGCCTCGCGGATGGTCACGGGCGCGGTCGTGCCGGGCACGATGCCGCCGGCGTAGAGCTGCGGCACGCTGACGAAGACGCGGACGACGTCGACCTCGGCGACCTTGAAGAGCGGCTGTCCCTGCCCGGTCCCGGAGACGACGAGCTGCCCGATCTCCGCCGAGCGCGACGTGACGACGCCGTCGAACGGCGCCACGATGGTCCCGAAGGCGCGAAGATCCTCGATGCGCCGCACGTTGGCGTCCGCGCTGCCGCTCGCCGCCTCGGCGGCCTCGAGATTGGCGCGCTGGACGTCGTAGGCCGACGCGTACTGGTCGGTCTCCTGCCGCGAGACGACGCCGGACGGCCCGAGCGCCGTGAAGCGATCGTTCGTCACGCGCGCGAAGCTCAGCTGGCTCTTGGCCTGCGTGATGCCCGCCTGCGCTTGCCTCGCCGTAGCCTTGGCCTGCCGGAGCTCCTCGTCGATGTCGGGCAGATCGAGCGCCGCGAGCACCTGACCGCTCTTCACGTCGGCGCCGATGTCGACGTACCACTTGCGCACGTAGCCGTTGGCTCGCGCGTAGATGGCCGTCTCCTGGAGCGGCTGCACCGTGCCGGGCAGGACGACGGGCTCGCTCGTCGTCCCCCTGTGCGCGGGGACGACCTGCACCTCGGGCAGATCGAGCGCCGCCGCGGCCTGCTCGGTCTCGAGCGCCGCGCGCTGCCGCGCTCTCGGCACGACGCCGGCGAGCACCAGCATCGCGACGACGACCGACGTCGCCACGCCGACGGCGCCGAGCGCCCGCGTCGTAGGACGGTACCCCGCCGGATCGAAGACTTCGCCTTCGCCGTGGCCCGCCGAGGGCTCCATCTTGTCGACCGACTCCGAGGACTGCGTCATGAGGGGACCCCTTCGAGGTGGGACGAACGCGGGGCCTTGCGGCGCCACGAGCTGTAGACGACGGGAACGAAGAAGAGCGTCGCGAAGGTGGCCACCGCCAGCCCGCCGATGACGGCGCGGCCGAGGGGCGCGTTCTGCTCGCCGCCCTCGCCGAGGCCGAGGGACATGGGGAGCATGCCGAGGATCATGGCGAGCGCGGTCATCACGACGGGACGGAGGCGCGTGATGCCCGCCGTCCAGGCGGCGCGCCGCGCGTCGTCGCCTTCCTTGCGGCGGTCGTTCGCGAAGGTGACCATGAGGATGCTGTTCGACGTGGCGACGCCGATGCTCATGATGGCGCCCATCAGCGCCGGCACCGACAGCGTGGTGCCCGTGGCGAAGAGCATCCAGACGATCCCCGCGAGCGCGCCGGGCAGCGCCATCAGGATGATGAGCGGATCGAGCCACGACTGGAAGTTGACGACCATGAGGAGGTAGACGAGCGCGATGGCGGCGAGGATCCCGTAGGAGAGCCCCCGGAAGCTCGCGTTCATGCTCTCCACCTGGCCGCGGACGACGATGGTGGTGCCGCGCGGGAGCGTCTTCCGCGCGCTGGCCACGACCCGGTCGATCGCGTCCGACACGGAGCCGAGGTCGGCTCCCTGCACGTTGGCCTGGACGTCGAAGGTGGAGAGCGCGTTGTAGTGCGTGACGTTCACGGGCGTCCCGTCGCGGCGCATGGCGGCGAGGTTCCCGAGCGTCTGCGGCTCGGTCGAGCCGGACAGGTGGACGGGCGTCTGCTGGAGCGCCTCGATCGTGCCGAGCTGGTACTGCGGCGTCTGGACCGCGACGAGGTACTGCACGCCCTTCTTCCGATCGAGCCAGAAGTTGGGGGACACCTGGCCGCTCGAGCTGAGCGAGACGAGCATGTCGTTCGCGACGTCGCGCTGCGTGGCGCCGCTCTGGCTCGCCTCGGCGCGGTCCACGTCGAGCCGGAGCTCGGGCTGGCTGACGACCTGGGCAAGGTGCACGTCGACGGCGCCGGGCACCTTGGCGGTGGCGTCGCGGAGGTTCTGGGCGATGGCGTAGTCCTTGTCGTTGTTGACGAGCGGGCCGACGACCTGGACGTCGATGGGCGCGGTGAGCCCGAAGTTGAGGACCTGCGTCGTGATGTCCGGCGCGAGGAAGAAGACCTCCACCTCGGGCATCTCGACCGGGAAGCGGCGGCGCAGCTCCTTCACGTACTCGGCGGTGGGGCCGTGCTCGTGCGAGAGCTGGACGAGCACCTCGCCATCGGCCGAGGAGATCATCGACGGGTCGCCGAGGGCGATGTTGATGCCGCTGATGGGGAGGCCGATGTTGTCGATGACGGTCTCGAGCTCGCGCGGCGGGATGACCTCGTGGACGATGCCCTCGACGCGGACGAACTCGCTCTCGGTGCTCTCGATGCGCGTGCCCGGCGCGGCGCGCACGTGGAAGCGGATCTGGCCGGCGTCGACGGCGGGGAAGAAGTCGCGCCCGAGGTGCGGGAAGAGCGCCCCGAGCGACGCCACGACGAGGACCGCGAAGCCGCCCGCGACGAGCCGCCGGCGACCGAGGGCCCAGTCGAGGTAGCCGCCGTAGGCGCGGCGGAGCTTCTCGAAGAGCACGTTGAACTTCTCGTGGACGCGCCAGAAGACGTCACGCTTCTTCCCCTTGGCCCCCGGGGCGCGGGCGTCGCCCGTGTAGAGCCCGATCTCCGGCGCGAGGAGGTAGTGCACCATCGTGGGCACGAGCGTCCGGGAGAGGAAGTACGACGTCATCATCGCGAAGACGACGGCCATGCCGAGCGGCGTGAAGAGCGAGCGGGCCGCTCCGGAGATGAAGACCACCGGGATGAAGACGATGCAGATGCAGAGCGTCGCGACGAAGGCCGGGACGGCGATCTGCTGGGCGCCGTCGAGGATGGCCTGGACGATGGGCTTTCGCATCGCCATGTGCCGGTGCACGTTCTCGAGCTCGACGGTCGCGTCGTCCACCAGGATCCCGACCGCGAGAGAGAGGCCGCCCAGGGTCATGAGGTTCACGGTCTGCCCGAGCGCGGCGAGGCAGATGAAGGAGACCAGGATCGATAGCGGGATGGACGTGACGACGATGAGCGTGCTCCGCCAGCTCCCGAGAAAGAGCAGGATCATGATCCCGGTGAGCCCCGCCGCGATGATCGCCTCCTTGGCCACCCCCCAGATGGCCGAGCGGACGAAGATCGACTGATCGAAGAGCAGATCGATCCGGTACTCCGGCGGTAGCGTCGTCAGGAGCGACGGCATGATCTTGCGGACGCGCCCGGCGATGTCGAGCGTGGACGCGCCGGCGCTCTTGAGGAGCGTCATCAGGACGCCGCGGCGGCCGTTGGCTCGAACGAGGCTCGTCTGGGGGGCGAAGCCGTCGCGGACCTGGGCGACGTCGCCGATGGTCACCGTGGAACCGTTGACGGTCTTGATGGGCATCGTCGCGATGTCGCGGACGACGTCGGCGCTGCTGTTGAGGCGGACGAGCAGCTCCTGGCTCCCGAGCTTGGTCGTGCCCGACGGCAGGACGAGGTTCTGCACCTGCACCGCGTTGCTCACGTCGTTCGGCGAGAGGCCCAGCGCCTGCAGCCGAGGCAGATCGATGTCGACCATGACCTGGCGCTGCTTGCCGCCGTAGGGAAACGGCATCTGCGCGCCCTGGACGGTCGCGAGGCCCGTGCGGAGGAAGTTGCTCGTGAGATCGAAGAGCTGCTGCTCCGAGAGCGAGTCCGAGTGGACCGATCCCTGGAGGATGGGGACGTTCGACGCGCTGTAGTTGACGATGAGCGGCGGCGTGGCCCCCACCGGGAACTGCTTGAGGAGCGTCTGCGAGATCGCCGTGACCTGCGCGTTCGCCATCTCCATCTTCGTCCCGGGGTGGAAGAAGATCTTCGTGACGGAGACGCCGTAGAGCGACTGGCTCTCCATGTGCTCGATGCCGGCGACGGTCGTCGTGAGCGCGCGCTCGTAGAGCCCGGTGAAGCGCTGCTCCATCTCGTCGGGAGGGAGGCCGCCGTACTGCCAGACGACCGCGACGACCGGGATGTCGATCTCCGGCAGGATGTCCGTCGGCATCGTGAAGATCGAGTAGACCCCGCCGATGACGATGAGCATCGCCATGACCACGAACGTGTAGGGGCGCCGGAGCGCCAGGCGGACGATCCACATGGGTGTGCCTTCTCGAGGGCTGCCCTCGATTGCGAGACTCCGCGCCCCGGGCGGCGCGCCTTTTGGATACCGAGCGGGCTAGCCGAGTCGTCAGCGAGGCTGTGTGCCTGTGCTATCCAGCACAGGCACCTAGCTCGGGCGAAGCCGTCGTCGTGCTCGCGAGCGCGGCGTCTTGTCCCCACCCCGCGCCCTCTTCTGCGGCTTCGCGAGGACGGCCGCGTCGAGCAGGTCCACCGCCATCGCCCTCGCCTCGTTGGCGATGCTCGGATCGCGGTCCATCGAGGTGCCGATCATGGCGCCGTCGTAGAGGACGCCGAGCTGGCGGCCGACCCGCGCCGCGTCCGCCACGCCGAGCTCGCGCGCGAGCGACGTGAAGAGCGCGCGCACCCACGCGCGCTGGTCGTTGCAGACCTGCCGGATCTTCGACTCCGCCTGGGGCTCCTCCGCGACCGCGTTCACGAAGGCGCAGCCGCGATAGGAGGGCTCGGCCGCGATCTCGGCCGTGAGCTCGAAGATGGCGAGCACGCGGGCCCGCGGATCGTCGTACTGCGCGAGGCGCTCGGTGATCCGCTCGCGCCGGGTGAGCGAGCGCCTCTCCAGGTAGGCGCGCACGAGCTCGTCCTTGCTTCCGAAGGTGCCGTAGAGGGATGCCTTCGCCACGCCGGCCCGCTCGATGACGCGATCGATGCCCACGGTGTGGACGCCCTCGCCGTAGAACAGCTCGTTCGCCGCCTCGAGGAGCCGGTCGCGCACCGACGTCTCGCCCTTCGTCGCCACCATGACCGTGACTATACAGACAGGTCTGTCTACCGTCAAGGGCTCATCAGACAGAACGGTCTGTTTGGGTGTGTGGTCTCGGCGCGCGCCCCGGGGCCTCGGGGACACACGGGAGGCGCCTGCTACCATCGCCGGGGTGACGCGCGACGAAGCGGTGTCGGTCCTCGGACCCGTCCTCCAGGCGGCCCCCCTCCGCCTCGCCGTCCTCTTCGGCTCCGGGGCACGGGACGCGCTGCGCGCCGACAGCGATCTCGACGTCGGCTTCCTTCCGCGGGACCCGGCCATCGCGCTGGCGGCCGAGCTGTCGCTGCAAGCGGCGCTGGAGCGCGCAGCGGGCCGTACGGTCGACCTCGTGAGGCTCGACCGCGCGTCGACCCTCCTGCGGTGGCGTGCGGCGCGCGAGGGCGTGCTGCTCGTGGCCGACTCGCCTCGCGAATTCCCGCGCTTCGTCGCCCGGGCCGGCATCGAGCACGGCGACTTCGCGCCGCTCTACGCACGCACGGCCGAGCGATTCCGTCGCAGGCTCGCCGCGGGAGGCAGCGGCCCGCGGTGACCGACGCCGAGCTCGTCGTCCGCAAGCTCGCGATTCTGCGCGACCACGTCGCCCGCGCGCGCCGACGCCGGCCGGCCACTGCCGACGCGCTTCGTGCCGACCAGGACTTGCAGGACAGCCTCTCGATGAGCGTCCTCGTCGCGATCCAGGAGGCGATCGACACGGCGTTCCACGTCGTCTCCGACGAAGGCTGGGGCGCGCCGGCGTCGTACGCCGAGAGCTTCGAGGTGCTCGCGCGTCACGGGGTCATCGACCTCGCTCTGGCGGAAGTCCTCTCCGGCGCGGTGGGCCTGCGCAACCGGCTGGCGCATGCGTACGCGACGCTCGACATCGATCGCCTCTGGGGCGAGCTCCCCGCGGGTCTCGACGCGCTCGACCGGTACGCAGAGGCGGTCGCGCGCTTCCTGCCGCCGCTGACGCCTTGATCGCTCAGAGCCCCAATCCCAGCGCCCCGTTGCGCCTCGGCTCGGGGGCTCCCTGCCAGAGGCCCTTGTCCCGCCCGATGGCGGGGGCGTCGGCGAGGTGCTCCACGTTTTTCGTCTCGTGGCCCATGGCCTGGAGCGCGCGCACCACGTCCTCCGGCAGCGCGCGCGGCTCGAGGAACAGGATGTCCGGCGAGTCCTGCTGGTGGAAGCGCGGGGCGCGCACGGCGTCGGCGGCGTCCATGCCGTAGTCGAGCGCGTTCGACAGCTCGTCGAAGACCGCCGTGATGATGCGAGAGCCGCCCGCCGCGCCGAGCACGAGGTCCACGCGGCCCTGCGCGTCGAGGACGATGGTCGGCGACATCGACGAGAGCATGCGCTTGCCCGGCGCGACGGCGTTGGGCTCGCCCTGCTTCAGGCCGAACATGTTCGCCGTCCCGGGGACCGTCGCGAAGTCGTCCATCTCGTCGTTCAGCACGAAGCCGAGCCCGGGCACGGTGACGCCGCTCCCGAACCACGAGTTCAGCGTCGTCGTCAGCGCCACGGCGTTGCCCTCGGCGTCGACCACCGAGAAGTTCGTCGTGTGGGTGCCGCCCGCCGCGCCGGTGGCGAGCTGCGGGAAGAGGTCCTTCGTGGGGGTCGCCTTGTCGAGGCGGATGGTCGCGCGCTGCGCCTTGGCCCACGCGTCCGAGAGCAGCTCTTCGACGGGGTTCTTCACGAAGTCGGGATCGCCGAGCTTGGCGTTCCGCGCGGCGAACGCGCGGCGCATCGCCTCGGCGGTGAGGTGCACCTCCTCGGCCGAGTGCCAGCCCATCGTGCGGAGGTCCCACCCTTCGAGCACGTGCGCGATCATGGCCATGGTCAGGCCGCCCGACGACGGCGGGGGCATGCCGATGATGTTCCGCCCGCGGTACGTGTAGAGGATGGGCTCGCGCCATACAGGGTGGTACCCCGTGAGGTCGGCGCGCGTGACGAGGCCGCCGCTCTCCTTCATGGCGTGGGCGAGGGTCTCGGCGACGGGGCCCTCGTAGAAGGCGGAGGGGCCCTCGGCTGCGATGCGGCGGAGGACGGCGGCGAGCTCGGGGTTGCGCCACGTCGAGCCCACGGGGGGCGGGGCGCCGTTCGGGAGGAACAGCGCGGCGGAGGCGGGGAACTTGGCGAGGCGCTCCTTGAGGTAGCCGATGCCCTCGTCGAAGGCGGCGTCGACGACGAAGCCGCGCTCGGCGAGGGCGATGGCGGGGGCGAGGAGCTCGGGCCAGGTCTTGTTCTTCGAGCCGAGGCGGTGCCACGCCTCCCAGAGGCCGGCGACGCTGCCGGGGACGCCGACCGCGCGCCACCCTTCGCGCGAGTCGCGCGTCGTCTTGCCGTCGGGGCCGAGGTACATGTCGCGCGTGGCGGCGCCGGGAGCGGTCTCGCGGAAGTCGAGGGCGTAGGGCTTGCCGTCGATGCGGGCGACGAGGAAGCCGCCTCCGCCGATGTTGCCGGCGGTGGGGAAGGCGACGGCGAGGGCGAACGCGGTGGCGACGGCGGCGTCGATGGCGTTGCCTCCGGAAGAGAGGATGTCGACGCCGACTTTCGTGCCGATGGCGTTGTCGGTGACGACCATGCCGCGGGCGCCGTGGGGGGAGGGGGCGCCGGCGGCGTAGGGCCAGTCGGGGGGGAAGGGGGCGGGGGCGGGCGCGGGCGCGGGCGCGGGCGCGGGCGCGGGCGCGGGCGCGGGCGCGGGCGTGGGCGCGCGCGTGGGCGTGGCGCCGCAGGCGGCGAGGGCGAGGGCGAGGGAGACGGCGAGGGCGCTCGTCCTGGGAGGGCGGGGCATGCCCGGGGGGTACTAGCGCGCGCGGCGGCGGAAGGACACGAGGGCGAGGAGGGTGGGGACGGCGAGGGTGGGCAGGTCACCCTTCGGCCGCCGTCACCACGACCGGGGTGCCGCTGAAGGCGGCGTTGCCGCTGAGGGCGTCGATGCGCGCTTCGTCGGTGACGTCGTTGATGCTCGCTCCGGCGCGCTCGCGCGCGACGCGCAGCTCGACGCCCTGCCGGCCGTGGCCCCAGCCGTGAGGGAGGCTGACGACGCCGGGGGCCATCTCGTCGCTCACTTCGAGGGAGACGGTCACCTCGCCGACGCGCGAGCGAAGGCGGACGCGCGTGCCCGTGGCGAGACCGCGGGTCGAGGCGTCGCGCGGGTGCATGAGGAGCGTGCACGCCTCCCGGCCCTTCACGAGGCGCTGGCTGTTGTGCATCCAGGAGTTGTTGCTCCGCAGGTGACGGCGGCCGACGAGCAGCAGGCTGCCCTCGGTCCCCGGCTCGCGCGGCGTCGCGTCCATCGCGGCGCGGAGGCGCGGGACGTCGTCGACGAAGCGCTGCGGCGCGATGTGGATGCGGCGATCGCTCGTGTGGAGGTTGTTGGGAAGGCGCGGCTCGAGGGCGCCGAGGTCCATGCCGTGGGGGTGCTCCTTCAGCTTCCGCACGGACAGGCGGTGAGGCCCTGCGCGGAGGGCGGCGTCGAAGACGCGCTCGGGGCCGAGAGCGCGGGCCGCGCGGGCGGCGAGGCCGGGGACGGTGCCGCCGGGCATGCGGGCGGCGAGCGCGCAGGCGAGGTCCGTCAGGATGGTCCAGTCGTCGCGCACGCCCGGAGGAGGCGCGAAGAGCGCGGGCGACCACCGGGTGACGTTGCGCACGGCGACGGCCTGGAGGAGCAGATCGAAGTGCTCGCGTTCGAGGCCGAAGCTCGTCGGCAGGAGCACGCGGGCGTGGCGCGTCGTCTCGTTGCGGTAGATGTCGAGCGACACCATGGCGTCGAGCTTCTCGAACGCCGCCGCCAGGCGCCCCCCGTTGGGCACGGAGGCCACGGGGTTGCCGGCGATCGTGACGATCGCCCGGATGTTGCCGGCCTCGATCTCCTCGGCCAGGCACGCGACCGGCAGCTCGCCGCCGAACTCGGGCAGGCCGCGCACCGCGCTGTGGTACCGCCCGAAGCTCCCCTTCTGGCCGAGGAGGGCGCCGAGGCGCACGACGTCGATCGCCGGCGTCGTGAACATCGCCCCGCCGGCGCGATCGAGGTTCCCCGTGAGCGCGTCGAGGACGACGACGAGCCACGCCGCCAGCGCGCCGAACTCCGAGTGGCACACGCCGACGCGCCCGTAGACGACGCCCGCCGACGACGCGGCGAGCTCCCGCGCCAGCCGCCGCGTGACCTCCGCGGGGATGCTCGTGTGCGGCGCCACGCGCTCCGGCGAGAACGGCTCGGAGGCGCGCTCGAGCTCCGCGAGGCCCCGCGTGGTCACGGCGAGCCGCCCGAGCTTGACGAGCTTCTCCTCGAAGAGCGTCCGCACCATGGCCATGAGCAGCAGCGCGTCCGACCCGGGCGTGACGAAGTGGTGCTCGTCGGCGATGCGCGCGGTCTCGGTGCGGCGCGGGTCGATGACGACGAGGCGGCCGCCGCGCGCGCGCAGGTCCTTCAGGCGCCGCTCGATGCCGGCGGCGGTCATGATGCTGCCGTTCGAGACGAGCGGGTTGGCGCCGATGCAGAGGAAGTACTGCGCGCGGTCGACGTCCGGCACGGGGAGCAAGGCCTGGTGGCCGAACATCTCGAGCGCGACGAGCATGTGAGGCAGCTGGTCGGCGCTGGTCGCGGAGAAGCGCATCTTGGTCCGCAGGACGCCGAGGAGCACGCCGGCGCCGAGGAGCCCGTGGCCGTTGTGGGCCATCGGGTTGCCCAGGTAGACGGCGACGGCGTCGCGGCCGTGCGCCTTCACGACGGCGGCCAGGCTCTCCGCGGCCGTGTCGACGGCGCGGGTCCAGTCGACGGCGCGCCAGTCCCCGCCGGGCTCGCGCAGGCAGGGCTCGCGGACGCGGTCGGGGTCGAGGCGGACGTCCTCGAGCGCCACGGCCTTGGGGCACACGTGCCCGCGCGAGAAGGGGTCCTCGCGGTCGCCCTCGATGCGCGTCGCCCGGCCGCCCTCGATGGTCACGGCCAGGCCGCACATGGCCTCGCACAGCATGCAGGTGGCGAAGCCGGGCGGGGGCGTGCGCGGCGACGTGGGCGTCGGCTGGGTCATGGCGCGCCTGATTGTGGACCTCGTGGTATCTTTCGTCATGCCCCAAGGCCTGGCGTCCAAGCCCATCCCCCTCGACCTCATCGAGAAGCTGCCGAAGACCGATCTGCACGTTCACCTCGACGGCTCGCTCCGCCTGTCGACCATCCTCGAGCTCGCCGAACGCCACAAGATCGAGCTCCCCGCGAACGACGAGCCGGGCCTGCGCGCGGCGATGCACCTCGGGCAGAACTGCGGGACGCTGGTCGAGTACCTCAAGGCGTTCGACGTCACGCTGCGCGTGATGCAGACCGAGGAGTCGCTCCGGCGCATCGCCTACGAGCTGGCCGAGGACGCGGCGCGCGAGAACGTCCGCTACATGGAGGTCCGCTACGCGCCGATGCTCCACACGCGGCGCGGGCTGAAGCTGACGACCGTGGTCGAGAGCGTGCTCGAGGGGCTGCGCGAGGCGCAGGACAAGCTGGGCATCGAGTCGAACGTCATCATCTGCGGCATCCGGAACGTGTCGCCCGAGAGCTCGCTGGAGATGGCGGAGCTCGCCGTCGCCTACAAGGGCCGCGGCGTCGTCGGGTTCGACCTCGCGGGCGCCGAGTACGACCACCCGGCCAAGCACCACAAGCAGTCCTTCCAGCTCGTCCGCGACAACAACATCAACGTCACCATCCACGCCGGCGAGGCCTACGGCCCCGAGTCGATCGCCCAGGCCATCCACGTGTGCGGCGCGCACCGCATCGGCCACGGCTGCCGGCTCCGCGAGAACGGCGACCTCCTTCACTACGTGAACGACCACCGCATCCCGCTCGAGTGCTGCCCGTCGTCGAACGTGCAGACGGGCGCCATCCGCGACCTCGCGGCCCACCCGCTGAAGCTCTACAAGAACCTCGGCCTCCGCGTGACGGTCAACACCGACAACCGCCTCGTGACCGACACCACCGTGAGCAAGGAGCTCTGGCTCTGCCACACGCAGATGGGCCTCGGCCTCAAGGACATCAAGCAGATCATCCTCAGCGGCTTCAAGAGCGCCTTCCTCCCGTTCCACGTGAAGCAGGGGTACCTCCGCAAGGTGAGCGAGGAGCTCGCGGCCTTCCAGGACGAGGAGCCGATGACCGCGCACCAGCCGACGTCGTCGCCCGTGCTCCAGCCGCTGTCGTAGCCCTAAATCACCGAGCGCGATGTCGATCAGACGCCACCCGATGCGGCGCCAGCGGCATCAGCGCTCGCGGTGCTGACGGCGGCTCCGCCGCCCGTCCGAGATCCATCGAGAGTCGCGCTCGCTGGCGCTCGCTCATTTAGCCGCCGTTGGCGGTGGCGAGGTTCGTCACGGTGTCGTCGAGGTCCGCGCCGGACTGGAGCGCGACGATCTTCATCGTGCGCGGGTCGATGACGATGTTCGTGGGGAAGCCGTTGCCGCTCGAGGGAGCCCCGCCCCACAGCTTCGTCGTCCAGCCCGGATCGGCGCACACGGCGCCCGTCGTCAGCGAGTACTCGTCGCGCCACGACAGCGCGGTCCCGAGCGTCGCCGGGTCCTCGGACTGGTCCTCGGCCATGAGCGTGACGACGTGGACGCCCTGGCTCTTCCAGGCGGTGCCGAGGTCGGGGGAGATCCGCTGCGCTTGCATCTCGCAGTCGGAGCACCACGTGGCCGACTCGTCGAGCATGAGCGCGTTGACGCCCTTCGAGCCGTCGCAATCGAAGTACTGGCTCATGGTGACGGCCTGAGCCTGCGTGCCGTCGTCGAGGTAGCCCTGCCACGAGAGCGTCGGGTCGACGACGTCGCCCACCTTCGTGCCGTAAGGGCCCGGCGGGTACGTGCACGCGGCCCCTTCGTGCGCCCCCGGGGAGCCGCTCGCCGCCGAGCATCCAGCCATGCAGCATGCTAAGAGCGCTGCCCCCATGGCGGACGCCCCCCAGGTCGATCGGGTGTTCGACGCCCTCGAGGCGGCCGCGCTCGCCGCCGAGGGCGGGAGCACGCACCCCCTGGTGCAGCCGGTATCCATGGACGACTTTCGCGCCGCCGCGAAGCTCGACGTGAAGGCGTTGCGGGCGAGGCTCGACCGGGTGGTCATGGGCGAGGATCCGGAGCGTGGTCTCGACGAGTTACTCGAGGCGGGGGCCCTCTCGGCACTCTTCCCCGAGGTGCACGCGATGGTGGGGTTCGGCGATGGCGAGTGGCGGCACAAGGACGTGTGGAAGCACACGAAGCAAGTGGTGCGCCAGTCGGTTCCCCGCCTCGAGGTCCGCTGGGCGGCCCTCTTCCACGACATCGGCAAGGTGAAGACCCGCTCCATCACCGCCGACGGCAAAGTGCACTTCCTCGGTCACGCCGAGGTGGGGACGCGCATGTTCGACAAGCTCGACAAGCGCATGGGTCTCTTCGGCTACGAGCCGGCCCTCAAGGACACGGTGCGCTTCCTCGTGCTCCACCACCTGCGCGCCAACCAGTACTCGCCGGACTGGACCGACAGCGCCGTGCGCCGCTTCGCCCGCGAGCTGGGGACGCACCTCGAGGACCTGCTCTGCCTCGCCCGCGCGGACATCACGACCAAGCGCCCCGAGAAGAAGCGCCGCGGCCTGCAGCAGATCGAGGAGCTCCAGCAGCGCATCTCGGGCCTCGCGCAGGAGGACGCGGAGGTGCCGCCGCTCCCGAGCGGCATCGGCGACGCGATCATGCGCGCCTTCGGTCTGCCGCCGTCGCGCAAGATCGGCGAGGTGAAGAAGGCGCTCGAGGCCGCCGTCGAGGCGGGCGAGGTCGAGCCGCACCTCGAGGCCGAGGCCTACGTGGAGCTCGTACGCGCGAACCGCGAGCGCTTCGGGATCTGAGAGCGCCGCTACTGCTGCTGCGCCTTCACGCGCTCGGCGATGGCCTGCCGGGCCTCTTCGAGCTCGTGATCGTGGTGCATGCACGGGTAGCAGTCGCTGCGGCCGAGGAAGCCGCAGCCGCGCGCCGCCTCGTAGGGCCGGAGCTCGGTCAGCAGGCGGGCGTCACCCCGGTCGCGGGCGAGGTCGAGGAGCGCGTGCTTCTGGTCGCACGTCTTGGCTTCGCGGAAGGCGAGGAGCGCGCCGAGGGCGGGGCTGGCGCGCTTGCGGACGTCGGGGAGGTCCATCTCGCGCCTGGCGCGCGAGGCGGCCTGCGGGTACATGCGGCCCGACGCGCCGTAGGCGACGTCGAAGAGGATGTCGATCCCGCGCATCCCCATCTTCGAGTCGAGCAGCGCGAACGCCTCGTCCTGCACGTCGCGGATGAGGGCGGCGTTGCGCACGTCCTCCTGCAGGTGAATGTCGGCGACCGCGTTCGGGTCGAGGGCGAGCCACAGGGCGACCTGACGCATCGCGCCCGCCGGGTTTCGCACCCCCGTGTACGCGCGCTCGAGCAGCATGTGCACGTCGGCGCGCTCGGGGTTGGTCTTTTCGACGGCGGTGAGCTCGTCGATGGCGGTGGCGTAGTCGCCCTTGTCGATCTTCGCCTGCGCGGCGCTCACCACCGCGTCGGCCGTCGGGTCCGGCGGAGGCGGAGGGGGCAGAGGGGGGACGACGGAGAGACCGCTGCTCGGCGTCGCCTGCGCGGTCGACGCGGCGCCGTCGTGCATCGAGCCGACCACGACGATGCCGACGACGACGAGCAGCAAGGCCCCCAGCGCCGCCCCCGCCACCGTCGCCACCTTGCGCCGCGTCCACGGCGCCCCGAGGCCGCGGTGGCTCCTGAACGACGCGCCGACGAGCGACGCGATGCCCGGGTGCGAAGCGTTGACGGTGGGGCTCGTCGCGATGGCCGAGCGCAGACCCGTGTCCGCGATGCTCGCGCGCGACGAGCCGGCCATCGACTTGACCGGGAAGGGATCGGAGATGCGCCCCCGCTCCGCGAGCTGCATGGCCACCGTGTCGAGCTCCTCGATGAGCTCCTTCGCGTCGGCGTGTCGCGCCGTCGCCTCCTTCGAGAGCAGGCGCCCGATGATGGCCTCGACCTCGGGCGGGATGTTGGCGTCGGGCGCGCGGTCGCTCATGCGCGGGATGGGCGCCGTCACGTGCATCCCCAGCAGCGTGACCTTGCTCTCGTGATCGAAGGGGCGAGCGCCGGTCATCATCTCGAAGGCCATCGCGCCGACCGCGTAGAGGTCGGCCCGGGCGTCGATCACCTGACCGAGCGCCTGCTCGGGCGCCATGTACTCCGGCGTCCCGTAGACCATCCCGAGCTGCGTGAGCGCCTGGCCGGGCACCTTGTTCTCTCCCACCAGCGAGCCGACGGGCACCTTGGCGATGCCGAAGTCGAGCACCTTGACGAAGTCCTCGTCTTCGTCGCGGCGGACGAGCATGACGTTCTCGGGCTTGAGGTCGCGGTGGACGATGCCGAGCGCGTGCGCGCGCGCGAGGGCGCCGGCGATCTGCCGGGTGACGTGGATGGCGCGGCCGAGCTCCATGCGCCCCACGGCGACGGCCTCGCGCAGGCTCTTGCCCTCCACGTACTCGAGCACCAGAAAGAACGAGCCGTCGTCGAGCTTGCCGAAGTCGGTCGCGGCCGCGACGTTGGGGTGCTCGATGTGCGCCGCCGCCATCGCCTCGCGCTCGAAGCGCGCGACGACCTCGGGGAGGCGGCTCATCTCCGGGTGCAGCACCTTCACGGCCAGGCGCTTGTGCATGTGGGTGTGCTCGGCCTGGTAGACCGCGCCCATCCCGCCCTCGCCGATCACCCGCTCGATGAAGTACCGCCCGCTGAGGATGCGCCCCACGAGCGACTCGGGACCACCGGGCCGCTGGCTCGGCCTCTGGTTGGGGCCGTCGCCGGGCTGCGCCTCGGGTCGTCCGGGAGTGCCGCGAGGGCTTTCGGCCTTCGTCGCGGCGCCGCCGGTGCGGTTGGAGGGAGTGCTCATCGAGAAGGCCGAGCGCGTACGGGCTTGGGGGCCGCCGCGCTATTCTTCCAAGCTTAGCCCCACGCTCAACGACAAGGCGAACGTGTCTTGCCCCACGTACGCGCTGCCGCCCGATTCGCCGCTTCCGCCGGAGGTTTCCACCGCCGAGCGGTCGTACATGCGCCCATAGAACGCGAAGCCGACGCGCCCACCGAGCTCGACGAACACGACCGCGTGGCGGCTCGTCTTGCGCCCGAGGCCGAGCCCGAAGGGAACCTCGAGCATCCCGCCCGGTAGGTGCGCGCCGAGGTCGTCCGCGAAGCCGTAGCCGAAGCCGGTGAAGAGCCACGTGCGCCAGGGCCACGGGAGGAGCGGCGGCGTCACGCGCAGGTGCAGCCCGCCGTCCCAGAAAGAGCGGAGCCCGTCGGGGGCCGCCGGCGAGAGATCGGTGCCGAGGTACGCGCCGACGCGGACCATGGGCAGGAGCGCGACGTGCCCCTGCAGCTCGAGGGAGGGCCCGAACCCCGGCGACGGCGCGCCGGGATCGCCGCCCGCCGCGAAGCGCTTCGTCACCCCGGCCTGCGCCCCAGTGTCCCAGTGGACCTGCGCGGCGGCCCCGGCGACGGGACTAGTTGAGAACACTCTGCTTGGCGCGCAGCTCTTCGAGGCGCTGGCGGATGCTCCCGGCGTCGGCCGCCGTGGGGACCAGCTCGAGCAGGCGCGAGAGGTCGGCGCGCGCCGCTTCGTTGATGCCGAGCTTGGCCGCGAGCATCCCGCGCTCGCGCAGCGCAGGCACCGAGTCGGGCATGAGCGAGATGATGCGGTCGAGCGCCAGCAGGGCGCGCGCGAAGTCCCCGCGCGTCGCGTAGATCCACTTCAGGTTGATGAGCATGCGCACCAGCATCGCGCGCGGCGTCGCTGCGGCGAGCTGATCTTCGACGACGAGCTTCTGCGAAGGCGCGGCGCGCTCGAGGAGCTTCTTCAAGCCGGCCTCGTCGAGCCGGCGGCCGCCGAAGAAGGGGTCGACCGCGACGGGCGCGTCGTCCCGCTCGCGCGCGTCGACGCGCACGAGAAAGTGCCCGGGGAAGCTCACGCCGCGGGCGCGCACGCCGGCGCGCTGGGCGACCTCGCAGAAGACGAGCGCGAGCGAGATGGGGATGCCGAGCTTGCGGTCGAGGACGTCGGGCAAGAGGCTGTTTCGCGGGTCGTAGTAGTCGGCTTCGTTGCCGCGGTAGCCGTGGGTTTCGTAGAGGTGCGTCGAGATGGCGTCGGCCTGGGCCTCGGGGGCGAGCGACGCGAGGTCGCGACCGACGAGGGGCGCCGCCAGCGCGTCGAGGCGCGCGAGGAGTCGCTCGACGTCGAGCGTGCCGTAGGCGTCGCGCGCGATGAGCGCGGCACCGGTCGCCACGTCGATGCACTCGTCGGGCAACGCCGCGAGCTGCTCGAAGCTGCTCGGGCGCACGAGGGCAGGGGGCGCGCAGAGGGCGCTGCCGGGGTCCAGGGTCGGAAAGGCAGCGGTCAGCGGCGGCATCGTCGTCATCGGGATCGTGCCATGGAATGCACCCTTTCCGGGGCGTCTGCAAGCCGCGCTTGACTCCTGAGGTCCTTCTGGGGTGGTTTCGTCCGCCCTCATGCCCAAGACCCACAAGCCTTCGTCGTCGGGCGCCCACGCTTCGGGCGCCACGGTTCGCCGCCGCTTCGAGCGTTCGCGCGACGTGACGCCCCGCGCGATCACCGGCAAGGAGACCCCACACCAGATCCTCACCGAGCGGTTTCCCGCGTATGTCGGGAGGCAAGAACGCACGGCGTACGAGCTCATGCGGCGCAGCGTGGAGCAGGACTGCGCGATCTTCCTCGCGTTCAGCGGGGCGATGACGCCGGCGGGGCTGCACCAGTCCTGCCTGATCCCGCTGCTCGACCGCGGGCTCATCGACTGCATCACGACGACGGGCGCCAACCTCTACCACGACGCGCACCGCATCATCGGGCACCGCATCCGGGAGATCGATCCGACCGCGGGCGACCTGCAGTACCGCCTCGCGCGCATCATCCGGATCTACGACCTCGGCTTCTGGGAGGACACGCTGCTCGAGACGGACAAGCTCTTCTCGGCGCTGCTCCGTGGTCCCGAGTTCCAGAAGAGGATGACGACGCCTGAGCTGCACTATCTGCTCGGCGCGCGCTTGGCGGAGATCGAGCGGGCGCTCGGCGTGAAGGAGCCTTCGCTGCTGTCGACGGCCTGGCGCTACGGGGTCCCCATCTTCGTCGGCGCGGTGCAGGACGGGTCGATCTTCCTCAACATCGTGAAGCTGAAGCGGCTCCTCGGGGAGTCGTTCCAGCTCGAGCTCGACGTAAACGACGACGTGTTCGAGATGGGCGCGATGCAGCACCACTGCTTCGCGACGCGGAAGAAGCCGATGGCGGTGTGGATCCTCGGGGGCGGGGTGCCGAAGAACTACACGCTGCAGGGCGAGCCGCTGCTGGATCAGATCCTCGGGGTGCCGACGCACGGCTTCGACATCGACGTGCAGCTGTGCGTGGACCCGGTGGACAACGGGGCGCTGAGCTCGTGCCCGGCGGGCGAGGGCCACACGTGGGGCAAGGTCAGCGCGGCGAGCGTGGAGACGGGGAGCATCTACGTGCACGCGGACGTGACGGCGGTGTTCCCGTGGCTGACGTATGCGCTCCTGAGCGATCCGAAGATGAAGCGGAAGCACAGCCGCATCTACGACGAGCGCGCGGGCGCCGTGGCGACGCTGCAGCGCGAGGTCGACAAGCGAAGAAAGCAGCTCGGGGCCACGATCGACTACCCGATGACGGACCCGCGGGCGCGCAAGACGAAGGGCGCCCGTCGGTAGGCCCGGTCGCGCTCGTACGCACCGCACGGGGTCGCGCTGTGGAAGGCGGCGCGACGGCATGCCCTCCGGTCGCGGCCGCACACGCTGCGGTCGAAGCGGGACGACCCCTCGCCGCGACCGCACGTCCTGCAAACCCGACTGCACGACCTGCAGCCCCGACTGCACCTCCCGCAAGCCCGACTGCACCTCCTGCAAGCCCGACTGCACCTCCTGCAAGCCCGACTGCACCTCCTGCAAGCCCGACTGCACGACCCGCAAGCCCGACTGCACCTCCTGCAGCCCCGACTGCACGAGCTGCAGGCGTGTCCGCTCGAACGGCAGCCCCGACTGCACGAGCTGCAGGCGTGTCCGCAGGAACGGCAGCCCCGACTGCGCGAGCTGCAGCCTCGACTGCACTAGCTGCAGGCGTGCCCGCACGAACGGCAGCCCCGACTGCGCGAGCTGCAGCCTCGACTGCACTAGCTGCAGCCCCGACTGCACGACCTGCAGGCGTGTCCGCACGAACTGCGCGCCTGTCCGCACGAGCTCCGGGCCGGCCTGCACGAACTGCAGCCGTGACTGCACGACCTGCGGGCGTGACTGCACGACCCGCGGGCGCAACCCGTGGCCTCGAATCCCCGCGCAGTTCATCTCTTCCGACGCTGGGAGTTTGGCCGCGGAGCCGCAGAGACGCGGAGGGGAGAGGGGGATTGTCGTTCCCCCAAGAGTTCCCCTCTGCGTCTCTGCGCCTCTGCGGCCAATCCACCTCTGCGTCTCTGCGCCTCTGCGGCCAATCCCCCTCTGCGTCTCCGCGCCTCTGCGGCCAATCCATCTCGGCGTCTCTCCGCCTCTGCAGCCGACTCCGTCGTGTCGGCAGGACGCGGTGCATCGGCGCGAGGGACGGTCCTCGACCGCCCCGGGGACGCGTCGTCTCGGTCACAGATAGGTGAGCAGGCCGCCGACGGCGCCGACGTGAAGCCAGCCCGCGGCGGCATCGACGGAGGGGGCGCCTGTCTTCGTCTCGTCGAACCGGCCGGCAAGAGGGGCCTCCACGACGAGTCCCACGGTGACGGCCATGTGGGCGAAGGCGGCGAGGACGAGGTGGGCCTCGAGGTCGGCGTCGAGCTGCTGCCAGGTGAAGGACCAGGGGACGGTCGCGGCGCCGCTCGCGTCGAGTCCCTTCTCGGCGAGGAGGTAGTACGCGACGCCCGCGCGCAGCCACACGCTGGTCGAGCCGCCGAGGGGCGCGACGTAGCCGACGTGGGGCGCGGCGCCGAGGATGGAGACGTAAGGGTTCCCCAGCGACGGGCTCGCCCCGAGCGTCGCGTAGCCAGAGAGGTCCACGCCGAGCGTCACGCGGTCCGTGGCGAAGCCGTCGAGGCCGAGGCGCGGCAGATCGTAGACGTTGAGACCACTGGGGTGGTTGCCGAAGGAGAGCCAGGTGCCGGTCGTGGCGTCGGTCGGCGCGGTCGACGACACGCTCCACGAGTTGACCGCGACGAGCGGCAAGAGCCGCGGGATGCTGAAGACGAGCTGCCCGGTGTGCCCGAAGGGGGAAGCGGCGTCCGCGTCCTGCGCCCGCGCGACCCGCTCGAGGGGCGCGGACGACGCCATCGCCGCGACCGTGGCCACGCCCAGCAAGACGCCTCCGGCTCGTCGCATCCGCTCGCGTAGAGTACGCGCTGTTGACCGGCGTTCGCTTCCTCCCTGCGTGCCTCGTCGCCGCGGCCCTGCTGGCGAGCACCGCCGCGCACGCCGACCCGCCGCGCTTCGGAGACGCGGGCTCACTCACGTTCGGCGGGGACCTCGGCATCGGCGGCGAGCAGGGCCTCGACCAGGGCTACGACACGCGCGTCGACCTCGAGCTCGATCCCGCGCTGGACGTCTTCGTCGTGCACGGACTCTCGCTCGGTGTCGGCAGCGAGCTCTCGTACTCGTTCGCGCGGAAGAGCGCTTCGTCCTCGCTCGTCGCCGTCTCGCCCCGCGTCGGGTACGCCGTCCCTCTCGGGCGCCTCTACGCGCTGTGGCCACGGCTCTCGCTCGATCTCGCCTCCGCGACGGACACCGGAGGCGCGCGCCACCGCATCGTCTCGTCGACCCTGTTCGTCCCGGTCGAAGCGCTCCTCTTGCCGCACTTCATCGTCGGCATCGGGCCGGGCCTGACCCAGCAGCTCGCGAACAGCACCCCCGCCGGGACCGTCCCGCTGACCACGACCGCGCAGCTCCTCGTGGAGCTTGCCGGCTGGCTCTGATAAGAGCGCCCCATGCTTGCTCGGCACAGCGTCGCGGTGGCCCTCGGCCTCGCCCTGACCGCGTGCGTCTCCATCCCGAACGACGTGAAGCAAACCTTCGCCCCCGCCTCCCCCGGCGAAACCACCTATTTCGCCCGCCGCCCCGACGCCCCCCGCCCCGAAGGCTTCATCCCCCCCGCGCCCGCGCCCGCGCCCGCGCCCGCGCCCGCGCCCGCGCCCACGCCCGCGCCCGCGCCCGCGCCCGCGCCCGCGCCCACGCCCACGCCCGCGCCCGCGCCCGCCCTCACGCCCGCGCCCGCCCCCACGCCCGCGCCCGCCACCCTCTCCCCCTCCTCCCCCTGATCCCCCGCCGCCCCCCCCTCCTCCTCGCGCTCCTCCTCTCCCTCTCCGCGACGCCTCTCCTCGCCTGCTCCTCCTCCGGCTCCATCCGCACCTCCGTCCTCGGCGCCCGCGCCGACGCCGCTCACCCCGCCAACTTCCTCGGCATGCCGCTCCGCGACGGCCAGATCGTCCTCACCGAGTCGCCCGACGCCACGAGCCTCGTCTTCGCGATGATCCCCAAGCGGTTCCACGACTTCACGCACGCCGGCATCCTCGCGATGGAGGACGGCGAGCCGGTCGTCTACGAGGTCTCCGGCGAGATCGTCACCTTCCCCCTTCACTCGCGCGTCCTCGACAACGTCAGCGGCGAGGTCCACCGCCGGCCTTTCCTCGAATACGTCGCCGCCAACCTCTACGCTGAAGTCATGGACGTCCCGGACGGGGTCGACGGCGCCAAGGTCGCCGCCTGGGCGCGCGACGCGTACCGCCGCAAGGTCGCCTTCGACGCGTACTTCCGCTGGGACGAGCACGAGAAGCTCTTCTGCACCGAGCTCGTGGAGCTCGCGATGGAGGCCGGCGGCGCGAAGCCCCAAGCCTTCGTCCCCATCAACGACAACCCCTCGCTCGGCCTCGCCGTCCGCTGGATCGGCGTCCCTCCCGACACAGCCCTCCCCGCCGGCCTCTACTACGATCCCGCGCGCTACGTCGGCGCCCTCGGCCAGTTCGCCACGCGCACCGCCGCCTTCGCCTACTTCGAGGCGAAGCGCGAGCTCCACCGCCGCTTCCAGCGCAACCAGCGGCTCGGCTTTCTCTTCACGCTCTCGGGCTACGGCAACGTCGGCGTGCGGCCCGAGATCACGCGGTTCACCTACGACGCCTCCCACCTCTTCGACGGCGAGGCCACGCCCCCCGAGCCCGGCGACCCGCGCATCACACGCGAAGTGCGCCGCTTCGCCGACGCCACCTTCGGCCCCGCCCCCGACGCGCCCTAGCCCGCATCCTCACGGTCTCGGCGTTCATTCGACGGTGATGGGCGATTTCTTCGGGGCCTCGAGGCGCACCTCGAAGGCGATGCCCTTCTCGAAGTAGCTGTCGCCCCACCACCGCCACAGGTACTCCGAGAAGCCGTGCGCGCTCACGCGGAAGCGCCCGAAGCGGAGGCCGAGGCCCCCCTCGACCCGCGGCGAGAACATCTCGAAGCTGTAGGCGCCGTGGAAGACGTCGAACGTGGCGAGCGACATGCCGACGCGCGCCTCCGGCTCGATGGGCCCGAGGCGGACGCCCACCATGGCCATGTTCTGGATGGGGGAAAGGGCGAAGCTCGCGCTGTCGAAGTAGCGGAACTGCGTGCGGATGATGCCCGCCATGAACACCGGCCCGATGCGCGTCTCGGTCACCACCCCGAGCGAGAGCTCCCAGCCAGGGTGCGTGCTGTCGGTCCCCGCCCGCCGCCACCACATCGGGCCCCCCTCGGCCTCGGTCGCCGCGTACGTGTGCTCGTAGTCGAAGACGGCGACGCTCCCCTTCCCGAGGACCTTTCGAGAAGGCAGCGTGGGGTCGTTGTCCGCCCCCGCGAACCCCGCGGAAGGGAACGGCATCGTCAGCCCCTGCCCCGCCGCGGTCGCCGACGCGAGCCCCGCCCCGAGGAAGGCCGCCGCGGCGAGGAGCAGGGTCGGCCGTCGGCTCGTTCGGGGTCCCATGGCGTGGCCCCGCTTACCACGGCAAGCCCATCCGGTTCACGGAGAGCGTCCCTCGTGCAGAATTACTGAATGCCTGAGCTGCCCGTCCGTCGAGCCATGCGGAAGGCAGTCTGGGCGGGGGGGAAGAAAGAATGACGCCTGAGTACGATCGTTGACACGAGAAGATTCGGCGTGTTACCGCCCTCGGCTGCAATCTCTGCAGTTCACATTTGTCTCTCTCCGGGAGGAGCTACTAATGAAGTTCGCAACTTTGGCGGTCCTCGGTTGCATGGCAGCCGTTTCGATGGGATGCACGGCATTCGGGTACCCGACCGGCTCGCTGTACACCGGCACCCAGGTCCCGCACGGAATGATGCGCATGGAGGGTGCGGGCCCGAACAAGGGCGGCGCAAAGACGGGCGAGGCCTGCGCAACGGGCATCCTCGGCATCGCGGCCTTCGGCGACGCGACGCTCGCTTCGGCCAAGAAGGCCGGCGGCGTGACGGACGTCCACTCGGTCGAGTTCGGTGGGATGAGCATCCTGGGCATCTACACCCAGGGCTGCACGATCGTTTACGGCAACTGAACGCAGTCACGCAGTACGGGTGCGCGCGGCGAGGGTCGTCTCCCTCCCGCGCGCACTTTGCTTTTGGCGCTATAGGCCTCGTGCATGCTCACAGATGTGCGCCTCGAAGACTGCCGCCGCGCGGTCCGCGACGGGAACGACCGCCTTCGAGCCCTCGTCCACGTGCTCGACGAGCCCTTGCGGGGCGCGGCGACCGGCGGCTCCCTGGCCGGCGTCCCCTACACGCTGAAGGACACGTGGGACACGCCGGGCATCCCGACCACGGGAGGCTCCTGGCGGCACCGGGGACGCGTCCCCACGGAGGCGGCCCCGGTTCACGACGCGCTCCAGCAGACGGGCGCCGTGCTCCTCGGCAAGAGCAACTGCAGCGATCTCGCGCTGGCCTGGGAGAGCTTCAACCACCTCGTCGGCGCCACGTGCAACCCGCACGACGAGGCCCGCTCCGCGGGGGGAAGCTCGGGCGGGGCGGCGTGCGCGGTGGCGAGCGGCATGTCGGCGTTCGACTGGGGGACGGACTTCGGCGGCAGCATCCGCATCCCGGCGGCCTTCTGCGGGGTCACGGGGTTGCGATTGTCGAGCGAGCCGTGGCCGGTCAACGAGCAGCACTTCCCGCGGCTTTCCCCGCACTTCTGGTCCTGGGTGGGGATGGGGCCCATCGCGCGGACGCCGGGGGACTGCCGCGTCGTGCTGCGCGCGGTCGAGTCGCTGCGCCGCCCCTTCCCGGTGGTGCCGATGCGGGCCGACCAGGTGGCCCTCTACGCGCCCGACGACGCGTGCCTCGGCCAGTGGCCGACCTTCGTCGCCGACGCCGCGGGCGCCCTGGGGGCCGCCGGCGTGCGGTTCGAGGTGGACCGGAGCATCCCGCCGCCCCGCCGCGCGAACCAGATCTACAACGGGTACGTCTCGTCGCACTTCGACGAGTTCTCGACGACCGGGGAGCTCGAGTTCCGCGAGGGCCTCGCCGCCGTGCTCTTCGGCCTCGTCAGCCTGGGGCGCCTCGACAAGCGCGTCCACCCGACCAGCGGCGCCCTGCTCGCCCTCATGGCCCTCGGACGCGCCACCATCTTCCGCAACCGGGCCCGCTGGGAGCGCGAGCTCGAAGAGGTGCGCTCCCGCGTCCGCGCCGTCTGGGACAGCGGCCGCCTCCTCGTCGCCCCCACCACGACGAGCCTCCCTCCGCGGCACGGTCGCGCCGTCCTCGACTGGAGCGTCCTCGCCTTCACCAAGCTCGGAAACCTCACCGACGCCACGTCGATCGCCGTCCCCTTCGGCCGCTTCGACGGCACGCCTCTGCCGCGCAGCTTGCAGATTCTCGGCCCCCCCGGCAGCGAGCAAGCCGTCCTCGACCTCGCCGAGCGCCTCTCGGCCTGATCACTCGTAGCCGAGCGTCACGATGAGCTCGTAGAGGGCGAAGACCGCCTCGGAGCTCTTGTGCTCGAACGCCAGACCCACGCGGCACGGCACGTCGCCCGGCGCGACCCAGGCGACGCGCGCACGAAGCACGAGCGGGTCCCAGAGCGTCGGCGCGGTGAAGGAGAGCGTCACCGAGTCACCGGCCACGAGGCGCTCCTCGATGTGCACGCGCGCTCCGCCGAGGCCCACGTTCTCTACGGGAGCGTAGCGCTGCCATCCCGCCTGGACGTGCGTCACCAGCGCGCGCAGGCGCACGTTGCGCCTCGCGTGCGCCCGGAACGGGCCCGAGCGCACCCCGGCCGCCCGGCCACGATTGGACCCCATGGCGGTCACGCGACGTTCGACTCTAACACGCACGCCCGCACGGGTGGGGTGCGGCGCGGGCGGGCGGGAGAGGGTGGGCTGGTGGGTTGGTTGGCTATTTCGAGAGGACGCGGGTTACGATGACCCCGGTCGTGGGCGCATCTCGACGAGTACGAGGGACGAGGGACGAGGAGACGTACGGGCGATGAATCAGGACACCCGCAAAGATCGCCGCGTGAAGATCGTCAGCCTGAACGTCCGCTACAAGAGCGCGACGGTCGACGAGTTCATCGAGAACCACGCGCACGACGTGAGCCGGGGCGGCATCTACATCAAGACCGCCAACCCCTTCCCCCCGGGCACGCTGCTCAAGTTCGAGATCCGCCTCGCGAGCGACCAGGCGGTCATCGCGGGGGTCGGCCGCGTCGTGTGGAAGCGCGACGCGGGGACGTCGAACGGCGAGCGCCCGGCCGGGATGGGCGTGAAGTTCATCAAGATCGACGAGCCCTCGAAGACCGTCATCGACCGGCTCGTCAACACGAAGCCCGACGCCGGCAAGGCCTTCGAGAGCGAGGCCGAGATGCCGACGGCGGTCCTCGAGTCGCCCGCGGCGAAGATCATCCCGCCCACGGCGACGACCAAGCTGACGCCGCCCGTGGGGACGCCCGGCCCTCTGCCGGCCCGCAAGGCCACCATGATGGGCCTGGGGATCCCGACGGGCTCCTCGCCCCCCCCGGCGGACACTCCGAGCAAGCCGAAGATCCCCGCGGCGACCCCCGCGCCCCAGGCCGCCGCGGCGCGCCCCGCGAGCACGGGCGGAGGCATGTTCCCGTCGTCGAGCTCCGAGCCGGAGATGCCCCCGAAGCAGGAGCAGACCGTCATGAAGCAGGCGGCGGAGCTGCTCGAAGAGGCGCTCCGCGAGGCCGGCGGGTCGATGGACGAGATCGGGCACAACCCGCTCTTCTCGGGAAGCTCGCCCGCCGCCCCGGCCGGCAAGGAGGGCACGCCGGCGGCCGCGCCGGACCGCGCGGCGACGCCGGCCGAGGTGGCCGAGGTCAAGGGCCCGTCCCCGACCGAGAAGAAGAAGTCGTCGATGCCCCCGGTCGAGGTGAAGACGCCCTCGGTCGAGGTGGCCGGAAGCGCGAAGGCGAAGGACACCGACGACGCCGCGAAGGCGCGCGCGATGGTCGCCGGGATGGCGCCCGCGCCGAAAAAGAGCCACTCCGAGCCGCCGCGCACGACGCGCGAGTCGCCGTCGGCGAAGTCCGTCCCCATGGCGGGAGTCGCGGCCGCGCAGCCCGCGGCCAAGAAGGGGGGAGGCGGGGCGTTCATCCTGCTCTTCGTCGTCGTGGCCGCGGCCGCGGGCGCCGTCGTGATGTACCGCGACCGCCTCTTCGGCACCGACGTCGCCCCCACGCCGACGACCTCGGCGACCGCCACCGCGCCGACCGCGACCGGGACGGCGACGGCCAGCGCCGCCGCCTCGAGCGAGGTTCCGTCCAGCTCGGCCGCCGCCTCGGGCGCCGCGGGCGCGACGACCGCGCCGTCCGCGAGCGCCGCCTCCAGCGCGACCGCGGCGATGGCCCCGACCGCCGCTCCTTCGAACACCGCGACCGCGAAGCCGACCGCCACCGCCGCCGCGACGGCCGCCCAGACCGCGACCGCGAAGCCGACCGCCACCGCCCCGGCGACCGCCGCCGCCACCGCCACCGCGGCCCCGAAGCCGACGGCGACGGCGACCGCGACGGCCGCCGCGACGGAGGCTCCCACCGCGGCGCCCAAGCCGAAGCCCAAGCCGAAGGCCGCCGACGACAACCCCTATTGAGCGTCGGGTAGGCCGCGCAGGATCGCGACGAAGCCGCGCACGATGGCGGCGGTCGCGCCCCACACGAGGTCCCCGTCCACCGTCCAGCCGCGCCACGGGAAGAGCCCCTTCGGCTCCTCGAGGAACAGGCGCAGCGGGGCCGCGAGCACGCGGTCGACCTCGGCCGCGTTGGGGACGAGCTCCACGCCCGGCGCCAGCCAGCCGACCCACGGCGAGATCGTGAAGCCCGTGATGGTGATCACGCCGTCGAGGGCGCCGAGGACGTCGACCGCGGCGCGCGGGATGCCGAGCTCCTCGTGGGTCTCGCGGAGCGCCGTGTCGAGGAGCGACGCGTCCACCGCGTCGTGCTTGCCGCCCGGGAAGGCGATCTGACCGGCGTGGCTGCGCATCGACGTGGGGCGCCGCGCGAGCCAGACGTGCGTCTCGCCGTCGCTCTCGAAGAGGGGGACCAGCACGGCCGCCGCGGTGCCGGCTCCCGCGGGCATCGTGCGCGCGCTCCGGGCCGCGAGCGCGCGACGCAGCGGCTCGCGCAGCGTCGACTCGGTGAGCCGGAGAGTCACCCGGACTCGTCTAGCATGCGACGACGCGAGCTACTTGTGCACGACCACCGTCGTCCCGGGTGACGTATCCGGTCCCGACTCGACGCCGTGCCATCCGGTCGGCACGGGCGGATCGGTCCACCCGAAGAGCCAGTGCCCGTCGATGGGCGACAGGTTGACGCAGCCGTGGCTGCGCGCGATGCCGAAGACGTCGTGCCAGTAGGCCGTGTGGAGCGCGAAGCCGGCGGCGAAGTACTGCACCCACGGCACGTCGCGCAGCTCGAAGGTCCCCTGCCCGCGCCGCACCGTCTTGCCGTAGTCCGCGCCGCGCTCGCTGTCCGCCGGCTGGGCCGCCACGACCGGACCGCCGCCCTCCGCGCTGTGCCCGTTCGAGTCCATCGTCGTCGTCACGTGCTTGTCGCGGATGCGGAAGGTCCCCCGGATGGTCGACTTGGTCGTCAGCGGATCGCCCATGCCGTCCTGCCCCGTCGAGACGAGCGTCGCGTAGAGCGGCGTCTTTCCCTGCCACGCGACGAGCACCTGGTTCTCGATCGAGATGTCGATCCACTTCTCCCCGTCGTTCGCCGCCTTGGGCCACTCGGTCGGCACGAGCGCCGCGCCCGCCTCCGTGCCCTTCAGCCAGCGGCCGTCGGTCGTCTCGCGGTAGGTCACGTCGCCCACCTTGCGGGCCTTGCCCGACAGCTTGTGGATCGTGCGCCGCGCGAAGGTCTGGTCGGTCTTCTCGGGCTTGTCGCCGTCGAACCGGTAGAGGTGCGCCTCGCTCGAGCGCACCCACGCGAAGGGCAGCTCGTCGACCGACTTGACCGCGACGCCGTGGAAGGGCGACGCCGTGTCGGGCTTCACCTTGGTCGCCGGCACGAGGCGCAGATCCGTCGTCACCGCGAAGCGCCGGTCGAACGACTCGTCGCCCGTGGGAAAGCTCCCGAGGAACGCGAGCCCGGTGTGGCGCCGCACGCGGTCCGCGAAGACGGCGTAGCTCGGCACCTTGAAGCCGCTCACGTTCGGGATCTGCCGCCCGCCGACGAGCCAGAAGGGCACCGGATCGCTGTCGCTCGCCCCGCCGAAGAGCTCCCCCTGCGAGAGCTGCGTCGACGGCTTGAAGCCGGCGAGCGGCAGCGCCCCCTCGACGGCCACGCCGTTCGCGTCGAGCGGCACGTCGTTCGCGCCGAGGATGACGGCGTTCGCCGCCGCCCCCTCCTTCGCCCAGAAGGCCAGGTGCTTGTCGAGCGCGAACTCGCTCGCCGTCTGCTCCTCCTTGTTCGGCACCTTGAGGTACTGCGGCGCGACCGCGCGGACGAAGCCGTAGTGGTAGGGCATCGGCTTCGTGAGATCGGGCCGCGTGCTGGCCGCGCGGACGAGCGGCGCCGACGCGTCGAGCGTCGCCTCCTCGCCCACGCAGACGAAGCCGCGCGGATAGACGCTGTACCAGCCCCCCGGGCACCCCTCGGTCCCCGCCGGAGACGCGCCGCGCGCGATGGTCGCCCCCAGGCGCAGGTACCCGAGCTTGCGCGACGACGCGTTCGCCGACTCGTGCACCCACACCTGCATCGCCGTGATGCCGAGCCGGGGCCCGCCCGGGGGCGGCGGCGGGGTCGCGGCCATCCCGGGCGCCGCGACCTGAAGCGCGAGACCGCCGTCGACGTCGGGGCCGGGAGGCGTGTCGTGGTGGCACGCGGCGCAGGCGAGCCCGGCGACGAGGAACCCCAGGCGGCGCGGCGACGCGGTCACGGCCCCGTGTTTGCCAAAAAGCGAGCCGGAGCGCCACATTCCCGGAGACCCCGGCTCCGGATCGTGCCCCCTTTGCCGCGTCAGCTACATTCTCCGGCGCCGATGACGACGGGCTCTCTCCTCGCGCACGTCGCCGCCTACGTCGTGCTCGCCCTCGGCGGCGGCATCTTCGTCTACGTGGCGGGCTCGTTCGCGCTCATGCTCGCGCACGTCGACCGCCGCCCCGCCACGCGGCACTTCGTCGAGGCCCTCCGCGAGGTCCTCTGGGCCGCCCTCACGCAGCCCCTCGTGCCCCTCTTTTACCTGGTCGGCCGGCGCCTCGCGCGGGGCCACGGCGTCCCCATCGTCGTCGTCCACGGGTTCACGCAGAACCGCGTCGACTTCCTCCGCATCGCGCGCGGCCTCGCCCGGGCGGGCCTCGGCCCCGTCTACGGCTTCAACTACCCCTGGTTCGCCAGCGTCCACGCCAACGCGCGGCGCCTCGCGCGCTTCTGCGAGGCCGTCCGCCGCGAGACGGGCGCCGGCCGCGTCGACCTCGTGGCCCACTCGCTCGGCGGGCTCGTCGCGCTGGAGTACCTGCACGACGAGGGACCCGCCCAGGTGCGCCGCCTCATCACCATCGCGAGCCCCCACGCCGGCGTCGCGTGGAAGGGCCCCCTGCCGCTCGCGCGCGGGGCGCAGGTGCGCCGCGGGAGCGAGTTCCTCGTCGAGCGCGCGACGCGCGCGGTGCCGGTCCCGTGCCTCAGTGTCTTCTCGTCGCACGACAACCTCGTGCACCCGCCGGCGTCGTCGATGCTCGCCGGGCGCGGGGCGCGCGACCACGCCGTGGCGCACGTCGGGCACCTCGCCATCCTGTTCGATCCGGCCGTCGTGCGCGCCGTCGTCGACTTCGTCGGCGCGCCGGACGCCGCCGTCGTGCGCGTCGCGGAGCCCTCAGCCGCGGGCCTCGAGCCAGCGGGCCAGCTGGTCGGGGCGTAGCGCGGAGGGCGCCGGCTCGTCGTCGTCCGGCGACGCGTCGGGGAGCGGCAGAGGCAGAGGCACCGCCGAGCGGAGCGTGCTGTCGGCGCACGACACGGGGGCGAGCTCCTCGCCGCGGCCGAGCTCCTGCAGGGCCGACCGCAGCGTGTCGCCGCGAAGGGCCTTCGGGGCGCGGCTGCTCGGGAGGGCGAAGTCCATGCGGCGCGGCTCTCTCCTCATCCCTATGCCATCCCGGCCGGCGGTCAATGCCACCCGCATGGCGTACACTGGCGAGATGGGCCGGCGAACGCGGGGGTGGCTCACCGCGGCGACCGTGCTCGTCGCCACGTCCTGCTCGCTCGTCGCCCCGCTCGACGGGTTGACCGGCGGCTCCTCTCCCCAAACGGACGACGCCGCCTTTCCGCGCGCCGACACCGGCGCCTCCGACGCCCCCGCCGACCGCCTCGCCGACGTCTCCCGCGACTCGACCGCACCGCCGGACGCGGCCCCCGACACGAGCATGACGGACGCGGCCCCCGACACGTCGCCCCCCGACGCAGACGCCTCGATCCACGACTCCGGGGCCGGGAGCCCCGACGCGGAGACCGGGGCGCCCGACGCCGACGCCTCCGTCGACGCGCCGCCCGACTCCCCGTCGAGCGTCTACCGGGCTGCCGTGCTCGCGGACGCGCCGCTCGCGTACTGGCGCCTCGGCGAGACGAGCGGCACCGTCGCGCACGACGAGACCGGCCACGGCTACGACGGCACCTACACCGGGACGTACACCCTCGGCACCGCGGGCGCGCTCGCCGGCGACGCGAACACCGCGGTCACGCTCGACGGCGTCACGGGGCAGGTCGACGTGGGCGACAACTTCGACTTCGTCGGGCAAGTCCCCTTCTCGTTCGAGGCGTGGGTCAAGCCGGCCGTGATCGACAGCGAGTACCGCCACATCGTCACCAAGATGGCCTTCGACGGCTCCGGCAACCCGCAGACGGGGACGTACGTCCTCCTGCAGAAGGGCACGACGATCCTCGGCTTCGAGCGCTGGCAGGCCGGGGACACCCTGCTCGCCGTGGAGGACTCGGTCTTCCCCGCCGCGGGGAGCTGGGCGCACGTCGTCGCCACGTACGACGGCAACCTCGGGACCCTCTACGTCAACGGGGCGCAGGTCCAGGCGGCCACGAGCGGCGGCGGGATCCAGGCGAGCGGCGTGCACCTGCTCCTCGGGAACCTCATCCAGGGCGTCCTCGACGAGATCGCCGTCTACGGGACCGCCCTGCCCGCCGCCCGGGTCACGGCGCACTACCAGGCGGCCCAGTGAGCTAAGCTACCGGCGCCCGCACGGGAGGAGTGGCCGAGCGGTCGAAGGCAGCGGTTTTGAAAACCGCCGTACCGGCAACGGTACCAGGGGTTCGAATCCCTTCTCCTCCGCCAGGTCTCTCGCTCAGCGTCCCTCGAACTTCGGCGGGCGCTTCTCGAGGAACGCGGCCATCGCTTCCCGCAGGTCGTGCGACGGGAGGAACGCCGCGTTCCAGAGCGCCACGGTGCGCAGGCTCTCGGCCGCCGCGCGCTCCGAGGCCGCGTTGAGCACCTGCTTCACGCCCTGCACGACGAGCGGCGGGTTCGCGGCGATGCGGCGGGCCAGCGCGTTCGCGGCCTCGAAGAGCGACGCGTGCGACTCGTACACGTCCTCCACGAGGCCGATGCGCAGCGCCCTCGCCGCGTCCACGTCGTCGCCGGTCAGCGCGAGCAGGCGCGCGTGGCCCTGGCCCACGAGCGCCGGCAGCCTCGCCATCGTGCCCACGTCCGCCACCATCGCGAGCTTCACCTCGCGCACGCTGAACTTCGCGTCCGCCGAGCACAGGCGCACGTCGCACGCGGTCGCCAGATCGACGCCCCCTCCGATGCACCAGCCCGCGATCGCCGCGATGACCGGCTTCTTGCACGCGGCGACGCACGACATCGCGCGCTGCAGGCGCTCCACCGTCGCCAGGAGCTCCGTCCGCTCCTTCGCCAGCGCGTCGCCGCCCACCACCGACGCGAGCTCGCCGCCCATCGTCGCCAGGTCGAGCCCGTACGAGAAGTGCTCCCCCTCGCCGCGCAGCACCACGGCGCGCACGCCGGGCGCCGCCTCGAGCCACGCGAACGCCTCGGGCATCTCGGCCCAGAACGCCGGGCCCATGCGGCTGGCCTTTCCGGCGGCGCGCAGCACCACCGTGGCGACCTGATCTTCGACGGACACGCGGAGCGCGTCGAGCGCGCGGAGGGGGGCGTTCATGGTCGACTATCCTAGGCCGATGGTAGAGTGCGCGCCGTGATCCGCGCCTTGAGCCGCCACTACCCGTCCCGGTGGGGCGCCCCGGTCCTCGACCGGGTCGACCCGGCCATCTTTCATCGCACGTACTTCATGAAATGCATGGAGTGCAGCTACTGCAACGACTCGTGCTGCGCGTACGGCGCCGACATCGACGGGCCGAACGTCGCGCGCGTCGAGGCCGTCGCCGCCGAGCTCGAGGACTTCGTCGACATCCCGAAGGAGCGCTGGTTCACGAACGAGTGGAACGACGACAAGGAGTTCCCGGGCGCGCGGCAGACCCGCACGCGCGTCGAGAACGGCGCCTGCGTCTTCCGCGGGAGGGGCGTGCGCGGCTGCCAGATCCACGCCTTCGCCGCGAAGCGGGGGACGGACTACCACGAGCTCAAGCCGATGGTGTGCATCCTCTTTCCGTGCACCTTCGACGGGGGTTTGCTCCACCCCTCGAACGAGATCCTCGACAAGACCCTGCAGTGCATCGACGACGGCCCCACCCTCTACCAGGGCGTGAGGGACGAGATTGCTTGGTATTTCGGCGCGGAGCTCGTGGCCGAGCTGGACGGCCTCGAGCGGGACGCCCTTGCGGGGAACGGGGACGCAAAGTAGGCTCCGCCGCCCTCTGTAAAGGACCCCCCCATGGCCCGAGTCACCGTCGAAGATTGCCTCGAGCGCGAGGACAACCGTTTCGCCCTCGTCGTGCTCGCCTCGCAGCGCGCGCGCCAGCTCATGAAGGGCGCGACGCCGCTCGTGCACTCGAAGAACAAGGCCTCGGTCACGGCCCTGCGCGAGATCGCCGCCGGCAAGGTCCACTACGACCGCCCGAGCCACGGCGCCGTCGTCGAGTACATCGAGGCCCTGAACAAGCGCGAATTCGGGGAGTGAGCCTCGGGGCGGGTGAAACGCTCGTCCCGGCGGCGTGACCGCGAGCTCGAAGCCGGCTCGCTCGCGCACTACGAAGACCCCGCCTACTACACGTCCACGTACGCGGCGCGCATCGCCGACGTGGCGTTCTACGTCGAGCTGGCGGCGCGGGCGCGCGGGCCGGTGCTCGAGTACGGCGTCGGCAACGGGCGCGTCGCGCTGCCGATGGCGCGCCACGGGGTCGAGGTGGTCGGCGTGGATCACTCGGCGCCGATGCTGGCCGATCTGCGAAGGCGGCTGAAGGGCGAGCCGCCGGAGGTGCGCGGGCGGGTGACGCTGGTGCGCGGGGACATGCGGCGCGTGGCGCTCGGGCGGCGCTTCCCGCTCGTCGTGTGCCCCTTCAACGCGGCGCTGCACCTCTACACGCGGCCCGACGTCGAGGCCTTCCTCGCCCGGGTGCGCGCGCACCTCGCCCCGCGCGGCCGCTTCGTCGTGGACCTCTCGATGCCGCCCCTCGCCGACCTCGCGCGCGATCCGTCGCACCCCTTCCACGCGCCGCGCTTCCGCCACCCGACGACCGGAGCCGTCGTGAAGAACCGCGAGCACTTCGACTACGACGCCGCGCGGCAGGTGCTCTTCGTGTCGATGGAGTTCGAGCCGGTCGGGGCGCCGGACGACGCGTGGGCGACGCCGCTGGCGCACCGTCAATTCTTCCCGCAGGAGTGGGAGGCGCTCCTCCACTACAACGGGTTCCGCGTGGAGCGCGTCGAGGGCGACTTTCACGGCGGCCCGCTCGGCAAGGACAGCGACGTGATGGTGTGGCACGCGAGGAGGCGCTAGGTGAGCATCGCCGCGAGGCTCGCCGAGGTGCGCGGGCGCATCGAGCGGGCCGCTCTGGCGGCGGGGCGCGACGCGGCGCTCGTGAAGCTCGTGGCGGTGTCGAAGACCAAGGGCCCCGAGGCTGTGCGCGAGGCGTACGCGGCGGGGCAGCGGGCCTTCGGGGAGAACTACGCGCAGGAGCTGGCGGGCAAGGCCGAGGCGCTGGCGGATCTCCCGGGGCTCGAGTGGCACTTCATCGGGCACCTGCAGACGAACAAGGCGCGCGTCGTCGCCAAGCACGCCCACGTCGTGCACACGGTGGACTCCGAGGCGCTCGCGCGCGAGCTCGGCAAGCGCGCGTCGAGGGAGGAGCGCCCCGCGCCGCTCCCGGTGCTCATCGAGGTGAGCCTCGGGGGCGAGGCGCAGAAGGCGGGGGCGACGCCGAGCGAGATCGAAGAGGTGATGCGCGCCGTGCAGGCGCAGCCGTCCCTCGCCCTCTGCGGCCTGATGACCATGCCCCCCGCGGACGACCTCGCCGCGGCGCGCAGCGTCTTCGAGACCCTCGTCTCCCTTCGCAACCTCCACGGCGGCCCGTCCCTCCTCCCCGAGCTCTCCATGGGCATGACCGCCGACCTCGAAGTCGCCGTCGCCTGCGGAGCCACCCTGGTCCGCGTCGGCACCGCCATCTTCGGCTCGCGACGCTGAGAGATTGGCCGCAGAGGGGCAGAGAACGCAGAGGGGAGAGGTGGATCAGGCCTAGGGCTTACTGCCGCGCTTCAGCAGGGCGCGGAGGCGGGCGGGCCAGGAGGGGGTCTCGGGGTCGGCGGCGGCGGCGAGGGGCTTCTGGGCGCGCTGGCGGAGGGCGACGACGCGCGCGGATTCGCCTTCGAGGGTGGCGGCGAGGTCGGCGTGGCGGAGGGCGGCGGGGGCGTCGTCGAGCGCGAGCAACGCTTCGGCCAGCTCCACGTGCGCCAGGGCGGCGCCGGGGGCCATCTCGAGCGCCACCTCGAGCGCGCCGCGCGCCGCGGCCCATCGACCGCGCCGTCGCTCGGCCACCGCCGCCGCCACCCACGCCGGCCACGACGCGTGCAGCGTCGCCACCCTCCGCGCGCGCGCCGCCACGCCGTCGAGCTCCTCCGGCGGCGCCGTGTGCGCGGCCCGGAGCACGCGCTGCACCTCCTCGTGCACCGCGGGGTCGTCCATCGCCAGCCGCGCCGCCTGCGCCTCGGCCGCGGGCGCCGACTGCGGGGCCGCCTGCTCGATGCTCGCGAGGCGCACGCGCGCCGCCTTCACCTCACCCAGCACCGCCTGCGACTTCGCCAGCGCCAGCGAGGCCCACGCGTCGTCCGGCAGCATCTCCAGCAGCCGCCCGCACAGCCGCGCCACCCGCGAAGCGCGCGCGATCCCCTCCCCCTCGGTCGCCAGCGCGAGCTGCACGGCGCGGCGGAGCACGTCGGGGTGCGCCCGCGCCGAGGCCAGCGCCGCGTCGACGAGCCACTGACCCGTCGCGTGGTCCGAGTCGCGCAGCGCCAGCGCCGCCAGGTTCGTGAACGCCGCCGGCTGCACCGGATCGCCCGCCAGCGCCTCGCGCCACGCCGCCGCGGCCCCCGCGAAGTCGCCCCGCGCCGCCAGGACGACGCCCCGCTCGATCGTCAGCAGCGAATCGCGGTGCGCCACCGCGTGCCCCGAGTCGACCGCGGCCATCGCGGCGTCGAGGTTGCCCTGCGCCCGCAGCGCCTGCGAGAGCAGCGCGTAGAGCCGCGTCCTCCCGGGGGCCAGCGCGAGCGCCGCGTTGAGCCGCCGCTCGGCGTCGCGCGCGCGACCGAGGCGCACCTCGAGCGCCGCGAGCGCCTCGACGAGCTCCACGCTGTTCGGCGCGTCCTCCACCGCGCGCGCGAGGGCCCGGGCCGCCGCCGCCGCGAGCTTCGGATCGAGCGTGGCGCCCATCGCCGTCTCCAGCGCGATCGACGCGAGGCGCTCGGCCGGGTAGCGCGCGAGCGGCGCGTCGCCGATGGCTCGCCCGAGGTGGAGCATCGCGGCCAGGCGGTCGTGGGGGCCGCCCTTGAGGGGATCGTGCAGCGCGCATCGCTCCGCGCGCAGCACGCTCTCGAGCGCCTCCCACTCCAGCTCGCGCACGGCGCCGAGCGCCCCGAGCTCCCCGCCGAGCCGCGCCCCGAGCTGCTCGAACGCGCCGACGAGCGACGCCCCCGTGTGCGCCCCGTCGAGCGGCGCGTCGACCCGCGCCCGCTCCTTGCCATCGCGGGCGTCGAAGGCCAGAAGCTGGATGGTCCCGTGCCCGTCGAGCGGCGGCTCGAAGGCCCCCGTCACGACCACCGCCACGCCCGGCGGCGTCTCCCCTCGCCCCGCGATGTCCTTCCACGCGGCCGGCGGGACGAACGCCTCCACCGGCGACGGCGCCGTCCCCTCCGGCTCGTCGTTGCGCCGCCCGTGGAGCTGCGCGATGGCGACGCCGCTGCCGTCGACGTGGACGCACATGTGGAGCAGCGCCGCGAGCCCGAGCCCGAGACCGCGCCCCTCGGCGGGCACGCCGAACGGGATGACGACGGCGCGGGGCGACGACATGGATGGGGGCGGACTGTAGCGCCGCGGGGGAGCTTGTCGCGCACTCGGGTGACAACGCGGCCTTTTCAGGGGGCTTCGGTTGCGCAGCGAAGCGGAGGCCCACAGGATGCGCGCTCATGAGTCGCGCTTCCTTCTTCCTTCTCTTCGCGGTCGGCCTCTTCGGATGCGGCGGGAGCACGGTCGCCGCGGCGCCGGGCGGAGACGCCGGCCCGCCCCTCGACGCCTCCGCCGATCGCACCGCGGCGGACGCCCCGTACGACGCGCCGGTCCACGCTCCGGACGCGTCGGACGCCGCTCCGGACGACGCCGCCGCCGAAGCCAGCGCCTGCGCCACGCCGATGCCCCAGCTGGGCGTCCCCACCTTCGACCCCCCCGGCGGAGAATGCTTTCCCGGACAGGGGACGGTCACCCTCGCGCCGCCCTCCGGGTCGCCGAACGCGCAGCTCTTCTACTCCCTCGACGGCACCCCGCCGACGCCGCAAAAGGGAATGCTCTACACGCACCCCATCCAGCTCGCGACGGCGACGACCGTCAGCGCGATCGCGCACGACCCGACGGGCTGCGCGCCCGACTCGCCGCTCGCCGCCGCGACGTACACGGTCGGGTCTCCGACTCTCAGCTGCGACTCGGTGCCCGTGGTGTTCAAACCGCCGTCGACGTCGAGCTACGAGCCGTTCTTCGTCTCGCTCTCGCTGCCCGGGCCGGCCACCCTCTGCTACACGCTCGACGGGACGACGCCTACCTGCAGCGCGGCGACGGGCGACTGCACGGGCAGCACGCTCACCTACGACGCGGCGACGGATATCGCGATTGCTCCGGCGATCACGGACCCGAGCACGGGCAAGGTCACGGTGAGCGCCATCGCCTGCGCGGTGGGCGTGGCCAGCGCCGGCCAAAGCTCGCAGACCTATCAGCTCCTCCTCGCCGCCCCGTTCCTGGCGTCCGCGAACCCCGACGGCTCGGGCCTGCCCGGAGTCGCGACGACCGACGCCGGCGCGGCCCCCATCACGACGATGACCATTCCGTCCGACGCGGGTGTTCCCTACGGGCCCTTCGTCGCGCAGCAGATAGGCAGCGGTGCGTTCCCGCTCGCGGACTACGTGTGCTGGAGCAACACCGGGCCGGCCACGTGCGCGTGCGCGGCGCCCCTCGCGCTCACCAAGGCGGCTCCCTCGGCGACCCTCCCGGCCAGCGCCGACGTCAGCCCGGGGAGCACGCTGTCGGTCGTGGCCTGCCAGTCGTCCCCGGCGGTCAACGCAGCGACCGGATACGGCCCCTCGAGCGCCACGACCGTCCAGTTCTGAGCGAGACCCCTCGGGTCGCCGTCCCGAACGCTCGGGACGACGTGAGCACGACCCGGGACGACGTGAGCACGCTTCGGGACGCCCTCCCGACGACTCGGGACGAGGTGAGCACGCCTCGGGACGCCCTCCCCACGACCCGGGACGCCCTCCCCACGACTCGGGACGCCCTCCCAACGCCTCGGGACGACGTGAGCACGACCCGGGACGCCCTCCCAACGACCCGGGACGCCCTCCCGACGACTCGGGACGCCCTCCCGACGACTCGGGACGAGGTGAGCACGCTTCGGGACGCCCTCCCGACGACTCGGGACGCCCTCCCAACGACTCCCCCGGCCCTCCCGACGGCTCGGAACCCCGACCCACACCTCTCTCTCCGCTCCTCCTCTCCTTCTCTCCCTGTTCCCCCCCTCCCGCTCTCGCTCCTGAAGGGCCGAGCGCAGCCGACGCGATCGTCGATCGCGCACCACCGATGCCGCGCCCGCGGCATCCGCACCGCGAGCGTGAGCGAGCGGTGAGCGCCGAAGCTCGTGACACCAAGACGGCTTGTCCAGCGATGGACGGCTCACCGCTCGCTGACGCGCGCGGTGCGGATGCCGCGGGCGCGGCGTCGGTGGTGCCCTCTCTCCGCGCTCCTAGCGGAACCGGTCGGTCGCCTCGATGAGCTCGTGGGTGTTCCCGGGCTCCCCGGCGGAGTGCCCCGCGTCCTGCACGATGCGCAGGTCCGCTTCGGGCCACGCGCGGTGCAGCGCCCACGCCGACTCCATGGGGCACACGACGTCGTAGCGCCCCTGCACGATGACCCCGGGGATGTGCCGGACCTTCGGCACGTTCCGGAGAAGGTCCCGCTCGCCGTCGATCCACGCCGAATTCACGAAGTAGTGGCACTCGATGCGGGCGAACGCGATGGCGAACTCGTCTCCCCCCGTCTTGTCGATGAGCGCCTGGTTCGGGTGAAGGCAGCTCGTCGACCCCTCCCAGATGCTCCACGCCCTGGCCGCGCGGACGCGCACCTCGGCGTCGTCGTGCGTCAGCCGCCGGTAGAACGCGCCGAGCAGGTCCCCGCGCTCGGCCTCCGGGATGGGCTCCACGTACTTCTCCCAGGCGTCCGGGTAGAGGGCGCTCGCGCCGCGCTGGTAAAACCAGTCGATCTCGCTCTTCCGGATGAGGAAGATGCCGCGCAAGACGAGCTCCGTGACGCGCGACGGGTGCGTCTCGGCGTACGCGAGCGCCAGCGTGCTCCCCCACGAGCCGCCGAAGACCTGCCACCGTTCGATGCCGAGGTGCGCGCGCAGCCGCTCGATGTCCGACACGAGGTGCCAGGTCGTGTTGTCGACGAGCGACGCGTGCGGCGTGCTCTTGCCGCACCCCCGCTGGTCGAAGAGCACGATGCGGTACGCGCGGGGGTCGAAGAACCGCCTGTGCCCCGGCTCCGTCCCGAACCCCGGCCCGCCGTGAAGAAACAGCACCGGCTTGCCGTCGGGATTGCCGCTCTCCTCGAAGTAGAGATCGTGCACCTCGGACACGGGCAGGCGCCCCGTGCGGTACGGCTCGATGGGCGGATACAGCGTGCGACGAGGGGCGGGGTCCGGCATGACGCACGGAGCGTACTACGGGTGTTTCTTGGGCTCGCGGGGCTCGCGCCGGCGCTTGCGGCCGTCGGTCAGGTGCGTGTCCACCTTGGGGCGCGACAGGGTGCCGAGCGAGAAGCGGCCGCTCGTCGCCGCCGCCTCGGCTGCCTTCACGCGGTCGCGCGTCATCTCGATGAACTTCGACTGCGAGCGGAGCGGCGGCCTGCCCGGCTTCGGCGTCACGCGCTCGTACTTGCCGTCCGAACGGAGCGACCACGCCTTCACGTTGTCCTCGAGCTGCAGCTCGAGGATGTCCAGGAGGCGCGTGCGCAGGGCAGGGTCCTCCACGGGGATCATCGCCTCGACCCGTCGGTGGAAGTTGCGCGGCATCCAGTCCGCGCTGCCGATGTACGTCTCGGCCCTGCCGCCGTTCGAGAAGTAGAAGACGCGCCCGTGCTCGAGGAACCGGTCGATGATGGCCCGCACCTCGATGGTCTCGCTCACCCGCGGCACCCCGGGGCGCAGGCAGCACACGCCGCGCACGAGCAGCGTGATGGGCACCCCCGCCTGCGACGCCCGGTAGAGCGCCTCGATGACGTCGGCGTCGACCAGCGCGTTCATCTTCGCCACGATGTGCGCCGGCCGCCCCGCCCGCGCGTGCTCGGCCTCGCGCGCGATGAGCCCGAGCACCGCCTCGTGGAGCCCGAGCGGCGCGACGATCAGCTTGTTCCACTTCGGCGGCGCCGAGTAGCCCGTCAGCAGGTTGAAGAGGCTCGACACGTCCTCACAGATGTCGGGGCGCGCCGTGAAGAGCGAGAAGTCCGTGTAGTACCGGGCCGTCGTCGGGTTGTAGTTGCCCGTCGCGACGTGCGCGTACCGCCGGAGCTTGCCCTTCTCGCGCCGCACGATGAGAAGGCACTTCGCGTGCGTCTTCAGGCCGAGCAGGCCGTAGACCACGTGCGCCCCCGAGTGCTCCAGCATGCGCGCCCAGACGATGTTCGACTCCTCGTCGAAGCGCGCCTTCAGCTCGACGATGGCCGTCACCTGCTTGCCGCTCTCCGCGGCGCGCACGAGCGCCTTCACGATGGGCGAGTCGCCGCCCGCGCGGTAGAGCGTCTGCTTGATCGCGAGCACGTCGGGGTCGTCGGCCGCGCGCGCGATGAGCTCGAGCACGCCGTCGAACGACTCGTAGGGATGGTGGAGCAGCACGTCCTGCTCGCGGAGCACGGCGAAGATGTCGTCGGCGTCCCGAAGCGGCGGCACCATGTGAGGCTGGAACGGCTCGTCGCGCAGCGCGCGCTCGTCGGCGCGCGTGATGCTCATGAGGTCCGCCGCGTTCAGCATCCCGCGGACGAGGTAGACGTCCTTCTCCGGATCGAGCTTGAACGCCTTGACGAGCTTGGCCAGCGAGCCCGCCGGCGCGTCGCCCGACACCTCGAGCCTCACCGCGTTGCCGCGCTCGCGGCGCCGGAGCTCCTGCTGGATCGACTGGAGGAGATCCTCGGCCTCTTCCTCGTCGACCTCGATGTCGAAGTTGCGCGTCACGCGGAACACGTAAAGGCCCTGGATGCGCGCGCCCGGGAAGATGGTCCCCACGTGGCGCGCCAGAAGGTCCTCGAGCAGCACGAAGGCGCGCGTCGCGGGCTGCCCGCTCGGCGTCTTCACGCCCGCCACGGGGTAGAGCCGCGGCAGCATCGACGGCACCTGGACGACGCCGAACCCGTGCTCGAGCGTGCCCTCGCGCGTCAGCATGACGCCGAGGTTCAAGCTCTTGTTTCGCACCTGCGGGAAGGGATGACCCGGGTCGATCGCGATCGGCGTGAGGATCGGGAAGACCTCGTTGTGGAAGCGCGCGTCGATGTCCTGCTGCGCCTGCGTCGAGAGCTCGCTCGGCTTGACGAAGACGATCCCCGCGTCGGCCAGCTTGGGCAGGAGCGCCGCCAGCCCCTGGGACTGCGTCGCGACGAGCTCGTGCACGCGCGACGAGATGGCCGTCAGCTGCTCCGCGACGGTCATCCCGTCGGGCCCCATCTCGTCGACCTCGCCCGTCACCTGCTGCTTGAGGCCCGCGACGCGGACCATGAAGAACTCGTCGAGGTTCGACGCGACGATCGCGTGGAACTTGAGGCGCTCGAGCAGCGGGACCGTGTCGCTGTCGGCCTCCGCCATGACCCGGGCGTTGAACTCGAGCCACGAGAGCTCGCGGTTGAGATAGAGGGCGCTCGACCGAAGGTCCGGCGCGTCCGGCATCATGCTCGGGGAGACCACGGCGGGCGCCGGGGTGGCCGACGACACGGGCGCGCTCGTCTGCGCGGACCACGAGCCGGCTTGGCTGCTCGGTGTGCCGTTGGTGTCGTCCATGAAGAGGGCCCCGGGGGGCGTCAATGTAGCTCACCGCGGCTCCGGGGGGGTCTCCTCGTCCTCCGGGGCAGGCTCCGCCGGTGCGACATCCCGCCGTAACCACACGTGATCATGCCCGAACACAGCCGTCTCCCGGTACCTCGCGTGGACCCACGAGGCCGCCACGGGGCAGTGCTCTTCGAAGTCGTCCCAGGCGTCCTCCCGGGTCATCAGCGGCGACTTGTCGAGGAAGACGAAGGCCGCGGGCGGGCGCGCGGCGAGGCGCGCGAGCAGATCCGCCTCGTGCGCGTCGCGGAGGGCGCGGATGTGGGAGGCCTGGGCTTCGTCGGGGCGGGCCCCGGTGCCTCCGCCGAGGGCCGCGTCGGCGTCGAGGTCGTACGCGTAGATGTAGGGCGTCGCCGAGAGGCGCCGGGCGAGGAAGAGGACGTACGGGTCCATGCCGTAGGTCTGCACGCGGTCGGCCGGCGAGGTGTGCTCGCGGAGATACGCGGCGGCCTGGCGCATCTCGAAGGGGAAGTAGTCCGGCTCGGGGAAGCGCGCGAAGTACTCGCGGCTGAGGCGCTGCTGCGGCGTCGACGCGCCCCAGAGCAGCCACACGGCCCGGATGTACGGAGAGTCTTCCATCGACGTCGCGACGCGGAGGGCGACCACCACGCCGAACGCGATGGGCGCGAGGCGGACGAGGGCGAGGCGGCGCTGGGCGACCCGCGTGCGCTCGGCGAGCCACGCCGCGAAGACGAGCCACTGGAGGTGCACCCCCGCGGTCACCGGGTGAAAGTGATACGGAAACCCCTTGGCCTGCGCGATGACGCTGCCGACGGCGCACACCGGGAGGAGCGCGACCGCGAGGACCCGGCGCGGCATCTCGCGGAGCAAGACGAGCGCGACGAGGACGACCGCGCCGACGAGGCCGTAGATGGCCTGCGAGGCGTCCCACGCGCCGGAGAAGATGTCCATGGCGGCGCGCGGCCAGATGAAGCGGTACATCGCGGGCACGTCGAAGAGCTGGATGCGGGCGTAGGCGAGCGCGTCCCCGGTCGCGACGAGCAGCACGATCTGCGAGAGGGCGCCGAGCGCGCCGCCCGCGAGGAAGGCGCCGAGGAGCTTGCGGCGCGGCAGGCCGAGCTCGTCGTCGAGGGCGAGCGCGAGGAGCTGCGCCAGCGTGAAGAGCGCGTACGTGGGCTTGCCGAAGGACGGGATGACGCTGAGCGCGCCGACGAGGCCGAGCAGGCGCAGGCGCCGGCCGCGGTAGCTCGGCGCCTGGGCGACGAGCTGGAGGGCGACGCTCGGGAGCATGAGCCAGTCGAAGAAGCTCTCGCGCTGGGCGATGTCCCAGTAGCCGTAGAGGAGGTACTGCCCGCTCAGCACGACCCACGCGGCGAGGGCCCAGGCGACGCGGTCCAGCACCACCGGCGCGCGGCGCGAGCGCAGTCCGGGGAGGCAAGCGCCCACGACGGCGAAGGTCGCGCCCGTGACGACGAGGTCGAGCACGCGGAAGCGGTGCTCGTCGGCCCCGCCGAGCGCGAGGAGCACGCGGTGCACGAGGTGCGTGAGCGGGCCGTTGACGTCGCGGACGTCGCGGTAGTCGCGCTCGCCCATCGAGAGGGCCCAGCCGACGTACTGGAAGATGCCCTGGTCCCGGCCGAGCGGTGTCAGCGACGCGCGCCGGGTCGCGTCCGCCACCCAGAGCAGAGGGGGCAGCGCGAGGGCCAGCGGGGCCACGAGCGAACGGAGCAGGCGTGCCCACGCGAACCGTGACGCAGGCGGTCGAGCATGCATCGCCGGAGGGGCACGCTATCATCTTTCCCTCGCTGTTACGCGCGCCTGGGGTCCTTGGCATCGTCCGTGCGTGAGTCCCCTGAAGTCGTTCCGACGCACACGGCCGAGGGCCCATGACCTGGATTTGTCGGTGAAATCGTGTCCACAATTCGCCCCGTGATGCCCGAACCGCTTCGTCGGCTGACTCCCGCGAATGGGTCGACGCCGGAGTCCCGCGCGCTCGCCTTTGCCGAGACGCTCGCGGCCGCCAAGGGCAAGCACGTGCTCATCGCGCTGCGAGGCCACCCCGATCCCGACGGGATTGCGTGCGCGATCGCGCAGGCGCACATCGCGGCGCGCATGGGCGTGGCGCAGACGACGGTCGGCTACTGCCAGGAGGTGAGCCACCGCGAGAACCGCGCGCTCGTGAAGCTCCTCGGGCTCGAGCTCCGCAAGATCAAGACGGTCGCGGAGGTCGGGAAGGTCGACTTCCTGGCGCTGGTCGACGCGCACGAGGTCGACGGCGATCTCCCGGACGCCGGGAACTACGAGGTGCTGACGGTGGTGGACCACCACCGCGCCGTGTCGCCGCCGAAGGCGCGGTTCGTCGACCTTCGCCTCGACGTGGGCGCGACGGCGACCATCTTCGTCGAGTACCTGCAGGAGCTCACCATCCTCGATCCCGACGTGGAGGAGGACCGGCGCATCGCGACCGCGCTGATGCACGGCCTGGCGACCGACACGGACGACTTCATGCTCGCGCGCGCCGCCGACTTCCGCGCGGCGGCGCAGATCGCCGAGGTGTGCGACCGCGATCTGCTCGAGGACCTGTCGCGGCGCCTCATCGCGCCGACGGCGATGGACGTCATCGCGCGGGCGCTCTCGGCGATGGTCGTGCGGCGCAACTTCGCGACCGCCGGCGTCGGCTTCGTGAGCGAGGCGGAGCGCGACACCATCGCGCAGGCGGCGGACTTCCTCGTGCGGCGCGAGGACATCGACACGTGCGTCGTCTACGGTGTCGTCGGCGACAAGTACATCGAGGGGTCGCTCCGCACGCACTCGCCGAGCGTCGACCCGGCGGTGTGGCTGGAGCAGGCGTTCGGCTCGGACGAGAAGGGCCGGCCCTACGGGGGCGGCCGCCGCGACAAGGGGGGCTTCCGCATCCCCATCGGGTTCCTCGGCCGGGTGACCGATCGCCCGCAGCTCTGGCAGCTGTGCGAGCACGCGGTGCGGACGGCGCTCCTCCGTCAATCGGGAGAAGAGCCGACGCCGGGGATCATGGTCCCCCCGGTCACTCCGTCGTAGGCGCGCGAGTCCCACGCCGCGGACCTCCGAGGGTCGTCCAGGGTGCGAATCGCCTTCTTCGGGCTGCCGCTGGCGGCGGTGCTGCTGGCGCGGGACGGGCACGAGCTCGTCTACGCGGGGCTCGTCCCTGGAATCGGCGCGCGGCGCGTGCGGAGGCAGCTGGGAGCGCGCAACGCGCGCGAGATGCCGGAGCTGACGAGCGCGCGCGTCGTCGAGGACCTCCGCGCCGCGCGGCCCGAGCTTCTGGTAAGCTGGTTCTGGACGCGGCCCGTGCCGCCGAGCGTCCTCGCCATCGCGCCGGCGGTGGGGGTGCACCCGTCGCTGCTGCCGCGTCACCGGGGGCCCGACCCATACTTCTGGGCCATCGACGCGGGCGACGAGACGACCGGCGTGACGGCGCACCTCCTCGAGGAGGAGTACGACACGGGGGCGATCCTCGGGCAGCGCGCCCTTCGCATCGAGCCGTCGTGGGACGCGTGGAGGCTGGCGCGCGCCCTGGACCGGCCGAGCCTCGCGCTGCTCCGCGAGGTCGTCGGGGCGTACGCGGCGGGTCGTCCGCCGACCGCGGCGCCCCAGGACGAGGCGCGCGCGACGGCCGCGCCGCGACCGAGCGAGGAGGAGCTGGCCGTGCGGTGGGCCGCACCGGCGGCGCACATCGAGCGGCGGGTGCGGGCGGCGGCGCCGTGGCCGGGCATGTCGACGGAGATCGGCGACGAGGTGGTGGTGCTGGTGCGCGTGCGCGTGACGGGGGACTATCCGCGGGCGCTCGCGCCCGGAGAAGCGGCGGTCCGGGCCGACGGGGTGGCGGTGGTGCGCGCCGGCGAAGGCGCGGTGGAGCTGCTGGAGGGCCGGTCGGATGAGGACGACGCGCGCCTCGACGCGGGGGACCTGGCGCGCGCCGTCGTCCGGGCTCGTCGCTAGGGACGACGCTTTGCCATTGCGCGGCGAGCCGGCGTACGGTTCGATCGCCGGAAGGAGAAGCGCCCCGTGCCCGACGCCGTCACGCTTGCCCGTACAGCCCGCGAGTCGCTCGCGCTGGGGCTCAACGCTCTCCAGGCCGATCCGCGTGTGCCCCCGCACCTCGTGGAGCTGGCGGCGCCCATCGCGCAGGCCATGGGGGCCCTTCACCGCATCGAAGCGTCGCGGGGGGCCGAGGTCGCGTCGAACGCGCAGGCGGCGCTCGTGGGGGTGCAGACGGCGCTCGGGGCGCTTCAGGCGCAGCCGCCGACGCACGAGGCGGTGGTGCGGGCCATGGAGGCGGTGGCGGGGGCGCTGGGCAGCATCCACGCGCTGGTCCGCTCGGGCCAGGCTCCCCAGGCGGCCGCGCCCGCTCCTCAGGCGCCCGCGCCCGCTCCGCAGCCGCAGGCCTACGCGCCGCCCCAGCAGGCCTACGCCGCTCCGCAACAGGCTCCTGCCCCTCCGCAGCAGGCCTACGCCGCTCCGCAACAGGCCTACGCCGCTCCGCAACAGGCGCAATACGCCCCGCAGGCCCCCGCGCGGGCGCCCACACCCCAGCCCCAGGCCTACGCGCCTCCGCAGGCGCAGCCTCAGGGGCAGCGCGGGTACCCGGCGCAGGGAGCCGCGGGCGGAGGGTTCGACGTGGTCGCGGCGGAGCTCGGCGCGCACAGCCCGAGCAACTTCTACAAGGGGCTTTCGGGCAACGACATCGTCGATCACGGGGGCCTCTTCGTGTCGACGTACAAGCTCCCTCCGCTGGGACACGCGGTGCGCGTGCGGGTCTCGCTCCCGGGCGGCTACGAGTTCGAGGCGAACGCCGTGGTGCGCTGGCGACGCGAGCCGAGCGACAGCGGGAGCGACGCGCCGCCGGGGTTCGGGGCGCAGTTCACGGAGATCACGACGGAAGCGCGGCAGCTCGTCTACCGGTACGTCCGGAACCGCGAACCGATGTTCCACGACGACCTCTAAGCAACGCTACACTGCGGCGGCTTGTCGCGTCGCTTCGGTCTCCTCGTCGCGCTCCTCGCGCTCGCGCTGCTGGCCGCGACGCCGAGCGCGCGGGCGGCCAACGATCCGAAGCTGCTGTGGAAGACCCTCGAGACCAAGCACTTCCGCATCAACTACTACTCGACGGAGGACGACGTCGCGCTCCACATCGCGAGGCTCTGCGAGTCCATCTACGAGCGGCTCGTCCCCGTCGTCGGCTGGCCTCCCGGCACGGACGCGAAGACCGAGATCGCGCTCACCGACCAGACCGACAGCGCGAACGGCTCGGCCACGGCGCTGCCGTTCGACGCGATCCAGCTCTACGTCACGGCGCCCGACGACATGTCGCCGCTGGGCGACGTCGACGACTGGTACCTCGAGCTGCTCACGCACGAGTACACGCACATCCTGCACACGGATCACATCGAGGGGATCCCGCGGCTCATCAACCGCATCATCGGCAAGACCTTCGCCCCCAACCAGCTCGAGCCGCACTGGATCCTCGAGGGGCTCGCGGTGCTCGAGGAGAGCCGCGAGACGAGCGGCGGGCGGCTGCGCTCGTCGATGTGGAACATGTGGATGCGCGCCGACGTGCTGGAGAAGAACGTGGCGACGCTCGACGTGTTCTCCAACATCCCGCGCCGGTGGCCGCAGGGGAACATCTGGTACGTCTACGGCTCGTTCTTCATGCAGTGGATCGTGGAGACGTACGGCGAGCAGGCGCTCCGCGCGATGATCGACGACTACGGGAGGCAGATCATCCCGTACGCCATCAACCGCTCCATCCGCCGGGCGACCGGGCGCACCTACGAAGAGCTCTATCGCTCGTGGGTCGACTCGATGCAGCGCGACTACGGCGCCCAGGCGGCGGTCGTGCGCGGCCGGGGGCTCCGCGAGGGCATCCGCGTGACGCACACGGGGAACACCTACGAGCACCCGCGGTGGATCCCGCCGAGCTCGTGGCCGGAGCTCGCCGGGCAGCTTCTCTACTACGTGGACGACGGACAGGGGCGGACGGGCCAGTACGCGCTGCCGCTGCTCCGCGACGTCGACGGGCGCGTGGTGGGCTCGCGGGAGGACGAGCGGCAGCTCCTCATCCGCACGAACGGCGTCGGGAGCACGTCGTTCATGCCCGACGGCACGGCGGTGTTCAGCTCGCAGGACGTCCTCGACAACCTGTTCTTCTTCGACGACCTCTTCGAGCTGCCGGCGCACCAGAAGAGCCCCACGGGCCTCGACGGGAAGCGCATCCGATGGAGCGAGGGATGGCGCGCGCTCGATCCGAGCGTGTCGCCCGACGGCAAGCACGTCGTCTTCACGGTGAACCATCGCGGCACGACGCACCTGATGATGTCCGACATCGTCTTCAAGCCGGACGGCGGCGGCGGGCACTCGGTCGCGAACACGCACGAGCTCGTCCGGGGGGCCGCGTTCGACCAGGCGTACACGCCGCGGTGGGCGCCGGACGGCGTGCACGTGGCGTACAGCTCGTGGACGCGCGGCGGCTACCGCGACGTGCGCATCGTCGACACGAGGAACGGGTCGTACGTCGCCGTCACGCACGACCGGGCCATCGACGGCGACCCGTCGTACTCGGCGGACGGGCGGTGGCTGTACTTTCACTCGGACCGCACGGGGGTGATGAACGTCTACGCGTACGAGGTGGCGACGGGGCGGCTGCGGCAGGTCACCAACGTCGTCACGGGCGCGTATCAGCCCGAGCCGTCGCCCGACGGCAAGACCCTCGCGTACGTCGGCTACACGCACGAGGGCTACGACATGTTCGTCATGCCGCTCGACGAGTCGCAGTGGCTCGACCCGCTGCCTTACATCGAGTCGCGACCGGCTCCGGCGCCCGAGCCGCCGCCCGCGCTCGTCACGCCGCACGCCTACAACCCGCTCCTCACGCTGCAACCGCGCGCGTACTCGGTGAAGATCACGCCGGGGAACTTCGGGGAAGCGACCATCGTCAGCACGACGGGCAGCGACATCGCCGGACAGCACTCGTTCACGGCCAGCATCACCACCGAGTGGGAGCACCCCGACCTCCAGACCAACATCCAGTACACGTACAGCCGTCTGCCCTTCGACGTGAGCGCGAGCGTCTTCCGGCAAATCACCCCGGCGACGAACTACTCCCTCGGGTCGAACACGGTGCAGTGGATCCAGCAGACGGTCGGCGCGACGACGGGCATCGGCTACAGCATGCCGCGCGCGTTCGACTCGCAGTCGGTCAACCTGTCCTACAGCATCGCGAACGTGTCCGGGCAGCTGCCGCTCCCGGCGTCGGAGCTGAATCCGTACGACCTGCCGAGCGTGCCGACGCGCGGGATGCTCGGCACGGTGCACATGGGGTGGGGCTACTCGAACGCCGAGGGGTACCTCTGGAGCGTCGGCAACGAGCGGGGGTTCGACGCGAGCGTCACGTTCGACGTGGCGGACAAGGCGCTGGCCAGCGACTTCACCGGGTACGCGGCCACGGGCAACCTGGCGACGTATCTGCTCATGCCGTGGCTCAAGCACAACGTCCTCGCGCTGCACGTCGGCGGGGGCCTGGGCGGCGGGGACCGCGCGGGGCAGGGTCCGTTCTACGTGGGGGGCTACATCGATCTGCCGGTCGTCAACGTGGTGCAGAACTCGCTCATCCAGGGCGGCATCCAGCTGCGCGGGTATCCGGTCGTCGCCCAGGCGGGGAACTACTACACGCTCGCGAACGCGGAGTACCGCTTCCCGATCGTCAACGTCGACCGCGGGCCGTCGACGCTGCCGGTCTTTCTCAATCGCATCAGCGGCAACGCGTTCGTGGACTGCGGCGCCGCGTTCGACGATCCGAAGATGGCGCACTTCAAGACGGGCGTGGGCGGCGAGCTGTGGTTCGACATGACGCTCGGGTACATCCTGGGCTTCACGTTCCGCGTCGGGTACGCGAAGGGCGTCTCGACCGGCGGCATCGACAAGACCTACTTCGTCGCCGCCGTGCCCTTCTAGCGGGCCCCGGAAAGTTGGCCCCGCGGGCCGGGACGTGATTGCCCTCAATGCATGCGACCGACGCTCTTTCTGTCTCTCGTGCTCGCGCCCCTCTTGCCGGCGTGCTCCGCCCTCCTGCCCAGCCAGGGCATCGCCAAGGCGCAGGAGACGGCGCAGTCCTTCAACGAGGACGCCCGTTTCGGACGCAACGAGCTCGTGCTCGATCAGATCGCCCCGGCCAAGCGCGAGGAGTTCTCGCTGCATCACCGGGCGTGGGGCAAGACCATCCACGTCGCCGACATCGAGATGGCGGGCATCAAGAAGCACGGCGACGCGGACGTGGACGTCATCGTCCACGTGTCCTGGTACACGCCGGCTCAGCAGGAGCTGCGAAGCACCCTGCTGCAGCAGACGTGGCACAGCAAGGCCGACTCCTGGCAGCTCGTCGACGAGAAGCGGATGGACGGCGACATCGGCCTCCTCGGGGAGGCCGTCGTCATGGAAGCGCCCACGGAGCGCAAGGTGCCGTCCCAGTTCCCGACGATTCACCTGGGCGGCGAGCCCGTCCAGGACTGAAGCTGGGGCGCGAGGCTATTCCGGAGCGGAGCCGCTCGGCGTCGTGGCCGGCGAGGCCTCGACGGCGGCGGGCGGCGGCGGCGGAGCCGGCGGCGCGGCGGCGGCCTTGGCGCTCTTCTTCGGCGCGGCCTTCTTCGCGGCACCGTGACCGGCGGCGGCCTTGCGCTCGACCTTCTGGCGCTTCAGGCGCGCCTTCTTCTTCACCTGCGACTTGCGTCGCTTCATTTTCATCGAGTTGCGGCTGTCGTGCTTTCCCACGGGGCGCACCATGCCCTTCATGGGAGCGCTTCGTCAACCGCTCCCTCGCGCGAGGGAGCGCATGGCGTGCTCTCAGCCCGTGCCTTCGGCGGCCGCCGCCTCGCGGCTGCGCACTTCGAGCCGGTAGCGGCTGTTGATGGTCTCGATGTAGAAGACCTCCCGCCCGGCCAGGCGGAGGACGCGCTTGACGGGCGTGGTGACGTACTCGTGCATGCCGTCGGGAAACTCGATCACGACGACCGAGCCTTTTCGTGGCGCTCGGACGAGGCGTCCGGCCACGGCCCGCGCGCCCTTGCCGAGCTTGCGCAAAACCACGTCCACGAGATCAATGTAGCAGCGCCCTGCCTCACGTCTACTGGCGCGGCGGGCCCGAGCGCGAGCGCGGCGGCCCCCGGCGGCCGTCACGCGCAAGTTCATGGAATGGCCGCGGAAAGGCCGACGCACACCCCCGTATAGGCGGGCGGTGCCCACTCGGGTAAAGGGACGCTGGAGCCGGGAACGCTCGAGCGTTCGACCCGCCAGGAGCCTCCGCCGATGAATTCGCCCCCCTCGCAGCACCGTACGGGATGGATCGAGGTCGTGTGCGGGTCGATGTTCAGCGGCAAGACCGAGGAGCTTCTGCGGCGAATCAAGCGCGCCCGACTGGCGCGGCAGCCGGTCGTCCTCTTCAAGCCACGGGTCGACAACCGCTACGACGAGGTGAAGGTCGTCTCCCACGAAGGGCTCAACGCGGACGCGGTTCCGGTCGCCAGCGCCGAGGAGCTGCTGGCGCGGATGCCGAAGGAGGCGGTGGTCGCGGGCATCGACGAGGTGCAGTTCTTCGACGAGACGATCGTGGACGCCGTGGAGTCCCTGGCGTCGTCGGGGGTGCGCGTCGTCGTGGCGGGGCTCGACCAGGACTGGAAGGGCCGGCCGTTCGGCCCCATGCCGGCGCTGATGGCCGTCGCGGAGTACGTGACGAAGCTCCACGCCGTGTGCGCTCGATGCGGGGGCGCGGCGACGCGCTCGCAGCGCCTCGTGGCCGCCGAGGGACAGCTCTTCGTGGGGGGAGCCGCCGAGTACGAGGCCCGCTGCCGCGCGTGCTTCGTCGCCGAGCCGACGAACCTCGGGAGCTAGACGAGCGAGCGCGATTCTCGATGGATCTCGGACGGGCGGCGGAGCCGCCGTCAGCACCGCGAGCGTGAGCGAGCGGTGAGCCGCGCCGCTTGCACACGGCACTCCGCGCCGCGAGCTTGGTCGCTCACCGCTCGCTCACGCTC
>DASXZL010000051.1:0-52718 GCA_036501935.1 Polyangiaceae bacterium | reverse complement strand
TTCCTCTCCCTGTTCCCCACGCTTTCTCTTCCTCTCCCCGTTTCACCTCTTCCTCTCCCTGTTCCCCACGCTTTCTCTTCCTCTCCCCACGCTTTCTCTTCCTCTCCCCGTTTCACCTCCTCTCCCTGTTCCCCCTCGCTTTCCTCTCCTTGTTCCCCCTGTCCTCTCCCTCTCTTCTCCCTGTTCCCCCCGTCTTCCTTCTTCCTGTTCCGCTCTCAGTTGCCGCCATCTCGCCGTCGGTGCACTAGACTCCCCGCCCCGTGTTCAAGGAGCTCGTCGAGCGTCTCAGCGATCTGCAGATCCGGCGTCCATGGGTGCCGCTGCTGGCGGTCGCGCTGGTCACGGTCGTGTTCGGGTTCTTCGCGTCGAAGCTCGAGCTGAAGACCCGTTACGACCAGCTCCTGCCCGACAGCCAGCCGAGCGTCATCGAGCTCCACCGCGTCGAGGCGCGGACGGCGAGCGCGCAGACGGCCATGATCCTGCTCGAGGGCGCCGACAGGAAGACGCTGCGCGCGTTCGGCGACGCGCTCATCCCGGCCCTCGTCGCCATCGGGCCCGACGTCGTGTCGAGCGCCGAGGACGGCACGCAGGAGGCGCGGGCGTTCCTCCTGCCGCGGGCGGGGCTCTTCCTCTCCCAGAAGGAGCTCGAGGACCTCCGCGACGACGTGAACAAGCGCTGGGACTACGAGGTCGCCAAGGAGGCCGACGAGCTCCTCGACGACAACGGCCCGCCGGTCACGGTCGACGACATCGAGAAGCGCTTTCGCAAGGACGACAAGGGCGGAGGCCACAGCGGCGACGACCACCCCGACGGCTACTACGAGCGCAAGGACGGCACTGCGCTCGTCGTCATCGCGCGCTCCCCCATCCCGGGCGGCGACCTCGAGAAGACCGGGCCCGCCCTCGAGCGCATCCGCGCGGCGGTCGACGGCGTCCGCGCGTCACGCCCCGAGTTCGCCCCCGTCCACGCCGGGTACGCGGGGGACATGCCGACCGGCTTCATCGAGTACCAGAGCATCCGGGACGACCTGCTCAGCGTCGGCGCGACGGGCGTCGTCCTCGTCCTCGGCGCGGTGATGCTCTACTTCATGCGCGTGCGCGCGCTCCTCGTCATGGGGCTCACCATCGGCGTCGCCCTCGTGTGGACCTTCGGCCTCACGCGCCTCGCGATAGGCCACCTGAACGTCGCCACGGGCTTTCTCTTCAGCATCGTCGCGGGCAACGGCATCAACGTCGGCATCCTCTACCAGGCCCGATACTACGAGGAGCGCCGGCGCGGGAACGCCGTGCCCGACGCGCTGCGCACGGCCGTGCGCGAGACGTGGCTGCCCACGGTGATCGCGACGCTCGCCTCGGTGGCGTCGTACATCTCGCTCCTGGCGACCGACTTCAGCGCGTTCCGCGACTTCGGCTTCATCGCCGCCAGCGGCATGCTCATGTGCTGGGTGGTCAAGACGCTGATGGTGCCGCCGCTGCTGCTCCTCTCGGAGCCGCGCAAACCGGTGGACGAAGCGACCGACCCGAGCCTGCTCGGGAGGATCCGGCGCTATGGGCTCGGCTACGGCCGCCTCTTCGCGTGGCTCGTGCCGCGGGCGCCGGCGCTCTGGCTCGGGGCGGGCGTCCTTCTCGTCGCCGTCGGCAGCGTCACGGCGTACCTCTACGTGAAGCGCGATCCGATGGAGTACGACCTCCGCGCGATGGAGAACGACCCGTGGAAGAACGGGGAGCTCCACCGCGTGTGGGACGGGGTCATCGACATCATCGGCGGCGGGCACGAGGGCATGCTCGTCCTCGCCGATACGGCCGACGAGGCGCACGAGCTCCAGCGGAAGCTCCAGCGCGACTACGACGCCGCGCCGGCGGGCTCCAAGCCGTTCGAGGCCGTCCACTCGCTCTGGGACATGGTGCCCGACGACCAGGCGACGAAGATCCCCATCCTGCGCGAGATCGGCGACCGCCTCGAGCGCGCGAGGAGCAAGCACTACCTGACCGACGCCGACTGGGACCGCGTGAAGGACAACATCCCGCCGCACGATCTCCGCCCGTACGGCCTCGAGGACCTCCCCGGGTCGATCGCGCGCCCCTACTCGGAGAAGGACGGCACGCGCGGGCGGCTCGTCGTCATCGAGCCCAAGCCGAGCAACTCGACCGATCTCCGCTACCTGCTCCGCTACTCGGCGTCCTTCCGCGAGACGCGCCTGCCCTCGGGCAAGATCGTCAAGGGCTCGGGGCGCGCGGTCATCTTCGCGGACATCCTGCAGGCCGTCGTCCACGACATCCCCAAGGCCGTGTCGCTGTCCCTCGCGCTCACGCTGTTCACGGTGATCATCACGTTCCGCTCGGGGGGGCGGCACGCGCTCACCGTCCTCTTCGCGCTCCTCGTCGGCGTCGCGGGCGAGGTCGTCTTTCTCTATTTCGCCGAAGTGAAGATCAATTTCCTCAACTTCGCCGCGCTCCCCATCACCTTCGGCATCGGCGCGGACTACGCCATCAACGTGGTCCAGCGTTATCGGGCCGACGGGAGCCGCGACGTGCTCGCGGCGCTGCGCACGACGGGGGGCGCGGTCGTCCTCTGCAGCCTGACGACGATGCTGGGGTACCTCGCGCTCGTCGGCTCGCACAACCGCGGGATCCGCAGCCTGGGGACCATCGCCGTCGTGGGGGAGGTGAGCTGCCTGCTCGCCGCCGTGCTCGTCCTGCCGTCGCTCTGGTTTCTCATCGAGCGCCGCCGGCAGCGGAAGGGTCTTCCAGCGTCCAGTACCGCGCCCTGAAGAACGCCAGGAAGGCGACGACGACGCCGCCGTTGGTCACGACCGACCAGACGGGCAGGAGGGCCGAGGCGCGCGGAAGCACGTGGACGAACTCGGTGCTCACGGCCAGCGCGACGACCGCGAGCCACCACCGGCGCCACGCCGCCGTGCAGTGCAGGCCGAAGAAGGGGAGCGCGGCGAGGAGATACCAGGACTGGAAGCGGTGGCTCGCCAACGTGATGACCGCGACGGCCAGCGCGCCGGTCCCGAGGGCCAGGCGGTTCCGGTCGGCGGGCCGCCGCAGGACGAGCGTCAGGAGCCGCGCCGCGAGGCCGAGCGTCACCACCCGCAGGACGAGCGAGACGGCCCACCAGGTCGTCGCGTGGGTCGCGCGATCGAGCTCCAGCGTCGAGGTGACCGGCGAGCCCGCGTGGGGCACGCCGCCGCCCCGCAGCAGGTCGACGAGGATGCCGGCGACCTCGGTGATGGAGCCGCCCGGATTCATGCCGGCGAGTGCGCGGATCGGCTCGGTGAGGGTCGCCGGGCCGCGCCAGAAGGGGGCGAAGGCGAGGACCGCGAGCCCCAGCACGGTCGCCGCCAGCACCGGCAGGCGCAGGAGCCGCTGCCGGAGCGTCGTCGCCCCGCACAGCCAGAACCAGAGGCCGTCGAAGACGAAGGTGTACTTTCCCAGCACCGCGAGCCCGTAGAGGACCCACCCGGCGCGGGGCCGTCCGCCCGTCTGGAGGAGGATGCCCGCCGTCACGGCGACGACCCCGAGGAGGTCCGTGTGGAGCTGTCCAGGCCCCTCCACGAGCCAGAGCGGGTTGAGCCAGACCATCGCGTGGAAGGCCGGGCGGTCGCGGAAGCGCCGGAAGGACAGCTCCATGACGAGCGCCAGGGGGATGAACCAGGCGAGGCGGAGGGCGGCCATGGCCAGCCAGGGGTTGGCCCCCCCGAGCGCCCCCGGGAGCGCCGCGACGAGGGTCGTGGGCCCGTAAACACACACCTTTTCGGCCCAGCGCTCCCCCACCCAGGGGGACCAGACGCTGTGAGGCAACCAGCTCACAGTGGTGTAGACGTCGCGCCCCTGTGCCGCGAGCGATGCGTAGGAAAGGACGCTGAACAGGTCGTTGCTGAGCATGGGCAGCATGACCCCCGCCACCCCGAGCCCCAGGAACGCCAGGCGCCGCGGCTGCATCGGAGGATGGGCCAGGAGGCCCCGCCAGCCGACGACGAGGAGGGCCCACCCGACGACCAGACCCACGAAGAGGAGGCCTCCCGCGAGCTCCGAGGGGTAGTTTTCGTCGACTTTCGGCGAACCCGTGGCAAGCCATCGCCCCCAGGAGCACGCCGTGACGATCCCCAGTCCGAGCAGCCAGCGACGTTCGTCGCGACCACGGAGAAAGGCGCCCGGCCGATCGGGTTGATCCTTCAGAATCACGCGAACCTACCACTGGCCCGCCGCCCCTGGTACGCGGTGGCATCCCGTCGAGAGTTGGGCCGGAGTTTGCATCGAGGATAGAACCGCCCTTGGCGGCCCTCGTCGCCTCAAGTACCGTCACCCGCCGCAGAGCGGTTCACGAACGCGCTTCACGAACGAGACGCATGCCCACGACCTGCAACTATTACGTGACCCTGCGCTGCAATCAGCGGTGCACGTTCTGCAACATCCCGCACACCAACGACGGGTCGCCCTCCCGCGAGCCGACGATGGAGCAGGTCCGCGCGAACCTCGTCGATCTGAAGCGCCTCGGCGTCCTCGTCCTCGACATCACGGGGGGCGAGCCGCTCCTCTATCGCAACCTCGTCGAGATGCTGACGCTCGCCAAGAAGATGCGCTTCATGACGACGGTGACGACCAACGGGATGCTCTACCCGAAGTTCGCCGACCGCCTCGTCGGCAAGGTCGACGCGCTGCTCTTCTCGATCGACTCGACGGACCCCGACGAGCACGACCGCATCCGCGCGATGAAGTCGTTCCACCTCTCGCTCGAGGCGCTCGCCGTCGCGCGCAAGCTCCGCCAGCCGCTCTACATCTCGCACGTGGTGACGAACGATTCGTTCCCCAAGGTCGACGAGATGATCCGCTTCGCGAAGGACCAGGGCGCGATCCTCTACCTGAACCCGTGCTTCTCGTTCTTCGGCAACGAGGGGCTCGACCCGGAGAAGGCCAAGGGGCTCTTCAAGTACTTCGGAAAGCCCGGCGTCATCGTCGACCGCGCGCAGCTCGAGCTCATCTCGTCCGGCGGCAACAAGAAGGAAGACCCCGTTTGCCGCGCGGTGACGTCGACCGTCGTCATCTCGCCGGAGAACAAGCTTCTGCTGCCCTGCTACCACTTCAAGGACGACGCGATCCCCATCGAGAACAAGCTCTACGACCTCTATTCGTACTCGCCGGTGGTTCGTCAGGCGAAGGAGATGGAGGGGCGCCACTCGTTCTGCGAGGGCTGCACGGTGTACTGCTACATGCGTAGCTCGCTCCTCTGGAAGTACCCCGTCGAGAGCGTGCTCCTCGCGGGTCACTACGTGCGCGAGCGCGTGCGTCAGCGCATCCGGAGCATCGTCGCCCCCGCGCAGCCGGCCCCGCCGCCGGTCCGCACGGCGCCGGCGCGGCGCTCGCTGCCGCTCGTGGGGCCCGGCGAGTAGGACCAGCGTGGCGAGGGCAAGCCGCTCACCGGCGGCGGACCCGCGCCGTCGCGGGGGGCGCCTCCACCGCATCCATGCTCTACTCGCTACGGTCATGGGGCCTCCGAGGAATGAGCCGCCCACGGTGCCGCCACCTTTCGACGCGGAGCGGTTCGCGCGCGAGAGCGAGCACTCGGTGCGGCTCGCGACGACGACCAGAGTTCCGCAGGCTCCGCCGCTGGGCAAGCGGGTGCGCCTGAGCATGCCCGCGGCCGATCTGGGCTGGTTCGAGCTCTCGGAGGCTGCGCAACGGCTCGCCGCGAGAATCGATGGCACCACGACGCTCGACGAGCTTCTGGCGGACGCCGAAGGGTTTGGTGTGGAAGCGGTCGCGCAGCTGCAAGACGCCGGTGTCCTCCTCTACGAGGACTGAAACCGGTACGCGGTCCTCCGGCTTGGGATTCGCCGAGGTTGCGCCGTCGCACGGCAATTCGATGCGGGTCCTTCTGCGGATGCTCGCCGAGCTGCGTCGCCTCGCCGGCACGCTCACGGAAGAGCCTACGCGGGCGCGTTACCGGACGACGATGCGGCAAGTGTGAGTGAGAGGGGCCATGGACCATCTGAACGAGCAGTGGGTACGCGAGGCCGAGAGGCTTCACGGCCGGTACCTGACCGAAGTCGTGGAAGCGTTCGGGCTGTGCCCGTGGGCCGAGCGTGCAAGGCGCGCGGGTCGGACCCGAGTGGCCGTGCTTCTGGACTGCGCGCCCCCGGTCGCCGGTCCGGTCATCGAGCAGATCGATCGATGGGCATCCGACGAACGCGTGGACATAGGGTTCATCGTCTTCCCGCGCCTGCCGCTCGGACGCATCGAATTCGATCGCTTCGTGGCGCTGCTTCAACGCATCGACGCCGAGCGCCATGCCCTCGGCAACACCCCATTCGCGTTCGCGGGATTCCATCCCGACGGGCAGCTGGATCTCGGCGACGCCGAGCGGCTGATTCCCTTCCTGCGGCGGACCCCCGACCCGTCGGTCCAGCTCGTCCGAATGAGCGCGTTGAAGCGGGTCCGCGCGGGTACGCCGGAGGGAACACAGTTCGTCGACGTAGCTTCACTCGATGCACCGCCTCCCTCCGATGGGTCCGCGCTGCCGCTTCGCCAGCGCATTGCTCAGGCGAACCTCGAGACCGTTCGCCGAGGGCGGCTCGAAGAGCTCCGGACGCGCCTCGAGGCAATCCAGCGCGACCGAGCGGCGAGCTACGGGCCCCTCGAGGCCCAAGACGCCAGCAGCGGGTTCCCCTCGTGATCGCCGAGGCCGCGCTACGGCACGCCCTGGCGCCGTACTCAGCGGCGCCTCGAGATGCAAGCGAGGTGACCAAGATGCGCTGTTCGAAGGTGACTGGGCAACGGGCCACGAGCGGTCGCGTGGCCGGACTGCACCGCCAATTCGAGGTGGCGTCGTGAAGCAGATCGTCCTCGTCGCCATCGCAGGTGCCTTGGGCACGCTCGCCCGCTACGGAGTCGGCATGTGGGCCGGCAAGGCTCTGGGAACGGGCTTCCCCTACGGCACCCTCATCGTGAACGTCGCCGGCTGCTTCCTCATCGCCTTCGTCTACGAAGTGGCCCTGTCGACGACCCTCGTCTCCCCGGTCCTCAGGATCACGCTGACGACCGGCTTCATGGGCGGGCTGACGACGTACTCCAGCTTCAACTACGAGACGAGCAGCCTGCTGCGCGAGCGCGCCTGGGCGGTCGGTCTGACGAACCTCGCGTTGACGTTGGCCGCGTGCTTCGTCGCGGGATTGCTCGGCCTGATGACGGCAAGACGCCTCATTGCCCAGTGACGAGAGAAGAGAGGACACCATGCGCATTCTCGACGGCGAGCAGCTGCTCACCCGCATCTTCATCGGCGACGCGGAGAAGTGGCACCACCAGCCACTCCACCGTGCCTTGCTCGAACGCCTTCGTCGGGAGGGATTCGCGGGAGCGACGGTGTTCCACGGCGTGGCGGGCTTCGGCGCGTCGAGCGTGATTCATACGACGAGCCTCGTCGACTTGTCGGGTGACCTGCCGGTCGTGATCGAGGTGGTCGACGACCAGGAGCACACCGACAAGCTCATCCCGATCCTGGACGAGATGGTCACCGGTGGCGCCCTCATCACGATCGAGAAAGTGCGCGTGCTCACCTACGCGTCGGGCAAGCGCACATCGTCGCTGCCGCCTCCCCTCGGCTCCGCGCCGGGCGGCCTTCCGAAGGCCTAGGACCCGGACAACGCCAAGCAGGTGCTCGCCGTCGAGGCGTACGTTCCGAGCCCTCTAGGCCGATCCGGCGAGCAGCGTGGACGCGAACGCGAGTCGAGCGCGCGATGGGGAGTGGATCGGGCGGCGAGGCGAACGTTCGCGTTGCCTTGTGGGGTGGATCTCAGCGTGACGCGGACGCTCGGGACGACGAGCAAAGTGGACCTCTCGACGGCTCGAGCCCTCAGGCCGTCGGCTCTGGCGCTCGGGTCGCGCGCCCGAGCGGATCCCTCGGCGGCTCGAGTGCTTTAGACGTCGGCGAAAGAGGATCCGTCGACGGCCCCGACGCTCCAGTCGACGGCTCCGACGGCCAGCGCCGCTCGAACAGCGGCATCCCACGTCGGGTTGGCCGCTTCACTCCACGAGATGGAGAGGCTGTCATGCAAGCAACCTGGTTCGAACACCACAGCGAGCCCCAAATGGCCGAGCCCGAGCTGTGCCTTCGACGCGAGAGAAGCTCTCTTCCCCCACGCAACCTTCCGGGTCCGCTGCCGATCCGCTGGACCGGGGAACGCGCTCGATTGCGTTCCCCAAGAGGCGCGTCCCCTCGTCGAGGCCCCGCGCTGTGCGGGGATACCTCAGGGCCTCTTCGCCGGCGGCGGCCGACGGGTCGGCGCCGGAGCCGGGGCCGGCGCGGGTCGCGGCGGGGGCTTCGCGGGCGCCGCGGTGGTCGCGGGGGGCGGTGGTGCGGCCGGCGACGGCCCATCGAGGTCGAGCTCGAGGTCGACCATGGTCGAGATGTACGCCGCCGTTCCTCCGGCCCAGCCGAGGAGCGCGACGGTGGCCACTGCGCTCAGCGTCATCCAGAGCCGCTTCTCCTTGCGGCGTGCGCGGAGCGCGTCGTCGAAGCCGCTCTGCTCGGCGCGCGCCTGGTCGACGCTGGGGCGCAGGTCGATGCCGACGATGTTCTCCGCAGCGCAGTAGCGGCAGCGCGTGACGCCGCCGAGGCCCGCGGCGGGCAGCGGCGCCTGGCACCGCCGGCACCGGGACGGTTCGCCGTCGCGCGCCGGGGCGAGCGCACCGAACCCGAGGGTCAGGAGCTGCAAGGCGCCTCGGTCGGCGAGGCGCCCGCGCGCGAGGAAGAAGCCGGCGAGGACCGCCGCGAAGGGCAGCGCGAGAAAGAGGACGTCGGTGGGCTGGAAGCCGTCGTCGAGCACGCGGTACGCGATGAGCCCCCAGCCGAGCGGCCACGCGCCGAACATGAGAAACGAGAGCACCAGCAGCCACGCGTTGGCCCGCCCCGCCCGCGGCTGGTTCCGCAGCTTCGCGATGATCTCGCCGGTGCGCGATTGCTCCGGCGACTGCGCCTTGGTCGCCGCCGCCTGGCCGCGCACCTCGGGCGGAAGCGCCACCTGCGCCCCGCAGTAGGCGCACGGGACCCACGGCGCGTCGTCGGGCACGGCGGGGCCGCCGCAGCGGTTGCAGCTCACGATCCGCGCCGCCACCGCGGGCGCCTCGGCGACGTAGCGCTGGCCCGACACGACGGCGCAGACCGACGACGCCGCGGCGAGCATCGAGTCGCGCTCGATGGGCCGGTCGGTCTCGCCGACCATGAGGCGCCGTCCGCGGTGGTGCACGTGCAGGCGCCATACACGCACGGGCTCGCGCGCGCTCGTGACGATGAAGCGCTCGAGGAGCATCGAGAGCATGATGAGGAGGATCACCTTCATCGTGATGCGCCGGACGCTGGTCTCCTCGACCTCGGCGAAGGGGGGCGTCAGCTCTCCCCACGGCATCGACGAGCCGTGCAGCCGCCCTCCGTCGACGAGGAGGCCGCCCGTGAGCAGCTGGATGTCGCTCGCGCGGTTCCGGATGGCCCTCACCATGTGCCCGAGCGCGAAGACGACCAGGAGCACCCCAGGCACGACGACCACCAGCGCCAGCTTGCCGACGGGAAGCGTCGCCATGAGGCCGAGCCCCGCGCCGATGAGCGCGATCCCCGGGAAGAGCGCCGCCGCGGACCGCCCCGCGCTCCAGGTCGCCGTCGTCCCGATCTGCAACGGGAGCCGGGCGAGGACGCCGTCGGGTTGCGGCATGGAGGACGAAGGTATCATCGTCGCCGGACGAGGAGGGAGGGGGCGCGAGATGGCGAGAGCGGGGCCCCGCGTGCCGTCAGGCCTGAAGACGTAGGGCTGCGCGCCCGCGTGACGCGCAGCCCCGGATGCCGCTAGCGAATCAGCCCCGTCGTCAGCGCAACGAAGCGAGCGGCGTGCGCAACCACCGCGTCGAGCGCCCGGGCGTCCGCGTCGCCGGCGCTGACGGCGATCTCGACGCACGCCGCCGCCTCGCACGCTTCGCCGCGCGCGATGACGTACGCCCGCGCCTTGTCCGCGTGCGAGCTGCGCCCCGCGCCCTCGGCGGTATTGAGGCACGCGCTCTTCGCCGCGCGCATCGCGTGGTCCCGAAGGTAGCTGTCGCGAATCTTCGCGTCGCGCACGGACTGGAGAAGCTCCAGTGCGACCCCGTAAGCGACGAGATTGTGATGTGGAAAAAGGGACTTCTGCATGGCGGCGCGCTCCTTTTGCCCCGTCGGAAGGAGCGCGCCGCCATGCTCGCGAGCCCACCACGAGCCGAGGCCCGAACCACGATTGCAAGCGACGTGACGCGCGAAGCGCGGCGCGGCGCTTGTCACCCCCCCCTCTCCCTTTCCGTCTCCCTTTCCGTCTCCCTTTCCGTCTCCCTTTCCGTCTCCCTTTCCCTTTCCCTTTCCCTCTCCCTCTCCCTCTCCCTCTCCCTCTCCCTCTCCCTCTCCCTTTCCCCGGCGAGCCGACGCTCACCGCTCGCTGACGCTCGCGGTGCTGACCGGCTTCGCCGGTCTTGGGTGCCCCGGCTCCACCGCGACCGCGACCTCGACCTCGACCGCGACCTCGACCGCGACCTCGACCCCGACCCCGACCCCAACCTCGACCCCCACTGCGACCCTAGTCGCCCGGCGCATCCTCGTGCTTCCCTCTCCGCCCCATGCGTCTGCCGTACCTCCTCACCGTCGCGCTCGCGGCCTCCCTCGCCGCCCTTTCCCCGCTCGCCTGCGGCACGTCTTCCCCCGCCTCGAGCCCCTCGCCCGACGGCGGCGGCAGCGACGCCGCGGCCGGCCCCGAGACGAGCACCGACGCCACCGACTCCGCCCCCGATGTCCCCGTCGACACGCCGCCCGACGTCGACAACGGCGCCCCTTCCACGAATTATCCGGCTCCGCATCCCGCGCTGCCCCAGCTCGTCAACAACGCGAACGGGCCCATCCTCACGTCGCCCAAGGTCTACCTCGTCTTCTACGCCGGCGACCCGAACGTCGCGCCGCTGCAGGACTTCGCGCAGAAGATGGTCGCCTCCACGTTCTGGGCGACGACGACCCACGAGTACGGCGTCGGCCCGCTCGCCTACGGGGGGACCATCACGCTGCCGGCCACCGAGACCGCGCCGACCAGCATCGCGAGCACCGACATCCAGACGTGGGTCGCCGCGCAGATCCAGCAGGGCACCTTCGGCACCCCCGATCCCGAGGCCATCTACACGATCGTCTACCCCCAGGGCACGACCATCACGCAGCCCAACCCCGTCAGCAGCCTGCTCGCGTCGCCCCAGAGCTGCGTCGACTTCGGCGGCTACCACGACAACACGACGCCGGCCGACGGTGGGGTCGCCGGCAACTTCGCCTATGCCGTCATCCCCACCTGCACGACCTCGGTCGACGATCTCACGGCCGTCATCAGCCACGAGTGGGTCGAGGCGTCGACCGATCCGTTCCTCACCAGCGGCGGCACCTTCACGCTGAGCGGCGGCCCCAACGCCGCGTTCTACTCGGCCGACAAGAGTCACCTCGTGTGGGACCTGCTCGGCGGCGGCGAGGCCGGCGACATGTGCGAGCCCGAGTCGCCGGCCGTGTACATCACGCCGAGCGACATCGGCTACCAGGTGCAGCGCACGTGGTCGAACCTGCAGGCCCAGGGGAGCCACGATCCGTGCGCGCCGGACATCGCGGGCGCCTTCTTCGACTCCGCGCCCGTCCTCACCGAGACGGTGACCTTCTCGTCGAGCATCACCGGGACCATCACGTCGCAGGGGATCACGATTCCCGTCGGCCAGAGCAAGACCATCGAGGTCGATCTCTTCAGCGACGGCGACACGGGCGGCCCATGGACCGTGTCGGCCGACGACGTGCTCTTCAAGTACTACGGCAGCTACGGCATCCCGCAGTCGCTGAGCTTCGCCTGGGACCGGACGCAAGGCGTGAACGGCGAGAAGCTGCACCTGACGGTGACCGTGACCCAGGCGTCGATCATCGCCGGCGCCCACGCCTTCATGATCACCTCGACCAACGGCACGCGTCAGGCGGTGTGGCCCGGCCTCGTCGTCGAACAATGATCGCGGTCGCGGTCGCGGTCGCGGTCGAGGTCGCGGTCAAGGTCGGGGTCGATGTGCACGCGGTCGAGGCTGCGCGGATCGAGCGCGGCGGTCTCCAGGTATCCGGCGAGGGCCTCGTCGGCCAGCGTGCAGCGGGCGCGCGGGTCGCAGGGGAGCTGCGTCACGGGGACGGCGATGGCGCACGCGGTCATCGCGCCGCGGCCGAGCACGAGACCCTCGTAGAGGGCGTGCCCGAAGAGGACCCTTTCGCGGGAGCGGCCATCGTCGAGGACGACGACGCCGCCCTCGTCGAGGAGCGCCAGCGCGTCGTGCTCGCGCGAGCGCGTCGGCGGCAGCGTTCGCGCCCCCTCCGGGATGCGCTCGACGAGGGCGCGGTGCTGGCGCCGGTGAAGGGCGAGCTTGGCGCGCGGGAAGGTGGCCCACACGAGCGCGTTGAGGAAGTCGTGCCACGAGCGTGGCCGCGTCGGCACGCAGCCCTCGCGCGTGATGCGCGCGTCGTAGAGTCGCCGGGGGTCGACCGCCGCCGCACGCCGGCGGCCGCGCGCAGGGGGCGCCGCCTCGAAGCGCACCGGCGTCGCCGTGGGATCCACGAAGGCCCGCTCGTACGCCTCGACGGGAGGCCAGTCGAGCTCGCCGGCGAAGGTCGAGGCCGCCGGCGCGATGGGCCAGAAGAGGGCGTGGGCCTCGAAGAATCGGCCGTCGAAGCTTCGATCGGGGACCAGGACGAGCATTTTAGTCTAGGTTGGGAGCTCCGTCGCGAAGATGCCTGCGCCGCCTTCCGTCCTCTTCGTCGCCTCCGAGTGTGCCCACTTCGTCAAGGCCGGTGGCCTCGGGGACGTCGTGGGTGGGCTGCCCGCCGCGCTCCGCGCCCTCGGCCACGACGCGCGCATCGTCATCCCCCGGTACGACGTCATCCCCGCCGAAGGGCTCACGAGGCACCCCGCGCCGCTCGGAGTCCCGCTCGGCGACAAGGAGGCGTGGGCCTCGGTCTTCGAGACGCGCCTCCCGGGGACCGACGTCCCCGTGTACCTGCTCGACCACCAGGCGCTCTTCGGCCGCGGGTACCTCTACGATCCGCCGGGCTCGTACGCCGCGGACAACCTCGTCCGCTTCGCCTTCCTCTCGCGCGGCGCGCTCCAGCTCTCGAAGTACCTCGGGTGGACGCCCGACGTCTTTCACGCGCACGACTGGCCGAGCGCCCTCGTGCCGATCTACCTCAATACCGTGCTCGACGCGGGCGACGCCGCCGGACCGCTCGGGAGCGCCGCCAGCGTGCTGACCATCCACAACCTGGCCCACCAGGCGAAGTTCCCCGCCGCCGATCTGCCGGCGACGCGCATCCCGTGGAGCCAGTTCCGTCCCGACGGCCTCGAGGACTTCGGGGGCGTCAACCCGCTGAAGGGCGGCCTCTACCACGCGACCAAGCTGACGACCGTGTCGCCCCGCTACGCCGAGGAGATCAAGACGCCCGAGGGCGGCGCCGGCCTCGATCCGGTGCTGCGCTTCCGCGCGGCCGACCTCGTGGGCGTGCTCAACGGGATCGACGAGCGCCTTTGGGACCCGCGGACCGATCCCGCCCTCATCGCCCCCTTCGACGCCGACAACCTCGCCGGCAAGGCCGCGTGCAAGCGCGCGCTCCAGCGCGAGATGGGGCTCGCCGAGCGGCCCGACGTGCCGCTGCTCGGAATCGTGTCGCGCTTGAGCGAGCAAAAGGGGACCGACGTCGTGCTGGCGGCGCTGACGCGCATCCTCGACCTCGACGCGCAGCTCGTCCTCGTCGGCTCGGGCGATCTCGCGGCGCAGGGGTACCTGCTCTGGCGGTCGCACCACGGCGGCGACCGCTTCCGCGCGTGGATCGGCTTCAGCGAGGCGCTCGCCCACCGCGTCGAGGCGGGGGCCGACATGTTCCTCATGCCCTCGCGGTTCGAGCCGTGCGGTCTCAACCAGATGTACAGCCAGCGCTACGGCACGGTGCCCATCGTGCGAGCGACGGGCGGCCTCGAGGACACGGTGGAGGCCTACGACCCGGAGACCGGCGCGGGGACGGGCTTCAAGCTGTGGGACCTCAACGTGGACTCGCTCGTCGCCACGGTGGCGTGGGCCCTCGAGACCTACCGCACGCGGCCCGAGCACTTCCGCGCCCTGCAGCGGCGCGGCATGAAGAAGCACTTCGGCTGGGACGTGGCCGCGAAGAAATACGCCGAGGTCTACGGGTGGGCCGTGCAGGCGCGCCGGGGGACTGCGGCGGCCTGACGACGACGGGCGTCACGCCGCGAGCGCCTCGACGATCAGCGCGTCGACGCCGGGCGCGATGCCGTCGACCGCCGGCCGCACGTCGATGGGGTTGGACCACGCGAAGGGGTTCGACATGCGTCGCAGGTTCGACAGGCGGCGCATCGGCCGGCTCACCTCGACCGTGAAGGCGAGCGTGCCGAGCTCGGCGTCGAGCCAGTCGTCCATGTCGCCGACGGTCGAGTACCAGTCGGTCGCCTGCATCACGCGGTATTGCGCGCCGCGGAGCGAGCGGGTGAAGGCACGGCCGGCGCGCTCGTACTTGGCCTGCCGCGGATTCGCGCGCGAGGTGAAGGCCCAGGGGTAGAGGAGGAGCTCGCCGAAGGAGTGGAACCCGACGGCGACCCGCGGGCGCAGCGCCTCGGCGACGTCGCGCAGCGCGCGCGTCTCCGGCTCGGACATGGGGCACCGGCCGATGTAATGCGGAGACCGGGGCCAGCGCGAGCCGCCGAGCGGGTTGACGGGGAGGTCGGCCCGCAGCCGCGGGAAGTTGCGGTTGATGTCGACGCCGCGCGCGTTGCACCGCTGGAAGGCGCGGCGGCCGCCCGCGAGCCGCGCGCAGTTGGCGTGGAAGGCGTCGGGATTGACGACCGGGACGACGACGATGCGCGCGTGACGCAGGAGCTCTCCCGCGGGCTCTGCGACGAGCTTCTGCACGACGTCGAGCAGCGCGAGCGAGCCGACGACCTCGACCCCGTGCATCAACCCCGTCAGCAACACCGGCTCGCCGTCCGGCGCTCCCACCTCGTAGCAGCGGATGGGACGCCCCTCGATGGACGCGCCCGCGACGCTCACCCGCGCGCCGCTCGCGTCCGCAAGCCGCGACCACGCGTCATCGAGCCCCTCGGCGTCCGGGTAATCGTCCCACGGTGACGGAAGCCAGCCCACCGACGCAACGATAGCGTCCCAACCCCGTCGCGCAATGGACACAGACACGCGTCGCCCGCGAGGAGTTGAACCAACCAATCCTCCTCTCCCTGTTCCCCCTCTCCCCTCTCCCTCTCCCTGTCCCTCTCCCCTCTCCCTCTCCCTCTCCCTGTCCCTGTCCCTCTCCCTGTCCCTCTCCCTGTCCCTCTCGACGTCAAGTGGGCCGCCGCGCCCTCTTGGCGACGGCGGCGAGCGCGAGGCCCTCGAAGAGGAGGTGCGCGGCGAGGTGGCAGGTGATGTCGGCGTGGTCGAGCGCGGGGCACACCTCGACGAGGTCCATGCCGACGAGGCGGACCCCGGCGAGCCCGCGCAGCAAGGCGACGGCCTCGCGCGACGAGATGCCTCCCGGCACCGGCGTCCCGGTTCCCGGCGCGAAGGCGGGATCGACGCCGTCGACGTCGAAGGTCACGTACACCGGGCGGTCGCCGACGCACGCGACGATGTGCTGCGCGACCGAGGCGATGCCGCGATGGGCGATGGCGTCGACGTCGTAGAGCGTCGCGCCGTGCTTCGCCGCGAGGGCCCCCTCCTCGGGGTAGCCCCATGGCGCGCGCACGGCGACCTGGTGGAGCTGCTCGCGCTCGATGAGCCCCTCCTCGATGGCGTGGCGCAGCGGTGTTCCGTGGTGGAACGCGTCGCCCCAGACCTCGGCGTCGCTCGTGTCGAGGTGCGCGTCGACGTGGACCACGGCGAGCGGCCCGTGCTTCTTCGCGACCGCGCGGAGAGCAGGGAGCGCGATGGAGTGGTCGCCGCCCACGGCGAAGGGCACGGCGCCGACGGCCGCGATCGACGCGACTTCGTTCTCGATGACGTCGCGCGCGAGCGACGGCGCGAACGGAGGCACCGCGACGTTGCCGCCGTCGGCAGCGCGGAGCGCCGTGAAGACGTCGACCTTGTGCACCGGGTGAAACCCCTGCAGGAGGGCGCTGACGCGGCGAACTTCGTAAGGAGCGAAGCGCGCGCCGGGGCGGTACGTCACCGACATGTCCCACGGGACGCCGAGCACGACGGCGTCGAGCCCGGCGTACGGCGCCGCGGCGTGGACGTCGACGGTGGGCAGGCGGAAGAAGGGGCTGGTCCCCTGGCGGATGTACGACATCGCAGAGGTCTGCGGCATGTTCGGCGGTCCTTTCTCAGAGCTCGGTGATGGCGTCGCGGGCGCGTCGCGCGAGGTCGTCGGCGCGCTCGTGCGCACGGGGTTGGATGGCCGCGCCGAAGGACACGCGGGCTCCGACGCGCTCCGCGCCGGCGAGACGCCAGTAGTGCGGCGCGAAGGTCTGCCCGCCGAACCACGGCACGCGCTCGTCGTCGTACGACACGCGCGCGGGCACGACGGGCACGCCCGCGAGGAAGGCCAGCCCGAAGATACCGCGCCGGAACGGGCCGACGTCGCGCCCGTCGCTCGTCGTCCCCTCGGGGAAGTTGAGCACGGTCGCGCCCTCGCGGACCGCGCGATGCGCCGCGCGTAGCGCCGTGGCGCCGCTGTAGGGATCGCCACGCTGGACGAAGATGACCCCCAGCGCCGCGAGGCCGCGGCCGATGAGAGGCCACCCGCGGGTTTCGCCCTTGGCGATCGCGACGCACGGGGTGACCGCCGCGACGACGAGCGGATCGATGTAAGAGAGGTGGTTGGCGACGATGACGCACGCGCCGCGCGGCTCGGGCCCGCGGGCGACGACGTCGACGCCGTGCACGTGGAGGATGGTGCGCGCGGTTCGCATCGCGCGCCGCGCGAGGTGGCACGCCGTGACCCGAGGCTCCATCTCGGCCTCCACGACCAGCCGCGTGACGGCCCCCGCCAGCCCGATCGCTCGCGCCATGGCCATGGCTCAGGCGACGGCCGCGGGGATGAGCCCGAGGCGGCGCATACGGGTCCGGAGCTTCTCGAAGGCCATGCGGTCGATGCGCGAGACGATGCGTGGCTCGCCCGGACCGAAGTACGCGTCGTGCGAGCCGATCTCGCGCGCCCCGAGCGTCGCATGCAGGGCGCGCGCGTCGGCGTTCGACTCGTGCACCGTGAACCAGACGGTGTCGACGCGGGAGACGATGGCGCCGATGAAGGCCTGCACGAACCGGAAGACGAGGCGCGACCGCTGGTGGGCCGGCACGATGGCCAGCGTCGAGCAGTACGCCTCGCGCCCGCGCACGAAGGAGAGGCAGTAGCCGACGGGCTCGCCGTCGGCGAAGGCAAGGAAGCAAGTTTCGCCGAAGAAGTCGCAGCAGAGCCTCACGTAGAACGGCCCCAGCGTCTTTTCCCCCTTGTCGCCGAAGAGATCCTGCTCCAGCGCCATCAGCGTCTCGAAGTCGCTCGGCTCGAGCGGACGCACGTCGTAGTCGGGCATCGAGTCCTCCGCAGCCGTACGCGGACGATGCCGCACTTCCATGACGACGCAGCGAAGCCGGGGCGAAATGTGCAGGGCGATCGTGCGTCACTTCCGTGCCCGCGCTCTACGCCGCGTCTCCAGAGACGGCTCCCCTGTGACGAAGTCTCCATCGAACGTTCCCGGTTCCGCTACATACGGGCCCTACGGTGCGCGCCATGCGCCCTACAGTCCGGGTCGTCGCGGCGGGGATCGCCGGCAGCTGTCTCGCAGCGTGCGCCGCGCTGACGGGGCTCGACCAGATCACCGAGAACGCCTGCGCGCCGGACGGGTGCGCCGACGCGGCAGGCGCGGGAGACGCGAAGAGCCAGGAGGGTATGGCCCGCGATGGCTCGACGCCGATGCCGGACGCCAGCGAAGCAAGCGCGAGCCTCGAAGCGAGCGCGGACCCAAGCGCGGACGCCGACGCGGACGCAGGCGCTGACGCGGACGCTGACGCAGGCGCGGACGCCGACGCCGCCGCCGACGCGGACCCTGACGCCGACGCCGATGCGCGTGCGGACGCGAGCGCCGACTCCTCCCCCGACTCCCCCTGCGGCACCATCTATCTCTCCGAGTCCTTCGCCTCCGCCGACGCGGGATGGACGCTCGACAGCACCTGGAGCATCGCCCCCACCTGCTCCAGCCCGCCGTCGCCGCAGAAAGGCAACCCCGATCCCACCGTCGATCACACGACGGGCTCGGCCGGCGGCGTCGCGGGCGTGTACGTGTGCGGCAACAACCCGTCTGGCACGACCGCGCCTTCCCGCTACGCGACCAGCCCCGCCGTCGACGTCTCCGCCGCGCCGGCCGTGAAGCTCGGCTTCTATCGCTGGTTGAACACGGACGCGGACGGCTGGATGACCTCCACGGTCGACGTCTACGACGGAACAGCGTGGGTCAACGTCTACACGAACCCCTCGGGAGCAGGGAACATCGTGGCCGACGGCGCGTGGACGAAGTTCGAGTACGACGTCACCGTTTACAAGAACGCCGCCTTCCGCGTCCGCTTCGGCTACGCCGTGACGGACTCCGGCGTCTACTCGATGAGCTGCTGGAACGTCGACGACGTCACGGTCTCCTCGGCCTCGTGCCCCTGACTTTGCAGACATCCCGCGGCCGAGGCCGAACGAGCCCACGGCCGGGAGTGGGGTCCTTCGCTTCGCTCGAGGATGACAGCAAGTTGATGTCGCCCCGACGGTGGTGCAGTAGAGGGGCCCATGGTGCTCCTCCCGTTCCTGCTCCTTCTTCATCTCGTCGGTCTCGCCGCGTTCGTCGGGGCCGCGTTCGCCCAGCAGCGGTTCATGAGCCTGTCCGCGAAGGCGGGGCTCGCGACCGCCTTGCGCGACGAATACGAGCGCCTGGCCGCGTCCATCCTCACCAAGGTCGAGGTGCCGGCCCTCTTCGCGCAGGTCTTCACGGGGGTCGTCGTCATCGTGCTGCAGCCGTACCTCCTCCAGCAGCACTGGCTGCACGCCAAGCTGACGGCGGTGGTCCTGCTCCTCGTCGTGTCGCACCTCGAGATGTTCAACGCGCGTCGGCTCGTCCGGGCCCGCGCCGCGCGAGGCGACGCGGCGGCCGACGAGATCGCGGCCCGCAAGAAGCGTCACGCCCTCCTCGGCGCCGTCTCGACGGTGCTCATCGTGGCGGTGCTCGTCCTCGCGACGGTGCTCCGCGGCGTGATGTAGCGCGCCTCAGGTCCCGTAGACGCGGTAGTCGACGTCGGGCAAGAGGTTGTCCCGCCGCTCCACCTCGGCGAGCCAGCCCTCGTCGACGCCGGCGCCTTTCGTCATGTCCTCGTAGATGCGCGTGAAGCGCTTCACGTGGTCGTTGGTCCGCTTGGTCGCGTAGGGCACGGTCGTCCCCGTCTTCATGATGAACGCCCAGTCGCTCGCCTGCGCGAGCATGACCTCGCGCGCGGCCTGGTCGAGCGCCCGCCGCTGCGCGCCCTTCGCGTCGGGGAAGCGGTGCGCGAGCTCCACCATGCGCTCGGCCATCTTGTGGAGGTGGCGGTACACCCAGCCGTTGCTGCCGTTGCACCAGTAGTCGCCGTACCCCTTTTCGCCCCACGACGACAGCGACGGCGTCGACACCTGGTTGGTCGGATACTCGCGCAGGTAGCCGCTCGGCGTGATCGGCGCGACGGCCGCCTGGTCGTACTGGAGCTTGCGGAAGAGCAGCTCCAAGAACATCGGCCCCTCGTACCACCAGTGGCCGAAGAGCTCCGCGTCGTACGGCGCGACGATGATGGGGCGGCGATCCATGTTGGCGCGCAGGTGCTCGACCTGCCGCTCGCGGTTGAACATGAAGTTGCCGGCGTGCTCGGCGGCGCGCACGTACGCGAGGTGCGGATCGTAGGGGCGCTTGTCGTGCGAGGCGCGGTGCGTGACGGCGAAGTACTTGAACCCCGTGAACGTGCGGATGCCCTCGGAGTGGATGTACGGCCGGATGTAGTCCATCGGCAGGTCGAACCCGATGTCGCGGTAGAAGTCGCGATACACCGGGTCGCCGGGGTACCCCTCCTCGGCGCTCCAGACCTGCTTGCTGCTCTCGATGTCGCGCCCGAAGGCGGCGACGCCGGAGCGGCAGTAGATGGGCGCGTGGACGCCGTAGAGCGGCCGCGGCTCGGCGAAGAGGACGCCGTGGGTGTCGACGAAGAAGAAGCGGATGCCTTCCTCGCGCATCAGCTCGTCGACGCCGGGCACGTACCCGCACTCTCCGAGCCACATGCCCTGGGACCTTCGCCCGAAGAGGCGCTCGTAGACGTCCGCGGCGCTGTGGATCTGCGCGCGGAACGCCGCCCAGTTGCGATCGAGCAGCGGGAAGAACGGGTGCGTCGCGGTGCACGTGATGATCTCGAGCCGCCCCGCGTCCTGCAGCGCGCGAAAACCGCGCACGAGGTCCCCGTCGTAGCGCCGCCAGCAGTCCCTTATCTCGTAGAAGCGGTGGCGGTACATCTTCGCCAGCCCGTGGAACGCGTGGTCCTCGCGCCCGGTGCGGTCGACCTCCTTCTCGGCGAGCTCGATGAGCTGGTCGAGCTTCTTGCCGTACCGCTCCTTCAGGAGATCGTCGGTCATCATCGCGAGGAGCGTCGGGCTGAAGCTCAGCGTGAGGCGGAAGTCGACGTCATCCTGCCCCAGGCGCTCGAAGGCGAGGAGCAGGGGCGCGTACGTCTCCGTGATGGCCTCGAAGAACCACTCCTCCTCCATGTACGAGGGGGCCTCCGGGTGGCGCACGAACGGCAGGTGCGCGTGAAGGACGATGGCGAGGTACCCGTGCGGCATGGCTCTTCCCCCTCCTACCTTCCGCCCCAGCGCTCGCCGCTCGAGATCGGGTTCACGTCGCTCGCCCCGCCCAGCCGGCTCGCGCCGCCCGGCCAGCCCGCGTCCGAGGCGCCGGACCAGCTCCGCCCGCTCGCGCCGAGCCACGACATCTCCGAGGCGCCCCCCGCGACCCACTCGCTCGCGCCCAGCCAGAGCATCTCCGACGCGCCGCCCGCGGCCCACTCGCTCGCGCCGAGCCAGAGGCGCTCCGATGCGCCGAGCCACAGCTCGCTCGCGCCGCCCGCGTGCGCGTGCTCCTCGCCGGTCGACGGGAAGCGCGCGCCGCCCACCACGTGTCCCCATCGCTCGATGAGCGGCGTCGACGCACGCAGCCACCGCATGGACCACGTCGCCAGCACGCGCCGGCCCGGAGCGTCGGGCAGGCCTTGAATCGTCAGGCGCCAGGGCCCGTAGACGACCATCTCGCCGCCGTCGACCGCGACGTGCACGGGCGTCTCGCCGAGCAGCTCGACCGCGACGCGCTGCGGATCGTAGTGCTCCCACCGGAAGAAGCGCAGCCCGGCACGCCACTCCGCCCTCCACGCATCGAGCCGCCACCAGCGCTCGATGTGCGCGCCATGGTGCCGCTCGAAGGAGCGATGCCCGCTCGACGACGTGGGCCTCTCCTGCGTGGGCTCCTCGACCGCCATCGACGGGGCGTAGCCGGCGCGCCACACGTCGACGTAGCCGGCGCCCTCGCGTGCGGGGAGCTGGGGCTCGGGCCCCGTGTAGCGGGACCAATACGGCGCGACGCACGGGGGCGCGACGTCGCTCGTCACGGTCATCCACTCGAGGTTCGTGTTCGGCGACGGGGAGCTGCGCGGGAACTCGGCGCGCCCCGAGCGCGCGATGGGCTGGAAGTATCCCTCGTGCGTGCGCACGCCGATCTCGACGTGCATCGTCGAGGTCGGCCGCCGGATCATCAAGAAGTACTCGCGGTCGTGGCGCTCGACGCGGACGTCGAAGTAGTCGTTGGCGTTCGTGCCGTCGAAGTCGCGGCCCGTCGTGTCGTAGACGCGGAGGTCGAGCCACCCGTGCTGGCCTTGGGCGCCGAGGCGCTTGCGCGCGGAGGCGATGCCCTCGTCGGTCACCTCCCAGTAGAGGAAGGCGGAGTCGGGGTCGCGCACGATGGCGGTGATGCGGTCTTCTCCGTACGCCCAGGGCAGCTCGCCGGCGTCGATGGGCGGGGACTGCTTGGCGACCACGAACTTGGACTGCTCGACTAGCGTGGTGTCGTTCATGGGCGTCTCTCGTCGCGGGGACTGTAGGACAACTCGCGCGGCCGTGGTGCCGCAATCCCGCGAGCGCCGCGAGCGCCGGCGGCCTCAGCCAGCGACGTGCGGAATCGGCCCGAGGAAGGCCTGGGCCACGCCGCGCTGCGCGTCGATCCGCCATCGCGGCTCGCTCGCGTCGAGCCGTTCGACGAGGCCGCGCGGGAGACCGACGATCGAGTCGCTCTTCATGGTGCGCAAGCAGAGGAGCGGCGCCGGCGCGTACCCCGCGGCCTCTGCGAAGGTCGCGTCCGGCGGCCAGAGCGCGTCGCCGACGACCCGGCGGTAATTGGCGTCGCCCTTGACGAGCGCGACGGTCGCGCCGGAGAGCTCGCGCGCGACGTGGGGAGGCGCCTCCCAGAGAAAGCGCGGCCCCGACCAGAAGGGATCGGGCAGGAGCCGCAGGCGACCCGCGTCGAACGCGCCCCGAAGTCGCCTGGCGACGGCGCCCGCGGCCCCGCCCCGGGCGTCCATGCGCGCGAGCGTGCTCCAGACGTCGCGGGCGAGCGCGTCGCTGACGAAGACGGGCTGAGTCTTCAGGTGCGCCGTGACGCGGCAGGCGGGGTCCTCGAGGAGCGCGTCGACGAGGCCGAGGTCGAGGGCCAGCTCCGTTCCGGCGTTGTCGGCGACGAGGTGGACGTGCGCCCCGGGCCTGACGAGCAGGGGAAGGGCCGACGCGCGATCGTCGACGAGGAGATCGTCGTCGTGCCGGTGGTCGCGCGCCGCGCCCACCGTGTAGCTGAGGTCGACGCGGTTGCCCCATAGGCAGGCGTCGAGCAGCGCGTGGATGCGCTCGTCACGCGGGCCGGTCCCGCCGAGCGCCCGTTCGAGACGGGACCAGGGTCGCTCGCCGGCGAGCTCTTCGTCCTTGGCGGGCGCGAACGGGTCCTCGTCGGTCTCCCAGAAGCGGCAGGCCTCCGCGACCGCCCGGTAGAAGGCAAGCTCTGCATGAAACCACTCGGCGTCGAGCCAGCGCTCGGTCGCGTGCTCCTCGTGGGCCGCGGTCCAGCTCTCGATGTCGGGGGCGGGCGGGCGGGGCGCAGGAAGTGGGGCGTTTGCCTCGATGCTGCGAGCGAGCCGCTCGACGGCGTCGCGGCTGGCGGGTGGGAGAGTGGGGTTGCGATCGAGGAGATCGCGCGCGATGCGCGGCACGCGGACCTCCATGCTGAAGCGGGCGAACGTGTTGGAGCCGTCGGTGCGCAGCGGGGGAGGTCGGGGCATGGGGGAGAAGAACTGTGCTCCAGTCTGGCACGAACGCGCGGTATCCTCTCCGTCGTCCATGCTCGGTCGCACGACACGCATCGTGATCGCGGGGGGGTGCGCGCTGCTTCTGCCGCGGCTCGCCGCCGCCGCCGGATCGTCGCCCCCGGCGGCTCCACCCCCTCCGCCGCCCCCGCCTGCCGCGCCGGCCACCATGGCTGCGGCCGCCCCGACGGGCCCCGCGACGATCGTCCCGGGAGGGCCGGCGATGAGCCTGCAGGACGCGGTGCAGCTCACGCTGTCGCGCAACGAGCGGGCGAAGATCTCCGATCTCAACGTCGTCGTCGCCGACGCCGCCGTCGAGAAGGCCTTCGCCGGGTTCATGCCGCTCGTCACGATGAACGGGGCCGACACGCAGCACGCGTATACGACGCCGTCGCCGAACAACATCGGGACGGCCAACCTGACCGTGAATCAGCCGCTCCTCAACGCGTCCCTCTTTCCTCTCTACTCGCAGGCGAAGGAGCTCGCGAACGCCCAGCGGTCGCAGAACATCGACGACAAGCGCCTCCTCGCGTTCGCCGGCGCGACGGCCTTCTTCACTGTGCTCAACGCGCAGGAGGTCGTCGCCGCGGCGCAGCGCGCGGTCGACAACTCGCGGGCGAACCTGGCGGACACGCAGGCGCGCGCGGAGGCGGGCCTCACCAGCACGAACGACGTGACCCGTGCCCAGGTGGATCTCACCGGCGCGGTGCGGGAGGTCGAGGCCGACAAGGGGACGCTCGACAACGCGTACGTCCAGCTCGGCTTCACCGTGAACGCGCCGGTCCCGGCGAGCGTCGTCTCGCCGACGGTGACGCTCGCGGCCGCCCAGCAGCCGCCCGGGGGACCCGAGGCGCTCGTGCGGTTCGCCCTCGACCATCGCCCCGACGTCCAGGTGGGGAAGTACCAGGCCGTCGCCGCGCACGACTTCGCCGACGAGCCGATGATGCGCCTCATCCCCACGGTGGGGCTGCAAGGCGTGGCGCAGACGGGCAACGCCCTCGCGGGCAATCACACGACCGACGAGTACGTCCAGGGGACGCTCACGTGGACCGTCTTCGATCAGGGGGTGCGCTACGCGGACAAGCACTCGCGCGACGCCCAGGCCGACATCTCGGAGCTCAACCTGAAGCTCCTCGGCCGCACCGTCGACGCGCAGGTGCGCAGCGCCCTCGCGCTCCTCGTGTCCGCGCAGTCGGCGTTTCGCGCAGCGGGGGACTCGACGACCTTCGCGCGCCAGAACGTGGACGAGACGGCGATCCTCTATCGTCAAGGGCTGGCGAAGGCCATCGAGCTCGTCGACGCCAACGATTCGCGGTTCACGGCGGAGGTCAATTTGTCGAGCGCAGAGTTCACGATGGCGCAGGCCTACCTCGGCTTGCGTCAGTCCCTCGGGCTCGAGCCGCTCGGGACGGAGCTGAAATGAGGCGCGCCATCGCCGTCGTGGGCCTCGTCGTGGCCGGTCTCGTGGGCGCGACGACCGCCTGCAACAAGGCCGAATCCAATTCGGGGCTGAAGAAGGGAAAGGGCATCAACAAGCTCGAGTACCCCGTCCAGGTCGCGCCGCTCGATCTCCGCCAGGTGAGCTACACCGTCATGGCTCCGGGCAGCATGGAGGCCTTCCAGCAGGTGCAGATCACCGCGCGCGTGGCGGGCGCGGTCGACAAGGTGAACTTCGCGGAGGGCGCGTCGGTCAAGCAGGGGGACCTGCTGGTCGCCATCGAGCCGGATCGCTACCAGGTGGCCGTCGATCAGGCGAAGGCGGCGCTCGACCGGGCCGCGGCCACGGAGAAGTCGGCCGAAGCCGAGCTCGCGCGTCGCCAGCAGGCCGTGGCCCAGCACCCGGGCCTCGTCGCCGGCGAAGAGGTGGAGCAGTACGCGACCAACGTGGCCACCGGGAAGGCCGACGTGGCGGCCGCGCAGCAGGCCCTCCGCGTCGCGCAGCTCAACCTCCGCGACTCGTACGTGCGGGCGCCCTTCGCGGGCGTCATCCAGTCGCGCTCCGTCGTGGGCGGACAGTACCTGCAGCCGGGCGCCATCCTCGCGACCCTGCTCCAGCGCGATCCGCTCCTCCTACGCTTCGGCGTGACCGAGCAGGACGCGCCCCGTCTCCAGAAGGGGATGATCGCGAACATGAAGCTGCGCGAGAGCGCGCGGCAGTACACGGCGAAGATCATGCTCGTCGCAGACTCGGCCGACCCGGCGACGCGCCTCGTCCCGGTGACGGCGGAGGTCGACGACACCGAGCACAAATACTGGCTCCGCCCGGGCGCCTTCTGCGAGGTCAACGTGCCGGTGGGGGACGCGCGCCAGGCCATCGTCGTCCCGTCCCTCTCCGTGTCGCCGACGGCGACGGGGAACATCGTCTACACGGTCGACGACAAGAACATCGCGCATCAACGGCAGGTGCAGCTCGGGATGTACACGCCCGACGGCGGCGTCGAGATCACGCAGGGCCTCAGCGCGGGTGAGCTGCTCGTCGTCACGGGCTTCGAAGCGCTCTCCGAGGGCGCTCCCGTGAAGATCAGCAGCCGCACGACGCTTCAGGCCGCCCAGGCGGCGTCGCAATCCGACGCCGGTGCGCCTGCCCCGTCGGCCTCCGGCGCGCCGCCGGCGAGCTCCGCCCGCGCCTCCACGTCCGCGCGTCCGCCCGGGGGCAAGCTGTGAGCCGGAGTGAACGAGCGCGCGCTGCTCGAGTGCACGGAGGTCCACGCCCGTGAACATCACCGAGGTTTGCCTCCGCAAGCCGGTCCTCGCCTGGATGATGATGTTCGGGACGATCCTCTTCGGGATCATCGCCGTCTCGCGCATCGGCATCAGCCAGTTCCCGGACGTCGACAACCCGACGGTGTCCGTGAGCATCGCGTGGCCCGGAGCCTCGCCGGAGGACGTCGAGACCGGAATCATCAACCCCGTCGAAGACGCCATGTCCCAGGTGACGGGCGTCATCACGATGACGTCGTCGGCCAAGGTGGGCACGGCGCGCGTCACGGCGACGTTCGACCTCTCGCGCGACATCGATCTCGCGCTGCAGGACACGCAGGCGAAGATCTCCCAGACCATGCGCAACCTGCCGACGAGCGCGCAGGTCCCCGTGGTGTCGAAGAGCAACCCCGACGACCAGCCCATCCTCACGATCGGCGTCTCCGGGCCGTACTCGCGGCAGCTCCTGGCCGACGTCGCGCGCTACCAGGTCGAGGACATGCTCGAGACCGTGCCCGGCGTCGGGCAGGTCACGATGATGGGGTACCTCGACCGGAACATCCGCATCTGGGTCGATGCCGAGAAGCTCGTCGCCACGGGCACGACCGTGACCGACGTCATCACGGCCATCGGCAAGCAGCACATCTCGATGCCGGGCGGAGAGCTCGACAACGGGGGGCTCGCGTTCGACGTCCGCGTCGTGGGCGAGGCGGTCGATCTGGCCACGATGCGCAACCTCCTCATTCGCGCCAACGGCATCAGCCAGATCCACCTGTCGGACGTCGCCATCGTGGAGGACGGCTTTCAGGACGTGACGACGATGGCGCGCAACAACGGCGCGACCGTCCAGGCGATGGGCATCCTCAAGCAGCCCGGCTCGAACGCGGTCGGCGTCGCCAAGGCGGTCCGCGATTCGCTCGCCAAGCTGCAGAAGACGCTCCCGGCGGGGATGAAGATCGACGTCATCTTCGACACGACCGTCTTCATCAACGAGTCGGTCGACGAGATCGGCATCGAGCTCGGCCTCGCCGTCATCCTCACGGGCATCGTGTGCTGGGTCTTCCTCGGGTCGCTGTCGTCGACCCTGAACGTGCTCTTCGCGATCCCGATGTCGCTCCTCGGGACCATCGCCATCCTCTATTTCTGCGGGTTCACGCTGAACACGTTCACGCTCCTCGGACTGTCGCTGGCGGTCGGCCTCGTGGTCGACGACGCGGTCATGGTCATGGAGAACATCTTCCGCCACGCCGAGATGGGGAAGGACAAGGTCACCGCCGCCGCCGAGGGGACGAAAGAGATCACCTTTGCGGCGCTCGCGGCGACCATCGCGGTCATCGCCATCTTCATGCCGGTCGCCTTCATGAGCGGCGTCGTCGGCAAGTTCTTCCTCCAGTTCGGCGTCACGCTCTCCGTGGCGGTCGCGCTCTCGTACATCGAGGCCATCTCGCTGGCGCCGGCGCGCTGCGCGCAGATGCTCACGACGACGTCGCACGAGAACCGCGGCCTCGTGGGGCGGCTCGCCGACCGCGGCTTCGACGCGCTCTCGCGCGGATACGCCCGCGCGCTCGGCGCCTCCCTCCGCTTCCCGTGGACGGTGCTCGGCATCGCCGTCGCCGTGCTCGCGTTCGCCGGCTTCGTGGCGACGCGCATCCCGCAGGAGTTCGTCCCCTCGCAGGACCAGAGCCGCCTCAGCGTGAAGCTCACGACCTCGGTCGGCTCGAACCTGATGGCCACGGACCAACTCGTCCGGCGCGCCGAGCAGTTTCTGATCAGCCGCCCCGAGGTCATCGACGTGATGTCGACGACCGGCAGCGGCGGCAACAACGGCGCGCAGCTCTACGTGACGCTGGTGGACCCCAAGGAGCGCAAGCTCACGCAGGCCCAGTTCTCGGCCGTGATGCGCAACGAGTTCAACTCGTACCCGGGGCTCAAGGCGGCCGTGCAGGATCTGTCGCAGCAGGGCTTCGGCGGCTCGAAGGGCTACCCCATCGAGTTCTCGGTGCGCGGGAGCGACTGGAACACGCTCGTGACGCAGGCGATGAAGCTGAAGAACGAGCTCGCCCAGTCGGGCCTCGCGACGGACGTCGACAGCGACTACCAGCTCGGCTCGCCCGAGCTCGTCGTGACGCCGGACCGCGATCGCGCGAACGACGTCGGCGTCTCCGTGCAGGACATCGCGACGACCGTGAGCGCCCTCGTCGGCGGCGTGGTCATCGGCCAGTACTCCAACGCGGGACGCCGCATGGACGTGAACCTGCGCCTCACCGCGGCGCAGCGCTCCCGTCCCGAGGACCTGAGCATGCTGCGCGTGCGGGCCGCCAACGGCACGCTCATCCCGATCTCGTCGGTCGTCGTCACGAGCCAGGTGGCGGAGCTTCAGGCCATCAACCACGCCGACCGCGAGCGGGCGATCACCATCACGGGCAACGTGGCCGCCGGCCACGCGCAAGGGGAGGCGGTGGCGTTCGCGCAGTCGCTCGGGGCCGACCTTCCGGCGGGGTACCGGGTGGTGACGAGCGGCGCGAGCTCGCAGTTCAGCGACGCGATGAGCAGCCTGATCTTCGCGCTCATCGTCGGCATCCTCGTCGCTTACATGGTCCTCGCGTCGCAGTTCAACTCGTTCCTCCACCCCGTCACGGTGCTCACCATCCTGCCGCTCTCGGTCGCAGGGGCCATGTTCGCGCTCTTCATCGCGGGCAAGACGCTGAACGTATTCAGCATGATCGGGCTCTTGCTCCTGATGGGCATCGTGAAGAAGAACTCCATCATCCTCGTCGACTACGCGGCGGAGGTGCGCCTCCACGAAAACCTCGACGCGAAGTCGGCCATGCTCAAGGCGGGGCCGGTCCGGCTCCGGCCCATCCTGATGACGGCGGTGGCGACGATGATGGCCGCCGTGCCGTCGGCCATGGGCCTCGGCCCCGGGTCCGAGACGCGCGGGCCGATGGCCGACGCGGTCATCGGTGGGCTCATTCTGTCGACGGCGCTCAGCCTGCTCGTCGTGCCGGCGTTCTACGTCGTGGCCGACGGCTTCAAGCGGAAGAAGAAGGTCGACCTGACGCAGGCACCCGCGCCGGCGCACGACCACGCGCAGTAGCGGGCGAGGCTACTTGCCCGTGGCGACGGACTTCTTGATGAGGTCCATCAGCGAATCCCCGCCCGACGACGCCTTCGCCTTCGGGATGACCACGGCGGCCGGTGCGGCGGCAGCGTGTGCCGGAGCCGCCGCGGGGGTCTGCGCCACGACGTGAGCGCGGGAGCCCGAGAACGACTTCCTCGTCTTGCCCGTGGTGACCGTGACGGTTGCATGGGTTGCCGCGGCCGGAGTCGTCGGCGCGACCGCGACGGCGGCCGTCGTCGGCGTGGAGGTCGCGGCCGCGGTCACGGCGGGGGGCGGCGCGGGAGGGTCGACCGGCGGCGGTGCGACGGCCGCGGCGGCGACGGTGGCCGGCGCCTGGGCGGGCGGCGGGTGCTTGGCCAGCGTGAACGCGAGCAGCCCGACGCCGGCGACCGCGGCGAGCCCCAGCGTCGTGTAAAGGGCGCCGCGCGCGCGCGAGGGGCGCACGTTCATCGTGTCTTCCGGCTCGCCGGAGACCTCGAGGGACACCGGCGCCATGCTCGCCGGCATCAGCACGTCGATCGATCGCACCGTCGCGCCACGCGGCGGCTGCGGAGGTCGAGCCGGCTGCGCGCCGTTCCGGGCCCTCGCCAGCTCGCGATCGACCCACCCCGGATCGCTGGTGGAGTAAGCCGAGAGGTCGACGTATCCCGAGCTGTCCGCCGTATCGAAGCCGTGGATGGGCGAGTCCGAGCCCGGCTTCGCGGTCCTCGCGAGCTCGCGAAGGTCGTTCCGCATGCGCTGCCGATCGCTGGGTTGGTTGGCCATGACGACCCCTTTTGTCTAGCGCTCCCGCGAGGGTGGCGGCACCTGCGAACGTCATGGAGACGCTCTTTTCGCGCCGGCATCGAAGTTTTGCGCCGACCCGGGAATGGCCTGCCGGCGGAGTGCCAATGTAGGCTTGGCCTCCTGGCATGAACGAGAAGTCCATCGCCTTCGCCATTCCGCTCTTCTTCCTCCTCATCGGGATCGAGCATCTCGTGCTGCGGGTTCAGCGGAGGACCGGGGTCTACCGGTTCTCCGACTCGATCACGAACCTCTCGTGTGGCGTCGGCCAGCAGGTCCTCGAGCCGTTCTTCAAGGGCGTCGCCCTCATCCCGTACGCGTGGCTCTTCACGCACGCGCGGGTCCACGAGATGTCGGCCTCCTCGCCGCTCGCGTGGATCGTCCTCATCCTCGGCGTCGACCTCGCCTACTACGCCTTCCACCGGGCCGCGCATCGCGTCGGCTTCCTCTGGGCGGTGCACTCGGTGCACCACCAGAGCGAGGAGTACAACCTCTCGGTCGCCCTCCGGCAGCCGTGGCTCGAGTCCATCGTCGCGCCGGTGTTCTACCTGCCGCTCGCGGTGCTCGGCTTTCCGCCGCTCATGTACCTCGCGGGCGTCACCATCGACACGCTCTACCAGTTCTGGATCCACACGCAGGCCATCGAGCGCCTCGGCCCGCTCGAGTGGATCATGAACACGCCGAGCCATCATCGCGTGCACCACGGCATCGATCCCGAGTACGTCGACAAGAACTACGCGGGCATCTTCATCGTGTGGGACCGGCTCTTCGGAACGTACGAGCGCGAGGAGCGCCCGCCGACGTACGGCACCGTGAAGGTCGTGCCGACGTGGGACCCGCTCACGGCCAACGTGACGCACTGGTGGACCCTCGCGAAGATGTCCCGTTCGACGAAGTCCTTCACCGACAAGGTGCGCGTCTGGCTCGCGCCTCCGGAGTGGCGGCCCGCGGACCTCGGCGGCCCCGTCGTCGTCCCGCCCGCCGACCCTGCGGCGCACCCGCGCTACGACGCACGCGCGCCACGCGGCATCCGTGCGTACGTCGCGGCCCAGTTCGCCCTCGCCGGAGGCGCCGTGATGGCCTACCTGTGGATCGAGGCGACCGCGCCGCGCATCTTCCTCGCCGCTGCCGCGCTGGTCTTCATCGCGACCGTCGTCGCGTGGGGGGCGCTGCTCGAGCGGAAGCGGTGGGCGTGGCCACTGGAGGTGGCGAGGCTCGTGGCCGGGGCGGCGCTCGTGCTCTGGATCGTCTGACGCGACGCAGCCGACAGCGGTGCGCGCGACGCTACTGGCCCGCGTAACCAAGCCAGTAGTTCGTCTCGGCGCCGAGCGTCGACACGATGAGGAACGGCTCGCCGCCGTAGCTCGAGTCGCCGTAGTTGGCGGTGATGGTCAGGTGCAGCGTGTCGCCGTTGTTGCCCGTCGTCTTGTCCCAGGCGAACGTCAGGCTGCTCCCGCCGACCGGGATGCTCTCCGCGCTCACCGTCCACGGGCCGACGTCGCCCTCGCTGTAGAGGGTCACGTCGACCGTCCTGCTCGTGCCGGGCGCGATGGCGACGCCCAGCGTCGTCGCCACGAGCGCGCCGTTCCCCACGTGCACCGTGTCGGTCAACGTGGCCACCGCGTTGAAGAACGTCTCCCCGTCGAGCTCGGGCTGGCAGGGGTCGCGCCCCGCCGCGACGGCTGCGTTCGACCACGTTCGCTGCACCGTGTAGGCCAGGTCATCCGGCACGAAGAACGAAGCGGGCCACTGGGCGCAGAGGTCGCCGACCTCGCCGCCGCCGAGCACCACCGAGTAGAAATGGTGTGCCGCATCGACCTCGAGGTAGGCCGGCGTCGAGGTGAGCGGCAGCGGGTCCGTCACGGCTTCGATCATCTCGTGGCTCGCGGCGGAGGTCGTCGTCTGCAGCTCGGTAGCGGTCTCCGTCACGCACTCGGGGATGACCGCGTACGACACGTTCACCCCGTCGACGACGATGCTGTTGTGGTACCCGCCGATGGTGAAGCAGCCCTCCTCGCCGGCGAAGGTGACGCTCGTCGCGGACGGATAGAAGAGGACGTACACCGTGCCCGACGACGGCGGCTCGAGGGCGGGATTGGCGGCGAGCTCGTTCGCGAGCCACACCTGGATGTCCGCGTCGTCGATGTTCTTGGGCCCGCCCTCGGCGATATGCACCGGCGTGGCGGCTCTCGCCAGGCCGATGCCGTACTCGCCGACGGCGCTCAGCCAGTACGAGGTCAACCCCACGCGCGAGACGAAGTCGTCGACGCTCGGCGTCAGGTCGTAGTTCGCGAAGGTCACCGACTGGAACACCGGCGACGTCACCGTGGGGCCCCCGCTGTTCACGACCAGCGGCATGCCGCTCGGAACGGCGTTCGTCCACGAAGCGTCACCGCCGAGCCTCGGCGGGAGGCCGACCTCCGGTGCCGCGTCGTCGAGGAGGCTCGCGTCCCATTCGGTTCCGAGGTGTCCGACCGGCGAACCACCCGAGGGCGTCAGGAACGTCGCGCCCTTCGGCGAAGGACTCGCTCCGGCGTCCGGATCGCTCGAGTTGCCGGCATCGGTGGTCGCGGACACATCCTCGCCGACCGCTGGGCCGGAACAGGCCGCGACTCCGAGCAGCAGACCGATGAAGGGCCGAAGATCCGCGCCCATCATTGCAGCTCACCCCCTCGCGCACCCCCCGTCAAGGTCATGGCCTGAGAAAGCACTGCCAGCGTCGTGCCAGGGATGTCGGTCTCCCGCCCTCACGCCCGCTTGTCCGCTCACTGCCGGCGGCGCGCGCACTTGCGGGCGACGCCGCTGACGACGCTGGAATAGCAGCAGTCCGTGCCGGGAGCGCCGCCCCGTCGACTGTGGCGGCGCTGTCATCGTCGTGGCAATGGCCCGCGTGGTCAGCCAGGGTGGATGCCCCAGCGCGCCCGAGCCCGGCGCGAAGAAAAATCCGCGCGAAAGGAAGCGCGAAGAGCGACGACCCGGCGGCCCACGACATCCGTATGTCCCGAGCCCGTCATGATCGTTCTCCACCACCTCAATAACTCGCGCTCTCAGCGGATCCTCTGGATGCTGGAGGAGCTCGGGCTCGAGTACGACTTGAAGCGCTATCCGCGCGACGCGAAGACGATGCTCGCCCCGCCGGAGCTACGGGCCGTTCACCCCCTCGGGAAGTCGCCGATCGTGACCGACGGGGACCTCACGCTGGTCGAGTCGGGGGCGATCCTCGAGTATCTCGTGGGCCGTTACGGGGAAGGCCGCTTCATTCCGCCCGCGGGGACGCCCGAGCGCCTGCGGTACACGTTCTGGCTCCACTACGCCGAGGGGTCGGTCATGCCGCCCATGCTGCTCGCGTTCGTCTTCATGCGCATCGAGGTAGCGCCGATGCCGTTCTTCGTGCGGCCCATCGCGAAGGGCATCGCGCGCAAGGTGAGGGCAGAGTTCATCGATCCGCAGCTCGAGACGCACCTCGGGTACATCGAGCGCGAGATGGGCAAGACGTCGTGGCTCGCGGGCGCGGAGCTCACGGCGGCGGACGTCCAGATGAGCTTTCCGCTGGAGGCCGCGAGCTCGCGCGCGGGCATCACGCCCGAGAAGGAGCCGCACATCCACGACTGGTTGAAACGCATCCACGCGCGGCCGGCCTACCAGCGTGCGCTCGCGAAGGGCGGGGCGTACGACTACGCCGCGGGTTGAGATTCCGGTCGCGGAAAACCCACCCGCGCGGTTCGGTCACCGCTTGCCGGCGATGGCCTCGACGAGCGCCCGGTCGCCCTGGATGGCGACGCGCTGCATGTACAGGGCGAGCCCGCGACGGCCTCCCAGCTCTTCGCCGCCGCCCGCGCGGCCTGGACCGCCGTGGAGCAGCTGCGGCATCACCGTTCCCGGTGGGATGGATTGCGAGGCGGTCTTCGAGGTGCCGACCGTGACGCGGCCGTGGAAGGGCGCGATGCCGAGGACGAAGTCGCGCACGAAGTCCTTGTCGTCGCTGTAGACGCTGGAGACGAGGCCTCCGCCGCCCCACGCGACCATTCGCGCCGCCGCGACGGACGAGCCGTCGTACGGCATCACGGTGGCCACGGGGCCGAAGACCTCGTGCGAGTGCGCCGCGTCGTCCGCTCGCGGCTCGGGGGCGTGAAACAGGGTCGGCGCGACGAAGAACCCCTTGCCCGCCGCGACGCCGAGCGCCTCGACGCTTCCCGCACCCCCGCACACCGTGCGCGCGCCCGTCGCGAGGCGCGCGATCCCCTCGCGAACGTCGCTCAGCTGCTGCGCCGTGGCCACGGGTCCCATGCCCACGTCCTCGCGAGAAGGATCGCCGACCTTCACGGCGACGAGGCGCTCGCGCAGGCGCTCGAGGACCGCGTCGACGAGCCCCGCCGGAACGTAGACGCGCCGGATCGCCGTGCACTTCTGACCCGTCTTCTGCGTCATGTCGCGGACGACGTCGCCCACGAAGAGGTTCACGAGGTCCGACCCGTCCACCGCGTCGGGCCCGAGGATGGCCGCGTTGAGGCTGTCGGCCTCGACGTTCACGTGCGCCGAGGCGTGGGTGAACGCCTTGCCGCCGCGCAGCGTGCCCGCCGTGCCGCCGGAGCCCGTGAAGGCCAGCACGTCCTGCCCGCCGAGCCGACCGAGCAGGTCCCCCGACGAACCGCAGACGAAGGAGAGCACGCCTTCGGGAAGCACCTTCTCTTCGATCAGGATCTCCACCATTCGATGCGCCAGGAGCGCCGTGCTCGTCGCCGGCTTGGCAATGACGGGCATCCCCGCGAGCAGCGCGCACGCTGCCTTTTCGCCGAGGCCCCACGCCGGGAAGTTGAACGCGTTCACGTGAACCGCCACGCCGGAGCGCGAGACGTAGACGTGCTGGCCGTAGAGGCGCGCGCTTCGACCGAGCTGCGCGCCGTCGCCGTCGGCGAGGACCTGCGTGTCCCCGAGCTCCGGCGCGAGATCGGCGTACGCCGCGAGCGTGCCGATGGCGCCGTCGACGTCGAACTTCGCGTCGGACCGCGTGTTGCCGCCGTTGGCGGTGCCGAGCGCGAAGAGCTCGTCGCGCTTCGCGTGGATGGACTTGCTCATCGCGCGCAGCAGCTCGCCGCGCTGGCGGAACGTCATCGCCCGGAGCGCCGGGCCTCCGCGGTCACGCGCGAAGGCGAGGGCCGCGCCGAAGTCGATTCCCTCGGTCGACGCCGTGGCCAGCGCCTCTTCGGTCGCCGGATTGACGAGCGTCGCCGCGCGTCCCTTGCCCGCCACCCAGCCGCCGCACACGTAGCTCGTGAGCTCCTTCATCATCGTTCCCGGCTCCTCTTCGTGTTTCGCACCGCGGCCACGACTCGCGTGGTCGCCTCTTCGAACGTCGCGCTCGACGTGTCGACGACGTGGTCGGCGAGCGCGTAAAGCGGTCTCCGCGAGCGAAGGAGGGCCTTCAGCTCGGACATCGCGTTGGCCCGGTTTCGCATCGGCCGCGCGTCGCCCTGCCGAAGCACGCGGTCCCAGTGGTCCTGCGGCTTCGCGCGGAGCCACACAGTGGTCGCGCGCTTGCGGAGCAGCGCGTACGTGTCCGGCGCCGTGACGATGGAGCCCCCGGTGGCGAGGACGGCCGCCGGATGCGCCTCGAGAAAGGCGCGCAGGACGTCGTGCTCGAGCCGGCGGAACCAAGCCTCGCCGTGCATCTCGAAGATGGTCGACAGCGGCATCCCCGCCTCGCGCGCCACGAGGGCGTCGAGCTCGTAGAAGGGAAGGCCGAGGTGCCTCGCGATCTCCGGGCCGAGGGTGCTCTTCCCCGCGCCGCGCAGGCCGAGGAGCGCGACCACCTTGCGCAGCGGGGCCGCGCCGGCCGCCCGGATCGCGAGGAGCTCGGCCGCGCTCGTCCCGAGGGCCACGGCCACGTCCTCCAGGCGCGCCACGGAGATGTTCCCCGAGCCCGTCTCGAGCTGCGCCAGGAAACGCTCGCTCACGTCGGCCCGCCCGGCCAGGGTCCGCAGCGTGAGGCCGAGGTCCGTCCTTCGCGCGCGGACGGCCGCGCCGAGGGCGCGGAGCAGCTCGGTGCGCTTGGTGGAGCGGTCGTCGGAGGCGGCAGTATAGTTCATCGATGTCGACCAGCGGCACTATACTACTTGCTCGGACGCGCGTCTCGCTCTAACGTTCTTCCGGTCATGGGCGCCCACGTCGACGACTCGTCCCTCCCTCCGGTCCGCTTCGAGACGCACCCCGATCGCTACCGCCACTGGCGTCTCGAGCTGCCCGCCGAGCACGGCGGCGCCGTGGCGCGCCTCGTCATGGACGTCCGCGAGGGCGAGGGCCTCAGGCCCGGCTACCCGCTCAAGCTGAACTCGTACGACCTCGGCGTCGACGTCGAGCTCGCCGACGCGCTGACGCGCATCCGGTTCGAGCATCCCGCCGTGAAGGCCCTCGTCTTCACCAGCGGGAAAGAACGCATCTTCTGCTCGGGCGCCAACATCTACATGCTGGGCAGCAGCACCCACGCCTTCAAGGTCAACTTCTGCAAGTTCACGAACGAGACGCGCCTCTATCTCGAAGAGATGAGCGCCGAGACCGGCGTGTCGAGCCTCGCCGCCCTCGCGGGGACGGCGTCGGGCGGCGGGTACGAGCTCGCGATCGCGTGCGACGAGATCGTGCTGACCGACGACGGCTCGAGCGCGATCAGCCTGCCCGAGGCGCCGCTGCTCGGCGTGCTCCCCGGGACGGGAGGGCTCACGCGCCTCGTCGACAAGCGCAAGGTGCGCCGCGACCTTGCCGACGCGTTCTCCACGGTGGCCGAGGGGGTGCGCGGCAAGCGCGCCGTCGAGTGGGGACTCGTCGACGAGGCGCCGAGCAAGAAGGACTTCGACGCCGCGGTGAAGCGACGGCTCGACGCGATGGTCGCCCGCAGCAAGCGGCGGCCGATGGCGCCGGTGAAGCTCGACGCGCTGGGCGCCGAGCGCCGCTTCGTCACGATGACGGTCGACGACGCGGCGCGCACCGCGACGCTGACGGTGCGCGCCCCCGACGGCGCCGAGCCGCGGACGCCCGAGGAGCTGGCGAAGGCCGGCGCGAGCGCGTGGGCCATTCGAATGTGGCGAGAGCTCGACGACGCGCTCCTCGACCTGCGTTTCAACCGCGCCGGTGTGGGCGTCGTCGCGCTGAAGACGGTCGGCGACCCGGAGCAGGTCCTCGCAGTGGACGCGATGCTCGCGAAGCACCGCGACGACGGCCTCGTGCGCGAGGTGACGCTGCTCGCCCGGCGCGTCCTCAAGCGCCTCGACATGATGCCGAAGAGCCTCTTCGCGCTCATCGAGCCGGGGAGCTGCTTCGCCGGCTCGCTGATGGAGCTCGTGCTGGCGGCGGACCGTGTTTTTATGCTCGACCACCCGGACGAGAAGGTGGAGGTCCGCCTCTCGCCGCTCAACGCGGGGCCGCTGCCGATGGGCAACGGCCTGACGCGCCTGCAGAGCCGGTTCCTCCGTGAGCCCGAGCGGGTCGCGCGCGTCCTCGAGCACGGTGGGGCCTTCGATACGAAAGCCGCCGTGGCGGCCGGCTTCGTCACGTTCGCGCCCGACGACATCGACTGGGACGACGAGATCCGCATCGCCTTCGAAGAGCGCGCCAGCATGTCGCCCGACGCGATGACCGGCATGGAGGCGAGCCTGCGCTTCGCCGGCCCGGAGACGATGGAGACCAAGATCTTCGGCCGCCTCACCGCCTGGCAGAACTGGATCTTCCAGCGGCCCAACGCCGTCGGCCCTCGGGGTGCGCTCACCCTTTACGGCAAGCCCGAGCGCGCCGAGTTCGATTTCAACAGGACGTAGAAAGCCCCCGCCATGTCCGACGTCGTCAACAGCGAACGCATTCCCAACAACGTCCAGCTCTCGGACGACAAGCGCCTGCAGCGCGCGCTCGAGGCGTGGCAACCGAACTACCTCCAGTGGTGGCGCGAGATGGGGCCGAGCGGCTTCCAGGAGGACCTCGTGTACCTCCGGACGGCGATCAGCGTCGACTCCGACGGCTGGGCGAACTTCGACTACGTGAAGATGCCCGACTACCGGTGGGGAATCTTCCTCGCCGAGCAGGAGAAGGACCGCACCATCGGCTTCGGCGACGACTTCGGCAAGCCCGCGTGGCAGCAAGTCCCGGGCGAGCACCGCAACACGCTGCGCCGCCTCATCGTCACCCAGGGGGATACGGAGCCGGCGAGCGTCGAGCAGCAGCGAATGCTCGGTCACGCGTGCCCGTCGGTCTACGATCTGCGGAACCTCTTCCAGGTCAACGTCGAGGAGGGGCGGCACCTCTGGGCGATGGTCTACCTCCTCCAGTCGTACTTCGGCCGCGACGGCCGCGAGGAGGCCGAGGGACTCTTGCAGCGCCGCAGCGGCGACGTGGACAAGCCGCGGATGCTGGGCGCCTTCAACGAGCCGTGCACCGACTGGCTGTCCTTCTTCATGTTCACGTTCTTCACCGACCGCGACGGCAAGTTCCAGCTCCTCGCGCTCGCCGAGAGCGGCTTCGACCCGCTGGCGCGCACGACTCGCTTCATGCTGACCGAAGAGGCGCACCACATGTTCGTGGGCGAGACGGGCATCCTCCGGGTCGTCGACCGCACTGCCCGGCGCATGGCCGAGGAGAAGAAGGACCACCCGGACGACGTGCGCAAGCTCGGCGTCGTCGATCTGCCGACCATGCAGAAGTACCTGAACCTCTGGTACTCGCTGTCGCTCGACCTCTTCGGCGGCGAGATCAGCTCCAACGCGGCGAGCTTCTTCGCCTCGGGCATCAAGGGCCGCGCGAAGGAGGAGCAGCACGAGGACCACCGCGCGCTCACGGGCACGTACGCGATGGACGTCCCGAAGGAAGGGCGCATCGAGCGCGAGGAGGTCCCCCTCCGCAACGCGATGAACGAGGTGCTGCGCGACGCGTACGTCGAGGACTGCCAGCGCGGAGTCGACAAGTGGAACCGCGCGATCGCCGCCCACGGCGTCCCCTTCGAGCTGAAGCTGCCGAGCCGGCGCTTTCACAGGCACATCGGCCTCTACGGAGGCGTCTTCGCCGATCCGCAGGGCGATCTCATCGCGAAGGACGAGTGGGAGAAGAAGAAGGACGGGTGGCTGCCGAGCGACGCCGACAAAGCGTTCGTCCAGAGCCTGATGACGAAGGCCGTGTCCGATCCGAAGCAGATGGCCGGCTGGATCAGCGCGCCGAAGCAGGGCATCAAGGGCCGGCCGGTCGACTTCGAGTACGTTCGCCACAACGAAGCCTGAGGAGCGCGGGCTTCCGGGGCCCCGCTGTGACGCGGACGGTCACGGAGCCGCGCGCACCTGGAAGCGCTGCGCACGGCGACCGCGCGTCGTGCTGCGGTTGGTTACCGCTGGCGCTCGGCCTAGCGAACCGGGTTGCAGGCGAAGGTCGTCGTGCCTGCGGCGGCGGTGCAGAGGTAGATGTACCCCGACTTCACCTGCGTGCTGAAAGAGACGCTCGCGTGGCTGCCGTTCGACTGGAGCTGCTTTCCGCAGACCGTGGCGGAGACCTTGCCGTTGGGCGTGGTGATGCTCGCGAACACGTCCTTCGTCGGGTCCGGCGCCCCGCCCGCGGTCTTCGTGATCGTGACCATCGGCTCGTTGCCCGCGCCGAAGGAGACGCCGCAGCTGAACTGCGGCGCGTTCCGATTCTCGGCGTTGGCGGTGGTACCGAAGAAAAGGGCGAGACCGGCGGCCACCGCCGCGGTGAGAGCACTTGCCTTCCACATCTTGCTCATGACGGACCTCTCGGACTGGGTTGGAGCTCGTTCTGTCGCGCTGCCGACTGCGACGGATAGACGGCAAGATGACAGCTCGATTCGGCTCCTTCCCCGATGCTTCCGTGAGGCCAGTCTTATCGTTCTCTGATGGCCGGCCGCGTCACCCGCAGGCGACGTCCGCGCTTGTCTAAGGAGGGTCTCCGAGGGCTCGCGCGGCACTTCGCACGGTCGCCCGGGGCGGCCCGGGAGCTATCGTTTGCGCATGAAAGCTCCCTCGCTCGTCGTGGTCCTCGGGTCGAGTCTCTCCGTCGGATGCCTCGTGTGGGGATGCAGCGGCGCCAGCGGCGGCGGCGTCGGCTCCGGCGAGGATGGGGGGCCGTCGTCGTCGACCAGCGGGAGCGGCAGCAGCACGAGCAGCAGCGGGAGCAGCAGCAGTGGCGGGAGCACGAGCAGCGGGAGCAGCAGCGGTAGCAGCAGCAGCAGCGGGAGCACGAGCAGCAGCGGGAGCAGCAGCGGTAGTAGCAGCAGCAGCGGGAGCACGAGCAGCAGCGGCAGCAGCGGCGGAGCGTTCGTGTGCTCGTCGCCCGTGGGGTGCGACTCGACGCCGAACACGCCGATCTGCTGCGCTCACATACCCGTCACCGGAGGCAGCATCCCCAACTGCACGACCGGCGCGCTCTCGGTGGCGTGCGCGGCGGCCGCGGACTGCACGACGTCCCTGGGAGCATCTTGCACGGGGACGCAGGTCGTCCGCCTGTGCGCGCAGCCGGCCGATTGCACCGAAACGGGCGCCCCCAAGTGCTGCACCTTCACGCAGGACGGAGGAAGTCTGAGCTTCTGCACCCTCCAGTTCGAGGCCACCATCGGCGGCGGCACCTGCATGTGACGGCCCGGGCGGCATCCCCGCCGCTGCCGGTACGCCGGATGCACCGCGGAAAGCGGAGGCATCCCGATGAGGCGAATCGCCAGGGTCCTCGGACCCATCTTGGTGGTCGTGGGGCTCGCCGCGTGCGGCGCGTCGAACACCCAGGCCAACTACGCGCGCACGCACTGCCGTGCGGGTGGCACCGATTGCCGCTGGGACAACCAGTGCTGCAGCGGACGCTGCTACGTCGACACGGGATGCAGCGGATGAGGCACGCGGTGCGGTTCCTCTTCGCGGCCGTGCTCGTCCTCGCTGCCTCATGTGGCGGGGAGGTCCCCGGCCCAGGCCCGGGCCCGGTGCATTGCACTCCGGATGAGCAGCAGGGCTGCAACTGCCCCGACGGCACGATGTCGGTGATGCAATGCAAGAGCGACGGCACGTGGGGACCGTGCCAGTGCAGCGGACAATAGGTGGACGGCCGCGCTGGAACGGCGGATGCACTGGCTTCGGGCACCATGAGAAACCACATCGAAGTGGCGGCGTCGCTCGCGTCGGCCGCCCTCGGGATCATGCTCACGTGCTGCGCATCGTCGTCCCACGATGTCGCCCGGACGCAGCCCATCGTGCCGGAAACGGAGACTTCCCCGACCGGCGTCACGAGCCAGCAGGCGCTCGCCGACGAAGACGTGGTCGAGCGGCTCTCGGCTGCTCGCTGCGATCGCAGCCAGTCCTGCAACCGCATCGGCCCGGGCGCCGCCTACCGGGACCGCGACGACTGCATGGCCCAGATGGGCGTGCTCGTCGCGAAGGAGCTCAACGCGTCACGTTGCCCGGGCGGCATCGGCGAGGTCGGCGTGTCGAAGTGCGTCCACTCGCTCCACGTCGGCGAGTGCGACATGCCCGGCATGGAGTACACGACCGCCGCGCACTGCAAGCTGAACGACATGTGCCTCAGGTGAGACCACAGGGGCGCCCGCTGGGTCACCGCGAGGCTCGAGGCGCGCCTTCGCCTCCGGCGGGGGGAAACTCTGCGAGGAGAGCGTCCACGGAGTGCCGCAAGCTTGCCGCGTCGACGTTCTCCGGAGAAACGGCGGCGCGGCTCGTGCCGTGCCACACCCAGAGGCCCCTCGCCGTGTCGAAGACGTCGACGACGATGCTCCCCTCGCGGATGTCCGCGTTCATGTCGTCCGGCAGCCACCCGCTCCCGCTGATGCTGCTCACCCCGTGGACGGGCGTGTCGCGTCGCCCTGCGCCGAACACGACGACGAGGTCGCCCGTCACGGGCTCGGGAAGGTAGCCCTTCCGGAGAAGCGCGGCCGTGATGAGCGGCGGGAGCCGGCGCTCGGTCTCTTCGGATCGCGGCGTCAAGCGGTAGCCGGGAGGCGGCACTTCGGCCGGGCCGAAGGAGAACGTCCGGTACACGCCGAACGAGGCCGCCGGGTTGACGGCGACGTGGACGCCCGGGCTCGTCTCCGGCGCGAAAGGGCCGCTCGAGGTGTCCACGCTCTCCGCCGAGCACGCAGCCGAGGCCAGCAACGCGAGAATCAGGGAATGGAGCGGGCGCATGCCTCGGCAGGGGGGCAAGGCCCGTTCCGCGGGCCACCTCTACTTGGCGCCCGCCGGTGTTCGGGCGACGGCAGCGGCCGCGAGCGGGGAGCCGACGCGCAGGCGGCCACGACGAGGAAGAGGAGAGGAGCCGCCGCATGCCTGGGGTCGGGCGGAGCGTCCCGCGACGGGCGAGCCGTGCAAAGCGAGGCCGGATAGGATGGTGAGTACCCATGCCCCCCTTCGATCACGAAGTCGCCGACATGCGCCGATGGTTCGAGAGCCCCCGCTTCGCCGGCATCAAGCGGCTCTACTCGGCGCGCGAGGTCGTCGAGCAGCGCGGCAGCGTCCGGGGCGAATACGCCGTCGCGCGCGACGCGGCCGAGGCCTTTCACGCACGACTCCGCCAGCTCTTCGCCGAGAGGCGCTGCATCACGACGTTCGGCCCGTACTCGCCGGGGCAAGCCGTGGCGATGCGCCGCGCGGGCATCGAGGGCATCTACCTCGGCGGATGGGCCACGAGCGCCAAGGGCGGCCCGGACGAGGACCCCGGACCGGACCTCGCGAGCTACCCCCTCTCGCGCGTGCCCGACGAGGCCGCGCCCATCGTGCGAGCGCTGCTGACGGCGGACCGGAACCAGTTCTACGCGCGCGCGCGGATGACCGAGGAGCAGCGGCGAGCGACGCCGGTGGTCGACTACCGGCCGTTCATCATCGCCGACGCCGACACGGGCCACGGCGGCGACGCGCACGTGCGGAACCTCGTCCGCCGGTTCGTCGAGGCGGGCGTGCCCGGTTATCACATCGAGGACCAGAAGCCCGGCGCCAAGAAGTGCGGCCACCAGGGAGGCAAGGTGCTCGTCGCGGAGGACGAGCAGATCAAGCGCCTCAGCGCCGCCCGCTTCCAGCTCGACATCATGGGGGTCGGGGGCCTCATCGTGGCGCGCACCGACGCCGAGTCCGCGACGCTGCTCGACGGGCGCAGCGACGAGCGCGACCAGCCCTTCATCCTCGGCGCAACCAACGTGGATCTCCCGAGCTACAAGACCGCCTTCCTCGCCATCCTCCGCCGCTTCCGCCGGCGGGGCATCGAGGAGATGAGCGGCCACGAGCTCTACGCGACCAGCGAGGGCGAGTACGCGGCGGCCGACGCGTGGCTCGATCGCGTGGGCCTCGGCGCGCTGCTCGAGAAGGCGGTCACCGAGTACGAGAAGGGCGGCGGCGTGGCCGTCGACGCGGCGCTCGAGAAGGTGTTCGAGCCGTTCGTCGACCTGTGGAGCGCCGAGGCGAACGTCAAGACGTACGGCGAGGCCGTCGCGGACGTGATGCGCTTTCTCGCCAGCGAGGGCGTGCAGTTCCCGATGACCGAGGAAGAGTGGCGCGCCTTCTCGCGACGCGCGTCGTTCTACGAGATCAAGCAGAAGGCCCGCGAGATGGGCGTCCACGACGAGTGGAACTGCGAGCACTCGAAGACGCCCGACGGCTACTACCAGGTCCGCGGGGGCATCGACTACGCCATCGCCAAGTCGCTCGCCGTGGCGCCGTACGCCGACATCCTCTGGATGGAGACGAAGACCGCCGATCTGCACGATGCGAAGATCTTCGCCGACGCCATCCACGCCGAGCACCCGCACTGCATGCTGGCCTACAACCTGTCGCCGTCCTTCAGCTGGGATACGACCGGCATGAGCGACGAGCAGATGCGCCGGTTCCCCGAGGAGCTCGGCAAGCTCGGCTTCGTGTTCAACTTCATCACGTACGGGGGCCACCAGATCGACGGCCTCGCGGGCGAGGAGTTCTCGGCGGCGCTGCGCGAGGAGGGCATGCTCGCGCTCGCGCGGCTCCAGCGGAAGTTCCGGCTGCTCGAGTCGCCGTACCGCACGCCGCAGACGCTCGTGGGCGGCCCGCGCGCGGACGCCGCGCTGATGGCGCTCTCGGGGCGCACGTCGACGACGAAGGCGATGGGCAAGGGCTCGACGCAGTTCCAGCACCAGGTGCAGACGGAGGTGCCGCCCAAGCTCCTCGAGGAGTGGCTCGATCTCTGGCGCCAGCGCCACGGCATCGCGGGACGGCTGCGCGTCTCGCTCCGGCCGCACAGCGCCGGCTCTCAGCTGCTCGAGCTCGCGGTGACGACGGCGGACCGTCAAAAGGCCGCGAACGTCGTCTTCGACACGATCCTCGACCGTCGGGGTCGCAGCATCCTCTCGGTACGCGACCAGAACACCTTCGACGTCGGGCTTCGGCGCAAGCGGCTGATGACGCTCCTGCAGCTCTTTCTCGTTTACCGCTACCGGATCGATTCGGTGCACTACCTGACGCCCACAGAGGACAACCATCGGCAGACCGAGGGCATGAAGCGCCGTGGAATCTTCAGCGCGGTCAACGACGAGGTGGGCGAGATCATCGTCGCCGACGTCGGCAAGGAGCGCCTGGCGCAGCTGCTCGAGCCGGACCGGGTCGCGCTGACCGCCCTCATCGCGGAGGAGTAGAGCCGCGCGCGACGGCGGCGTGGACCTCGATGCATTCGCGCCGCCAGAGGCCGAGCACGGCGGTCGTGTGGATGTCGGCGCGGACGTCGTAGAGGACCGCGCCGTCGACGGAGTCGCGCGCCCTGCCGACGGCGGCGGCGTAGCTGTCGTCGCCGAAGACGATGGCGAGCGACTGCCACGGGACGAGCTGCGCCGCGAAGCCGCTCCCGTAGAAGGGCGTCGGAGGGATGGCCGGAAACGAGAGGAGGGTGCGGCAGGACTGGCCCGTCGCCTGGCGATCGCGCGGTCCGTCGGGCGAAGCGTGGACGTCGCGCGGCAGAGGCGAACGGTACTGCACGGGATCGACGGTACCCTGGTAGATCGTGCCGCTCGTGATGGTCGAGGGGAGCGGCGGGAACGCGCAGCCCGCGAGGCCGACGAGAGGCAGCGCACGCCAGAGCGTCGTCACGGGGCCGCGCTTGCGGCGGGGGCCGCGCCGGCCGTCGTGGTCCCGCCGGGGATGCGCGCGGTGACGTTGGTGCACTGCCGCTGGTACACGCCGAAGAGGACGTTGCGGTACGACGTGTCGGACTTCACGTCGACGAGGAAGGGCGCGTTCGTGTTGGCACGGGCGTCTGCCACCGCCGCGTCGTATCCGCCGTCGCCGAACGCGACGAGCCAGAGGACGGCGTGGTTGCACGCCGAGCCTTTCACCTCGCGTCCGAGGTTTCCGTTGGCGTCGCTCGGCGTCGCCGAGCCGTACGAGAGCGGGGCGCGGATGTCGGTGTAGAGGCATGCGCTGCTCGCGAGCGCGACGAGCGCGACGAGCGCGACGAGCAGGCGGCCGGAGTGGGGAGGAGCCATGGAGCGATGCTACGGGAGGCGCGCGCGTCGCCGGGGTACGATTGCCGCCATGAGACGCTACGCGCCCTTCGTCGGAACGGTCTTTCTGGTGGCCTGCGGCGCCTCCACGTCGAACGGTGGAGGCCTTCACGTCGATGCGGGCGGCGATACGGGCGGGCTCGCCTACGAGGGCGGGGCCGGAGGGAAGGACGGCGGGATGGCGACGAGCCCGGACGGCGGCGGAGGCGCTTGCGGCCCTTACGGGAGCGGCGTCTTCGAGGTGCCCAACGTGTGGACGACGGACGTCTCGTGCGAGACGCCTTCGCCGAGCTCCGCGTCCATCATCGCCGCCCTCACGGCGGCTGGCGGCTGGGGCCCGGGCATGACGCAATTCCAGATCGACACGAGCCTCGTCGTCCTCCACGCGACGAGCACGACGCCGATGGTCCCTTTCACGATGGCGAGCGGCTACACGTTGCCCGACTGCGACACGCCGACGCAGATCCCGCTCGTGACCGGCGGGGCCATCGAGGGGCAGACCAACTACACGTGCGACGTCTCGCAGAACGACTGCCACCTGCTCGTCGTCTACCCGCCGACGAGCACGCTCTACGAGCTCTACCAGGCCACTTCGCAAGGCAGCGGCATCACGGCGGGTTGCGCCATATTGTGGGACCTGACGAAGACGTACCCGCCGAACGAGCGCGGCGACCAGTGCACCTCGGCCGACGCCGCGGGCTTTCCGATGTCGGCCATGCTGACGGACGCCGACGAGGTCGCGACGGGAACGATCGGCCACGCGATCCGCTTCGCGCTCCCGAACGCGCGCATGGCGAAGGGCGTCTACGTTCATCCGGCGTCCCACGCGGGGGGCCCGTCGGGGAGCTCGGCGCTGCCGCCGTACGGCGCGCGGTTCCGGCTCCGGGCGAATTACCCCGTGTCGAGCCTGGCGTCTCCCGCGGCGCAGACCATCGCGAAGGCGCTGCAGCGGTTCGGGATGTTTCTTTCGGACGGGGGAAACATCCCGCTGATGGTGCAGAGCGATCAGCTCACGACGCACAAGTGGACCGACGCCACGTTGAACCTGGATTCCCACGCGCTCTTCGGGATCCAGCCGAGCGACTTCGACGTCGTCGACCTCGGGCCGCCCGTCACCCTCACGTACAACTGCGTGCGCAATCCGTGACGCTTCAGGTTCGCGATGCGCGCTCGAGCAAACGCGCTTTCACGTGGGGCCATTCGGCGGCGAGGATCGAGAAGAACGCGGTGTCCCTGATGGCGCCGTCGAAGGCGGGCATGTGGGCGCGGAGGATGCCGTCGAGGCGCGCGCCCAGGCGCTCGATGGCGTTGCGTGAGCGCGTGTTCCGCGCGTCGGTCTTCAGCGTCACGCGGCGGACTTCCCACGCCTCGAAGGCGTGCGTCAGCATGAGGAGCTTCGCGTGCGTGTTCACGGCCGTGCGCTGCGCGTCCTGCGCGAGCCAGGTCGAGCCAATCTCGACGACGTCGGCGTGCTCCCGCGTGCGCTGGAGCGGGCTTCCCGGCTGGGGCCAGGTCCAGCGCTCGATGGTCATGAAGCGCGTCGCGCCGAGGACGCGCCGCGTGCGCGCGTCGCAGGTGGCGAACGGGATGGAAACGCCTCGTCCCTGCTCCGAGAGCGCGAGCTCCACGTAGGCGCGCATCGCCTCCGGTGTGCTCGGGACCAGGGTCAGCCCGTAGGTGTCACGGCGCGCGGTCGAGGCTTCGAGGAGGCGGGCCGCGTGGTCCAGGGTGAGCGGCTCGAGGAGGACGACGTCGTCGGACAGGGTGACTGGTTGCACGGGGAGCATGACCTCGACGTAGCAGCGGCGAGGCGACGCGGGCAGGTCCAGTTCGGCGAACTCGGCTGGACCAGCGGCCAGGTCGAGGCAGGGGCATCGCCATTGACGCGGCCGGCGGCTCGCGCTTTCCATCGCCCATGCCCAAGACCATCCACGACTTCTCCGCCAAGACCATCGACGGCAAGGACAAGAGCCTCGCGGACTATCGCGGGCGCGTGGCGCTCATCGTCAACGTCGCCTCCGAGTGCGGGCTCACGCCCCAGTACAAGGGCCTCGAGGAGCTGCACGAGGCCTACGGCGCCAAGGGGCTCTCGGTCCTCGGCTTCCCGGCCAACGAGTTCGGCGCGCAGGAGCCGGGGTCGGAGGGGCAGATCAAGGAGTTCTGCGCCACCCACTACGGCGTGAAGTTCGACATGTTCTCCAAGGTGAAGGTCAAGGGCGACGGGATCGACCCGCTCTTTCAGCACCTCACGAGCAAGGAGAGCGACCCCGAATTTGCCGGCGACATCAAATGGAACTTCAACAAGTTCCTCGTCGGAAAGAACGGTCAGGTGCTCGCGCGCTTCGAGCCGAAGGTGGAGCCGACCAGCGCCGAAGTGAAGCAGGCCATCGAGAAGGCCCTCGCCGCGAGCTGAGCAGCCCCCGGCCGAGTTGAAGGGACCTGCCGGTCACGTTAGCCTGCGGCGGCATGCGAAATCCCGTCGTCGCCGCCGTGGTCGCTCTCGCCGTGGCCGGTTGCGCCGCGGCGCCGGGGCCTCGAACCGCGGCTCCGGCCGCGCAGACGACGGCGCCCCACCCCATCCTCGCCCAGGCGGCGCCCGTCGACGTCGGTGACTCGAAGCCCGCCAAGGCCGACGAGGCGAGCGTCGATCAGCAGCCGCAGAGCGACCACCACACACGGCAGATGAACCGCGTCTGGGGCTGGTCCGCGCTGTCCGTCGGCGCGGAGGGGGCCATCCTCGCGGTGATCACGTCGTTCATGATGCTTCACCAGAACAGCGTGCGGAGCGCGAGCTGCGTCGACAAGGTTTGCTCGCCCGACGGGATCGTGGCGAACGGCAAGCTCGGCGACCTCGAAGGATGGAACGCGGCGGGCTGGGGCATCGGGGCCGTGGGCCTCGCCGTCGGCGCGTACCTGCTGCTGACGAACCCGACGGACAAGTCGCTCGGCACGCAGGTCGGCGTCGGGTCGACGGGCTCGGGCTCGGGGCTGCTCCTGCGGGGATCGTTTTGACGCGCGTCGGTACCGTTCTCGCCGCCCTCGTCGTCGCCGGCGCCGGCGCGGGCTGCGTCCTCGTCACGGGCGACAGCGAAGGCTACTCGCAGGCCTCGGGGCACCTCTCGGGCGAGGGCTGCCAGACGCCAGCGGACTGCAACGGACAGCCTTGCTGCCTCGTCCTGAGCGACGCCGGCGTCCCGTCCCTGAGCTGCGAGCCGAGCTGCCCGGCCTACGAGCAGTCGTGCGCCGTCGGGTCGGATTGCGGCGATGGCGGGGACTGTCTGTCGCAGAGCTGCACCGTCGAAGGGACCACCGCCACGGTGACGACGTGCGGCGCGATTCCGTTCTGCACCCAATAGGCGCCTCACCCCCGCGCCGTCCGTGCGGCGCAGATGGCGTGGGTCGGGGTAGGCGTGGCCGCGGGCGCTTGCGGCCTGTCACCCCGCCGGGGGACACTGACGGGGCTGGCCCTGCGAGCCAGCGGCGCTAGCTCTGAGGGGAGCTTGCCATGCCCCGTCCGCCCTGTCGCACAGCCAGCGTGCTGGTCGTCCTCGCGAGCCTCGCGATGATGCCGGCGTGCGGCAGCGGTGCTGGACAGAATTCGCCGGCTGAAACGGATGGCTCGCCCGCGACCGACGAGGACGCAGGTGCGTCCGACGCGGGTACTTCGACACCGGAGGCGGCGGCCTACCCGGCGACCGCGCCCAGCCTGCCCGTGATCGAGAGCGCCGGCGGGACCGTCCTCGCCACGCCGCGCATCGTCCCGGTCTTCTTTCCGGGCGAGACCCAGGCGGCCATGCTCACGGGCGCCATCGGCAAGTACGTCGCTTCCGCCGAGTGGCGCGATGCGACCGGTCCATACGGCGTCGGCGCGACCGTGGCCGCCGACCCCGTGGCGTCGGCCGATGCGCTCCCCGACGGCGCGACGGTCGACGTCGGGGTGTGGCTCGCCTCGCATCTCGATGGGAGCGACCCGGCCTGGGGCCCCACGGACCGCGCGACGCTCGCGTCCTCGATCTACGTCCTCTACCCGGCCGCCGGCACGACCGTCTTCGCGCCGGGGCGGGATCCCTCCGATCCGGCGGCGGCCACGCTCTGCGGAACGCGCCCGTGGGACCTGCCCGGCTGGCATTCGCAGACGACGCCTGCCCCCGGCCCGGCCCCCGCCATCGCGTTCGCGCTCGTCGGCGCGTGCGCGCCCGCGGGCGTGAGCCTCGCGGACGCGATGACGTCGACGACCACGCACGAGCTGGCGGAGGCGGCCACCGACCCGCTGCTGATCACGTCCTCGGCCTACTCGTCGCTCGATGAGGCGCACGCCTTCTGGTCGGAGCTCACCGGCGGCAGCGAGATCGGTGATCTCTGCGAGCAGAAGCTCGTCACCCCGGCCGACGTCGGGTACGCGGTGCAGCGCATCTGGTCGAACGCTGCGGCGAGCGCCGGCCACGACCCCTGCGTGCCCGCCGTGGCGCCCGCCTACTTCGACGTCGCCGCCGACGCGCCCGACTCGCTCTTCGATCCGTACGCCAACGCCGAGGTGCGGGGTGTCGCCATCCCGCAGGGCCAGTCGCGGACCATCGACGTGCACCTGCTCAGCGACGGCCCGACGGACGCCTGGACGGTCAGCGCAGTCGACCCGAACCAGGCCCAGGGCGGGGCAGAGCTCCTGAAGATGACCTTCGACCACGACACCGGCTCGAACGGCGACGTGCTGCACCTCACCATCCAGCCGCTCTTCCACGCCCCCGGCGAGACGGCGCTCTACGAGCTCGACTCGAAGCTCCACGGCGTGATCCAGCGCTGGTACGGGGAGATCGTCGTTCGCTGAGGTGATAGCGTCTCGGCGTGGCCCACGCGCATCACTTCCTCGAGCGGCTCGATCGCGTCACGCGGGCGCAGACCGAGTTCGCGCTGGAGCTCTACCGCGATCACGAGGCGGTGGCGTACGTCCTCGACCGCGTCAACGTCCCGCCGGGCACCGAGCGCGTGGCGCTGGCCATCGACGACGTCCGCGAGGGGCCGTTCGTCATCGTCACGCGCGAGGGCCGCTTCGTCACCTGCCTCGGCGCCGGGATGCACCACGACCATCACGTCGTGCCGCGACCGCAGATCGACGCGCTGCTGGCCAAGGTCGCCGAGATGCGCGCCCGCAAGGAGATCGCGCAGCGCGAGCTCCGCCCGGACGAGGAAGAGGGGAACCTCTTCCAGCGGATTGTCACGCGCGGAAGCCGCTTCGCGCGCGAGGACTTCCTCGCCATCTCGGCGTTCGAGCCGATGCTGGGGATGACGCCGTACCTCGTCATGCTCGACATGGCGCTCGAGTGCGTGAAGCTCCGCCCCGCCATGGCGCACGGCGCGCACAAGGTCGTCATCAAGGGGTCGACCCGGAAGACCTTCGAGAAGCTCGACCGGTTCGAGTGGTGCGTGGCCCACACGATGGTCCTCTCGGGCGCGGGCGAGCGTCGCAACCTCGACGAGATCCTCGAGAGGACCGCGGAATCGAGGGGGTTCATGGGCTCGCCGACGTATCCGTGCTCGGCGCAGGCGGGGTCGACGTTCTTCCTGCGGAGCGCCTGGGTGGCCGCACGCCTCGGCAAGGGGGCCATCCCCGCCTACAAGAGCGCGCTCGCGGAGGGAGAAGACTGGATGGCGCTCCTCGACGCCGGGCTCGGGCTGGGAGCCATCGGACTGCGGCACTCCGGCTCGCTGGCGGAGGTGAGGCGCATTTTGCAGTCGTACCCGGACCCGCCTCCCCCGCCCGCCGACGGAGGGGTGCATCAGACGAGCGACGCGGTGCGGACGTCGGTCGCGAGGGCCGTGCTCCTCGCGATCGACGACGCCGAGGAACGCACGAAGACCACGATGCAGCTCGGTCGCGACTTCTGCGTCGTCCCCGGCCAGAACCTCCCCGAGGGACACCCTTACCGTTTCGAGAAGGCCGACGACGTCCCCGACGACCTGGCGCGCACGGCGGTCCTCTCCATCGACGCCGACGTGCACGACCGCAACGTGCAGAACCTCATCCTCGTCGTCCTCCCGGTGGCAGCGCGGGCGTCCGCCGAGGATTTCTACCACCCGCGCGACGTCGTCCGCGCCTGGTTCGGGCAGTGGACCCCGGAAGAGTCGCTCGAACGGCTGAAGCGCTTCGCCCAGGAGCCGAAGGCCGAGGGCGTCCGCGCGGAGCCGAAGCCGGGTCGCAACGAGCCGTGCCCGTGCGGGAGCGGCAAGAAGTGGAAAAAGTGCCACGGTGGCCCGGGCCAGGCGCCGGACGCCGGATGATGTAAGAGGAGGAGCCATGTCCTTCCCCCGCATTCTCGCCGCCGCGTTCCTCGTCGTTGGTTGCGGCTCCGGGCCCACGGTTCCGGTCACGTCCGCCGACGCGCCCGTTTCCCCCGGCGCCTCTTCTTCCCCCGGGCTCACGCCGCACCCGGCAGCGGCGGCGGTCCACCACGTTCCCTCCGAGCTCGATCCGGCGCGGGCGACCGAGCGGGCCCCCGAGGTCTTCTCCACGCGCTTCACGACGACGCAGGGCGACTTCGTCATCGAAGTGCACCGCAGCTGGGCGCCGCTCGGAGCCGACAGGTTCTACAACCTCGCGCGCATGGGCTTCTTCGACGACACGCGGTTCTTCCGCGTCGTCGAGGGATTCATGGTGCAGTTCGGTCTGCCCGGCGATCCCGTGGTCGCTTCCAAGTGGGCGGGCGCGAGCATCCCCGACGATCCGGTCACCCAGTCGAACCTCCGCGGGGCCGTGACGTTCGCGATGGCGGGTCCCAACACGCGCACGACGCAGATCTTCATCGACTTCAACAACCACCCGCGGCTCGACGCGTCGGGCTTCGCCCCGTTCGGCAAGGTCGTGCAGGGGATGGAGGTGGTCGACGCGCTCTACAAGGGTTACGGCGAAGGCGCGCCCACCGGGCACGGGCCGAGCCAGGAACGCATCCAGACCGAGGGCAACGCGTACCTGGACTCCGAGTTTCCGAAGCTCGATCGCGTGCTCAAGACCGAGGTCCTGCGCTAAACGAGCGAGCGCGATTCTCGATGGATCTCGGACGGGCGGCGGAGCCGCCGTCAGCACCGCGAGCGTGAGCGAGCGGTGAGCCGCGCCGCTTGCACACGGCACTCCGCGCCGCGACGTTGGTCGCTCACCGCTCGCTCACGCTCGCGGTGCTGATG
>DASXZL010000050.1:0-73174 GCA_036501935.1 Polyangiaceae bacterium | reverse complement strand
GAGCCGCCGTCAGCACCGCGAGCGTGAGCGAGCGGTGAGCCGCGCCGCTTGCACACGGCACTCCGCGCCGCGACCTTGGTCGCTCACCGCTCGCTCACGCTCGCGGTGCGGATGCCGCTGGCGCGGCATCGGGTGGCGTCTCATCGACCATCGCGCTCGGTCATTGAGATGGCCGAGGGCTCCTTCCGCCGGAAGGACGCCTCCAACCAGCTGAAAGGCAGGGCCCATCCCGGGGGAGGGAAGCCTCCTTCGCCTTGAAGGACAGGCTGAACAGGCTCCATCCCCGGGCAGGACGCCTCCTTCCACGTGGAAGGACAGGCTCCATCCCCGGATGAGAAGCCTCTATCCCGGTGGAAGGACGTGATCCATCCCGACGGAGGAGTGCCCCTTCCTGTTCCCTCAGCTCGCCACTTCCCCCGAATCCTCGAACTGCTCGAGCACGCGCGTGTCGTCGAACAGCTTGATGCCTGCTTCCTCGTACCGTGTGCGGATGCGAGGGCTCACGAGACCCGCCCGCACGATGCCCGGCATGACCAGCGACTTGACCGTGTGCACGTTGCCGGGCGTCGCAGACAGCTGGAAGCCCGCCGCGACCTCGGTCTGGACGGCCACGAGGAAGTCCGGCGGGTGGATGCCGCTCTCCACGAGCACCTCGTCGAACCCCGCCATCCCTTCCATGCCGCGGCGCATCGAGACCATCTTCTTCATCCCGGTGCAGGCGAAGTCCTCGACGGCGGCGCGGTCGTCGGGGTGCATCCGGGCGATCTCGGTGGTGAGGTAGATGCTGCCGAAGGCGACGTGGCGCGCCTCGTCCTTCGTCACGTACGTGAGGAGGGACCGCAGGAGGTCGCACCCCGTCGCGGCCTTCACGTTGAGGAACGTCCCGAGGGCGAGCCCCTCGAGGATGACCTGCATGCCGACCATCTTGGCCTGCCAGTGCGGCGTCTGCATGATGTCGAAGAGGAGCGACTTGAGGACCGGCTGCACGGGGTAAATCTTGTCGAGCTTGCGGATGTATCGGCCGAAGACCTCGACGTGCCGCGCTTCGTCCATCGCCTGCGACGCGACGTAGAGCTTCGCCTCGTAGTACGGCACGGCGGCGACGAGCTCGCCCGCGACCATGAGCGCGCCCTGCTCGCCGTGGAGCAGCTGCGAGAGGATCCACGCCGAGTAGTGCGCGTTGAAGGTCTCGAGGGTGCGCGCGTCGAGGCGCTTGAAGAAGGCGAGCTTCAGGAAGGCCATGCGCTCGGCGTCGAGGATCTTGCCGCCCGGGTCGACGGGGAGGTTCCAGTCGAGGGCGACGTCGGCGTTCCACTGGTCGCGCTTGGCCTTCACGTAGAGCTCGTGCAGGCGGTTCTGGTCGACGGCGTAGGACCAGTCCCAGATGGCGTCGAGCGGCGAGTGGGTCTTCTCGATGGCCATGGTGGGTGGGAGAAGCATCGCACGGGAGGGGCGGGGGCGTCAGGGCGCGGGTAGAATGGCGCGATGGGATGGGCAAGGGCCGGCCTGGTGGGGGTCGGGTGCATGGCCTTCGCATGCAGCGAGGCCGGGACGCTCGTCCCGGTCGATGCCGGGGTGACCGATGCGACCGAGTCGCACGACACGGTGTTCGTCCCGCAGGTGGACAACGACGGCCCGGACGACGCGATGGAAGCGGAAGAGGATGCCGGAGCCGACGGGGACGCGACGGACGCGGGAGTCGCGGCAGAAGCGGCAGACGTGGACGTGGCAGACGTGGGAGACGAGATCGAGTGACGACGCCGGGGCCCTACCGGCTCGGAATGACGCGCCCCCAGATGGCCTCCACCGCGAACCCGCGCGCCCCCGCGTCCGCCGGCGGGAAGGTGAGCATCTTCACGGGCGCCACGAAGCACAGCGCCGCGTTCTCGGCGACGCCCGGGCCCGGGTCGAACTTCACGCTGCTCCCCGCGATGTTCCCGCTGTCGTCGATCTGCACCGCGACGCGCGCCGCGCCGTCGACGAGCCGCCCCTTGCGTCCCTGATCGGTGGCGCACGTGTCGAGCGAATCGGCGAGCCGGTCCACCGCCGCGTGGGCGACCGCCGGATCCAGCCCGCGGGCCTCGGCGAGCGCCACCACCGCGAGCGGCCGCTTCGCGACGTAGTCGTATCCCTGCGCCGTGGGGCCGGTCCCGTCCGCACCGCGCACCTGCACGTCGTGCGAAGGCGGCACGACGTCGCGCGACTCGCCGCCTCCGCCGGTACACGACAGCGCCAGCAACGCCACGACCCCCCCCGTGGCCGCCGGCGTCCTCACTTGCCGATGATCTGCTTTGCAATCACGAGCCGCTGCACCTGCGCCGTCCCCTCGTAAATCTGCAGGATCTTCGCGTCGCGCATCAGCTTCTCCACGGGGTAGTCCTTCACGTACCCGTAGCCCCCGAACACCTGCACCGCGTCGATCGCGCTCTGCATCGCCGCGTCCGCGCCGAACGCCTTCGCGCACGACGACGTCATCGGGTCCCGCAGCCCCTTGTCGAGGCTCCACGCCGCCTTCCGCACGAGGAGGCTCGTCGCCTCGATGCGGATCTTCATCTCCGCCAGCATCGCTTGAATCAGCTGGTGCTGGGCGATGGGGACGCCGAACGTCTTCCGCTCGCGGGCGTACGCCACGCTCTCGTCGAGGCACCGGCGCATCACGCCGACCGCGATGGCCCCGATGTCGGGCCTCGTCTGGTTGAACGTCTCCATCGCCAGCTTGAAGCCCTGTCCCGGCGGCGCCAGCACCTGGGACGCGGGGATCTTCACGTCCTCCAGCACGAGCGGGGCCGTGTCGCTCGCGCGCTGCCCGAGCTTGTCCTCGTGCCGGCCCGGCTTCACGCCGCTCTGCGCGCGCTCCACGATGAAGGCGCCGATGCCCTTGTGCTTGAGCGCCGGATCCTCGGTCGCGAAGACCACGTAGAAGCTCGCCAGCGTCGCGTTCGTGATCCACTGCTTCGTGCCGTTGAGCACGTAGCCGCCGTGGCCGTCCTTCGTCGCGCGGCACTGCATCCCGGCGACGTCGCTCCCGGCGCTCGGCTCGCTCGTCGCGTAGGAGACCATCACGGGCTCCTTCACGAGCCAGCCGAGGTACTTCTTCTTCTGCTCGTCGGTCCCGCCGAGCTTGATGGGCGTGAGGCCGAGGGTGTTCGCCGTCATGCTCGTCTGGATGCCCGAGCATCCGTACGCCAGCTCCTCGGTGATGAAGCTCGAGTCCACGTCGCTGAGGCCCGCGCCGCCGTACTCGGCGGGCAAGGTGGGGTTCACGAGGCCGATGGCGTGCGCCTCGTCGAAGACGTTCTTCGGGAACCTGCCCTCGCGGTCGCACGCCGGCGCGATGGGGATGATGCGCTCGCGGGCGAAGCGCCGCGCGGTCTCGATGAGGGCCCGCTGCTCCTCGGTGGGCTCGAAGTCGAACATGGGACAAGGCGTACCGCGGCGCGGGCGCGGTTTCAACGCCACCGCTCGGCGACGCTCGGCGAGGCTCGCGGCTCCGAGCCCTTCGCGTCGCTACTCCCGGGCGCGTCTCTTTCGCTTCTCCAGCTCGGCCCGGGCCGCCCGCACGCCGAGGATGTACCCGAGGACGATCCCGACGAGCAGGATGCCCGGGATGAAGATGAAGTGCTCCGGCCCCGGCGTCCCGATCATCTAGGTCTTCGTCTCGTTCTTCGGCTCGTTCCGCTTCTCGGTCTTCTTCTCGGCCTCGGCGTCGGCGGCGGCCTTGTCGAGCACGCGCTCGAGGTCGACGAGGCGCGAGTTCAGCGCCCCTTGCTTGCGCCACACGATGGCGACCCACGCGAAGAGGACCACCCACAGGGCCGCGTACGCGGTCACGAGGAGCGCCCCGCCGCTGTACTGCTCCTTGGCGTTGCCCTGCACGGCCACGAAGCTCGTGGAGCGATCGTCCGGCGTGGACGACGGTGCGGCGGGCGCCGCGGGTGCGGTGGGTGCGGCGGACGGCATCGGCGGGATGTCGATCATCCTTCGGTCCTCGTGTCGAGCCCCAGGTCGATGGCGTCGGCCTCGGCGCGGGCCAGGCGGCTCTGCGCGAGCTCGACGCGCGCGCGGGCCCAGAGCATGAGCGCCGCGAGGAGCGTGAAGCAGAGAAAGCCGCCCCCGAGGGCGAGCTTCATGTCCGGGTGCTGCAGGCCGCCGCCGTTGCCGGTGATGACCATGGGGTGCTGCCCGCCCCACTTCTGCACGCTGTAGTGGATGATGGGCAAGTTGGCGGCCCCGAGGACGCCGAGCGCCGCGGAGAAGCGCTTCTCGGCCGAGCCGTCGCCCGCGAACGCGCGGAGCACGAGGTAGGCGACGTAGATGAGGAAGCTGAGGAGCGCGGTCGTGAGGCGCGGGTCCCACGTCCAGAACGAGCCCCACGCCTTGGCGCCCCAGAGCGGGCCGGTGATGAGGCCGATGGCGCCGAAGGTGACTGCGATCTCGGCTCCCGCGCGGGCGAACGCGTCGCGGGGGTCGGTCGGGCGCACGAGGTAGGCGAGCGACCCGAGGAAGCACGCCCCGGCGCCGAGGTACATCGCGTACCAGCTGGGCACGTGAAAGTAGAAGATCTTCTGCACGACGCCCATGCGCGCTTCGATCGGGGCCACGAGGAAGATGAAGTAAACCTCGACGATCACCGAGGCCGCGGTGACCGCGAGCAAGGCGTAGAAGAGCGTGTCGAGCGTGCGTCCCGGGCGGGCCATGGATGCCTCACGACTCTAGCAGGGCGTGAGAAAAGGCCATCATTTGGGCGAGGCGAGCCTGAGGTCCAGATCGCGCAGCGCCGTCTCGAGCGCCTCGTTGTCGGGGTCCATGTGGTTGGCCATCACGAGCTGCAGCTTGGCCTGGCGGAGGTCGCCCTTGCCGATCAGCTCCTCGGCGCGGCGGGCAAAGGGGCGGGCCGAGGGCGAGCGCACCGAGTCCTCGAGGGGGGCGTTGGCCGCGGCGCGCAACGACGGCGGCCGGGAGTGCGGAGAGAAGCTGATGCGCGGGGGAGGGCGAGGGCTCGGGCGGATGGCGAGCTGCTCGTCGTACTGGCCGCGCAGCCTCGGATCGCAGAGCGCCGCGTAGGCCTCGGCGCCGCGCTTGAAGATGGTGCCGACGGCGTCGCGCTGCTCGGGGGTCCGCGCCATGTGCCGGTCGGGGTGGAACGTGTCGCAGAAGACGTGGAAGGCGGCCTGGATGTCGTCGGGCGTCGCGTCGCCGCGCACGCCGAAGAGGTCGTAGTAGGTGAGCTCGTCGAGGATGGCGAGCCAGGCGAGCACGTACTCGCCGGAGCGTCCGTCGTCGCCGCCACCGCCCTCGTGCGTCTCGTCGGTCATCCCCGCGGCCCTCCTACTGGAGACGCATCGTCGCATTCCGCGCCGCCATCGACGAGATGCTCTGCGCCCCGGCGATGCCCACGAGCTGCAGCGTCGCGTGCGCCTCGCGCCCGGTGGCCGCGTCCATGGCGAAGACCTTCAGCGTCCCGCTCTCGTCCACCTCGAAGCGCACCTGGATGGTGACCTGCCCGCGCGGGGCGGCCCGCAGGCCCGTGAGCTCGACCTCGCCGAGGTACGTGTTCTGGCCGAAGGTCGCGTCCTCCCCCTGCGCGACGCGGACGCGGACGGTGCTCTGCATGTCGCTCGAGGTCGTGAAGGCGCGCGTCCGCTCGCAGGGGATCTTCGCGTTGCGCTGGACGATGACGTCGCACCAGCCGCCCACGGTCTCGACGACGAGAGCGCGGGGCGTGACGTCGACCAGGACCGGCGTGAGCGGCGGGTGGATCGAGGGCGGAAGAGGCGTGTGGACGGGGGAGAGCGCCTGGGTGGCCGTTCGCCCCGTGACCACCGCCGGCGCCAGCGCGGACGGCGGCGCGGAGGGATGGCTCGGGGGAGGTTGCGGCGGGGCGGCGTAAGGCTGCGCCGGGTGCGCGCCGACCCCGTAAACGGGAAGGGCGGGGAACGGCGTCTCCGCCACGGGAGACGGGGGCACGGCCATCGGCTGCGTGGAGCCCAGGCCGACGATGGGGCGGGGCGTGATGGGGATGGACGCGCGCTCGGCCTTGAGGACCTCGGCGAAGACGAGCGGGCGAGGGATGGTCGACGCCGGATCGGGCTGGGTCCCCGGCGAGGTGTCACCCGGATCCGAAGGGGGCGGAGGAGGAGGCGCCGGCGAAGTCGGCGGAGCCGGAGGAACCTGCCGCGAGCCGTAGGGCTGCGTCGTCACGAGCCGGGTGGCCGGCGGCGGCTCGAGGGAGGGCACGCTCGCCATCCGCGCCGTCTTCGTCGGCGCACCCGGGATGGGAGGCGGGCCGCCCATGCGCGCCGTCGTGCGCGGCACCTCGGGCGACGTCGGCATGAGCGGACGCGCCTTCTCGCGTTCCGCCATCAACGCGGTGACCTTCGTCGCGAGCGTCACGTCGTCCGGGCCGTCCGGGATGTCGTCGGGGGTCGACGGGTACGACGAGCGGCGTGACGACGGCGCGGGAGGCGGCGGGATGCTGCGACGCCGGGCGACCTCGGTCAGCGCGGCCGCCTGGATGGCCGCGCCGATGGCGACCACCTCGTCGGGGTTCACGCGGTCGTGGGGGACGGCGCCGAAGAACTGCTCGACGCGCCTGCGAACGAGCGGGATCCGCGACGAGCCGCCGACGAGGATGATCTTGTCGAACGCGCTCACGGGGAGGCGCGCGACCGAGAGGGCCTCCTGGCAGACGGCGAAGGTGCGCTCGACCAGCGGCGTCGCCAGCATCTCCAGCTCGTCGCGGGTCATCCCGAAGTCGAGATCGAGGTGCGCTCCGCCGACGCCGAAGGCCACCTCGCGGAGCTTGGTGTGCGTGCGGTCCCGCGCCGAGAGGTCGATCTTCACGAGCTCGGCGGCCACGCGGAGACGCTCGAAGGCCTGCGAGTCGGTCCGCGGATCGTAGCGGTGGACGTGGAGGAAGGCCTCGGCCATGCGCTCGGCGATGGCGATGTCGAGATCGTCGCCGCCGAGGAAGGTGTCGCCCGCGGTGGCGAGGACCTCGAAGACGTTGCCCGAGAGGTCGAGCAGCGTGCAGTCGAAGGTGCCGCCGCCGAAGTCGTAGATGGCGATGCGCTCCTTCGCGGCGCGGCCGAGGCCGTAGGCGAGCGCGGCGGCGGTGGGCTCGTTGATGATGCGGAGGACGTCGAGCCCCGCGACGCGGCCGGCGACCTTGGTGGCGGCGCGCTGGAGCTCGTTGAAGTTCGCCGGGACGGTGATGACCGCTCGGTCGACCGACTCGCCCAGGGCGCGCTCGGCAAGCTCCTTCGCGCGCCGGAGGACGAACGCGCTGATCTCGGGCAGCGTGTACTCCTGCGCCCGGGCGACGACGAGCGGGCCCTGCCCGGGCCCCTCTTTCAGCTCGAAGGCGAAGCGCTGGCGGCCCCGGCGGATCTCGTCCGACCCCCAGGCGCGACCGATGAGCCGCTTGATGCTGGCGATGGTGTTCTTGGCGTCGACGACGCGCCGCTCCTTCGCCGGGAACCCGACGAGCACCTCGCCGTTCGGGTGGAACGAGACGACGCTCGGCAGGAGCCGCCGGCCCTGCTCGTCGGGCAGGACGTGAACCCTGCCACCCCGGACGCAAGCCACGACGGTGTTCGTCGTGCCGAGGTCGATTCCGACGACCGCCATCGAGGAAGGGCTTACCACAACTCAGTCGGGAGAGACGGCCTCGGCTTCGAGATCGGCCATGACTTCGCGGAACCAGGCACGAACGGTGCCCGGGAAAGGCCACATCCAGCCGTAGTCGGGGCCCACGTAGCGCCGCACGATGTCGTCCTCCAGCGCGCGCGCCGCGTCGAGGCCGTGCACCTCCGCCGTGGCGCGGATGGTCTCGATGTACGCCTCCCACTCGATGCGGGCCCGTCCCCAGGCCAGGAACAGGGGAAAGAACGGGACGAGGTAGACGAACGCCATCACCCAGTCGCCCATCCGGCGCCGCTGCTGGAGATGGACGCGCTCGTGCCGGAGGAGAATGTACCGCGCGGCGTCGTCCATTCGCTGCCAGGCATCCGGAACGTACAGCTTGCCGAAGAGGACGGTGTGGTAGCGCGTGAGGTAATGCCGCTGTCCGCCGAGGGTGACGACGGCGAGCAGCAGCGCGATGGCGCGCTGGAGCGGGTCGCCCTTCTTCGGGACGACGGCGAAGGAGGGAAACTCGCGCTGGATGTCGTCGAGCAGCTCTTCGTGGCGGAGAGTCGTCATTCGAAGGCCCCGCGTCGAGCCTCGGAGGAGGGCGTGTCCTCGGTGTCGTCGGCCGGCGCCTTGCCGGGGCCGCGCTTGAGCAGGCCGCGGAGGGTCGCGGTGAAGCCGGCTTCGGCGAAGGCGGGAACGAGCGGGCTGCGTGCGGCCTCCACGCCGTCGACCGTGGCGATGAGGAGGGCGCGGTGCTTGCCGCGCTCGACGCGGTCGGCGAGGGCGCGCGCGAGCCGACGCGCCACGACGGAGCGGGCAGGCTCCTCGGCCGGGAGAAAGGTGAGGAGAGGATGCTCGCCGCGCCCGAGCCATCCGAGAAGGGTGCCCTCGTGGAGGACGACGAGCGCCCCCGCGGCGCGCTGGGGGCGGGCTTCGCCGCCGGCGGCGGGCCATTCGAGCAGGGCGCCCCAGGCGTTGGCGGGGTCGGTGGCGGCGAGCACGAGCGGCGCGGCGTCGTCCCGCGCGTCACGAAGCGCGCGGAGGCGCTCGTCGGCGCCGGGCAACGCGAACTGCGCGCCGCCGTGGCCTTCGACGAAGTAGCCGCGCCGGACGCGTCCCTGATCCTCGAGGGCCTTGAGGACGTCGTAGACGACGGTGAAGCCGCCGGCGAGGCCCTCGGCGTGCGCGGCCTCGCGGGTCACGACGCCGTAGCGGTCGAGGAGCGAGCGCGCCACGGCGGTGCGGCGATCGGTGTCGCTCGGTCGCTCGCCGGTGCGCGCCGACCGGAGGGACCAGCGGCCCTCGCTGCCGGGCGGACCCGTTCGCGGCGCGCGGGCGTGCCTCGGGTGCTGCTTGCGCTGGGCCTCGCTGGCGAGGGCGCGTGCCCGGCTGCGCAGCGGCTCGAGGGTGTCGTTGGTGACCTCGCCGGACCAGACCATCTGCCAGAGCACGTCGAGCAGATCGTTGGGGAAGGCGCCGAGCGTGCGGGCGATGTCGGCGAAGAAGACGGCCCCGCGCCGGTCGAGAAGATCGCGGATCGCGTCTGCGATGGGTCCCTCGACGGGGAGGACGGCGCGCGCGAGCAGCGGCTCGTGCTCGGCGAGGTAGAGCGCGATGCGTCCGTCGTTGCCGCCGAGGGGCTCGATCCCCGCCCAGACCACCTCGCCCGAAGCGCAGAGCGCGTCGAGGTCCCACTCCTTGTAGCCGTCGAGTCGAGCGGGCAGGATCTCCGATTCGAGGGCCGAGGCGACCAGCGGGCACCCTTCGAGCTCCCCGACGACCGCGAGGAGCGCGTCGCGTCCACGGCGCTTCGTGCGAAGGCCCTGCCACTCGGGAAGGAAGGACGCGAGGGCGCGCGCCTCCACGGGCTCGATGGCGCGCCGCAAGCGGGCGAGCGACTTACGGCGAACGGCGTCGAGGACGTCGCGATCGCAGAGCTCGGGCACCGTGCCCCCCGGCAGGAACGCCCCCTCGAGGAGCCGGCCGTCCCGCACCAGCACCGCCGCCTCCGCCTCGACCGCGCGCACGTCGAGGCCCAGGCGGCTCGCCACGTCCGCGGCGAGGAACGGCCCGTGGGTCCTCGCGTAGCGGGCGACGAGCGAGCGCACGGGATGGGTCGACGGCTCGAGGAATGCCTGGGGCAGCCCCCGAGGCAGCACGGTGCCGAGGGCGTCGCGGAGCCTCGCCGCGTCCTCCGCGGCGGCGAAGCGCTCGGCCCCGGCGATGCGCACAGGGAGGATGCGTCGTGCGCGGGCGAGATCGCGGGTCCACACGGCGGCCTGGTCGGGCGGCTCGCAGCGCTCGCGAAGCTCGTCGAGCGAGAGGTCGCCGACCGCGAGAAGCAGGTCGTGGACGCCGTCCGCGTGCGTCGCCGGGCGCGTGAGGCGCTGCAGCCCGCGCTCGTGCTCCACGAGAACCTCGGCGTCGAGGAGCCCGCGGAGCTCGGCCTCGCCGAGCAGCTCCCGGAGGCGGTCGAAGTCGATCGTCAGCGCCTGCGCGCGGCGCTCGGCGAGCGGCGAGTCGCCTTCGTAGATGAAGCTCTGGACGAAGGCGAAGAGGACGCTCGCGGCGAAGGGGGAGGCGATGCGGGTGTCGACCGTGGTCACGCGGATGCGTCGCGCCGCCACGTCGCGGAGCACGCCGACGAGGCCCGGCAGGTCGAACGCGTCCCGCAGGCACTCGCGGTACGCCTCGAGGACGATGGGGAACTCGGGGTGGCGCGAAGCGACGGCGAGGAGGTCGCCGGCGCGCTTTCGCTGCGCCCAGAGGGGCGTGCGCCGGCGCGGATCGCGACGAGGCAGCAGGAGCGCCCGCGAGGCGGACTCGCGGAAGCGGGCGGCGAAGAGGGCCGTGCCGTGGAGGGCCTGCGTGACCGCGGCCTCGATCTCGTCGGGCGCAGGCAGAAAGAGCTCCGGCGGGGGCGGCTCGTCGCAGGCCGGGATGCGGAAGGCGATGCCGTCGTCCGTGTAGTGGAGGTCGACCTCGACGTAGACCTCGCGCAGCCGCGCGGTCACCGCGATGGCCCACGGCGCCAGCACGCGCGTCCCGAAGGGGCACATGAGGACGACGCGCCAGTCGCCGACCTCGTCGACGAACCGCTCGAGGACGATGGCGCGGTCGCTCGGCACCTCGCCGGTGACCTGCACCTGGCCCCGCACGTACGAGAGGAGAGCGTCCGCGGCCTGGGCGTCGAGGGCGTTGGTCTCCCGCAGCTCCGCCTCGTCCGAGCTGCCCCCGGCGACGCGCCGCACGAGCTCCCCGATGCGCACGCCGAACGCGCGCGCACGCCCCGCCTTGTCTCCGTGCCAGAACGGCATCTTGCCCGGCTGGCCCGGGGCCGGAAGGACGAGCACCTGCTCCTGCGTGATCCGCTCGACGCGCCACGAGGAAGCGCCGAGCAGGAACACCTCGCCCTCGCGGAGCTCGAAGACCATCTCCTCGTCGAGCTCGCCCACGCGACGACCCGGGGCGCCGCCCTCACCCGGCGCGATGAAGACGCCGTAGAGGCCGCGATCGGGAATGGTGCCTCCGTTGGTGACCGCGAGGCGATGACTGCCCGCACGCGCCTCGAGCCGGCCGGCGATGCGGTCCCACGTGATGCGCGGGCGCAGCTCGGCGAAGTCGTCGGAGGGATAGCGGCCGCTCAGCATGTCGAGGACGCCGTCGAAGGCGGCGCGCGGAAGATCGGCGAACGGCGCCGCGCGGCGGACGCGCTCGAAGAGGTCCTCGACGGCGATCGGCTCGACCGAGACCATCGCGACGATCTGCTGGGCCAGCACGTCGAGCGGGTTTCGCGGGTAAAAGGTCTCCTCCACCTCGCCGTTGCGCATCGACGCGGTGACCGCCGCGCACGCCACGAGATCCTGGCGGTGGCTCGGCAGGAGAACCCCGCGCGGCACGCCCCCGACGCCGTGGCACGCCCGGCCCACGCGCTGGAGGCCCGACGCGACGCTGGGCGGCGACTCGATCTGCACGACGAGGTCGACCGCGCCCATGTCGATGCCCAGCTCGAGCGACGACGTGGCCACGATGGCCCGGAGCGCACCCCGCTTGAGGAGCTCCTCGATGGCGGCGCGCTTCTCGCGGGCCAGCGAGCCGTGGTGCGCGAGGGCGATCTCTTCGCCGGCGAGATCGTTCACCGCCGACGCCAGCCGCTCGGCGAGGCGGCGGTTGTTGACGAAGACGATGGTCGAGCGGTGCGCGCGCACGAGCTCCACGAGGCGGGCGTGCAGATGGGGCCACGCGCTCGTGCGGAGCGACACCGGCGCGTCCGCGGGTCGCGGGTCGTCGGCCACGGGCTCGGGCTTTGCGCCCTCGACGACGAGCTCGAGCTTCTTTCGCGCGCCCGCGTCGACGAGCGTCACGGCACGCGGAGCGCCGCCGTCGAAGCCCCCGAGGAGCCGGGCGACCTCGTCGAGGGGCCGCTGCGTGGCGCTGAGGCCGATGCGCTGAAGGGCAGGGGCGCCCTTCGTCCGCAGAGCCTCGAGCCGCTCGAGCGACAGCGCCAGGTGTGCCCCGCGCTTGCTCGGGACGAGGGCGTGGATCTCGTCGAGGATGAGGGTGTCGACGCCGGCCAGCGTCTCGCGCGCCGCCGACGTGAGGATGAGGTACAGCGACTCGGGGGTCGTGATGAGGACGTCCGCGGGCGCTCGCGCCATGCGCGCCCGATCGCGAGCCGGGGTGTCGCCGGTGCGAACGTCGACCGTCGGCGCCCGGAGCTCGCGTCCCTCGCGCTTCGCTTGCTCGAGGATCCCCTCGATGGGGGCGCGCAGGTTGCGCTCGACGTCGGCCGCCAGCGCCTTCAACGGGGAGACGTACAGCACGCGGGTGCGGTCGCGCTTGCCCCGGGGGGGCTCCTGCACGAGGAGCCTGTCGATGGCGCCGAGGAAGGCCGCGAGCGTCTTGCCCGAGCCGGTGGGCGCGAGCAGGAGCGTGGACTCCCCGCGGGCGATGGGGGGCCACCCGAGCGTCTGCGCGCGCGTCGGCGCCCCCAGCGTGGAGCGGAACCACGCGGACACCGACGGATGGAAGCGCGCGAGAGGGTCCACGAGCGATCCAGCGTAGGTCAGGTGCCGGCGCTCGCCACCCGCGTCAGGCGGCGCGGCTCAGGGGGTGGTGCGCATGGGATGCACGTGCACCGGGAGCCGCTCGAGCGCGCACCAGGGGAGCTGGCGGGAGCAGCCGTTCTTGATGGCGGGCGCGTCGTCGGGGGGACGCCAGCGCGCGAATGCGTCCCGCGCGCGGGCCACGTCCTCGGCCGATGCACCGAGCCGCTCCAGCGCCAGCGCCTGCACACGCAGCATGTCGGCGTCGCGCGGGGTGAGGGCCAGCCCGTGCGTCGTCGCCTCCAGCGCGGCATGCGGCTCGTCGGCGCTGCCGTAGGCGACGGCGAGGTGCGACCAGAGGGTGTCGTCGAGGGGGGAGGCCAGCGCCGCCTCCTGGAGAGGGAGGGTCGCCTCCTTCCAGCGCCACACGTTGCCGAGCGCGGCGCCGCGGGCGTGCGGGATGGCCGGGTGCGCCGGGACGAGAGCCTCGGCCTCGTCGAGCCGTCGCAGGGCTTCGTCCGTCCTGCCTTCGCGAATCGACACCTCGGCCAGCGCATCGAGCACCATCGCGCGCTCCCGATCCGCTCCCGTCGGCAGGACCTCGAGCGCGCGCTCCAGGCTCGGGCGCGCGGACTCCACGTCCTCCTGCAGCGCGTGAAGCATGCCGAGCCCGTGATCGTAGAGACGCCGCCAGGCCGGCATGGGGCTCCGGTGCTCCGCCGCCCCCGATCCGAGCTCCACCTCGCTCGCGGCGATCTCGGTCACCGGCTCGGTCACGCAGGGGTCCATCGGGCCACCGGTCCGCCGGGCGACCTCCCGCGCAAAGGACGCGCCCCGGCTCGTCCTCGCATCGGCGCAGGCCGCGCGTGCGAGGGCCAGATCCCGGCTTCGATGCCGGAGCCGGGCCGTGACGCGCAGAGGCAGCTGGCTCGACGCCAGCGTCGCCGGAACGTCGAACCGGAAGCGGACGACCTCCGCGTCGCGCGGCGCGATCGTGTGGTTGAAGACCGGGGCGCGGAAGCGCTGGGTCTCCCGGAGCAGCAAAGGCGTGCCGTGCTCGTCTGCCTGCACCGCGCGCAGCCGGTGGGCCGTCTCGTCGGTGCCCGTCGCCTGCTGCGCCGTTCCCGCCTCGGCGAGCCGCCGGCCGCGAGCATCGTGGACCTCGAGCTCCACCCACGTGTCCTGCGCGTCGAGCACTCCCCCGGGGAAGCGATGGCCCGTCCGCTCGTTTCGCACGACGACGTCGAGCGTCAAGGCCTGACCGGGGACGACGGGCGCCCCGTCGGCCGGCAACGTTCGCGTCCAGTCGGCCGCCGTCGCCACGGCGACGTCGATGCTCGCGGCGCCCCGGAGCATCGCCTGCACCGCGCCGAGCTGCGCCTCGTCGCCGCGCATCGCCGCGAGCCAGGTGTTCGCGCCCGCGAACCGGTGCGAGCGGATCTTGCCGTCCTTGGCCGCCGCGTCCCCCTTGGTCGCGGCCTCGAGCGGCATGTGGCACGTGCGGCACTCCGCCGCCTGGACCGGCTCGTCGATCCGCGCCGCCAGACTGCCCGCGTACGCCGATCGCTGCCAGGCTCCGAGCTCGTCCTGACCCACCAGGTGCGACGGGTTCCCCGTCTCGGGCGACAGGAACGAGCGGTGGCACGAGCCGCACATCTCGGCGGTCCGCAGCGGCGGCATCGCCATGCGGGCCTTGTGCGCGCGCAGGCTCTCGTCGTCCCCGTCGCGCGGGATGGGGATGGGCGACGACGCCAGGAGGTAGCTCCCGTTGCCGTCGGGCCGCGTGCTCTCGACGCCATGGCAGACCCGGCACGTGATGCCGCCGTGCCCGCGCGGATCGGTCGGCGCCACGTCCTTGCTCATCGCGCCGTCGACCAGCAGCGCCACGTCGTGGCATCCGCCGCAGAACCGGCTCGCGTCCTTGCCGACGTCCGCGCGGAAGCGGTCGACGACGACGCGGTAGATGGGGTTGTTGAACGAGCCGAAGGCGTGCGCGCTCGACCGCCATTGCGCGGCCGCGTCCGCGTGGCAGCCGGCGCAGCTCTCGGTCTCCGTCACGGTGTCGCCCGTGAGGGCGCCCGCGAGCTCGGTCTCCGCGGGGGCGAGCGGCGGGGAGGGGCGGGGCAGGAGCGCGGTGGGCGTGGCCGCGGGGATGGCGACCGGGGTGGGGAGGGTCGTCGCGGGCGTGCTCGTCGGAGCGCCCGAGCAGGCGAGCGCGAGCGCGGTGGTCGCCACGAGCGTGGCGAGCGCGTTGACCGATCCCCGCACGGCTCAGCCCCGCTTCTTCCTGCGGAGGCGCGCGACGGCGATGCCGAGGAGCGCGGCGATGGCCCCGGCGCTGCTCGCGTCCGTCGTGCCCACGGTGCAGCCGGCGCAACCGCCCTGTGGAGGAGCCGTCGGCGGCAGCGGTTGCACGACCGTCTCGGTCGACGGAGGCGGGCTCGCGTCCTCCACGGGAGCCGGCGAAGGACCCGCATCGACGAGCGCCGCGGTCGTCGCGGGGAAGAAGAGGACGGGTGTGGCTCCGCCGCTCGACAGAAAGCTCTCCGGCGGGAGGGCGCCACGCACGAAGCTCTGCAAGGTGACGGCGGCCCCTCGCGGCACGAACCCGATCCGGGTCGCCGGTTTCACGCTGGGCTCGGCCCCGCCGGGCGGCCCTCCCCACATGCCGCGTTGCGGATGGCGGCATGCGATGGGACCCGTCCACGGGTGGCGGATGACGTAGCGCGCCTGGAAGTTGTTGGCCGAGTCCGAGCGCGCGCCCTGCTCGAGCCTTCCGGCGGTCTGCACGAACTCGCGTCCCCCGACGATGGGAGGGGCGGCCCGGAAGAAGAGATCGTCGCCGAGCGCGTCCTTCGAGTAGCGCGCGTGGAGGCGCGTCACGACGAAGTCGTTGAGCGACCCTGGCCGCACGGGTGGGGCGACGATGGGCGCGCCGCCGCCGACGGGCGCCGGACCGGCCACCGACGGCAGCACGTCGGCCCCGAGCGTGACGAGCTCCGCCGGCTGGAGGGGCGGCGTGGGACACGGGTCACACGAGGTCGTCTGCCACGAGTACTCGGTGACGACGGCGCGGGGGTGCTTGGCCATCGTCTCGTCGAAGAGCGTCGTGTAGAAGGCGCCGAACTCTTTGCGGGTCGCGTCGGACACGTCGATGTTGGTGGGGATGGCGACGTTGTCGTAGTTGGCGACCTCGTAGCGCTGGTTTCGCGCGAGGATGGTCACGACGAGGTCCTGCGTGCCCGCCGAGTTGATGAGCCCGAGGCGGATGGGGAGGTTGAAGGCGTCCGAGTCGTAGTGAAACCGGATCGGCGAAAGGACGGCGTGCTCGGGACCCGTGCCGATGCGCTCGAACTTCACCTTTGCCACGTTCACCTTGGCGACGAAGAACTTCATCCCCATCTGGACATAGGGGCGCAGGTAGGGCTCGGCCCCGGCGGGGATCTTGTAGCTGTTCTGACGGAGCCAAGTGTCGAGCGCGGTTGCGTCGGTCGCGCTGAGGACGACGATGTCGTACTCGCCCACGCTGAACTGCGCTTCGATCTTCACGAGGGGAGGCGGAGCGGCGGGCATGCCCGCGGGCGGCGCGCCCCGGAAGGTGAGGCCCCCCGCGCCGGAGGCTTCCTTCATGGCCTCCATCGGCCTCGGGCATGGGTCCTGCTCCCAGTACTCCACGAGGCGCGGCGCCGTGAGCGAGTCGATCCGGTCGAACACGCCCTTGGCCAGCGTCTTCACGTTCTCCTTCTGGAGGACGACCGGGACGGGGACGACCATCGCGAAGTCCTCCGGCGGCCCCTGGTAGCTGTTCTGCATCGAGAGCACCGTGCGCGTGCCGTCGCGCATCAGCACCACCTGCGTCGCGTCGTTCGTGAGCTTCGCGTCCGCGCCGCTCACGTAGAAGCCGCAGAAGGCCCCAGCGTCTCGCGTCGCGGCGAGAGGGATCACCGCCACGACCGCACCCAGCACCGCCGCCGACCATCGCATCGTCATCGCTTCCTCCGGGTCATCGCCACGAACGCCAGCGCCAGAAGGCTCGCCGCCGCGACGTCGCCGCCGCCCGGAGCCGTGTTGCATCCCGCGCACCCACCCCCGCTCGGCGGGATGCGCGGCGGCGGCACGAGGTGTCCCTGCGAGAGCGTGAGGCCCTCGGGCAGGGGACTTTTCACGAGAGCCCCGAGATCGGCGTCCCGCGGCGCGAACGCCAGATCGAGCGCCGGGACGGGCATCGGCTCGTTGCCGTCCGGTGGGCCGCCCCACTCGCCGAAGCGCGGCTTCGGACACGCCACGGCGCCGGCCCACTTGTGGCGGATCACGTAGCGTCCCTGGAAGTTGTTCGTCGAGTCGGGCTTCGCGCCCTCTTCCATGCCCTCACGGCCGCCGACGATGGGCGGGGCCGGGCGAAAGTGGAGATCGTCGCCCAGCGTGTCCTTCGCGTAGCGCGCGTGGAGACGCGTCACGACGAAGCCGGACCCGTCGTCGCCCGAGGGGAGCACGTCGGCGCCCAGCGTCGCCAGATCCTGCTCCTCGAGAGGAGGGATGGGGCAGGGGTCGCAAGAGCCGGCGTCCCACGAGTACTCGGTGACGACCGCGCGGGGGTGGCGCTCGACGACCCGATCGAAGAGCGACGCGTAGAACGACCCGAACTGCCGTCGCGTCGCGTCGGCGACCTCGAGGTTCGTCGGGATGGAGACGTTGTCGTAGTTCGCGACCTCGTAGCGCTGCCCCTTCGCGAGGATGACCGTCACGAGGTCCTGCTTGCCGGCCGAGTTGATGAGGCCGAGACGCACCGGCAGGAAGAAGTCGTCCGAGTCGTAGTGAAACCGCAGCGGCGAGAGGACCGCGTGCTCCTTGCCGTCGCCCGCCCGCTCGAACTTCACCTTCGCGACGTTCACCTTCGCGACGAAGAACTTCATCCCCATCTGCACATACGGGCGCAGGAACGGCTCGGCGCCGTCGGGGATCTGGTACCGGTTCTCGTGCAGCCACGCGTCGAGCCCGGACGAATCCTGCGCGCTGAGGACGACGACGTCGTACTCGCCCACCGCGAACCGGGCCTCGATCTTCACGTGGTGCGCGGCCGCCGATTTCTCCTCGGGCGCGTCCGCCATCGCCGCGGCGGCCATCGGGGGGGCACTCTCGTAGAGCACCACGGGCCGGCACGGGTCCTGCTCCCAGTACTCGACGAGGCGCGGCGCGGTCAGTCGGTCGACCTTGTCGAAGATGTCCCGCGGGAGCACCTTCACGTTCGCCTCGTGGAGCACCACCGGGACGGGGACGACCATCGCAAAGTCCTGCGGCGGTCCCGTGTACGTGTTTCGCATCGAGAGCACGGTGCGCGTGCCGTCGCGCATCATCACGACGAGCGTCGCGTCGTTGGTCAGCGGCGTGTCGGCCCCGCTCACGTAGAAGCCGCAGAACGCGCGCGCCGGCTGGGCGACCGCGAGGGTGAGGAGAGCCGCGAGGAAGGCGAGGGGCAGGTGCCGGGTCATGCGGTGCCAACGCTCGTCGCGGGACGGGGCTTACACGAGCCGCAGCGCCTAGCAGTCGCTGCCGTGGCCCACGCGCGCACGACTCCCCTCTGCATGGCCGGCTCCCTCCTCGAGTTTCGCGCGCCCGACACCCTGCGACGGCGCAGGCCGCTGAGCATAGACAACCTCTGGTACGAACGGGTTTCCCGATTCGGTCTGGGCCGGAGTAAGTTTCGGTCCTCCGTGGCCCCCAAGTCCTCCGTGGCCCCCAAGAGCGCCGCCCCTCGGCTCGAAGCGCCGCCCGAGCCGCCCTCCGAGCCCTACGAGTTCTCCGATCTCCACAAGGACAGCTTCCGCGCCCTCGCCGCGTCGGTCAGCTTCGTCGGCGTCTGCACCCTCCTCTTCGCGGGGCTGTCCGTGGTCTTCGCGCTCGGCGAGGCCTACATGGGCTTCGTGCCCAACGGCATCGGCACCGCCGCAGTGGCCGCGGTCTACGGCGTGATGGCGTGGTGGATGGTGTCGGCCGGGCGCTCGCTGTCGGCGATGGTGCGCACGAGGGGGCAGGACATCGAGCGGCTGATGGAGGCGGTCGTCCAGCTCCGGAGGCTCTTCGGCCTCGCCCGCGTCGTCATCATCGTCCTCGCGATGCTCGTCACCGTGGGCGGCGCGCTCGTCGTCTGGTGCAACGTGATGGTCGCCCCCGGAGGCAAGTGCCTCGGCGTCTTCGGCTAGGAGCCGAGCACGTCGCCCTCGGCCACGCCGCGTCCCATCACCCACTCCGCGCCCGTGATGGCGCGCTTGCCCTCGGGCTGCACCGTCGCGAGCTCCACGCAGGCCTCGCCGCACGCCACGAGCACGCGTGACTTGTCGGCCACGACCACCTGCCCCGGAGTCGTCCCGGTGGCCGTGCCCTTCACGACGCGGGTCGCGCGCACCTTCAGCGTCTTGCCGCGCGCCGTGGTGAACGCCCCGGGCCACGGGCTCATGCCCCGCACGTGGTCGTGCACCTCTCGCGCGGTCCGGCTCCACGCGATGCGGCCGTGGTCCTTCTCCAGCATCGGCGCCGTCGTCGCGCGCGCGCCGTCCTGCGGCTCGAGTGGGCACTGGCCGGCGACGTACGAAGGCAGCCATCGCGTCACGGCCTCGGCTCCGATGCGGGCCAGGCGCTCGGAGAGCTCGCCCGCCGTCTCCTCCGGACCGATGGGCGTCGCGACGCGCGCGAACGTGGGCCCCGTGTCCATCCCCTCGTCGAGCTTCATCAGCGTCACCCCCGTCTCGGCCTCGCCGTGGACGACGGCCCAGGTGATGGGCGCCGCCCCGCGGTACTTCGGCAGCAGCGACGCGTGCACGTTGACGCAGCCGAGGCGCGGGCCCTCGAGCACGTCCTTCGGCAGGATCCTCCCGTACGCGACGACGAGCGCGACGTCGACGCCCTGCGCCCGCACCCACGCGCCGACCTCGCCGGTTCGAAGCTTCGTCGGCTGCACCACCGGCAGACCGAGCTCGGTCGCGCGCACCTTCACGGCCGGCGGCGTCAGCGTGAGGCCGCGCCCCGCCGGCTTGTCGGGCTGGCACACGACGCCCACCACCTCGGCGAGGCCGTGCAGCGCGTCGAGCGAAGGGACGGCGAAGGCGGGCGAGCCGAAGAAGAGCGCGCGAAACGTCACGGCCTCACGGCATGGGGGCGACGGTGATCTGCACGCGGGGCTGGCTCGCGTCGTGGTCGACGCCCTCGAAGACGTTCGTGAGCGGCGTGATGGCCCGCAGGATGTACGTCCCCTTCGGGAGCGGTCCGGCCGGCTCGCGCGGATAGCCCTGACCGGGCAGGGCGCCCTTCGCGCGCTCCTTCGAGGCCCACTTGTACTTCACGGCGTTCCACTTGAGGGTCAACTTGGCGGTGCCCTGCGTCGCCAGCGTGACGCGCGCCACCTTCGCCTCCGGGACGGTGGCGTTGGCGACCTCCGGCGGCAGCGGCGGCGCGTTGCCCTTCGGCGAGTCCACGCGCGAGCCCTTCATCGTGAACACGGCGAAGTCGAAGCGCGGCTCCGGATCGACGACGAAGTTGAGCGGCAGGTCGCCCTTGCTCTTGTTCTTGAAGGTGATCGTGATGCTGGCGGTCGAGCCGGGCGCGATGCGCGGCGAATCCGGCACGACCTTGATCTCCAGCTTGTCCTTCAGGTCCGGCTGGTCGCTCGTGTTCGGGTTCTGCACCTCGCACGCGGCCTGCGAGAGCACCGACAAGAGGTCGGGGATCTCGAACCCGCCGCACGGGGTCGCCTTCTTCGACTTGTCGTCGCCCGGAGCGGGGGTGCTCGAGGTGGGCGTCGAGTCGTCCGCCGGCGGCGTCTCGGCCGTCGCGCCGCCGTCGCCCGCCGTGTCGTCGGCGTTCGTGGGGGAGTCGGCGCTCTTCTTGGCGCCGCCGCAGGAGGCGACCGCGAAGAGCAGGGCGAAGGTGCAGGCGATTGGTCTCATCGGGCCGGGACCATATCACCGCGCGTCCGGCAGGTGCACGCAGGCCTCCCAGGCGCGCGTTCCGTCGGCGTCGAGGGCGCACGAGCTTTCCGCCCTCGTTACAGCCTCGCAGTGGTCCTGCACGAAACGGTAGGCGGGGACGGCACGCTTGAGCCCCTGCTCGACGTCCCGCACCGCGGCGACCTCGGCCGGAGACATCGTCGCCGTCCGCGGCGTCTCCTTCACGGCCAGATCGAGGTAGCGGGAGGTCATGGCCTTGCAGTCCTCGGGCGACGCGTTGCCGCGGCACGCGACGAGCGCGACCAGAAGGAGGAGAGCCCCGGCGGGTCCCCGGCTCATTGGGCGGGGTAGAACGGCGCGACGGCGAGGGCGAGCTGCATCGCGAGGAAGCGGTTGCCGCGGACCTTCACGTCGCCGTCGGCGAGGGCGTCTTCCGGGCCGAGCTCGCCGCGGAGGACGCGCTCCACCGTCTGCAGGCGCGCCTCGACGACGACGTTGGCGTCGTCGGGATCGATGGGCTTGCGCGCGGCGTCGCCGAAGCCGAACGCGATGGCGAGGCGCTCGCCGTCCACGTCGACGAGCGCGAGCTCGATGCGGCCGCTGGCCATGGCGACGCGCTTGAGGACGCGGGGATCGCTCATCGTCGTCACCCCGCCCGCGGGCGCGAACTTCGGCATGAGCCGCCGCGGGCCCAGCGCGTCCTCGAGGAAACGCTCGACCGCGCGCTCGGTCGCGTGCATCCAGAGCGTCGGCCGTTCGGCCTCGCCCTCCTCGACCGTCATCGCGCAGCCGCGGACGCGCACCGTCCAGCCGCCGCGCCCCTCGATCCGCACGGTGACCGTGTAGAGATCGGCCGGCGCGTCGGCGCCGACGAAGCGCGCGTGCAGGGCGGGGACGACGTCCGTGATGAGCGACTCGATCGTGGTGCCGGGCGGAATGTCGATGGGGAACATCGTTCGGGCTGGAGGCTAGCAGAGCCGCCCGGCGTCGCCGGTGACGCAGGGGACCCGCCAGCCAGCCGCGTCGCGCGTGACGCGCCCATCCGCGGCACGGGCCCGTTCTCGCGCATTCCGCGCGATCCCGCCCCTGGCCCGACCGTTGCTGAACGGGACGCGCCGACATGGAGGCCGCGATGAACGATGTCCCGTGGTGGAAGGAGCCGACGCGCGCGCAGTGGTGCGCTTTCGGCGCGGCGTGGGCCGGATGGGTCCTCGACGCGTTCGACTTCACGATCTTCATGCTCGTCATGCCCAACATCTCGCGCGACTTCCACGTCCAGGTCGTCGCCACGGCGGGCTCCATCACGCTGACGCTCTTCGCCAGGCTCGCGGGCGGCTTCTTCGCGGGCGCCGCCGCGGACCGCTGGGGCCGCAAGCTCCCGCTGATGATCTCCATCGTGTGGTTCGCGATGTGCGACGGCGCCGTCGCGCTCGCGCCGTCCTTCGCGTGGATCCTCGTGCTTCGCACGCTCTTCGGCCTGGGCATGGGCGCCGAGTGGACCTCCGGGACGACGCTCGCCATGGAGAACTGGCCCGCCCGCAGCCGCGGCATCGCTTCGGGCGTCCTCCAGGGGAGCTGGGCCGTCGGGTACCTGCTCGCGGCCGGGGTCTCCGCCGTCGTGCTGCCGCTCTGGGGCTGGCGTGCGCTCTTCGTCTGCGCGGCGCTCCCGGCGCTCCTCGTCATCCCCATCCGTCTCGGCATCGTCGAGAGCCGCGAGTGGGCGGCGGCGCGGCGCGCGAGGTCGTCCCGGCCCGCGCGGCCGGCGCTCGATCCCCGGTCCCTCGCGAAGCTCGCGTGGGCCACGGGCGCGATGGGCCTCGGCTTCGGCGCCTACTACGGCCTGACGGCGCTCTACCCCACGGTGCTCCGCACGGAGCTCGGCGCGGACGCCGGCCGCGTGGCCTGGCTCGTCGCGCTCTTCAACGTCGGCATGCTCGCGGGCTCGGTCGCCTGCGGCGCGCTCGCGGCCCGGCGCGGCGTGGCCCTCGCCATCACCCTTCCGGCGCTCCTCTCCGTGCTCGCGATTCCGCTCTACGTCGGCGCGGTCCCGGGGATGCTCGCCGCCGGCGCCTTCCTCGGCGGGGCGCTCGGGGCGGGCTTCTGCGGCGTCGTCCCGATGTTCCTCACCGGCATGTTCCCGGCCGAGGTGCGCGCGCGGTACGTCGGCATCGTCTACCACGCGGGCGCCGCCCTCGCGGCCCTCGTCCCCACGGCCACCGCGGCGCTCGCGGCCTACGCCCACATCTCCCTCGCCACCGCGCTCGCCTTCGTCGCCGGCGGCTGCGAGGTCGCGCTCGCCGTCGTCGTCCTCGCCGGACGCCGCCACTCCCACGCCACGACCGCCTCCGCCGCCCCCGATCTCGCTGTCCTCGAAGCCGCCTGACCGCTCAAGGAGCCCGCCATGAATCCCCGTCCGTTCGTCCTTCGTCCACTCGTCCTCGCCGGGCTCGCGCTCTCGGTCGCCTCCTGCGCGGCCGGCGGTCCCGGCGCGGAGATCGTCGACAGCACCGCCCAGGCCGTCAGCACGCTGCAGGCCGTCACGAGCTTCGGCTCGAACCCGGGCAGCCTCCTCATGTACACGTACGTGCCGTCGGGCGTGCCCGCGAACGCGCCCGTCGTGCTCGCGCTCCACGGGTGCACCCAGACGGCGGCCGACTACGAGGCGGCCGGCTGGGACGCGCTCGCCGACACGTACAAGTTCTACGTCGTCTATCCGCAGCAGCAATCGTCGAACAACATCGAGAGCTGCTTCAACTGGTTCGGCAACACGTCGGGCAGCACGGCGGACATCACGCGCGGGCAGGGTGAGGCGGAGTCCGTCGCGCAGATGGTCACCTACATGAAGTCGACCTACTCGGTCGACGCGAAGCGCGTCTTCGTCACGGGCTTCTCCGCCGGCGCCGCCTACGCCGTGGCGCTGCTCGCGATGTACCCCGACGTCTTCGCCGCCGGGGCCTCGTTCTCGGGCGTCCCCTTCGGGTGCGCGACGACGCTCTCGAGCGCGTACACGTGCATGGACGGGGCGACGACGAACACGCCGGCGCAGTGGGGCGCGCTCGCGAAGAAGGGCTTTCCCGGGTACGCGGGCCCGTACCCGCGTCTCTCGGTGTGGCAAGGCTCGGCCGACACCACCGTGAACACGGCGAACCTCGGCGAGATCGTGCAGCAGTGGGCGAACCTCACCGGCGCGAGCGCGACGGCGACGACGTCCGGCACGGTGAACGGCTTTCCGCACGACGAGTACGCGGACGGAAGCGGCGTCGTGCAGGTCGAGTCGTATTCCATCACGGGCATGAGCCACGCGGTGGCCATCGATACGGCGAGCGGGTGCGGCACGGCCAGCACGTACTTCGTCGACGAGAAGACCTGCGCCGTGGCCTACGTCGCGAGCTTCTTCGGTCTCGCGCCCTCGCCCGGCGGCGGCTCGAGCAGCGGTTCGAGCGGTGGCTCGAGCAGCGGCGGATCCGGTGGAAGCACGTCGTCCGGCGGCAGCGGCGGAAGTAGCAGCAGCAGCAGCGGCGGCGCTGGCGGCAGCAGCAGCGGCGCCGTCTCCGCGGACGGCGGCACCGTGGGCACGGCCGCGGCCTCGGGCTCAGGCGGCGGAGGGACCGGGGACGCGCCGGACGCGGGTCCCGCAGTGGCTCCGACGATGCCGGGGTGCAGCATGGTCCCGGGAGACGCGGGCGCGGCGACGCCGGTGCTCGCGCTCGTGGCGCTCGGGATCGGGGCGAGTCTCCGCAGAAGGAGGGCTCGGGCGAAGGCCCTGACGGCGGCGGCGCTCTTCGCGGGCGTCTTCACGCTGCTCTTCTCCAGCCCGGCGCGCGCGCAGGACGACGACGTGCCCTCGGCCGACACGCCGCCCGCCGGTGAGAAGACGACGCCCAAGCCCTCGTCGACGAAGCCCGCCATCCTCGGGCCGCAGGGCGCCTTCTACACGGGCGCCGCCGTCAGCACGACGCCGGCGGCGCTCCTCGGGTACTTCCCGGTGGACCACCTCGCGACGACCGTGGGTCTCGGTTTCACGTACGACGGCAACGGCACGCCGACCTCGCCCCTCACCGGCATCAAGGGGGCGACCAACAACCGCATCGGGTCGGATCTCTTCCTCGACGTCATCTACTTCGTGCACGATGTCGCGCCGTTCGCGATGGGGCCCGAGCTCAACTTCATCGGCTCGCTGTCGCCGAACTACCCGATGACCATGGTCATCTTCACGCCCATGTGGGCCCTCCGGTATGCGCCGTGGAAGGCGCCGATCGCCATCGGGACGGGGGTCGGGATGTCGCTCGCGTTCGAGAAGGGGGCGAAGCCCGTGGCCAGCTTGTCGACGCAGGGGCTCGACATCGTGTACGCGTTCTGACGCGCGCGGAGGGGCGCCGCTGGGGCATCTAAATGAGCGAGCGCTAGCGAGCGCGATTCTCGATGGGTCTCGCACGGGCGGCGTAGCCGCCGTCAGCACCGCGAGCGTGAGCGAGCGGTGAGCCGCGTCGCTGGCACACGGCACTCCGCGCCGCGAGCTTAGTCGCTCACCGCTCGCTCACGCTCGCGGTGCTGATGCCGCTGGCGCGGCATCGGGTGGCGTTTGACCCGACAATCACGCTCGGCGATTTAGGACCTCGCCACGGAGGTTTCGATCGTTTGCCCGAGGCTCCCACGCGCACGAACGAGATTGCCATGGGCCGCGCGAAGTCTCACGAGGCGCTCGTGATGAAGACGAGGCGCCCACGCGCATCGACGCGATGGAGCATCGGATCCTCATCGTGGTCACGCGGGACGACGAAATGCGTGTCCGGCCGTTCTCGCCGATGCTCGTTCACCTCTCCGCGCCGCATTCGTCGAACCGGGTGCGGCTCGCGGGTCGACGAAGGAGCCGTTGTTTCGAGCAAGAGCGCCAATTTGCTCAGTGAAACCGCCGTCTTGTCGAGGAAGAGCGGCTCCTCGTTCGACGAACGCGTCGTCTTGAAGAGCAAGTGCGTCGTCTTGAAGACCGAGTGCGTCGTCTTGAAGAGCAAAAGCGGCTCCCGAGTGGACGGGAGACGCGGCGACAACTCACGATGCGTCGTCTTGTTCTCGAGATGCGTCACCTTGTCTTCAGGGCGACGCATCGCGAAGACAAGAAGACGCATCGGCTCGACGAGATGCGGCGTCTTGTCGAGACGATGACGCTCCCGAGTCGTCGGAAGCGGCTTCTTGGTCTCGAGACGACGCATCGCCAAGACAAGATGCCCCGTCTCGTCTTCAGCGTGACACGCCTTGTCGACCGAGTAGCGCAGCTTGTCGACAAGAAGCGCCTTCCTGTCTTCAAGATGCGTCGTCTCGTCTTCAAGTCGCGCCATCCCGTCGACGAGATGCGATTCCTCGAAGACAAGATCGCGCATTCAGTCGAGACGATGCGCCGCCTCGAAGACAAGATGACGCATTCGGTCGACAAGACGACGCATTCGCAGGTCGAAGCGTCGCGCCGGTGTTCTTTCCTCCCCGAGCGCACCCCGTAACCAGCTGTATCGCTGCACGTTTCCGCCGGAAACCGCGGCGCCGACGAAGACGATCCCGTCAGAACCTCTGCGGCGACGTACTAGGGGTTCACGAACCAGGCTAGCTCGGTGATGAACTCGCCGGTCTTGCTGCAGTCCCTCAGGCGCGTCGGGGTGGCCGCGCTGCTGCCGTCGCTCTTCACGACGTCGATGTGCTGGCAGCCCGCGGCGCCGTCGTAGACGAGGTAGGCGACCTTCGTCCCGTCGGGCGACCACACGGCGTTCGTACCTGCCGCGGTGGTGATCGTGACGTCCGTCTTGCCGTCGAGGGTGCTCGCGTGGAGCGCGCCCGTCTGCGTTTCGTCCGCGTAGACGTATCTCGTTCCGTCGGGCGAGAGGACGGGCTCGCCCGCCGCGTCGCGGATGTTCGCGGTCGCGCCGCCGCAGAGGGGCGCGTCGAGGACGGTGCTCCTGGTCTGGGTCGCGCTGACGTCCTGCGTCGTGGAGTAGTAGACGCTCCGGCCGTCCGCCGTCGGCTGCGGGTAGAGCGCGTACGTCGACGAGGCCGAGTCGTCCGGCGTCAGAAACGAGAACGCGCCCGTCGCCAGCTCGATCCATCCGATGCGGTAGCCTTTGTTCGTCCCCGTGAGGTCGCTGGCGTCGCCCGTCTCCGCGAAGTCGTACCGGCGGCAGACCCAGAGGGCCGTGTCGCCCGGGCCGAAGGTGTGGCACTCGTCGTTGATGTTCCCGTGGGCGACGAGGTGGATGGCCTGCGAGGCGACGTCGTAGATCCACGTCTGCTGGATCGAGTCGCCGATCTGGAGGCCGAAGTCGGCCTGCTGGTCCGGATCGCCGCACGAGAAGGCGATGCTCTTCGCGTCGTGCGAGACGCCCATGCTCCAGGCGCGGTAGACGGCGAACACCGGTGTCTTCGTCGCGCCGTCGGGCGTGAGGGAGCTCACCGTGTTGGGCGACGGGTTCCAGTCGTTGAAGAGGAGCTGCTCGCCGCTCGGGAGCGCCGCCTTCGCCGCGAACTGGATCGAGGCGGGCGTGGGGACGGGGTAGGACCCCGCGTCGAGGCCCTCGCCGTCGGGCGCGCAGGCGGACGCGTCGCCGGGCTCGACGTCGCCCGACGCGTCGGCGGCCCCGCCTTCGGGGGAGCCGGACGCACGACTGGAGTTGCCGCAGCCAGTCGCCGCGAGCGCCGCCAGCGCGAGGAGGGCAAAGGCGCGCATCGTCTAGAACGGGAGCTCGCCCGTCGAGCCGCGCAGCATGCGTCCAGAGTAGCCGCGAGCGAGCGGTGAGCAATGCGCTCAGGTCCATTTCACTCATCGCGACGAAGGGTGGTGCTTCCTCGTGAACGGCGTGAGCTTCGTGGCATGGCCGCCGAGCGCGCTGGAGCATGAGCGTCAGGGCCCGTAGAAGTAGTAACTGGCCCCGTACGGAACCTCCACGGTGTCGCCCGCGTCGCAGGCCGATGCGGGCGCGTTGCCGCCGTCGGTGAACAGCCGCTGGACGTACGCCACCTCGCTCAGCGTGCCGGTTCCTCCGTGGTCGACCCCCTGGAGCAACAGCCACGGAACCGATCCGGAGCCGCCGTCCGGAGTGAACGGAGCGAGCTTGTGTCCGACCACGTACGTCCCGTCGAGCGTCTGCCACTCGGGAAAAGCCGCGCCGCCGTCGCTCGCGAAGTGGTGGCCGACGAGGGTCCCGGTGCAGTCGTTCAGATTGGCGCTGGGGCCCGTCAGCACCCACGATGCGCCGCCGTCGGTGCCCGCCGTGCACGTGTAGTTCTGCGTTCCGCTGCCGGACGCGTGGAGCAGCACGCTCCCCCCGTCGGCCGGCACGGCGATCGAGGGATCGACGGTGGGCGCGACCAGCCAGCTCGCGGGGCAGCCTCCGTCCGACGCATCTTCCGCCGCGTCCCCCGTGCCGCTCTCGACGGACGCGTCGGCGCCCGCCTCCAGGCTCGCGTCGACGCCCGCCTCGGGGCTCGCGTCGACCGCCACAGACCCGTCCGGGGCCACCGAGACGTCGCCGGTCGCGTCGTGGCCGCCGGCGTCCTGTCCGCCGCCCGGCGTCTCCCCGCCGCTGCTGCTGCTGCACGCCGGCAACGCGCACGTGACACACACCACGAAGAAGCGCTTCATGGAAGAATCCTCCCTGGGGAGCCACGACCCTTGGTTGGGTCGACACGCCCCTCCCCGGAGGGATACGGGCGAAACGCACTCGAGTTACTCGTCGACGTCGCTTTTTTGGAAACGCATGTCCGGCGGGTACGTATCCCTCCGATGCGCGAGGGCTCGATCGCAAAAGGGGGAGAGCGCAGCGTATGCGCGACGACACGTGGAAGCCGGCGGCCGATGCGGCCATGGACAGGTACGCCGAGGGCGGCGACGAAGCCGCGTTCGCGGAGGTGTACACGCTCCTGGCACCGCGCCTGCTGGCCTTCCTGCTCCGCCGCACCCGCGATCACGCGCGGTCGGAGGAGCTCGTTCACGAGACGTTCCTGCGCATGCACCTGAATCGAAGGCACTTCGCCCGCGGCGCCCAGGTGACCCCCTGGGCCTTCGCGATCACGCGCCGCATGCTCATCGACGACCATCGCAAGTGCCACGCGCCCCACGAGGCGGAGCGGCCCAGCTCACCGGGCGTCGACGCGCTGGTGTCCCTCCGGCGTGTCGGCGACCGCATCCTCGAGGCCCTGCAGCAGCTCCCCGAGCAGCACCGCGAAGCGTTCGCGCTCGTGCAACTCGATGGGTTGTCGATGGCCGAGGCGGCGGAGGTGCTGGGGACGACCGTACCGGCGGTGAAGCTCCGGGCGCACAGGACCTACGTGGCGCTGCGCGAGCTGCTGGGCGACGAAGTGCACGAAGCGCTGGGAGACCTTCCATGAGCGAGCTGCCCTCCGATCCCAAGGCACGCCTGCTCGAGGCGATGCGCCGCACGCCGTCCACCACGCGGCAGACGGCGCGGGCCTGGGCGTGGCTCGTTCTCCCTTCGGGCATCATCGTCGCCGGCGCGCTGTACTTCACGATGAACGGCCTCGACCACGGCGGGGGGCGCCCGGTCTGGTTTTACGTGGCCTGCGCCGCGAGCTGGACGGCCGTGGCGGCGACCTCCATGTGGGGCGCGCTCGGCCGCGCTCGATCGCGCAGCTGGCGATCGCGGTCGACGTTGTTGGCCGTGGCCGCAGGCACACCGGGGCTGCTGTTCGCGCTCATGTTCGCGTTCGCGATCATCGACCCCGAGGTCACCGCGCTGCACCCCGAGCGGCTCGGGCTCAAGTGCTTCGGACTCACGCTGGCGGCGGCCGTCCTCCCGCTCGTGGCGCTCCTCTACGCGCGGCGCGAGAGCGATCCGGTGCACCCTGCCGTCACCGGAGCGGCCCTCGGCTCCGCGTGCGGAGCGTCGGCCGGCATCATGGTGGAGCTGTGGTGCCCCGTCGCCACCCCCGCGCACGTGGCCCTCGGGCACATCCTTCCCATCGGCGTGCTCGCGGCGCTCGGCGCGGTGCTCGGAGCCCGCATCTTGAAGATGAGCGGGCGCCGCCGGCCGTGAGCCGATCACGGAGAGCCTCGTCGCATTCGCAGCACGCGGACCCCGGTGATGGCCCCGAGCACCGTCGTCGCCACGAGGGGCGCGACGTGACCGGCGAGGGCGTGCTCGAGGCCCGTGTGAGGACACCAGAGCAGGGCGAGCACGCCGGCCCATGCTCCGCACGAAGCGCCGATGGCGGCCCCGAGCATGCCCGGGCGCCTCGGCTCGGCCTTCCGTCGTGCCCACGACAGACCCGCCAGGGGAGCCGCCGCCGCGGTGAGTGCTCCGACGAAGCAAGGCCAGTCGGCGACAGGCGGCGCATCGACGTAGGCCAGATGGAACCGCGCCATCCAGCCCAGCAGGACCAGCGGGGCGGCGACGAGCAGCAGCGCGAGCACGTCGCCGTCGCGCACGAGGGGTGTCGCGCGCCGGACCACCAGCCACGTGAGGACGGCCGACGCCAGAGCCCAGCCATCGGCCAGGCGCACCGTGAGGGCCAGCGGTCGGTCGCGCGCGTGGGCGAGCCCCCCGGCGAGCTCGAACAGCGTAAGACCCACGATGACCGAGAGCGCGACGATGAGATACGTGACCCTGCGCGCTTGTCGGCGCGTGGGCGAGGGTGTCGCGGCAGCAGCCGCCATGACACGCGCCTTCTGCGCGAGAATCGAGCCCGCTTCGTCCAATCCGTTCACGACTACCTCCTCGGGATGGCCCGTCGCTCACCACGTCCCGTCCAGCTCCTCGCGCAGCTCGTCGCCGAGACGCGCACGCAAAACCTCATACGTCCGGTGCACCCGCAGCTTCACGGCGGCGACCGTCGTGCCGAGCACCTCGGCGGCCTCGGCGAGCGAGAGCCCATCGCGCTTGACGAGCTCGAAGGCCGCGCGCTGCGCCTCGGGGATCCGCTCGAGCTCCTGCCCGATCCGATCGACGAGACGTCGTCGCGACACGAGCTGGTCCGGCGAGGGCTCGGGCGCGACGCTCTCGCGCCCCTCGCCCCCCTCGTCGTCGTCGGCCATGATCTCGCGCCCGCTCTTGCGGAAGACGTCGATGAGCAGGCGTCGCGCGATCGCGAACGCCCAGGGCATGACGTCGGCCCCCTCGGCGAAGTGCCGGCGGGACGAGTGCATCTGCAAGAAGGTCTGCTGGACGAGATCGCCGGCGAGCGCCGGATCGCGGGTCCGCCGAACGAGAAACGACGCCAGGCGCGGAGCCAGAAGGTCGTATAGCTCCGAGAACGCCGCGTCGTCGCCGCAGGCGTACCTGTCCATGGCCGCGCTCGCAGCCTCTCTCCACGTGCTCGTGGTCATGCGCTCTTGCGCGCGCTCCCCTCCCGAAGGGCGCGCGCCTCCATGCTGGCTTCGTCCCCGCGGCTTACCTTCGGTCGCAGACGACGCGCATCGCGACGATCTGGAAACCCGTACCGTTCGACTCGATGAACGCCAGGACCCCTTCGCCCGCCCTCGTCACCGCGGCCGCCGGATACCCGAAGGCACTGCCCTGGTAGCCGAGATCGATCGGCTCGCCGACGGCGCCGCTGCTCGCGTCCAAGGTCGCGGCTTTCACGTGCAGGCCGCGATAGAGCGTGCCCTCCGTCCATGCGACGAGCCGCTGGCGATCGGGGCGACCGACCACCACGGGTCCGGTCGGAAGCGTGTCCTCGGGCGGCGGTGTCTCGTCGTCGACGATGGCGTCGAGGGACGTGAGATCGAGCTTCTCTGCCACGCGCGGTGACCGGGTCGTCGTGTAGCGGAGCCACACGTGCTGGCCCTGGGCCGTCGCCGTCACGCCGGCCATCGGCGCGACGTTCTTGGCGAGGACGCGGGGAGCGCCCTGCAGCCCACACTCGGACGGTACATCGCTCGTCGCCGCCCCGAACGCCACCGTCGGGGACGCGATGGCCGGCTTCGGTGCAGCCGTCGAGCACCCGGCAAGCGTCGCGAACAGCCCCGTACCGATGAGCAAACCAAATGCATGCGTCGACCACGTCGTGTCCATGGTGTCCTCCGGCGGCGGCCGCCGTCCCCTCTCGAACGAGGGATACGTGCGACTCGAAAGTTCGTTTCCGAATTTCGTCCGGGCGCGCGCGACGCTCCGGTCACGCGCTCATTCCTGAAGCCGGATCTCGAAGCCCACGACGGCGAGGCCGAGACCGTGCGCCTCCCCTCCGGGGGTCACGCCGAGGCGACGGACCTGCGGCGACTCGACGCCCGCGAGCTCGAGGGCGACGAGGAGGTAGGTCTCCGTCACGATACGGAACCACGGCACGAGGAACGACGGGATGCCGCTCGCCATCGCCCGGACGCAGCCGGGACCGACGACGCTGGCCTCGGTGACTCCGAAGTCGAAGTACTGCTGGAGGACGCGTGGGCCCCGGAGCGCGATGCTCTCGGCCGACGAGAGCTTGAGGAGAAAGCGGTAGACGCCGTGGATGTCGGCGAGGGCCTGGTGCCGCGTGCGCGCCTTCAGGAAGTCCGTCGGGTTCTGCTGGAGGAGGCGCGCGCACACCTGCCACGCAGGCACCATCGGGAAGGCGTCGTACCAGGAGGACGCGAGGAAACGCTGGTCGAAGAACGCGCGGAGCTCCGGCGTGCGAAGCGCGTCGATGACCGCGCGCTCGCCGCCCGGGATGAAGCTCGCCGCGTAGTCGACGTGGCCCCGGTAGGTGACGCCCTTGATCCGAAACGGGCTCGTCCCCGCCGGGAACGGAAGAGCCTCGTAGTCTTCGAGCGCGGATGGCATCGCCTGTGGAGTGGAGCACCGCGCGTGCCGTCGCGCCCGTGGACAGAATGGCTGGGCTCGGCGCGTCGACGCGAGGCCGGAGCGTCGGGCATCGTCCTCGCGGCCCGCAGGCTCAAGCCTTCGTCTGGTTTTTTCCGCGCTTCCCCTGCGCAAACTCGACGGCGTAGCCATCCGGATCGAACGCAGTCATGGCGCGCTCCCAAGGCTCGTCGTGAGGCGGCTGATGAAACACGACGCCCTTGGCCTCGAGCTCCTCGAAGAGCCCGTCGAGATCGTCGGTGGTGAACTCGACGTGGATCGCTCGTTTCTGTTCGGCCGTCGAGTCCTCGACGCCTTCCTTGCGTGCCTCGAGGACGGACAGAAGGCCGATGGTCCCAGCTCCGTGCCGGAGCATGGCAAACGCAGGGACCGCGTTCCACTCGACCTTGATGCCGAGCTTGCCGCTGTAGAACTCGATCGACCGCTCCACGCTCTCGACGGTGAGCGTCAACCCCTCGAACCGCATCTTCTCCGACATGCGGCGCACGCTAGCCCAAGTTCGGCCCGCGGTCGGCGGCGTCTCCCTTCACTCGTCGGCCTCCTCTTCGGCGCCGCGTCTCGCGTGCAGCCTCGACCGCGCCCCTCAGACCCACTGCACGCGGAACACCGCGGACGTCGGCGTTCCCTCGTCGCTCTCTTCGCGCACGTAGGCGCGCTGGCTGATTGGCTGCAGGCCGCCCTCGAAGACGCCGCGGAACGCGTGGCGGAAGTACGCGATCTCGAGCAGCGGGAGGCCGACGAGCTCGGCGCGCGCGTCCTTCGGTCCCGTCTTGCGGACCTCGACGCCGCCTCCTCCGTCGAAGGTGCGCTGCCAGAGTCGGCCCAGCGAGCCGAGGACGACCCACGGCGTGAGGCCGGCTTCGCGGGCGGTGCGGGCCACGAGACCGAGCACGGATCCCTGGACGCGCGCGTTCACGTCGCGGCCCATGCGAGCCTGCTCTTCCGACGGGAGCCCGAGCGCGTCGCACGCCCGGTAGTGGGCGACCCCGACGTCCATCGGCAGCCACACGCCCGCGACCGCCTCGAGGATCGCCGGTCGATGGGCCTCGTCGAGCCCGGCGGCGTAGCGCTCGAAGAGGCCGCGCGAGCGCAGCGACTGGTGCGACGAGAGGACGAGCGTGCTCCGCACGTGCGTCGCCGTAGGAAGCGTCGCGCGCGGGGCGGGGAGGGGTACGAGCAGCTCGTCCAAGACCAGCGGACCTTGCTCCGATCTTCCGCCCGCGGCGCCCGGCGGCGCAAGACCCGGGAATTTCACCTTCGGCCCCCTGTCGGGTCACGATCCCGTGGTGCGCCGCACGCTCCTCGGCAACCGGCTCGTTCGCCTGATCGGCGTCGTCGGCCTGCTCGGCTTCTCCTCGACGGCCTGTTCGGCCACGACCTCCCGGAGCCTGCCGCGCTCGGCGCTCGTCGAGCGCGCCCGCGAAGGCCGAGAGCCGTCGCCGGGCCCGCGCGCCCGCGAGGTCGTCGCGTTCGCCGCGGCTCAGATCGGCCACCGGTACTGCTGGGGTGGCAAGGGTCCCGACTGCTTCGACTGCTCGGGCCTGGTGCTGCGCGCGTGGGGCTCCGTCGGCGTTCCGCTGCCGCGCACGGCCGGCGCGATGGGCGACGCGCTCACGGAAGTCCCGTTGGACGAGATCCACGCCGGCGATATTCTCTGGTGGCCGGGACACGTCGGCATCTATGCGGGCGGCGGCTGGTCCATCGAGGCCCTCGACTCGCGCCACGGCGTCGTCCGCCGCCCCGCGACCAATCCGTACCGCGCCCTGCGTCCGGCGGGCGTAGACTGAGGGCGTGGCCACACCCCTTACTCGATCCGCTTTTTCGTCACCCGTGCTTCGCCTCGGCGCCGCGCTCGGCGTCGTCGCGCTCCTCGCGTGCACCGGCTGCGTGAGCAAGCCGACGATGCACTTGAACCACGCCGAGATCAGCGGCGTCCAGCTGGCGACGTTGCCGCCCAGCGTCGACGTCGTGATGACCATCGTCCTCGATGTGTACAACCCGAACAGCTACGACGTGGCCGTCCGCGCCGTGCGCGGGCAGACCGTCCTGGCCGAGCGCTTCCCGCTCCCCGTCGACTACCGCGCGCCGGGCGACGGTCTGTGGCTGCCCGCCCATCAGACGACGTCGGTGCGCGTGCCGTTGTCGCTGCCGCTCCCGCTGGCCTTCCAGCTCGTGCAGCAGGCGATGGCCTCGCCCGTCATCGGCTACCGCTTCCAGGGCAAGGCCGACGTGACGGCGACGCGGTCGCTCCAGCTCGAGAAGGACAACTACGGCGTCGACGAGTCGGGGACCGTGACGCGTGACCAGATGATGGCGGTCATCCCGAGCTCGATCGCGAGCGCGTTCACGCCGCACTGAGGCGGGGTAGACCGCGTGGGGGGAAATCGTGGCGAGCACGACCGCCGCCGCGCGGGCCTTCGTTCGCGGAGCGACCCCCATGCGCCCGGCCATCGTACCGGCTAGAGTGCCGCCACCATGCGCCGCCCTCTCAACTTCAACGCCGGCCCTGCGACCCTCCCTTTGCCCGCGCTCGAGCGGGCGCGCGACGAGCTGCTCGACTTCGCGGGCAGCGGGATGTCCGTCATGGAGCACTCGCACCGCGGCCCGGAGTACGAAGCGGTGCACGACCAGGCGCTCTCGCTGCTCCGGGAGCTGCTCTCGCTGCCGCCGAGCTTCGAGGTGATGTTCCTCCAAGGGGGCGCGTCGATGCAGTTCGCGCTCATCCCGATGAGCTTTCTGCCCGTCGGCGGAGCGGCGGACTACGTGGTGACGGGGACGTGGAGCGCGAAGGCGCACGCGGAGGCGCTGGCGTGGGCGCACGTCGCGTCGGCGCACGTGCAGCTCGCGGCGTGCACGAAAGAGGAGAACGACGGCTACCACCGCGTCGCTCGTCCGGACGAGGCGAAGCTCGATCCGCAGGCCGGCTACGTGCACTGGGCGAGCAACGAGACGATCCACGGCCTGCAGTACCTCGAGGTGCCGCGCTTCGGGACGGCGCCGCAGGTGTGCGACATGTCGAGCGACTTTCTGTGGCGCAAGATCGACGTCGCGCCGTTCTCGATGATCTACGGCGGCGCGCAGAAGAACATCGGCCCGAGTGGCGTGACGGTCGTCATCGCGCGGCGCGAGTTCATCGACCGCGGCCGCAAGGACCTGCCGGGCATCCTCCAGTACCGCGCGCACGCGGAGGCGAAGTCACTGCTGAACACGCCGCCCACGTTCGGGATCTACCTCGTGCGCAACGTGCTCGAGTGGATCAAGAGCCTCGGGGGGCTCGAGGTCATCGAGCGCCGCAACCGCCAGAAGGCCGCCACGCTTTACGCCGCCATCGACGCGGAGCCCGCGCTTTACCGGGCGCCCGTCGACAAGGGGAGCCGCTCGGTGATGAACGTCGTCTTCCGGCTGCCGAGCCCGGAGCTGGAGAAGCGCTTCCTCGACGGCTCGAAGAAAGCCGGCATGGTGGGGCTGAAGGGCCACCGCAGCGTCGGCGGCGTCCGCGTGTCGCTCTACAACGCGGTGGAGCTCGAGTGGGTCGAGGAGCTCGCCCGCTTCATGAAGGACTTCGCCAAGCAGAACGGCTAGGCGGTCGACGCTCCTCAGGCCGTCTTGGCCTTCGACTTGCGCTCGGAGGCGCTCAGCATCGCGCGCTCGATGGCGCCGGCGAGGTCGGTGGGCAGACCGGCGCCCCGGGCCCACTGGTCGACCTTCACGAGCGTCGTGTGGGCTGCGGCGGCGAGCTTTCCGCGCCGGTGGCGCGAGAGCCCACGGAGCTTGTTCTGCAGGTCGTTGGTGGTCGGGCGCAGGGCGGGGGTACGAGATCCTCTCATGGCGGGCCCTCTATAGCTCACGATCTACAGTCCGAACAGGGCCTACTGTCCGAACAGGGCAACCTGGCATTTGACCTCGGGAGTGAACTCGACCCGGGCTGCGCCGAAGTCGCGCGAGTCGAAGGTGAGCGCTCCGCGGGCGCTCACTTCGCCGGCCACCTTGGCCAGGCCCACGCCTTCGGCCAGCTTCCGGAGCTGGTAGGCGACGTCGAACGGGTTCCCCGCCCCGATCGGCGCCTCGAAGGCCGCGCACGGGACGGGCGTCGCCGTCCACGCCAGGTCCACCCGGAAGCCGTCGTCGAAGGTCTTCAGCGTGCCCGTCATCGTGCCGACCATCGGACCCACCGCGAGACGCGCCTTCTTCACGTCGAGCCCGGCCCGGCGATCGCCGGTCGCCGAGCCGTCCCAGTTGACGTCGAGCGGGGCGGGGAGTCCGGCGTCGATCCCGTAGAGGGCACCCTTCGACGCGGCCTCGCCGTGGTCGGCCCCCATCGCCGCGTAGTGCGCCGTCGCCTCGACCTGGAGCGCCTTGCCGTGCAGGCCGACGAGCTCCGGAGCGACGCCGAGACGCGCCAGCGGCGAGCGGGGGATCTTCACGTCGACGTTGGTGATGCCGCCGTCGTTGCCGACGACGAGCACGGTGCACGCGTCGGGCACGCCCGGATCGAGCGCGAGCCGCAGGCGCAGGGTCGCGGGCGTCCTGTCGAGGTCCACCCTCCAGGGCCCGAGCTTGCCGGCGGGGACGACGACGATCACGTTGTCCGAGCGGGTGTGGACGGTGGCCGACGGCCCGCCCCAGGTGACGTCGAGGTGCGTGTTCGCGGCCTCGACGCGCGCGTTCTCCGCGAAGGGGCCTTGCCAGACGACGCGCGACTCGTCGATCACCAGCGACGTCGGCGCCCACGCGCCGCCCTGTCCTCCCTGTGGGCTCGCACGCCAGGCCGAGAAGGCCGCGTCGACCGTCCTCCAGGGCCCGGTGAGCGTCAGCGAGGCGCGCCGCACGGTCAGCCGGTCGGGGTGCAGGCCCGTGGTCTCGACGACGATCTCCGGCGCCTCGGCGCGCGCGCCCGGAAGCGCCGTCGCGGTCGCGTGCACGCCGAGCAGGTGGAAGGTGCCGGCGCCCACGTCGACGTCATCGATGGTGAGCGCGATCCCGTGCGCCGCGGCCTCCGCGATGCACTCGCGCCGGACGTACCAGGGAAGGCCCCACACGAACACGGCCGCGGCCCCCGCGCCGAGGACGAGGAGCACGACGACGACGCGCACGATCCACCGCCGCACGGCGCCCTTCCGAGGGCCGGCTCCCGGCGGCCGCGCCGCCACGCCGGCGGGGAGGACCTCTTGCGCGGGCAGCTCGAGCTGGAGCGGGAGAGGCTCCGGCGTCGGACCGAGGTCGACCTCCCGGGTCTGGTGCGGGGGCGGCGGATCGGTGGGCGTCACTCCCCCGATCGTAGCGCGTGATACCCTCGCCAGGATGCGCGCGATCGTGGTGACGCGCTCGGTGGTCCTCGCCGCCCCGCCGGAGCGCGCGTGGCCGTTCCTGTGCGACACCGAGCGGTTCAACCGCCTCATCGGGAGCCACGACGTCCGGTACCGGCCCATCGAGGACGGGAGCACGTCGAGCGCGCGCTTCGTCGCCGAGACGCGCGCGGGCGGCTTCAAGCTGACCTACGAGGAGTTCCCTTTCGAGTGGAGCCACCAGCGGACCTTCGGCGTGCACCGGCGGATGCGCGGAGGGCCCATCGCGTCGTACACGTGGCGGTGCACGCTGGAGGCGACGAGCGCGGGCGACGGGGCCGGCGCGCTGGAGGGCGGGACGCGGGCGACGGTGCGGATGGAGATCGTCCCGCGGTACGCCGTGTTCATACCCGTCGCGTGGCTGAACGCGCGGCTCTTCACGGCGAAGTTCGCCAAGCTGGGCGCCCTCGTCGACGCGCACGTCGTCGAGGGCGCGTCGAGCCCGTACGTGAAGCCGGCCTCGCCGGCGGACGAGCAGCGCATCGCCGCGGCGGTGCAGCGGCTGAAGGACGACGCGGTGGCCCCGGAGCTGGCCGACAAGCTCGGCGTGCTCGTGCGCGACGCGCCGGACGCGGACCTCGTGCGGATGCGTCCCTTCGCTTTCGCCGACGCCTGGGGCGACGAGCGGCGCGACGTGCTGCGCGCCTTCCTCAAGGCGGTCCCGGCGGGGCTGGTCGAGATGCGCTGGGGGATCATCTGCCCGAGCTGCATGACGTCGTCGCAGCAGGCCCGCGCGCTCGAGGACATCAAGCCGGAGGGGCACTGCCAGCTCTGCGACATCACGTTCGATCTCGATCTCGACCGCGCCGTCGAGGCCACGTTCCTTCCGCACCCGGCGGTGCGCGGCGTGCCGGACGCCATGTTCTGCATGGGGGGCCCGGCCCGGACGCCGCACGTGCTCGTGCAAGGGACGATCGAAGCGGGCGCGACGCGTTCGCTCGACGTGCCGCGTGAGGCCGGGCGCTACCGCGTGTTCGCGCGCGGCGGGGCCGCGGCGACGCTGGAGGTCGGCGAGGGCGGCGCGCGGGAGGTCGACGTGACCATCGACCAGGGCGCCGTGCACCCGACGCAGCTGCACGCGGCGCCGGGCGGGGAGCTCCGCGTCCAGTCGACGTGCGAGGACGCGCGTCACGTGAAGATCGAGCGGCTGACCTTCGCCAGCACCGCGGCCACGGCGCACATCGTGTCGACGCTGGGCGAGTTCCGGACCATCTTCTCGAGCGAGCTGCTGAAGCGCGGGACGCCCCTCAAGGTGGCGCGCGCGGCGGTCCTCTTCAGCGATCTCACGGGGTCGACGGCGCTCTACACGCAGGTGGGCGACGCGGCGGCGTTCCGGCTGGTCGACGATCACTTCGACGTCATCCGCGCCGTGGTCGACGCGCACGACGGGGTCTTCGTGAAGACGATGGGCGACGCGGTGCTTGCGGCCTTCGTCGACGCCACGCAGTGCGCCCGGGCGGCGATCGACGCGCTGGAGCGCTTCGAGGCGTTTCGCGCGAAAGAGAAGCACGGCGGTCTCGTGGGGCTGAAGCTCGGGCTCTTCGCCGGGGCCTGTTACGTGGTCACCGCGAACGGCGCGCTCGATTACTTCGGCCAGACGGTCAACGTCGCCTCGCGGGTGCAGCACCTCGCCGGGTCGGGCGAGATCGTGATGCCCGGCATGGTGTTCGAGTCCCTCGCTCCCGCCGACCGCAAACGCCTCGTCGAGAAGGAGCGGCTCGAGGCCCACGTGAAGGGCGTCGAGGGCACGCTCCAGCTCGTCCGCGCCGGGCTCGTCACGGCCCCTTGACGGGTCCGCCGGTGGGCCTTACGCATTGCGTCACCACCGGTCGGTAGAGGCACGGATTCCCGGGGCAACCCTTCGGGACACAAGGAGAGAGCTCCATGAACCGCACTACGTTCCCCGCGCTCGCGGGGGCGATGGCCGTGATCTGCGCGGCCGGCTGCGGGGGGATCACCGCGGGGGTCGGATCGGCATCGAAGGAGGCGTCGACGATGTCGGCGCTCGAGGCGGGCGCGACCGAACAGCGCGCCTACGTCGGGACGGACAACCACGTCACGCTCGGGGCTTCCCCGGCGCTGGCGACGATGGGGCTCCTCGGAGGATCGCAGCTCGAGCTGGAGGTGGTGACGCCGGACGGATCGCCGCTGCGGTTCGAGGTGTGGCGCGCGAGAAACGACGGAACGGTGACGCTGGAGATCCCCGTCGACGCGACGTCGGGCTTCGCGCTGGAGGACATCGATCCGGTCGAGGACGGGACCTGGATCGTCGTCTTCCCCGGAAGCCAGCCCGGTGACGTCATCATGCACGCCGACTGCGTCGGTGGGCTGCGCGGTTGCTCCGGGGCGCGCCAGCCCGGCGAGAGCTGCCCGCCCGGCTGGGCGTGCGACCTCGGCCTCGCGTGCGAGCAGGGGATCTGCGTCGCAAAGCCCTAGGTCCAGGTCGACCCGAGGCGGCGGCGCAGCGCGGTCGCCTCGGGGGTGAGCGCGTAGCGGACGACGTCGCCGGCGAATGCATGCCCGAGCACCGCGGCCAGCGCGTTCGGGCCGGACGAATCGGTGGCCCGATGCAGGCTCTGATCGAGCGGGCGCATCTCGTCGACCATCGTCAGCAGGTCGCCCGTCACGACGAACGCCGTCCGGAGCTCGGCGCGCGCGAGCGCGTTGACGAAGGCGTCGGCGTGCGGAGGGCGTGACTGCGGCGACGCGATGTGCGGCGCCAGCTCTTCGAGCTGCTTCTTCTGCCGGCGCGTGAGGAGCTTCCCGATGGTCGGCTCGTGCTGCGCGACGAGCTTTTGCGTCAGCACGTCGATGTCGTCCGCGCCGTAGCCGGGGACGGCCTGGCGGGCGGCGGCGACGAGGAGCCCCTCGATGTGCGGCGGCGCCAGCTCCTCGAGCCAGGGCACGCCGAACGCGATGCGCGCCACGGCCCGCGCGATGCTCGCGGTCTGCGCCATCTCGGTCTGCTCGACGAGCGACGGCGGGACGACCACCCACGGCACGTCCTGCGAGAGCACGCGGGTGCGTGTCACCGACGGCGCGACGGCCAGCTCGACCTCGCCTACGCCCATCTGCCGCGCGACGCGATCGAGGATGACGCGCGTCGGGTGGCCGCTGCGCGAGGTGATCCGATCGCGCGACGAGATGCCGAGCTCGGACAGATCGCTCCGCATCATCTTGGCTTCGAGGCCGGCCACCGCGACGGCGACCTCGAGCAGGATGTGTCGGCCCTCGGGCGGGAGCACGTGGTTGACGAGCGCGGTCCGGTCGAGCGTGCCGTGTTGCGAATCGAGCGGAGGCAGCCGGCGGGCGCGCAGCCAGGCCTTGCGACCGTCGTCGAGCTCTCCGCTGAGGGCCCGCAGCTCGCTCACGACGACGGCCTCGTCGACCCGCCGCTCTTTCGAGAGCGTCTGCTCGAGCAGGGCCAGGCCCGCGGCCGGATCGGCGATGGAGAGGAGCGGGTGCGGCGTCGGCGCCATCATGGAGAGGAGAGCCCGCGACGCTTCCTCGTTGGCGCCCATCTTCGCGAACGCGCTCGCCAGCTCGAAGCGCGTCTCGTAGAGCGTCGGATCGAGCGCGATCGCCCGCTGCAAGTGCAGGATGCCGTCGCGCAGCCGCTGGAGCTGCTGGATCTCCAGCGTGCCGAGCGCGGCGAACCAGCGCGCGTCGACGTGCCCGAGCTCCTGCCCGAGGCCGATGACCCCGGCGAGGGCGCGCGCGTAGCCGGTGGCATCGCGGCCCTCGGGTCGCCGGAAGAGCCCCGCCAGGCGCGCGAAGGCGCGCGCGTTCGACGGCAGCGTCGCGACCGCCTCGATGAGCGCGCGCTCGGCCCCCTGCCGGTCGCCGAGGCGCTGGTTCACCTCGGCCAGCTCCTGAAGGATGCCCGTCTTCTGCTCGGGGTCCTTCTCCACCTGCGCGAGGCGTCCGAGGAGGTCGGCGAGCTCCTCGCGCCGCTCGCGCTGCGCCGAGTCGCTGTCCTCGACGGCCTCGGCGGCGATCCGGCGGAGCAGCGCGCGGAGGGCGCGCGCGTTGCTGGGGTCGATGGCGAGGGCGGCGCGCAGGACGCGGTCCACGTCGTCCGGTCGCGCGAGGACGCGCTCGTAGATGCTCGCGAGGGCGAAGAGCGCCGTCAGCTTGGGAGGGACCTCGCGGCTCGTCGAGACCACAGCTTCGAGGGCGTCGACGGCCTCCGGCCACGAGCGCTGTGCGATGCACAGCTCGGCCAGCGTGAGCAGGGATGGCACGTGCTGCGGGGCGGACGCGCGCACCCTGCGCATGGCGTCGATGGCCACGGTGAGGTCCTGCAGCTCGTCGCGCGCCACGCGAGCGATCTCGGAGCCGAGCATGACGACGGCGTCCGGCGACTTCGCGCGCCCGAGGGCGTTCCGGAAGGCGCTCACCAGCCGCTCTCCCTGGTGATCTTCGAGCAGCACCGTGGCGAGGCGCCCGGCGGCGGGGATCGAGTCCGCGTCGGCGTCGAGCGCCCTCTCGAGCACGACGGCCGCCTGTGCGCGGCGCTCCGAGACGCGGCCCAGGCGGTCGTCGTCGTCCGGGCCGAGGAGCAGCTCCGCGGCGTCGACGAGGTAGCGCGACCGCACGCGGGGTTCGATCGCCAGCTCGGCGAGCGAGCGAGCGGCCGCCAGCGCGGCCTCGGTGTCCATCAGCCGGCCTGCCAGGCGCGCGACCGACGTCGACGCCGTGACGGAGAGCTCGTCGGTCCGCAGGGCGTCGCGGTAGCGCGTGAGGGCTTCGCGGGACATGTCCTCCGACGCGAGCGTCTCGGGCGTCTCGTCGGCTGCGGTCTCCAGCAGGAGCGCCAGGCGAAGCTGCAGTGCCAGCCGCGTGTCGTCGTCCGACGCGAAGGGTACGAGGGCGCGGAGGGCGCCGATGACGGTCTTCCGCGAGCGGGGATCGCCGCGGCGGGCGTTTCCGAGCTCGCGGCGCAGCGTCGCGTCGAGCGCCCCCGGGTCCGTGGGGTCGAGCTCGAGGATGTTCCGGTAGGTCTGCGCCGGATCCCCGACGGGGAGCTTCCACTCCTCGAGCGCCGCCAGGTTCCACAGGGCCCCGAGGCGGGCCCGCGCGTCGTTCAGCGCTTCGCCCTCCCGCGTCAGCACGCGCGCGAGCGGCGCGGGCTCTCCGGCCCGCCTTCGCAGCGACTCGAGCGTGCGGAGGGCCGGCACGTGGTCGCCCTGCTCGGCGAGCAGCCCCTCCAGCAAGGACGTCGCCCGGGCAGGCTCCAGGTGCATCTGCACGAGCAGCGCCGCCAGCTCGAAGGACATCGCCTGCGCGGCCCCGGGAGACGACGCGCGCTCGATGCGTTTCGCAAGAAGCGTCGCGAGCTCGCCCAGTCCGCCGCCGACGGCGTTCTTTCCCCGCCGGGCCACGACGCGCGAGAGGCGCTCGGCCGCCAGATCGTCGTCGGGCATCTCCGCGAGCGCGCGCTGGTAGGTGCGCATCGCCGAGGCGTCGTCGCTCAGCCGCAGCTCGTCGATCTCGGCCGCGCGTGTCAGGTGCCGCGCTCGATCCTCGGGGGTGCTCGCGTGGCTGGCCAGGCGCTCGATCGCGTCGCGCAGCTCGCGGGCGTCTCCGTGGTCCTCGAGGACACGCGCGATCTCCTGGGGTGGCACGGGGTGAGCGGGATCGATGCCGCGCGCGTGCTCGAGCGACTGCATGGCGTCGAGGGGCCTGTGGAGGCGCGCGTGCTGCATCTGCGCGAGCGCGAGCCAGAGGGCGACCTTCTCCGCGCCGGTCGACGCGTGATCGATGCGCGCGTGGAGGGACTTGGCGGCCAGCTCCCAGCGGCCAGCCTCCTCCTCGAGACGCGTCTCCAGAGCGCGTGCGCCGGCGTGGGCCGGGTCCTCGTGGAGCACCTCGCGAACGAGCTGCATGGCGCGCGCGGGATCGGTCTTCGCGAGCGCCCCGGCGGCACGGGTCCGTAGCGAGAGGCGCGTCGCCCCGTCCGAGGCCACGCGCGCCTCGTCGAGGAGGGCGCGGGCGAGCGTCCTCGCGTCCCCCATGCGCGCCGCGGTCCGCTGGAGGCCGAGCAGCGCGGTGCGGCGGTCCTTCTCGAGCTCGAGCACCTGCTCGTAGGCGCGCGCGGCGCGGGCCGGATCGCCGAGGAGCTCCTCCCAGAGCAGCGCCACCTTCTCGAGGTAGGCCACCTTGCGGCCCGGGTCGCGCGCATGCTCGGCCGCCTGCGCGTAGAGCTCCACCAGCGACCGCGCTCCCGCGTCGACGGCCTCGGAGAGGACGGGGGACAGCAGGCGCGCGAGCGAGTCGAGGACCTCGGCGTCGCCGGGCGCTGCGATCCACGCCGACCGCAGGTGCCGCACGGCGTCCGCGGGTCGCCCGAGGTCGTCGCAGATCTGCGCCGCGCGGGCCAGCGCCTTGGAGCGCCGCACGCCGTCCTCGGTGCGCGCGCCCTCCTGCAGCCAGGTCGCGATGCGCTGGTCGTGCTTGCCGGTCGTGGCGAGCAGTCGGTCGAGGATCTCGACCAACGTGGGATCCGTCGCGTCGACCGCGAGCGCGCGCTGCACGTCGGCGATCGCCGACTCGAGATCGCCGTCCTTCTCCGCCGTGGCGGCCAAAGCGCGGAGCTCGTAAGCGATCGCCGCGGGGTCGGTCACGTAGCGGATGCGCGCCCGCCGGGCCCGCGCGGCCTCCGTCCAGCGGCCCTCGCCCTCGTGCAGCCGCACCAGCTCGTCGAGCACGCGGTGGTCGATGCCGGGCGTCGTCGGCGCACGGCCCGCGGCGCGCTCGAGCAGATCGCACGCCCGCGCGCGGTCGCTGAGACGCGCGGCGCAGATGGCGGCCGCGTCGAGCTCCAGGCGTGCGGCGCGCGCGACCGTCGATTCGATGCGGGCCTCCTCCTCGAGCAGCCGCGCGAGCTCGCCCCAGTCCGAATGGGCGGCGACGTGTCGCACGAGCGCGTCGCGCACGGGGCCCACGCTGGGATCGAGCTCCAGTGCGCGCTCGAGCGCGCCGCGTGCCGCGTCGAGGCGTCCGAGGCGCCGCTCGAGGATGTCGGCCCGCTCGACGTGCAGCCAGGAAGCCAGCCGCTTCTCCGATCCGTACGCGTCGGCCATGCGCCCGAGGTGCACCGCGAGCGCCTCCCAGTCCTGCGCGGCGTCGCTCGCCATGGCCCGCGCGAGGAGCTCGACCTCCAGCCCCTTCAGCGCGGCGGCGTGGTTGGGCGCATGCACCAACGCCTGCTCCCAGGTGACGCGCACCTCCGGGCCGCGATCGCCGACGGCCTCGAGCAGGCGAGCTTTCTCGGCGAGCAGCTCGACCTTGTGCGGCTCGCTCGTGGCGGCCATGAGCTCCGCCTCCAGGTGCTGGAGCATCGTCGCCAGCGCCCCGCGAGCGTGGCGCTTTCGCCGCAGCATCGCGTGGGCTGCGGCCGACGAAGGGTCGACCTTCAGCGCCGACTCCGCGTGGAGCATCGCCCGCGCGTCGTCCCCCAGGATGGCCTCGCTCGCGATGGCGAGCTCCATGTGGGCGCGCGCGAGGCCGACCCGGTCGTCCGTCCCTTCGAGCGTCGTCACCCGCGCGTGCAGCAGGTCGACGAGCGCCCCGGGCTGCGACATGTCGGCAGGAAGACGCACCGGCGACGGCTCGGGCCGCGTCGCGCTGGGGGGCGGAAGGGGCGGCGGGCCCTTGCGTGGGAGTGGCGGGGGGGCCTTCGACGCCTGCTTGCCGCCGATGCGCTGCGGGCTCGGGGAGGGCTCGGTCGGCAGGGCCCCCGAGGAGCGGGCCGCGGTGATCTGCGTCGGGCCGAGCTCGAACGGCGTGGGGATGTGGAGGGCATGCGAGGGCAGGCGGGGGCGCATGCCGGTCGCCCCGCTCTGCTCGCCGAGGGGGCGCGTTCCGGCGGCCGCCTTCAGCGTTTGCACCTGCGCGTCGATGTCCCAGCCCTGATCGGTCTCGGCCAGGAGCCGGTCGATGGATCCGAGGTCGTCGAGCTCCTCCTCGATCTCGGCCTCGTCGAGCACGCTTCCGGAGAGCGTCTCAGGCTCGCTCCCGGCGCGCTGCTGCGGCATGCCGGCCATGGTAGCGGATCGGGCGATCGCGTGGTCAGGCGATCGGTACAATGGATGCTTGATGGGCTTGCGCGGCTGCCTCGGTCTCGCGACGGCCGCCGCGGCGCTCACGGCGTCCTGCACGCTCCTCGTCCAGTTCCACGACGAGGCGGGGGGCGGCGGATGCGACGGCGGGTTCTGCGGGGACGACGCGTCTTTGCCGACGGAGGACGTGGTCGTCAGCGAGGCCGCCGCGGACGTGCGGCCGGATGCGACGGCGGACGCAAGCAAGGACGCGACCCCCATCGACGCAGCCGTCGACGCCGGGCCGGATCACTACGCGCCGTGCGCGGCCCTCGCGAGCGGGTTCTACTGCGCGGAGGACGGGCTCCACGGCTACGCGGGGTCGCCGAACGATCTCGTCCAGTGCGACGACGGCGGCATCGCCAAGGCGACCTTCTGCGACGGAGGGTGCTTGCCCTTGCCGGCGCCCTTCCCCGACGCGTGCAACCCCTGCCCAGGGAACCCCGCCGGCACCTATTGCGGTCGCGACCTCGCGGGGTTTCCCGCCGTCAACGCGGACTTTCTCATCCAGTGCCAGAGCGGGAACGTCGTCCAGAGCGTGGCCTGCGCTCACGGGTGCAAGTCGAGCGGGACGAGCTCGAGCTGTTATCCCTGATGGCCCGGCAGCTCGTCACTTGAGCTAGGCTCGCCCTCGTGCCGACCAGCCGGCCACCGCCTCGGTCGCGTACCCCCCTCGGGCTGCGCCTGCCCGAGATCGATTTCGATCTGGCGAGCGCCGCGCGCCGGGTGATCGAGACTTCGCTCGGCGTCGTGGCCGGCGATCGTGTGGTCATCGTGGTCGACGTCGCGCGCGAGCCGCTCGGCGCGACGCTGGCGGAGATCACGCGCAGCGTGCGCGCGGAGGCCGAGGTCGTGGTCCTCGAGAAGCTCGCGCGACGTCCCGTGAGGAATCTGCCCGACCAGCTGCGGGCCGAGCTGTCCCGCGCGCAGGCGAGCGTGCTCCTCATCGGCTTCGAAGAGGGCGAGTGGCAGATGCGTCTGGAGTACGCGAGGCTCGTCACCGAGCTTCGCCTCCGTCATGCCCACATGATCGGCGTCGGCCGGCGCACGATGCTCGCGGGGTTCAGCGTCGATCCTCAGCGCATCCTCGACGCCACGCGGGCCGTCCGCACGCGCATGCGCCCGGACTCGGTCCTCCGCCTGCGGTCCCCCGCCGGCAGCGACCTCGAGGTGAAGCTCGGCCCGCAGTTCCGCTGGCAGGAGCGCGTCGGCATCGTCCGACCGGGGCGCTGGGAGAACCTGCCGAGCGGGGAGCTCTTCACGTGCCCCGCCGACGTCAACGGGGTCTTCGTCGCCGACGCGAGCATGGGGAGCCCGCTCGGCGCGACGGCGGGGCTGCTCGCGCGCTCGCCGGTCAAGATGGAGATCAAGTCGGGGGCGTGCCGATCGGTGCAGTGCATCGACCGCGGGCTGGCGAGCGCGGTGGAAGGGTTTTTGCGAACGGAGCGCAACGCCGAGCGCGTCGGAATGGTGGTCCTCGGCACGAACATCGGGATGCACGAGGCGACGGGCGAGGTCGTGAGCGATCAGAACGTGCCGGGCCTGCACCTCGCCTTCGGGGCGACGCTGGCCGACCAGACGGGCGCCGGATGGGACGCGCCGACGCAGCTGTCGATGGCGGGGACGCAGGCCGACGTCGACCTCGACGGCGCGCCGCTGCTGCGACAGGGCCGGTACCTCGTTCTCTGACGCCCGCGAGTCGGTGGCCTTTCACGGGGCGGGCCTTCGTGAGATCATCGAAGGGTGAGTGGGGCTGGCGGGGGGACTTCCGCGCGCGTCGCGGTGGCGGCGATCACTGCGCTGGCCGCGGGCGGTTGCGGCGGTCGGAGCACGCTCGCGACCGAGGATGGCGGAGCTCCGCCGAACGACGCCGGTCCCGGGGCGCCCGCGGCGACTTGCAGCGCGTGGTCCGTGGCGGGGCCGGGCGTGACCATCTCCGCGCCGACGAGTGCCGGGAGCATGAGCTATTTCACGTCGGTCGTGCCGAGCGGCGACGGCGTGATCGCGACGTGGTCCACGCTCGACGACGAGCCGAGCAGCACGTGGAGCACCCGCCCACTGTGGTTCGACGCGACTCCCCGGGCTGCCATCCGCACGCACCTCACGTTCCCGACGGCGGGCGGCGTCTACGTGAACGTCATGTCCCTCGCGGTGAGCGGCGTCGCGTTCGCCGGCCTCGTGGACGACCCCTTGAACGGCTGCCGCTTCGTGCCGCTCGACGGGGACGGTGACGACCTCGGGGCCTCGGTGGTCGTGGCGCCGCCAGGCACGGCCTGCAGCGACCTCGCCGCCGTCGCGGGCGGCTTCTCGTTCCTGAGCACGGACGGCAGCGGCGACGGCCGATGGACCCTCTCGACGGTCGCCGCGGACGGAAGCCCTCGGGCCAGCTTGCTCCTCGCGACGGCGAGCCCCAGCGTGGGCGGGCGCCTCGTGCTGCGCGACGACTCCTTCCTCCTTGGCACGTTCGAGCAGACCGACGCGGGCGCCCTCGCGACCTCGCTCCAGCACCTCGCTCCCGACGGGTCGCCCCTCGCGTCCCCCTTCCTCCTCACCGATAGCTCCGCTTCGCTCGTCTCGATGGCCGAGACCCACGGCGGCGCTTTGACCGCGTGGCTGGGAGACGCCAGCTCCATCTTCGTGCTGCCGGTCGACGGCGACGGCAGGGCGACGTCCACCCCGTCTCGTCTTCCTCGGCCCGGAGCAGGCCCACTCTACGGATTCACGCTCGCGCCGGCGCCGAACGGCGACGCCCTGCTCGCGTTTTTCGAGCTCGTCGAGTCGACGTCGCTCTACGATCTCTTCGTCGTGGCGCTCGCGCCCGACGGCACGCCCCGCGGACCCGTCACCCCGCTGGGCACGTTCGCCGACCTCGGCGTCGTCCGGGTCGTCGTCGAAGCTCCCGCCGGGCTGCGGGCGCTCCTCGTCTTCTCCGGGGGCCTCGGCGACACGCCGGACGGTGTGCAAGCGTTGCCCCTCGGGTGCCTCCCCTGAGCCGCGGGCTCACTTGCAGCCGTCGCCGGTGATCCTTCCTGCCGCCGGCGGGTCGAACGGTGTTCCCGCCGTGCTGACCTTCCCGAGGTACGCGCTCAGCGCATCGACGTCGATCGGCCCCTGCTTTCGGTCCTCCCCGCTCTGGAGCACGGCGAAGCTGTCGCCGCCGCCGGCGAGGAAGGACGGCACCGTCACGCGGTACGTCCTCGCCGGATCGATGGGCTTGCCGTCGAGGCGCAGATTCGACAGGACGGCCCGCTCGTGCGTTCCGTCGTACGCGTAGAGATACGAGAAGCCCTTGGACACCTGGAGGATGCGCGGCTCCTGCCGGGTCCCGAACTGTCCCTCGAGCAGCGCGCGGATCTGCGTCCCGCGCAGCTTCATCGTGACGAGGGCGTTCTGGAAGGGCTGCACCTCGAACGCGTCGCCGTACGTGACGGCGAAGTCGGGGCGGCCCTCGCGCTTCGCCACGAGGTCGGCCCGGATGCCGCCGGGGTTCATGAACGCGATGTCCGCCCCCGTCGCCGCGCGCATGGCGTCCGCGATGAGGTCGCCGAGGGGCGTCTCGCACGAGGCGCTCCTCGCGGCTCGCGCGTTGCCCGTGACGTTCTTCTTCACGTACCCCACCACCCGCATCATCACGCTGCGCGCCTTGTCCTCGTAGGTCTGGACGACCTTCGTGACCTCGGGATCCGGAGGGACGTCGCGCGTGACGGGGACGTTTCGCGCGTGCTTGTCGACGACTCGATGAGCCGAGGGGTCGATGGTGAGATCGATCTTGGTGACGAGCCGCCCGTAGCTCATGGCGCTCGTGACGAGGCGGCCGCCGATGAGGCAGTCGTACGCCTGATGGGTGTGCCCGCTGACGACGACGTCGATGGCGGGGCTCAGCCTGTCGAGGATGGGGCCGAGATCCCCGGAGAAGCCCTGGCAGGCGTCGTAGGTGCCACCCGGGGATTGCATCCCGCCCTGATGGAGGAGGAGCACGATGGCCGAGACGCCCTTCTGCTGGAGCTCCGGCACGAGCGCGTTCGCCGTCGTCGCCTCGTCCTCGAACGAGAGCCCCTTCACGGCGTCCACCTTGGTGACCTTCGGCGTCTGTCGCAGCGTCTCGCCGATGAAGGCGACGCGCGCGCCGCCGAGGTCGCGGATGGAGTAGGGCGGGAAGGCGGTGTGGCCGGTGGAGTCGTCGATCACGTTGGCGGCCAGGTACTCGAACGACGCGGCGGGGAAGGCACCGGCGTCGCAGTCGCCCGGCGGGCAAGCGCCCGCCTGGAGGCGCTTCAACGCAGACAGACCGCGATCGAAGTCGTGGTTTCCCACGGCCTCGAGATCGAGGCCCAGGCGGCTCATCGCCTGGACGGTGGGCTCGTCGTCGTAGAGGTTCGAGAGGAGCGGGCTCGCGCCGGTGAGATCGCCCGCCGAGACGACGACCGTCGTCGGGTTCGCGGCGCGGAGGCGTGCGATGTGGGTCGCGAGGAACGCGGCGCCGCCGGCAGGGATCAACGTGACGCCCGCGTCGGTTGCGCGCGCGCCCGGAGTGGAGGCCAGCGGGTCGTCCGGCGCGGCCAGGACGACGCCGTTGGTTCCGGACGGCGGCTCGAGGTTTCCGTGGAAGTCGTTGATGGCGAGGATCTGGACGTGGACGAGGGGCGGCGCGGCGTCCCGTACCGGCGCAACCACCGGGACGGCCGAAGCCGCCGCCGGCAGGACGGCGGGCGGTGGTGCGGAACAAGCGACCTGGCCCCCGGCTGCGGCGAGGAGGACGAACGCGAAGACGGCGACGGAGCGAGGTGTGTCCAAGGCGCGCAGAGATCACCACGAGACGTACGACCGGGCAAACGCCGGCCACGCCCGAGCCGTGAACCGGTCCGCCGTGCCTCACCGCATGTCGCTCCACGGTCCGGGCGGAATGCCCCGGAGAAGCAGGTCATACGGGTTGCCCCAGTCGGGCCCGTCGGGGGCGCGCGGCGCATGGGGCCGCGGGCTCACGGTGAAGGACCACGTCGGCCCGGGCCGAGCGCCGATCGTGCCGTCGCTGCGCCCTCGCAAGCGCCAGTACCAGAGCCCTGGGACCGCCGGGATCCCGAGCCCCACGCCGCGCACGTCGTAGCGGACCGTCGTCGCGTCCTCGAAGTCGGGGGACGGGCTCAGCTCGACGCGGGCTCCGTCGAGGGACGGGTCGTCGAGACGCCACGAGAGCAATGGTCCCTCACGCAGCACCGCGCCGGGGCCCGGCGTCGCAGCCGTGGGAGCCGCGATCGCGTCCTCGGCCAGGATGCGCGCCGACTTCGAGCGGTGCGTCGCCGCCGAGTAGCTCTCGACGGTCGCGGCGTCGAACACGGGGGATCGCTCACGCGATGCCCCCGCGAGACCCGCCGTCGAAAGCACCGCCACACCGAGGAGCCCTGCACGCATCGACGTTCGCATGCATCTCCCCTGAGCAACCGACGTTCCATCGAGCGCTCGATCAGGAGCCTCCGCCGGGACCGCGTGCTACATCGCGTCCCCCATGACCGCCGCCGACCTCACGCACCTCGTCGGCCCGGCGCTCGCGTCGGCGCTCGCCACGAAGGGGTACGACACGCTCACTCCCGTGCAGGAGGCGGTGCTCGACGAGGCGCTCGAGGGGCGCGATCTGCGCATTACCTCGCAGACCGGCTCGGGCAAGACCCTCGCCATCGGCTTCGCCGTGCGCGACCTGCTCGACGACCTGACCGCCCAGTACGGTGGCGTCGCGCGTCCGCGTGTCCTCGTCCTCGCGCCCACACGCGAGCTGGCCAAGCAGGTCGCCGACGAGCTGACGTGGCTCTACGCGCCGCTGCGGGTCCGCGTCGCGGCCGTCACCGGCGGCTCCGGCTATCTCGACCAGAAGCGAGCGCTCTCGTCGAACCCCGCGGTCGTCGTGGCCACCCCGGGAAGGCTCCGCGACGCGCTGGAGCGCCAGAGGCTCGATCCGTCCAACCTGGCGGCCGTGGTGCTCGACGAGGCCGACTCGATGCTCGACCTCGGCTTCCGCGAGGACCTGGAGGCCATCCTGGCCATGCTCCCGGCCGAGCGTCGTTCGCACCTGGTCTCGGCGACGTTCTCTCGCGACGTCGTGGCGCTGGCCGACCGCTTCCAGAAAGAGCCGGTGCACGTGCAGGGCACGCGCCTGGGAGAAGCCCACGCGGACATCGAGCACATCGTGCACCTGGTCGAGCCGGGCAAGCGGGTCGACGCGCTCGTGAACCTCCTTCTCTCGGACGAGGAGGCGAAGTCGCTCGTCTTCGCGCGGACGCGGGCCGACGTCGCTCGCATCGCGGGCGAGCTCGCGGAGGCCGGCTTCGTCGTCCGCACGCTGTCGGGGGAAATGGAGCAGCCGGAGAGGGACCGCGCGCTCGCGGCGTTCCGGCAGGGGGGCGTCCAGGCCCTCATCGCGACCGACGTGGCGGCGCGAGGCATCGACGTCCGCGACATCGCGCGCGTCATCCAGATCGAGCCGCCGACGGACGTGGAGACGTACACGCACAGGAGCGGCCGCACGGGGCGCGCGGGCAAGCAGGGGACGAGCGTTCTCTTCGTGTCGCCGAACCACTACCAGGCCATCACGCGAGGGTTCGCGCGCGCCAAGATCGCGCACCGCGTGGAGCCCATCCCTCGGCCCGAGGCCATCCAGCGCGCGCGCGAGGAGAAGCTCGTCGCGTGGCTCGCCCGCGAGGGGGACGGCGAGACCATCGATCCGCACGCGCTGTCGATCGCCGAGCGCATCGTGAAGAGCGGCGCGCTCGTGACGGCGCTGGCGCGGCTGGTCGTCAAGGCGGGCCTGCACGGTCCGACCAAGGCGCGCGAAGTGCGCGCCATCCCGCCGCCGCGGGACGACCATCCTCCGGCGCGGACGCCACCGCGGGCTGCGGAGGGGCGTGCTCCACGGAAGCCGACCGGACCGGCCGACTGGGTCACGTTCCGTGTGACCTGGGGCGGGCGCAACGGGGCCGACGCGCGACGTCTCCTCGCCGTGGCGTGCCGGCGCGGGAACATCCGTGGCGGCGACGTCGGGGCCATCCGCGTCGAGGCCGGTTGCTCGTTCGTCGATGTGGCCCGCGGCGTGGCCGAGGCGTTCGAGCGCGAGGCAGCCAAGCCCGATCCGCGCGATCCGCGCGTGCTCATCACGCGGGCCGACGCGGCGCCGCGGCCTGGACCGCCGAGTCCCCCGCCGGAGGGGCCCCGTCGGCCTGCCCCTCCCTACAGCGTGCCGCCCGCGCCCGCCGACCGTCCGGCCCGCGTCGAGGAGCGCCCTCCCCGGGCATTTCCACGGCGACGCACCGTCGAGGCTCCCCCACGCGCGGATCGCGGCGGCAACGCACCGCTGCGCCACACGAAGCGAAAGTAGCGGTCTCCGCCGCTCTCGCGGCAGAGGCGTCCTCGTCCGGCGCGTCGCGCCGAGGCACTCGCGTTGCACGCCTTAGGCCCGTGGTCCGGCGAGCTCGACTCGTACTGGGGCTCGTCGCTGGCGTGTCGAGCCTCGCGCCGCGCCCCGCGTTCGCCGCGGATCCGGCGCCCGTCACGAACCCCGCGAGCTTGGTCAAGGCGGAAGAGGAGTGCGACTACCTGACGCGCCGCTACGAGCCCGCTGCCTTCCCGATCCTCGGAGGCAACAGCGACGTCGGCTTCGAGTTCGGCGGCGCGGCGACCCTGTCGCTCTTCGGCGGCGGGGTCGTCCCTTACCGTTGGAACATGGACCTCGTGGCATCGGCGAGCGTGAAGAGCATTCCCGGCGGCGTCGAGCTGGCGCAGCAATCGTATCTCTGGGACATCGACGTACCGGGGCTCGATGGCGGCAGACTCCGCGTGAATCCGTTCGCCGAGTTTCGCCGGACGGTAAACCAGGGATACTTCGGCCTCGGCAACGCCTCGAGCGCGGCGCGGCCCGCAGGGTCGGACAACCGGTACTTCGAGTACACGCACGAGGAGGGCGGCGTTCGTCAGCTGACGCGTTACCAGCTCTCCGGCCCCCTCTATTTCCTCTCGTCGACGATCGCCCGCTACGTGAACCCGACCCCGTACGCCGGCAGCCGGCTCGCCGAAGACACGACGGAGCGCGCCCCCAACGGGAGCCCCTATGTGCTGGGCACGCAGCCGCTCGCCATCGTCTCCGAAGGGGCAGGGCTCCTCTACGACTCGCGCGACTCGGAAATCTTCACCCGCTCGGGCTGGCTCGATCAGGTCGGTGCGCGGTTCTCGCAGGCCTTTCCTCTCGGCGCGGGCCTCACCTACGGCGAGGGCGAGATCACGGTGGCCAAGTACACACCCCTCGGGGGCCCCTTCGTCCTGGCCGTCCAGGGAGCCGCGGACTTCAAGTTCGGCCACGTCCCTTTCTTCGAGCTCTTCACGGGGGGCGTCTTCAACCCCGACTACATGATCGGCGGCTCGGCCTCGATCCGCGGCGTCCCGTTCGGCCGTTACCTCGGTCAGATCAAGGCCGTCGGGAACGTGGAGCTTCGCACCCTCTACTCCAGCTTTCACGTGTTCGGTCAGACCATCCGGCTCGGCCACGACGTCTTCTTCGACACGGGGCGCGTGTGGAGCGACTACACCTTCCACTCGCCGCTCGATGGCAGCGGGCTGGGGCTCAAGTGGGGCACCGGGGTGGGCGCGTACTTACTCTGGGGCCAGGCCGCGCTGTTCCGCTTCGACTTCGCCTATTCGCCCGACGCCACCGCAGAGAACCCCGGCTTTCCGTTCGGCATTTACGTCGAGGACGGCCTGACCTTCTGAGCCGAGGTCGGGCCCCGAAGTCGTTGCGCCTCATTCCCACCCACGCGCAGTACTGCCCACACTCTACTCACGAAATGTGCGGCTCAGCTCGCAACCAGGCTTGGCGTCTGTGTATCGTCCGGACCCTCGATGGGACTTCGGCTCGACGGCGCGTCAACCGGTCCCCGCCAGACGTGGTTGATCGTAGCGCCGGCGGTCTTCACGATGGCCTGTTTCCCGTTCGCGGGCGCGCTCCCCACGGCCCCCGGTCCGCGCGGCGAGGTGACCGTGGAGCAGGCTGCGATCGAAAGCCAGCCCGTGTGCATCGGTTCGTCGGTGCGCAGCGCGGGCAAGCGCTCGGACGTCCTCTACTACCGGGCCGTGGCCACGACGGACGGACACATCGCCGTGGGGTACTTCGCGTTCTATTCGGAGGAGCGGCCCTGGGGGAACAACTGGCTCACGTGGAGCGTCCTCCCCGCGCTCGCGGTCGACATGGTTTACACGCGTGCGCTCTGGGTCGCGCCCGGGTTTCAGCGTGCTCTCTACGGCGCGGGGGACGTCGAGGGCGTGTCGATCGTGTACCGCCTCGGGGCCGACGGCTCGTTGACCATCGATCATGCGCTCGTGGACGACGGGCGCGAGCACCCGCACGAGCTCTCGCGCAAGGAGGTCCTCGCGCTCGATCCCGCTCGACCGACGTTCTACAGCGACGTCTGGAGCCACCAGCTCGGAGGCCACGCGGCCCGTTCGCGCAAGGACCTCGTGGAGGAGCGCTGCTACGTGGGCGACGCGATCCGCCCCCTGCCCGAGGCCATGGCGAAGGCCTATCGCGTCGACGAAGACCGCGCCCCGCCCGCTCACGTCGAGCACGTCGCCGGGCGCCGCCTCGACGAGGCGGACCACCCGGAGAGGCGCACCGCGACCACGGAGACGCCGACCACGACCGCGCAGTAGAGGAGGCCCGCCACGAGGTCGAGCACCCAGTGGTGGTCCAGATAGACCGCGGCGAAGCACATGAGGACGAGGAAGGCGACGCTGACGATGCGCCAGCCGACGCCGTACGTGGGCCACGCGAGGAGCACGATGAGCAGAGCGTACGCCGCGTGGAGGCTCGGCATCGCGCCGAAGACGTCGCTCGCCCTCCCGTACATGCCGGCGAAGTAGGGGACGCCGAGCCAGGCGTCGACCCGCGCGAGGTTCGGGCCTTCGGTGGCGTGCACGGTCAGGTCGACGACGCAGCCGTGCGCGTGAAAGTACCAGGGAGGGGCCGCGGGATAGAGGTGGTAGGTCAGAAAGCCCGCGACGTTGAGGGCGAGGTAACACCAGCCGAAGCGCACCATCCGCGTGTAGTCGCGGAAGTACAGCCAGATGGCGCACCCGGTGATCGCGAAGAGGAAGGTGCCGTACGGAATGGCGCAGAGGAAGTCGAGGGCAGGCACCGGATGCACTTGCCACCAGTCGTGGAGCGTCATCCTTTGGCCTCCGACGGTGATGCCGAACAGCGCGAGCTCGGCGGCGCGGAGATCGCACAGGTGCACGGTCGCGGGGGAGACGCCCACGTTCTCGACGACCTTCATCGACGTGTACATCAGGCCTACGAGACCGAGGGGGTACGCGCCGACGAGCAGCCTCCGGGTCCTCGCTCCCCCGAGCGCCGTGATCACGAAGAAGAGGCAGATGGCGGCGTTTTCCCAGTGAAAGACGCCGCGCCAGGCGGACCAGGCGCCGTGCAGCAGGAACGGGACGGGCGCGAGGAGCATCCAGGCGGAGTGGCGTACGCGGAGCTCGTCGACGGCGATGGCCACTCAGGGCGCCTCCCAGCTCCGCTCGCGTTTCACGAGGTCGAACACCTCGCGCAGCACGGCCACCCCCGCCTGCGCCGTCGCGCGGTCGATCGTCAGCGCCGGCTGCAGGCGGAAGCTCGGCGAGTAGGCCATCGTCAGCAGACCGCGCGCCACGCATGCGTCGAAGATTCGGCGGGTGACGGTGCGCGACAAGGGCTCCTTGGTCTTCTTGTCGCGGACCAGCTCGATCCCGAGGAAGAGGCCACGACCGTGGACCTCGCCGACGAAGGGGTAATCGTCGACGAAGGGCCGTAGCTCGTCGAGAAGCGCTCGTCCCACCCCCCGCGCGTTGTCGACGAGGTTCTCGTCCTCGATGACCTGCAGCGCCGCCGCGCCGGCCGCCGCGCCGAGCGGGTTGCCGCCATAGCTCGACGAAGAGCCGCTCTGCGCGCTCCACGGCTTGGCCTTTCCGATGTCGTCGGTCGTGAGCAGGCCCGAGAGCGGAAAGCCTCCGCCGAAGGCCTTGCCGATCGTGACGATGTCCGGGACGACGCCCGAGTGCTGGATCCCCCACCACGTCCCCGTCCGACCGAAGCCGGTGATCATCTCGTCGGCGATGAGTAGCGCGTCGTGCTCCCTGGCCAGCGCGTGCACGGCCGGCAGAAAGTCGTCCGGCGGTACGATGTTGCCCGCGGTGCCTTGCATGGGCTCGATGATGAACGCCGCGATGGATCCCGCGCTCTCCATCCGCAGCTGCTTTCGCCCCAGCTCCACGCAACCGAGGCCGCACGACGGATACGTCGAGCCGATGGGGCAGCGGTAGCAGTTGGCGTACGGGATGAGGTGGCTGCCCGGCACCATCGGCCCGAGGCCCTCCTTGTACGTCGAGCCCATGAGCGAGAGGGCGCCCATGGTCTTGCCGTGAAATCCCCCCCAGAACGACACGAGCTCGTTCTTCCGGGTGTGGCTCTTCGCGAGGCGGAGGGCGCTCTCCACCGCCTCGGCGCCGCCGGAGTAGAGCTGCGCACGGTGAAGCTGCGGGGCGGGGGCGTGAGCGGCGAGCCTCTCGACGAGCTCGACGCGAGCCTCGCTGGTGAAGGAGCCCACGTGTGCGCGCGCGACCTGACGCTGGATGGCGTCGACGATCTTCGGGTGCGCGTGGCCGAGCGCGTTGACGCCGATCCCGCCGACGAAGTCGAGTAGCACGTTGCCGTCGGCGTCGGTGATGGCGCTGCCCTCGGCGTGGTCGACGACGATGCCCGCCATGACCGCGTAGCCCTGGAGTCCGGGGGCGATGTGGGCGTCCTCGCGGGCGCGGAGCGCGCGGCTCTTCGGGCCGGGGACGGCCGTCTTCAGGTGGATCTTCTGGTCGTGCGGAGTCCGGAAGGTCGCTGTCATTGCGCCGGCGAGCTCCTTGCGACCCGGTGCCTGGGCTGAAGCACCACCCGATCGGCCACGACGCGCAACCTGTACACGGCCGACGCGTTGCCGAGGACGCCGACGAGCCCGAAGGCCGCGAGCATCGGCGCCCACCCGACCCACGTAGGCAGCGCCCAGCGAACCGCGGCCGCCGCGGCGATGGGCACGAGCGCGGCGCCAAGCACGAGGTATACGGCGCGCTCTTGCCTCCGCATCACCCCGCGCGGAGCCTCGACGCGCAGCGCCTCCGCCTTCGCCGTCGCGTAGCTCACCATGACCGCGCCGGCGGCCGCGGCGAAGGCGAGCAGCAGCGCGACGGGGTCGAGCCTCGCCGCATAGGCCACGCCGCCGATGAAGAAGAGCTCCGCGTAGCGATCCACGGTCGCGTCGAGCACCTCGCCCGCGTTGCTCGCCGTGCCCGTCTCGCGCGCCACCATGCCGTCGAGCGCGTCGCAGACGGAGGACACCGCGCTGAGGGCCGCTCCGACGCCGAAGCGCCCGAAGGCCAGCGCGGTGCCGGCCGCCGCCGCCAGAACGAGCGAAGCCCACGAGATGGCGTTGGCGCTCCATCCGAGCGCGATGCACGCGCGGGCCGCGGGCCGCATCGCCCAGTACCCCATCTGCTGGACACCCATGCCGAGCAGGGGCGACCGCCCCGCGCGCTCGACGCGCGCGTGCCACGCGTATCCCGTTCGGGCGACGTGCACGCCGTAAGCCGCCGCGATCGCGAGAACGCACGCAAAGAGCGCCAGGGAGCACGCGAGGTCGACCACGCGTCAGGCTCCCCGCAGGAGGACGTGCTCACGCGACTGGTCGTGCGCCGAGGCGTAGGCGGCCGTGATGAGCTCGATGGCGCGGACGCCCGATTCGGTCTCGCGGCTGACGTAGTCGTCGGCCGCGATGGCCTGTCCGAACTCGTCGAAGAGCGAGCGGAACCAGCCGACGTGACTGGCGTCCATCCACTCGGACGCGACCCGCTGCTCCTTCATCTCCCAGGTCACGGGCTCGGCCCCTTCGTGGCCGTCGGTCTTGACGGCGACCTGCACGTTGTCGTCCTCGACGCGCACCGCGCCCCGGTCGCCGTGGATCGTGTAGATGACCTTCCGCACCCCGGCGGTCCACGACAGCGTGGCCGTGGCCGTGCCGTTGGGGAAGCTCATCGTGCAGGTGAAGTTGTCCTCGGTGTCGTAGGCGCCGAGGGTCGACATCTTCGCCGTGATGTCCGTCGGGTATTCACGGAGCCAGTCGAAGGCCAGATAGAAGGTGTGGCTCCCGTGATCCATCGCGATGCCGCCGCCGGAGAAGCGCCGCTCTCGTCGCCAGTCGCGCCGCCACTCGTCGACGCCCCGCGCGTGCGTGTTCCGGAACGTCTGCAGCGTCACGACGCTGGGGCGCCCGATGAGGCCCGCGTCGAGCACGTGGCGCACCGCCTTGACGACCGGCGCGTGCTTGTAGTTGTGGCAGGGAAAGAGCACCCGCCGCCGCTCGCGCGCCATCGCCACCATGGCGCGGGCCTCGTTCGCGCTCGTAGCGAGGGGCTTCTCGCAGAGCACGTGAAGGCCGCACTTCAGCGCGGCCTGGGCGATGGCGGCGTGGTCGCATGGGGGGGTCGACACGTCGACGAAGTCGACGCGGCCGCGCTCGGCCATCAGGAGCTCGCCGTGGGTCTCGTAGATGCGCGCATTCGGGAGCGCCGCCCGGGCCTTCGCCCGCCGCGCCGCGCAAACGTCCGCCACGGCCACGATCTCGAAGGGCGTCTCCCCGGGCCGCGCGTAGGCGGGCACGTGGCCACGCTCGCTGATGAAACCGTAGCCGACGACCGCCCCTCGCAGCGCGCGACGTTCAATCATAGTACTCGGTACCCAGGTGGGAGATGACCTCCTCGCCGACCATCCAGCGAAGGGTGTTCTTGAGCTTCATCAGTTGAATGAAGAGGTCGTGCTCGGGGTAGAGCCCGGGCGCCGTCATCGGGCTCTTGAAGTAAAAGCTGAGCCACTCCTGGGTTCCTTGGAAGCCGGCGCGATGGGCTAGGTCGAGCAAGAGCGCGAGGTCGAGGACGACCGGCGCGGCGAGGATCGAGTCGCGGCAGAGGAAGTTGACCTTCATCTGCATCGGGTATCCGAGCCACCCGAAGAGATCGATGTTGTCCCAGCCCTCCTTCGAGTCGCCGCGCGGGGGGTAGTAATCGATGCTGACCTTGTGAACGAGCTCGCCGTAGAGCTCGGGATAGAGCTTCGGCTGGAGCAGCTGGTCGAGGACGCCGAGCTTCGAGACCTCCTTGCTCTTGAAGCACTCGGGGTCGTCGAGGACCTCTCCGTCGCGATTGCCGAGGATGTTCGTGCTGTACCAGCCGCGCAGGCCGAGCAGGCGTGCCTTGAAGCCGGGGGCGAGCACGGTCTTCATCAGCGTCTGGCCGGTCTTGAAGTCTTTGCCGGCGAGGGGCACGCGCTGCTCGCGCGCGAGCTCCCAGGCCGCGGGGAAGTCGACGCACAGGTTCGGCGCGCCGTTCGCGAACGGGACGCGCTCCTTGAGCGATGCCCAGGCGTAGATCTGCGCGTTCGAGATGGCGGGATCGTCGCGGAGGAGGCCCTTCTCGAACGACGTCGTGTCGGTGTGGACGGCCGTGGGCCGCAGGTACGACTCCGTGCTCCCGCACCAGACCGAGACGAGGCGGTCGCATCCGCGGTCACGCTTGAAGGTGCGGATGTCGTCGCGCACTTGCTCGACCATGTCGGCCTTCGAGCCGGCGCTCTTCGTGTGCGTCCCGCTCAACCTCTTCACGTAACCCGGATAGAAGACCCCCTTCATGGGCACGATGGCCTCGAGCTCGGCCCGCACCTCGGACAGGTGCCGAGGCTCGAGCACCTTGGCATGCTCGGCCGCCTCGAAGGCATTCTCGGGAAAAATGTCCCAGCCGCCGAACACGATCCGATCGAGGCTGGCGAGAGGAACGAGGTCGGCGACCCTCGGTGCCCGGTTCTCGGTACGCATCCCGAGACGCACCGTCCCCATCTGCGTGAGCGAGCCGATGGGCAAGGCCTTGCCACGACGGGCCAGCATGACCCCCGCCATCATGGTCGTCGCGACCGCACCCATTCCCGGGAGCAGGACGCCGAGCTTGCCATCGGCGGGGCGAACGGAAGCCGGTTTCTTCATGGGCGACTCGTCCGCTGCACATTGTGAACCGTCGCCGCACGAGCACCCTGGCTCGCCTGACAATCACTCGGATATCCGCCGGAGCTACGGTCGCCGGGGCGAAGGAACGAACGTCTGGATTGTCACGCAGAGGCAAAATGCCATTCTGTGACATGCGATCACGAGGGGTCCGGTCTCGTCCGTTGGAGCGGCTGAGCACGAGCCTCAGAGCGCCCACTTTCCGCCACGGATGGCCTCGTGGATTTCGCGGGTGAGGGGGACGTAGGCCCTGGCGGCGTCATCCCGCGCGAAGAGCGGCTCGGGCACGAGGTCCGGATCGAACCCCTGCTTCTGCAGGTCCACCTTGCGCAGCTTGAAGGTCCCCGTGAGGTCGGCCTCGGGTTGAAGCCGAACGAACGCCGGAGAGGCGTAACGCGGGAGACGCTCGGTCACGAACGCGTAAAAGCTCTTTCCGTCGAAGCTCGCCCCCTCGTGCAGGAGGAGCGCGACCATCCCGGCGCGGCCGTCCGCCCCCTCGACGCGCGCCCCGTAGACGTTCGCCATCTGCACGCCCGGGAACGGTGCGAGAAGCTCCGCCACTTCTTGCGTGGAGACGTTCTCGCCCTTCCAGCGATACGTATCGCCGATGCGATCGACGAAATAGAAATACCCGCGCGCATCCTGGCGCATGAGATCCCCGGTGCGAAACCAGGCGTCCCCCTTCCGGAAGACGCCGTGGAGGACCTTCTTCTCCGAGTCGGCGCCGGACGTGTATCCCTCGAACCTCCCGAGGGCCATTCGCTTCGTGAACGGCAGGCGCCCGATCATCTCGCCCACCTCGCCGCGGGCGGCCTCGACGCAGAAGCCCTTCTTGTCGCGCGGGTGCTCGTCGCGGTCGACGTCGTAGCGGATGATGCGCGCGTTGCTGACCGGTTTGATGAGCACGCGACCGACCGCGCCCACGCGGTTGTCGAGGTTCATGAGCACGACGTTGCCCTCGGTCGCGCCGTAGAACTCGTGGATGCGGGGAATGCCGAACCGGTCTCGAAACGCCGGCCACACGTCGGGCCGGAGGCCGTTGCCTACGGCGAAGCGGAGGCCGTGCCGGCGGTCCTCGGGCTTCGGCGGCTGCGCGAGCAGATATCGGCAGAGCTCTCCGATGTACTGGAACCCCGTCACTCGATACCGGCGAACGTCGTCCCAGAAGCCGGTTGCGCTGAACTTGCGGCGGATGACGAGCGTCGCCGCGGAGAAGAGCGACAGGGCCGGGAGCATGACGCCGCCGGCCGTGTGGTAGAGCGGCAGCACGTCGTAGAGGACGTCCCCCGGGGCGCCGTCGACGAACACCGAAAGCACGTCGCCGATCGCCAGGAAGCGCAGATGGCTGAGGCGCGCGGCCTTCGGCGAGCCCGTGGTGCCGGACGTGTAGATGTAGAGGACGTCGTCCCCCGCCTGGAGGCCTTTGCGCCACCGCGCGTCCGGATTGCTCGCAGGGCGAGCGGCGAGCGCGGCGTCGAGATCGTGCGCACCCCGCGGCAGCTCGTAGGCGGAGCGGTCGCGCAGGACGTGCGTGGGGGGCGCCTTCGACAGCGTCGTCAGCTGCGGTAGGCACTCCGCGCCGACGACGAGGCGCACGGGACGCGCCGCCGCGAGAGCGTGATCGAGCGCGCGCCCGCCGAGGTTCGTGTTCAGGAGCGCGGTCACGACGCCGAGCTTCGCGAGCCCCGTCCACACGAAGAGGAACTCCGGGCGATTCTCCATCAGCAGGGCGACGACGTCCCCCCGGCGAAGACCCCGCTCGCGGCCCCAGTGCGCGACGCGGTTGGCGCGCGCGTTCCAGTCGTCGTACGTGAAGCGCTCGTCGCCGAAGAGGATCGCGGTCCGCGGGCCATGCTCGAGCGCGCGGGCCTCGAGGAGCTCGGCGACGTTGTGCTTGCTGGTCGGCCGATAGCGGACGATGCGCCGGATGACCCGGGCGAGCATCCGCGCCTCGGAGACGTACTCGCCGAGCGCGACGCGCTCGCCGTCGGAAAGGGACACCATGAGCCCCAACGATATCAGGGGGCGCGGCTACGGCTTGCTCTCGATGAGGCTCCGGACGAAGAAGTCCGCACGCCGTCGTCGCCCGTACGGGCTGTCCCCGACGCCGTGGCCGCCGCCCGGGACGACGAGCAGCTCGAAGTCCTTGTTGGCCTTGATGAGGGCGTCGACCACCTGCATCGTCGAGGACGGGTCCACGTTGTGATCGAGCTCGCCCTCGATGAGGAGGAGCTTGCCCGTCAGATTGTGGGCGTCCACCACGTTCGAGCTCTTGACGTAGCTGTCGTCGACCGGCCAGCCCATCCACTGCTCGTTCCACCAGATCTTGTCCATGCGGTTGTCGTGGCAACCGGAGTCGGCGACGGCAGCCTTGTAGAAGTCGCCGTGAGACAGGAGGGCTCGGAGGGCGCTCTGGCCGCCGGCCGAGCCGCCGTAGATGCCGACGCGCGTGAGATCCATCTCGGGGTGCTTCGCGGCGGCGGCCTTCATCCACGCGATGCGGTCGGGAAAACCCGAGTCGGCGAGGTTCTTCCAGGCGACGTCGTGGAACGCGCGCGATCGGTAGGACGTGCCCATCCCGTCGATCTGCACGACGATGAAGCCCCGGTCGGCGAGCGCGTGCTGGTCCTCCTCGAGCCCGAAGGCCTTCGGCACGAAGGCCCCCGTGGGGCCGGCGTAGATGTCCTCGATGACGGGGTAGGTCTTCGTCGGGTCGAAGCTCGAAGGGCGGATCAGGATGCCGTAGATGTCCGTCTGCCCGTCGCGGCCCTTGGCGACGAACCGCTCGGGCATCGTCCAGCCCGTCTCGAGGAGGCGGCGGTCGTCGGCGCGCTCCAGCTCGCGGACGAGCTTCCCGTCGCTCGCGCGGCGGAGCTCCGTCACGGGAGGCTGGTCGACGCGCGACCAGGTGTCGATGAAGAAGCGCCGATCGGGCGAGAGCTCGACCAGGTGCGTCCCGTCACCCTCCGTCAGCACGGTGAACCCCGTGCCGTCGAACCCCACCCGGCAGAGGTGGAGGTAGTACGGGTCTTGCCCCGGGCGAACGCCGCCCGCAAAGAACCAGATCTGGCGCTGCTTCTCGTCGACGGACTCGACGCTGCGCACCACCCACTCGCCGCGCGTGATCTGATTCTTCACGGCGCCCGTGTCGGCGTCGTAGAGATAGAGGTGGTTGTACCCGTCGCGCTCGGACATCCAGAGGATCTCGTGGGTGTCGTCGAGCCGGCGGTAGAGGAGCTTGCCGCTGTAGTCGATGAACGTCTTCGACTGCTCGTCGACGATGGCGCGCGCCTCTCCGCTGCGCGCGTCGACCGATACGACACGCAGCATCTGGTGGCCGCGCTGGTTGTAGAGGAAGCTGAAATGCTTCGAGTCGCTCGACCAGCGGACCTCCGAGATCGACCACGGCTGGGGATACAGCGAGTCGCTCAGCGGGATGGACGCACGCGCCGTGACGTCGAAGAGATGCGGCTTCTGGACCGGAATGCGGTCGCCCGGCTTGAGGTAGTCGTACGAGTCGAGCTTGGGCTGGAGCTGGTCGTGGGGCGACGACTCGACGAGGTAGACCTTGCGGGTGTCGCCCTTCTTCGTGCGCATCGCGACGATCCGCGTCGAATCGGGGGACCACGCGAGGTCGCCCTCGGCGTACGAGTCGTCCGCGGTGCCATCGTGGCTCAGCGCCACCGCCGTGCGGGTGCGTGCGTCGCGAAGGTAGACGTTGTGGTCCTTGACGAACGCGAGGCGGTGGCCATCCGGGGACGCGATCCCGCGCGGCTCGTCGGCAGGGGCCATGACCGGCGGGGCTTTCGCCGCCGCCGCAGTCTTTACCGCCACGGGCACGTTGCCGAGCGGGGTGTCCTCCTGGTCGACGACGTACTCGCCGCCGTCCTCCGGCGTCTCGAACGCCATCAGCACGCGGTCCGCCGCGTCGGTCAGCACCCAGACGTGGCCGGCGTACGTCGGTTGCGTGTGGCGGCTGCCCGGAGGGAGCGTCGCGTAGCGCTTGCGGTGCCCCTCGAAGTCCATCCAGTACACGGCGACAGCGCCGCGTGAGTCGTTCACGAACGTGAGCTCGGTCGCCGGACCGGTTCGCGTGGTCGGCTCGGCGGCGAGGCGAAGGGAGTCGACCTCGCGCTTTTCGGTCTCCCGCTGGAGGGCGTACGTCTGCAGATCGCAGCGCCAGCGTTTCTCGGCCGCGGAGAAGATCATCGTCGTTCGCTTCTCGTCGAGCTCGAGCCGGTGGAGGGCCAGGTGGTCCGGCTTCACTTCCTTCCCGCTCGCCTGGCTCAGCGCGGCTGCGAGGCGCGTCTGATCGAAGAGGGGAGTGCGTTCGCCGGTCGTCGCGTCGACGAGGAGGTACTCACGCACGCCGTCGGGCTGCTCGTTCCGGTAGAAGAAGTGGGCGTGGTCCTGCAGCCAGTGGGCCGTCACGTGGTGCGGGAAGACCTCTCTCGCCGCGAAGGCCGGTGGCTTCGGCGTGGCCACGACGGCCGCGGGAGGCGCGGGCGTGGCCAGCGGCGCCCGAGCGGCGGGTGCCGGCGCGCGGCAGCCCGAGGCGGAGACGGTCAGCACGGCAAAGGCGAACCATGCGCGGATCGAGAGCGGATCGCGGTTCATGGGGAGAACGACGAGTACAACGCCAGGGTTCGCCTTGCACCAGCCGTCCGCGCGCCGCGAAGGGCTCCGCGTCCCCCGTCCCCCGATCGGGTGACATCCGCCCGAGCAACCTCGGAGGAACGATGGCCGATGGGTGAATAGAAGTCGGATGCGTTCGTCGCACCACATGCTACATGCCGGCGCTCGAGGGCGGGGCACGGGAAGGGTGCTTTTTCATGCGGTTCGATAGGTCCTCGTTTCTCTGGTTGCCGCTGGCGACGGTGCTCGTGGCGTGCAGCGGCTCGTTCGGTGCGGGGGACGGTTCGGACGCAGGCGCGGGCGGGACCGACGCCACCGACGACAACCCAGCGGTCGAGGGGCTCGGCACCGAGGCCGGGGGTGGGCATGACGGAGCCGCCGTCGACGCGGGCCATCAGGACGCGACGGCGGCCGAAGCCGGAGCGGCGGAAACAGGGGCGACGGGAGCCGAGGGCGGCGGGGATGTCCCGGAGGCGGGGGGCGACGAGGGACCTCCGCCAGGGTGCTCGACGGGCGACATCGAGTGCAGCGGGACGTGCGTCCCGAGCGACGTGCACAACTGCGGCACGTGCGGCCATGACTGCACGAACCTCGCGCACGTCGCGGGGACGACGTCCTGCACCACGGCAGGCGCGTGCAGCTTTCCCGCGTCGTCATGCGCCGCGGGATGGGCCGATTGCGACGGCAAGCCCGACGACGGGTGCGAGACGGACATCACTACGAAGTCCACCTGTGGCTCGTGCACGAACGCATGTCCGGCGAACGATCCGGTGTGCGCCGCGGGCACGTGCGTTTCGGGGTGTCCGACGACGACGCCGACCCTGTGCAGCGGCGCCTGCGTCGACACGACCAGCAACGCGAGCAACTGCAACGGATGCGGGCTCGCGTGCCCGAACAACGTGACCAACGCGCAGCCGACGTGCGCGAGCAGCCAGTGCTCGTTCGCGTGCAACTCCGGCTTCACGGGATGCCCCACTGCCGGCCCGACGGAGTGCGTCGACGAGCAGCACGACGCGAACAACTGTGGCGCTTGCAACAAAGCGTGCCCCGGTCCGACGAGCGGCACCGGGACGCCGGCGTGCGCGGCGGGAGCGTGCACCCTGGACTGCAACGCCGGTCTGATGGCGTGCCCCACGGCGAGCCCGACGGAGTGCGCCGACACGACGACGGACCTGAGCAACTGCGGCAGCTGCGGAGACGTGTGCAGCACCGCGCCGCCCAACGCACACCCCACCTGCGCCACGAGCAAGTGTGGCTTCGCCTGCAACACGGGCTTCCTGCTTTGCAATTCGAGCACATGCATTCCTGGACCCGACACGGTCAACGGCGCATTCGTGTCGCCGATGCACGGCAGCGGGGCGACCTGCACCTCGACGCAGCCGTGCAGCACCATCGCGACGGCGATCGCGACGGGAAAGGCGACCATCTACCTCGACGCGGGCTCCTACGAGGAACTGGTGACGCTGCCGGCGACGGGCCTCACCGTTCACGGCGGCTGGACGTATTCAGCGGGCGGGAGTGTGCCGTGGACGAACTGCGGGGGCACGAATGCCACGTCGATCCTGTCGGCACCCGCGGGGCAGACGAGCGCGGTGACGGCCGGCACCACCGGCACGTGGACGCTCGACACGCTGACCATCGAAAACAACACCACGGCTACGGCTGGGCAGTCGCTCTACGGCGTCTTCGTCGCATCCGGAAGCCTCACCCTCACCAATGTGGACATCCAGGTCGCAGCAGGTGGGGCAGGCGCTTCGGGAACGATCGGAGGCATTGGAGCTGCCGCCCCGACGCCCCCGTGCACGCAGGATCCCAACTGCGCTTCCACGGCGACGCCTGGAACGCCGGGGCAGGGGACGTACGGCGCAAGCGGGTTCATTCCCGGTAACGGAGGGCTCGCGCAAGCCGGATACCCGGGATGCAGCGGGACGGCCGGAAAGCCTGGCTCGTCGGCCACCGCCGGTCGGTGCGAGACGGACGAATGCAATGGCTACTCGGTGTCTGGAGCCTCAGGCAATGCCGGCTGTGGAGGGGGCGGTGGCGCCGGTGGTGGTGGTGGCTTCGGGGGTGGGGCGAGCATCGGCGTGTTCTCGGGCGGTGGGACGGTCGGCCTGTCGAGCGTGACGATCCAGACGGGAACGGGCGGACACGGGGGTTCGGCGGGGGCAGGCGGTCCCGGGGCCCAAGGCTCCGCAGGCACAGCAGGAGCAAACGGTACTTACAACTCGTGCACTACCTCTGAGGGCAAATGCACCAGTACGGGTCCATTCCCGCTGACCGGCGGCGCCGCCGGCGGCACCGGAGTGACCGGCGGAACAGGTGGGACAGGGGGTGGCGGAGCCGGTGGGGACTCGTTTTGCTATGCCACGCCGTCCGGCGGAACAACCGCCGCGGGCGTGACCTGCAATCATGGAAGCGGAGGACTCCCGGGAAGCGGAGGCAACCAGGGCGCGCCGGGAAACGCGGGGTAGCCGCGTTACTCGTCTCCGGCGTCGAGCGCCGGCGACGGCGCGGCGACCACCAGCAGGTGGAGGCCCTTGCCGTCGTACCCGGCGTCGCCGCCGGTCGCGAACGCGTGCGGCGCGTTCGGGTCGCCCAGCACCGCGAGCAGGTACGTCCGGGGCTGACCGAAGAAGAGCGTCGGGTCCTGCATGGGATCGACGAGCTGCTGCGAGTCGGCGAGGGACATCCAAAGGTGCCCCGCGCCTCCGTCGAAGCCCGGCACGTCGACCGCGAAGCCGAGCTGGCCGTAGGCCGAAAGGTCCGTCCCGACGTCGACCACCGTCGGCGCCGCGAGGACGCCCTCGGCCTGGAGTGTCGCGACGAGGCTCGCGTCGGCGTCGCCCTGTGCCCCGAACGACACCACTGCGACCCCGCCGTCGCCGGCGAGGGTCGCGAGCCCCGGAGAGAGCTGCGCCGCCTCGACCGCGAGCCCGCCTGTCGCCGTCGATCCATCCTCGAGCTGCAGCACCTGGACGCTCAGGTTGCCGGACATGGCCGACCACGTTGCTCCGCACACCGCGGGGCTCGCCGCGGGATCGAGCGCGCCGGGCAGGCACCCGCCGAGCGCCACCACGTTGCTCGCCCCCGAGACTAGGTCGTACGGGCCGGCGCCGACCGCCCAGTAATCGAGGTTGTACCGCAGGCACGCGCCCGGCTGGTTGGTGCCGGGGCCGCAGATGAGCTCATCGCACGTGTATTGCGTCTCCTGGTTCTGCTCGATCCGCGCGAGGTTCTCAGCGTCGATGGCGTAAAGCAAAAACCCGTCGGTGAGCGCGCTCGCGTCGCCCATCGAGACCACGCCGCCCAGCGGGATGCCCGGGTAGTTGCTGCCCGGCATCACCCCATCGCCGGGGAAAGGGACGACCGGGGCCACCGCGCCGCCCGTCCCCCAGCAGAGTCGGACGTCGGGCAAACTCGGGGACGCCTGGACGAAGAGCGCTGTCGTCGGACGGTTCGCGCTCGCGTCCGAGGCGTCCACGGCGGCGTCCGCGGTGAAGGCGTCCGGTTTCATCCCGGCCCCGTCGTACAGGCCGCCGTCGAAGGGGCCGCCGTCGTAGTACCCGTAGATGCTGGCCCCTGCGCTGGCGGATCCGCATGCCGCCACGAGCGCGACGGCGCACGTCGACGCGGCCGCCGTCGCCGCGGATCCGTAAGCCAAACCACGAAAAGAAAGCATGCCCTAGCCTAGCTCGCCCCCCTGCTCGCGCACCCCGCTTGCAGCGACGCGGCGGCTCGCGCATGCTCCCCGAGTAGCTTCGTCAGAGAGGATCGCTGCATTGTCCGAGCCCACTGCGGGCATGATGGTGACGTCGAACGTGCGGCTCCTGCGTCCGCTCGGGGAGGGGGGCATGGGGAGCGTGTGGGTCGCCGAGCACCTCTCGCTCCGGACGAACGTCGTCGTGAAGTTCATGGCCGAGGACCTCGCCAAGAGCCCCGAGGCCCTCGCTCGCTTTTCGCGCGAGGCGGCCGCGGCGTCGCAGGTGAAGAGCCCCCACGTCGTGCAGATGTTCGACCACGGGGTGCTCGAGAGCGGTGCTCCTTACATCGTCATGGAGCTGCTCGAAGGGCGGGACCTCGAGCAGCAGCTCCGCGCCAGCGGACGCCTCGAGCCGGCGCAGGTGGTGGCCATCGTGGCGCAGCTCGCGCGGGCGCTCGGCAAGGCGCACGAGCGCGGCATCATCCACCGCGACATCAAGCCGAGTAACGTCTTTCTCTGCGACGCGGGGGGAGGGGAGCTCTTCGTGAAGCTCCTCGACTTCGGGATCGCGAAGGGCCCGGGCGCGGGCGGGGGCGTCGGCATCGTCGGGAGCACGACACGCACCGGCTCGTTCATCGGGTCGCCCTTCTACATGAGCCCCGAGCAGGTCATCGGCGCGAAGACGATCGACTTCAAGACGGACCTCTGGTCTCTCGGGGTCGTGGCCTTCGAGGCGCTCACGGGGGACAAGCCGTTCTTCGCGGAGACGGTCGGCGCGCTCGCGCTGAAGATCCATCGCGACCCCATCCCCGTCCCCTCGCACGCGAACCCGGCCCTCGCGCCCGCCATCGACGCATGGTTCACGCGTGCCTGTGCGCGCGAGCCTGCCGAGCGTTACGCATCGGCGAAGGACACGGCCGAGGCTCTGGCGCTGGCCGTGACGGGCGAGTACATCGCGCCGGGATTGCGGGTCGACAGCGTCCCCACGCCGGGCCGTCACGAGGGCCTCGACGCGACGCAGGCCGCGTCCCCGGTGGCGTCGACGAGGCGCTCGGGCATCGACGCACGTTCCGAGACAGGCGCCGCCATGGGCCTCGTCGCGAGCGAGAGGCTGCCCACGGCCTCTCGCGGCAAGTGGTTCGTGCTCGGGGGCATCGCCGTGGTGGCCGTGGGTGTCGGCTTCGTCGTCCCTCGGATGATGACCGGCCCGGCGGTCGTCCCCGCTCCCCCTCCCGCGCCCGTGCCCGTCCCCGCGATGCTCTCCACCCGGACCCCAACCCCCACCGTCACCGCGACCGCGACCGCGACCGCGACCCCGACCCCGACCCCGACCCCGACCCCGACCCCGACCCCGACCGCGGTCTCGTTCCCCACGCACCCCTCCAGGGGCAAGGCCTCTCCCTCCGCTGCCCCCTCCGCGACCGCTCCCCCGACCCCGACGATCGCCAAGCCCCCTCCCGGGAGCGACGATGACATCAAGTAGCGCCGGCCCCGCCCTCGCCTTCGCGCTGGCCCTTGCGGTCGCCTCCCTGCACGGCGCCCCCGCTCTCGCCCAGGCCCACCCGCCCACCGCGCAGGAGCTGGAGACTGCGCGCAGCCTCTACAAAGAAGGCAAGGAGCTCCGCGCACGAGGCGACCTCCGCGGCGCGCTCGAGAAGCTGCAGGCTGCGCACGCGCTCGGAAACACCCCCGTCACCGGCATCGAGCTCGCCCGCACGTACGTCCTCGCAGCGCAGATCGTCGAGGCGCGCGAGGTCTGCCTCTACATCGCGCGCATGCCCATCGCCTCCGACGAGACCGAGAAGTCCGTCGAAGCGCGCGCCGAGGCGGGCCGCCTGGCCGAAGAGCTGAGACCACGCATCCCGACGCTGCGGATCACGATCGACGGACTTCCCCCCGGGGAGACCGCGCACCTCTCGATCGACGGCGTCATCGTCCCCGATGCGGCGCTCACCGAGCCGCAGAAGGTCGACCCGGGCAAGCACGCGATCGTCCTTCGCGTCGGCGAAGGCGCGGCTTCGCGCGAAGCCCGCGGCGAGGGCACCGTCGCCGAAGGACAGACCGGCGAGGTGACGCTCACCGTTCCGCCGCGGCCCGCCGTCGTCGTCCCCGTCGGGCCGCCCCCCGAAGCACCCCAGCCTCGCATCTCGGGCACAGGGCCTCTCCTCGTCAAGCTCGGCTTCGGCACGGCCATCGCGGGCGGCGTCGTCGTGGTCATCGCGGGGGCAGAGGCGGTGAGCAAGGCGAGCAAGCTCTCGGGCGAATGCCCGAGCTCGCAGTGCGAGAGCGGGAACGGCGGCTCGGGCGATCTCGCGACGGCGCGGACGGCGGCCACGGTGGCGAACGTCGCGTTCGGCATAGGGGCCGCGGGCGCCGTCGTCGGCCTCATCGGTCTCTGGAGGAGCCGGAGCACGACGGCCACGGTGGGCGGGGCCAGCTTCTCGCCATGGTTCGGGCTGGGTGCGGCGGGGCTCGATGGCCGCTTCTAGGACGCGCGTAGCAGCCGTCGTCGCGGGAGCGAGCGCGCTGGCGCTCGTGGCCTGCGACACGATCCTGGACCTCGGTCAGTATCAGGACGTCCCGTGTGCGCTCGACTGCGATTCGGGCCTGGAGTCGAGCGTCGCGCATCCGATGGACGCGGCCGCCGAGGCCGACGTCGCGCGGGTCGAGAGCGGTATCGACGCAGCTGCGGATTCGGATTCGGGCATGGACGCGGACGCGGACGTCGTCACGATGCCGGAAGGCGGCTGGCCGGTCCCGACGGCGCACGAGCTCTGGGCACACTGGCCCATGCCCAACCCCGACGCGGCGACGGCCCCCGAGTCGTCGACGGCGCTTCCCAACCCGATGAGCTACGACGCGGGCGCGGACGGCGGCGGCGCGGTCGTCTACGACGCCGTGACCAAGCTCACGTGGAGCCGGCAAGCGAAGGCCGCGGCCTCCTACACCGAGGCATGGACGGCGTGCGGCGCACTCGCGAGCACCTGGCGGCTCCCGACGCGCATCGAGCTCGCCTCGCTCATCGACTTCACCCGGACGCCCACGCTCGACACGATTGCCTTCCTCGACGCAGGCGGCGTCCCCACGTGGACGTCGTCCGCGGTCGCCGGCGACGACGGGCCCGCGGGCTACTGGTACGTGGACTTCGGCACCGGGCTGACCGGGTACGGCGGGCCCAGCGTCCCGTCGCAGGTGCTTTGCGTCAGCGGAGGCACACCGTGAAGACCCTCCAGGTCTTCCGGGGGACGCTCGCCGCGAGCGCGGTTCTGGTTCTGGCGACGCTCGCGCGCGCCGACGCGCCGACGGACCAGTACGCGCTCTTCAACCTCAACAGCGATATCATTCAGGACCAGCGCACCGGGCTCTCCTGGCAGCGCTACCCCACGGCGACCGCCGTGTCCTTCGCCAGCGCCGCGAACGTTTGCCAGGCGCTGTCGCTCGACACGCTCACCACCGGCTGGCGCGTCCCTTCCTACAAGGAGCTGCTCACCCTCGTCGACGAAGCGCCTCACGTCGAATACGAGGGCGCTGCGCTCGTCCAGAAGTGGATCGACGGGGACGCCTTCCCCGGTGCGCCCGTCACCCTGAACGGGTACTGGACCTCGTCGGCGTACCCTCTCACGCCCGGCTATGCGTACTCGGTCAACTTCAACACGGGCCTCGCCGAGGCGCACAGCATCGGGAACGCGCAGTACGTGCGCTGCGTGCACTGACGCGGTGGCCGTCGGTGGCTCTAAATGACCGAGCGCCATCGGCGTGATCGTAAGAGCACAACGATTCCGATCACTTCCGCGACGTCGTGGCGGGGGATGGGCGCGTTAAATTAGCTTCGGGGCCCTCTGTAACCCTCACCGCCGACCATCGGCGATTCGG
>DASXZL010000049.1:0-65726 GCA_036501935.1 Polyangiaceae bacterium | reverse complement strand
GCCGAGGGCGGCGAAGAAAATGAGGGGGGAGAGGGTGGGGTGGGCGGCCGGGGAAGGAGGGGGAGGGGGCGGGGCGGGGGTCGGGGTCGAGGTCGGGGTCGAGGTCGGGGTCGGGGTCGGGGTCGGGGTCGAGGTCGAGGTCGCGGGGGATGGGGTGGGGGGAGGAGCGGGGACGGGGGCGGGCTCGGGGGACGGCGACGGGGAGACGAGGACTGTGTCGTCGGGGGAGACCGTGACGACGCGCTGGAGGACGGCGCCGGGGGCCTCGAGGGTCACCGAGTGCGAGCCGACGCGGACGACGATGGGCTCGCCGGTGACGGCGGCGGCGCCGTCGATGGCGCCGAGGCACGGCGACGACGGGCACTGGAGGCGGATGCGGCCGACGCGGTGGGCGAACTTCTTCTCGGCGGTGAGCATCGTCGTGACGAGGGCGTTGGTGCGCGGGGCGCCGCGCGCGCGCTCGAGGAGCACGGTGCCGAAGACGGGATCGTCGGCGAGGACGGTCGCGTCGAGGGCGGCTTGAAGGGCGACGGGGTTGGGGGCGAGGGCGTCGGCGGCGGCGTACTCGCGGGCGGCGGTGGCGTAGTCGCCGCGGCGGAAGGCGGAGGTGCCGCGCGCGTAGGCGTCGTGCGCTTCGGTCGCGACCGCCGGGGGCTGGGCGCGGACATCGGCGCTCCACGCGACGCTCGCCAGGGCGAGGAGCGCGACGACCCGCGAGCGCATGCCGCCCTTATATCGTAGGCTCTCGGCCGCATGCGAGCCGCGGCTGCTGCGCTCCTCGGCGTCGTCGCGGCCGGCCTCGCGGTCCCCGCGTGCTCGTACGACTGGGCCGTGCCGGCCGACGCGGGCGTCGTCGAGGCGTCCGCGGTCGATGCCGCCGAGGCCGGGAAGGACGTGACGGCGCCCGAGGACGCGCCCGCGGACGTCCCGGGGATGGACGCGCCGATCGTGATGGAAGCCGCGCCGCTCCCGCCCTGCACCGCCTCCGACGAGATGCCGGTGCAGCAGGCTCGGACGCAGGCGCTCGTCTGCACGGGGGTCATGCCGAGCCCGTGCGAGACCACGGTGACCGACGAGTGCGGCTGCCCCTTCTACGCGGCCACCACGAACATGGCGGAGAGCGACTACGTCATGGCCGTGAAGCAGCTCCTCACGACGTGCGTCCCGTCGTGCGCCTCGACGTGCGCCCCTCTTCAGGACAAGGGCATCTGCCTCATCACGGACGCCGGGGGGACCGCTCTCGCGTGCGTCGACTGACGCGGCGCCGCTCAGTGTCGCTCGAGCAGCCGCGATAGGGTGCGCTCCAGCTCGTAGATGTCGACGGGCTTGACGAGGTGCTTGTCGAACCCCGCCTCGCGGGTCTGCGCGCGGTCGCTCGGCTGGCTGTACCCGGTGAGCGCGACGAGGCGCATGTCGCGGAGCTCGGGGGTCGCGCGGATGCGGCGGGCCAGCTCGAGGCCGTCCATGCCGGGAAGGCCGATGTCGAGCACGGCGGCGTGGGGGGCGGCGCGCGCCATCCGCTCGAGGGCCTCGGCCGCGTCGTAGGCGCGCTCGGTGCGGAAGCCGAACGCCGTCAGCGAGAGCTCGAGGAGGTCGGCGGCGTCGACGTTGTCGTCCACGACGAGCACGTGCCCGCGCGACGCCGGCGTTCGCGACTCGGTCACGACCGCGGGCCGGACGGGCGCTTCCCCGGGGGCCGCGCGAGGGAGGCGCACGCGGAGCTCGCTGCCTCGCCCGGGACCGTCGCTGCTCGCCTCGACGGTGCCGCCGTGGAGCGCGACGAGGCTTCGCACGATGGCGAGGCCGAGCCCGAGCCCACCGGTGCGTCGATCGAGGGGCTGCGAGCCCTGCGTGAACGCGTCGAAGAGGTGCGGCAGCAGCGCGAGAGGGATGCCCATGCCGTCGTCGCGCACGACGATGTCGACGTCGTCGCCGTGCGCCGCGGCGCTCACCTGCAGGTGCCCCCCCGGATCGGTGTACCGCGCCGCGTTCGTCAGGAGGTTCGACACGACCTGCGCGAGGCGGTCCGCGTCGCCGTCCACGACGAGGGGCCCGGGCCCGAGGTCCACCGCGAGGCGATGGCGGCGCTCCTCGATGAGGGGCGTCACCGTCTCGATGGCCTGCGTGATCATCGACGTGACGTCCACGAGCTGACGCTCGAGGTCGATGCGGCCCGCGGTGATGCGCGCGACGTCGAGCAGATCGTCGACGAGCCGCCCGAGGTGGCGCACCTGCCGGTCGAGGATGGCGCGCTCCTTCTGGAAGAGGCCCTCGCCGTGGAGCTTCATCAGCTGAAGCGCGGTGACGATGGGCGCGAGCGGGTTGCGGAGCTCGTGGCCGAGCATGGCGAGAAACTCGTCCTTCGCGCGGATGGCCTGCTTCGCGGCCTCGGCGGCGAGGCGCGCCTCGTCGAGGAGCCGCGCGCGGTCGAGGGCCTGGGCGCACTGCTGCGAGACGTTGACGTAGAAGGCGCGCTCGTCGGCGTCGAAGCGGTGGCCGGGGGCGTGGCCGAAGACGATGACGCCGGTCGCCCCTTCGACCCCGCGGACGGGCAGCGCGGCGACGGCGTCGACGTGGCGGTCGCCCTCGTGCGACTCGACCCAGAGGGGCTCGCCCGTGGCGGCGACGTCGAGGGCGGGCGCGCCGTCTCCAGGCTTCAGGCGCGCGAACCGTTCGACGGACCCGAGCGGCACCCCGATGGACGCGACCAGCGCGAGCGATCCGTCGCCCCGGCTCCGCCAGAGGGCGCCCGAGAGCGCGCCGAGCGTCTCGATGCCGGCCCGGCAGCTCGCGTGCGCGACGTCCTCGACGGTCACCGCGCGCGACAGTGAGGAGGTCACCTCCTGCAGGCGCGTCGAGAAGAGGCGCGCGCGCTGCTCGCTGGTCACGTCGCGGAGGACCATGACGATGGCCGCGACCCCCCGCTGCGCGTCGAGGAGCGGCGTCGTGCGCACGACCGCGCTCCGCTCCTTCCCGGTCGACGCGTCGACGAGGCGGAGGAAGACCTCGGCGGAGTGCCCGTCGCGCAGGAGCGCGTGCACGGGCAGCTCGTCGTCGGGGACGGGCGCACCGCGCTCGTCGAGGACGAGCCGGTTCTGGTAGAGGAGCTCGAGCGGCCGGCCGAGGACCTCGGAGGGCGCGACGCCGAGGAGCATACACGCGGGCGCGTTGACGTAGCTGACGGCGCCGCTGAAGTCGACGATGACGACCGCGTCGGAGACGATCTCGACGATCGTCCGCAGCCGTTCGCGCCAGGCGTGCAGCTCCTCCAGCGCGCGCGGCCGTACGGTGCCGCTCGGGGGAGGGGGCTCGATGCTCTCGGAGGTCATGCACCCCGGCTCGGCCGGTCCGGCTCCGGGGGACGCCCCCCGCGGGCTCGCGTCTGGTCGGACCAGGCGCGGTAGTAGGGGTTCGCGAGCGGGATCCCGCCGGACATGAGGATGGGGTGCGTCTCGAGGACGCGCTGGAGAATGGCGTTCGTGTCGCGCGCGCCGTTGAACGAGCAGAGGCACACGAACGGGAAACGCGCGAAGACCTCCTCGGTCAGGCGCGCCTCGAGCTCCGGCCCTCGCTCGATCCCCGGGCCGTCCGCCAGGAGGTACGTCATCTCCACCGAGAGGCGCACGCGCCGGTACCCGTCGCGCTCGGCCGCGGCGGCGAGGCTCGCCATGCCCTTCAGGGCCGCCTCGACGTCGAACCGTCCGCTCGCGAAGAAGACGTCGCGCGCGCGGACGAGGGTGAGGCCGCCGCTCGCGGTCTCCGCGTCGACGTCGACCATGGCGGCGTCGAGCGCCGCGATCAGCGTGGCCGGCGGGGTCTCGTCCGCGACGTAGACCACCTTGTCGCCCGCGCGGATCCCTTCGGCGAGGTAGGGCACGATCGCTTCGAGGAGCTCGGCCTGCTCCCAGTAGACGATGGCCGCGTGGTCGCGCGTTCGCAGCGGAGCCCCGGGCGTCGCGGTCACGACGCGTTCGTCGGGATCGCGCGCCGGCAGCACGACGTGCATCTTCGAGGTCCCGATGCGAGTCTCCCACTGGCGACGAAGCGCGTTACTCACGATGGTCTCCTGTCGATTCGAAGGATGCAGCCGCAATCGCGACGACCCCTGTGATGCCATCGGCTGCGGGCCCCGGCAAAGTGAGGGCATCTGAATCGTTCGGCCTCGTGCGAGATGGGGCGGCCTCGACGGCGGTCGTTGAGACTCTTTGCCACGCGGCCCGTGCGGCAGGCGCGTCATGGCTCTCCGAGACCCGTCGGACACACCTCGATCGGAGGTGCGACGTCGAGGTCGCTGGCGTGGCGTGGTCCGGCACAGTCGTTCGAGGCGGAGCCTCGTTTTCCCGAGCGCCGGGGCTGGCGCGGCGCGTGCTGAACGAGGTCCCGCTCCTTCCCACTTCGAAACGAGAGGATCGTCCCATGACTTCGTCGCGTGCTCTCCGCTTCTTCCTTCCCTTCCCCATGCTGCTCGCGATGCTGGCCGTCGCGCCCGCGGCTTCGGCCGACGTGCTGCCGCCGCAGTCGTGCGGAGACGGCAACACCAACGATCCTTCCGTCGTCGGCCAGTCGTGCGACGTCGCGGGGGAGAACGCCGACGAGCCGGGGGTCTGCGTGGCCTCGACGTGCGGCGCCGGGCCCGAGAGAGACGGGGGACTGGGCGACGCCGGGCCGAGCCCCGGGTACACCTGCTACCTCTGTGAGGTGTCCGACGGCGGTACCTCGACGACCGACCCGGGCTCGAACGGGTCCGGCAAGGGCAGCGGCGGTTGCTCGATTTCGACGTTCCAGCGCGACGGCTCCGTCGGCGGGGCGATGCTCGCCGTGGGCCTCTTCGCGTTCGCGTGGGGACGCCGCAAGAAGAACGCGCGGTAAGCCGTGACCGCGCTCGACCTCGCCATCGCCCCGCTCGACGCGGCCCGCCGGGGGACGCTGCGTCTGGCGACGCGGAGCACCCTCGTCACGCGCCTGCTCGCGCGCCGGGACACGCGTCTCGCGCTGCTCGCCACCGCGCAGGTCGCGGTGGGGTTCGCGCTGGCGGTGATGGCGCCGGTCGTGCTCTTCGCGGTGGCGCCGGTCCTGCTCGGCGTCGTCCATGTCGGGGCCGACGTGCGCTACCTCGTCCTGCGGCGGCGCCTGCCGCGCGGGGTCCTCGTCCTCTCGGCGTGCGCGGCGGCGGCCCTGCTCACGCTGCGCCTCCTCTCCATGCTCCACGTGACCCACGTCCGCACCGTGCCGTGGGAGGTCGCGGTCGGCGCGGCGTGGATCGGCGGCGCCTTCGCCCTCGGAGCGCGCCACGCGGCGTCTCGACGGCGCGTCGCGGTCGGGGCCGCGGTCCTCCTCTCGATCGGCGCCGCGGCGCTCGCGTACCCGGCGACGGCGTACCTCGTCTTCTTTCACGGGCACAACCTCATCGCGGTCCTCGTGTGGCTCGTCCTCTTCCGGCGGAACCGCGCCTGGGCCATCGCGCCCATCGCCGCCATCGCCGTCGGCCTCGCGGCCGTCCTCTCCGGCGCCTTCCTCCCCTGGATCGACCGCGCCCACGCCGGGAGCGCGCTCGGCCTCCACCTCAGCCAGCTCTCGGTGTGGCTCGCGCCGGGCCTGCCGCACCGGCTCGCGATGTCCGTCGTCGTCGCGTTCGTGTTCCTCCAGGCGGTGCACTACTCGGCGTGGCTCGGCTGGGTCCCGCAGGACGCCCTCCCCGGGGAAGGGACGTTCACGTTCCGCATGACGGCGCGCTCGCTCGTGGCCGACTTCGGCAAGGCCGGGCTCGCGCTGATCGTGGTCCTCGCCGTGGCGCTCGGGGTGGGCGCGTGCTTCGGGCTGCACGAGGCGAGGGGCTGGTACCTCGGCCTCTCGAACTTCCACGGGTGGCTGGAGTGCGCGCTCCTCGGCTACTTCGTCGTGCGCGGAGAGCGGCTGGAGGGTGCGCGTCGAGAGCACTTGTCGACCTCCCCCGGGCCGAGGTAAGCGGGACGGCTGTGAGCCAGACGCACGTCAACGGGAACGGCGGTCACGTGGATCCGGCGCGAGCGCCCGTCGCCCCCGGGGCCGGGCAGGACGCGAAGCGCCTCGTGGAGGTCGCCCGCGACGCGCAGCAGCGATGGAAGCTCGAGCCGCTGAGCACGCGCGTCGCCGCCCTCACGCGCGCCGCCAAATCGATGCTGCGCCGCCGGTCGGAGGTCATCGCGCTCGCCGCCGACGAGATGGGGAAGGTCGAGGCCGAGGGGATCTTCAACGAGGCGCTCGGGCCGCTCGACACGCTGAAGGGCTGGGCGCGCGTCGTGGAAGAGGGCGCGACGCGCCGGACGGTGCGCCTCAACCCCGTCAACTTCCCGCGAAAGCACGCGCACGTCGACTACGTGCCGCGCGGCGTCGTCGGCGTCATCGCCCCGTGGAACTACCCGGTCGCGGGGCTCTACCGGTCGACGCTGCCGGCGCTGCTGACCGGCAACGCCATCGTCGTGAAGCCGTCGGAGTTCACGCCGCGCACGAGCGCGTGGCTCGTGGAGGGCCTCGCGGCGGAGCTCCCCGAGGGGCTCGCGCAGGTGCTCCATGGGGACGGCCGCGCGGGCGCCGCGCTCCTCGACGCGGGCATCGACGCCTGCGTGTTCACGGGCTCGTGCGAGACGGGGCGCAAGGTGAGGGCGCATTGCGCCGAGCGGGGCATCCCGGCGAGCATCGAGATGGGCGGCAAGGACGCGGCCATCGTGCTGGCGGACTGCGATCTCCAGCGCACGGTGGCGGGGGTGACGCACTGGGCGCTCTCGAACGCGGGGCAGGCCTGCGGGGCCATCGAGATCGCCTACGTCGACGAGCGGATCGCCGACGCGTTCGTCGCGGCCATGCGAAGCGCGTGGACGCGCCTGCGTGTCGGGACGCGCAGGGCCGACGTCGCGCCGCTGGCGAACCGGCGGCAGCTCGACGTGGTCATCGCGCACGTCGACGACGCGCGCGCGAAGGGGGCGGTCGTCGTGTGCGGGGGAGCGCCGACGGGCGAAGGGCTCGGCTACGCGCCGACGTTGCTCGACCGGTGCGACGAGCGCATGAAGGTCGTCCGCGACGAGACGTTCGGCCCCGTCCTCGCCGTCGTCCGCGTGCCCGGGGCGGCCGAGGCCATCCGCGCCGTGAACGCGTCGCGCTACGGGCTCGGGGCGTCGCTCTGGACGCGGGACGTCTCCCGCGCCGAGCGCCTCGCCGAGCGGCTCGAGGTGGGCGTCGTCAACGTCAACAACCACGCCTTCACGGGCGCCATCCCGGCCCTCCCCTGGAGCGGCACGCGCGAGACGGGCACGGGGATCGCCAACGGTCCCGAGGCGCTCTCCACCTTCGTGCGGCCTCGCGTCACCGTCGTCGATCGCTCGGGAGGACCGGAGCTCTTCTGGATGCCTTACGACGACAACCTCGTCGAGCTCGGCGACATCCTCGCCGACGCCCAGCTGACGCGCCTCGAGCGCGTGTGGCGCCTGCCGTTCCTCATGCGCCGCCGCCTCCAGAAGATCCGCGCCTTCTTCCGCTGACCGCACGCCCCGCTGTCATCCTGAGCGCAGCGAAGGACCCCCACTGCGGGCTGGGTCACCCGATGCGGTCGGCGATGCGGCCCGCGGCGCGCGTCGCGAGGGCCATGATCGTCAGCTGAGGGTTCACGCCGAGCGGTCCGCGCACGGCGCTGCCGTCGACGACGAAGAGCCCGGGCACGTCGTGCGACGCGTGGTCGGTGTCGATGACGCTCGTCTTCGGGTCGTTGCCCATGCGGCACGTGCCGAGCGGGTGGTAGCTCGTCCAGACGAAGTCCGAGGGCCCGAGCTTCTCGCGGCGGAACGCCTCGAGGTCGCGCCGACCCTCGAGCGGCGGGTGCCCGACGACGAACGGGTAGAGCTTGCGAGCCCCCGCGGCGAGGGCGATCTCGCTCGTGTGCACCATCGCGTCGTGCATGCGGCGCACGTCCTCCGCGCCGAGGTTGTACGTGACCGCCGGCATCCCGCCCACGTCCCGCCAGACGCGCCCGTTGGCGGTCTGGTCGCGCACGAGCAGCCCGAACGACGCCATGTGCTCGATCTGATCGAGCGCCGCCATGAGGCGCTGCCCGGCCAGCGGGAAGATGACGCCCATCACGTTGTAGTCGGGCTGCGCGCAGAGCATGAGGATGCCGTCGCGCAGGAACTCCTCCGAGCCGTACCCCTGCGGGATGTGACCCGGGCCGTGCATCGGCTCCTCGGCGACGGCGGCGTAGCCGGTGCTCGGGTGCATGCTGAGGTTGCGTCCCACCTGGCCGCTCGAGTTGGCGAGGCCCTGCTTCAAGAGGAGCAGCGGCGTCGGCACCGCACCGCCCGCGAGGACGACGGCGCGCGCCCGGACGCGGACCCTCTTGCCGCTGGCGGTCACGGCCTCGACGCCGGAGGCCCGCTTACCCCCGTCGAGCAGCACGCTCTCCACGCGCGCGCCCGTCAGCAGGAGCGCCCCCTTGCCGAGCGCCGCCGGGACGTACGACAGGTTGGTCCCGAGACGCGCGTCGGTGCGGCAGCCGAGATCGCAGAAGCCCTTGCCGTCGCAGCCGGGGGCGTTGCGCGGGACGGGCGCGTGGGCCCAGCCGAGGGCGTCGCATCCGCGGGCGATGAAGTCGGCGATGGGCCCGATGGTTTCGCGGGTGGAAGGCTGCACGCTGAGCAGCGTCTCGACGCGGTCGTAGTGAGGCGCGATGGCGTCGAGCGAGAGGGCGTCGCTCCCCATCTCGTCGCACCAGCGCTCGTGCACCCACGACGGCGACCGGAAGCACGTGCCCCCGTTGATGGCCGTCGACCCGCCGACCAGGCGCCCCATGAAGATGGGCATCGGCGCGTTCCCGACCGACACCGCGCCCCGGTAGAAGCGACGGTGCGCGGAGATGGCCCGCCCGTCGAACGAGTCGCGCCGGTGGTGCTCGCCCTCCTCGACAAAGACGACGGCGTAGCCGCGGTCGGCGAGCTCGCGCCCGACGACGCCGCCGCCCGCCCCGGTCCCCACGACGACCACGTCGCACTCGACGTCGCCCTCGGTCCAGGTCTCGGCGCGGTGCACTTGCTCGAGCCAGCGGGGCTGCTCGAGCGACGTCACGACGTTCAGCTTGCCGCCCATCCCGCCGTAGACGTCGTCGCGGTCGAAGTGCACGAACTTGTAGACCAGCCCGACCAGGTTGAGCGGCGCCTTGAGGACGGGGTCCGTCTGCCAGCGGACGATGAGCTCCTCCTGCTTGCGGGCGCCGAGCGCGTGAAAGGAGCGCCCCGTGTAGGCGATGGCCGCGGCGTCGAGCGCGCGGAGAGCCATGCGCCAGGGGCGGACGGCGGCGGGGTGGAAGTCGCGGACGATGCCCTCGGAGCGCGCGAAGGTGCTCTCGTCGGCGGCCGGGATGGTCGCCGATCCCGGGATGATCGCTTCGGCGAGCGCCAGCCCGGCCCGGTACTCGCGGGCGCTCAGCTCCCCCGGGACGGACACGACGGCGGCCATTGGGGGACTCCAACTAGAGTCAAAACGGCCGACTGTCGAGGCGGGCGTCGTCCTCCCGCGCGCGACGTTTCCGTGGCGGCCGGACACGCCGGCCCCCCCGGCCAGGGGAGCTTGCATCCCACGTGCAATTTTTCGACGTCGAAACGGAAAAGCACGTCCCCTCGCTACGTTGGGGTCGTTCTTTGTCCCGCACGGTCTACAGTTCGGGCGGTCGCCATGCGGTGTGCGGTCATCGTTGCTCCCTGGGATCCGCGCTCGTCGGACGCCGGGGAATGGTCGGATGCGGTCGCGTGGCTCGGCGCGGCGCTGGCGCGGCTCGGGTTCCGCGTGAACGTCGTCGACGGGGAAGACCTCGAGGGCCAGCTCGCGGGCGCGCTCATGGATGTGTCGCCGGACGACGACGTGCTGGTGCACGTGAGCGGCCACCTCGCGCGGCGCGGCGTGCTCCGCGTGTCGGACGGCCGGTGGCTTCCCCTGCGGGCCCTCGGCGAGACGCTGGCGGCACACGCGACGGCCAACGTCTCGCTCTTCGCCGAGCTGGTGCACGGGGACGACGCCGACGACGCGCTCGTCGCGGCCGATCACGTCGCCTCCACGGTGGCGGCCCTCGGGGCGCGCGAGCGGGGCTACGGGATGATCGCGGCCGTGCGGCCGGCCACCGCGGCCATCGAGGGACTCGCCTTCACGCGCCTGGTGCTCTACGTGGCCGAGGCCGCGCGCCGCGGCGAGGCGCAGCTCTCGGCCATCTACGACCGCGTCGCCTCGATGCCGGAGAGCCTCTCCGCCGCGCAGAGCTTCACCTGCGTCCGCGGCCGGGCCGAGCTCGACCTCGCGCCGCCTCCGCCCCCGCCGGCCGAGCTCGACGCGCTCATCGAAGCGGCGACCGCGGCCGCGGAGTGGTCGCGCGCGGCCGAGCTTCGCCGCGAGCGACTGGCCAGCATGACGTCGCCGAGGCAGCGCGTGCGCGAGCTCGTCGCCATCGCGCGCATCCGCCAGGCCGAGCTCGACGACGCCGACGGCGCCATCGACGCGCTCGAGGAGGCGCGGTCCATCGAGCCGCGCCGCATCCCGGTGCTCCAGGCGCTTCGCCGCGGGTACGAGACGCAGGGTCGCTGGGCGAGCGCCATCGAGGTGACCGGGGTGCTCGCCGACCTCGCCCCGATGCCCGTCGATCGCGCCGTGCTCCGCCTCGCCCAGGCCCGGATGACGCTCGAGCACCTGCAGGACGAGGAGCGGGCGCTCATATGGCTCGAGCAGGCGCTCGAGGACGATCCGACGAACGCCCAGGCGCGGGCCACGTTGACGCACGTGCGCTCGTCGCTGACGCCGCCCGAGCCGATGCCGGTGCCCCAGGATCCGGAGCCGGAGGCGGCGGAGCTCGGGCCGTCGGAGGACGAGTCGGACGAGCTGGATCCGGCGCAGTACGCGCGCGCCTTTGCGGTTTACCGCCGCGAGGGGCGGACGGACGCGGCGTTCCTCGCGGCGCTCTCGCTCGAGGAGCTCGGCGCGGCGGACGTCGACCAGCAGATCCTCGTCGACCAGTTCCGCTCCGTATCTCCCATCCGGGCGCGCGGCACGCTCGACGCCGACGGATGGGACCTCCTGCGGCCGGCGAGCTCGGACGACGTGCTCAGCGATCTGTTCGGCGCGGTGGCTCGCTCCGGCGTGCTCGCGCGCCTCGAGCAGCTCGTCGCGCGGAGCCGGCTGGTCGCGCTCGATCCGACGACGCTGCTCGACGAGTCCAGCACCGCCTCGGTCGTCCGCTCCTTCCAGTGGGCGGCGCGCGTGCTCGGGGTTCCCCGGCCGGACCTCTATGTGGTCGACGAGGTCCCCGGCGAGATCGCGGCGGTCCGCCAGCACCAGCCGACGACGGCGGTGGGGCCGTCCATCGTCCGCGGGCGCTCGGCGAAGGACCTCGCCTTCCTCGCGGGCCGCCACCTCACCTACTACCTCACCGAGCATCAGGTGCTCGTGTACTTCCCGACGCGCGAGGAGCTGACTCGCCTGCTCCTCGCGTCCGTGCAGCTGACGAAGCCAGGCCTTCCCGCGACGGGCGAGGGCGGTCGCGCGGTGGCGGCCCTGACGGCGCGGCTCGATCGGCTCATCTCGGACGACGAGCGCGCGGCGGTCGTCCACGCCGTCCGCCGTCTCGAGGCGCGCGGGGGGCGGTTCAGCCTGGGCGCGTGGACGCGGAACGCGGAGCTGATGGCTGCGCGCGCCGGGCTTCTGCTCTGCGGGGACCTGGCGACGGCGACGGCGGTGGTGACGACGGAGACGCGAGGGATCGCGGGGCTCACGCTCGAGGCAAAGAGGCGGGACCTCGTGGCGTTCTGCGCGTCGGAGGAGCACGCGGCGCTGCGGGCGCGGTTCGCCGTGACGGCCCCGGAGAGCCTGCGCCCCCCGCAGCCCCCGCGCAGCGCAGCGCACCCCGCACACCCGGCGGCGGCGGCAGCCGACGTCAGCACCGCGAGCGTCAGCGAGCGGTGAGCCGTCCGCCCGCATACCTGATCCCTCGTTCGCGGAAGGTCCGCGCCGATCAGCGGAGCAGCATGTAGAGCGCGGCGGCGACGATGGCCGCAGCCGCCAGGAGCACCATCGTGAGGTTGGAGCGTGCGGGCGACGGGCGAGGCTCGATGGCGCGGGACGGCGAGGGGGCAAGCGCTGCGGCGGCGGCGACCGCCGGGGAGCGCGGCTCGGAGGGCTGCTCGGGCTCGGGCGCGGGCTCGGAGGCCGGAGTGGGCGCGGGCTCGGGCGGCTCTGGGGCGGGTTCGGCCTTGGCTTCCGCGGGCGGAGGGGCTTCGGGAGGGAGGGCTGAGGGCTCGGGCTCGGGCTCGGGCTCAGGCGCAGGCTCGGGCGCAGGCTCGGGCGCAGGCGCGGGCACGACGGACGCGGCAGGCTTGGGCGCGAGGGAGGCGGCAGGCGCCGGCGGCAGAGCCGATCCCCGCATCGACATGGGAGCCGGCGCCGCGAAGTCCCGCAGCACGGCGGCGCGCTCCGTCGTCGAGAAGCTCGCGTGCGGCGCCGACGGCGGCGCCTTCGCGGCCAGGTACTTGTTCAGACCCGCCGCATCGAGCACGCCCTCGTTGAGGAACGCCTCCAGCTCCGCGGCGGGGCGCTGAAGAACCGCGATCAGCGCGTCGGCATAGGCGCGCAGGCTCGCGTTGCCCCCGCCGGCGTCGTACGTCCGCAGGGAGCCCATCACCGCCACGGGGCCGCCGTCGAGCTGCGGCTTTCCCGAGCCGGCGGGCTGGTCGACGTTCAGCAGCACGATGCCCGTCACGATGCCCTCGCGCTTCAGCATGCCGCGCACGTCGGACCACGGGACACACCCCTTGCTGCCCTCGAGCTCCGTGTCGCGCGTCGTCAGCAGAACCTCCCCGCCCCGGCGGAGAGCGTGGCCCGCGAAGTAGAGGACGAACGTGCCGCCCTTCGCCTCCCCGGCCGCCTTCTGCAGCTTGAGGAAGAGGTCCCCGTTGCTGCCCGGATCGACGATCGTCGTCGACGCCGGGAAGACGCGCGAGTCGAGGGCCTTTTGCACCTCACGGGCCGAGAGCGCGGCGTCCGGCAGCGGCGCGAGGCCGCGGTCGTTGTACTTCGACACGCCTATGCAGAGAGCCGCCCCGTTCGCCGCCACGCCGTCCTCCCTTCGTGCTCGGGTCCGGATGCTACGCGCGTCGGAAGAAGAGGAACAGCGTCCGTCGCCGCGCGCTACTCGCCGTAGTCCGCCGGTGCCGTCGCGTCCGGCGCGGGCACGGCGCCGAGAGCCTTCGCCAGCACGGTCCCCAGCACCGCGACGGCGAGGTTCGCGATGAGCGCCCACAGCGCCGCGTACCCCGGCACGACGTGGCCCCCGAGGTGCAGCGCGTACACGGACACCTTGAAGGACAGCGTCCACGCCATCCACGTGCCCACACCCATGCCCACCGCCCAGCCCGCGAGCAGCGCCCGCCAGTCGAGCCACCGCGTGTAGAGACCCACCACGATGGCCGGCAGCGTCTGGAGGATCCACACGCCGCCGAGGAGCTGGAGCGCGATGGCGTACTCCTTCTTCACGAGCACGATGAACGCCAGCGCCCCGAGCTTCACGACCAGCGACGCGATCTTCGCCACCATCGCCTCCTCCTTGCCCGTGCAGTCGCGACGCAAGAGCTCCCGGTAGATGTTGCGCGTGAAGAGGTTCGCCGCGGCGATCGACATGATGGCCGCCGGCACGAGCGCGCCGACGGCGATGGCGGCGAACGCGAAGCCGATGAACCAGGAAGGGAACGAGCCGAGGAAGAGCGCGGGCACGGCGAAGTTCGCCCCGTAGCGGTCGAAGCCCTCGGCGTACGCGGGCGTCGAGCCGACCTTCGCCGCGATGGCCATGTAGCCGAGGAGCGCGATGAGCCCGAGAAGGAGCGAGTACGCCGGCAGCATCGCCGTGTTCCGCTTGATGACGGCGCGCCCGCTGGAGCTGAGGACGCCCGTCATCGAGTGCGGATAGAGGAAGAGGGCCATGGCCGAGCCCAGCGCGAGGGTCGAGTAGGCGCTCATCTGCTTGGGCGTGAGCAGCAGCTTCTCCTGCGGAACGGCGTCGAAGATGGCCCCGTACCCGCCGAGCTTCATCGGGATGACGATGACCGCCGCGATGACGGTCACGTAGATGATGGCGTCCTTGACCACGGCGATGAGCGCCGGGGCGCGGAGGCCGCTCTGGTACGTGTACGCGGCGAGGATGACGAACGCGATGACGAGCGGCAGGTCCCCCTGGATGCCCATCGCGCCGAGCACCACCTGGATGCCCACGAGCTGGAGCGCGATGTACGGCATCGTCGCGAGGATGCCCGTGACCGCCACGGCCAGCGCCAGCGCGCCGCTGCCCGAGCGCCCGCGGACGAAGTCGGCCGCCGTGATGTAGCCGTGCTTGTGGGCGACGCTCCACATGCGAGGCATGACGACGAAGACGAGCGGGTACGTGATGACGGTGTACGGCAGCGCGAAGAAGCCGAGCGCGCCCGCGCCGTAGACGAGCGCCGGCACGGCCACGAACGTGTAGGCCGTGTAGAGGTCGCCCCCGAGGAGAAACCAGGTGACCATCGTGCCGAAGCGCCGCCCGCCGAGGCCCCACTCGTGGAGCTGGTCGAGGTCGGCCTTGCGCCAGCGCGCGGCGACGAAGCCGAGCACCGTGACGACTCCGAAGAGCGCCACGAAGACCGCGAGGGCGACGCCGTCGACCTCCCTCATGATCCGCCCCGCCGCTTCGTCGCGAAGTAGACGACGGCCGTGAGCACCGCGCCGATGCCGATCCAGAGAAACTGGTACCAGTAGAAGTAGGGAACGCCGCCGATGCGCGGGTCGAGCGAGTCGTAGAACGGCACCCACAGCGTGCCGACGAACGGCACGACGAGGAGGAGCAGCCACGCCTTTCCGCCCTCTCCGCCCGCTCGCATGCGTCTCAACGTCCTCTCGCCGCGATGCTTACTACAGGTCGCGCCGCCGGTGGTGACACGCCGGGTCGCCTGTACTAGCTTCGCGCGCCGACCATGGCGCAGGCACGCACCACCCCACGCACCGGCGACGCCGCGGGCGCACGAATCGGCAGCGGCGCGCGCGTCCGCGGCCGCATCCACGGTGACGGCGATCTGGTCGTCGAGGGTCAGGTCGAGGGCGACCTCGCCATTCGCGGCGAGCTGACGATCGCCGAAGGCGGCAACGTCGCGAGCGAGACCATCGAGGCGCACTCCGTCGTCGTCGCCGGAGGGCTCGAGGGGGACGTGGCGGCGAGCGGCACGGTGCGCCTCGTCGCGGGCGCGCGCGTGCGCGGCAACCTGAAAGGCAGCGCCGTTTCCATCGAGGAGGGAGCACGCTTCTCGGGCCGCCTCGACTGCGAGTTCGATCTCCCCGCCGAGCTCGGAGGCTCGCCCGCGCGGGGCGACGGCCGGGGGCGCACGGCCGCTCGACGCTGACTTGCCGGACGGACCGGACTGACTTCCCTGACGACACGACGAGAAGACGACGGAGACATCATGGCGAGCACGGTCATCGGCGCGGGCATCACGGTCGAAGGCGAGATCACGACGGACGAGGACGTCGTCGTGTCCGGCACGGTGCGCGGCAAGCTCTCGGCCAAGGAGGGCGTCACCATCGAGCACGGCGCCACCGTGGAGGCCGACGTCGCGGGCGGCTCGCTCGTCGTCGCCGGGTCGCTCACGGGCAACGTGATGGCCAACGAGCGCGTGGATCTGCAGGCCGGCGCGCGCGTCATCGGCAACGTGAAGGCCGCGCGCGTGACCATCGCCGACGGAGCCCAGTTCAAGGGCAACGTCGATATGGACGTCTGAGCCATGGCCGCGAACCCCTCCGTCATCGGCAGGACCACCCGAGTCCGAGGTCGCATCACGGGCGAGGTCGACCTCGACGTGCAGGGCTTCGTCGAGGGCGACGTCACCGTGGGCGGTGACGTGACGGTCGACAGCCACGGCATGGTCGGCGGCGGCATCCGCGGCCGGCGGCTCGTCGTGCGCGGCGCGGTGAAGGGCGATCTCCACGCCGAGGAGGCCATCGCGCTGGAGGACGGCGCGCGCGTGCTGGGAGACGTGCGGGCGCCGCGCGTGTCCATCGCGCCGGGCGCGCTCGTGCGGGGCTTCGTCGAGACCGGCGAAGGCAATGGAGCGCCGGCGAGGACGACGCGCGCGCAGCCGGCGGTTCGCCCCGTGGCCACGCCGGCCCGGGTCGCGCCCGCGGCGAAGGTCCAGGCCGCGCCCGCGCCGGCCCCGTCGAAGCCGGCCGAGAAGACGGCACCGGCGACGCACGCGTCGGGGGGCAACCACGCCCCGGCGGCTCCCGGTCCGCGGCGTCCGCCGCCTCCGGTCGTCCCCGCCCTGAAGAAGGCCAAGGGGCAGATCGCGAAGAAGAAGGAGCGCTGAGGCGTGGCCGACGGGGCGCGATCACGGCTCCTCGAGCTTCTCCGCGAGCGGGCCTTCGAGCGCAAGCGGGTCGTCCTCGCCTCCGGGCGGGAGAGTGACTTCTTCATCGACTGCAAGCAGGCCGTCCTCACCGCCGAAGGGCACGCCCTCGTCGGCGAGGCGATGCTCGATGCGCTGGGGAAGCTGGCGCCCGTCGCCGTGGCCGGTGTGGAGCTCGGAGGCTGCCCTCTGGCCAGCGCCGTGGCGTTGACGAGCTTCACCCGGGGCTCGCCGCTCGATGCCGTCTATGTCCGGAAGGACGCCAAGGACCACGGGTCGCGGCGTCTCCTCGAGGGGAGCTCGCGGTTGCCGGCGGGTGCGCGCATCGCCCTGCTCGAGGACGTCGTGACGACGGGGGGCTCCACGCTGAAGGCGGCGGCGAAGCTGAGGGAGGCCGGCTTCGAGGTGGCGGGCGTGGTGGCTCTGGTCGACCGCCTCGAAGGGGGGCGCGAGGCCATCGAGGCCGACGGCGTTCGGCTCGTGGCGCTGTTCACGAGGGACGACTTCATCCCGCCCGTGTAGGCGTCCCTGCGAGAAGCCTCAGGTCGCGTCGTTCTTGGCGCTCTTCAGCTCCGGTGCAGGCTCGACCACCGGCACGTCGGCCGGGGGAGCGGCGGCGGGCACGACGCGCGTCGGCTTTCCTTGCGGCTCGCCGTCCTCGTCCGGGTTGATGCCCGGGGCCGCGGGCGACGTCTCGGCGCTCTCCTCCGCGACCGGCGCCGCGGGCGGACGCGGCGCGGGCCTGGCCGCGGGGCGCGCGTGCCTCCGGGCGACCACCACCACGGGCGCCACCGTCGTCGTCGTCGCCGGCTCCGCCGTGACCACGGGCAGGTCGTCGACGTTCACCGTCGGGATGGCCGTCGCGAACGGAGCGAGCAGCTCGGCGCACGGGTCTCCGGGTCCCGGGTCGACCGGGCAAGGCGTGCTCTCCATCGCCGCCGCCACCGATGACGGCGCCGCCGTCCCCATCGCCGTCGTCACCGAGTACGGCGCCCCGGGGCTCGCCGGCGGCGTCTTGTGCTCGAGCGAGCGCAGCGTGCTCGCGCCCCACGCGCGCGCCGCCTGCAGCGTCCCCATCGCATCGCCGCGCGCGAAGACGGCCGCGACGGCCCCGAAGGCGATCCCCAGCACGAACCAGAGCACGCGGTTGGATCGCCGCCGCCGCCCCGGCTGCGTCGTCTCGAGCGACTTGGGGCGTCGCCCGTCCAGCGAGGGCCGCTTCCCGCGCCCCGTGTCGTCGTAGTCGAGAGGTGGCAGCACGCGGCTCGAGCCGGGCCCGACGGGGGTCGCCGTGGGTCGCGAGTAGGACGTCGTGGGAGCCGCCACCGCGCGAGCGGCGGCCACCTCGACGGACGGCTCCTTGGGCTGCGTCGTGGGCCGGAGCCTGCGGGGACCAGCGATGGGGGCGTTCGGCATGGCGCTGCCGTGGAGTGCAGCTTCCGTGCGCGCCGCGCAGTGCGGGCATGCTGCATTCGTTCACCCGGTCGGCACAGTCCCCGTGCTCGAAGGCCCCGGTAGCGCCCCGGCCGCGCTCGCCCCCGGGTCGCCTGCGATCCAGATGGATCCGCGCATGACGTCGGCTCGGCGCGCCCGGCGCTTGCAACTGGAGGCGGATGCGTGGATGTTGGGGTCCGAGGCCAGGCTTGGAGACGCGACGCATCGACATTCTCAGCGATTCGACCGGGGAGACGGCCGAGAAGGTCGTCCGCGCGGCGATGCTGCAGTTCCCCCACTCGGGTGCACACATCCGACTCCACACGCGCGTGCGCACCAAGGATGCAGCGCGTCCGGTCCTCGAGGCCGCGGCGAAGGACGGCGCGCTCGTCGTCTTCACGGTCGTGAGCCCGGAGCTCCGCGAGTACATCCACCAGCAGAGCTACGAGATGAAGATCGAGGCGCTCGATCTCATCGGCTCGCTCATCGGCAAGCTGTCGACCTTCCTCGACCGGCAGCCCATCAACATGCCGAGCGGCATGCTCCCGCTCACCGAGGAGTACTTCCGGCGCATCGAGGCCGTCGAGTTCGCGGTGAAGAGCGACGACGGCAAGGAGCCTCGCAACTTCAAGAAGGCCGACCTCGTCCTCGCCGGCGTCAGCCGCACGAGCAAGACGCCCCTGTCGACGCTCCTGGCGCAGCGCGGTCTCAAGGTCGCCAACTGGCCGATCGTCCTCGGCGTCGCGCTCCCCCCGGAGCTCGAAGAGACGGCGCAGGATCGCGTGGTGGGGCTCACCATCGAGATCGAGCAGCTGGTCGAGATCCGCAAGGCGCGCCTGAAGCAGCTCGGCATGCCGATGGACGCGAGCTACGGCCTGCGGGAGCAGGTGAAGCAGGAGCTCGACTACGCGCGGCAGATCTTCGCCGACCACCCCGGCTGGCCCGTCATCGACGTCACCGGCCGCGCCATCGAGGAGACCGCGGTCATCATCCTCGAGTCGTTGAAGGAACGCGACGAGACGAACAAGAACGCGCGCGCGGCGATCGTCTAGCGCACCGCCGTCCAGGCGGTATCAACTTGCAGTCACGCGAGCGCCAGCGCTCTCGCCCCCGCCGGAGCAGAGTGTGACGATGACGCCACCGGCCGCCGACGAACCCAGGACCGAGAAGGAGCGCGGGCGAAGGCGGGGCTGAAGAAGCCGGTCGTCACTTCGCGGTGATCGCCGCCCGGTACGCCTTCGCGGGACGCGTGTGACTCTCTCGGCTCAAAACCTTCCCGCGACGCTCATCGCTGCGCCGCCCGGGACGGGGACGACGTCGACCGCAGCGGTCGGGTGCGACGGCGCGGTCTCACTGGGGGGCGCGAGGAAGAGGTACGCCGAGATGGCGGCGCTCGCGAGGCCGACGCCGAGGCCGATGTCGGCCACGGTGAACTTGGTCCGGATGGAGTCGACGGAGCTCTCGGGGCACGACGCGCTCTTCGCGCACGGCTGGTTCTTCAGGTTGCTCCGGTCGCTCAGGCCGCTGAAGCCGAAGTAGGCCTCGGTGGCGAACGCCGCGACGGAGATGCCGCCGAAGACCCACGCCGAGGTGCGCGTTCCTTGCGGGGTCAGGCCCGAGTCGGCAGGCGGCGCGCTCGTGGAGGCCGGGGCGACGGGCCCTGCCGGGATCGCCGGCGCGGGCGTCCCGAACTGCACGGCGACGAGGCGGCTCTTCTCTCCGGCGCGCACCATGACGTGCTGCTCGACGCTCGGGTAGCCGCGCGTCTGGAAGCGGAGGACGTGCGCGCCCGGGTCGATCTGCGTCGGCTTTCCGTCGAGCTTCGTGACGAGCGGTACGCCGTCGACCAGCACCGTGACGTCGACGAGGTCGGCGCCCTTGTCGTCCTTCGCGCCCACCACGATGGACGGGGACGCCTGCTCCAGGTCGGCGAGCCACTTCATGCAGTCGCGCCGGACGAGGGCGGGGCAGGCGTCGCGCGCGCACGCGGCGAAGGCTTCGCGCGCCTGGCGGTACTTGCCGTCGTCGCGCAGCTGCTGTCCCTGGTCGGAGGCCGCGAGGCACTGCTGCTTGTCGTCGGTGCGTGCGCCGGCGCGTGACGTGGAGAGCGCCGCCGCCGCGAGGACGGCGAGAAGCACGGGGGCGCGCCTCATGCCAATCAGCATGGACGAGCGGGTCACTTCAGACAAGCCGGCTTGTAGTGCTTGTGGCCCACGTCGTCGATCGTGAAGGGGGGATCGCAGTCGGGGGCGGGCGCGGGGCGGAAGAAGATGTGGCGGCGCGGGGCGAGGGCCGGGGTCGCGGTCGCGGTCGCGGTCGGGATCTCGGTGGTCGGGGTCGGGGTCGCGGTCGCGGTCGGGAGATCGGTGACCTGAATCGTCGGCGGGTCGGAGGAGGCGGAGACGGGAATGGGTTCGGCCGCGGGCACCGGCGCGGCGGAGGCGGTGGGGGGAGATGCGGAGAGGAGGGTGGTCGTGGACGGAGCGGCCTCGCGGCGGAAGGCGAGGAGCAGGGTGGACACGACGAGCAGCGTGCCGACGACGGCGGTGCCGGCGACGACGGCGGTGCGTGCTCGCCCCTGGCGCGGGATCGCCGAAAGCATCGGCGAGACCGCGATGCTCGAGACGTCCGACCGGAGCTCCGGCGGCGCCTGCACCCCATCGGGTGACGTGCGCGACACGGTGGTCGGCATCTCGCCCACCGACGGCAACGCCCCCGGTCCCCTCGCGGATCCCGGCGACGACGACGCGCTCTCGATCTCCGCGACGCGCGACGCGCGCTTCAGCAGATCGTCGTGCGCCAGAGACTCGACCCACTCGCCGACCTCGGACGACGACGCCACCCCCACGCAGCGCTCCATGTCGAGCGCCATCTCGCGCGCGGAGCCGTAGCGACGCGCCGGGTCCCGCTCGAGGCCGCGCATCACGACGCGGTCGAACGAAAGGGGGACGTGCGACGCGATCTCGCTCGGCGGGCGGATCGTCCGCTGGAGGATGGCCGTCATGATGGCCGCCTCGTTGTCCTCCTGGAAAAGACGCTTGCCCGTCAGCGCCTCCCACGTCACGACCGCCGCCGCGTAGATGTCCGTCTGCCGCGTCACGCCCGCGCCGTGGAGCTGCTCGGGCGCCATGTAGGCGAGCTTGCCCTTGATCTGCCCTTCGCGCGTCGTCTGCAGCCGGCCCACCGCTTTCGCCACACCGAAGTCGAGGACGCGCGGGACGCCGTCGACGCCGACGAGGATGTTCTGCGGCGACACGTCGCGATGCACGACGCCGAGCGGCTCCCCCTGCTCGCTCTTCGCTTCGTGCGCCGCGTGCAGACCGCGCAAAACGCCCGCCATGATGGTTGCGATGACGTGAGTGTCGGCCGGCGTCATCATCGAGCGCACAGACCGCAGCAGGCGCGCGAACGACTCGCCCTGCACGTACTCCATGACGAGGAAGATCTCGCCCTCGGTCGCGACGACGTCGAGCGTCGACACGACGTTCGGGTGGTGGACGCGTGCCGCGAGCCGCGCCTCGTCGAGGAACATCGTGACGAAGTCGGGATCCTTCGCGTACTGCGGGTGCAGCCGCTTGATGGCCACCGTGCGCGAGAACCCCGCCGGCCCGCTCAGGCGGCCGAAGTGCACGGTCGCCATACCCCCCGACGCCATCTCTCCGAAAAGGAGGTAGCGCCCGATGAGCCGCGCGGACGCTGCCGTAGACATGCGGGAAAACAAGCGTATCCGAGCCCAGGCGGCGGGGCCAGCGGGCGCCGGTGTAGCATGCCCGGGAAGCGCGGGACCGCGCGGCGACGTTGAAGAAGACGCGAGCTCGATGGATGGCGATGATGGGTAGTCGAACGAGGGCTGCGGCGCGGTGGGTGGGATGGTTGGGCAGCGCGCTCCTCGTCGCCGCGTGCCAGCGGTCCCCCCAGGAATCCCCGCCCGGACCGCCGACGTCGCCCATGCCGCGGCTCGCCGCCGCCGGCGCGGCTCCGACGACGGCCGCGTCCGCATCCTCCACGCCTCCCGCTGTCGCACCTCCTGCTCCGGCGTGTGGCGACGCGGGGGACGTCCTCGTCTTCACCTCGCCCGAGCACTCCTGGCACGGCGACTCGATGCGCGTCGTCGTCGTCAGCGACCACCTCGTCGACGCGCAGCTCCGCCTCGCCGCCCCCGACGGAACCGTGACGACCGTGAAGGAGCGGCACGGGGCGACGCCGTACGCGTGGATCGCGACCGTCGAGGCGCCTGCGACCGGGACGTGGCACGCGACGCTCGAGCGCGACACGGCGTGCGGCGGCGCTTCCCTCGCGACGAAGGACATCGCCGTCGGCGCGCGCCCGGGACTCGTCCCCGGCACGCCGCGCACGGCGCTCTGGTTCACGCGCGCGGCGTGGACGCCGTCGCTCGAGAATCTCTACTCGGCGTGGGTCGAGCACATGTTCGACGCGCCCCTCGACGCCGCGCCGACGTGGAACGCACTCCACGAGGTGCTCCGCGACCGCACGCGCAACTTCCTCATCGATCACCTCGGCGCCGCGGAGGACGAGCAGGGCGTCATCGTGCGCCCGGACTGCGCCGACCTGCCGTATTTCCTTCGCGCCTACTTCGCCTACAAGCTCGGGTTGCCCTTCGCCTGGTCGCGCTGTTCGCGCGGCGCCGAGGGCGTGCCCCCCGTGTGCGGCGACTTCGCCACGCAGAGCAACCCGTTCCCCAAGTCGGCCGACGGCAAGGAGCCGGACCTTCCGACGTGGGCCGACCCCAAGCGGAGCGGCACGTGGGAGGCAAACGCGAAGCGCGTGGGCGAGTTCTTCCGGACGACGCTCGCCGACGCGGTGCAATCCGGCGCAGGGCGCACCTCCGCGGACGACGAGACGGGCGACTACTACCCGGTGTCGCTCTCGGCCGAGACGCTGCGGCCCGGCACCATCTTCGCCGACCCGTACGGCCACGTGCTCGTCGTCGCCAAGCGCATCCCCCAGACCGCCACCGCGGGCGGCGTCCTCCTCGCCGTCGACGGGCAGCCCGACGGAACCGTCGCCCGCAAGCGCTTCTGGCGCGGCAACTTCCTCTTCGCCGTCGACCCGGCGCTGGGCGCCGCCGGATTCAAGCGGTTCCGGCCCGTCCTCCGCGACAAGATGACCGGCAAGTGGCGTCACCTCGCCAACGCCGAGCTCGCGGACTACTCGCAGGAGCAGTACGCGAGCGGCGTCGAGGGCTTCTACGACAAGATGGACGACGTCCTGTCGCCGGCGCCGCTCGATCCGATGCAGGCGCTGCTCGAGACCGTCGACGCGCTCGAAGAGCAGGTGAAGACGCGCGTCAACTCGGTGGACAACGGGCGCAAGTTCCTCGCCAGCGGCAAGGCCTCGGCGGACATGCCCGAGGGCGCGAAGATCTTCGAGACGACCGGCGACTGGGAGGACTTCTCGACGCCGTCGCGCGATCTGCGCCTGCTCATCGCCATCGACGTCGCCCAGGCGCTGCCGGCGCGGGTCGCGCGCCGCCCCGAGCGGTACGCCATGCCCGCCGGAAAGACGCCCGAGGACGTGCGCGCCGAGCTGGCCGCGCGCCTGACGCGCGAGCTTCATGAGCGCAAGTTCAAGTACGTGCGCAGCGACGGGAGCGAGTTCGAGCTCGCGCTGCAGGACGTCGTCGACCGCGAGACGCTGCTCGAGATGGCCTACAACCCGAACGACTGCGTCGAGTCGCGCTGGGGCGCGCCGCTCGGGAGCGACGAGAGCTCGACGTGCAAGGGACACGCGCCGCCGGCGCAAGTGGCGAAGATGACCGGCTACCGGAGCTGGTTCCACGAGCGCAAGCGCCCGCCGCGATAGGTCTCAGACGCCCGCGGGAAGGCCCGAGTCGTTGAACGCGCCGCAGCCGGGGCACCGGAGCACGACGCTCTGGAGCTGCATGGCGTCCTGCAGGCCGGTGACGAGCTCGCGGCCGCACTGCCCGCAGAGCAGGCTCACGTCGTTGCCGCCCTGGTAGAACCGGTAGGTCGGGTCGTCCGGGCGCGAAGCCACGAGCACCGAGCGCTTCCCTCGTGCCGGCTCGGGGATGACCTTCATGCGAATGCTCGGCATGGCAGGGCAAGCTCTCTAGCCGGGGCGGGCAACGGCGCTACCCTCCGGGGCATCTTCCACCCGGGAGGCCACCGTAATGACGCAGAAGACCTCGCATGCCGCCCTCGCCTGCGGCACGTTCAAGCTCGGCGACATGGTCGTCCATCGCCTCGGCTACGGCGCGATGCAGCTCACGGGCAAGGGCATCTGGGGACCGCCGCGCGATCCCGCGGAGGCCATCCGCGTGCTCCGGCGCGCCGTCGAGCTCGGGGTCGATTTCATCGACACGGCCGACTCGTACGGCCCCTACGTGAGCGAGGAGCTCATCGCCCAGGCCCTCCATCCGTACCCCGCGGGGCTGGTCATCGCGACGAAGGCGGGGCTCGCGCGCACCGGACCGGGCGAGTGGCACCCGCTCGGTCGCCCCGAGTACCTGCGGCAGGAGTGCGAGATGAGCCTGCGTCGGCTCGAGGTGGAGCGCATCGATCTCTTCCAGCTTCACCGCATCGATCCGAAGGTGCCCGCGGGCGAGCAGTTCGGCCTTCTGCGCGACCTGCAGAAGGAGGGCAAGGTGCGGCACGTCGGTCTGTCGGAGGTCTCGGTGGCGGAGATCGAGGCGGCGCGCGCCGTCGTCCCCATCGTGTCCGTGCAGAACCTCTACAACCTGCTGAACCGCAAGGCCGAGGCGGTCGTCGACCACTGCGAGAAGGAGAGCCTCGGGTTCATCCCGTGGTTCCCGATCGCGAGCGGCAAGCTGCTCGATCCGGACGGGCCGGTCGCCAGGATCGCGAAGGCCGCCGGGGCGACGCCCTCGCAGGTCTCCCTCGCGTGGCTGCTCCGTCGCTCGAAGGCGATGCTGCCCATCCCGGGCACGTCGTCGGTGGCGCACCTCGAGGAGAACTGCGGCGCCGGCAAGGTGGAGCTGTCGGACGCCCAGTACGAGGAGCTCACGAAGATCGCCGGGTAGGGACTCGCCCGTGGGCGCGCCCTCTCCTCTGCCCTTCGCCCGCGTGCTACCACTGCCGTCCCATGTACTTCCAGGAAGTCATCCTCACCCTGCAGGACTTCTGGGCGAAGCGGGGCTGCCTCATCGTGCAGCCGTACAACTCCGAGGTCGGCGCGGGCACCTACAACCCGGCCACCTTCCTCCGCGCCATCGGGCCCGAGCCGTGGAAGGTCGCCTACGTCGAGCCCTCGCGCCGCCCGACCGACGGGCGCTACGGCGACAACCCGAATCGCACGCAGCAGTTTCACCAGTACCAGGTCATCCTCAAGCCCTCGCCCCTCGACATCCAGGACATGTACCTGGAGTCGCTGCTCGCCCTCGGCACGAAGCCAGACGACCACGACGTTCGCTTCGTGGAGGACGACTGGGAGTCGCCGACGCTCGGCGCGTGGGGCCTCGGCTGGCAGGTGTGGCTCGACGGCCTCGAGATCTCCCAGTTCACGTACTTCCAGCAGGTCGGCGGCATCGACTGCAAGCCCGTCAGCGGCGAGCTCACCTACGGCCTCGAGCGCATCTGCATGTACCTCCAGAACGTCGAGTCGTTCTGGGACATGCAGTGGGCCCCGGGCGTCCCATATGCGGAGCTCGTGAGGCGCGGCGAGTGGGAGTGGTCGACGTACAACTTCGAGGAAGCCGACACGCAGGCGCACTTCGCGGCGTTCGACCAGGCCGAGAAGGAGTGCAAGCGCCTGCTCACGAGGAGCGAGGACCCGATGAAGAAGCTGGTCCTCCCCGCGTACGATTTCGTCGTGAAGGGAGCGCATGCCTTCAACGTGCTCGACGCGCGCGGCGCCATCGGCGTCACCGAGCGGGCGCGCTTCATCGGACGCGTGCGAGGCATGGCCAAGGGCGTGGCCGAGTCGTGGCTGGCGCAGCGCGAGGCGATGGGCTTCCCGCTGCTCCAGACCCGGGCGGCGGCGGAGTAGGCGACGATGCTCACGCGCCTCGCAGCTCTCGCCGGGATGGTGGTCGTAACGGTCGCGGCGTGCGGAGGGTCCGCCACCGATGCGCGGTACCCGGCCCGCGAGGACGGGTGCCCGGTGAAGCTCTACCCGGGGCCCGCCGCCATTCCGGTGGACGACCTCGGCACGGTCAAGGTCGACTGCCCGCCGGAAGGCGCGGGAAAATGCGAGCGGCTGCTCGAGAACGAGGTCTGCCGGCGCGGGGGCGACGTGGCGTGGGGGACCGCCGACAACGCCATCAACGCGCCTTCCCTCGTGGCGCACGCCGCGCACTCGAAGCGCGCGACGCAGGGTCCGCGCGAGCGCGGGTGCGCCCTGCAGATCTACGCCGACTCGCTGCCGATGCGCGTCGAGAACATCGGGCCGGTCACGGTGCTCTGCAACGAGGACGACTCGCGCGACGTGTGCCAGCGCGCGCTCGCCGACCAGGCCTGCCTGCTCGGGGGCGACATCCTTTGGCAGGTCGACGGCCCGACCCCCGAGGACACGCAGAACGGCCGCAAGCTGCGCATGCACGGCCGCGCCGCGCACACGAAATAGGCCCTCATTCGAGGCACTTCTCGAAGGCGTCGGGCGTCGTCGCGCGCATCGCGCACTGGAACTCGGCCTCGCTGACCTCCGAGCTGCAGTTCTTGAACGCGTCGTCGCCGCGGGCCGCGCTCTTCTCGCGCGCCTGCTCGGTCTGAATCTGCGCCGCCGACGCGTCCGCGAGCTTCTCGGTCACGACCAGCGTGGCGTACCGGTCGATGAGCTGATCGCACTGCGATGCGCTCGCCTTGGCCTTGCACGCGCCCACGGAGGCGCACGCGATGCACGCGAGCAGGGCGGCCACGAGGCCCCGGGGCGTCGTCAGCGAAGACACTTTTCGAGGTCCGAGGTCGTCGAGGCCGATTGCACGCAAGCCATCATCTTGTCCGTGACGCGACGGTCCCTCTCGCACGAGCTTATCTTGTCGTCCAGCTCCGCGCGCACCTCGGCCTCGCGCTTGGCGATGGCCTTGGGGTCGCTCTCGCTCCGCTCCTTCATCTCGATCTCGACGCTGCGGTCGACGATGAGCTGGCAGTCCGCGCGCGTCGCCCGCCGCCCGCAACCGGTCGCGAGGAGGGCCAGCGCGAAGAGCGCGGCGAGGGTCGAGAGGCGGCGGAGCGGCATCGCGAGACGAGGCCGTCGATGGGCGCGCACGACGCGGGACGCGTAGCACGTTTTGGCCCGCCGAGAGGCTGAATGGTAGGATTGGACGTGTGACCACCGGCAGGCGCACGGCAGCCCCATCCGCATCCGGTGCGGCTGCTTCGGCGCGCTCGGCCGCCCCCGAGGACATGCTCCGCAAGGCGATGGCGGCGCGGACCCCGGCCGCCCGCGCGCGCTGGGCCAAGCAGGGGCTCGGGGCGCGCTCACCCCTCGACAAGACGACGCAGGCCATGCTGCTGCGTCAGCTCTACCTCGCGCACTACGAAGCGAAGCGCTTCGCCTCCGCGCTCGAGGTCGCGCTCCAGGCCATCGAGCTCGGCGTCCTCGGCGACGTCCTCCACCAGGACGCCGCGCGCGCCGCCCTCGCCGTCGACGACGTGGACGCCGCCGTCTCGCACCTGCGCATCGCGGCCCGCCGCGGCCCCGCGTCGCGGCGCCCGTTTCACCTGTGGACGCTCGGGAGCACGCTCTTCATGGCCCACCGGTACGCGGAGGCGCTCTCGGCCCTCGAGCGGGCCGTCCGCTGGGGGACGCGCGACAAGCCCCTCTACCGCGCACATCTCGCCCTCGTGCGCGTGGCCTCGGGCGAGCGCGTCGCCGATCTTCAATCGACCATCGACGAGCTCGCCGCCGCCCCTTGCGGCCAGGGCTACGGCCGCTTCGTCCTCGGCCACCTCGCCTACGCCGCCGGGGCCTGGCCGGCCGCCCAGCGCTACCTCGAGGCGTTCGTCCGCCGGACCGAGGGCTCACGCGTCACGCTCGCGCTGGCCCTCGACCCGGAGCTCAAGATGGCACGCTCCACGCTGGCGAAGATGTCCGCCAACTGAGGGAGCGGCGATCCACCCACGCTGCAGACCTCCAGCCGTCGCCCCGCGTGAAAAAGGCCGAGCTTTCGCTATATTCCCCACTGCTCCGGGAACGCCGTCGGTTCGCACGGAGAATGCACGACGGAGGAAACCCCGTGAAGCCGCGCTCGAGACTCCTGCTCTCCACGCTCGTCGTTCTCGCGCTCGTCCTGTGGCCCCTCGTGGCCTCGGCGGACGAATGCGCCGCATCGTCCGACAACGGAGCCTTCCAGCGCTACCTCGCGCAGGGGACGTTCGTCGCCCTCGGCGCCAGCTACGTCTTCGGCCTCGCGACGAGCCTCACGCCGTGCGTCTACCCGATGATCGCGATCACCGTCTCGGTCTTCGGCGCCAAGGAGGCCAAGAGCCGCTGGCAGGGCGCGCTCCTGTCGCTCACGTTCGTCCTCGGCATCGTGTGCCTCTTCACGCCGATGGGCGTCATCTCGGCGATGACGGGAAAGGGCTTCGGCTCGGCGCTCGGCAACCCATGGGTGGTCGGGGCCATCGCCTTCGTCTTCCTCGCCCTCGCCACGTCGCTCTTCGGCGCGTTCGAGCTCGCGCTCCCGGCGAGCCTCAACAACCGCCTCTCCACGGTCGGCGGCACGGGGTACCGGGGCGCGTTCCTGCTCGGCCTCGTGTGCGGCCTCGTCGCCGCGCCGTGCGTCGGTCCGTTCCTCTTCGGCCTGCTCGGGTGGATCGCCACGACGCGGAACGTGGCCCTCGGGTCCGGCGCCATGGCGCTCTACGGTCTCGGCCTCGGCACGCTGTTCTTCGCGGTCGGCACCTTCGCCGTGAACCTGCCCAAGGCGGGCGCGTGGATGATGGGCGTCAAATGGGTCGGCGGCGTGTGCCTCGCGTACATGGCCTTCGGCTACATCCGCGACGCTCTCCCGAAGGAGACGGTCCACAAGCTGGCGCAGCCCACGCTGCTCTACGGCGTCTTCGCGATGGTCGTCCTCGGCATCGGGCTGGTTCTGGGCGGCATCCACGTCGCGGCCGAGCGCCGCAAGTCGCCCATCGCGCGCCTCTCGAAGCCGACCAAGCTCGCCTCCATCATTCCGGCCATCGCAGGGCTCTTCATGGTCGTCACGTGGTACGAGCTGCCCCCGGAGCTTCACTGGGAGACGAGCGAGGCGAAGGCGCTCGCCCTGGCGAACGAGGAGCACAAGCCGGTGCTCATCGACTTCGGCGCGAGCTGGTGCGGCGCCTGCAAAGAGCTCGACGAGAAGACGTTCCCCGATCCGAAGGTCCAGAAGGAAGGGGCGCGGTTCATCGCGCTTCACATCGACGCGAGCGACGACGACGACGCGGACGTGGCGAAGGTCCGGCAGAAGTACCACGCGACCGAAGGGCTCCCGGTGGTGGTCTTCCTCGACAGCCACGGGCAGGAGGCCAAGCGCTTTACCGAGTACGTCGCGCCCGACTGCTTCGCGAGCGCCCTCGCCACCGTGCAGTAGCCCCGGAACGGTCGGCGCTCACTCGCCGCAGGCGATGGGCGTCGCGACCACCTGGAAGCCGTTGCCGCCCGACTCGAGGAAGGCGACGACGCCGAGGCCGTTCGCCGTGACGGCGGCCTGCCCTTGCCCCGCGTTGACGCCCGCGTTCGAGATGACCAACGGAGCGCCGAGGGGCTTGCCGTCGGGCCCGAAGGTCAGCGCGCGCACGTCGTGACCCGAAGCGGGGCCCTCGGTCCACACGAAGAGGAACCGTCCCCCCGGGAGGGCCGCGAGGCTCGGCGACATCGCCTGCTCGCCCCTGCCCCCGGCGGGCGGCGAGAACGTCTGCGCGCTCGTCGCCGCGCTGCCCGCGTCGAAGCGCGTCCAGCGAAGGCGCCACGGCTCGTCGGTCGAGGCGCGGTCGGACCATGCGACCATGACACCGCCCGCGCTGAGCGCGATCGCCGGCGAGCCGATGGCGGTGCCGAGCCCCTCGATGTGCGACAGATCTCCCTTCGGGGCCAGCGCCTTGGCGCCCGTGGCCACGCCCATCCACACGGCGCCCCCGCGCCGGAAGGCCACGGCGACGGTCCGCTCGCCCATGTTCTCGACCGAGCCGCGCAGCGACTCGATGTTCGGCCCCTCGTCGAGCGCCCAGAGGTCCCCGGTCGGCGGGCCGCCGACGCGCGCCCACGAGAGGTGCCCGCCCGCCGCTCCGAGCTGCACGGGGGGCTCCGCGGGGACGGTGCGCCGTCCCTGGAGGCGGTCGTTCTTCCGGTCCGTGTCGACCGCGAGGACCAGGCCCCCCTTCGCGTTGGTCAGCGGCGTCACGCGCCGGACGACTTCGCGCGAGTGCGCCTTCACCGTCGAGATGGCCGACAGCGAGGTCGCGTCGAGGCGCACGCCGATGGCCTCGTGGTCGCTCGGCGCGAACGCGAGGGCGAGGTCGTCACCCAGGCGCGCCAGCTCGACGCCCGCGGTGACGGTGGCGCTCGGGCCGATGACGTGCGGGCCGCCCGACACGGTGCACGGCGAGAGCGGCCCGGCCGGCGACGGCGTGGTGCCCGCGGGGGGCACGGGCGCGAGCGGCATCGGCGCGGCGACGGGCGCCTGGCCCGAGGCTCCGCCGGCTGCGCGCGCCGACGAGGGCGTCCCCGTGCTCGCACGCGCCGAGTCGCCGCCGCCCCGGATCAGCGCGCCGAGGATGGCGAAGAGACCGATTCCGACGAGGAGCCCCGCGGCGGCGACCACCGGCAGGAACCACTTCGGCCGGCCGTCCGCGCCGAGCCCTCCGTTCGCCGCCATGCCCGCGCGCAGCTGCACGAGCGCCTTCTCGAGCACCGCTCTCGCCTTGCGGCTCAGATCGAAGAGAGGCTCGAGGCCGCCGCGCGGGAGCCGCGTGAGCTCGATGTCGCCGGTCATCGGCGCCGTCGTAGGAGAAGGCTGCGGCGGAGAAAGCTCGGGCTTCGCAGCGGCGGGAGGGGCAGCGTCGAACGGCGCCGCGTCGGGCGGCGGAGGGAAGGCCGGCAGTGGCGCCGGCACGGCGTCGAAGAACGCGTCGGGCGGCGGCACCACGGGCGGCGGCACCACGGGCGGCGGGGCCGACGACGGCGCGACTCGCGGCGGCGGGGCCGAGGGTGCCGTCACGAGGAAATCGAGGTTCGGCGCCGGCGTCGACTTCGGCAGCTCGGGGATCCCCAGGAGCATCCGGTGCGCGGCCTCCGGCGGTCGCGACGACGACGACGACTTGGGCACCGGCGGCTTGACCGACGGCGTCACCCGCGGCGGACGCGCGCTCGGCGCGGGCGGCCGGGTGACCACGGGCCGGCCATCGGGGGCGTCCTCGATGAGCACCGAGCCGCTCAGCTCCTCCACGCCCGCGGCAGGCGCCTCGCCCGACGCATCGGGCAGCAGCATCGAGCTGCTGATCTCCTCGATCGACGGCTCGCGCGCGCGCGGCGGCGGCGCCCCCTTCGGGATGGGCGGACCCAGGTGCGCGGCCCCTTCGCCCCACGGCGGGGCCTGCGTCACGGCCTTCGGCGGCGTCGACCCCGCGCCCGGCACGACGATGGGCGCCCGCTCGAGCGTGCTGTCCGTCTCGCTCTGCTCCCCCACCGGGGGCGCGGACGAATCGAGCAGCAGCGTCGCCCGTCCCCGGACGGACACACCCGCCTGCGCGGGGACGCCCGGGCGCGTCGGCTTCTCCGGCTCCGCGTGCGCGGCGCCCACGGCGCGTCCGAGCCCGACGAACATGTCGGCCGCCGGCGGAAGCGTCTTCATCGCCGTCGTCGGCCGCGGCGCGGGCCGGGGGAGCGCCCCCGCCACCCCGGGCGGCCGCGGCGACGGGGCAGGCTTCGGCGCGGCGCCGGCGTGCGCCGTCGAGATCTCGTCCTGCGTGAACCCCGTCCACGCCAGCATGCGCTCGGCCTCGGCGGTGCTGATGGCCTTCACGTCGAGCGCCGTGCTCGGCTCGCGCGGCTCTTTCTCGTCCCCTTCGTCGACGGCTTTCGGCGGGAGCTGCCGCGTCATCTCCATGTCGCTGGGACGATCGGGCGGCACGCTCTCCAGCGCGGGCACACCCACCACGGTCTTGGTGGCAGGCTTCGCGCCGGCTCCGGGGGTCTCGGCTTTGCCGTCCTTGGATGCGCTCACGGGCTCAGGGATGATAGCTCCGCTGCGGGAAAAAGGCCTGCTCTCGCCAGGACGGCGGTCGCGACCATGCGAGCTCCCGCCCCGCGCAGCGCACGCGCGCAGGCCTCGAGCGTCGCCCCCGTCGTGGAGACGTCGTCGACGAGGAGCACGGCGCGACCGTGGATGCGTGCCGGCTCGCGCGCCCGGAACGCGCCCGCCACGTTGGCGAGGCGGCTCTCCCGGTCGAGCGTGGCTTGCTTGGGCGTGTCGCGCCCGCGGGCGAGCGCCAGCGGAGCGAAGTGCCCCCGGAGGTGGCGGACGAGCCGCCGCGCGAGGAGCGAGGACTGGTTGAACCCGCGCTCGGCGAGGCGCGACGGATGAAGTGGGACGGGCACGACCAGCACGCCGCGCAGGGAAGCGCTGCGCGGCGCGAGGGACCGCCAGAGGAGATCGCCCAGCGGTCGCGCGAGGTCGGGACGCTCCTCGTACTTCATCCGGACGATGGCCTGCGCCACTGCACCCCCATAGACGAAGGCGGCATGGTCGTGGTCGTGGTCGTGGTCGCGGTCGCGGTCCGGGGCTGGCTCGACGGTGGAGGCGCACGGCGCGCAGAACACCGCGAGCCGCGTGACGGGCGCGTCGCACGAAGCGCAGCGCGGCGGGGCGAGGACCGAGGCGAAGACGTCGAACGCGAGGTGGGCGAGCGCGGAGGGAAGGGCCATGCCCACCCTTCGACCGAGAGAGGGCGAGTGTTGCTAGTGACAGGCCTGCGCCTGCTGGGCGTTGCTCCCGGCGCAGCTGAGGACGTCGTACCAGGGGATGCTGCAGCTCGTGAACGTGCCGAACACGCCGCACAAGGGGATGGGAGCCGCGAAGCCGTCGCCGCTGCACGAGAAGGTGCTCCACTGGCAATTGGCGGCGCCGTACTCGGGCGTCTCCTGCCCATCGCAGTCGTAGTCGTAGCCCCCGCAGGCGCCGGGCTGCGAGAAGAAGGACTTCTGCCCGGGATGGACGTGGGCGTCCTGGTCGCAGCAGTCGGTGCCCCCGCAGGCGGACGTCTTCGCGAGATACCCGTCCCCGTCTTCGTCGCAGGTCGCGCTTGGCCCCGTCGAAGCATCGTCGCCGCCCTCCACCGGGCCTGCCGCGTCGCCGCCCGCCGTCGACGCTTCGGCGCCGGGGAGCTGCGCGTCGCCATCGGGGCCGACCGGCGTATCGACCTCCCCGGCCTCTACTCCCTCCGGTTCGACCGAGAGCTGATCGGCGGCCGCCGCCTCCAGGGTCGGCGTCGCAGCGCCCCCCTCATCGGCCGGCACCGCGGCGCCGAGGCCGCCCAGATCGAGCGCGCACGCCGACAGGACCAGACCCCAGGCCGCTGCGAAGGCGGGGCGCCGCAACATCACCTCACAGCGTCGAGCCCGTTGCCCAGTCGCGTCAACCCTCACCCCGTCTCATCGGAGTCGTGGGCGCCATCACGCGCAGCGCCGCGGGCACCACCACGAGCGCCGCCAGGAGGCCCGCGAGGACGCCCAGCGTCCCTACCAGCCCGAGGTCGCTCAGCCCTTCGAAGCGGCACGCGATGAGTGCCGCGAAGCCCGCCGCCGTGGTCAGCGCCGTCGCGGCGACGAGCGGCCCTTGCGTGCGCATCGCCTCCTCGATGGGGCGGGCACGCGCCGCGTAGAGGAGGAACATCGACTCGTCGATGGTCACGCCGAAGAGCACCGGCAGCACGAGCGCGTCGTACACGTGCCATCGCACCGCGAGCACGCGCATCGCGACGCCGACCAGCGCCATCTCGCAGACGAGCGTCGCCAGCGCGACGACGGCGTGTCGCGCGCTCCGCAGCGCGAGGCGCATGGCGAGGGCGACGACGACGAGCGCGACCCCACCGACCAGCACGAGGTCGCGCCCGAGCACGTCGCGCAGCGCGCGATCGATGGCGTCGAACCCGGTGACGACGGAGCCCGGGTCCGCCGCGAGGATGGCCGCTCGCAGGCGGGCCTGAGCCGCCGCGTCCCCCGCCGGACGAACGTACGTCGCCACCAGCGTCTCGCCGCCCGCGTGCGCGACGTGACGCGCGAAGAGCCACGAGAGCGCGCCACCCGGGTCGCCGTCCCCCACGCCCGACCGTGACGGTCGCGCGAACGCGTCGAGCGCCGCCCCGAAGCTCTCCACCGAGAACCCCGCGTCGCCGAGCGCCGCCGCCAGCGTTTCGCGCCGCGAGGGCAGGTCGAGCGTGTCGCGCTCCGCCAGGCGCGCCCGCTGCGTCGTCGCCGACGGGGCGAACGCGGTCAGCGCATCGAAGCCGTCCACCAGGCCCTCGGCCTTCAGCGGCTCGAGCGCCTCGGCCACGCGGTCCGCCCGCGTCCTCGCGCGCTCTTCGTCGGCGTCCGCCGTCAGCACGATCCACTGCCCGGGGCGCCCGCCGAAGATCGCGTGGATGCGCTCCTCCACCGCGAGCGGCTCCAGCCGGCTCGGACGCACCGCGACGAGCGCGTCGGCCGGTCGGGGCCAGCCTACCGCCGCCACCGCCGCCACCGGGAGCGCGCACGCCGCCAGCGTCCAGAGCGCGCGCCGTCGGGTCCGCGACGTCCACGCCAGCGCCCCGAGCCACGCGGCGGTGCGGACCGGCGGCGGCGCGCCTCGCTCCATCCACGCCCCGATCTCCGGCGTCACCAGCAGGATCGCGACCGCCGTCAGCAGCTCCCCCGCGCCGCACAGCAGGCCGAGCTGCTTCATCGCGCGCAGCCCGCTGAGGCCGAGCGACGCGAACGCCACCGCCGCCACGGCCGCCGCCGTCAGCGTCGGCCTCCACGTCGTCGCGCGCGCCGACGCCGCGGCCTCGGCCGGCGCGAGCCCCGCACGCCGGCCCTCGAGCAGGGCCGCGTAGACGTGCACGCCCGTGTCCACCCCGACGCCGACGACCACCGCGGCGAAGGCGATGGCCACCGCGCTGACGCCCGCCGGGAAGAGCGCCGCGATCCCCGTCGTCCACAGCGTCCCCAGCGCCAGCGGCGGGAGCACGGCCGCGAGAGCCCGGGCGCGGCGGAAGGTCAGCACGAACGCCAGCGACGCCAGCACCGCCGACACCGTGCCGCTCACCTCGAGGTCGCGCTTCAGCATCCGCTCGGTGGCCCACGCGATGGCGTGCCCGCCCGTCATCTCTGTCGTCACGCCGGGCCTGGCCGCCGCCGCCTCCGCGCGCTCCACCTCCTCGACCACGGCGCGCGCCGAGTCCGACGTGAACGCGCTGCCCCGCGGCTCCGCCACGACCAGGCGCGCCCGCCCCTCGTCCGCCGCGAACGCCGCCCCCGGCGACGCCGTCACGCCCGCCGCCAGCTCCTCGCGCGACTCCCACGGGACGGCCGACAGGCGCAGCGGATCGCGCGCGAGCCACGCGTCGAGGCCCTCGCTGCCCACCGGCGCGAGCAGCATCGCGTGCGTCTCCGCGAGGCGCGCCCGCATGCCCTCCGGCGTCACCGCCGCGGCGAGCCTCCTCCGCGCGTCCGGCCCCGCGTACGCCCAGGCGAGCGTGGCGTCGCCGGGCGTCTTCGGGGTCGGCGCGCGGTCGAGCACGCGCGCGATCGACGGCGCCTCCCGCAGCGACGCCGCGATGGCGTCCGCCACCGCCGCGACGTCCTCCGGCTTCTCGCCCCGCACGAGGACCAGCACCGGGTCGCGCCCGCCGAAGGCCCGCGTCCACCGTCCGAGCGCCCCCGCGTCGCCGCTCTCCGGGAACAGCGTCGACAGGTCGGTCGACAGCGCCAGCTTCGACCACGTGAGCCACGCGCACGCGAGCGTCACGACGACCAGCGCGACGCGCGCCGTCCACCGCGTCATCCCGCCTCCGGCGCGGCTTCGGGCTCCTTCTGGATGCGCACGCGGAGGCGCGTCACCCGCCGACGGCTGATCGCCACCACCTCCGCCGTCGCCCCGCCCGAGAGCGTCACCTTGTCCCCGGCGCGCGGCAGCCGGCCGAGCAGCTCGACGACGAGCGCCCCCACGGGCTCCCCGAGCTCGCCGTCCGACACCTTCACGCCGATGGCGCGGAGCTCGTCCATCGTCGCCCGCCCGTCGACGTCCCACGTGTCGTCCGAGCCGGCCAGCTTGATGACCTTCTGCGGCTCCTCGTCGAACTCGTCGCGGATCTCGCCGACGATCTCCTCGAGGAGATCCTCCATCGTGACGATGCCGCTCGTGCCGCCGTACTCGTCGACGACGACCGCGATGGGGGTCTGCTTGCGCTGCATCTCGCGCATCACGTCGACGCCGTTCTGCACCTCGGACACGAAGAGGATGTCGCGCCGCAGGGCGGTGACGTCCGACAGCAGCGCCACGTCGGGGTGGAGCAGGAAGTCCTTCGCGTAGAGGTAGCCGGCGACCTCGTCGAGCGAGCGGCCCTTGGTCAGGAGGATGCGCGAATACTGGTGCGTGCGGACGAAGCGCTGCGCGTCCTCGCCCGTCGTCTGGAGCGGAAGGGACACGACGTCGACGCGCGGCACCATCGAGTGTCGCGCGGCCCGCTGCGAGAAGCGCATCACGCGCTCGAAGAGCTCCCCCAGCGTCTTGCCCCGGGGGGAGCGCGCCGCGCTCGCCGCGAGGATGGCGACGATCTCGTCCTCGCTGAAGCGCCCCTCGACGCTCGCGACGTCCGGCGACATGCCGACCGCGCGGAGGATGAGGCGCGACGAGCGCTCCAGCAGCCAGAGCAGCGGCAGGAAGGAGACGTAGATGACGCGCAGGGGAATGGCCGCGGCGACGGCGGTCCCTTCCGAGCGCTGGATGGCGATGAGCTTGGGCACGAGCTCGCCGAGCAGGACGTGCGCGTACGTGAGGATGGCGAAGGCGAGCACGTCCACCGCCACGTGGAGCCCACCGGTCGCGGGCGAGCCCTTGACCTGGATCATCGTTTGGTCGAGCAGGCTCGCGACCGCCGGCTCGCCGATCCACCCGAGGCCGAGGCTCGCCAGCGTGATCCCGAACTGGGTCACCGACAGATAACGGTCCAGCCGGCTGACAATCGCCTCCGCGATGCGCGCCTTCCTCTCGCCTTTGCGAGCCCGCGAGCGGAGACTGGTCGCCCGGACCTTGACGAGCGCGAACTCCGCCGCGACGAAGAATCCGTTGAGCGCGATGCAGAGCGCGGCGACGATCAGGCCCCACACGGGGGACCATTCGTATCACGGCTATCCGGCCCCGATGCCCGCATGAACACCGAAGCGAGCTTGCGACCCGAGTGTCCGGGCCGGGCGCCCGAAGGGAGGCTGGCGTGAGCGATCACGATCTCGTCACCTTCCTGCTGGCGCTCGCCGTGCTGCTCGGCGCGGCCCGCCTCCTCGGGGAGCTCGCTCGCATGTGGGGCCTGCCGCTCGTCGTCGGGGAGATCGCCGCGGGCATCCTCCTCGGGCCGACGGTGTTCGGCCGCGTCGCGCCGCGTTCGCACGCGTGGCTCTTCGCGCCCGGTCCCAGCGGGGCGATGCTCGGCGCCTACGCGGACGTGGCGCTGGTGCTGCTGCTCGTCGTCGTGGGCATGGAGGTGGACCTCGGCGTCCTCCGCCGTCGCGGCAAGAACGCGCTGGCGACGGGGCTCCTCGGCATCGTGCTCCCGGCCGCCGGCGGCATCGCCATCGGGCTGCTCGTGCCGGACGCGCTCCTCCTCGATCCCTCGCGGCGCGTCACCGTCGCGATGCTCCTCGCCGTCGCGCTCAGCATCTCGGCCCTGCCCGTCATCGCGAAGACGCTGCTCGACCTCGGCCTCTTCAAGTCGGACGTCGGGCTGCTCGTCATGGCGGCGGCGATGATCGACGACGTCGTCGGCTGGCTCTCGCTCTCGCTCCTGCTCGGCCCCGTGCGCGGCCTCGGCGTCGACACCGGGTCGTTCCTCCGCACGGTGCTCCTCGGGACCACCTTCGCCGTGGTGATGCTCGTCGGCGGGCGGCGCCTCCTCGGCCGCCTCTTCGAGCGCCTCCAGCAGGGCGGCATCGCGGCCCCGGGGCGCGTGCTCTCCATCGTCATCGTCGTCGCGCTCCTCGGCGCCACGGCGACGCACGCCATCGGGCTCCACGCCGTCTTCGGCGGCTTCGTCGCCGGGCTCACCGTGGGCGGGTCGGCCAAGGTCAACGCGCGGACGCGCATGGTCGTCGAGGACTTCGTCACCAACGTCTTCGCGCCCGTCTTCTTCGCCTCCATCGGGCTGCGGGTCGACTTCGCGACCGCCTTCGACCTGCCTCTCTGCCTCCTCGTCTTCGTCCTCGCGTCGGTGCCCAAGATCGTCGGGTGCGCCGTTGGGGCGCGCGTCGGCGGGATGCGCTGGCGCGAGGCGAGCGCCGTCGGCTTCGGGATGAACGCGCGCGGGGCGATGGGGATCATCCTCGCCACCATCGCGCGGGACGCCGGGCTGCTCGGCAACGAGATCTTCGTGTCGCTCGTCGTCATGGCGCTCGGCACCTCGCTCGTCAGCGGCCCGGCGATGAAGTGGCTCCTCTACCGCACCGAGCCCGAGGAGGACGTCGTGACGCTCCTACGGCGCGGGGCCTTCGTGAGCGAGATGCACGCGGGCAACCCGGGCGACGCCATCCACGAGCTCGTCCGGGCGATGGGGTCGCTCATCACGGGAAAGAAGCGCATCGCGCGCGACGCCGTCCTCGAGCGGGAGCTCGTCGCGCCGACGGGCCTGGGTGACGAGGTGGCCATCCCGCACGCCGCCGTCGAGGGGCTGGAGCGTCCGCTGCTCGCACTCGGCCGGTCCGTCCGCGGCATCGACTTCGACGCCCCCGACGGCCGCCCTGCCCGCGTCGTCTTCCTCCTGCTCATCCCGCCCAAGGCCTACGAAGAGGAGGTGCGCATCCTCGCCTCCATCGCCCGCGCGACCTACGACGCCCGCGCGCGCGAAGAGCTCCTCGCCGCCAGCGGCCTCGACGAAGTGACGCGCGTCCTCAACCGCAGCGCGAAACGCACCCGCGAATCCATGCGCCCGAAAGCTGCGAGACAGGAAGGCGAACAGGGAGAGAAGGAGAGGAGGAGAGAATAGGGCTGGTGGTTGTCTCGCGTGACGGACCGCCGCGAGTCTGGCCATGGGGCGTGAAGGATCGGTCGCGCAGAAACGACACCGCGCGGACCGCCAAAGGAGTTGGCAATCATGCACCGCAAGTGGCGCATCCGGCACGCGTCCATCCTCTCCCTGGCCCTCGCCCCGCTCGTCGGGGGATGCCTCAGCCGCCCCGTGACCAACACGTCGCCCGAGGCGAAGACCGAGGTCACGCACACGGCGACGCAGTCGGCCGTGAACCGTGTCGACCTCCTCTTCATGATCGACAACTCGCGGTCCATGGGAGACAAGCAGCAGTACCTCGCCGCCGCGGTGCCGGACCTGCTGAACCGGCTGCTCACGCCGAACTGCGTCGACGTGACCGACGCGACGAAGGTCGTCGGCGTCTCGGTCGACGGCGTCTGCTCGACGGGGCGCATCGAGTTCCCGCCGGTGCACGACATGCACATCGCCGTCGTCACGTCGGCCCTCGGCTCGCTCGGGGGCGACGTGTGCCCCGATCCCTCCGGCGCGGGGGGCGCCCCCAACGTGCAGAACGACTACGGGCAGCTCGTCAACGGCTCGAACGTCGCCGACGCGCCCGACGGCTTCCTCGGGTGGTTCCCGGCGACCGACGCGAACGCCGGGTCGAGCCCCACGCCGGGCACGCCCTCGCCCGCCAGCGCGAGCGCGCTGGTCAGCGACTTCCAGGGCCTCGTCACCGGCGTCGGCGAGAGCGGGTGCGGCATCGAGGCGCAGCTCGAGAGCTGGTACCGCTTCCTCATGCAGCCCGATCCCTTCCAGACGGTGACGGCCTCGAACAACGTGGCGACCCTCGACGGCGTCGACGCCACCGTCCTCCAGCAGCGTCACGACTTTCTCCGGCCCGACTCGCTGCTCGCCATCATCGACCTCTCCGACGAGGACGACTCGTCGGTCGATCCGCGCGCCTACTCGGGCTCCGCGGTCGCGGGCTACCACATGAACGAGACCGACACGCCGCCCTTCCGCGGCACGGCGGCGTGCGCGGCCGACCCGAGCTCGCCGGATTGCACGAGCTGCGACGCGACGTCGGCCAAGGGGGACCCCGGGTGCACGAACCCGACCTACGACGTCAGCAGCGACCCGCAGGGCGAGGCCAACATTCGCCACATCCACATGAAGCAGAACTTCGGCCTCGACTCGCAGTACCCGATGTCGCGCTACGTGAACGGGCTCACCGCGAAGATGGTCCCCGATCGCACCGGGGAGTACCCCGACGGCTCGCAGACCTACCAGGGCAACGCCAACTGCTCGAACCCCATCTACTCGACGAACCTCCCCGACGGCTCGGACACGAGCCCCGGCACGCTCTGCAACCTGTCGCCCGGCACGCGCGACCCCAGCAAGGTCTTCTACGCGCACATCGGCGGCGTGCCGACGGACCTCCTCCACTACGATCCGACGAGCCCCGCGGCGAGCGCCCTCACCACCGCCGACTGGACCAAGATCCTCGGCGCGGACCCGGCGCACTACGACTACACCGGCATCGACCCGCGCATGGCGGAGACCTTCAAGCAGCGCCCCGTGGCCGCCACGCCCGCGTCGACGTACTGGGACCTCGCCTACGCGTGCACGTTCCCGCTGGCGACGCCGCGCGACTGCACGGACGGCACCGTCAACGCCGGCGGCTGCGACTGCGCCGAGAGCACGCCGCCCGCAGGGAGCACGGGCTGGGAGCTCTGCAACCCGAGCAACCCGACGCAGCAGGTCGCCGCGAAGGCGTATCCCACGTTCCGGGAGCTCTACCTCGCGAACCTCATGGGCCCGCAGGGCATCGTGTCGTCGCTCTGCCCGATCGACATCACGCCGAACGGGGCGAACGATCCCCTCTACGGGTACAGGCCCGCGATGGCGTCGATCATCGGCGCGCTGACGACGCAGCTCGCCGGGCAGTGCTTCGACGAGAAGCTCAGCGTCGTCGACGGCACGGTGCAGTGTCTGCTCCTCGCGTCGCTGCCCGCGCCGGGGCAGGCGTGCGACCCGACCAAGGGCATGAGCGCGGTGGATCCGCAGGTCGTCGCCGAGACGCAGCAGTCCCTCACGGGCGATCCGCTCGCCGGGCGCTTCGACCCGACGCAGTACACCATCTGCCAGATCGACCAGGTGCCCTCGAACGACCTCGTCGGCGGATCGTGCGTCCAGTCGTCCGCGCCGGGCTGGTGCTACGTGCAGGGCGCCGCCACCGGCACGAGCTGCCCTCAGGCGATCCTCTACTCGCCGAGCGGCCAGCCCGCGTCCGGCGTCGTCACGCTGACGAGCTGCCTCGAGGACACGCCGGGAGTCGACAGCGACGCCGGCTCGGGCCAGAGCGACTAGGCGAGCCTTCCCTCTCCGGGACTACCCGAGCCGCGAGCTGCTGAGCGCGGGGGCCAGCTCCGCGGCCGAGGGGCGGTCGCGGGGCTCGCGCGCGAGGCAACGGTCGAGCAGCGCCGCGGTCGCCGCCGGGAGGGAAGGCGCGAGCGTCGCGAAGGAAGAGGGGGCCGGCGCGAGGGCCAGGCCGAGGAAGGTGGGCATGTTCTCGTAGGGGCGCCGGCCCGCGAGCATCTCGAAGGCGATGACGCCGAACGCGAAGACGTCGGCCGGCGGCTGCGCGGCCTTCACGCCGAGGGGGACGATCTCCGGCGCCATGTAGTGCGGCGTGCCGAGGAGATCGCCGGTCGCGGTGATGGTCGGGTCGAGGGCGGGGGCCATCTTGCGGTCGACCACGGTCGCCGCGTCCTCGTCGAGCGCGGGGGGAGGACGCGAGGGCGACTTCTCCGGCGCCACGTTGGCGATCCCGAAGTCGGCGATCTTCACGACAGAGGCGGTGTCCCCGTCCGGGCCGGCGAGCAGCACGTTGGCCGGCTTGAGGTCGCGGTGCACGATGCCGCGCGCGTGAATCGCCTCGAGCCCCCGGGCGATCTGCGCGAGGACCGGGAGCGCCCACGCGGCGTCCCCGAAGCGCGCCCGCTCCTCGCGCAGCGAGCGCCCGTCGACGAGCTCCATCACGAGAAAGAGGTACCCCTCGCTCGACACGTCGACGTCGACGATCGACACGACGTTCGCGTGCCGCACCTCGGACGCGAGCTGCGCCTCGCGGGCGGCGCGCGCCAGCATCCGCGGGTCGGTCGCCGCCGTCACGATCTTCAGCGCCAGCGCCTGCCCGTCGGAGAGCCGCTCCACCTCGTACACTTTGCCCGCGCCGCCTTGCCCGAGCGCGCGCACGATCCGGTATCGCCCGTCGACCTCGTCGCCCGGCGCGAGCTCCGCCGCCCGCTTCGGCGCGGCCCCGAGGCGTGCCAGCGCGTCGGCGAGCTGCCGCGAGCGGGCCGCCACCTGCCGCCGCAGCTCGTCGTTGAGGAGCTCGACCTCGCGCAGCGACTTCACGTGCTCCCGGGCCAGCGCGACGGACTGCAGGACCGCCACGGCCGACATCCCGAGGCTGCCCGCGCGCACCCCGTGGAACGGATCGCCGAGGCCGAGCCACGCCGCGAAGTCCGTCGACCCCACCACGACCGCCAGCGGCCAGCTCAGCGTGACGATGAAGAGGTTCGTCGGCCGCGCGCCGGCCCGTAGGAACCGCCGCAGGAGTCGCAGGTGGTAGCCCGCGTTGGCGAAGAGCAGCACGCACGTCGGCGGCGCGACCCACTGCGTCGCGCCGAACGGCCCGCCCCGCACGAGCGCGGCGAGGACGACGAGCGCGAGGCCCGCCCACCAAAGGCGGCTCGGCTTCGGGAGGCGCAGGTAGGCGCTCGTGAACTGCACCGTGGCGACCGACGAGAGCGCGAGCGCCGGCCCCGCCACCGCGACGTCGTAGAGGCCGAAGACGGGCTGCAGGACGCCGCCCATCATGGCCGGGTACCAGAGCGCGCCAGCCCCCTCGAGGGCGAACCAGAGGTTCTGCGGGCGGCTGCGATCCCGGAGGTAGAGCGCCAGGTAGAGCAGCGTGAGGATGGCGATGGTCGTGACGCCGAGGAGCACGACGCCCGAGTCGAAGGCGTAGGTGGCGAGGAACGCGCGATCCCCGGCGGGTGTCCGCGAGAGGACGGGCGGGTTGTCGAGCCAGGAGGACTGCGTCCACGTGTTCTCGACGCGAAGCTCGAGGTCGAGGGCGGGCTTCGCGGCGAGGTCGTCGGGGATGCGCCAGCGGTGGGCGCCCCCCGTGCGGAAGCGGTCGGAGAGCGGGGCGTCGAGGGCGGGAAGGTCGCGCCCGTCGACGCGAAGCGAGGCGAGGGCGGGCAGCCACGTGATGGAGAGGGTGAGCGGGCCGCCGCGGAGGGCGGCCGGCAGCGCGAGATGCTTGCGGAGCGTGAAGAAGGGGACGTCCTTCCCGACGGGGAGATGGGCCGGCAGGCTGATCTCGTGCCCGTCCTCGGCCTGCCAGTGGTCGAGCACCTCGGCCTCGCCCGTCTTCCCGCACCCGACGAGGGCGAGCGCGACGAGGAGGAGGGCCAGGAGGCGACGAAGCAAGGCTTTCTCCCAAGTCATATCACCCTGCACCGCGTGCAACGCGCCGTGCTCTGCGAGCGAGCCGCCGTGCACGGCGTACCGACAGGCATGCACGAGGCGCACACCCTCATGCACGGTGTACGAGGCTACTTGCACCGGCGACCAGGCCCCATGCACGCCTCGCGGACGACCTTGCACGGGTCACGCGCTGCCTTGCACGATCTGCGGGCAGCCTTGCACGCCGCACGTGTGACTCCGCATGGCCTGCATTCCCCCATGCGCGCCTTGCGCGGCCCTCTGCACCGTGAATACTCTCGATCCGTGGACAAGCGCAGCAAAGTCGCCCGGCAGAACAGGCTCAAGTTCACCATCAAGGCCGTGGGGGCGCACCTGGGCGGCATGTCGCCCCTCAAGCTCGCCGGGCAGATGTACACGGTGCCCGAGGTCGAGCAGATGCTGCAGGACGAGATCGACGCGATGGAGAACGTGCGGCACCGCGAGGCCGAGCGCCGCGCCGCCGTCGCCCTCGAGCGCATCATGAAGCATCGCAACAAGCCGATCCTCGTGGCGCTCGAGAACCTGGTCCGCGGCCTCTACGGCACCGACGTCACCGTCCTCACCGAGTTCGCCTTGAAGGCGCCGAAGAAGCAGAAGAAAGCGCCCGAGGTGCTGGTGGAGGCGGCGAAGAAGTCGAAGGCCACGAGGCAGGTCCGCCGCACCATGGGCAAGACAAAGAAAAAGAGCGCGAAGGGCTGATGCCTCCGCGCTCTTCTCCGTAGCGAGCGTGGCTCGCGTGGCGAGCGAGACCTACTGAACCACGAACTCCCACGTGTACGTCGCATCGCCGTCGACGTTGTCCGGCGGGTCGAGCTTGAGGCCCTGGAGCGACGAGACCACGCACTGAGCCACCGGCGGCTGCGCCGTCGTCGACTCGGGCACGACCGTCGGATTCGTGATGAGCCCCGTGTCCTTGGCCACCGTGAAGTGGACCGTCGTCGTCCCCTGGAGGCTCTTCGGGCCCGGCGTGGTCTTCACCATGCCGTCGAAGCAATCGTGGATGCGCGGGTTCGCCTGCGCCGTGATGAGCTTCGCCGTGTCGTCGCGGTAGGCGTCGCCGACGCGGAGGGCGCCGCCGCAGCCGACGGCGGCGAGCGAGAGCAGGCACATGCCAAAGAGATACTTGTTCATGGTCGTGCTGCTCCTCCCACCTTCATCTCTTCGACTTCAAACGTGACGCGTCGGTTCTTCTCACGGTTCTCTTCGGTGTCGTTCGGCGCGATGGGATCATCCGGGCCGAACCCCTTTGCGTTGAGCTTGTCCTTCGGCACGCCGTGGGCGACGAGGTAGCCCATCACGGCCTCGGCGCGCGCCTGCGACAGCGCCTTGTTCTTCGCCGCGATGCCCTCGGAGCTCGTGTAGCCCCGGATCTCGATGTGCTTGATGCTCGGGCTCTCCTTCACGATGACGACCACGCGATCGAGAATCGGCTCGGAAGCCTTGACGAGCTTCGAGCTGGCCTTCTCGAACTGGATCTTCTCCTTGGCCTGGACCTCCATGAGGCGCGCCTGAGGAGGCGGCGGCGGCGGAGGGGGGGGAGGCGGCGGCGGCGGGGGAGGGGGCGGAGGGGGAGGCGGCGGGGGCGTGCCCGCCACGACGAAGGACTGTGCACCTCTGAATGTCTGTGGTCCGCCGCCGCATGCCGTGGCGAGCGTAAGCGCTGCCAGCGGTACGAGTCCGAGTACTGCTGTTCCAACGCGTCGCAACTTGGTCATCGAGCAACCCCTCCTTGGGCGCCCGATATTAAGCAGAGTGGCCCCGCGTGGGAAGAGCCTTCATCAGGGATCGACGACGAGCGTCCCGAAGGCTTCGGGCACGTGGAAGTCGGGTTTCTGCGTGCGCGGTGGACTCCATGATAGGTAGCGTCGGGGCGCTCTCCCCTCCATGCGATAAAGGCCGATCGGCAGCCGCGCGCCAGGCACGACGAAGGGCGCGAGGTACTCCTTCGAGTGGAGCTCGGCCTCGATGGTCGCGCGGTGGGCGGCCTTGTCCTGGGTCGCGCGGACCGTCACGCCGCTCGACCACTTCGTGTCCGACGTGTGCGCGTCGAGGTCGACGGCGACGTCGAAGAAGTGCGCGAAGGGCCCGAGCTCCGTCTCGAAGTAATGGCGCGGGCGCTTCGGGTCGGGCGTGAAGAAGAGCTCCGCGCAGTCCTCCTCGTAGAGCTTGGGGCGAGGCGCGTCGGGCGAGCGCGTGAGGTCCGTGTCGTCGAGCGCCGCCCCCTCGAGCTGCCAGAGGACGAAGAGGCCTGCCGGCGAGTAGAGGAACCGCGCGTGCGTCACGATGCCCGTCGAGGCGCCCGAGTAGTCGGTGTCCCACGTCACCGCGTTCGCGCGCGCCCACGCCGCCTCGAGAGCGCGCCCGTCGACGTCGATGGTGTCGCCCCCGAGGTTCGCGGCATGCGCGACGGGGCGTTCCACGGGCGGAGGCGTCGGAGAAGTGGTCTGCGCCGGGGCGGAGGGAGGAGCCGGCGTGGAGTGGATGGTGAAGCTCGCCATGCCGACGAGGTGCACCGGGCGAGGCGCCGCGAGGAGCGCCGCGCCGTCGCCCGTCACCGCGGGCGAGGCGAGGTCGACGCCGAAGCGCTTCGCGGCGGTCTCGAGGAGGGGCGAGGTCGCGTGCCCGCCGAGCTCGCGCGCGAGGTCCTCGTTGTCCCAGAGCCCGAGGAGCTGCGCGCCGATGCGGTCGACGAGGATCGGGTTCGTGCCGCCCACGGCGAAGCGCTCGGCGCTCGGCCACAGCTTCTCGAAGCCGTCCCCACCCTCGGCGGGCGCGCCCTCGGCCAGCACGACGTCGGGCGCCTCGATCTCGAGCACGTCGGCGATGCGCTCGGAGAACGTCTCGAGCGCCGCCACGTACGCCGCTCGGTCCTCGTGCCCCTTCTTCTGCGCGTCGAGCCACGGGTTGAGCTCCCGGTGCATCCGCCACTTGTTGTGGAAGGCCGGCGCCTTGTCGCTCAGCATGACGGTCCCCTGCATCCCCTTGATGGAGAGCGAGAAGACGGCGAAGCGGTGCGCCTTGATCTTGGGGAGCGAGATGAAGAGCCCGTGCGCGAGCGTCTCGGCGAGGATCTTGGGAACGAGCAGCGTGTGGACGTGCGTCGCTTCCATTCCGCGGATGCCGAGGGGCTTGCCGGGCTGGTCCCCCTCGACGTCGAATACGCCGTCGTCGTCCATGGCGACGAGCGCGACGTGCTCCTCGCGCGCCATGGCGGCGTACCCGGTGACGTCGGCGAGCTTCACCCAGTCCTTGTGGGTCGCGCCCCAGCCCTCGGCGATGGTGATGTGGTCGTGCCCGCGCGCCTTGAGGCAGCGGACGACCCCGCGGACGAACTCGGGATCCGTGGTGCGCCCCCGCACGCCGTCGTCGCCGTCGTGCGTCGCCGGGTCCTTGAACCAGTCGAACCCGCCCATGTTGGGCTTCAGCAGGATGGGCGTCGCGGGGGGCCGCTTCGGGACGACGGCGTCGCAGAGGCGCTGCCCGAGATCGCGCGCGGGGTGCGGGTCCTTGCTCTGGAGGACGACGACGGGCGCCTTGTCCGCGGCGATGCGCGCCCGGTTCCGCGCGCGAAGGGCCGCGCCGTCCACGGTGCCGCCGGTCATCACCGGAGCCTCCCCCGCGTCCTCCGTCATCGCGGGCGACGCATGCGTCGTCACATCTGCCGCCGCCGCCGAAGGCGCCACCGCCACCCCGGGCGCCGCATCCGGAAGCGAACCCCCGCTCGACGAGTGGCACGCGACGAGCACGAGAGGGAGAGCGAGAAACCGCAGAGGGAAGAGGAGCACGCAGAGGGAGAGAGGAGGGCGATCGACCCGCCATCCCCCCCTCCCTCTGCGTCCTCTGCCCCTCCACGGCTTCTCGCTCTCGCTCTCGCTCTCGCTCTCGCTCCCGCTCCCGCTCCCGCTCCCGCTCCCGCTCCCCCTCCCGCCCACGCCCACGCCCACGCCCACGCTCCCGCCCGCGCTCCCGCCCACGCCCTCGCCCGCGCTCCCGCCCACGCCCGCGCCCACGCTTCCGCCCACGCCCACGCTCCCGCCCCGCCGCCTCTCGCTCTCTTGGCCCATCGTGCACATCGTCTTCCTTACGCTCGCGCGTCAGCGGCGCTTCCAGAAGAGGTACACGGGAACGCCGAGGGCGAGGAGGCCCGCGCCGGCGAGGGCCTGCCTGGGCTGACCCCAGAGGGTGCTCGCGAGAAACCAGAGGCTCATGCCGATGAAGGCGAGCGGCACGACCGGGTAGCCGGGGACGCGGTAGCTGGCGGGCGCGCCCTGGCGGCGGCGCAGGACGAAGACGGCAGCGCCGGTGAGCCCGAAGAAGAGCCAGTCGACGAAGAGCACGTAGCTGACGAGGCTCTCGAAGGTGCCCCACGCGACGACGAGGACGCAGGCCCACGCGGTCTGGAGCAGGATGGCGCGCGCGGGGGTGCGCCAGCGCGGGTGCAGGTCGGCGATGCCGCGGAAGAAGAGGCCGCGCTCGGCCATGGCCCAGTACACGCGCGGCGTCGTCAGCGTGAAGATGCCCGCCGTCCCGAGGGCGCTGACCGCGATGGCCGCCGCGACCGCCGCGCCGCCCGCGCGCCCGATCGCCGCCTCGACCGCGTCGCTCGCGACGTGAGGCGACGCGATGATCGCCCCGAGGGGCAGGAGTCGGAGGTACGCGACGTTCGCCAGCAGATAGACGAGCGTCACCACCGCCGCCCCCAGGACCATCCCGAGCGGCACGTCCCGCTGCGGGTTCTTCGCCTCGCTCGCCGCAAAGCTCGCGTGCTGCCACCCGCCGTACGACCAGAGCACCCCGATCATCGCGACGCCCATCCCCGCCCCCAAGCCCCCGCCCACGCCTCCGCTCCCGCTCACGCCCACGCCCACGCTCACGCCCCCGCCCCCGCCCACGCTCTCCCCCATCCCCGCCCCCCCTCTCCACACCGCGAGCCCCACGATCGCCGCCAGCGCCGCGAGCTTCGCCAGCGTCAGCACATCCCCGACCGCTGCCGCCACGCGCACGCCGACCAGGTTCACGCCCGCCAGCACCGCCAGCGCCCCGAGCGCCACCAGCGTCGTCCCCGCCCTCCCGAGCGGCACGAAGTACCCGACGTACTCGGCGAACACGAGCGCGAGCGCCGCGATCGCGCCCGTCGCCACGACGAGGAAGTACGCCCATCCGTGCAGGAAGCCGACGAGCCCTCCGTACGCCTCGCTGAGCCACACGTACTGCCCTCCCGCCCGCGGCATCGCGGCCCCGAGCTCCGCGAAGCTGAGGGCCCCCGCGAGGGTCACGGCGCCCCCGAGGCCCCAGGCGGCGAGCATCCAGACCGGCGAGGGGACGGCGGCGGCGACCTGCGAGGGCGTGCGAAAGATGCCCGAGCCGATCGCGCCGCCCGCGCCGATGAGCACGAGGTCGAAGAGCGTCAGGCGCCGGGCGAACTCGGGCACGCGGAGGGGGTCCTGGGCAAAAGGCTACAGGCTTCCGGCTCGGGGCCGCAGCCCTGCTAGGCTTGGAGGCACGATGAGGAGGCGCCTGCGCGGCCTGGTCGTTCTCTTCGGCGCGCTGGGTGCGGCCGGGTGCGCGACCTCGGGCGGCGACGGGAGCGGAGCCGCGGCGGTCGCCGACGCGAGCGTCGACGTCACCGAGGGCGCCGACGTCCTGGTGGGTCCCTCGCCGGACGCGGTCGTGCCGGGGATCGAGGCCTCGGGAGACGACGCGGACGAGACGGACGGCGACGACGCGGGCGATCCGGGGGACGCGGCCGACGAGGGGCACCCGAGCAAGTCCTGCGTTGGGCTCATGGACGGGACGCCGTGCGGGGCGTCTCCCGACATCTGCCACGACGCTCCTCTCTGCGAGGGCGGCGCCTGCGCTGCCGCTGCGCAGAAGGCCGACGGCTTCGTGTGCGCCGCCGCGCCCGACGCGTGCCACGACGCGGCGACCTGCAAGGCAGGTGTGTGCGGGGCGGCGGCGTCGCGCGCCGACGGCTACGAGTGGACGGCCGGCGACGCGACGGCCCGCTGCTGCGGCGGCAAACCCATCCACACCACGGTCGACAGCGACTGCGGCGCCTGCGGCATCCAGTGCAACGCCTCCAACGGCGAGTCGTGCCAGGCCTTCGGCGGCGAATACTTCTGCCGAGGGTGCGTCGCCAGCGCCGCCTGCTGGTCGCACTGCTGCTCGGAGTCCTATTCGCCGTACTCCTGCGCCGCGAGCGACTGCGCCGGCAACTGCTCCGCCCAGTACTGCCCGACCGGGACCCACTGCGTCGTCGGGACCGACACCAGCGACTACTGCTCGTACTGAGGGCTCCGGGCTTCGGGCCGTCGGCGTCGAGAGGACCTATGCACCCGCGGTCAGGGCGCGGCACGGGTCGGCGCACGGCCTGCTCCCGCAGCCCGCAGCCCGCAGCCCGCAGCCCGAAGCTTCAAGCCTGCAGCCGCACGCCCCCGTCTCGGCCCGCATCGTGCACCCACCCCTTGCCATGCGACTTCATGTGCTGCTGGGTGCGATGGGACTGGGGCTCGTGTCGATGGCCATGACGGCCGACGACGCCCGTGCCTGCGGAGGCACCTTCGAGGGGCCCTCCCAGGACGGGGACCTCATCACGCAGCACCGGATGATCTTCAGCGTCTCCCCGGAGCAGACGACGCTCTACGACGAGATCGAGTACCAGGGGAACCCGGCGTCCTTCGCGTGGGTCCTTCCCATCCACGGCCAGGTGCAAGTGGGGCTCAGCTCGGACGTCGTCTTCTCGGCGCTCGACTCGGCGACGCAGACCACCATCCAGTCGCCAAGCCTCCCGCCGTGCGCGTCCTGCAGCTGCGGGGACCTGGCGGGGACGGCGGCCGCGGACGCCGGGGCGTCGTTCGGCGGTTCGAGCAGCGGCGGGGGCGGCGGCGTCAACGTCGTGTCGCAGCAGGTGGTCGGGCCGTACGACACCGTGCAACTCCAGTCGACGGACCCGACGGCGCTGAGCACGTGGCTCCAGGCGAACGGGTTCGTCATCCCGGCGGCGGTCCAGCCGGTCATCGCGGCGTACGTGAGCGACGGGTTCGACTTCCTCGCGCTCAAGCTGCAGCCGGGCCAAGGCGTCCAGGCGATGCGCCCGGTGAGCGTGACGACCTCGGGCGCGGGGCTCTCGCTTCCTCTCCGCATGGTCGCGGCGGGGACGGGGCCGACCGTCAGCATCACGCTCTGGGTCGTGGCGCAGGGGCGCTACGAGGCGGCGAACTTCACGAACTTCACGGTCGACCCGTCGTCGCTCGTCTGGGACTTCAACGCCGAGACCAGCAACTACACGTCCGTCGTGCAGCAGAAGGAGGCGGCCGCGAGCTTCGCGGCCTGGCAGACCGAGAGCTCGCTCGACCTCTCGCCCTACGAGATCGAGAGCCCGGTCCTCGCGGGCGACGCCGACAACGACTACGAGGCCGTCCCCGCTTCGGATGCCGGCGGCGAAGGCGGCTCGGGCGAGACGGCGGAAGAGGTGCGGCAGAACGATCTGGCGACGCTCTTCCCGGGCAGCGACCAGGGCACCGTGCGCATCACGCGCCTGCGGGCCGATCTCAACCAGGCGGCGCTCGCCAACGACCTGACCCTGCAGGCCTCGTCCGACCAGAGCGATCTGTCGAACTTCTACCAGGTGACTCAATCGGTGAACGCGCCCGCGTGCCCCGCGGTCCCCGACCCGTGCCCGCCCTGCGACAACGGCGGCAGCAGCGGAAGCAGCGGCGGTGGCGGCGGTGGGTCGAGCAAGGCCGCGTCGCCCGGGCAGCAGTCCTTCGGGTGCTCCGCGGTCCCCTCCGACGCGGGCGGTGGAGGCTGGTTCGAGCTGACGCTGGCAGGGCTCCTGGGGCTCGCGATCGTGCGCAGCCGGACGAGCCGCAAGCGCTAAGGCGGGTGTGCCGCTCCGTGCCGACCCTGGACGCCGGATGTGCGTTCGGAGGCCGCCGGAGCGGCCCGTACCGCGGTTTTTCCCGTGTGGCGCGCCTTGTGCTCTACCGCTGAGCCGACGGGAGGTCTGGTCATGCGCTTGCGAGTGCTGCTGGGGGCCGTGGGGCTGGGGATCGTGTCGATGGCAGCCGTGGCCGACGACGCGCGCGCGTGCGGGGGCTGCTTCCACGGGCCGACGCAGAGCGGCGACGTCATCACCGACCACCGGATGATCTTCAGCGTCTCGCCGCAGCAGACGACGCTCTACGACGAGATCGAGTACCAGGGGAACCCGGCGTCGTTCGCCTGGGTCCTTCCCATCCACGGGCAGGTGCAGGTCGGGCTCAGCTCGGACATCGTCTTCGCGTCGCTCGACTCGGCGACGCAGACGACCATCGAGTCGCCGAGCCTTCCCCCGTGCAACTCGTGCTCGTGCGGCGAGTTCGGCGGCCCCTCGGCGAACGGGGGGAGCAGCAGCGGCTCGAGCTCCGGCGGGGGGACGACCGGGGTGACGGTCATCTCGCAGTCGGTCGTCGGCCCGTACGACACCGTGCAGCTCCAGTCGACCAATCCGACGGCGCTGACCGACTGGCTCACCGCCAACCAGTTCGTCATCCCCGCCGACGTGCAGCCCATCATCGCGGCGTACGTGAACGAGGGCTTCGACTTCCTCGTGCTCAAGCTCCAGCCGGGGCAGGGCGTGCAGGCGATGCGCCCAGTCAGCGTGACGACCCCGGGGGCGGGCTTGTCCCTCCCGCTGCGCATGGTCTCCGCGGGGACTGGCGCCACGGTCGGCATCACGCTGTGGGTCGTGGCGCAGGGGCGCTACGAGGCCGCGAGCTTCCCGAACTTCACGATCGATCCGACGACGCTCGTCTGGGACTGGAACGCGCAGACGAGCAACTACACGACGCTCGTGCAAGCGAAGGAGTCGGCGGCGAGCTTCGCGACGTGGCAGACCGAGAGCTCGCTCGACATCTCGCCCTACCAGGTCGAGAACACGGTGCTCAACGACGACGCCTCGGACGACTACCTGGCGGTTCCGGGCGGAGACGGCGGCGAGGGCGGAGCTGGCGAGACCGCCGAGGAGGTCCGCGCGGCCGACCTCGCGACGCTGTTCCCGGGCGACAATCAGGGGACCTTTCGCATCACGCGCATGCGGGCCGACCTCGCCCACGCGGCGCTGGCGACCGATCTGACGCTCCAGGCGTCCGCCGACCAGAGCGACGTGTCGAACTTCTACCAGGTCACCCAGTCGGTCAACGCGCCGGCGTGTCCTCCCGTGCCCGACCCGTGCCCCCCGTGCGGTGGCGCGAGCAGCAGCGGTGGCGACGCAGGTGTCGTCGGCAGCCTCAATGGCGGCTCGTCGACGAGCGCGGCCTCCCCCGGTCAGCAGTCGTTCGGGTGCTCGGCCGTCGGCTCGGACCGCGGCGGCCTATGGCTCGAGCTCACGCTGGCCGGCATCCTCGGCCTCTCGGTGATGCGTGGCCGCAAGAAGCGCAAGTAGCCTCGCGGGGCTCACCGCTCCTTCGCCATCACCGTGCCGAGCCCCAGCTCGATCCTCGGCACGGCCCCCTCGCCGCCGGCCAGGTACTCGTAGCGGGCCAGGTTGCCCATGACGCGCGCCACGTAGTCGCGGGTCTCCCGAAACGGGATGCGCTCGATGAACCCGTCGAGCTGCATCCCGGGCGCGCGCGACAGCCAGCGCTCCACCGAGTCGGCGCCGCCGTTGTACGCGGCGACGGCGAGCGCGACGTCGCCGTGGAACTGGTCGAGCAGCTTGCGGAGGAGGTGCGCCCCGACGCGGATGGCGTACGGAGGGCTCGTGAGGCGCGCGTCGTCGTGCGGCAGCGAGAGCTCGTCGGCGATGGGGCGCGCGGTCTCGGGCAAGAGCTGCATCAGGCCGACGGCGCGCGCCGGGGAGACGGCCGACGGATCGAAGCCGCTCTCTTGCCGCATCACCGCCCAGACGAGCCCCGCCGGCAGCTTTTCCGCCGACTCCGCCGCGTGTACCTCGTCGGCGTACGGCGAGGGGAAGTCGCACTCCCAGGCCCAGCGCGTGCGCGCCCCCGGGGCCGTGGCGAAGAGCGTCGACGGCAGCGACTGGGCGAGCTGGTAGCGGCGGCGCGCGCGGCCGAGCTCTCCGTACGCGGCGCAGAGCGCCTCGGGGGCTCGCGGTCCGGCCCCGGCGGTCACGGCGGCCTCGCGTTCGCGCAGGGCCAGCTCGGCGTCGGCGTCGAGCCCGACGCGATGGAGCAGGTCGGCGGGTGCGGGGACGACGACGGCGAGCGGCGGGGGCGCGTTCGTCGACGACTCCGCCGGATCGATGGCCGGCGGAAGGACGACGCCGGCCTCCGCGAGGCGCGCGCGGGCCACGAGGGCCGGCCAGGAGAGGGGACGAGAGCGGGCGACGTCGGTCCATCGGGCGATGGCGTGGGTGTGATCCCCGTCGCGCAGCGCCGCGAGCGCCGCCATGTCGGCCATGCGCGCGCTCGCGACGGGGTCCGCCTCGTCCTCCACGAGGTGCTCGAAGGCGACGCGCGCACCCTTGGCGTTCCCTTCGAGCAGCTTGCACAGCGCGCCGTCACGCCGCGCGTCGCCCGCCTCTTCGCCGCTTCCGTGCCCGCCGAGGTACGCGTCGAAGCCGCGCGCGCACTCCTTCCAGTCGCCGTGGAGCATCTTGAGGTACGGCACGTAGAACGCCGCCTGCTCGGCCCACTTCGACTTCGGAAAGCGTCGCTCGACGTCCTCGTAGCCGCGTACCGCCTCCTCGTCGTGATCCGCACGCGACAGGGCGCGGGCCCCGTGGAACGCGTCCTCGGCGGCGTGCGCTCCGCCGGCCCCGGCGCACTCGAGGAGCGCCTTCGAGGCCTCGAGGCCGCGCCCGCGAGCGTGGTAGAGCGCCGTGCCGCGCGCGCGCGAGCGCTCGAGGTTCGTGAGCTTGTCGGACCCGGGGGCGGCGCCCGAGAGGTCGATGGCGTGGAGCGCGTCGTCCGTGCGGCCCGCGTCGGAGAGGACGCGCGCGCGCACCATGAGCTCCGCGGCCGTGAGCGGGTGCGAGGGATCGAGGCGTGTCAGGAGCGCCAGCGCGTCGGTGGCGGCAGTGAGGTCGGCCCCCTGGGTGGCGAGCCACCGGGCATCGGCCCGCTCGGTGTCGCCGGCGGGGTCCGCGAGGCGAGCCCGCACGGCCCGCGCCTCGGCCTCCTGCCCGCGCGTGTGCTTGTCCGCCGCGAGCACGTGCTCGACCGCGGTGCGTGCGCGTCGCGGGTCCTTCGCCTTCTCGAAGGCGCGGGCCGCGTCCAGCTGCGACGACGTGGCCGCGCGGGCGGCGAACCACGCTCCGGCCTCCGCGAAGGGGCCCGCGACGAGCATCGCCTCGTGCCGTCGCCGCGCGATGTCGTCGGTCAGCAGCGGCAGCGCCGTCTCGAGCCCTTCGAGCAGCGGCAGCGCCGCGGCGGCCTCACCCCGGGCCAGCGCGACGCGCGCGCGGACGTAACGGACCTCGGGCTGCGACCGTTCGCCCTCGGGCAACGCTTCGAGCGCCCGCCACGCCGCGTCCCACTGCTCGTCGCGTACGAGCGCAGGCCACGGCGCCGCGGTGGGAGCGGCGTCCGCTGCCGCGACGGAGCTCCCTCCCTCGGTCTCACCCGTCGACGCGGACGCCGCCGCCGCAGGCGCCGCGGCCTCGGGCGGCACGTCGGGATGCGTGCAGGCCCCCATCAGAAGGAGCACCGCGGCAGCGCGTCCGTCACGCAAGCACATGGAAGCCTCCACCACCCTTCCATCCCAACGCCCGGGTGACCCCGGTCGCGTCCTGCCCGTCGACGACGCGTCGCAGCCGCGGAAGGCACATCGTGTCGAGCTGCTCCCCGCGCTCGATCCCGACCCACCGGCGCCCCATCTTGTGCGCCACCGCCGCCGTCGTCCCGCTGCCGAGGAACGCGTCGAGGACCCAGTCGCCGGGATCCGTCGAGAGGGCGAGGACGCGCGCGAGGAGGCGCTCGGGCTTCTTGTTGCGGACGAAGCGCGCCCCTCCTTCGCGTGCGATGCCCTGGAAGGGAACGTCGTCCCACACATTGGTCAGCGGCTCGACGAGCACGCGCCGCCCCTCGCGGTCGACCACCTTGTCGGCCAGAAAGAGCACGCGGTTGCCCCCGCGCAGCACGAGGTCCTTCCGCCCTTCGCGCTCCAGGCGAAAGACGCGGTCCGGCTCCTCGCGCGAGCGATCGATGAGGCCGCGCGCCCGGATGCTCACGGCGTCGTAGCGCGGCTGGGCGAACCGGACGACGTGCTCCGCGTGCTCCACGGCGTACCGCTCGATCGACGCGCGCCCGGTGCCGGCGCCGAGGGCGCGCCGCGCGTGCGCGGCGAGGGGGGAGAAGCGCCACGACGCGCAGGCGTCCCCCGGGTTCTCGAGCCAAGTGGAGTAGGCGCGGTCGTACGAGGAGCGGTCGCGGACGACCGGGTTGCTTCGCCAGCGCGCGCGCTCACGGGCGTACGCGAGGATGAAGTCGGTGACGTTGACGGGGCCGCGGTTGATGGCCTTGTGCCCGGTGGCCGCGCTGCGCACGACGGTGATGGTCGAGACGCGCTGCTCGCGGCCGAAGAGCTCGTCCATCACGACCTGGAGCGGTCCGAGCTCGGTGTCGTCGATCTCGACGAAGACGGCGCCGTCTCGGGCGAGCAGCTCCCGGGCCGCCTCGAGCCGCTCGCGCATCATCGCGCGCCACGCCTCGGGCGAGAGCGCGTCGTCGTACTCGGCGAAGCGCCGCCCCGAGTTGAACGGAGGGTCGAGGTAGATGCAGCGGAAGCGTCCCGCGAAGCCGGCGCGGGCGAGCCGCCTCATGGCGTCGAGGTTCTCGCCGTGGACGAGCGCGTTGACCGCCCGGGCGTCACCGTGCGACCGGCCGGCGTCGCGCGCGAAGCCGGCGGGCACGAGGGGCGGCGTGGGCTCGTGCTTCGCCGGCTGAGCCATCGTCCGCGGAACGATAACCGGTCAGCCCCTCCGCGCGCGAGCCAGCAGCGACCTCGCGCGGTCGCGCTCGAGCCCGAGGGGGTCGCCCGGCGCCGCGATCGTACGGTAGGGCTCCTCCGGAGGGCTCGCCGTGACGGTCCGCATGGCGACGACGCGCTCGCAGGCGATCCGGGCTCCCGCCGCGTCCCCCAGCCGGAGGCGCACCTCCGCCAGCTCGACCAGGATCGCCGCCGACGCCGGGTGGTGCTCGCCGAGGACCGCGTCGTAGTCGATGACCGCTTGTTCGAGAGCGCGCCGCGCCTCTTCGTGGTGCCCCGAGCGTGCCAGCGCCTCGCCGAGGAGGCCGAGGTAGAAGGCTTCCGGAAACTCGCCCGGCGACTCACGCTCGACCAGCGCGTGCGCCGACGTGAAGCACCGGACCGCGCGCTCCGAGTCCCCCTCGCGCAGGCGCGCCACGCCGAAGGTGGACAGCGAGCGCACGTCGCGCGGCTCGAGCCGCTCGAACGGGATGCGCGCCAGCGCGTCGGCGGCCTCCGCTTCGCGACCCGCCGTGGCCTCGAGGCGCGCCACCGTGCGCTCGATGGTGGCCCGCATGGTCGGCTCGCTCCGGATGGCGCGCCGCGCGCGGTCGACGAGCACCATCGCGCGCGCGTGCCGCCCGCGGGCGCTCTCGAACGTCGCGGCGCCGAGGACGACGCTCGCCGCCTCGGCCTGCGGCATCGGCGACCACCGCTCCACGATCCCCAGCGCGCGGTCCACGAGCGGCGCCGCGTCCTCGAGCCGCCTCTGTCCGACGAGCGCCTGCGCGAGCGCGTTGACGTGCAGGGCGGTGCGCCAGTGGTCCGGGCCGAAGCGTTGCTCCGCGATCGCCAGCGTGAGGAGGAAGCACTCCTCGGCCTCGTCGAACCGCTCCGCTGCGAACGCCGCCTGTCCACGCCGCCACGTCGTCAGGATGTCGCGCCGCCCGTGCCGCGACGCCGAGAGGGCGCCGACCGCGGCCATGATCGCCGTGACGAAGAGGAGCTCGGGTCCCAGACAACCATTATGGCGCCTCTACGCGGGTGGCGCTCGCGTGGTTCCGGTCGCGGCGAGCGTACGGTACGCTCGACCTCCATGAGCAACCGCCAGCTGGCTTCGGTCGCCGTGCTCGTCGGGATCGCGCTGGCGCCGGTCGCTTGCAACCAGGCGAAGTCCGAGGGGAGCGCGAGCTCGACCCCGCCCGCGGCGCCGCCTGCAGCCACGCCGTCGCAGGCTCCGTCGACCGCCGTGGCGACGGTGAGCCCGCCGCCGGCGACTCCGCCGATCGCGCCTGGTCCGCAGCCATCGCCTCATCCGGGGCCGGGGCACCCGACGACTCCGGGAACACCTCCGCCGGGTGCGTCGTCCGCCAATCCGCTCGGGATCCCGACCAGCTTCCCGTCGGCGTTCCCCAGCGGCTTCCCCACGAACCTCCCGCCGATCCCCACGGCGCTCCCGAGCGGCCTGCCGGCGATCCCGTCGGGCTTCCCCACGGCGCTTCCGAGCGCGTGGCCCCAAGGGATCCCGAGCAGCTTCCCCGTTCCGCACTGAGCTTCAGAAGCGATAGCCCACCGCGAGCGTCGGGCCCCACACCGCGGCGGGGCCAGCCTGCAGCTCGACGTCGAAGTCGGCCAGGACGAAGAGCGCGTGGTGCGGCGCGAAGTCGTAGCCGAGTCGAACGATGCCCTCGGGGCCGATGGACAGGATGCCGTTCCCGTTGGTCGCCCGGGTGACGTCGAAGGCGGCGATTCCCGCGCCGAGGCCGAAGCGGAGGCCGATGCGCGTGCCGAACTCCACCATGCCCGAGGTCGACACCTCGAAGACGTCGAGCCCTCCGAGCGTGCGGCCTCCGAGCATCCGGAGGTTCACTTGCCCGCTGACCGGCGCGTCCGACCCGTAAGAGAGCTGCACGCCGCCGCCGAGCACGTCGAGATCGTAGAGGCCGCGATAGGCGTCCACGAGAGCCACGCGAGCGACGCCGTGCGAGGCCCCCGGAGTGTCGGGCTTGGGCTCGGGCGGCGGGGTCTCCGTCGTGTACTCGTCGGGGTTGTCGACGGGATCGATCTGCGCCGCCGCGCCCCGCGACGTGAGGACGATCCCCGCCCCGACCGCCAGCGCGAACCACGGCGCGAAGAGGCGCGTCACGGGCACACCTGCGCGGGGCCTGGCTCGCTCGGCGTGCAGTTGGGCACGGTCAACGGGCACGTCTGGATCCCCCCCGTCGTGTACGACCTCGCCTGCTGCGCCCGGTCGCACACGCCGCTCGACCGCAGCGTGTCGCAGCTCTCGCCGCGGATGCACGCGCTCTGATCCTCGGAGATCGCGGGGTACGTCGTCCCGCTGCAGTCGCTCGTGTACTCGCATTGCAGCAGGCTCCCCGCGAAGCCGGGACAGCACTTGTCGAGCACCGAGACCGCCTCTTCGCAGTCGAGCTCCTCCTGCAGCAGCGGATTGCCGCACGCGAAGAGCACCGCGAGGATCCCCGCCGTGACGAACGCGGTTCCGGCGCGACGTTTCACGCCCGCCCGCAGTGCAACGAGCAAACCACGCCCTCATCCGTTGCAACTTCGCAGCCTTGGCGACGATCGGCATGAACCGGGCTTCTCGCCCCCTGGGGCGCCCGAGTCACACCTGTCGTCTGGGGGAGTCGGCCGCGGCGCTCGGCGGCGGCTTTACTTGACCAGCCCCCTGCGGCGAGCGAGAAACCCCGCATGTCGGCCGCCCCGACCGCCGCGCCCACTCCGCTCCCGCGGACGTTCGGGCGCTATGCCCTGTTCGACTTCATCGGCAAGGGCGGCATGGCCGAGATCTACCTGGCGCGGCAGAAGACCGAGCTCGGCGCCACGCGCCTCTGCGTCGTGAAGCAGATCCTCCCGGGCCTCGCGGGCGATCCGAAGTTCAGCGACATGCTCGTGCACGAGGCGAAGCTCGCCGCGCGCCTCAGCCACGCCAACGTGGTGCAGGTGTTCGATCTGGGGCGCGCCGACGCGCGGCTCTTCATCGCCATGGAGTACGTCGAGGGGTTCGACCTCAACGATCTCCTCGGTCGCTGCTCGCGGGCGCGCGTGCCGCTCCCCTTCGAGCTCGCGGTGCACGTGCTTCGCGAGGCCCTCCGCGGCCTCGACTACGCGCACCGCCGCACCGACGACGAGGGCAAGCCGCTCGGCATCGTCCACCGCGACGTCTCCCCCTCGAACCTGCTCGTGTCGTTCGAGGGCGAGGTCAAGGTGTGCGACTTCGGCATCGCCCACGCGAACGACATGCTCGCCGGGGAGACGAGCGCCCACGAGCTCTCCGAGGCCGTGAAAGGCAAGGCCGGCTACATGAGCCCCGAGCACGCCTCGGGCCAGCCCATCGACGCGCGGTCCGACGTGTTCGCCGCGGGGGTCGTGCTCTGGGAGCTCGCCGCGGGCCGGCGCCTCTACAAGATGGGCGAGGGGCGGGAGACGCTGCTCGAGCAGGCGAGGCGCGCGGAGGTGCCCGAGCTGCCCGCGCAGGGACTGCCCGATCCCGAGAAGCTCCGGGCCATCGTGGGCAAGGCGCTCGCGCGCGACCGCGCCGAGCGCTACGTGTCGGCGGCGGCGATGCTGCGCGATCTGGAGGGCTACGCGGCGAGCGCGCGGCTCATGACGAGCCCCCTCGCGCTCGGGGACTGGCTCGAGAAGACCTTCGGCGCGGACATTCTCGCGAAGCGCCGGACCCGCGAGCGTGCCGCCGCCGCGCTGGAGCGGGGGGCGCCTCTCTTCGTGCAGGCGATCGCGCCGGCGCTGCCGCCCCCTCCGTCTGCGCCGCTCCTTCCCGTGCCCACGCCGCTGCCCTCGGCCCCCGTCGACTACCGCATCGACGTCGAGCCGAATTCGACCGGGATGCTGCCGGTGTACCCTGCGTCCTCGCCCGCGCTTCCGGTGGCTCCCGTCGTGGCGACGCGCCCCGCGGGGCGCCGCGTCGGCGTCGTCGTGCTGGTCGCGTTCCTCGTGCTCGGCGTCCTCCTCGGCGCGGGGCTCGCGATCGCGCTGGCCCTGCACGCGCGCTGGGGTCCGCGCTAGGACTCCCGGGTGCTCCTCGCCGACGTCGCGCTGCCGGTCCCCATCGCGCGCGCTTTCACCTACCTGGTGCCCGCCGCGCATGCGGCCCGCGTGCGGCCCGGGGCCCGCGTCGTATGCCCCTTCGGCGGGCGCCGCCTCGTGGGCGTCGTGCTGGCGGTGCGCGAGGGCGAGCCGCCGAAGAACGCGAAGGCGCTGGCCCACACGGTCGACGAGGAGCCCGCGATCCCCGAGGATCTCCTCGCGTTCCTCCGCGATCTCGCGACGTACTACTTCGCGCCCATCGGGGAGGCCATTCGCCTCGCGCTCCCGCCGGTCGATCGCGACACGGCGCGCGAAGTCGAGGAGCCGTCGCTCTTCGGCGAAGCGCGCGGCGTGGGCGCGCGGCGCATCCAGTGGGTCGTGCCGACGTCCCGCGTCGAGGAGGCCGGCGCGCTGCGAGGGCAGGCGGCGGCGCTCCTGGCGCACGTGCGCGCGGTGGGGGCCGAGCCCGTCGCCAAGCTCGAGGAGCGGTGGAAGGCCGCGCGCGCCGCGGTCAAGCGCCTGGTCGAGGCGGGCCTCGTGACGGTCGAGGAGCGCGAGGCGCCGCGCGAGTCGCTCTTCGGCGAGCCGGCGGCGCGGGACGCCCCTCACGACGCGACCGCCCCGCAGAACGCCGCCATCGCCGCCATCACGAGCGCCCTCCGCGAGCCGCGCGCCGAGACCTTCCTTCTTCACGGCGTCACCGGGAGCGGCAAGACCGAGGTCTACCTGCGCGTCATCGCCGAGGCGCGCGAAGTCCGCCGCGGCTCCATCGTCCTCGTGCCCGAGATCGCGCTGACGCCGCAGCTCGTCGCCCGCTTCCGCGCCCGCTTCGGCGACGACGTGGCCGTCCTCCACTCGGGCCTCACGCCGCGCGAGCGCCACGGCATGTGGAAGCGCCTCCACGACGGCGAGGTCGACGTCGCCATCGGGGCCCGGAGCGCGCTCTTCGCCCCCGTGCGGAACCTCGGCCTCGTCGTCGTCGACGAGGAGCACGACCCGAGCTTCAAGCAGGAAGAGGGCGTGCGGTACCACGCGCGCGACATGGCCATCTGGCGCGCGCACCGCCTCGGGGGCGTGTGCGTCCTCGGGAGCGCGACGCCGTCGCTCGAGAGCGAGCAGCTCGTGCGGACGGGCCGCGCGACGAAGCTCCGCCTCACGGAGCGGGCGCGCGCCCAGCCGATGCCGCGCGTGGACATCGTCGATCTCCGCCGCATCGGCCCCGGTCCCACCGGCGACAAGCGCATCAGCATGCCCCTCTACCGGGCCCTCGAGGAGACGCTGCGGGCCCGCGAGCAGGCCATCCTCTTTCTCAACCGGCGGGGCTTCGCACCCAGCGTGCGCTGCGAGGCGTGCGGTCAGCTCGCCACCTGCCAGGACTGCTCGGTCGCGCTCACGTTCCACAAGCGCGTGAACGTGGTGCGCTGCCACTACTGCGACTACGAGGCGCCGCTCGCCTCGCAGTGCGGCAAGTGCGGCCAGGAGGCGCTGACGCTCGAGGGCGTCGGCACCGAGAAGCTCGAGGAGACGCTCGTCGCGGCCTTCCCCGAGGCGCGCGTGGCGAGGCTCGACCGCGACGTGGCGCGCGGCAAGAAGGTGGAGACCATCCTCGGCCGGATGCGCGCGCGAGAGATCGACATCCTCGTCGGCACCCAGATGGTCACCAAGGGCCACGATCTGCCCAGCGTGACGCTCGTCGGCGTCGTCAATGCCGACGCCGCGCTCAGCATCCCCGACTTTCGCGCGAGCGAGCGGGCCTTCCAGCTCCTCGTCCAGGTGGCGGGGCGCGCGGGGCGAGGCGACGCGCCGGGGCGCGTCCTCGTGCAGACGTGGGATCCGGAGCATCCGGCCATCGCGTTCGGCGTGAAGCACGACGTCGACGGGTTCCTCGTCCGCGAGCTCACCGACCGCCACGAGCTCGGCGTTCCCCCGTACACGCGCGCGGCCCTCGTCCGGGTCGACGCCGTCGACGAGGGAGAGGCCCGGAGCGGCTGCGAGGCCCTCGCGCGCGTCGCCCTCGCCTGCGAGCCCGCCCGCGCCGGAGTCGTCATCGTCCGCGGCCCTGCCCCCGCCCCCATCGCCCGCGTGCGCAACCGCTTCCGCTTCCGCCTCATGCTCCGCGCCGTCGACCGCGCCCCCCTCCGGGCCGTGCTGGCCGCCGTCGAGGAGGCCCGCGCCTCGCTGCCGCGCGGGGTGCGCGCGTCCATCGACGTGGACCCCGTTCAGCTTCTGTGACCGAATGGGCAGGGGATGACGGTGCGCGCTCCGTGGGAAGCTCCGGCGATCGCGACGCACGTCGTGACGGAGCGGCTCGTCCTGCGCCCGCCGCGGACGAGCGACGTGGCCGAGCTTCGCCGCGCCATGCGCGCCAACCACGAGCACCTGCTTCCCTGGAGCGTGGCGCCCGTTCCCGGCGAGGATCCGTCGTCGCTCGCCTCGGTGTCGCGGACGATCCTCCGGAACCGCCGCGAGTGGAAGCGCGGGCAGTCGTTCGTCTTGCTGGTCACGCCGCGCGGGAACGAGGAGCGCATCCTCGGCCGCGTCGCGCTGGGGGGCGTCCTCCTCGGCGCCTTCCAGAACGCGTACCTCGGGTACTGGATCGACGCCGAGCACCAGGGACGCGGCCTCATGACGGAAGCGGTGCGGGCGACGACGATGTTCGCGTTCAAGGCGGCGTCGCTTCACCGCGTGCAGGCGGCCGTCATGCCGCGCAACGCCGCGAGCCAGCGCGTGCTGGAGAAGGTCGGCTATCGCAGGGAGGGCGTGGCGGCACGCTACCTGTGCATCGCCGGGAGCTGGGAAGACCACGTCATCTTCGCGATGACCGCGGAAGAGTGGCGGGGGTGACGGGACGAGGGGAGCTTGCGTGGCTCTCCTTGCGCCTCCCCTGGGTCCGCTCTACGTACCGCTGCCCCAGCAGCGCTTCATGCCGAGCTCTCCCTCGCTCACCTCGACCCTGCAAGAGCACACCGGGCTCGACGCCGACGCCCTGTCCGCGCGCCCCTCGCCCGCTCTTCCCGCGGAAGAGCTGGAGCCGCTGGCCTCGCTCCTTCCGCCGGAGGGCGTCATCGCCGTCCGCGTCCGCGACGTCGCCGCTCGCGTGAAAGCCCTCTCTTCGTCTTCCGGCCGCGTCGACGTCTCCGGGGTCCGCGGCTGCGGCAATGCCTCCGTCGCCGCCGCCATTGCGCGCACGGGACGCCGCGTCGTCCTCGTCACGGCCGACCTCGACGAGGCTCGCCGCTCGGCCGAGGACATCGGCTTCTTCCTGCGAGGCGCGCTCGCCGACACCGACGAGGCCGAAGACACCGGCGAGGGCGACGTCCTCCTCTTTACGGCCAGCGAGGCGTCCCCCTACGCCGACGTGAACCCCGATCGCCGCGCCGCGATGAGCCGCATGGCGACGCTCCACCACCTCGCCCACGCGCACCCCTGGAGCGTCCTCGTCGTCCCCGCCCCCGCGCTCGCCCGCAAGGTCGTCCCGCGCAAGGAGCTCGCGCGCCGCGCCGACCGCATCGTCACCGACTCGGAGATCGACCGCGACGCGCTCCTCCGCTCGCTCTCCGAGGCCGGCTACCTCCGGGTCCCCGTCGTGGAGGATCCGGGGAGCTTCGCCGTGCGCGGAGCTCTGCTCGACGTGTGGCCCCCTTCGAGCGAGACGCCGGTCCGCGTGGAGCTCTACGGAGAGCTCGTGCTCGCGATGAAGGCGTTCGACTCGGTCGAACAGACGACCAAGAAAGACGCCCCCGACGTGAGGGAGCTGTGGCTGCCCCCGGCCCGCGAGGCCATCCTCGACGGACGCACGGCGGCACGCGCCCGCACGCGCGTCACGCAGCTCGCCGAGATGATGGACTGGCCCACGACGAAGACGCGCGCCCTCGTCGACGACGTCGTCAATGGCCGCGCCTTCTTCGGGGCCGAGGGGTACCTGCCGGCGTACTACGAGGCGCTCGATCCGCTGCTCGCCTACGTGCCGGACGACGCGGTCATCCTGCTCGACGATCCGCCGTCGGTGACACGCGCCGTGCGCGACGAGCTGACCCGCGCCGCGGCCGATGCCGCCGAGAAGGAGCGCTCGACGCCGACGTTCCTGCCCGAGGCGTTCTACGTCGACGAGGCGACCATCGCCGCGGAGATCACGGCGCGCGTCGCCGTGCCGCTCCACAGGATCCCCGTCGCGGGCGAGGCGGACGGAGCGCTCGGCGCCTTCGAGGTTGCGCGCGAGCCGCTCGATCTGGCGTCGCGCGACCACGACGATCTCACGCGCGCCGTGAAGACGGCCCGCGCCTCGAAGGGAAAGAACGCGACCCTGGCGCCGCTCGTCCGGCGCATCGGGCACTGGCGCGAGCACGGTCTCCGCGTCTTCGTGACGGCGCGGGCGCAGACGCAGGCCGAGCGGCTCGTGACGCTGCTCCGGCACCAGGGGGTCCCGTGCAAGGCGCGCCTCGCGGCCTTCGATCCGGCGTGGCTCGACGAGAAGGTCGACGGCGTCGAGGTCGTCGTGGGGCCGCTGGCGCACGGGGTCGTGCTCCCGGCCGATGGTCTCGTGCTGGTCACCGAGGAGGAGATCTTCGGCTCGCGCGTCCACCGCCGGCGCGATCGCGCGCGCTCGCAGGACACGACGCGTCCCTTCCTCGAGGATCTGCGGAGCCTCGCCCCCGGCGACTTCGTCGTCCACGTCGAGCACGGCATCGGCCGCTACCAGGGCCTCGTCCACAAGGCCGTCGGCAACCTCACCGTCGACCTCATCGCCATCGAGTACGCCGGCGGCGACAAGCTCTATCTCCCCGTCTGGCGCCTCAACCAGCTCGAGAAGTACGTCGGCGGCGAGCACGCCGCGCCCAAGATGGACCGCCTCGGCGGCTCCACGTTCGCCCGCACCAAGGCCCGCGTCGCCCGCGAGGTGCGCAAGATGGCCGACGAGCTCCTGCGCCTCTACGCCGAGCGCCAGGCCCTCCCCGGCGAGGCGATCCCCGCGGCGGACGACGACTACCGCGCGTTCGAGGCCACCTTCCCCTTCGACGAGACGCAGGACCAGGCGCGCGCCATCGACGAGGTGAACAAGGACCTCGAGTCGACGCAGCCGATGGACCGCCTCGTCTGCGGCGACGTCGGCTTCGGCAAGACCGAGGTCGCGCTTCGCGCTGCATTCGCCGTCGCGGTCTCCGGCAAGCAGGTGCTGATGCTGGTGCCGACGACGGTGCTCGCGCAGCAGCACACGAAC
>DASXZL010000048.1:0-15447 GCA_036501935.1 Polyangiaceae bacterium | reverse complement strand
GGTCGATGGTCGCACGGTCGACGGGTAACGATCGAGGTCGAGGTCGAGGTCGAGGTCGAGGTCGAGGTCGAGGTCGAGGTCGAGGTCGAGGTCGAGGTCGAGGTCGAGGTCGACGGTCGACGGTCGAGGTCGACGGTCGACGGTCGAGGTCGACGGTCGACGGTCGACGGTCGACGGTCGAGGTCGACGGTCGACGGTCGACGGTCGACGGTCGACGGTCGACGGTCGACGGGTCGATACCCGAAATCCCCTCCCCCTTCCCGCCCCCTCGACTCCAACTGCGCCGTAACTACACCCTACCTCCGCCGCACCTACACCGTGACGCCGGGCCGCTCCACCCGCGCCGCCCCGATCCGCTCCAGGTGCGCCGCCGCCGCCAGCACCGTCGCCTCGTCCCAGGCGTCCCCCACCAGCTGCAGCGCGAGCGGCAGCCGCGCCTCGTCGAGCCCCACCGGCGCCGTCAGCGCCGGCAGCCCCGTGAGATTCCCGAGGAACGTGAATCGGCAGCATGCATCGAGAGCTCGCGCGTCGAGAAAGCCCCCGTCGAACTCGTCGTCGGTCACGCGCGCCGCGGGCGTCGCCGTCGTCGGCAGCGCCACGAGGTCCACGTCGCCGAAGGCCCGGGCCATCTCGGCCCGCAGACCCGAGCGAACGCGCTGCGAGTGCGTGTACTCGGTCGCGCTCATCTGGCCCAGCGTCGCGTACGAGATGGTCAGGTCCCCGTTGAACGCCGCCTCCTCCGCCCAGAGCTCGCGATGCGAAGCGAACGACTCCATGCCGATGGCGAGGTACCCCGCCGGGGCTGCCCACCGCGCCAGCTCGAGGCGCGTGTCCACGAGCGTCGCGCCTTCCTTTTCCAGCGCGCGCAACGCCTCGTGACCCGCGCGCGAGAGGCCGGGCGCCGCGTCGGCCCACTCGCTCTCGACGACGCCGATGCGCATCCCGCGCACGCCGCGACCGAGGGCCTGCACGAAGGAGCCCGGCTCGGTCGGCGGCGCGAGCTCGGTCTGCAGATCGCGCGCGTCCCGGCCGCTCGTCGTCTCCAGGCAGCGCGCCAGATCGAGAGTCGACGAGGCCAGCGGGCCCACGTGGGCGACCGTGCCGCCGAAGAGATCGCCCCGCTTGCTGATGCGCCCCCAGGTCGCCTTGATGCCGAAGACGCCGCAGAGCGCCGCGGGGATGCGGATGGACCCGCCGCCGTCGCCGCCCATCGCGAGCGGGACGAGCCCCGTGGCCACCGCCACGGCGGAGCCGGTCGAAGAGCCCCCGGCGACGCGATCTGTCGCGTGCGGGTTGCGGGGCATCGTGCGCTTCGGGTTGAAGCCGAGAGGGTTCATCCCGTACTCGGTCATCGGCGTGTGCCCGAGGACGATGGCGCCCGCGGCGCGAAGCTTCGCGACGCACGCCGCGTCCTCCGAAGCCGGCGTCGCGTCGTTGAGGTCCGTCCCGGCGCGCGTCGGCAAGCCGCGGATGGCCATCTCCTCCTTGATGACGACCGGCACGCCGTCGAGCGGCCCGAGGGGCTCGCCGCGGTTCCAGCGCTCCGTCGACGCGTCCGCCTCGCGCCGCGCCACCTCGTCGACCGATTCCATCAGCGGCCCCACGCTCGGCCGGAGCGCGGCGAGCGCGCGCGCGGACGCGAGCGCCGCGTCCACCACTTCGCGCGGCGTCGTCTTCCGGGCGCGGTACGCGTCGGTGCGCGTGGCCGACGTGCCGCTCCAGGGCGCCGCCGGCAGGGGCAGGCCCGCGTGCGGCCCGGTCCTTGGCGCGCGCCCCGCGAGGGGACGGTTGTCGACCGGCATGTCGCCGAAAAGGGCGTCCGGGAGCGCCTCGAGCTGGGCGATGCGGAGATCGGAGCGAAACACCTGATAGAGCAGGCGCGCACCGGGTCCCGTGCGCGAGAGCCGGACGATGGTGCGGAGCGCGCGTCCCGAGATGCGAGGGGGGAAGGCCATGGGGCGCCGATGCTACCGCACCTGTCAGAGCGTGAGCGCGACGTCCCTCAGCGCGTCCGCGGGCCTGTCGGCGATGGTCTCGTGGTGGGCGACCATCACGCGCACGAGCGCCGGCGTGGCGGCCAGAGCCACGAAGCGACGGGCCAGCGCGCGCGGGTCCTTCAGGAGCGCGATGCGCGCCGTCCGCGACACGCGCGGGCCCCCCGACGAGCCGAGCAGCCACGTCACCACCCCGCCGAGGCCGCCGGGGTGCGCCATGTTGAAGAGGATGTCGTTGAGCACGAGCGTCGTCCCGTCCTCGGAGGACACGCGCATCACGCCCTCGGCGTCGCCGATGCCGTCGACGGGCTCGAGGCGGACGGTCGCGTCGCCGGCGAAGTCGTCGTACGTCCCGTCGAGGCGTACCCGGGCGGCGACGCGGGCGCGCGCGCCGGCGGGACAGTAGACGCGCATCTTCGGGTAGCGGCGCGCGAACCGGCCCGCGTCCATGCGGTGGTAGCCGCTCGGCACGAGCATCACCGCGGGCTCGCCGAGGGCCTCGACGGCCTTCATCGCCGATTCTTCCAGGGCCATCGCGCCGTGGACGACGAGCCGCCCATCCTTCATCCGCGCGACGACCATCACGCGCTTCAGCGGGAGCCCGGGGAGATCGCCCTCCACACGCCAGAGGTTGTCGGCCACGTTCTCCAGGGGTCGATGCCCGAGGACACGCCAGTCGTCGTCGCTCATGAGCGGCGACGGTAGGGCCGGTGCCTGGCCCGGGGTAGACTCTCCGGCGACTCGATGACTCCCCTCCTCAAGCGCGCGCTCGACCACGCCGCCGTGTGGCACCGCGACCAGAAGCGCAAGTACCCCTCCGTCGACGTGCCGTACGTCAGCCACATCGCGGGGGTCGTCTCCATCCTCGCCCGGCACGGCTTCGACGACGAGGTCCTCGCGGCCGGCGCGCTGCACGACGTGGTCGAAGACTGCGCCATCTCGCGCGACGAGCTCACGAGGCTCTTCGGGGCCCGGGTCGCGGACCTCGTGCACGCGGTCACCGAGGAGGACAAGTCCTTGCCGTGGGAGGAGCGCAAGTCCCGCTACCTCCAGTGCTTCGAGAGCTCCCCGTGGGAGGCGCAGGCGATCGCCATCGCGGACAAGATCGACAACTTTGCCTCCATCGTGGTCTGCGCGCGCGAGCACGGCGATCCCTGGAGCATGCTCAAGCGGGGTAAGGCCGTGCAAATGCAGCGTTTCGAGGCGTTCGCCCGGGCCGTGGCCTCCCTGCCCCCGCACCCCCTCTGCGCGGAGCTCCAAGAGTCGCTGACGACCCTTCGCTCGACCTGAGCCAGGGCGTACCATCGAGGGGGGAATGTCGTCTCAGTTGCCCGAGCGGGTCGACCCGGGGAGTGACGTGCTGGAAGGCACGGTCATCAACGGGAAGTTCCGGGTGGTCTCGCTGGTGGCGATGGGCGGGATGGGGCGCATCTACCGCGCCGAGCAGGCGCCGCTCGGTCGCGTGGTCGCGGTGAAGGTCCTGCGCACCCCGACCATCGCGCCCGACACGGTCGCCACGGAGTTTCGCAAGCGGTTCTTTCGCGAGGCGAGCATCCTCGCCAAGCTGCAGCACGCGAACGTGGTGACGCTCTTCGACTACGGGCGCATCGAGGGGCTCGCCGACGAGCGGTACTTCATGGCGATGGAGTACCTGCAGGGCGACACGCTGGCGCTGCGGCTGAAGAACGTCCGCGCCCTGCCCGTGGCCGAGTCGCTGCGGATCCTCCGTCAGATCGCGCGCGGCCTCCGCGAGGCCCACAAGCTCGGCGTCGTTCACCGCGATCTCAAGCCGTCGAACGTGATGCTCGTCCCCGAGGAGGACGGCGTCGAGGTCGTGAAGATCCTCGACTTCGGCATCGGCAAGGTCCTCGGCACGGACGACGACCAGGAGCTCACCCAGGAGGGCGCGTTCCTCGGCTCTCCGAAGTACATCGCGCCCGAGCAGGTCAACGAGCGGCGGGTCGACCAGCGCACGGACGTGTATGCCCTCGGGGTCATCGCGTACGAGTGCCTCTGCGGGCGCGTCCCCTTCGAGGGGCAGTCGAACCTGGAGACCATCCTCGCGCACACCAATCAGGCCGTGCGGCCGATGGCGGACCGATCCCCGGGCACCGTGGTGCCCGAGGTGGTGGAGGCCTTCGTCCGCCGCTGCCTGGAGAAAGAACCGGAGCGAAGGCCCCAGAGCATGGAAGAGGTGCTCCGCGCGATCAGCGACTGCGAGCGCGCGCTCTACGGGACGACGAGCCTCGGATCGATGGCGAGCGAAGGCTCGGTGTCGCAGGGGATGGCGGCCCGGCCCGAGCGTCACTCCGAGTCCGAGACGCTCGCGCTGACGCCGGCGCCGCAAGCGCAGCTCCGGCCGTCGATCGGGACGGCGTCGCCGCTGACGCGCTCGGAAATGCCGGTGCCGGCCGCGCCCTCTCGCGCGCCTGTCGCCCTGGCCATCGGCCTGCTCGCGCTGGCGGTGGGCGGCTTCGCGGTGGCGCGGCTGACCACGCGCGAAGCGCCGCGCGCGGCGGTGTCCACTGTTGCCCCCGCGGCGCCGCCGTCCACCGTGCCCCCGCGCTCGTTCACGCTGGTGCTCGACTCCCACCCTCCGGGCGCCGACGTGTGGGACGGGGACGACGTGATCGGAACGACGCCGATGCAGGTGACGATCGACCGCGCCGGGCTGCAGGCGGGGCCCCGTCGGTTCGTGCTTCGGCTGGACGGCTACGCGCCGTATACGGTGCTCCAGACGGACTCGGAGGGGATCGTGCAAGTGACGGCACCGCTGGAGCCGCTACCGGCCGCGGCGAGCGCCACCGCATCGGCGCCGCCCCAGGGGCGCACGCCGCCCCCGCCACGCTGGACACCTCCGCCGAAGGCGACGGCAACCCACCCGCAGCGGGACATGGACATCAAGCTCCAGCGATGAGAGCGCGCGTCCTCGCGGCCCTGCTGGCGTTCCTCGTCGCGCTCGCGTACGCGAGCGGCGTCGCGCGCGCCGACGACGTCGCCGACGAGGCGGACCTCCACTTCAACCTCGGCGCGGAGGCCTACCAGAAGGGCGACTACAAGGGCGCGCTCGAGCATTTCCTGGTCTCCAACCGGCTCGTCGCCAACCGCAACGTCGAGTTCAACATCGCGCGCACCTACGAGCGCATGACGAAGTACCCCGACGCGTTCCGCTGGTACGTCCGCGCGCTCGCGGGCGAGAACGACGCCGCGACCCGCGACCGCATCGAGGCCGCCCTCCGCGCAATGGCGCCCAACGTCGCCGTCCTCAAGGTCGATACGGATCCGCCGGGAGCGAAGGTGTTCCTCGATCGAAAGGACCTCGGCGAGAGGGGCAGCAGCCCGCAGCGCCTGGGCCTCTCGCCCGGGCGCTACACGGTCATCGCGGAGCTCGCCGGCTACGAGGACGCCCGGAGCGCGCCGGTCGACGTGAGCCTCGGCGCCGAGCAGCACGTCGTGCTCGAGCTCACCCGCATCCTCGGCACGGTCCGCGTCGAAGGCGCGGCCGGCGCCCAGATCCGCGTCGACAGCGAGGACGCCGTGCCGGCCTGCACGGCGCCGTGCGACGTGGCGGTGCCGCCCGGAAGGCACACGCTCTTCGCGTCGCGCCCGGGCGTCCAGACGGCGACGGTGCTCGTCGACGTGGCCGCGCGCGCGATCGTGACGGTGCGCCCGCAGATCGTCCCGCTCACGGGCACCATGGTCGTCGACGCCGACGAGCGTGACGCGGTGATCGAGGTCGACGGCAAGGCCGAAGGATTCTCGCCCGCCCTTCTCACGGTTCCCGTCGGGACGCACCGCCTCCGGGTGTCGCTGAAGGGGTTCCGCACGGTCGAGCAGGACGTCGCCATCGCCGCGAACGACACGTCGCGCATCCGGGTCGAGCTCACGAGCGTGACGCAGGTGGAGGCCGCTTCCCGCAAGATTGAAGACGTGGCGGACGCCCCGGGCTCGGTCAGCGTGGTGCCTTACCAGGAGCTCCGCGCGATGCGCTATCCCACCGTGGCCGAGGCCGTGCGCGCCGTGCGCGGCGTCTACGTGTCCGACGATCGCGGGTACGTGACGCTCGGCTTCCGCGGGTTCAGCCGACCGGGCGACTACGGCAACCGCACGCTGGTCCTCCTCAACGGGCAGCCGATGAACGACGACTGGCTCTGGTCGTCGTACGTCGGCTACGACTTTCGCACGGACCTCGACGACGTCGAGCGCATCGAGGTGGTGCGCGGTCCGGGCTCGGTCCTCTACGGCACGGGCGCCTTCAGCGGCGTCGTCAACGTCGTCACGCGGGGACCGGACGAGCCGACGGGCGCGGAGGTGGGGCTCAGCGCGAACGGCGAGGGCGTGGCCCGGGCCCACGCGCGCGTGCAAGAGCGCTTCTCCGGCGATCACGGGGGGGTGTGGACGAGCCTCGCGGTGGGCCACGGCGCCGGTGCGGACTACTTCTTCCCGGAGTACGCGAATCAAGGCCCCCCGCAGGTCGCCGGCAACGCACGCGGGGTCGACGGGTTCGACGTCATCACGTGGGGCGGGCAGGCGCGCTGGGATTTCCTCAAGCTTCAGTGGTCGCTCAACTCGCACCGCAAGACGCTTCCGACGGGCCAGTTCGACACGCTGCTCGGCGACGCCGACACGAGGCAGACCGACACGCGCGCGATGCTCGAAGCCAAGGCCGAGCCCAAGCTCGGTGACGAGGTGGAGTCGACGACGCGCGCCTACGCGAACTACTACGGCTATCGGGGCCACTTCGCGCACGACCCGACGCAGGGCGGCCTCGAGTACCTCACTTACGACGGGCAGTGGGTCGGGGGCGAGCAGCGCTTCATCTTCAAGCCGTTCGACGTCCTTCGCTTCACCGTCGGAGGAGAGGCGCAGCGGCACTTCGACGTGCACACGTACGACGTCAGCGACACGCAGGGCGTCTACGACGACGACACCCACAGCTTCTCGCTCCTCGCCGGATACCTCGTCGGCGACTTCGTCCCGACGCGGGCGCTCAAGGTGGAGCTCGGCGGCCGCCTCGATCAGTACCTCTACGAGGCCTTCAGCACGCCGACGAACAACTATCCGGCGTTCGGCGTCGGGGCGTTCTCGCCCCGGCTCGCGGTCATCCTCAAGCCGGCGCCGGACGACGACGTGAAGCTCCTCGCTGGACGCGCCTTCCGCACGCCGAGCATCTACGAGCTCTACTACGCGGGCGGCGGGCAGGTGATCAACCCGAACCTCCAGCCGGAGCACATGGTCTCGGTCGAGGCCGAGTACACGCACCGCTTCACGCCGACGATCTCGGCGCTCCTGGCGGCCTACGACAACGTCATCACCGACCTCATCGCGCAGCGCTCCGACCCGCAGGCCAGCGGGCCCGCTGACTTTCAGTACCAGAACACCTCGGCGCCCGTGGAGACCCTCGGCGCCGAGGCCGAGATCCGGCGCGAGTGGAAGGACGGCTGGATGATCGCGGCGCAGTACTCGTTCCAGCACTCGAGGTACGTCGCCAGCACCGCGCTGGGGGACATCGTCTCCGAGAAGAGCGCCGTCGGCTTCCGCAACGTGCCGAACGCTCCCGAGCACACGGCGGGCATGAACGCCGCCGCTCCGATCCTCGCCCGGGCGCTGGTCGCCTCGACGCGGCTCACCTTCAACAGCTCGCGCTGGGACCGGAACGACCAGGCGGTCGATCCGGTGACGGGCGTCGCGAACCCCGCGCAGGGACACACGGACCCGGTGGTGCTCTGGGACATCGTGCTCTCGGGCACCGAACAGCGCTGGGGCGTGTCGTACGCGTTCGGCGTGTATAACGCGTTCAACTGGCGCTGGAGCGTGCCGGTGTCGCCGGAGTTCCTGCAGACGACCATCCCGCAGGACGGACGGACGTTCCTCGCTACGGCGTCGAAGGTGTTCTGAGCCGCGCTTCCACCCGGAGGCGGATCCAGTTCTCGAGCTTCAGCGCGCCGAAGAGGGCCTTGAAGGGCTTCACCCCGAGCTCGGTGAGCTTGCCCTCCCAGGTGCCCGCCGCGACGATGACGTCCCACTGCTTCGTCGCCCGCACGGTCATCGCGAGCGCGTGTGGCTGCCCGCGCACGACGAGCTCCCCGCGCAGCTCGCCGCCCTCCGCGTTTCCCTCGTAACGGCCGCGCAGCTCGATGACCGGGAAGCGCGAGGCGTCGAGCACCTCGGCGCTGCGCAGGTTCTCCATCATCTTGTGCCGGTCCGAGTCGCTCATGTCGCCCTGAGGCTCGATGTTCGCCACGCGGAATCGTACGAGCACCTTCTCGTCGTCGAGGTCGACGGACGCCGGCTCGGGTCGCGCCGCCAGCGTGGGATCGTGCCCCACGGCTCGCAAGAGGCCGGTCGCGCGGAGGTCGATGAAGACGCGCGAGTCCGGCGAGAGCTCGAAGCGCATCGGAGGGGGAAGCGAACGTACCACGCCCCCTTATCCCGTCGACCGGGGACGCCGTAGAAGGCTCCATCATGCCCCAGGCCCTCCCCTTTCGCTGCGGTGACTGCGGTCAGCCCGTGCTCGCCGGCACGACGGGAGACCTTCCCGCGCGCGGCTGGCGCCTCCTTCGTGTCCGCGACGGGCTCGGCAACCCGGTTCTCTGGTGGCGATGTGGCCGCTGCGTTTCGGGGGGAGCTCACGCGTTCGGCGAGACCCGCGTCGAGCTCGCCGTGCCCCAGTCGGCCTCGACCGGAGCGTCCGCACACTGATACTCCTCGGGGCGATGGCGAACGCGCCCCCCCCGTCGGTCATGCCCAAGCCGCACGCGCCGAGCGGGAGCCTCGTCGCCCTGGCTTTCGGCGCGCTCGGGGTCGTCTTCGGTGACATCGGCACGAGCCCGCTCTACACACTGCAGGTCGCCATCGCCCCGGAGCCTGGCCAGCAGCCCCACTCGGGCGACGTGCTGGGCGTGTGCTCGCTCATCGTGTGGGCCCTCACGATGGTCGTCACGGTGAAGTACCTGACGTTCGTCATGCGCGCGGACAACCGCGGCGAGGGGGGCATCCTGGCCCTTCTCGCGCTCGTCCCGGAGCGCAAGAGCGTGCGCATCGGCTTCGTGGCCATCATGGTCGTCGCGGGCGCGGCGCTGCTCTACGGAGACGGGATCATCACGCCGGCCATCAGCGTGCTGAGCGCGCTGGAGGGAGTCGAGCTCGCGGCCCCGGGGTTCAAGAGCGCCGTCGTGCCCGTCACGTGCTTCGTGCTGCTCGGCCTCTTCGCCATCCAGCGGCGGGGGACGGGCGGCCTCGGCAAGGTGTTCGGCCCGGTGATGGCGGTGTGGTTCCTCTGCATCGCCGGCCTGGGCGCGTGGCACATCGCGCAGAATCCCCACGTGCTGGCGGCGCTGTCGCCGAAGTGGGGCGTGCTCTACTTCGCCCACCACGGGCTCCGCGGCCTCCCCATCCTCGGCATCGTCGTCCTGGCGGTCACCGGCGGTGAGGCCCTCTACGCGGACATGGGCCACTTCGGGGCGCGGCCCATCCGGCTGGCCTGGCTCACGCTGGTCTTCCCCGCGCTGGTCCTCTGCTACCTCGGTCAGGGCGCGCTCGTCCTCCGCGACGCGAGCGCCGTCACCAACCCGTTCTTCGCGATGGTCCCGACAGGGACCGCCACGTACGCGCTCGTCGCGCTGTCCACCGCCGCCACCATCATCGCCTCGCAGGCGCTCATCACGGGCGTCTTCTCGCTCACCCACCAGGCCGTGCAGCTCGGCTACTTCCCGCGGGTGACGGTGACGCACACGTCCCGGGACACCGAGGGGCAGATCTACGTCCCCGAGATGAACTGGGCCCTCTGCATCGCCTGCGTCGCGCTCGTGCTCACGTTCCGCGAGTCGGCCCGCCTCGCATCGGCCTACGGCATCGCGGTGAGCGGGACGATGGGGATCACGAGCTTCGTCTACTTCGTGGTCACGCGGCGCACCTGGGGATGGCCGCTGTGGAAGGCGCTGCCGCCGCTCGTCCTGTTCCTCTCGTTCGATCTGCCCTTCTTCGGGGCGAACCTCCTCAAGTTCGTGGACGGGGGATGGATCCCGATCGTCGTCGGCGCCGTGATGTTCGCGGTCATGGTCGACTGGCGCGTCGGCCGCAGCGTGCTCGCGGAGCGCATCGCGGCGGTGTCGCCGCCCCTGACCGAGTTCCTGGAGACGCTCGACTCGAAGGACATCGTGCGCATCCCGGGGACCGCGATCTTCCTCTCGTCGAACCCCGACTCGACGCCTTTCGTGCTGTCGACGCAGGCGCGTCGCATCCGTGCGCTCCGCGAGCACCTCGTGCTCCTCACGGTGACGACCGAGCACGTGCCGTTCGTCGACACGACGGACCGCCTCTCGGTGGAGGACGTCGGCAAGGGGGTCTTCCGGGTCATCGTGCGTTCGGGCTTCATGGAGAAGCCGGACGTTCCACGGCTGCTGACGAAGGCCGGCCTGCCCGTGAGCCTCGACGACGCGACGTACTTCCTCGGTCGAGAGACGTTCCTCGTGGGCAAGGGCGGAAAGATGGGCGTCTTCTCGGAGGGGCTCTTCGCCTTCCTGTCGAAGAACGCGAGGAGCCCGACGAGCTGGTTCTCGATCCCGCCGGATCAGGTGATCGAAATGGGCATGCAGATGGATCTGTAAGCCCCCCTGTACCGGGGCCGCGTACGAGCCGTAGCCTGAGTGGGATGCTCCTCGCGACCTTGAGCCTCGGCGTGGCGGCGATCGCCATGGTCCTTCTCTGGAGGCAGCAGACCGTCGCGGCGGCCGGGTTGAGGGAGCTTCGCCGGCAGCGCGCCGTTCTCGATTCGGTCCTCGACAGTGTGGGGGAAGGTGTCCTGGCGATGACGCCGGCGCGGGAGCTATTTGCCGTCAACGCCGCCGCCCTGAGCATCCTCGGCGCGGGTTTCCCGACCAAGCGGCTCCCCGAGGACTGGCGCGACCTCATCGTCGCCACGAACGAGGACGGTACGCTCATGCTCCCCCAGGATGGCCCTCTGGCGCGGGCGGCGCGCGGGGAGTCGGTCAGCGACTTCGTCTACCACATCCGGACCCGCACCGAGGTGGGTCCCGGCAGGTGGGTATCGGCCAGCAGCCGGCCGATCTTCGGCGAGGACGGGAGCGTCGTCGCCGGCGTCGTGACCCTTCGCGACGTGACCGACCAGAGGCAGCACGCGGACGAGCTCCGCGCGCTGTCCCTACGCGACGAGCTGACGCAGCTCTACAACCGCCGCGGCTTTCTCGCCCTCGCGGAGCAGCACGTGAAGACAGCCATCCGCGGGGGCCAGCCGTTCACCTTGCTCTACGCTGATCTCAACGGCCTGAAGAGAATCAACGACGAGCTCGGCCACGTCGTCGGAGACCGCGCGATCACGGACGCCGCGCGTGTCCTCAAGAACACGTTTCGGGACTCGGACGTCGTCGCCCGGCTCGGCGGCGACGAGTTCGTGGTGCTGATCGCCGACGCAGGGCCCGCGAACGGCGACGTGCTGATCCGCCGCCTGAGGGATGCCACGCGGGCGCACAACAAGCCGGGCGGACCGTACCGCCTGTCGATGAGCATCGGCCTGGCGTTCTACGATCCCCACGAGCCGCAGCCGCTGCACGACCTGATCGCGGCCGCCGATCAGCGCATGTACTCGGCGAAGCGCGGGCCGAGGTCGAGCGTCGCACCGCTGAGCATCGTGGGCGAGTGAGCTGGCGCCGCGGAGCGCGGGATCTCGCGGTGCACCTCGGCAGCGGGCAGCAGAGCACGTCTTGGTACGTGGCTTGCTGAGGTCGCGGCTCTGCGATGGCGCTCTTCGAGCCCCAGGCCTGGTCGCACATCGTGGCGATCGGCAAGCCCTTCCTGGTCTCGCCCATGCGGTGGAAGGTCACGGGCGCGCTCACCGCCATCGTGACCTTGCTCCTCATGCTCAACGGGCTGAACGTCGCCAACAGCTACGTCGGACGCAATTTCATCACTTCGATCGCCGACCGCAACCGGCCCCAGTACGTTCACTTCGCCATTCTCTACCTTTGCGTCTTCGCGGCCTCGACGCTCGTCACCGTGATGCAGCAGTACGTGCAAGATCGCCTCGCGCTCTCGTGGCGCCAGTGGCTCACCCGACGGCTCATGCATCACTACCTCACGGGTCGAACGTTCGAGCACGTCCGGGCCAAGGCCGAGATCGACAATCCCGACCAACGCATCTCGCAGGACGTCCACACGTTCACGACGACGCTGCTCTCCTTCATGGTCATGCTCTTCAACGCCTTCATCACGACGGTCGCGTTCGCCGGCATCCTCTGGTCGATCACTCCGGTCCTTCTCGCCACGGCGGTGCTCTATGCCGCCTTCGGCTCGGTCCTGACGATTCGACTGGGCTACCGCCTGGTGGGCCTCAACCATCTCCAGCTCAAGAAGGAGGCCGACATGCGCTATGCGCTCATCCACGCGCGTGAGCATGCACGGTCGCACGAGGTGCCCGAGGGCGAGCAGAGGCGCGTCTACGCGGAGCTGCGCCGTGTCGTTCAGAACACGAAGTCCATCATCGGCGTCACCCGGAACGTCGGGTTCTTCACGTCCGGGTACAACTACCTCGTCCCGGTCCTCCCGATCCTGCTCGTCGCGCCACGTTACTTCGCCGGCCAGATCGAGTTCGGCGTCGTGACGCAATCCGCGATGGCCTTCGCGCAGGTGCTCGGCGCGTTCTCCCTCATCGTCGTCCAGTTCCAGAGCATCTCCTCGTTCGCTGCGGTCATCCGCAGACTCGGGGAGCTCTGGGACGAGATGAACCGCGGCTCCGCGGGAGCGCTCGGCAACGGCCGGAAGCTCGCTCGATCGGGGGCTCGCTGAGCCCTCGGCCCGTCACGACGACCCGCAGGCCGGACTCGAGGATACACTCGGTGGCGTGCGCCGCCGCCGTGGAGCCCTCCTCGCCGTCTTGCTGGTCGCGGCCGTCTGCTGCACGGGGCTGCGGGAGGACGAGCTGCTCTGCGAGGAGGCGGCCGCGCATCTGGCTCACTGCTGCCCGGGGTTCGAGGCGTCCTCGCTCAGCTGCTCGTACGTGTCGGGCTGCGGGTCGACGACCTACCCGGCGCTCAGCGTCGCCGCGAGCCAGTGCATCAACGGCGAGAGCTGCTCGGCGCTCGTGTCCAGCGACGTCTGCCAGCGCGCGGCGCGAGCCACACCGGTCGTGGAGATGGAGGCGTCCACGACGACGACGACGACCGGGGACGAGGAGCTCGCCGAGGTGTGCCCGTGAGGTCCGGGCCTTGCGCGGGCCTCGCGTGCGCGTTGCTGCTCGCCACGTGCCCGGCCGCCGCCGACGAGCCGGAGAGGGTCATGCCCTGGGCCAAGGAGGACACGGCGGACGACCATCCGCTGACCCTGAAGGTGACGCTCGGCGCGGACTACCGGTCCCTCTTCGGAGTGCCCATCTACGGCGGGGAGGTACGGGCGGGCTTCGGGGTCCGGACCGCCCTCTTCACGCTGTACGGGACGGCGGGCTTCACCCTCGCCACGACCCAGTACGGCCTGACGACGACCATCTACGAGGTCGGGTGCTCGTTCGAGCGGCGCGTCGACCGCTTCACGTTCGGCCTGCTCATCCGACCGAGCTACCTGCGCATCTCCCGGGCGACCACGAGCGGCGCGCTCGACTCGCTCGGCGTCGGGGCGGCCCCTTTCGTCGCCTTCGACCTGCTGTCGTCCGAGGGCCACGCGCTCTTCGTCGCCGCGAGCCTGAACGTCGACGAGTACCTGGTGGGCTCCGACGCGTTCGCCTGGGGGCCGACCGTGTCGCTCGGGTACCGCGACGACGCGGTCGAGTAGGCCGCTGCTACGAGCCGGGCCTGCCGGAGGTTCCCTGGAGGAGGCGCAGGCCGAGCTCGTCCCGGAGTTCGAGCGCGCCGTCGCGGCGGAGACCTCCACGCGCGCCGCGTTCCGTGCGCTGCTGTCCGCCTCGGCGCGTCTCCACGTGCACGACCCTTCGCTCGCCGCGTTCCTGTCGTCGCTGCCCATCGAGATGCAGCGGGAGCCGTCGATCGCCGAGGCGATGGCCGCCGAGCCGAGCCCGGTGCTCGCCGTGGTGGCCCGCATGGTGGACCGCGGCGTGCGCGCCGGGGACATCGCGCGTCGTGACGCGCCGAGAGTCATCGCCGTGTTCCTCGCGTGCACGATGGGCCTGTCGCTTTATGCCGCCACCATGGAGAGCGACGACTTTCTCGAGACGATGAAGGCGTTCCTGGCCCTCCTCGAGGGCGGCCTCGTGCGCGACGGCGACCGGGGCGGAAAGCGGGCCCTGTCGACACGCAGACGCGCGCGGTAGCATCCAACGCCGCATGCGACAGGTGTGGATCACGCGCGCGGGTCCGCCCGAGGTTCTCCAGGTCCGTGAACAGGCCGACCCCGAGCCGGTGGACGGCCAGGTCCGCATCCGCGTGAAGGCCGCGGGCATCAACTTCGCCGACCTGATGGCGCGCGTCGGCCTCTATCCCGATGCGCCGAAGATCCCCTGCGTCGTCGGATACGAGGTGTCCGGCGTCGTCGACCGCGTCGGGCCGGGGGTGACGGGGCTGCACGAAGGCGACCGGGTCTTCGGGATGCCGAAGTTCGGCGGGTACACGGACTGCCTCGTGGTGGCGGAGGACCAGGTCTTTCGCATGCCCGAGAGGATGACGTTCGAGGAGGCGGCGGCGCTGCCCGTCGTCTACCTGACCGCGTACAACATGATGCTCTTCACAGGCACGCTCCGGCCCGGGTCGACCGTCCTGATTCACTCGGCGGCGGGCGGCGTCGGGCTCGCGGCGATCCAGATCGCGAAGACGCGAGGGTGCACCATCCTCGGCACGGCGTCCCCGGGCAAGCACGACTTTCTCCGCCAGCAGGGCGTGGCTCACCCCATCGATTCGCGCGGAGACTACGCCGCGGCGGCGCGGCAGATCGTGGGCGAGAAGGGCGTCGACCTCATCCTCGATCCGGTCGGCGGCAAGTCGTGGACGAGCGGCTACGACCTCCTCGCCCCGTGCGGCCGGCTCGTCGCCTTCGGGCTGTCGGCCGCCAGCTCGGGAACCAAGCGAAGCCTGCTCCACGCGGCCGCCCAGGTGATGAAGATCAAGAAGATCAGCCCGATGAAGCTGATGGAAGACAACAAGACCGTGTCCGGAACGAACATGGGACACCTCTTCGGCCGGCTCGACCTTCTCCGCCCGCAGTTCGCGGAGCTTCTGAAGATGTACGAGGCGCGCGAGATCGCGCCGCACGTGGACCGCACGTTCCGCTTCGACGAAGCGCCCGCGGCGCACCACTTCCTCCACGACCGCAAGGCGATCGGGAAGGTTCTCCTCGTACCGTGATGCGCGGATCTAAATGACCGAGCGCCATCGGCGTGATCGTAAGAGCACAACGATTCCGATCACTTCCGCGACGTCGTGGCGGGGGATGGGCGCGTTAAATTAGCTTCGGGGCCCTCTGTAACCCTCACCGCCGACCATCGGCGATTCGG
>DASXZL010000047.1:0-8776 GCA_036501935.1 Polyangiaceae bacterium | reverse complement strand
CCGCGGCGGGGGGTTCCTCCCGAATTCCCGCGCAAGCTTTGCGAAGCAAAGCGCCGCGCGGGGGAGGTCGGAGGGACCCGCCGCGGCGAGCACCGACCCGTCGACGGCGGGCGTATGTGCCCCGGTCACTTGGCGCAATCGACAGTCGCGCTCGGCCCTAGATCTTCCGGAACTCTTCGACGAACTCCCAGTCGGCGATGAGTCCCTTGCGCAGCAAAATGGACAGCAGCGCCGAGAACATCGCTTCCCAGCGGGGCTCCGTGCCGAGGATCTCGCTCGCGTCGGCGCCGTGGGCGACGGCGCGGAGCGCGCTCACGAGATCCCGCGCCGTCAGCTGATCGCTGAGCTCCGTCCCCGGAGGGCTCTTGCGGCCCTCCGACTCCTCGACGTCGGGCGCCGACGCGCGCCGCTTGCGCGGGCTCGGCAGCGAGATGGTCGTCCCGTCGAGCAGCGTCAGCGAGAACATCTTCGCGCGGGCCTTGCGCGGCGCGGCGACCTCGCGCTCCTCGGCCTGGATCTCGGGCGCCGACGGGGACCGCTCCTTCTCCTTCGGTGCCGCCTCCTTCGAGGCCGTCTCCTTCGAGGCCGCCATCGACCCGACGCTCGGCGGCGGCGTGGGCGGAGGCTCGGGGACGGGCTCGGGCGCGCGCATGGGCGGCGGCGGAGGCGCGAGCTTCGGGACCGACGGCGCCGGCGGCGGGGGAGGGGGGACGGCGCCGGAGGGCGGGGCAGCAGCGCCCGGATGCGAGGGAGGCGGCGCGGGCGCCACGGCGAGCACGGCGGCAGGCCCCTCGCCCGGGTAGTAGACGCGGATGGCGGCCCGGATGTCGCTGGGGCACGCGATCATCGGCTTCACCGGGAGCGCCGCGGCGCGCGACACCTCCTGGATGGCGCCCTCGTTCGTCGGGTCGTCCATCGCCACGTACAGCGTTTCCCCTTGTTTTCGCACGCGGCGGACGAAAATCGGGATGAGGCAGTACTTCTCCGCGGTCTCGCGCGGCACCAGATTCAGCAGCGAGCGGGAGAAGTCCACGTGGTAGAGCGACACCCACGGCACGCTGAGCTGGCGCGACAGGGTCTGGGTGACCTGCACCTCGTTGACGAGCCCGAGCTCCACGAGGAGCTGCCCCAGCTTGCGCCCGTCCTTGCGCTGCGCGAAGAGCGCCTGTTCGAGCTGCGACTGCGAGAGAATGCCCCCATCGACCAGCAGCTCGCCGATGCGTTTGGCCACCGAAGCATCGTACGACAGGGCCCCGACCAACGCGAAATCTCGGCCAATCCGGCCCTGACGGCGACCCGCTCGCGCGGGGCCCGGCTCCCGAGAGCCGCGCACCGGGTTCCCTCGCCGGGCACGCGTGGTACCCTCGATGGGCCCCGCGAGGGGAGCTTATGCGGTCGTGTCCCCAGTGCAGCAGCTCCTGCGACGACGCGCACAAATTCTGTCCGTCGTGCGGCTTCCCCGTAGGCAAAGTCGCCCTCAGCCCGGACGACCCGCTGGTCGGGCGCAGCCTGCCGGGGGGCTACCTCATCCTGGAGCTGGTCGGCATCGGCGGCATGGGCCGCGTCTACCGCGCCGAGCAGACGAACCTCGGCCGCACGGTGGCCGTCAAGATCATCCACCCGCACCTCGTCGGCGAAGAGAACGCCGCGGCGCGCTTCATCACCGAGGCGCGCGCCGCGAGCCGCCTGAACCATCCCCACTCGGTCGGCATCATCGACTTCGGCAAGTCGCCCGACGGCCTGCTCTACCTCGTCATGGAGTTCCTGCGCGGGCGTGACCTCGCCCGCGTCATCTACGAGGACGGGCCGCTGCCGTTCCGGCGCATCGTCGACGTGCTGCGGCAGACGCTCGAAGCGCTCGCCGAGGCCCACAACGCCACCATCATCCACCGCGACCTCAAGCCCGAGAACATCATCCTCGAGCCGGTCCGGTCGGGCGGCGACTTCGTCAAGGTGGTCGACTTCGGCCTGGCGAAGATCCGCGCCGACACCTCGCAGCCGAGCATCACGAGCCCCGGCATCGTCTGCGGCACGCCGGAGTACATGAGCCCCGAGCAGGCGCGGGGCGACGTGCTCGATGCGCGCAGCGATCTCTACGCCGTGGGCGTCATCCTCTACCAGCTGCTCACGGGGAGGCTGCCCTTCGAGGCCGAGTCGCCGACGCAGGTCGTCCTCGCGCACCTCACGCAGCCGCCGCGCGATCCGCGCGAGGTGGCGCCCGAGCGTCAGATCCCCCAGGCGCTGGTCGACGTCACGCTGCGGATCCTCTCCAAGGACCCGAACGAGCGGTACAACGACTCGGACGAGCTCGCGGCCGCCCTCACCGCGGCCCTCGCCATCGTCGAGCAGCGGTCGATCCTGCGCGGACCCGCGGCCGGCGAGACGCGATGCGCCGCGTGCGGCGCCCTCAACCCGCCCTCGCAGAAGTTCTGCGGCGAGTGCGGGGCGGCGACGACGTCGACGCAGCTCACCACGATCCCCGCGCGGCGCTCGCAGCCCCCTCCGCCCATCACCCCGGCGGCGGGGTCCGGCGCGCGGCACGAGGCGGTCGGCGCCTCGAGCGACCGGAACCGCCCGGGCGCGCTCCCGTTCATCGACCGCGTGGAGGAGCTCGCGTGGCTCGAGGCGCGGCGCGCCGAGGCGCGGTCGCTCTCGGGCGCGCGGGTCGTCGGTGACGTGGGCATCGGAAAGACGCGCCTCGTCCGGGAGTTCATGGACGTCGCCGCGGCGGCGGGGGACGTGGTCGTGCAGACCGGGCCCGATCCCGGCTGGGCGGAGGTCGGCTACTGGGCGCTGCGCAGGGCCATCGTGCAGCTCGCGGCGCTCCCGGCGACGGGCGGCGGCGCGCGCGAGTGGGTGGCCGCGACGCCCGAGGCGCGTCGCGGGCTCGCCGACGTCTTCGGCCACGAGTCGCCCGACCGCGCCGCCGCCCTGTCACCCGACGAGCGACGCTTCGCCGCGGCCGAGGCCCTCCGCTGGTCCTTCGTCCGCGCCAGCGAGCGGGCCCGCGGGCACCGCGTCGTCCTCGCGGTCGACGATCTCCACTGCGTCGACGGGGCGAGCCGCAACGCCTTCGCCGACACGCTGAGCGATCCCCCGCTCGTCCCCGCCCTCCTCATCGCCACGTACACGCCCGGCTTCGACCCGGGGTGGGCGGCGGACGTCGCGGCGGCGCGCGTGCTGACCGGGCTTCCGACCTCCGAGGTGGGCAAGGTCATCGCGGAGAGCATCCGCCCGAGCTCCGCGTCGTTCTTCGGCGCGCGCACCATCGTGCCGCTCTACCTCGAGCAGCTGCTCCGCTACACGCGCGAGGAGTCGGGCGCGCCGCCGGCCGCGCTGGCGGACGTCATCGCCGTCCGGGTCGAGCGCCTCCCGGCCGACGCGCGGCGCGTCCTCCAGGCCGCGGCGGTCTGGGGCGACGACGGGGACGACGAGGTGCTGATGCGCATGCTGGGCGACGAGGTGGATCTCGTCGAGGCGCTCGGCTTCCTGCGCCGCGCCGGGATGATCGTCGTCGGGACGGCGGGCATCCGCACCTCTCACTCGCTGCTCCGTGAGGTGACGATGGCCACCATCCCGGCCGCCGTGAAGCGCGAGCTCCACGCGGCGGCGGCCATCGTGTGCGACGAGCGCGATCTCCCCATCGAGGTGCGCGCCGTCCACGAGTACTGGGGCGGCACCGCGTTCCAGGCCCTGCTGCTGCTCGAACGGGTGAGCGTCCTCGCCAGCGCCCGCGGCGATCACCAGGGCGCCATCATGGCCCTGCGTCGCGGTCTGGAGCTGGCCCGGCGGGAGCTGTTCCGCGGGGAGCTCGACGACCCGATGCGCGCGGTCCTCATCTTCAGCCGCAAGCTCGGCGAAGCCCTGGTGCGCGGCGGGCAGCTGAACGACGCGGAGGGCGTGCTGCGCGAGGCGCTCGACGTGGCCGGTCCGAGCGGCAAGGACCGCGCGGCCGTCCTCGGCGCGCTGGCGCACGTCGCCCACGACCGGGACCGCCGGCAAGAGGCGCGCGACTACCTGCGCGAGGCCCTCGAGCTCGCGTCGCGCTCGGGAGCCCATGAACTGGTGACCTCGCTCGAGACGTTGCGACGCGCCATCGCGGTCTGAGCTCGCGAGAGGTCTGATAGTCTCGGCACGGTGCGATGCGCGCGCGTGCTCGGGCCGGCGACCGTGGTCGTCGCGTTCATCGCATGCCACGCTTCGTCGCCGTCCGCGCCGGGCCTCCTCGAGCGCATCGACCGCGCCGCCCGCACCTGCGCCAAGCTCGCGAGCTGCGCGAGCCCGCACGACGCGCCTCGCGACCGGGACCCCGGCGCCTGCGTCGACGCCTGGGTCGCGCGCGCACCCGCCGACGTGAACCCCTTCGAGACCTGCGTCGCGGCGGCGATCGGCTGCGAGCAGGTCGACGCCTGCATGCCCGGGCGCGGCGACGCCGTGGCGACCGCGTACTGCCGCGCCCACCCGAAGGCGGGCTCCGGCTGCGACGGCAACCGGCTCGTCGAGTGCACCGAGGGCGACGCGAGCGCGAGCTCCGCCACCGACTGCGCCGCGTTCGGCGCCACCTGCGGCGACACCCCCCAGCCCGGCGGGCTGCTGACGCGCGCGTGCATCTCCGCGACCCTCTGCCCTGCCGGGGCGCCGGAGGTCCGCTGCCTGGGGGAGCACGCCATCCTCGGCTGCCGCGACGGCGCGGTGAGCCGCACCCCGTGCCTCGGCCAGGCGCGCTGCGAGGAGCACAGCGTCGGCGGCGCCCCCTCGGCCATCTGCGAGCCGCCCTCCCACCGGCACTGCGACGTCGTCGGCAAGCGGTGGTGCGAGCAGGGCAAGCTCGTCTCGTGCATGCCGCACGGTCCGTTCGGGGAGGCCGTCGTCTCCGATTGCGCCGTCCTCGGCCTCGCCTGCGACGAGCACGCCGCCGGCGGCGCCGCCTGCGTCGTCCCGGGCCCCCGCGGCTGCGACCACGGCCCGGCCACGTGCGACGGGGACGCCCTCACCTTCTGCGCCGCCGGGCGCCGCTTCCGCGTCCGCTGCCCGGACCTCGGCTTTGGCGCCTGCGACCCCGACGCGCACGGAGTCGACGCCGCGTGCGCGTCCTCGCCCCCCGCGCGCTGAGGACGTTGATATGCTCCGCGCTCCCCGATGGCGCCCCCTGCGAGCAGTGATCCCGAGGTCCGTGTCCGGCGCATCCACCGGCGAGACCTCAACCGCGCCTGGGAGTTCCTGAAGCTCGTCTTCCGCGACGTGAACCAGGAGACCGTCGAGTACCAGCGCCCGCGCACCAAGCGCCGCTTCACCGAGGTGTACGACCTGGAGGACGTCGAGCAGCTCCTCTTCGAGGTGAAGGCCGAGGAGGGCGACCAGATCGTCGGCTACGCCGAGTGCGCCTTCGAGGTGAGCGGCGCCGACAACTGGATCAACCTCCGGTACTTCGAGAAGCGCGAGATGCGGCCGCTCTTCGTCGAGGAGCTGGCGGTGCACCCGGACTACCAGGGGCGGGGAGTCGGGAGCTTCATGCTGGAGCAGGTGGAGCACCTCGCGCGCGTGCGGGGCTGCACCCACCTGGTCCTCGAGGTGGCCGAGAACAACGACAACGCCCTGAAGTTCTACCGGACGCGGAGCTTCTACAAGCTCGATGCGGCGATATTCCTCGCCAAGAAGGTGTCGACCGCCGCGGAGCTCCTGCCGCCCCGGAAGCTGAAACGAACGCGCAAGGCCCCTGCGAAAACTTGAGCGCCCGCGCGGGCATGTCAGAATCCGGAGTGGGCGTGCGACGCGCGCGCCATCATGGTCACCCGTACGCCGCTCCTGTGTCTCGCTCTCGCCACCGTGGCGCTCATCGCCGCGGGGAGCGCGAGCCACGCCGAGCTGCCGCCGGGGCCACGACCCGCGACGAGCGCCGCGGACTCGGCTCTGGCCCCCGTGCACCCTGCCCGCGTCTCGCGCGTCGACTCGGATCCGGCCACGTTCTCGGCGTGCGCCGCCCCGAGTGTCCTCAAGCTTCACGGGCCCGACGACTCGCGCGACCTCGCATCCCTCGCGTCGTGCGCTCGGGGCGACGGGTGGGCGCGCATCGCCGACCAGGAGCAGACCGCGACCCTCCGGTGCGCCGCGGCGGGGCGTCCCATCTCCGTCGCGCGCGTCCTCGAGGGCGCGCTGCCCCTCGATCCCGCGACGGCCGCCCACGTCCACGCCGTCTTCCGCTCCGGGCAGGCCCTCGGGCGGCACGCCGACGTCTTCGGCCTCGTCGGCGACAGCCTCACCGTCGACGCGAACTTCATCCGCCCCTTCGCGCCCGGCGGCCGGCACGCGGTCCTCCCCGCGGAGGTGCAGCAGCTCCTGCCGCTCGGCAAGTTCGCCGCGGAGTCCTTCACGATGCCTCGCGCCGCGAAGGTCGGGGTCCGCGCGCCGTGGCCGCTGACGCCGCGCGGCTTCCGCCAGGCGAACCCCCTCGAGGAGATGGTCGCCGCGCAGTCGCCCGCCTACGCCGTCGTCCTCTACGGCCCGAACGACGCCCTCTGGCGCACCGACTCGCTCGATCTCCTCGTGCACGGCTTCGACACCGCGCTGACGGCCATCGTCGACGCCCTCGAAGCGCGCGGCATCGTCCCCCTGCTGACGACCATCCCGAAGCACATGCGCGAGCGCGGCTGGCCCGACTGCGCCGGGACGCCGACCAGCGGGGGCAACGAGCGCTTCAACGTGCAGACCGCCGTCCTCAGCGCCGACGTGGCCGACCTCGCCTGCCGCCGCCACCTTCCGCTCATCGACCTCCGCTGGGCGCTCGATCCGCTGCTCGATCACGGCGTCGGCCCCGACGGCGTGCACCTCTCCGTGCACCCGGGCGGCGGCGGGGTCCTCGACGCTGCCGGCCTCGAGTGCGGCTACAACGTGCGCAACCTCGTCACGCTCCGCGAGCTAGGGCGGGTGGTGGACGCGGCGGCGTGGTAACGAGAACCCGGCGTGGCCACGCACATCGCGCGCTGGGATCTCGACAAGACGTACCTGCGCACCGAGTTCGACTCGCTGCGCGACATCGTCAAGACCGCCCTCGAGCGCCCCGACCAGAAGATCACGAACCCCGGCGCCTCCACGCTGCTGCGCGAGATGGTGCGGGCCGGCGTGCGCGTGCACATCCTGTCCGGCTCGCCGGAGCAGATGCGCCGGCGGCTCGAGGACAAGCTGCGCCTCGACGGCATCACGTGGGACAGCTTCACGCTCAAGCCGAACCTGCAGAACGTGCTGCGCCTCCGCTTCCGCGCCGTGCGCGACCAGCTCGGTTACAAGCTGCCGGCCCTGCTCGCGTCGCGGGCGCGCCTCTCGCACGCCGGCGAGGCGGACGCGGGGACGACCGAGTCGCTCTTCGGCGACGACGCCGAGGCCGACGCCTTCGTCTACTCGCTCTACGCGGACTTTCTCGCAGGGCGCGTCCCGGAGGACATGCTGCTCGGCGTGCTCGAGCGCGGGCGCGTCTACGAGGACGTCGCGCAGGCGGCGATCGACACGGCGCGGAACATCGAGCACGGCGTCAGCGTCGTCGAGCGCATCATCATCTACCTCGAGCAGCAGACCTCGCCGGACGACTTCCACGCGTACGGCCCCCGCGTCGTCCCCATCTACAATTACCTCCAGGCGGCCTTCATCCTCCACGAGGACGGGCGCCTCGGGCCCGACGGCGTCCTGCGGGTGGCGGTGGAGCTCGTCACCGAGCACCGCTTCGACGGCGACGCGCTGGCGAAGAGCTACCTCGATCTGGCGCGGCGGGGGCATCTGCGCGGGCGGCCCGTCGACGCGATCGCGGCGGAGCTCGACGGCTGGATCGCGCTCGGTCAGGTGCCGGCGGTCGACGAGCTGAAGACCATGGTCGGCCGCCTTCCGGCGATGGCCGCCGGGGCGCGCGCGGGCTGGCACGACGACGAGCAGCCGCTGCCCGACTACATGGCGCTCGTGCGGCGCCACAACGCCCGACGGCGCTAGCCGAGCCGTGAGCCGGGAATCCCGGCCGGGGCTCGGCGGTTGGGCTCTCGATGAGCACGCGCAGCCGGTCCCTCCCCCGCGATCTGGTCTCCGTCCTCGGCGCCTCTGCCATCGTCATGGTGGCGCGCGCCTCCTTCGCGGACCACTACCAGGTCCCCACCGGCTCGATGGAGCCGACGGTCGCGGTGGGCGACCAGATCTGCGTGAACAAGATGGCCTACGGCCTGAGGGTGCCGGCCTCGCAGCAGTACGTCTTCGAGGGCGCGGGCCCCGCGCGCGGCGACGTGGTGGTCCTCGCGTCGCCGACGGACGGCGAGGTGCTGCTGAAGCGCGTCGTCGCCGTCCCGGGCGACGTGGTGGAGGTCGAGGCGGGCCGGGTGGCCATCGACGGCGCGCGGGCGCCACTGAGAAAGGGGGACGGCGGCGCGGTGACCGAGGAGCTCGGGGGCAAGGAGCACGCGCTGTCGACGGCGTTCGGCGGCGGCCCCGACTTCGGGCCGACCCTGGTGCCGAAGGACGCCTACCTGGTGCTCGGGGACAACCGCGGCAACAGCCGGGACGGCCGCTACTTCGGCTGGGTGGAGCGGGGGGCCATCCTGGGGAAGGCGGTCGCGGTGTGCCTGCGCGGGGGGAAGCCGGTGTGGAAGGGGCTGTAGGGGAGGGCTCGGGCGCGGGCGCGGGCGCGGGCGCGGGCGCGGGCGCGGGCGCGGGCGCGGGCGCGGGCGCGGGCGCGGGCGCGGGCGCGGGCGCGGGCGCGGGCGCGGGCGCGGGCGCGGGCGCGGGCGCGGGCGCTAAGACTGTC
>DASXZL010000046.1:0-49225 GCA_036501935.1 Polyangiaceae bacterium | reverse complement strand
TCTTGTTGGCCAGAGCGACGCCGACCTCGGCGAAGTAGCCGTCCAGCCGACGGCGGCCGGCGGCATCCAGTTCGTACCCCATGCATCGCCTGTCGCACGGAACCAGGCCGATGGAAAAGTTTGTGACGCAGTAGTGCTAGAAGGGCCCGGGGGGCGCCGAACAGGAACCGGCGCTCCTCGGGCCTTTCGTTTTTCTACGGCCCGAACAAGAGGGGACGCACGATTGAGCGCATTCACGTCGACGGGTGGGTTCGTGGGCACGGACAAGCTGGGTCGGAGGCTGACCGATCCCGAGAGTAAGCAGCTCGGGAAGTTGCTCCGCCAGCACGACTTCCACGGCGCGAGCCTCATCGCGCTCCGCTTCGCGCACAAGCTGACGCGCGGCCACGAGGGGGCGAGGGATCTCCTGGGTCGCGCGAACCTGCGGCTCGTGCGCTGGGGCTGGGACCCTGCCGAGGTTCCCTTCGTGAAGCGCCTCTGCCGCCTCGTCTGGAGTGAGTACACCCACCAGAAGCGCGAGACGGCGGTGGCCCGCCGAGCCGAGGAAGCCTTCCTGACCGAGCTGGCCGTCACCGAGGGGCGCGACGTGCTCACCACGATCTCCCCCGAGAACCGCGCGATCCGGCTCGAAGAAGAGCACGCCGACGACGCGCGCCAGGAGAAGTACCTCGAGACGATGCGCGCCACCCTTCCCCGGCTGCGCGCGCACTTCGAGGCGGAGAACGACGACGTGAACCTCCTCTTCATGGCCTTCGTCGTGAAGGGGATCACCGACCTGGCGACCATGGCGCGCGAGAGCGACAAGGACGTCCAGGATTTCTACGCGGCGGCCAAGCGCCGCAAGCGAATCGTGGGCAAACTGATTGGCGTGAAAGCGACGGATGACGCGGATGAGCCCTGAAGAGCGACTGTGGCAGACGCTCGTCGACGAGGTCGGCGAGGACATGATCGAAGAGGCGGCGAGCGTGAGCGTGGCCGAGGCGGAGGCGTATCTGACCGCCGCGGGCTTCGACGTCGCGGCCGAGCGGGCGAGGGCGGAGTCGTTCCTCGTATCCCTGGAGGCCGGCGCCGCCGCCGAAGAGCCGGTGCAGGCCGTGGCGCAGGCCGCTCCCGCCGCGCCCACGAAGGAGCGCGAACCGAAGAAGGGCCGCCCGGTCGGGCTGTGGATCGCGGCCGCCGCCGCTGTCGCCGCCGGGGCTGCCGCGGTCGTCTACGCCACGAAGCATCCGCAGGAGCAGGCGACGCCCGAGCCGCCCGTGCCCCCCTCGACGGCCGCGCCCGTCCACCCCGCCCCAGACGAGCTCGCGGCCGCCGCCGACCTGCGCCACCGCGCCGCCGCCGCATGCGACCAGGGCCGCGCTGACGACTGTCTCGCGATGCTCGACGAGGCGCGCGCGAAGGACCCGGCCGGCGACAGCGCACCCGAGGTGCTCCGCCTCCGCGAGAAGGCCGCGTCCGGGCTCAAGCCGAAGCCCCCCCATCCGAAATAGTCTCCGAACAACCAACTCCTCTCTGCGTCTCCGCGCCTCCGCGGCCAATCCCACTCTCCCTCTCGTGGCGTCGTGGCGATCTGTCCCGCTCACGACACGCCCCCCTGGCCCGAGCCGGCCTCTTCCCCGAAGATTCCCCCCGTCGGCCATTGCGCGGCGGCCGTGTCCTCGACAATGCTACCTGCCCCATGGCGAAGACCCTTCTCGAGCAGCTGAAGCAGATGACCGTCGTCGTGTCGGACACCGGCGACATCGCCGCCGTCCGCAAGTACAAGCCGCGCGACGCGACGACCAATCCGTCGCTCATCGGCGCGGCCGCGCAGATGAAGGAGTACGCGTCGGTCGTCGACGGCGCGCTCGGCTGGGCGCGCAAGGAGGCGGGCAACGGCGCCGCGACCGAGGCGGTCGTCAAGAAGGCGATCGACCGGCTGAGCGTCGAGTTCGGGCTGAAGATCCTCGAGATCGTCTCGGGCCGCGTCTCGACCGAGGTCGACGCGCGCCTCTCGTTCGACACGAAGGCCACCATCGAGAAGGCTCACCTCCTCATCCAGCAGTACGAGGCGGCGGGGATGAAGCGCGAGCGCGTGCTCATCAAGATCGCGTCGACGTGGGAGGGCATCAAGGCCGCCGAGGTGCTCGAGAAGGAGGGCATCCACTGCAACCTGACGCTCCTCTTCGGGATGCATCAGGCGGTGGCGTGCGCCGAGGCGAAGGTGACGCTCATCTCGCCGTTCGTGGGCCGCATCCTCGACTGGTACAAGAAGTCGACCGGCAAGGCGTCCTACGAGGCGCACGAGGATCCGGGCGTCGTCTCGGTGACGAAGATCTACGAGTACTTCAAGAAGTTCGGCCACAAGACCGAGATCATGGGCGCGAGCTTCCGGAACCTCGGCGAGATCACCGAGCTCGCCGGGTGCGATCTGCTGACCATCGCCCCGAACCTCCTCGAGGAGCTGACGACCACGCAGGGCGAGCTGCCGCGCAAGCTCGATCCCGAGAAGGCCAAGACCAAGAACATCGACCGCATCGCCATGGACGAGGCCACGTTCCGCAAGATGCACGCGGCCGACAAGATGGCGAGCGACAAGCTCGAGGAGGGCATCCAGGGGTTCACGAAGGCCATCGTCGCGCTCGAGAAGCAGCTCGGCGACCGGCTCGAGTCCCTCGGGTCGCCCGAGCGCGCGAAGTCCAAGGCCGAGGTGACGAACCGCCTCTTCAAGGCCTACGACATGGACGGCGACGGCTTCATCACCCGCGAGGAGTGGGGCGGGCTCGACGCCGTGTTCGACGCGCTGGACGGCGATCACGACGGCCGCATCTCGGCCGAGGAGCTGGCCGTCGGCCTCGGAGCGGCGTTCCAGCAGAACGCGTAGACTGGGGCGATGCTCCCCGAGCGAAAGCAGGTCCTCATCGTCGACGACGAGCCGAATCTCCGGAAGATTCTCTCGGCTCAGCTCTCGCGGGACGGCTACGAGGTGATGACGGCGGAGGACGGCGAGCAGGGCCTCGCCCTCCTCAAGGACCACCACATCGATCTGGTCATCACCGACCTGAAGATGCCCAAGGTCGACGGGATGACGCTCCTCCGGCGCGCGCTCGAGCTCGAGCCCGAGCTGCCCATCGTCCTCATCACGGCGCACGGGACGATCGACACCGCGGTCGAGGCGCTGAAGAGCGGCGCCTTCGACTTCGTGACCAAGCCGTTCGACAAGGACGAGGTCCGGCAGATCGTCGCGAAGGCGCTGCGCACGAGGGAGCTGCGCGGGGCCGACGCCACGCCGGTGCCGACGGGGCGCGGCGTGCGCTTCGGCATCATCGGCGACTCGCCGGGCATCGCGGACCTCTACGCGGTGCTCGAGCGGGTCGCGGACACGCCGACGACGGTCCTCATCACGGGCGAGAGCGGCACGGGGAAGGAGCTCGTCGCGCGGGCGCTGCACGAGCACTCGGGGCGCAAGGACAAGCCGTTCATCAAGGTCAACTGCGCGGCCATCCCGAAGGAGCTCATCGAGAGTGAGCTGTTCGGCTACGAGCGCGGGGCCTTCACGGGGGCCGTCAGCAGCAAGCCGGGCCGCTTCGAGCTCGCGAACGGGGGCACGCTCTTTCTCGACGAGATCGGCGAGATCCCCATCGAGATGCAGGTGAAGCTCCTCCGCGCCCTGCAAGAGAGCGAGTTCGAGCGCGTCGGCGGCATCAAGACCATCCGCATCGACGTGCGCCTCGTCGCCGCGACGAACCGCGACCTGAAGAAGCTCATCGCCGCCGGCACCTTCCGGGAGGACCTCTTCTATCGACTCAACGTGGTCCCCATCCGCCTGCCGGCCCTGCGCGAGCGGACGAGCGACATCCCGCTCCTCGTCGAGCACTTTCTCCTGAAGTTCAACGAGCGGCTCAAGAAGAAGGTCGAGGGCACCGAGCCCGAGGCCAGCGAAACGCTCGCGTCGTACCCGTGGCCCGGGAACATCCGGGAGCTGGAAAACGTCATCGAGCGCGCGGTCCTCTTCTGCGACACGCAGAAGCTCCGCGCGAGCGACCTGCCGCCCGAGATCCGCGGCATCCAGGCCATGGCGAACGTCCCCCTCCCCGAAGCCGATCTGCAGGCCGCGCTCGCGGGCGAGGGCGGGCTGAAGGAGCACGTGAAGGTGGCGATGAGCCGACTCGAGCGCGAGCTCGTGAGCCGCGCGCTCCAGCAGACGACGGGCAACGTGACGCACGCGGCGCGCCTCCTCAAGATTTCGCGAAAGGGCCTCCAGCTCAAGATGAAGGAGCTGGGCCTGCGCGAAGGGGCGACCGACAAAGGCGAATAGATGCGCTTGGGCGGGGCAGTGGGCGGGGCGGGGGTAGCGGGCGTGGTCGCGGTCGTCGTCGGCGGCTGCGGGCGGTCGCTGGGAGCGCAGTCGGACGCGGGTGGGGTCGTGACGGCGCCGAGCACGACGGCGCCGGGCGCGCCGCGCACGGGGATGGTGTGGATCCCGACGGGGGTGCTGCACGCGGGGAGCGAGCTGGAAGAGGTGCCGCGCCTCGCGGACACGGAGCTGCCGGGGGTGGAGGTGCCGCTCGGGGGGTTCTACGTCGACGTGCTGCCGTGGCCGAACGAGGCGGGCGCCATCCCGACGACGAACGTGTCCCGCGAAGAGGCGGCGCGGCTCTGCGACGGCAAGGGAAAGCGCCTGTGCTCCGAGCTCGAGTGGGAGCGCGCCTGCAAGGGCCCGGACAACTCCCGCTACGAGTACGGGGCGACCTACGACGCGCGCGTCTGCCAGGCCGGCGTCGCGGCCGACACGTCCGCGCGGCACCCGAGCGGCGACAGGACCGCGTGCCGCAGCAGCTTCGGCGTGCGCGAGATGCACGGCGGCCCGTGGGAGTGGACCGACTCGCCCTGGAACCGCGGGGCGGGGGCGCGCCCGGAGACGCCGCTCGGCGTCATCCGCGGCGGGAACGACGTGGCGGGCGAGCTGGAGACGCGGTGCGCCTTCGCGAAACCCCTGGCGCCCGAGAAGAGGCTTCCGTCGACGGGCTTCCGCTGCTGCGCCGGCCCGCGCAACGACGCGGAGGTCGAGCTGGCGGTGAAGACGGGGATCCCTTTCGAGAAGACGCCGCACCCGGCGCGCTCCTCGCCGCCCCTCGCCGCGCTCGAGGGCCAGTCGTGCGGCCCGCCGCTGTCGCCGGCGCCGTGCTCGCTGTCGCGGGCGTGGACGTGGCGGCCCGTGCCGAACGTGGAGCTCTACCTGGCCGGCGGCTGCATCGGGCGCGACCCGAACGCGCGCTGCGCCATCGCCGTCTCGCGGATGATCGGCGACCGGCAGGAGACGCTGGCCCAGGTGGACACGGGGAGGGAAATCCCCGAGGTCGTGCTGGTCGAAGGGATGGACCGGCGGATCCGCGTGCGCGGGGCGGACATCCGCGGGCAGTACTTCCGGGAGATCGTCTTCACGCACGGCCGCATCGACGTGAAGGAGGTTCACTGAATGCGGGCGAGCCTCGCGATGTGCGCGGGCCCCGTTCCGCAGCATCCGCCGACGATGCTCGCGCCGGCGTCGAGCCACGCTCGCACGAGCGCCTCGTAGGCCGTCGCCGCGGCTTCGGTGTCGGCCTCCCAGCCGAGCCCGTCCTCCGGGCGGCCGGCGTTCGCGTACGCCCCGAAGGGGACGCCGAGGCCGGCGAGCGCGGCGACGAAGGGTAGCGTGTCCCTCGCCGCGACGCAGTTCACGAGGACGGCGCGCGCCCCCGCCGCGACGCACGCCCGCGCCGTCTCTCGCAGCGAAGCCGGCGACGTGGGCAGGAGCGCGGCCCACGTCTCGACGCCGGTGCGCGCGGCTTCCTCCACGGCCACCACGGCCTCCGTCGCATCGGGGAACGTCTCGCACAAGAGCACGTCGACGCCTTCGTCGGCCAGCACGCCGGCGAGCTCCCGGTGCTCCGGGCGCGACGCCGCGCGGGGGCTGAGGTCCGGGCGGTAGCAGTCCTCGAGCGGCGCGATGCTCCCGGCGACGCGAAGTGCTCCCGTGGCCTCGCGCGCGATGCGCACGGCGCGGCGAGCCAGCACCTCCCAGCGCGGGCCGACGGAGCGGCGCTTCGTGCGGAACGTGTTCGCCGTGTGGACCGTGGCGCCCGCGGCCACGTAGTCGCGGTGCACGGCGGCGACGAGCTCCGGGGCGACGTCGAGAGCGACCGCGCTCCACGCGGGAGCGGGGAGAGCGACCCCGCGCCGGGCGAGCTCGGTGCCCATGGGTCCATCGAGGACGATGTCGGGCCGCGGGCTCATCGAGGAGAAGTTAGCGCGCGCGGGCCCCTTGCGTCGGTGCCGGGCGAGGGTGACAGTGATTCGCGAGGAGAACGCGATGCTCGGTGAACGCAGCGGCGATACGGTCGAGCTCGAGTGCCCGGAGTGCGGCGCCAAGGTGAAGACGACGGCGAAGGAGGCGGAGAAGGGCAAGGTCAAGTGCCCCCGCGGCCACGAGTTCGCCGTGATGGGGATGCTCGGAGGGCTCGGCGGGCCGAAGTAGCCGCCGGTCCACGGTGCACGGGGAGGGACTTGAACCCTCATGCCTTGCGGCGGCGGAACCTAAATCCGCTGCGTCTGCCATTTCGCCACCCGTGCGGTTCGACGTCGAGCGTAGCCCACGAGCGCGCCCGCGGCCTCTGGATAGGCTTTTGGCCTCCGCTGGGCTAGTAGCAGCGTCCACCATGGTCGACCCGGCCACCCTGCGCGCTGCGCTCCCGTTCTGCCTCGATCAAACCGACTTCACCGCCCTCGGGTCGAAGTACGAGGGCAAGGTCCGCGACAACTACTCGACCCGCGACGGACGGCGCTACATCGTCGTGACCGACCGCATCAGCGCGTTCGACCGCGTGCTCGGGACCGTTCCCTACAAGGGTCAGGTCCTCAACGGCATGGCGGCGTGGTGGTTCGAGCAGACGAAGGCCCTCGCGCCGAACCACGCGCTCGGGGTGCCCGATCCGAACGTCCTCGAGTGCGTCGAGTGCACGCCGATCCTCGTCGAGATGGTCGTGCGGGCCTACGCGACGGGCACGACGTCGACGAGCCTGTGGACGAACTACGAGCGCGGCGTCCGGAGCTTCTGCGGCCACGTGCTGCCCGAGGGGCTGAAGAAGCACGAGCGCCTGCCCCGTCCCATCCTGACGCCGACGACCAAGGCGCCGAAGGGCGAGCACGACGTGTCCGGCTCGCGCGAGGAGATCCTCGCGACGGGCAAGGTCACCGCGAAGGACTTCGACGAGGCCGCCGTCATCGCGATGAACCTCTTCGCCGCCGGGCAGCGCATCTGCGCCGAGCGCGGGCTCATCCTCGTCGACACGAAGTACGAGTTTGGGCGCACGAAGGAGGGCAAGCTCGTCGTCATCGACGAGATTCACACGCCCGACTCGTCTCGCTTCTGGCAGGAGAAGACGTACGCCGGGAAGTTCGCCGCCGGGCAGGATCCCGACCCGCTCGACAAGGACTTCGTGCGCCGATGGTTCATCGCCCAGGGCTACAAGGGCGAGGGGACGCCGCCGCCGATGACCGACGACGTGCGCGTCGGCGCCGCGGAGCGGTACATCGCCGCCTACGAGCAGATCACCGGGAAGGCCTTCGTGCCCGACGTCGCGCCCCCGCTGCCGCGCATGACGAAGAACCTCGGGCTGTCCTCGGGAGGCTGAGCGATGAAGGCGACCGTGCTCGTGCGGCTGAAGACCGAGGTGCTCGACGTGCAGGGGGACGCGGTGCGGCGCGCGCTCGGCAAGCTGGGGTTCGAGGGCGTGAAGGACGTGCGGGTCGGCAAGGTCATCGAGATCGAGATCGACGAGGCCCACGCCAAGGCGCCCGACCTGAAGCAGCGCCTGCAGAAGATGGCCGACGAGATGCTCGCGAACCCCGTCATCGAGGACTACGAGGTCCGCGTCTAAACCGCCGAGCGCAGCGATCGCTCATTCGGCGGGCGCCGTGGCCGTCAGATCGAGAACGGCGTCGGCATGAAGAGGAGCAGGAAGAGCACGAGCGTGAAGACGGCGATCGCCGCGCGCCCCGCCGTCAGCGGCTGAGCGCCCGTGGGCGGGTGATCGAGCAGGGTGCTGTCGCTCCGCAGCGCGCCCCAGCGCACCTCCATCGCGAGGAGCACGCCGAGCCCCGCGAACCACGTCACCCAGAGAAGCGGTGACGTGCGGTCGTGGAAGACGCCCGCCAGCAGGGCGAGCCCGAGCGTCGCGAAGACGCGCGGCCGGATCCCGATGCGGTCGGGCCCTTCGCGGCTCGACACGTTCCCGAGGACGGCCAGCACCTCGAACCACAGCAGCCAGAACTGCGAGTTCGAGATGTGCCGCCCGAGGTGATAGAGGCCGAAGCCGGCCCGGACGTCGCGCGCGACGAAGCTCCCGAGGCTGACGAAGAAGAACGCGAGCATCGAGCGGTGGACCCACTGCGCGATCGTGTTCTGACGGGGACCGAAGAGCGAGAAGGCGATGTGCCCCGCGTCGAGCTGGCTCACGGGGAGCAGGTTGATCATCGTCACGAACATGCCGGCCCAACCCGCGTAGGCGACGGGCGAGAGGAAGATGTCCATCCCCTGGGGGATGGGCGGCGCGAAGAGGTGGTCGATGAGCCGGAGCAGCAGCGAGCTCCCGAGCTCGATCCCGCCGCCTGCGCTGCCGTCGAGCGGGACGAGCTTGGAGTGCGCGACGCCCCAGGCGTAGAGCGGCAGGGCGACGGCGAGGCCCGCGAGCGGGCCGGATGCGCCGATGTCGAGGAGCGCCCTGCGGGTCGGGATCACCGAGCGCATGCGGATGACGGCCCCCATCGTGCCGAACGGCGACAGGATGGGGAGCGGGATGAAGAAGGGGAGCGACGCGTCGACCTTGTGGATGCGCGCGGCGATGTAGTGGCCGAACTCGTGCGCGAGCAGGATGCCGAGGAGCGAGGCCGTGTACTCGAGCGCGTGGATCGCGGCGGGGCGCGAGGGTTTGTCGAAGAAGCCCTCGAAGTAGGACCACGTGACCAGGCAGCTCCCGACGGTCGCGAGGAAGAGCCCGGCGTTGGTCCGCCACGCGAGCGGTCCGGCGACGGCGGCGGCCGACCCGTCAGCGGAGGGCATCGCGGAGGGCGTCGGCGAGTCGGTCGAGTCGGGAGGCGAGCTGGGCATCGATGATCCCCACGTCGGTGTGCAGCCGGAGGGCGCCGCGCGCAAGGGCCTCGTCGCTCTCGATCGCGACCGAGCGGGCGTCCAGGTTGGCGGCCGTGAAATGCGTGCGCAGGACCTCGGCGTCGAGCGGATGGGCGTGGATGATCGCCCGCCGGGCGCCGCGCGCTTCGGCGAGCACTCCGCCGGCCAGCGTGACGATGCGCTCGGGGTCGAGCTCGAGCGTGGCGCCCACGAGTCGCTCGGCGAGCGCGACGGCCAGGGTGAGGACGCGGTCCGGGTCGCCCCCCATGCGGCGGGACTCGGCTTCCCGGAGCGCGATCCAGCGGGCGGTGAGGCTCGTGTCGGCGTCGGCCCGGGCCTCGCGTCGCGCCGTGTCGACGGCCGCGGCGGCTTGCTCCCTCGCTTCGATCTGGATGGCCTCGGCCCGGGCGTGCGCGTCCTGGACGATGCGCTCGGCGGTGAGGCGGGCCTCGAGCTCTTCGCGGGCGATGCGCCGCCGCTGCCCTGCTCCCGGACCGGGCGTGAGGAGGGGCGTGCCCCGGGTGGCGGCTTCGCCGCGGAGGACGCGCGCGCGGGGGGCGGTCACGCGAGCCTCGCCCGTTCCAGCTCGGCGAGCAGGCCGGCGACCGTGCGCGCCACCGCCGCCGCGCGGACCTGGCGCGAGGTCGAGCCGAGCGGCCCGGCCAGCTCGCGCGCTGCGGCATCCCCGAGCGCGGCCGCGGCGACGTCCTGCCCCTCGCCGAGCAAGCTGCTCACGGCGAGAAATGCCCCTCGCCAGCCGTCGTCCGCGCTCATCGACCCGCAATGTAGCGCGGTCGCTCGCCCGAGCGAGCGTCGACGCGGACCCGCCCCTCGCCCTCGAGCTTCGTGAGGTGCGCCCGCAGGCTGAGGAGAGCGATGGGCCAGAGCGTCACCGGAGTGTCGCCGTAGGCGTCGGGGAGCAGCTCGTCGTCGGTCGCGCCGTCGACGCCGTGCCCCACGACGGCCGCGAGGACCTTCGCTTCACGCATCAGGCGGTGGGCCACGTAGTGGCGAAAGAGGGAGCTCGGAGCGTCGATGGGCTCCCCGTGCGCGGGGAGGGCCAGGCGCGCGTCGAGGGCGGCGAGCCGCTCGAGCTGCTCGAGGTAGACCTTCATGTCCCCGTCCCCCGGCGCGATGAGGATGGTGCCGACGCTGGCCACCATGTCGCCCACGACGAGCGCGCCCTCCGCCTCGTCGTAAAGACACACGTGACCTGGGGCGTGGCCGGGCGTGTGGAGCACCCGCCATCGCTCGGGGACGGGGCCCTCGAGGTCGATGCTGTCGCCGTCCGCCAGCACCCGGGCCACCGGCGCGTCGATCCGCGAGGCCGTCTCCGCGTGGGCCCACACGGGCAGCCCGAGCTCTCGCGAGAGCACGTCGACGCCGCCCACGTGGTCCACGTGGTGGTGCGTCACCACGATGGCCTTCGGCACGCGCCCCGACGACGGCAGCGCCCGGGCCCACTCGATCCACGCGCGCTGCTCGTCCTCGTAGGGCGTCGCCGGCTCGACCAGCACCACGTCGCGCGCCCCGAGCGCGTAGCTGTTCGTGTGCGTCGCCGGCGGGAGCGTCGGTGTTCGCGCCGGAAAGGACGCGATCGACCGCGACAGCTCCCGCGGGCGCACGGTCACGCCCGGCTACCTCTCGACGACGACCGCGAGGGCCTCGCCCCCGCCGATGCACAGGCTCGCGAGCCCGCGCTTGGCGCCACGGTCCTTCATGGCGTGGAGGAGCGTCGTCAGCATGCGCGCGCCCGTCGCGCCGATCGGATGGCCGAGCGCGACCGCGCCTCCGCGCACGTTGACCTTCTGCGGATCGAGCCCGCACAGCTTGTTGCAGACCATCGTGACGACGGCGAACGCCTCGTTGATCTCGTAGAGATCGATCTGGTCCTTCTTCAGGCCCAGCTTGGCGACCGTCTCGTCGATGGCCTTGGCCGGGGCCGTCGTGAACCACTCGGGGGCCTGCGCCACGCCGCCGTAGCCGACGAGGCGCCCCAGCGGCTCCAGCTTGTGCTCCTTGACGGCCTTCTCGCTCGCCAGGACGAGCGCGCTCGCCCCGTCGTTGATCGACGACGCGTTCGCCGCCGTGATCGTCCCGTCCTTCGAGAAGGCGGGCTTCAGCGTGCCGAACTTGCTCGGGTCGCCCTTCGAGGGTCCCTCGTCGAGCTTCACGCTGAGCGGGTCGCCCTTGCGCTGGGGCACGCTCACCGCCTCGATCTCCGCGTCGAACATCCCTTCTTTCTGCGCGGCGAGGGCGCGGCGGAAGCTCTCCTTCGAGAACTCGTCCTGCTGCTCGCGCGAGAACTTGTACTCGGCGGCGCACTTGTCGCCGCACGTGCCCATGTGGACGTTCGAGTACGGATCCCAGAGCCCGTCGAAGATCATCCCGTCGACGATCTTGCCGTCGCCCATGCGGTACCCCGAGCGCGCCTTCTCGAGGTAGTAGGGCACGTTCGACATCGACTCCATGCCGCCCACCATGACGAGGTCGGCGTCGCCGACGGCGAGGGTCTTCGCGCCGAAGATGAACGCCTGCATGCCCGAGCCGCAGACCTTGCTCACCGTGGTCGCCGGCACCGTGTTGGGGATGCCCGCGAAGATGGCCGCCTGGCGCGCCGGGGCCTGGCCGATGCCCGCCGACAGCACGTTGCCCATGAAGACTTCCTGGATGGCGTCCGGCGCGAGCTTCGCTCGAGCCAGCGCACCCTTGATGGCGGTCGCCCCGAGCTCCGGCGCACGGAGCGACGACAGAGAGCCGAGGAACGCGCCGATGGGCGTGCGCGCGGCAGAGACGACGTAGATGGGCGGGAGGGTCTGCGGCATGGCTGGGATCTCCGGGTTCTCCCGGGGATGGATGGCACAACCCCGCGGACGCGTCGACGTCCATCCCCCCCCGGCGCTCCACCTACCGGGCGGGCGCGGGCCCGATGTACCGCGAGGCGGGCCGGATGAGGCGGCCGGTCGCGCGCTGCTCCAGGTAGTGCGCGCACCAGCCGGCCACGCGTCCCACGGCGAACGTCGGCGAGAACGACTCCCGAGGCAGTCCGATCGCCTCGAGCAGGACCGCCGTGAAGAACTCGACGTTGGCGCGCAGGGGACGCTCGGGGTGCCGGGCCCGCAGGGCATCCTCCGCCGCCCGTTCGACCGCGCGCGCCAGGGTCAGGCGTTCGCTTGCCCCGGACTGGGCGAGCCGCTCGATCTGCCGCTCGAAGACGGCGGCCCGAGGATCGCGGACCCGATAGATGCGGTGCCCCATGCCCATGATGCGCCGGCCCGCGGCGAGCTCGGCGTCGACCCACGCGGGCGCGCGTTCGGTCCGGCCGATGGCGTCGAGCATGTCGAGGACCGGCCCCGGGGCGCCCCCGTGGAGGGGACCCTTGAGGGCGCCCACGGCGGCCACGATCGCGGACACCATGTCCGAGGCCGTGGAGGCGACCACGCGCGCGGCGAAGGTCGACGCGTTCATGCCGTGGTCCGACACCGTCACGAGGTACGCGTCGAGCGCGCCCGCGCGGCTCACGGCGGGCTCCGCGCCGAGGGCCATGCGGAGGAAGTCCTCGGCGTGCCCCCGCCTCGGGTCCGGCGGGACGGGCGCGGCCCCTGCTCGGGTGCGCAGCCAGGCTGCGGTCAGCACGGCAGCCGCGCCGGCCAGGTCCGCGGCGTCCGACAGGGGGTCCCCCGAGTCCGTCATGTGGGCGAGGCCCGCCCGCAGCGCGTCCATCCCCGAGGGGCGCGCGAGCGCGTCCCCGAGCCGCGGCAAGAGGTCGAACGCCCGTCCCCGGCCTTCTCCGAGGCGCCCGCGCACCTCTTCGGCCCCCGCTGCCCAGAGCAGCCCGCAGACCTCCTCGAAGGCCCGCTTTCCGGCCACCTCCTCCACGTCGTGCCCCGCGATGACGAGGCGCCCCCGTTCGCCGTCGACATCGCTGAGACGCGTCTCCGCGACCACGACCCCTGCCAGCCCTGCCTCGAATGGTGCTCCCATGGCGCCCTCCATGGGGCAAACGGTGGGGTCGGCCCCGGGCGCCCTCAACGTTGATTCGACCGTCAACGCGAGCTAGGTTGCGCGCCCCCCCCGCTCGAGCGGGCGTCCCGAGGAAGTCCATGGCCGACACCAAGTCCAAGTTCGCTCAGTTCATCGCCACCAAGAAGCTCGACGTCCGCCGCATCGTGGCCGCGTCGCAAAAGCTCGAGCGCCTCCTGCCGGAGGACCGCGCCATCCGCCTGAACAAGCGCCGCGCGAAGGCGAGCGAGGGCGGCGAGAACGCCCCGAAGGAGACGCGCAAGGCCCGCAGCGGGCGCCCCGTGACCGATCGCGCCATCCAGGCGGCGCTGAAGGGCGGAGAGGTCAGCGGGCCGACGAAGACGCGCATCCTCAAGGCCGTCAATCACCTCCTCGAGCAGAAGAAGCAGGAGAAGGTCGACCTTCGCCTCCTCTTCTAAGAGGGGCTTCGGGCTTCGAGCTCAGGCGAAGCCCGGAAGGCGACGGGGCTCGCCGAAAACTGGGCCAACCACCGGGCCGGGGGAGAACCTCGGCCCATGCTCGTTCTCGCCTGCGCCGCGGTCGTGGTTCTCATCGCCGTCGACCTACGCGATCTCCTGAACCGGGCTCGTTGACGGGGGGCGATCGCCTACATCCGGCGCTCCTGGCTCCAGCCCGGCTCGCAGGCCCAACGACCCCATGAATGCCCGTCTCAGGCACGCACCTATCCTTGCTGTGGGTGCCCTGGTCGCAGCGAACTCCCCTTTCGTCGCGTCGCTCACCACTCTCGTTGGTAGCGACCGCCCAGCCCGCGAGGTAAAGCCGCGAATGCCGGACGAGGAGCGCCTCATCGGGAGCGCCGCCGCCGGTGACACCGCGGCCTTCCGGCAGCTCTACGAGCGGCACCGGACCGACGTGGCGCGTCTCGTCTACCGCATGCTCGGCGCCCGGGCCGACCTGGAGGACGTCATCCAGGAGGTCTTCGTCCAGGTCTACAAGAGCCTGAAGGACTTCCGGGGGCAGTCCAAGTTCAGCACGTGGCTGCACCGCGTCACCGTCAACGTGGTCCTCATGCACAGGAGGTCGGCGCGCAGCCGTCCCGTCTTCGCCGACGAGCCGCCCCCCGAGCCTGCGTTGCGCAGCCGCGACATCGCGCCCGACGAGGACGCCGACCGCCGCGAGCGGATGCGTGCCTTCGGGCGACTGCTGGCGCGTCTGGCCGACAAGAAGCGCATCGTCTTCGTCCTGCACGAGCTCGAGGGGATCGCCCCCGCCGAGATCGCGCGCATCGTGGGTGCGCCAGTCCTCACGGTGCGCACACGGCTCTTCTACGCGCGTCGCGAGCTCGAAGAGATGCTCGGGGACGAGCCTTCCCTCGCGGCGATGAGGCTTTCCTTCTCGAAGGTGTCCGGCGCGGGAGGGGAATCATGAGCGACTCGCTCGACAGGTTGGTGCGTGAATCGCGTCCTGATCTCGGAACGCGAGAGGCGCGTGACGTCGACTGGACGGCGGTCGACCAGCGTCTCTTCGCCCGCATCGCGACCGAGCAGCGGGCCGAGCGCGCCCCTTTCAGCCCGGGGCGGAGCACCCGCTGGGCGCTCATCGCCGGAGGGCTCGCCGTGGCGGCGGCGATCGCGCTGGTCGTGAGCGCGTCGCGGCAGACGCGTGCGAGTGACGGGGCGCAGGCGGTCCTCGACGAAGGCGCCGGGAACGTCGTGGCGGTCGAAGGCGCCGGTCAGCTGCTCGTCGACGGAAAGCCCGTCGCCGTCGGCGCCGCGCTTCACCTGGGCGACGTCATCGAGGCGCGAGGTGCGCAGGCGACGATCGAGCGGCCGGGCAAGCTGACGCTGATCTTCGAGCGCGGATCGAGGGCGACCGTGACGCACGTGGACGGCGCGCTCGTCCTGGCGCTGGAATCCGGCGCGGTGGAGGCGCAGGTCGTCCCCGTGCCGAGCGGCGAGGCCTTCGCCGTCGACGTGGGCCATTCGCGCGTCGCCGTTCACGGGACGCACCTCCGCGTCGGTCGCGTGGGCGACCACGTGATGGTCGATCTCAGCGAGGGCGTCGTCTCGCTCGGTGAGGCGCCGCGCATCGGCTCGACTCTGGGCGCGCTGTTGACGGCCCCTGCGCACGCCGAGTTCACCACGGCCGACGCCGAGGGGACGCTCACGCTCTCGCACGATCCGGCGTCCCTGCGCGCGCCCGTGTCGCTCGGCGCCTCGACGCCCGTTCGAGCCGGGCTTCCGGCGATCGCCGCCCTCGCACCGGCGCCCAAGGCCGAGCCCGAGGCAAAGGCTTCCCCCGTCGCGGCCCCGCCTCACGAGGGGCATCCGGCGACGGCTCCGCAGCGGAGCGTCACGGCGCCCGAGCCGAATCCCGAGAGCGTCATCGCCTCCGCCGTGCGCGCGTGCCTCGCGGAGCGTCCGCGCGCCGACAACGTGACCGTGGTCGTCAGCACGACGGTGCGCCTCGGGGTCGGTGCGGACGGCTCGGTCACGTCGGCGCGCTTCGATCCGCCGGTCGCGCCCGACGTGAACGCGTGCGCGTCGGCGGTCATCTACAAGACGCGCTTCGCTCACGGCGGGAGCGTCAGCATCCCGGTCGACCTCAAGCTTCCTTCGTCAGCTCCGTGATGGCGTGCGTCTCGCGCGCCCCGATGAGCCCGAACTGAATTCCCATCCCCTCGCCGGCCTTCGACCAGCGAACGACGCCCGGCAGCGCGAACGCTGACTTCTGCCCGGGCAGGGTGACGTGGAGCACCAGGTCGGCCCCGAAGGGCAGCGGCGTCGGCGTGAGGATGAAAATGCCTCCGACGGACACGTCCCTCGAGCGACCGGAGGTGCGCTCGGTCGAGCCCTTGGCCACGAACTCGACGGGGACGTCGATCGGGGCGCGCTGATGGCGGCGAAGCTCGGCCACGGTGTGTCTCCTTTCGTACGACCGGATGATAACATCCGAACCGGTGGACGATCTCAACCGTCGTCGCGAGCTTCGCGACGCGATGTCGTTGGCGCTCATTCCGCTGGGCGTCGCCTTCGTCCTGGGAGTGCTGCTGCTTCCCCGGCGAGCGGCCCCCGAGTCGGTGCCGCTCCCGATCGCGAGCGGCAGCCAGCTCGTCCGCATCGCGGCCGCAGACCACGCGCGCGCGGAGCGAGCCCGGCGCGATCCCCTGCCCGGGTCCGTGCGCGCGCTGGGCTCGGCCCTCCGCGCCTTCCACACGCTCGAGGCGCGCGACGCCGACAACCGCGAGCTCTACGAGGCACGGCGCGCGATCGACACCGCGTTCGCCGAGGCCTTCCACGGCGGCGCGGAGCCTCTCCTCGATCTCCGCGCCGTGCAGCTCGAGGGATTCCTCGACGAAATGCACCGCTTCGAGTCCACCGGCGACCAGACGCCCGAGCTGCAAGCTCTGGCGGGGGCCTTCGTGCGCTCGCTGACCGTCGAAGGCTGGTGCAGCGGTCACTCCGTCGCCCCGGGCGACGCCGCGCTGCGCACCATGTTCAAGCAGATGTGGAACGCCCTCCTCGGCCTCGAAGGACAACCGGAGATGGCCCCCGCCCTCGACGAGCAGCGCGCCGTCTACGCCTTCTACCTTTCGCACCCGCACCCGCAGAAGGCCATGCGCGACGCCCTCGAAGCCGCCCGCCGCGGAGCGCGCGACGCCGCCGCGTGCACCGCCATCGCCGAGGCGAGCCGCGCGGCCACCGAGTCGTGGCGGCTCGAGCGCATCGGCCGGCTCGCCGTCATCGATCCGTCCTATCCGGCGGACTACGCGCGCGGCGTGGCGAGCTACCGCCGGGGGGACTTCGGCGCGTCGGCGCAGGCGTTCCGCGTGTGGCTGCGCGAGCACCCCGACGGACCCCTCGCGCTTCGCGCCCAGAACTACCTCCGCGCCGCCGCGAACGCCGAGCGCGTGGAGTGACTGCGATGCGTGCCCTCCTCGTGGACGACGACCGGGAGCTCGCGCGCCTGCTGACCGACTACCTGGGGACGCACGGCGTCGCCGTGGACCACGTGGAGGACGGCGCGCAGGCCATCGATCGCCTTGCTTCCGGCGTCGAGGCCTTCGATATCGTCCTGCTCGACGTGATGCTGCCGGGGATCGACGGCTTCGAGGTGTGCCGGCGGCTTCGCGCGCGCCACGACGTCCCCATCGTGATGCTGACGGCCCGGGGCGAGGACACCGATCGCGTGGTCGGCCTCGAGCTCGGCGCCGACGACTACGTCCCGAAGCCCTTCAGTCCGCGGGAGCTTCTCGCCCGCATGCGCGCAGTCCTCCGGCGCGCCCGGCCGGCCGCGGCCCAGTCGGCCAGCGACCGCGTCGAGGTGGGCGATCTCGTCGTGGAGGTCCCCGCGCACAAGGCGACGCTCGGCGGCAAGGAGCTGCAGCTGACGTCCTTCGAGTTCCGGGTGCTCGTCGCGCTCGCCCGCCGGGCCGGGGAGACGGTGACCCGCGAGGAGCTGGCGGGCGTCGTGCTGCCCAAGGGCGGACGCTACGATCCCAGCGTCGACCGCTCCCTCGACGTCCACGTGTCGCACTTGCGGGCCAAGCTCGGCGACGAGGCGCGCGAGCCGCGGCGGATCCGCACCGTGCGCGGCGTCGGCTACATCCTCGTGCGTCCCGCCTAGGCGAGCGGGTCGCCAGCCGCGGACGCTGTAAGCGCACGTAAAGACGGTGCGCTCCCCGGGGTCCCGGGCCCAAGATGCGAGGATGCACCGCCCGCGGACACTGCGGTCCCGCCTCTTCTGGTGGTTCTTCGGCGGCATCCTGCTCGCCATCCTCACCGGGACGCTCGTCGTCATGGGCACGCGCCCCGAGCCCATCACCGGCGCGGAGATCATGGCCCACAACGTCGGCGTTCGCCTGGCCGAGACCTGGGAGGACGCGGAGGCGACGCGCGCCTACGTGGGCGAGGTCCGCGACGTCACCGGCTTCGACGTGCACCTCGTGCGCGACCCGCGAAAGCTGCCGCCGCGCGTGCACGCGGCGTCGGGGCGCGGCGCCTCCATCGTGCCGGAGAACCCGCAGCACATCTTCATCCCCGTCGTCCGCGGCGGAGCGCTGATGGGCGCGCTGGAAATGCAGAAGTTCGGTCCGCGCCCCGGCCCGTGGCCGTGGTGGCGCCTCGTGCTCGCGCTCGTGCTCGTCTTCACGGTCCTCTCGCTCATGGCGGGGCGCGTCGCCAACCTCATCGCCCGCCCCCTCGAGCAGCTCGCGCAGGCCGCCGACCGCTTCGGCGGAGGCGATCTGGCCTTCCGCGCCGACACGGGCCGCGCCAGGCGCTGGGTCGCCCTCGAGGTGCGCGAGGTCGCGCTCAGCTTCAATCGCATGGCCGAGCGGGTCGAGGCGATGGTGCGCGGCCAGAGGGAGCTGCTCGGAGCGATCAGCCACGAGCTCCGGTCGCCCCTCGGGCGCGCGCGCGTGGCCCTCGAGATCGCCCGCGATCGCCTGCCTCCGCCGCCGCCCGAGCGGTCGCCCGCCAGCGCGCTCGACGACGTCGAGAAGCAGCTCCTCGCCGTCGACGGCATCCTCGGTGACCTCCTCGACGTCACGCGCACCGGCCTCGCCGACGTGCGCAAGGAGACGCGGCCCTTCGTCGACTGGCTGCGCGCCCGCGCCGCGGAGGAGCCCGGGCCCCCCGCGGTCCTCGTCGACGCTGCCGCCGACGTCCGGGACCTGGCCATCCCGTTCGACGGCAAGCTCCTCGGCCGCGCCGTGCACAACCTGCTCATCAACGCGCGCGCCCACGGACATCCCGACGACCGCCCGCTCGAGGTGACCGTCACCCGCGACCGCGCCGTCGTGCGCGTCGTCGTGCGCGACCGCGGACCGGGGTTCCCGGCGGGCTTCGCGGAGCGTGCCTTCGAGCCGTTCGTCCGCGGCGACGTGGCGCGCGCCCGGCCCACGGTGGGGGCGGGCTACGGCCTCGGGCTGGCCATCGTCCGGCGCATCGTCGAGGCGCACGGGGGCCGGGCCTTCGCGAGAAACGTCGAGCCCGGCGGCTCAGGCGCGGAGGTCGGCTTCGAGCTTCCCGTCGCGTCCGCCCCTCGTCAGGTCTAGCCTTCACGAAGAGGCATGCGCACCTGGCTGAAGCTCGTCGCCTGGGTGGGGGGCATCCTCGGCGCCGTCGGGCTGCTGCTCTACGCGTTCGTCTTCGACGTGTGGACCATTCCCTCGGACGACCCGATGGAGTCGGCCTCGATCGAGCCGACGTTGAGCGCCGGCGACGTCGTCCTCGTCTCGCGCCACACCACGGTGACGCGCGGCAACCTGCTTCGCTGCCCCGATCCGCAGGCCCCCGGGCGCTTCGTCATCGCGCGCGCCATCGCCCCGGGCGGAGAGCACCTCGAGATCCACGACGAGGTCGTCACCATCGACGGCAAGCGCCTGCCGAGCCCCCGCGCCTGCGACACCCCCTCCGCCGTCATCCACGATCCCCAGACCGACGAGGACGTCACGCTCCGCTGCTCGATCGAGGACTACGGCGAGCGCGACTTCTGGGCCCTTCGCTCCGATACGCCCGAGCCCCCCAGCAAGGCCCTGGTCGAGCCGGGGCGCTGGTTTCTCGTCAGCGACGACCGCCACGTCCACGTCGACTCGCGCGACTTCGGGCAGATCGACGTCGCGAGCTGCCTCCACATCGTCTACCGCCTCGAGAGCCGGGCCGGGATCGGGGACGACAAGAAGCGGCTCAGCATCATCTGGTAGCTCGAAAGCTGGTAGGCTCCCGGCGATAGAGCGCATGGAGTTCGAGCTCGGCATCGTCTGCGGACGCTGCGACTGGTACGGCGCCATGGGGACGGCGGCCTGCCAGTCGTGCGGTTCGCCGCTGACCCTCGGGCCGACGCCCGCGGCGCCGCCCGCGCCCCCGCCCCCCGTGCCTCCCCCGGCGCGCATGGCGCTCACCGACCCGCCGACGTCGCTCTTCGGGGCCGATCTCAAGCCCCGCAAGCCGCCGTCCGGCGTGGCCCTCGCGGCGCCTGCGTCGCAAGGCATCAGCGCACTTCGTGCCCAAGGGGGCGATTCGGCGGTATCGTCGTCCGGCGCATTCGACGACCACGTCTCGGCCCACATGGCCGTGGGAGAGCGGGTCCGTGATGAGCCGTCTCTGGAGGAGCTGATGGATCAGGCCAAGAATTACGTCTGCAAGTCGTGCTCGACGCCGGTGCCGATGGGGCACAAGTTCTGCGGGCGTTGCGGCGCGGCCGTCCCCCCGGAGACGCTGAACGCGCGCACGCAGTTCTTCGGCCAGCTCCAGGTGCCCGGCAAGGCCAAGCTGATTCTCATCCGGGGCGAGGGCGTCGAGGGGCTCAGCTACCAGCTGAACGCCGAGCAGCACGTCGTCGGCCGCAACGGGCAGCTCGTCTTTCCGGACGATCCCTTCGTCTCTCCGCGGCACGCGAACCTCTTCTATCGCAGCGGCAAGCTGGTCGTGCGCGACGAAGGCTCCCTCAACGGCGTCTTCTGGCGCGTGCGCGGCACGGTCGACATCGGCGGGGGCGATCACTTCCTCGCCGGCGAGCAGCTTTTCCGCATCGAGGGTCCGCCGAAGGCCAACGACGGCCCCGCTCCCGACGGCACGTACTTCTACTCGTCGCCCAAGCACCCCGCGCAGTTCAAGATCATCCAGATCCTCCAGGGCGGCGCCGCCGGCATGGCCGTGTGCGCCCGCGGTCAGGCGCTGCAGATCGGACGCGAGGGGGGTGACCTCAACTTCCCCGGCGATCTCTACATGAGCGCGTCGCACTGCAAGCTCGAGGACAACGGCGGAAAGCTCACGCTGACCGACTTGAACAGCCGCAACGGGACGTACGTCCGCCTCAAGGCCGAGCGCGAGCTCGGTCACGGCGACTACCTCTTCATCGGCCGCAAGCTCCTCCGCGTCGAAATCACCGCCAGCTGAGAGAGAGAGCCTCGTCTCCTTCCCTCCCTGTTCCCCCATCTCTGAAGGGCACGAAGGGGTGCGTTAGCGTTTGCGGGCGTTGACGAGGCCGACGGCTTTGCGCATGACGGCGACGAGGGCGTCGAGGACGACGCGGGGGAGGCCGTCGATGACGGCCTCGAGGTCGAGCGGGCCGTCCATCGCGGGCAGCATCTCGAAGAGCTCGGCGAAGCGGTCGTAGGTCCCCCCGAGGGCGTCGAGCTTCGCGCGCAGCGCCGTGGCCTCGGGGCCGCGTGCGTCGCCCAGGATCTCGCGCGAGCGCCTCACGAGCGTGCGCTTGTCGGACACCACGCGCCGCAGCCTCGCGATGTACGCGCCGATGACCACGTCGGGGTACTTGCCCCGCAGCCGGTACCGGTCGTGCCGCGCGCCCGACTCGCGGTGGTGCTCCACGATGCCCGCCGCCGCGAGCCCCCGCAGGTTGGCGAAGATGTTGCTCTTGCTCCGTCCGAGCTCCGCCGACAGCTCGTCCATCGACCGCGCGCCCTCCGCCAGATAGAGCGCCGCCACGATCTGCCCGCCGAGGCGCGTGATCCCGGGAAAGCTCGCGGCGACCTCCTCGCCGACGCCCTCGAGCAGCGTGCGTCGCGCGAGCGCGACCGGGGTGGCTTCGACCTTCAGAGCGCGGGGCGCGGACATCTCCACGAAGCTACCGCGGCCACGGGTCGACCGTCAGCTTGAGGGCGATCCCCCCGGAAACGACGCCGTAGCCGTGGGCCTGCACCGGGCCGCCGCACTCGTTGACGCCGGCGACCGGGCTCTCGGAGTCGACCTGGATCTGGACGCACCCCTCCGCGGGGATGACCCGCTCGTACGACACCCACGGCCCCACCGCGAAGACCGGCGCGAGCCGCCAGTCGAGGCCCGCGGTCAGCCGCGCCACGATGCCCTTCTCCTCGAGCTGGTAGAGAGAGGTCTCCGGCTGCCCGTTCGACGCCTGCGTCGACCCGCGCACGTAGCTCGCGTTGTCGTCGGAGTAACCGAGCCCGAGCTCGACCCACGGCTGGAGCCGCCGGTGAAACTGCGTGAAGTAGTAGCGGCCGTACGCGCCGAGCGTCCACATCTGGCGCTGGAGCTGCGAGGTCGAGTCGGAGTAATCGCCCGTGTCCGTTCCGTCGAGGGAATCGAAGGACGCATACGAAAAGAACGCGCCCAGGCTGAGCGAGGGCAAGAGCCGGTAGCCTGCCGTCACGACGATGCCGAGCGGCTCGAGGCCGTACGGATGCTCGGTGCCGCGCAGGATGTCGCCCGTGGGATCGCCGGTGACCGTCGACGACGGGTAGAGGTTCGGCGCCTGCACGGGGGACGAGCCGTCCGGCAGCATGAAGCCGAGGCGCACCTCGACCTCGATGCCGTGAAGGCCGAGGCGGTCCCATGCCGACGTCGCCGGCTGGGCGGCGCGCGGAGTGGCGTATCCGCGGGGCGTCCATTCCGGCTCGAGCTTGGGCGGAGGAGGCGCGGGCGCCGTCGTCGCCGAGGGGGACGGCGGCGCGGGCGGAGTCGGTTCCGTCGTGGCGGGCGGCGGCGGTGGCGTCTTCGACGGCGGCTCGACGCATTGACCCTGCACGCAGATGCGCTCGCCCTTGCAGTCCGTGTCCTTCAGACAAGCGCCGGCGGCCGGGAACGGCGACGCGCTCGTCTCGGCCGGGGCCGGCACGGGCGGTGGCGGGACCGGCGGCGGAGGGACGGTTTGCGCCAGCGCGACGCTCGAGAGCACGAGCACCGACGACGCGAAAAGAAGACCAAGACGGCGCATGAGAGGCGCGCAGCCTAGCAGCGCCCATCGCCCCTTGCCCCTGGACGACGGAAGGTTCATTGACGGAGCGCATGGTCAATCGCCTCGCTCACGAAGCGTCGCCGTACCTCCAGCAGCACGCGGGAAACCCCGTCGACTGGTATCCGTGGGGCGCGGAGGCTCTGGAGCGGGCGCAGCGGGAGGACCGGCCCATCCTTCTCAGCATCGGGTACTCCGCGTGCCACTGGTGCCACGTGATGGAGCGCGAGAGCTTCGAGGACGCGTCGGTGGCGGCGCTGATGAACCAATGGTTCATCAACATCAAGGTCGATCGCGAGGAGCGGCCCGATCTCGACCAAGTCTACCAGCTCGTCGTGCAGCTCATGGGTCGCAGCGGCGGCTGGCCGCTCACGGTGTTCCTCACGCCCGACCAGAAGCCGTTCTTCGGGGGGACGTACTTCCCGCCCGCGGACCGCTACGGCATGCCCGGCTTCCCCAAGGTCCTCCAGGCCATCTGGGAGGCGTACCACTCGAAGCGCGACGAGGTGGACGCGCAGTCGGCGGAGCTCGTGAAGGCCATCGCGGAGGTCGCGTCGGGCGAGGCGCGCGCAGCGGCCGGCGGGCTCTCGGCGGAGCTCGTGAAGTCCGCGACGAAGAAGCTCGCGGCCCGCTTCGACGACGAGCACGGCGGCTTCGGGCACAAGCCGAAGTTCCCCAGCACGATGGGCCTCGACGTCCTCCTCCGCGGCGGCGAGGGGCCGCGCGTCGTCGAGGCGCTCGACGCGATGCGGGCCGGCGGCCTCTGGGACCAGCTCGGCGGCGGCTTCCACCGGTACTCGACCGACGAGCGCTGGCTCGTGCCGCACTTCGAGAAGATGCTCTACGACAACGCGCTGCTCCTGCGCCTCTACGTCGACGGGTGGCGCGCTTTCGGCGATCCACGGTACGCGTCGACGGCCCGCGAGCTCGCCGCCTACGTGCTGCGCGAGATGGTGTCCGCGGACGGGGCCTTCTACGCGACGCAGGACGCCGACAGCGAGGGCGAGGAGGGCCGCTTCTTCGTGTGGACGCCGGCGCAGGTCGACGAGGCGTGCGCGGGGGACGAGGAGGCGGCACGGGCCGCGAAGCGCGTGTGGGGCGTGACGGACGAGGGGAACTTCGAGGAGAGCGGGGCGACCGTGCTTTCGCTGGTCGACCCGCCGGACGACGCAGCCGAGATCGCGGCGCTCGAACGGGCGCGGCGCGCGATGTTCGACGCTCGCGAGAAGCGCCCGAAGCCGTTTCGCGACGAGAAGGTGCTGGCGAGCTGGAACGCGCTCATGATCGGGGCGATGGCCGACGCGGGGGCGGCGCTCGATCCGGCGCTCGTCGCGGCGGCGGTGCGGGCGATGCGCTACGTCGAGCAGGCCCTCGTCGTGACGGAAGACGGCAAGGAGGGCGCCGGGCGGGCGCGCGTGCTGCGGATGGCGAAGGACGGCGCGGCGAAGGGCAAGGGGTTCCTCGACGACCACGCGTACGTGGCCGACGCGGCGCTCGATCTCTACGAGGCCACCGGCGACCCGCACTGGGTCACGCTGGCGCGGTCCCTCGGCGAGGCGCTCCTCGCGCACTTCCACGATGCGGCGGACGGAGGCTTCTTCTTCGTCCCGGATGACGGCGACCCGATCCTCGTCCGCGCCAAGGACCCCTACGATCACGCGGTGCCGAGCGGCGCGTCCGTCGCGGCCCGCGTCCTGCTTCGGCTCGGGGCGCTGGTCGACGGGAAGCTCTACGAGCCCGGGGCGCGCGCCGTCGAGAGGCTCGCCGCGTCGGCCGCGGCCAACCCGGGCGGCATGAGCAACACAGTGTGCCTCGCCGACCGCCTCGTCCGCGGTTCGGTCGACGTCGTGCTCGTCGGCCCGCGCGACGCCGCAGCGACGCAAGCGCTCGCCCGCGAGGTGCTCCGCGCGTACCTGCCGGACCGCGTCGTCGCGTGGCTCGACCCGGCCGACGCGCGCTCGGTCGAAGCGTGCGCCGTGCTCGCCGGGGGAAAGCCGGCGCACGCGGAGCCCGTGGCCTACGTGTGCCGGGGAAGGGCGTGCTCGCTGCCGATGAAGGACCCGGCCGAGCTGGCGAAGGCGCTGCGCTGAGGCCAGAAATACTTTTGGACGCGGAGGGGTGGAGGGGAGAGGAGGCCGCGGAGTTTGTTGGGACGCGCTCTGCTGCTCGGGCAGCTGCGCCGGCGGCACGTGCGGATGATGCGACCCCGCCGCTCAGCCTGCGCCGCGCCGTTCCCCTCTGTGGCCCCGCATATCGCGCCGCATCGGTGCCCGAGTCGCCGATCGCCCCGATCCCATCGGCGCCACGTCGTTCGCGCGCATCTTGTGAACCATCTCGGTCGCCTTGCCGGCGCCGAGCAGCTCGGCCTCCAGCACGTCGAGCGCAGGCCCCATCAGCTCCGTCCGCGCGAAGCGGCCCGCCTTGCCGGACGCGATGCGCGGCAGGATGGCCACGATCCTCCGCACCCCGTCGGCGATGCGCCGCGGTACCGCGACCCGCTCGATGATCGGATCCAGGAACTCGGTCGCCGCGCGTATGCGGTCCCGCTCGCCCAGGCACGCCTCGTCGAGCGGCTCCTTCAGGAGCACCGTCCACAGCACCACGTCATCCAGCGGCCGTCCCCGCGCGCGCGTCAGCGCGTCGATGGCGTCCATCTTCGCGAAGAACCGCCGCGCGCCGTCGACCGTGGCCTCCTCGTCGTCGAGGAACGCCGCGAGCTCGGGCAGGAGCACCGCCATCGCGCCCGTCTCCCACAGCAGCCACATCGAACGGTGCGCCGACGTCCTCAACAGCCGCAGGATCTCCTCGAAGACGCGCGGGCGGGCGGCCTTCGCCAGATCTTCCCGGGTCGACACCATGGCGTCGTACACGTCCGGCGCGATGCCGAGGTCGAGCCGCGCCGCGAACTTGATGGCGCGGAGGATGCGGATGGGATCCTCGCGGAAGCGCACCATCGGGTCGCCGATGGTGTGGATGGTGCGCCGTCGCAGATCCTGCATGCCGCCGCACCAGTCGAGGACCTGGTGCCGGTCGAGGTCGTAGAAGAGCGCGTTCATCGTGAAGTCGCGCCGGAGCGCGTCCTCGTGCGCCTCGCCGAACACGTTGTCGCTGCGGATGAGGATGTCGTCGACCTCGCCGTCCGCGTCCTCCGGGGCCTCCATCACGGGGCTCCGCCGGAAGGTCGCCACCTCGACGACCTTGCCGCCGCCGAAGAGGATGTGCGCCAGGCGGAACCGCCGCCCGATGATGCGGCAGTTGCGGAAGAGCGACCTCACGTCCTCCGGGCGGGCGCTCGTCGCGATGTCGTAGTCCTTCGGCTTGCCGCCGAGGAGCAGATCGCGGACGCACCCGCCGACGAGGTAGGCCTCGTAGCCGGCGCGTTCGAGCCGCCGCACGACCTTGGCCGCGTCGGGGTCGATCCGGTCTTCGTCGAGCGTGCTGTCGTGCCGGACGAGGCCGGTGCCAGCGTGCCGTTCGAGCGCGTCGCGATGCAGCCGGCGCGGTTCGGGGGGAGTATCTACCGTGTCCTCGACCGTGAACGAGGGGAGGTCGGGCGGGGCGGGAAAGTTGTCGTCGGGGGGGCTCATAAGTGCTCGCGCTTTTGCGCGCGATGTCGGTTTTCGACGTATCGAGTGTATCACGGCCGGCCGCCCGGCTCCAGGCTCCTCCCCTCGCCCTTCGCCGCCTGGTACCCTTCCTCGGATCCCACCGTGAGCACCGGTACCCGCCTCGAGCCCGTCCCTCTGGACGACTACGACCTCCACGAGCCGCTGGGCTCGGGGGCGATGGCTCGCGTCTTCGAGGCCGTCCACCGCCGGACCGGGCGAGCCGTGGCCATCAAGCTCCTCGACGGCGCCTCCCGCGGCTCGCGCGAGCTCCGGGAGCGGATGGCCCGCGAAGCGGTCGTGCTCGCCAGCGTGACGAGCCCCCACGTGAGCCGCCTCCTCGGCTACGGCTGGGAGAGCGACCAGCCCTTCCTCGTGCTCGAGCGCCTGGACGGCGAGACCCTGGCCGACGTCCTCCGCCGCGAGGGCCGCCTCGGCGCGGCGCGCCTCGTCGACTGGGTCGAGCAGCTCCTCATCGGGGCCCGCGACTGCCACCGGGTCAACGTCATTCACCGCGACATCAAGCCGGCGAACATCTTCCTCGTGCGCCCGCCGCAGGGGGGCGAGCCGTCGGTGAAGCTCATCGACTTCGGCGTCGCCCGCCTCAACGAGATTGCCAGCGCCGGCACGAGCCTGACCAGCACCCACCACCTCATCGGGAGCATGGGGTACATGGCGCCCGAGCAGCTCGAGTACGCCAAGGGCGTCGCCCCCACGGCCGATCTCTACGCCGTCGGCGTCGTCATTTTCCGGTGCGTCACGGGGCGCCTGCCCTTCATCAGCCGCAGCTTCGAGGGGCTGACCAAGCTGAAGTGCGAGGCCACGGCGCCCGTCCTCTCCAGCATCCAGGGCGTCGTCCCGAACGAGCTCCTCGACGCCTTCGTCGCCCGCGCCCTGAGCCGCCAGCCCGAGGAGCGCTTCGCGAGCGCCACGGAGATGCTGGAGGAGTGGTGGCGGGTGGCGGCCGCGCTCGACCGGGACGCCCCCCTCCCCGAGGTCGACGTCGTGTTCGACGAGGACGAGTGGGTGAGCACGATGGTCGAGTCCCTCTCGCGGAGCGCCTCCAACGCCATCGCCGGCGGGTCCAACAGCGGGGCCAACCCGGTCGTCCGGACGATGGACGACGCCGAGGCCGCGACCGACCCGGAGCTCCAGCGCCCCACGGAAAACACCCTCCGGGCGGCCCCCGAGGTCGATCCCCCCGTCGAGAGGTAGCGCGCTGGGCTCAACTTTCGTGCCGTTGACGTGGGTGGGCTGGTGGTTAGGTTGCCCTGCGCATCGACCGAATCACCGTGGACGTGGGGAATCCCCTGCATTATCACGCCGGTCGGCGCTTCACCGTTGAGCTCGTGCGGGTCGACCCTGGGGGTGGTCGCACGGGTCTCGTCTGCAAGAGCACTCGTGATTGAGTTGGAGGCAAGCGGACCATGGGCAAGATTATCGGCATCGACCTCGGCACGACGAACAGCGTCGTCGCGATCATGGAAGGGCGTGAGCCCAAGGTGATCGTCAACGAGGAGGGGTCTCGCACGACCCCGAGCGTCGTCGCCTGGGACGACAAGGGCGAAGTGCTCGTCGGCCAGATCGCCAAGCGCCAGGCCGTCACCAACCCCGAGAACACCATCTTCAGCGCCAAGCGGTTCGTCGGCCGGCGCTTCGAGGAAGTGGCCGAGGAGACCAAGCGCGTCCCCTACAAGGTCGCCCGCGCCAAGAACGGCGACTGCGCCTTCGTCGTGCACGGCAAGGAGGTCTCGCCCCAGGAGGTGAGCGCCCGCGTGCTGATGAAGCTGAAGAAGGCGGCGGAGGACTACGTCGGCGAGAAGGTCACCGAGGCGGTCATCACCGTGCCGGCGTACTTCAACGACGCCCAGCGGCAGGCCACGAAGGACGCGGGGCGCATCGCGGGCCTCGACGTGAAGCGCATCGTCAACGAGCCCACGGCGGCGGCGCTGGCCTACGGCCTCGACAAGAAGAAGGACGAGGTCATCGCGGTCTACGACTTCGGCGGCGGTACGTTCGACATCTCGATCCTCGAGGTGGGTGACAACGTCGTCCAGGTCATCTCGACCAACGGCGACACGCACCTCGGCGGCGACGACATCGACAACCTCATCATCGACTGGATGATCGCCGAGTTCCGGAAGACGTCCGGCGTCGATCTCCACAACGACAAGATGGCCCTGCAGCGCCTGAAGGAGGCCGCCGAGAAGGCCAAGATCGAGCTGTCGAGCGTCCAGGAGACGGGCATCAACCTGCCCTACGTCACCGTCGGCAGCGGCGGTCCGATGCACCTCGACATGCGCCTCTCGCGGTCGAAGCTCGAGCAGATGATCACGCCGTTCGTCGAGCGCTCGATGGAGCCGGTGCGCAAGGCGCTGGCGGACGCGAAGAAGCAGCCGAAGGACATCGACGAGGTGGTGCTCGTCGGCGGCTCGACCCGCATCCCGCTCGTGCAGGAGACGGTGAAGAAGTTCTTCGGCAAGGAGCCCCACAAGGGCGTCAACCCGGACGAGGTCGTGGCCATCGGCGCGGCCGTCCAGGCGGGCGTGCTCTCGGGCGACGTGAAGGACCTCGTGCTCCTCGACGTGACGCCGCTGTCGCTCGGCGTCGAGACGCTGGGCGGCGTGATGACGCCGATGATCCCGCGCAACACGACCATCCCGACGCAGAAGAAGGAGGTCTTCTCGACCGCGACGGACAGTCAGCCGAGCGTCGAGATCCACATCCTCCAGGGCGAGCGCACGGACGCGAAGTACAACCGCACGCTCGGCAAGTTCCACCTCGAGGGCATCATGCCCGCGCCGCGCGGCGTGCCCAAGGTCGAGGTCACGTTCGACATCGACGCCAACGGCATCCTCAGCGTCCACGCCAAGGACATGGCGACGGGCAAGGACCAGAAGATCACCATCACGGCGAACTCCGGGCTCAACGAGTCGGAGATCCAGAAGATGGTCAAGGAGGCCGCGGAGCACGAGGCGGAGGACAAGGTGCGGCGCGAGCAGATCGAGCGCAGGAACAAGCTCGACAACCTCTGCTACACGCTCGAAAAGACGCTCGGCGAGAACAAGGACAAGATCCAGGCGGCCGACGTGGCGACGCTCGAGGGCCTCATCAAGGAAGGCCGCGAGGCCGTCGAGAAGCAGGACGACGACAAGGTGAAGGACGTGAGCGAGCGCCTCGAGAAAGAGGCGCATCGTCTCGCCGGGCAGATGTACGGCGCGGCGGGCGCTCCGGGTCCGGGCGGCAACGGTGGTCCGACTCCTCCGCAGGAGGGTCCGGGCGCCGACGGCGCTCCCCCCGGCGGCGAGAAGAAGAAGGACAGCGGCGTCATCGACGCGGAGTTCGAAGAGACGGGGGGCTGAGCGGTCCGCCGCAGCCCCCCCCCGCGAGGAACGGGCCCTCCTCAGACGAGGGCCTGCTCCACGTGCTCGACGGCGTCCGCCACGGTGCGTAGGCGCTCGATGCTCTCGTCGGCGATATCGATGTCGAATGCCTCCTCGAGGGCGAGCGTCAGCTCGACGAGAGCGAGGGAGTCGGCACCCAGATCGTCGACGAGGCGCGTCGAGAGGTCGAGCGTGCGCGCGGATTCGGCCGATTCGAACCGCACGGAGATGACGTCCATGACGTCCTCCGCCACGGCGGACCGAGCGGCGCTCACGCGACTCTCCTTGCGCGCACCCCCCTCGGGTCGGACGTCGAGCCCGGCTCGACGGTGCGAATCGTGGGCTTCACGGAGAGCAGCGCGCCGAGGGCCGTGAGCACGGGGGCGGTGAGCTCGCGCTCCACGTGGGGAAAGACCTTGGTCTCCTCGAGGTGCACGTGGCGCGCGAACGCCCTGCGGAGCGCGAGCACCGGCTCGGTCAGCGACTCGCCGGTGACGCTTCCCTTGAGGACTCCCCGCAGACGCAGGCGCACGAGCAGGTGATCGTGCCGGCCGTCCTCCCCGTCGTGCCCCGCGAGGGCGCGCCGCGCGGCGGGGTAGAAGATGGCCTCCTCCACCGCCAGGTGCGCGAGCAGCTCCTCGCCGAGCCTGGACACGAGACTCGCGATCGGAATGGTCGGGCGTTCGTTCCGGAGCTCGTCCAGCAGAGCGTCGATCTTGCTCTGGATGGAACGATGTTGCTTCGACAGGACGATCGTGGCGCCCGTGCCTTCATCGGTCATTGTGGCTCTCTCCCTCTGCACGCCGTTGGCGCGTGCGGCCGGCGCCCCCTCAGCAACCACCGTGCCCCGTGCCAAAGCCCGGCTGACGCAGAGACACGAGAACCTTCCGCGGGCCGGGTTCGTGACGAAATGCCTCGTGACGGGCGGTCCAGCCTTCCGATCCCGTGCATTCCCGGTGGTGCGCCAGCGCCACGTGTGACGGATTGACGCGGCGAAACGGCCGAGGCTCGCAAGTCCGCGGGCTTAGCGAGCTCCGAAGCCGGGCGCGGCCGTAGTGGGGCCCCAGGTGAGCTCGAGCCAGCGCGTCAGGTCACGCCGCTGCAACATCCCGACGAGGTGACCGTGGTCGATCACGGGCAGCTGCCCGACGTCCTGGCGGGCCAGCTGGTCGAACGCCTCGGAGAGGGGCTCGTCGGGCCTCGCGACGATGAGCGATTCGTCCGGGCGCATGGCTTTCTCCACAGGCGTCGTGGGCCACGCCGAGGGCGGGATGGTGCGGACATCGGAAATGGAGACCAGGCCCACCAGTCTGCCGTCGCGCACGACCGGCAGGGCGCGGTCGTCCGACTGGACGAGATAGTCGCGCACCAGCGTCTCGACGGGCAGCTCGGGCGGGACGACCGGGCCCGTGCGCCGCATCACCTCCTCGACCGTGTGGCCGGCGAGGGCGTCGTCGAGCGCGATGCGCCTGTACGACGTCGACGAGGCGGAGTGCAGGAACCAGCCGATGAACGCGAGCCAGAGCCCGGCGATGACCCCGCTGCCGAAGAGGGGAATGCGAACGCCGAAGGCCATGGCGATGCCCAGGACGATGAACAACCACCCGAAGAGCTGGCCGATGAAGGAGGCGCGGCGCGTGGAGGTCCGGAGATCGCCGCTGGTCGACCAGAGGATGGACCGGAGCACGCGACCGCCGTCGAGGGGAAACGCCGGGATCAGGTTGAAGACGCCGATGATGATGTTGATGGGTCCCAGCCAGGCGAGGAGCGTCCCGATGGGGCCGAGGTTCGCGACGACGTCGGCGCGGTTGAAGAGGCCTCCCGCGGGCGTCGCCGCCCAGGCGAGCATCATGAAGAGAAACCACAGGCCGAGCAGGATGCTCGCGGCGGGACCGGCGAGCGCCGTGAGCAGCTCTGCCCGCGGTGAGGTCGGCTCGTGCTCGATGTCCGACACTCCGCCGAAGAGAAAGAGCGTGATGCTCCGGACGCGCAGGTGATAGGCGCTGGCCACGCCCGCGTGCGCGAGCTCGTGCACGAGGATGCAGCCGAAGAAGATGAGCGACGCTGCCACCGCGACCACGATCGACTCGGCCACGGCCCAGTCCGGGTGCCAGTAGGTGAATGCGGTCGTTAGGTTCCAGGTCAAGAGGAGGAAGATGAAGAGCCAGCTCCAGTCCACCCGGATGTCGATGCCGAAGACTCTTCCGATGCGAAAGCCGCGCATGGCGTATCCCTCGGCCGCAGAGAAGGCAGCCCGCGTGCCAGTCGCGTAGAATCGGCCGCGTGCAGCTGCTCCGTACCGCCGCGCTTCTCGCCGCGTTCTCCCTGCTCGGCTGCGCCGAGACCCCGCCGCCCGTCAGCCCGGCCCCGCCACCGACGCTGCGCAGCCCCTTCACCGGCTACGCGAGCCCTCACTACCGCGACCCAAAAGCCTGGCTCTGCCTGCCCGGACGCAGCGACACATGCGCGGAGGATCTCGGCGCGACCGAGCTTCGCCCCGACGGCACGCGCGTCGAGGTGCGCGACACGCCGACGCCCGGGGCCGACCAGGTCGACTGTTTCTACGTCTATCCCACCGTCGACCTCCGCATGAGCCCCGCCAACCACGACGACTTCGACGACCTCGGCCCGATGGCCCGGACCACGGTCGCGCAGGCGGCACGGTTCCGCTACGCGTGCCGCCTCTACGTCCCGCTCTACCGGCAGACGACGTTCGGCGCCTACCTGCGCGGCGACGAGGCGCGCCGCCCCTACCGCGCGGTGGCCGTGTCGGACGTCGTCGACGCGTTCCTCCACTACATGGGGCAGTACAACCAGGGGCACAAGATCGTGCTCATCGGGCACTCGCAGGGGGGCGAGATGGTCGTCGAGCTCCTCAAGCGCTTCTTCGACCACGATCCGCTCATGCGCGAGCGCCTGCTCCTCGCGATGCCCATCGGCTGGCCGATGGACGTCGCGCCCGGGCAGACGAAGGGCGGCACCTTCGAGAACCTGCCCATGTGCAGCCACGCGGGCGAGACGGGCTGCGTCGTCGGGTACCGGTCGTACGCGGCGGGCGAGGCGGCGCGCGTGGGGACCGCCGTGCCGTCGCCCGGCCGCGAGTCGCTCTGCGTGAACCCGGCGGAGCTCGCGCACGGGAAGACGAGCTTCTCGCGCACGTACTTTCACAAGCCGCCGCCCCCGCTGTCGCTCGTGGGCATGGACGGCATGACCACGCCGTTCGTCATGCTGCGGGACTACTACGTCGGGCAGTGCGTCGATGCGGGCAACGGCCTCCGGTACATGACGGTGGCGGTGACTCCGGGGGATCCGCGGACGAGCCCCGTGAACCTCTCGCTTCCGCTCCTCCACACGATCCTCGGGTACCACCTCTTCGACATGCAGTTCCCGCAAGGGGATCTGGTCGACCTCGTGGCGGAGCGCGCGAAGGCGCTCGCGGGGACGCCGTAGGCGGGCGCCTCGGTCAGCTGCGCGATGCTCCACACCGACCTCCAGCTCGCTCCCGCGCGCGTCGACGTCGAGCGACGCGCCGACGGGACCCTCGTCCTTCGCTCGCCCATGCCGCTGGGGCCGTGCGCGCGCTGCGCGGGGGAGTGGCTCGTCGCGTGGGCGCGGAGGACGCCGGAGCGCGTGTTTCTCGCCGAGCGGAACACGCAGGGCGGATGGCGCCTCGTGTCGTACGGGGAGGCGCTCGACGCGGTGGTGCGCATCGGGGCGTCGCTCCTCGCGCGCGGTCTGGGGCCCGAGCGACCGATCGCGATCCTCTCGGACAACGGCGTCGACCACGCGCTCGTCATGCTCGGCGCGATGCACGTCGGCGTCCCGGTGGCGCCGGTCTCGCCGGCGTATTCACTCCTGTCGAAGGACTTCGCCAAGCTCCGCGGGATCTTCGAGCTGGTCGAACCGGGGCTCGTGTTCGTCGACGACGGCGCGGGCATGAAGGGCGCCTCCCCGTTCGCGCCCGCGCTCGAGGCGGTCGGCGCCCGCGCCACGCCGCTCTCTGCGCTGCTCGACGACGCCGGCGAGCCCGCCCGCCGCCGCGTGGACGCCGCCTTCGCCGCCGTGGGGCCCGACACGGTCGCGAAGATCCTCTTCACGTCCGGCTCGACGGGCGCGCCCAAGGGCGTCACCAACACGCAGCGCATGCTCTGCGCCAGCCAGGAGGGGCTCGCCGCGGGATGGCCCTTCCTCGAGTCGCGCCCGCCCGTCGTCGTCGACTGGCTCCCGTGGAGCCACACCTTCGGCGGCAACCACAACTTCAACCTCGTGCTCCGCAACGGCGGCACGCTCTACGTCGACGGCGGCAAGCCCGCGCCCGGTCTCATCGAGCGCACCGTGCGGAACCTCACCGAGGTCTCGCCGACGGCGTACTTCAACGTGCCCCGGGGGTTCGACCTGCTCCTCCCTCACCTGGAGACCGACGCCGCCCTTCGCGCCAGCTTCTTCCGGGAGCTCGACGTCGTCTTCTACGCCGCCGCGGCGCTCCCCCCGAACCTCTGGGCGCGCCTCGAGGCGCTTGCGCACGCCGAGCGTGGCGGGCGGCTCGCGATGTTCTCGGCGTGGGGCGCGACGGAGACCTCGCCGCTCGCCACGCAGGTCCACTTCGCCATCGATCGGGCCGGCGTCATCGGGCTGCCCATCGCGGGGTGCGAGCTGAAGCTCGTGCCGTCCGCCGGAAAGCTCGAGGCGCGCGTCCGCGGGCCGAACGTGACGCCGGGCTACGTGAAGCGGCCCGACCTCACGCGCGCCGCGTTCGACGAGGAGGGCTTCTACCGGACCGGCGACGCGATGAAGCTCGCCGATCCCGACCGGCCCGAGCGGGGCGTCGTGTTCGACGGCCGCGTGGCGGAGGACTTCAAGCTGACGACGGGGACGTGGGTCCACGTCGGCGCGCTGCGGACCCGGCTCATCGCCGCCGCGGACCCCTTCGTGCAGGACGCCGTCATCACGGGGCACGATCGCGACGAGGTGGGCGCCCTGCTCTTCCTGACGGCGCAGGCCCGGGCGCAGCCGCCCGCGACGGTCGCGGCGCGCCTCGCCGAGGCGCTCGCGGCTCTGGCGGAGGACCCGGGCGGAAGCTCGATGCGGGTCGGTCGAGCGCTGGTGCTCGACGAGCCGGCGTCGCTCGACGACGGCGAGATCACCGACAAGGGCTACCTCAACCAGCGCGCCATCCTCGAGCGCCGCGCGCTGCGCGTCGCGGACCTCTACCGAGGGGGCGACCGGGTGATCGTCGTGCGCGGCGCCCGAAATGGCGTACGGTGAGTCCCTGATGACGAGCCCCGAACGGAACGACGAGGTCTGCGGCATCTGCGGCGGCGACCGGAAGATCGGCAACTCGTTCGGCCTGACGACGACGTGCCCGAGCTGCCACGGCAGCGGGCGCCGGCCCGAGACCCCCGGCTTTCACGACGTGACGAAGACCAAGCCCTCGCACCACCGGCAGGCCAACAAGGCGGCCGTGCCCGAGAAGCAGACCTGGCCCGCGACCTTCGAAGGCGGCCAGCTGGCGACCGAGGTGCGCGACAGCAAGGTGGCGACGGCCGACGTGAAGGCGAAGCTGATCCGCGAGATCATCGACTACGAGCAGAGCCACGGCCAGTGCACGCAGACCTTCACCAAGAAGATCCGCAAGCAAGTCCGGCCGCGCGGATAGCATCGAAGCGCCCGCGATGAGGGGGACGCCGCCGCCCGACATCGAGCCCGTCGCATGGTCCCGGCGTCACACGGCGGTGTTCGTCGCGACGGTGGCCGCGCTCGCGCTCCTGCCGTGGACGGTGGCCCACTGGCCCTCGCAGGACGGGCCGAACCACCTCGCGGTCGCGCACGTGCTGATGCACTACGCCGATCGGGGGTCGCCCTTCCCGAAGTACCTCGACGTCGAGACGGGCTTCTGGCCGTCGACGGCCCTCTACGCGGTGCTGGGGTTCCTCGCCCGAGGGATGTCCCTGCCGAGCGCCGAGAAGGTGCTCGTGAGCCTGGCGATCGTCCTCTTGCCGTCGTCGCTCTTGCTGCTCGTGCGCCGCGCGCTGCCCCGGCGGAGCGTCAACGTGCTGCTCGCTTTGCCCTTCGTGGTGGGCTGGGGGTTCGGGATGGGGTTTCTCAGCTTCCTCCTCGCGATGGGCCTCGGCGTCCTCACGCTGGCGCTCGCGTGGGAGGCGCCGCGACAGGAGCAGCGCGCCCATCGCGCCTTTTTTCACGGGCTCGCCGCCGTCGCCTACTTCCTCTCCGTCTGGTTTCACCCGGTGGCCGCGCTCATCGCGGGCCTCGGCCTGCTCCTTCTCGAGGGGCCTGCTCTGCGAAGGCCGGCCGCGTGGCTCCGCGTCGTCGCCATCGTGGCGCCCGCGGCGCTGTTTCTCGTCGGGTCGTACCTCGCCGCGCGCGCGCCGGCGGGCCCGTCGGCCTCTCCGGGCGAGACCTCGATGGCGAGCCCGCTGACGGTCGTCGGGGGTCTCTTCGAGTACCACTTCGCCTACAGCCCGCTCGAGCTCGTGCCGCGCCTCGTGGCGATGGTGCTCCTCGTGCGCTTCGCCTACCGCGGGATGCGGGCCTACTCGCCGCTCGGGCCGACGGCGGAAGGCGCGGTGGCGCGCGTCGAGCTGGTCTTTCTGCTGCTCTACTGCGTGACGCCGATCGCGCTCCAGGGGTGGTTCTACTCGTCGACGCGCTTTCTCCTCTTCGCGACGTTGCTCCTGCCTGCGGTGGCGGAGATCCCACCGCGCATCGGGCGGCGCTTGCTCGTGCTCGCCCCCGCGCTGACGGTGGCGGTCCTCGCGGTGCAGTGGCCGAACCTGCGGAGCACGAGCCGCCAGCTGCAGGACATCCTCGACGTCGGCGCCTCGCTCGCCCCCGGCGACCGGCTCGTGCCCATGGACTTCAGCGCGCGCCTGCTCGGCCCCCAGCCGCTGGAGCACGGGTGGGCGGAGCTCGTCGTCGCGCGTGACGCCATCGCGCCGCAGCTCTTCGCCGCGGGCAAGCCGCGCATGGGGGGCGAGCACTTCCGGACGCTCGGCTTTCGCCCCGGGCTGCTCGACGAGGCCGGAGGGGCGTTGCCGTGGTCGTCGTACGAGGGCTGGTACGATGTCGTGCGGAAATGCAGCTCGGGGAGCTTTCTCGCCTGGTTCGTCGCTCGGCCCGCGGGGTGCCAGGAGCTGCTCGCCGAGCGCACGGCGACGCTCGACGCCGTGGTCGACCGTTACGACTACGTGCTCATGCTCGACCCGCCCGACTACGGGGCGAGCCTCGTCGCCGCGCACGCCGAGCTCGTCGACCACCGAGGCTCGGCGTGGATGTACCGCGTGCTCGCCTCTCACCAGGGCCAGGGACGCTCGTATTCGCGCAGCCACTGACGCGTCCACTGCACGCGCCAGTCGGCGTCGCCCTCGGGATCACGCTGCTTGGCGGCGTCGAGGAGGTCGTCCGCGTAGCCCCACTGACCGTGCGTGAAGGCGACGTAAGCGCGCGCGCGAAACGCCCCGGCGCGCGGGTAGAGCTCTCGCCGTCGGACCTCGATCCCGGGCCCGAGGGCGGCGCGGTCGAGCGTGGCGGGGACGGCGTGCCGGTACGCGTACGGAAAGACGACCTTCGGCCGGAAGGCGGCCACGCACTCGTTGGCCTCCCCCGGGGTCATCGCGTAGGGCACGTTCAGGCTGACGAAGGCCACGTCGACGTTCGCGAGGGCCTTCATCTCGGGCGTGCACTCGGTGTCGCCGGAGACGTAAACGCGGAGCCCGCCGAGCTCGAGCACGTACCCCACGCCCTGACCGCGGACCTGATAACGAAGCCCGGGGCCGGGCCCGCGCGCGAGGCTGTAGGCCGGGAAGGCCGTGACCCCGATGCCGGGAGGCAAGGAGCGCGTGTCGCCCTCGCGAAGGACGACGTCGACGCGGGTCCTCGCGTCCACCGCGGGCGGCCCCACGACGACGGTGCCCGCCTTCCGCACTTGCGACAGCGCGAAGGGATCGAGGTGGTCGTAGCGGGGGCTCGTCACGAGGACGAGGTCGGCGGGCGGCAGCGTCGCGTCGTCGACCGCGGGCGACGCGGGATCCACGTAGATGGCGCGGCCCTGCCAGAGAAAGAGGAGCGTCGCGTGCTCGATGGGGACGACGACGAGCTCGCCCTCCGGCGTCGAGAAGCGGTCCGTCGCGCGGGGGCTCGCGGCGACCGCGGCCGGCGATCCGGCAGGGACCGGCGCCGCGTCCGTGGTGTGGACGAGCGGCTCACTGCAGCCGGCGAGTCCCGCGAGGAGCAGCAAGGGCAGGATACGCGCGCCGCTCATGCCACCGCCGCTCATGTCACCGCCGCTCATGTCACCCTCCGCCGGGACCGGAGCAGCGCGATGGCGATCGCCGCGAGGGTCAGCGCGAACACGGCGAGGCCCAGCCCCAGCGTCCGGGGTCTGTAGCGGAAGACGACCGACTCGCTCGCCGCCGGAAGCACCGTCGCCACCGCGTCGTGCAGCGGCGTCGTGGCCGCGCCGTCGGCGCTCCATCCGGGATCCCAGTTCTGGTTGAGCACGAGGTGGTCGCCGGGTTGCGCGCCCTCGACGCGGACCTCGACCTCGTCGGGCGTGAAGGACACGACGGTCGCCGTCGCCGCGTGCTCCACGACGTACGCCTCGCCACGGTAGTCGGGATCGTCGTCCCCGTAAGCGCCGAGGCCCGCCATCCGGCCCTCGAGGTCGCGGCGCGTGCTGTGGAGGCCGTTGTCCGTGTCGCACTCGAGGGTCCCCACGTTCTCGAGGACGGCGGGCAGCGTGCTCACGTCCCACAGGCCCGGCACGTAGTCCGGCCGCGGCGCGAGCCGGTGGACCATGTGAAAGGCGCCCACCGTGGCCGGGACCGCGGGCGACGGGTTCACGAAGGACATCGCGACGCCCTCGCGCGCGACGGTCCCCATGTCGACCGCGAGCGCCACGGCGGCGAAGGCGAGCAGCGCCTCGACCGCCTGCCGGCGCTTGCCGAGGCCACGGAGCCACCGGTCCGCCCCCGAGGCGGCGCAGCACGCGAGGACGATCACCGCCGCGTAGAGCCACCGCGCCGGGACGTGCTGCGACTTGAAGAGCGGCAAGAGGTGCAAGAGGCGCCACGGCGTGATGGGGTGCGGTCCCGCGAGCGCGACGAAGGAGAACATGATGAGCCCCGCCCACTTGAGGGCGCGCTCGCGCTCGCCGCGGCTCGCGACGATGGCGGCCACGAGGCCGACGAGCGCCGGCCAGCCGACGTAGAGGCCCCACTCGTGCCAGATCGCGCCGCTGACGAAGTCCGCGCTCGCCGCGTAGTCGCCGACCCTGCGCGTGAAGATGGCCGGGATGTACTGCGGCCAGATGGCCTCGTCGGACTTGATGATGCGGGGGAACCGCTGGAGCTCCTCGAAGAGCGGGGCGAGCTTGGGGGCGGCGAGGCCGACGGCGACGACGGCGAGGCCCGCGAGCGCGTAGAGGGGCTCGAGGCGCCGGGTCCTCTTCGCGAGGACGCCGGCGTACACCGTGAGGGCGAAGGCCGTGTGCGGGACCGGATAGATGCCGTCGCCGTACGCCATGAGCGCGAGGCAGGCGCCGGCGACGATCACGTCTTTTACCGCTTGCTTCCGCGAGGTCTGCGGGTCCACCGCGCGATCGAAGAGGTAGAGGATCCACGGCAGCAGGCCGTAGAGCAGATGCCAGGTGTGACCGGCGGCGATCTGCATGGCCCAGCGGCTGTTGACCACGGTCACGACGACGAAGAGCGCCTTCACCGCGTAGCTCTCCGTGAATCGGGACGCGAGCCTCCACGCGCCGAGCGCCCCCACGATGGCCGAGACGATGATCTCGATGCGGATCGCGATGGGGAGCGGGAAGGCGAGGTAGGCCGGCAGCCAGGGCGAGACGACGATGGGATCGCTCTCGAGGGAGCCCCACGCCGGGTGGCCGCCGCAAGTGAACGGATCCCAGAACGGGAACTGATGGAACCGCGCGATGGTCTGGACGACGACCTCGCGCTGCGTGTTCATCTGGTCCCAGTTGTGCTGGCCGAGCGTCCACGGGTGGACGAGCAGCGGCGAAAGCACGATGAGCATCATGAGCGGGACCGCCGCCGCCGCCGCGACCCGGCCCGCCCGCGTCCAGCCCCGCGACTCGAGGAGGCTCACGCGCGTGCCTCGTCGCGGCGGAGCAGCCAGACGGCGATGGAGAGGACCGTGACGCCGAAGACCGAGAGACCCCAGCCGAGCGGGCGCGGCCAGTAGCGGAAGTGCACCGTCTGCGACGGGCCGCTCAGGACCGAGGCGACAGCGTCGTGGTAGGCGACGGCCGGCGCGCCGTCGGCGGACCAGCCGGGATCCCAGTTCTGGTTGAGGACGACGTGGTCGCCGGGTCGGGCGCCCTCGACGCGGACCTCGACGTCGCTGGGCGTCCACGAGACCACGCTCGCCTCGCCGCCGCCTTCCGCCACGTAGGTCTCCCCTCGGTACTCGGGATCGTCGTCCCCCCACGCGCCGACCCCGGGCATGCGCCCCTCCTCGTCGCGCTGCATGATCTGGAGCCCGTTGTCCGTGTTGCACTCGAGGGTGCCGACGTTCTCGAGCACACCGGGCAGCGTCGCGACGTCCCAACCGCACAGCGCGTAGCCCGCGCGCGGCGGCAGTCGGTGCACCATGCGAAAGGGGGGCGCCTCGTCGACGAGCGCGGGCACGGGGTTCACGAACGACTGCGCGAGGGGGAGCCGCGCGACGAGCCCCATGTCGAGCGCCACGACGGCGGCGGCGAAGCCGAGCAGCACCTCGAGCGATGCGCGTCGCCTGCCCGACCGCGCGAGCCAGCGCTCGCCCCCGGAGACCGCCACGGCGCCGAGCGTGATGATCGCTGGGTAGAGCCACCGCGACGGCACGTGCTGCGACTTGAACAGCGGCAGGAGGTGAAAGAGACGCCACGGCGCGAGCTGGTGAAAGCCCCCGATGACGAAGAGCACCATCACGAACGCCGCCCACTTGAGCCCGCGCTCGCGCGGTCCGCGGCTCGCCGCGACGCCGGCCACGAGCAACCCGAGCCCCAGCCACCCGAGATAGAGGCCCCACTCGTGCCACGCGCCGTTCGTGAACGACGTCGTCGCGCGGAGGTCGCCCACGCGCCACGTGAGGATCTTGAGGATGTCCGGCGGGAGGATCGCCTCCTCGGACCCGATGTGCCGGGGAAAGCGCTGGAGCTCCTCGGAGAGCGGCAGGAGCTTGGGCGCCGACAGGCCCATGGCGATGGCGCCGACGGCGGCCACGGTGCGCAGCGGCTGCCAGGAGCGCGTCGATCGGGCCATGAAGGCCGCGTAGACGACGAGCAGGAACGCCGTGTGCGGCACGGGGTAGATGCCGTCGCCGTAGACCATCGCCGCCATACACACCGCCGCGAGCACCACGTCGCGCCGCGCGCGGCGGACGGGCGCGCCCGGCTCGATGGCGCGATCGAAGAGGTAGAGCGCCCACGGCAAGAGGCCGTAGAGCAGGTGCCAGGTGTGGCCCGCCGCGAGCTGCAGCGCCCAGCGGCTGTTGACCACCGCCACGACGGCGAGGAGCGACCGGAGCGCGACGCTCCGCGTGAATCGGCCCGCCAGCAGCCAGCAGCCGAGCGCGCCCCACAGCGCCGACAGGAGGATCTCCGCACGGATCGCGAGAGGCAGCGGCGCGAGCAGGTACACCGGGAGCCACGGGGAGACGACGATGGGATCGCTCTCGAGCGACGCCCACGCCGCGTGGCCGCCGCACTCGTACGGGTCCCACAGCGGAAGCTCGTGAAAGCGCAGGATCGTCTTCACGACGACCTCGCGCTGCGTGTTCATCTGGTCCCAGTTGTGCTGGCCGAAGGTCCACGGGTGCGCGAGCAGCGGCCAGGTGACGAGGAGGATCATCGCCGGCATGGAGAGGACGGCGACGACCTTGCTCGCGAGCACGAGCCGGCGCGGCACCGATCCGGGCCACAGGCGTGACATGCGGCTGCGCAGCGACGGGGCGACCATCGCTCACCACCAGGCAGGGAAAGGGCTCTGCCACGCGCGGACCTGCGCGCGCGCCCGGAGGACGCGCGGATCGCTCTCGCCGGCGGGGTCGAGCGCCTTCGCCATGTCGAGGTGATCGCGGCAGACGCCGAAGTGTCCCTCGGCGCACGCCTGGAAGGCGTCGAGGCGCCACTTCTCCGGCCGCGGATAGAACTGCCGCTCGCGAAGCTCCACGCTCCCGCCCTTCAGGCCGCGCTCCAGCTCCGAGAGGTCGACGCGGCGGTCGCGGTAGGGAAAGACGACCTTCGGCTGAAACGCGGTGATGCATCGCACGGCCTCGGCCGGGGTCATCGCCGTGGGCGCGCTCAGCGAGACGAACGCCGCGTCGATGTGCTGGAGCTGCATCATCTCGGGCGTGCACTCCGTGTCGCCGGACAGGTAGACGTGCGTCCCGCCGAAGTCGAGCACGTAGCCGTTGCCGCGCCCCTTCTCGTGATAGAGGAGGCCCGGTGCCGGCCCGCGCTCGACGCTGTACATGGGCACGGCCGTCACGACGATGCCCAGCACGTCGCGCGTATCGCCGTTCTTCATGACGACGTCGACGTGCACCTTCTCCGCCACCCTCGGGGGTCCGACGACGAGCGTGCCGGGGCGCGACAGCCGCGCGACCGCGACCGCGTCCAGGTGATCGAACCGCGCCTCGGTCACGAAGATCACGTCGGCTCGCGGGAGGGCGGCGTCGGCGATCGCGGGGGAGGTGGGGTCGACGTAGACGGCGCGGCCCGCCCAGCCGAAGAGGAGAGACGCGTGCTCGAGCGGCGACACCACGAGCTCGCCCTGCGCGGTCGGGAAGCGATCGGTCGCCCGGGGCGTGGTCGCGGCGGCCGACGCCGGGGCCGCGGGGAGGGGAGGCGTATCCATCTGCGCGACGGGGACCTCGCGCGAGAACGCGGCCCACGCGACACACGCCGCGGAAGCGAGGCAGAGAAGGACGACGGCCGGCCGCTTCATGCCTGCGCCTCCTCCCGGCGGAGCATCCACAGTGCGACGGACGCGGCGGTGACGCCGAGGAGCGCGAGGCCCCAGCCGAGCGCGCGCGGCCAGTAGCGGAAGTGGATCGTCTGGGCGGGGGCGGTGAGGACGGAGGCGACCGCGTCCTGGTAGGCGATGGCCGGCGCGCCGTCCGCGGACCAGCCGGGATCCCAGTTCTGGTTGACGACGACGTGGTCGCCGGGGCGCGCGCCCTCGACACGCACCTCGACGTCGTTCGGGGTCCACGACACGACGCTCGCCGCGCCGCCGCCCTCCGCCACGTACGTCTCGCCCCGGTACTCGGGATCGTCCTCCCCCCAGGCGCCGACGCCCGGCATGCGCCCCTCTTCGTCGCGATGGGACATGTGGACGCCGGCGTACGTGTCGCACTCGAGGGTGCCGACGTTGTCGAGCACGCCCGGGAGCGTCGCGACGTCCTCGGGCAGGCACGGCTCGTAGCCGTCGCGCGGCGGCAGGCGATGGACCATGTGAAACGGCGGCGTCCTGTCGTCGAGCGCGGGCACGGGATTGACGAACGACTGCGCGATGGGGAGCCTCGCGACGAGCCCCATGTCGAGCGCCAGGGCGGCCGCAGCGAAGCCGAGCAGCACCTCGAGCGACGCGCGTCGCCTGCCCGACCGCGCGAGCCAGCGCTCGCCCCCCGACACCGCCGCGCAGCCCAGCGCGAGCACCGCCGGGTAGAGCCACCGCGACGGGACGTGCTGCGACTTGAAGAGCGGCAACAGGTGAAACACGCGCCACGGCGTCAGCTGGTGAAAGCCGCCGATGACGAAGAGCACCATCACGAACGCCGCCCACTTGAGCCCTCGCTCGCGCGGCCCGCGGCTCGCCGCGACGCCCGCCACGAGCAACCCGAGCCCGAGCCACCCGAGGTAGAGGCCCCACTCGTGCCACATGCCGTTGATGAACGACGCCCTCCCGAGGAAGTCGCCCACGCGATCGGTGAGGATACGGACGATGTCCTGCGGAAAGATCGCCTCCTCGGACGCGATGTGGCGCGGGTACCGCTGGAGCTCCTCGAAGAGAGGGAGGAGCTTGGGGGAAGCCAGGCCGACGGCGATGGCCCCGACGGCCGCCACGGCGCGGAGGGGGCGCCAGGAGCGCATCGAGCGGGCGACGAAGGCGGCGTAGACGACGAGCAGGAACGCCGTGTGCGGCACGGGGTAGATGCCGTCGCCGTAGACCATCGCCGCGATGCACGCCGCCGCGAGCACGACGTCGCGCCGCGCGCGGCGGACGGGGGCGCCCGGCTCGATGGCCCGGTCGAAGAGGTAGAGCGTCCAGGGCAAGAACCCGTAGAGGAGGTGCCACGTGTGCCCCGCCGCGAGCTGCAGCGCCCAGCGGCTGTTCACGGCGACCGCGATCGCGAGGAGCGCCCGGAGCGCGACGCTCCGCGTGAAGCGCCCCGCGAGCAGCCAGCAGCCGAGCGCGCCCCAGAGCGCCGACAGGACGATCTCGACGCGGATGGCGATCGGCAGGGGCGCGAGCAGGTACGCCGGGAGCCACGGCGAGACCGCGATGGGATCGCTCTCGAGCGAGCTCCACGCCGCGTGACCGCCGCACTCGTACGGGTCCCACAGAGGGAACTGGCCGAAACGGAGGATGGTCTTCACGACGACCTCGCGCTGCGTGTTCATCTGATCCCAGTCGTGCTGGCCGAACGTCCACGGATGGACCAGCAGCGGAGACAGGACGAGGACGACCATCGCCGGGATGGCGAGGATGGCGGCGAGCCGCGCGCCACGGACGAGGCTCGGGGGAGGCGACTGCGCGAGGTCGAGGATGCCTTGCTTGACGGACTGCAGGCCCACGACGGGCCAGAAGCTGCCACACCGGCGCGACCGAAGGCAAGGGCCCGCGCCCCCGCGCTTCGCCCGGGCTGGTCTACCCAGGAGGGTCGGCATGCACGACGGCGTACATCCGGGCCGAGCCGCTCTCGCGGACCAGGTGCAGGCGTGACGCCATGAGCTCCTGGCCGTACCGGGAGGGACCGAGCATGAGCACGTAGTCGTACCTGTCGATCACCTCGTCGAGCTCGCGCTTGCGGGCGGCCAGGGCGTCCGCGCAGCTCCCGTCGACATGCACGAACCAGCGCTCGGGCGACCGCGGATCGGCGCACGGGCGCCAGACGTCGCTCATCTCGGCGCCCGACCACGGCAGCGTCCCCGACTCCTCGTCGAGCACGCCCGGTCGGAAGGTCAGCGTCCGGAAGCGCTCCCCGCCCATCCTCGGCCGACCCGACGCGAAGAGCTGCGACACGACGGCGTCGCGCCCGACGACGAGCTCTCCCCACGCGGCCCCCACCGGCTGCGGCCCGAGGACGCTCAGCTCGAACGCCAGGGGGACGAGCCGCGCGCCCCGCGGCAGCGAGGACCCCACGTCGAGCACGTCCTGCATCTGCCGGCTGTCGCGGTGGATGACGGGCCACTGGATCGCGAGCACGGCGCCCGCGAGGACGGGGCCCACGACCGGCAGGCGCCGCACGATGCGCGCCGGGAGCTCGGCCGCCACGGGCAGCAGCAGCCACGCGTACACGAGGAAGCGCGCCGAGCAGTAGTACCAGTCGGCCAGGGTGCCCGGCATGACGCAGTAGAGGACGACGAGCGCCACGACGAGGCGCCCCACGGCGGCTTCGGGACCCGCGCGCCAGGGCGCATGCGCGCGGAGAGAGCGGTAGACGAAGGGCACGATGAGCGCGAGCGCCGCGATCCGCGGCACGAGCTCGAAGGGCGAGTAGCCGATGTTGTACTCGAAGGCCGCGCCGAGGACGCTCACCGGGTCCGAGAAGTGGGTCTTCGGGGGGACGAGGCGAGTCGAGGGGCCCGGGTCGGCCGCGAAGTAGGAGAGAACGAGGAACGCCGCAGCCGGACCGACGACGACGAGGACGCGCGGCCACTCGGACCACCGGAGGAGCTTCTTCCCCTCGAGCAGCACGAGGGCCAGCCCGGTGATGAGCGCCACGACGGGGTGAAACCAGACGCTGAGAAAGTAGGCGAGCGACGCGAGCCCGTGACGCCAGGCGATGCCCACGCCTCGTCCCGGGGGCGAGCGCGGCTCCCACGCCAGCGCGAGCGCGACGACGCCGAGCCCCAACCCGAGCTGGAAGCTCAGGAACCCCATCGCGAACGCCCACCCCAGAACGAACGGCATCGCCAGGAGGACGTTCGCCGAGCGGCGAGGAACGGCGCGCCGCACGAAGAGCAGCACCGAGACCGGCAGCAGCACGAGCGCCAGGCTGACGAGGCACTTCTCGGCGATCTCGAGGGGGACGAAGCGGCCCGCGGCGCAGAGGATCGCGTAGAGGGCCGTGGACGGGCGGAAGCCCGTCTGGATCGACAGGTACCGCGGGAAGGCGGAGCCGGGGTCGGCGTACGTGGCCAGCACGTGCGCCACCGCCAGATGGTTCGGCCCGTCCTGGGAGGGCCAGTGACGCACCGTCCACGGCACGAGCGCGATCGCCGCGACCGTGGCGGCGAAAGCCTGGCTGTGACGTCGCGACCAGCTCGCCGTCTCGGCGACGATCACCCGGAGTAGGGCCCGATGTCCTTCGAGCCCTGCGCGCGGTCGTGGATCGAGTTGACCGCATCCATCGCCGAGTCACGCAGCTGCTCGTCGATGAGCGACTGGGGCGCGGGCAGGCCCGGTCGCAGCAGCACGTCGAACTTGAGCACCGTCCACCCGTTGCCGGCCGAGTGCATGGTCCACACGGCCGCCGAGTCGTCGATGTTCCCCTTGCCGTGGACCATCTTGCCCTCGAGCACCTCGCCGTTCTGGCCCTCGGTGCGGAGCGGCTGGAAGCGCGTCACGTTCCAGAACTTGATCGTGTTGTTCATGACGCCCATCTGCAGGTAGACGTCGGTCGACCCGTCGGCGCCGTGGGCGACCACGCGCGAAGTCGTGATGCTCGACGCCAGCTCCTTGTAGCGGGGGAAGTCGAGCACGAGCTGCCGCACGGTCGCGAGCGGGGCGTGGACGAGCGTCTCCGCGTGGCCGAAGCGCTCGCTCCGTCCCGGCGGCGTCCAGTTCCACTTGAGTGAGCGGCCCGCCGAAGCGATTCGCATCGCGTCCTGGTCCGGAGCGTCGGCCTGCGCGGGGGTCGTGACGGCCAGCGCGCCGAGCGCCATCAGCGACACGAGCAAGCGAGAACAAGAGGTGCGAACGGTGCCCATGGCGTCTTCGCTAACGCATACGACGTGCCCTCTTCGTTTCTTCCCGTAAGCACGCGAGCCGGCGTTTCCCGGCGGCTTCGCCTGCTCATCAAACCCGTGTGCCGTGCATTCACACGTGCCTCGAACGCACACGTTGTGGCCCCCGCACAGAAGCGCGCGCTGTCGCGATCCCGACGCCCTCAAAGACCGCAGCAAACTTCTTCGACGGTGCATCCAAGGGTGCTAGACACGCTGGCTCGCGCATTGCCTAGGCCGGGCCCCGTGCTCCTTCTCGCTTGCGGGGCGCTTTCGATCCGAGCATGACCACGAACTATTCCGACGAGTCGAGCCCTCTGCTCGACGTGCATGTCCTGCCGGCCGATGGCCTCGCGGACGCACGCGCCCTCCCGAGCTACCGCGTTCTCGCGATGGCGTGGGTCGCGGTCGCCACGCTCATTCGCCTCGTCTGCGTCGCGCCGCTGCCGATGAGCAACGGCGAGGCGTACTACGCCTCGTGGTCGCGCTTTCTCGACTGGAGCTACTACGACCATCCGCCGCTCGTCGCGTGGATGGTCCGCGCGACGACCGTCTTCGGGTCCTCGCCCGCGGCCGTGCGCCTCGGCCCCGTGCTCGCCGCGGGCGCGTTCGGTCTCCTCTTCTATCGCCTCGCCGAGCGCCTCTTTCGCCCCCGCGCCGCGTTCTTCGCGCTGGTGCTGGTGACGGCGCTGCCGGTCTTCCTCGCGTCGAGCTTCGTGCTCAACCCCGAGGCGCCGCTCGCCCCGCTCTGGGTCGGATTCCTCTGCGTCCTCGAAGGGATGCGCAAGCGGGACGGATGGTACCGGCCGCTCCTCGCCGGGCTCCTCCTCGGTCTCGCGTTCCTCGCGAAGTACACGGCCATCCTGCTCGTCCCGGCGGTCATCCTCTACGTCGCGTCGTCGGCCCCCACGCGCCGGTGGCTACGCCGGCCATCGTTCTACGCGGGCGGCGCCGTGGCGCTGCTCGTCACGCTCCCCGTGCTGTTCTGGAACCAGGCCCGCGGCTGGCCGTCGGTGCGGCTCCACCTCGTCGAGCGCGCCAGCGCGGCGCTGCCCGTCGCGGGCGAGAACCGCATCAACCAGCTCGTCGCCGTCTCGTCGTCCAGCGGCGGCGGTCACCTCGAGGCCCTCCTGCGGGTGCTGGTCGGGCAGCTGATGTCCTACTCGCCGCTGCTGGCCCCGCTGCTCGTGATGGCCCTCGTCCGCGCAGTACGACGCGCGCGTCGCGATGACCGTGACCTGTTCGTCACGGCCTTCAGCTGGCCGGTCCTGATCCCGCTGCTCATCGCGATGACCCGGTTCCAGGACGCCGAGCAGCACTGGACGATGATGGCGATGGTGCCAGCCGTCCTCGCCGCCGGGCACTACGCCGACGAGGCCTGGTCCCGGTCGAAGCGGCTGCGGACGGTGGCCTTCGCGGGCATCGGCCTCAGCGCCGCGCTCTTTCTGCTCGCCAACGTCCACGCCCGCTCGACGGCGCTCCTCCGCCTCATCCCGGCATCGCACTACGACCCGCGCGCCGACATGATCAACGAGCTGATTGGCTGGGACGAGGTGCGCGCCAGCGTGACGCGCGCGGGGAGCGCCGCCCCGGGGAACGTCGTGGTCGCGAGCAACCATTACTCGCTGTGCGGCCGGCTGATGTTCGAGATGGGCGATTCGCCGCCCGTCTATTGCCCCTCCGCGCGCCGCTCGGCCTTCGACTACTTCGACCGGCGCGACCCCCCCGCCGACGCGACCGTGATCGCCGTCACCACCGACATCCACGACCAGCTGCCGGCCGGGCTCGAGAACCGCGCCTGCAAGGCCGCCGAGACCGTCGACATCGAGCGAGGCGGCCGCCGCGTGGCCCGTTACTTCGTCCAGTCCTGTCCGCCCGCGCCCATCGACTCCGAGCGCCGCGCTTCCCGCGACTAGCTCGGCCGCGGGGAGCTTGGGCAGCGTTTGCCGTCATCGCTGCGCTGACGTCGCTGCGCTGACGTCGCTGCGCTGCCGTCGCTGCGGTGCATCGGCCGTCGCTGCGGTGCATCGGTGTCGTCGCTGCGGTGCATCGGTGTCGTCGCTGTCATCCCGAGGCGCAGCCGAGGGACCCCACACTCCTACCGTGGGGTGCTTCGCCCTTCGGGCTCAGCATGACAGCAAACCCTCCTCCTCTCTTCCTCTCCCTGTTCCCCACGCTTTCTCTTCCTCTCCCC
>DASXZL010000045.1:0-48929 GCA_036501935.1 Polyangiaceae bacterium | reverse complement strand
GAAGCCGTTTGGGCCCGATCCATCACGCACGAGACGGCAGTGCGACCGAGCGCGTCAGGCGGTTACGGCGCCGAGCGGGAGCGGCCCAAGAGCGCGACGTAGCTCGAGCAGGTTGTGGCAAAGACACACGATGGCCCATTCACCGGCGGCTTTGGGGAGTCCGCGGAGCGAGAAGCGCGTGAAGCCCATGGCCTGTTTGATCTGTCCGAGACTGTCCACGGATCGGGGCAGGATCACCTTCGCGCGAGGTCACCTTCTGATGCATCCGCAGTCGCGCTTCCTGAGCGTGCGACATCGGCAACCGGCCCAGCGTCGCACCGTCCTCGCCCTTTCGTCGCACCGCGATGTACGCGTCGACGCCAGTGCGCTCGCACGAGGAGAGGTTGCTCTCGGACCAGTAACCGGTGTCCGCCGTCAGGATGGCTGGGAAGCTGCCGCAGGCGTCATGCACACGCTTCATCATCGGCACCAGATGCTCCTGGTCTGGCGGCTGATTCGTGACCGCGTGAGCCACGAATCCTCGACCCCCGCGACGTCCAGCTCGCGCACCAGGTCCAGCACGACGTACGCGAGGTGCCCTTCGGGCAACCAGTCCATGGGCGACGGTGGCAACAGAAACGCCTGCTCTGGCGTCCACGGCCGATACTCCTTGGTCACGTGGGCCAGCAGATCCAATCAGCCGTCCCTGTCCATCCATGCCGCAGGCGACGCGGCTTCCTGCCTGGGGAGCTCGAGGGGAGCGGCTGCGCTCCCCTCGAATGAGACCCGTCACGACGGAGCCCGTCCTGACACATTGCCCGAAGGGCAATTCTCTACGGGCTCCTAGCCTTTGAGATACTCTTCTCTCGTGCGTGCTCTCCCGGTGTGTCCGGCGCTGGCGGCCCTCGTGGTGCTCGCGGCTGCTGCGACGTGGGCCCCTCTCGCGGCGGCGCAGGACGAAGGCGCGAACGACGCGGCCAGCACGAACGCGCGCGCCCGGTACAACGCGGGCACCAAGGCGTTCTCCGACAAGCGGTACGTCGAGGCCGCGCTCAACTTCGAGGCCGCCGCCGCCGAGAAGCCGAGCCCCGTCGCGCTCTACACGGCGGCCTTCTCGTGGGAGCAGGCCAACGTGCCCGAGCGGGCGGCCGACGACTACGCGCGCTCGCTGGCCGTCCCCGGGCTCCCGGCGGACAAGACGGGGATGGCGCGCGAGCGGCTCGCGTCGCTCGAGGCGGTGCTCGGCGCCATCGCCGTCGCCGGCCCGGACGGGACGCGCGTGCAGCTCGACGCGAACACCGAGCTCCCGGTGCCGGCCACTCTCCACGCCGCGGCGGGCGTCCACTCGCTCACCGCGCGCTCCGCGGGCCACCCCATCGAGCGGCGCCCCGTCGTCCTCGAGCGGGGCAAAACCGCGAAGCTCGATCTCGCCACCGAGCCCGCTCCGCCCCCTTCGAACGACGCGCGCAAGGAGCCGCCGCCGCCCCCTCCGCCTCCGCCGCCGCCTCCTCCGCCCGCCGACACGGGCCAGGGGCGCCGCGCGGTGGGCTTCATCGCCGTCGGCGTCGGCGGGGCGATGCTCCTCTCGGGCGTCGTGCTGGGCAGCGAGGCCATCGGGGCGCGCGACACGTACCGCGGGGCGCCCACGCAGTTCGCCTACGATCACGCGTCCGAGCTCCAGATGTGGACGGACGTGGCGTTCATCGCGGGCGGCGTCCTCGCGGCGGGCGGCGTCGCGCTCGTCGTGTGGCCGTCGTCGAAGGGGAACGCCGAGCCGGCCGCGAAGCCCGAGGGCGTGAGCCTCGTGCCGCTGCCGGGAGGCCTCTCGCTGCGGGGGGCGTTCTAGTGCGCGCGCAGGGCAAGCGCCGCCTCGCCGGGATGGCGCTCGGGTGCAGCGTGGGTGGGGCCGTGGCCGCCGTCGGCTGCTCGCTCGGGCTCGACCACTCCCTCATCGGCGCCGACGCGGGCGATGACGGGAGCAACCCCGTCGAGGCCTCGGGTGACTCGCCCGTGAAGCCGTCCGGCGACGGCCAGGCGCCTCCCGCGGACGCCAAGCTCACCATCGACGCCGGGGCCTGCACCGTCGACAGCGACTGCACGAAGGAGAGCGCACCGGCCGGGGCGTGCGTCAGCGCCGCCAAGTGCGACCCGACGTGGCACGTGTGCCTGCTGACGACGTGCTCGGTCGGCGCGTGCAAGGCCGCGGTCTGCAACACGGGCAATCTGACCTGCTCGGTGCCCACCACGTACGGCTTCGAGGCCACGCAGTTCTCGGTCTCCACGGGCGGAGTCGGCGCGGGCGTGCGCTACTCCATCGCGGCCGCGTGGCCGTTCGTCTTCGTCGTCACGACCAACGGCGTCGTCGCGTACAACGTCGTCGATCCGACGAACTCGGACCCGCCGGTCGTTCCCCTCAGCGGCGTCCCCTTCATTCCCATCGCGACGCTCGCCCTCGGGCGGCGCGTCTACTTCTTCAACGGCACGCAGGGGAACGGCCCGACGTACCGCCAGGCCGTCGCGTGGGTCGACGTGCCGCAGGATCCGCTCGTGGCGGGTCTCGCGGCCGTGTCGGCGTTCACCGAGACGGCGCAGCAGGGCGTCAGCAACGTCCTCACGAACGGCACGAACGGCGCGTACGTCGTCTACAACTCCGGGATGGCGTCTCCGACGGCGAACGTCGCCCCGCCGCTCGACGACTCGACCCAGCTGGCCTCGTTCCCGAACCCCGGGATCGCTTCGGGCGCGTCCATCATCGCGTCGACCGGGCCCCGGCTCCTCACGTACCGCTACGACTCGCCGTCGATGCTCCAGAACTACGCGCTCATCAGCGGTCCGGGCACCGCAGCGGCGCAGACGCTGACCGAGCAGGCCATCACCGCTTACGGCCCGATGGCCAACCAGGCGGCGCTGACGACGGGGGACGACGGGAGCCTCCTCTGGAACGGCGCGATCCTCGCCCTCGACGACGCGGGGGCCAGCGAGGGCATCAGCAGCGCGCGGCTCACGTGGATGCTCTCCAGCGGGACCGACACGAACTTCGCGACGGCGGCCAACGTGGACCTCGAGGACTACAACCCGCCGACCGGGGCGTTCGTCACGGGCCCGGCGGTGTGGCTCGACGCGAACACGGCGCTCGGCTTGGCCGCCGCGAGCAGCGCGAGCACCGACACGACCAGCGTGCAGCTGGTCACGAAGTCGCCGCCGACCGTCGCGGCCGGCACGCGCACGCTCATCTCGGTCGCGCCGAGCTCCGTGGGCGCGGCGGCCTCGGGCGGGTTCGCGTACGTGCTCGCCCAGGACGACGCGAAGAACGAGACGTGCAGCGTGTACATCTTCGCGCCCGCGTGCGGGAGCAGCGATCCCTGAGGCAGGCCGCCTCGCGGAGTTACCAGGCAGGATTGACAGCAGGCCTCACCCCCAGCGGATGAGCGAGGTCTCGTAGGGGTGGCTCATGGCGTCGTTGCGCGGCACGACGCGCGTCGCGACCGCGTGCGCCCCGCTCGCGGCCGTCGGGATCTCGCCGAAGTAGCGCCACACGCCGTCCGTCGTCTTCTCCACGGGGCTCATGCGCACGACCTTGCCGCGGGCGATCTCGTGACCCCCGGCGGTGGGCCCGTGGTAAAGCTCCACCGCGACGTCCTCGGGGGAGAGCGCGCCGAGGCGCACGGTGGCGACGACCTTCACCGGCTCGCCCACGGCCACCTCGTCGCGCGACTCGAGGCGTACGTCGTCGACCGAGACGCCCTGCCAGGCCGCGCGCACGTGCTCCTTCCACGACGTGAGCTCCTTGGCCCGCGCGAGGTCGCCCTCGGTCAGGCGGTGCGTCAGCTTGATGGCCGGGACGTAGAACTTCCCCGTGTACTGCCGCACCATCCGCGCCGTGTTGTACTGCGGAACGAGCTTCGCGATGGCGTTCTTCATCCGGCGGATCCACGCGCGCGGGAGCTGCCCCATCCCCTCGCGCGCGTAGAAGAGCGGCACGACCTCGCGCTCGAGCAGATCGTAGAGCAGCTCCGCCTCGCGCGCGTCGCCCGTGCCGTCGGCGTACTCCTCGCCGTGCCCGATGCCCCAGCCGATCTCCCAGCCGTGGTCGCGCCAGGCCTCGGCGAACCACCCGTCGAGGATGCTGAGGCTCAGCGCGCCGTTGGCGGCCGCCTTCATGCCGCTCGTGCCGCTCGCCTCGTGCGGGCGGCGCGGCGTGTTGAGCCACACGTCGACCCCGCTGACGAGCGCGCGCGCGATGCGCATGTCGTAGTCCTCCACGAAGACGACGCGCCCGCGCAGGCCCGCGTCGCGGCTCGCCAGCACGATGGAGCGAATGAGCTCCTTGCCGCCCTTGTCCTGCGGGTGCGCCTTGCCGGCGAAGACGAGCTGCACCGGCCGGTCCGCGTCGCCGAGGAGCTTCTTCACGCGCGCGAGATCCGTGAAGAGGAGCGCCGCCCGCTTGTAGGTCGCGAACCGGCGCGCGAAGCCGATGGTCAGCGCGTGCGGATCGAGCACCTCGTCGGCCAGCTCCACCTCTTCGCGCCCCGCCCCGCGCCGCTCGGCCGCGGCGTGGAGCCAGCGGCGCGCGTGCTGCACGAGGCGGCTGCGGCGGTGCTCGTGGACCTGCCACAGCTCGGCGTCGGGGATCTCGTACGCGCGCTGCCAGAGCTCCGGATCGTCGAGCTGCTCGGCCCAGCGCGGCCCGAGGTAACGCGTGAAGAGGGCGCCCATCTCGGAGGCGACCCACGACGGCGTGTGGACGCCGTTCGTGATGAAGTCGATGGGGATCTCGTGCTCCGGCAGGTCCGGCCAGAGGCCTTGCCACATCTTGCGCGAGACCTCGCCGTGCAGCTCGCTGACGCCGTTGTAGTGGTCGGCCGCGCGCATCGCGAGGACCGGCATCGAGAACGGCGTCGAGCCGTCGCGCACGTCGACGCGCCCGAGCGACAGGAGGTCCCCCTCCGAGATGCCGAGCGCCCCCCGGTACGGCTCGAGGTAGCGGCGGACGAGCTGCGGATCGAAGGCGTCGTTGCCGGCCGGGACCGGCGTGTGCGTCGTGAAGATGTTGCCCGCGCTGTTGGCCTCGGCGGCCACCGCGAAGGAGACGTGGCGCTCGCGCATGACCCGCCCGATTCGCTCGACGGCGAGGAACGCCGAGTGCCCCTCGTTCATGTGGCACACCGTCGGCGAGAGCCCGACGGCCTCGAGCGCGTGCGTCCCGCCGATGCCGAGCATGATCTCCTGCCGGACCCGGAACTCCTGGTCGCCGCCGTAGAGCGGGCCGGTGATGGAGCGGTCGGAGGGCGCGTTCTCCTGCACGTTCGCGTCGAGGAGGAGCAGCGGCACGCGCCCGACCTGCACCTTCCAGAGCTGCGCGAAGACGATGCCGTGCGGGTACTGCACGCGGATGACGAGGCGCTTGCCCGTGCCGTCGAGCACCGGGAGGACCGGCATGCGGTGCCAGTCGTTGATGGGGTAGCGCTCGACCTGCCAGCCGTCGGCGTTGAGGACCTGGCGGAAGTACCCCTCGGCGTAGGCGAGCCCCACGCCGACGAGCGGCAGGCCCAGATCGCTGGCCGTCTTGAGGTGGTCGCCCGCGAGGACGCCGAGGCCGCCCGAGTAGATGGGCAGGCACTCGTGCAGGCCGTACTCCATGGAGAAGTAGGCGATGCGCGCGCCGGCGGCCTCGGGGTAGGTCTTCGAGAACCAGCCCTCGCGCTGCATGTACCGCTGGAAGGTCGTCCACGCGGCCTCGAGGTGGCTCGTGAAGGCGTCGTCGGTGGAGAGCTCTTCGAGGCGGCCCTGGTCGATGCGCGCCAGGAGCTCGATGGGGTTACCCTTCACTTCCTCCCAGAGATCCGGATCGATGCGGACGAAGAGCTCGTGCGCGACCGGCGCCCAGGACCACCACAGGTTGAACGCGATGTCGCGCAGGCGCTCGAGGGAGGCGGGCAGGCGCGGGATGACGTGGAAGTGCCTGAGCGTCGGCATGGTGCACTGGTAACCGAGGGCTGAGGTGCCATCAATCGAAAGAGTGCTACGGTCGCTAACACGATGCGCGTCGTCGGCCGGGATGTCCGCCGGATCGCCCAGCTCCTCGAGGAAGAGCACGTAGAGTACGCGCTCATCGGCGGCTACGCGCTGGCCCTCCAGGGCATCGTGCGGCTGACGGAGGACGCCCGACCGGCCGGTCCACGCCGGCCGATCGGGGCACCCCTCCTCGACGCGCCTATCCCTGCACGGTGACGACGCGCGTCGGCGCCGGCGCAGCCGCCGTGGCCGGCGCGTCGCTGGCCGCCGCCGCCGGCGTGGGCGCCGCAGCCGTCGCCGTCTGCGCGTTCGCCTTCTTCTTCGCGCGCGCCGCCGCCGCCCGCTTGCCCACGACCTGCCGCGCTCCCAGTAGCCGCGCGATGGCCGGGTACTGGCTGAGCAGCGCGGGATTCGCCTGCGAGGCCAGCTGGAAGGGCGCCTTCAGCTGGTCGAGCAGCAGCAGGGCATCCTTCCATGCCAGGCCCTCCTGCGACTTCACGTACGTAAACCATGCGGACGACTGCGAAAGGAGCGTCGTCCACTGGATCGCGACGCCGAGGCGCTGCGAGAGCTGGCCGAGGTCCGGCGCCGTGATCCCGAACAGCGACGTGTACCCGGTGAACGCCTGCATCTCGGTGATCGAGTCGGGAACCGACGCGATCTGCGACGCCAGCGGGTGGTAGCCCTGCAGGTCGGCGCCGGCGACGGGCACGAAGCCGTCGGGGACGCCCGGAATGGCCACCTGCGGCGGCGCGGAGACCGGGAGGACCGCCGGCGTGGGCGCAGGCGTCGCCGCGGGCGCGGGCGCGGGCGCAGGCGCGGCGGTCGGCGGAGGTGCCGTCGCCGGAGCGGGCGACGGCGGGGAGGCGCTCACCGTGACGCGGTCGGCGACGGGCGGCTTGCGCGCCTTCGCACGCTTCGCGGCGGGCGTCTGGACGTTGGCGGGGACGGGACTCGAGGCATTGGATTTGGAATTGGTGGTGGGCATAGTCCTCTGTCGAGAGCTGCGTGGAGAAGAGAAGGAAGGCGGGGGAGAATGTCGTCCCCTCTGAGAACCAAAGAGCGTCCGGGAGGGTCCGTATTCGGGAAGCTCGGTGCCGCCGCGCGGTCGATTTTCGGAGAAGCCGTCAGCGCTCGTTCGAATCGTTCGCGACGAGGCGCTCGGTGCGCCGAAGGAGCTGCCGGTACACGGTGTCGCGACGGCGAGGGCTCGCGTCCGCGAAGAGGTGCTCGGTCAGCCGGCGCAGACCGCCACGGAGCGCGTGCGCGCGGAGGAGCTGCTCGTCGGGGACGTTGCCCGCGGTCGGCCGGTAGTAGGCGAGCCGGTCCTCGAGCGGCACGCGCGACTCGGGGTCGGCGTGGGCATCCGGGTCCCCGATGCCGGACGGCTCGTCCGGGTCGATCGTCTCGTACGGCCGGCCGCGCGCGTCGCGATGGAGAGCGGCGAAGACGGAGCGCCGGGTCTCCTGGCGCACGTACATCGCGATGCGCTCCGGATCGCGCGCGGGGCGGACGCGCGTCAGCCCGTCGAGCAGGCCCGCGACGACCATCGAATCCGCCTCGTCGGGGTCGTCGACGCCGATGAGGCTCCGCGAAAGAGTGACCAGCATGGCCCGGAAGGCGTGGACCAGGATGGCCGGGCCGAGCGCGGTCGGCGTCGCCTGGTAGTCCGCGACGACGGCGCAGAGCAGGCGGCTGCGCACGGGCGGGGCGGTGCGCGCGGAGGGGGAGAGCGCGACGACGAGGGCGTCGAGCGTCGGGTATTGCGCGAACGCCGCGTGTGGGGCGAGGCGGCAGGAGTAGAGGCGCGAGAGGCGAATGGCTTCGATGCTGTTTTTTTGGAGGGTGGGGAGCAAGACGTTCCTTTCAGGGTGAACGGACACACGAGCGGGGTGCCGGGAAGCGCGCGCCTCCCAGGCGCGAGCTCCTTCGGCTTCGTTCGGTCGCAGGGCAGAGGGGACCGACGCGCCCGCCTGGGCGATCCTCTTCGCGACCTTCGTTGTCGGTCGCGCCCGCGGTCCGCGGTGTCTGCGGCGCTGCCGGCGCTCCCTCTATTCACACATGTCGAAAAGCCCTCTTTCGTGACGAAGAAAAGTGGGGGCCCTCATGCAAGTGCATGGGGCGTAAGGGCTTTCGGCCCGATTTTTGTTTTGCGGGGGTCCGCTACGGGGCCACGTGGCCGCGCATCACGTCGACGTGACCGGCGCTCACGTCGAGGAGGCCGCGCATCACGTGGACGTGACCGGCGCTCACGTCGAGGAGGCCGCGCATCACGTGGACGTGACCGGCGCTCACGTCGAGGAGGCCGCGCATCACGTCGAGGTGACCGGCCTCACGTCGAGGAGGCCGGCGCTCACGTCGAGGAGGCCGCGCATCACGTGGACGTGACCGGCCCTCACGTCGAGGTGCTCACTCCGTCACTCGGTCACTGGCACGCGTTCGCGACGCACGTCTGGCCGGCGCTCGAGCAGTCGTCGCATGCAGCACCGCCAGCCCCGCACGCCGTGTCCTGATTGCCGTAGGCGCACCCCAAGCCCGCGCAGCACCCGGGGCAGTTCCACGGGCCGCACGAGCCCGCGTCGACGCACTCGCCGTTGCATTGCAGGTCGCCACCACATGCATGGCAGGGCGCTCCCTTATTGCCGCATGCATCGTTCGTGTCGCCCGCCATGCAGACTTCGCCCGCGCAGCATCCCGGACAGTTCTGAGCGGTGCAGGAGACGACGCCGTTGCACAGCCCACCGCCGCCCGCCTGCGGGACGCAGTGGCCGGAACCCTCGCCGGGAACGCAGCGCTGGCATCCTCCGCCGCCCTGACCGCAATTGTAGTCGCTGACTCCGGTCGAACAGAGGTTCTGGTTGGCGCAGCACCCGTTGCAGTTCGACGGATTGCAGTCGGCCTGCCAGTGCACGCAGGCGCCCTTGCAGAAGTCGCCCGGGGGACAGGACTCGCAAGGCTCGCCGCCGAAGCCGCACGCGTTCAACGCGTTCGACATGACGCACGTCCCGTCGGCCGAGCAGCAACCCTCGGGGCAGGTCGTCGCGTTGCACGACGACGGGGGGACGCTCCCGTCGGTTGGTGGCGGTCCGGCGTCCGGCCGGGCCGCGTCGAGCACGTCGAGCCCGGCGTCCGGTCGGGCCGCGTCGAGCACATCGAGCCCGGCGTCCAGGGAAGTCGAGTCGGCTCCCGTGTCGGACCCGTTCCATGCATCGCGCGACGCGTCGCCTCCTGCGGCGGCGTCCCCGCCTCCAGTCTCGAGGAGCAGAAGGTCGCTTCGGCCGCCGCAAGCACAGACCGTCAGGAGGAACGGCAGCCACGCCCGGATCCGTCTCAACGGCAAACCCCGGCCTCACACGCCAAACCGTATCCGGCGCAGCTGGCGCATACGGATCCCCCCGCGCCGCACTCCAGATATTGATCTCCGTAGAGGCAGGTGGTGCCGTCGCAGCATCCGGGGCAGTTCTGCGGGCCGCATGCGCCCGCGTCCTGGCAGACGCCCCCCGCCGTACTCGCAGGAGCACACTGCTGGCCACCGGTGCACGCGTGACAAGGCTCCCCGTGGATGCCGCACTGGCCTGACTCAGGCCGCTGGCGCAGGAGCTCGGGCCGGTCGAGCAGCCGTTGCAGATGACCAGTCCGCAGCTGCCACCGCCACCGGCGGACGGGTTGCAGTCGAGACACGGCGCGCAAGCCTGTCCGGCCACGCCGCACGCCGCGTTCTGCGAGCCGACGGCACACGAGGAGTCTCCCTGGCAGCACCCGGCGCAGTTGGACGGATCGCACCCGGGTTGAGGATGGATGCAGGTGCCACCGGTGCACGACGCCGAGGCACCGCACGCGAGGCACGCCTCGCCTCCGGTCCCGCAGGCCGCGTTGGTCTCGGCGGTGATGCAGTTGCCGTCCGAGTCGCAGCATCCCGTGCACGTCGGCGAACCGGGTCCGCCGGCGCATAGGCCCGGGGAGGGTCCGCCGTCGTGGAGGGAGACGGACGCGTCTCCCGACAGGGATGCGTCGAAAAGGGACGCGGCATCCGGTGCGGAGCCGCCGTCCGTGCTGGTGTCTGCGCTCGTCGCATCGGCGGATGGGAGAGTGAGAGCGCCTTCCGGCCCGCCATCCCCAGGGCTCGTCAGCGTGCTCCCGCCGCACGCCGCGAGGACGATGACGACGGCGCCTCGACGGAGCATCGCGTCGACGATGCTCGAAGGGGTGCCTCTTGTCGATGGGATGACGCGCTCCCATTGCGGCAGAACAGTGGCACGCTCCAGCCCGCGACAATCCCTCTTCCGCGGCGCCTGACCCTCAGGCGAGCCAGCCGCCCGCGCGCAGGCGTGCGCGGGCCTCGGTCACGAAGGTGCGAGCGCCGGCGACCTCCTCCGTCGCCCTTTGCCGGCGGCGAGCAGGAGCTCGGCCGACTCGAGCGACTCGTCACCGCGACGCACCTCGGCGGCGACGTTCTTGCGGCGGTTGTCCTCCGTCACAGGGCGATGCCTTCGCGCGCGATGTTCCGAAAGCAACGTGCACCAGGCGATGCGCGCCGCGCTGCTCGGGTGGATCCATCGGGTCGGATAGGCACGGGGGGATCCATCCGCCCGAGCGCGATTGTCGATCAGACGCCACCCGATGCCGCGTCAGCGGCATCCGCACCGCGAGCGTGAGCGAGCGGTGAGCGACCAAGGTCGCGACGCGGAGTGCCGTGCGACAAGCGGCGCGGCTCACCGCTCGCCCACGCTCGCGGTGCCGACGGCGGCTCCGCCGCTCGTCCGAGATCCATCGAGAATCGCGCTCGCTTGCGCTCGCTCATTTGGGCTCGGGCGGCCGTCGAGGCTCTCCAGGAGCTGCTGCACCGCGGCGCGCCGCGCTACTCCTCGAGGACGACGCGGTTCTCCAGCTTGCCCAGGCCGTCGATCTCCAGCACCACCGTGTCCCCCGCCTTCAGCCAGAGATCCTTGGTCACCTTGGACCCGTTCAGCTCGAGGAGGCACCCGGTCCCGCACGTGCCGCTGCCCACCACGTCACCCGGGACGAGGGACACGCCGTAGCTCGCGCGCTCCAGGATCTGCGCGAAGGTCCAATTCATGTCCTTCACGTTGCCCTTCGACAGCGGCTGCCCGTTCACGCTGGCGCGCATCTCCAAGTCGAAGACGCTCCCCTTGTCCGTCTTCTTCGTCTTGCCCGCCAGCTCGTCGAGCGTCACGAGCCAGGGACCGAGCGACGTCGCAAAGTCCTTTCCTTTCGCGGGCCCGAGGTTGAGCTTCATCTCCTCCATCTGAAGCGCCCGCGCCGACCAGTCGTTCATGATGGTCAGCCCGAAGATCGCCTCGTCCGCCTGCGAGAGCGTGAGGTTTTTCCCGCCGCGCCCGAGGACCACCGCCGCCTCCAGCTCGAAGTCGAGCTTCTGCAGGTGCAGCGGCCGGACCGGCACGTCCCCCGGGCCGACGACGCCGCCGTGGTTCGTGAAGTAGAAGACCGGGAACTGGTCGAACTCGGGGATCATCTCGAGCCCGCGGTTGCGCCGCGCGGTCTCCACGTGCTGCCGGAAGGCGTAGCCGTCGCGCATCGAGGGGGGGCGGGGCAGGGGGGCCTGGAGCTTCACGCCGGCGAGCGGCTGGACGACGAGGTGGCCGTCGAAGCTCGCGGGGAGCTTCTTCTCGAGGTGCGCCGCGACGATCGCGTCGGCCACCGGGCGGGCCTCGGCGGCGTGCTCGACGAACCCGAGCACCCCCTTGCCGAAGCGGTGCTCGACGTGGGCGAGGTCGGCGCGGCCCCGGGCGCGGTGCTCGTGCCAGGCGAAGGCGTGGGCCAGATCGATGACGGCGTCGCCGACGAGGATGCCGCCGCGGTCGAGCGCGTCGGTGCGGAACGTGACGAGCTTCATGAAGTGTGGCTCTATCACACCCCGCACATGCCCCGCTTCCGCATCCCCAAAGGCGCCTGGGTCGTCGTCAAGGAGGTGGCGCGGCACCTCCTGCGCCGCCCGGTCATCGGCATCGCCGCGGCTGCCCGCACGGCCGACGGCCGGTGGGTCTTGATCCGCCGGGGCGACACGGGGGAGTGGGCGCTGCCGGGCGGGACGGTCGAGTGGGGCGAGACGCTGCGCGCGTCCATCGTGCGGGAGCTGGAGGAAGAGGCCGGCGTCGTGGAGTGCGAGGTGGGACGCCTCGTGGGCGTGTGGTCGCGCCCGGATCGGGACCCCCGGTTCCACGCCGTGACCGTCGTGGTCGCGTGCCGGGTCGGCGATCCGGTGAAGCCCCCCGTGAACCCCGTGGAGATCACGGAGGTAAAGCTGTTCCGGACCGAGGAGCTACCCCGGGAGCTCGCCATGGGCATGCACGACATGCTGCGGGTCGCCGTGGAGGGGGGCGAGCCGGTGGTGGAGTAGCCGCCCGCGGGCGTCGCGACTGAAAGAGATCCTCCGCGGCCTCCGTTCGTCTGAGCGGAGAACCCCCATGGAGCGAATCGGTGAGTACGAGGTCCGCCGGATGGTCGGCGAGGGTGGAATGGGCAAGGTCTACGAGGCCGAGGAGCGGCTCTCGAAGCGACGCGTCGCGCTGAAGGTCCTGCGCCCCGAGCTGACGAAGACCGAGGAGGGGCGCCGGCTCTTTCTCAACGAGATGCAGATCCTCGCGCACCTCGAGCACCCCAACGTCGTGCGCAGCCTGGCGACGTGCGAGGTCGACGGGCAGCTCGTCATGGCCCTCGAGTACCTGGAGGGGCGCACGCTGCGCGAGGAGCTCGTCGAGGTGGGGCGGCTGCCGTGGCCCGAGGCGGTGCGCGTCGTCGTCGCCATCGGCGAGGGGCTCGCGGCCGCGCACGCGTGCGATCCGCCCATCGTGCACCGCGACCTCAAGCCGGAGAACGTGATGCGCGTGGAGGGCGGGCCGCTCAAGGTGATGGACTTCGGCGTCGCCAAGGTCCTCGCGCACGCCCAGGCCACCAACACGCAGAGCGTCGGCACGCTGCAGTACATGAGCCCCGAGCAGATCGACGCCCGCAGCATCGACGCGCGGAGCGATCTCTATTCGCTGGGGCTCGTCCTCTACGAGTGCCTCGCCGGGGCGCCGCCGTTCCGGTCGGCGTCGGCGCGCGAGCTCCTCAACATGCAGTGCACGGCCGCCGCGCCGGAGCTCCCCGAGGAGGTCCGCGCGACGCTCCCGGCGGGCATCGAGGAGATCCTCTTCAAGATGCTCGAGAAGTCCCCCGACGCGCGGCCCGCCGACGCCGCCGAGGTGCTCGCGGCGCTCGCGCCGTTCGTCTCGGCGGGCGCCCGGTCGCCGCGCGCCGTCACGTCGCACGCGCGGCAGAAGAGCCCGGAGACGGCGCGGTCGAAGCCGGGCGGCGACACGATGGTCTCGACGCCGGCGCCCGCGATTCCGCGGCGCGCGGACACCGTGGAGCTCGTCGAGCGGGCGACGCAGCCGCGGCAGATCTCGACGCTGGTCGCGGTCTCGCTGATCTTGCTCCTGTCCATCCTGGCCGGGCTGACGGCGTACGTGCTGCGGCTCCGCGTCGGGCCGGGGCCGGAGGCGTCGAGCGACTCCACGCCCGCCAAGGCGGTCAGCGCGCCTCACCGCTAGGCCATGGCCGGCGTCGATGCCACGCGCCGCGTCGTCCTGGCGCTCGCCCCGCCGCTCGGGGGCGCCGTCGTGGCGCTCGCGACGCTGCTCGCCGTGCCGGGAGCCGCGACGCCGAAGCGCGCGCCCGTGGCCGAGGCGCGCCTCGAGGGCACGAGGGCCGAGGACTGCGCCCCGTGCCATGCGCGCGAGGTGGCCGAGTGGAGCGCGTCGGCGATGGCGTACGCGGCGCGAAGCCCGCTGGTGGGCGCGCTGGAGAGCCTCGTCGAGGAGCAAGTGGGGAGGGACGCGGCGTGCCCGAACGGGGCGGGCATCTTGCGGGTGCGGGGCGGCGACGCGTGCGTCGACGAGAGGAGCGGCGTCGCCGTGACGGGGGCGGGTGGCGAGCACTGGTGCGTGAGCTGCCACGCGCCGGGCGAGAATCTGCGCTCGTCGATGCCCGCGTGGAGAGCGGTCGGCGACGCGCGGTCGCGGGAGCCGATGCGCGACCTCTTGCCGGCGGCGGCGCGCGAGGGGATCTCCTGCGCGGCGTGCCACTCGACGGTGGGACCCGTCGCGGCCCACGCCTCGCGCACCCGCGGCTACGAGGGAAACCCCACGTGGACCTCGACGGCGACCGGGCTCACCTTCCTCTCCCGCCCGGAGGACGCGCGCGGCCTCCCCGGGATCGCCAACAGCGGCTACCGCCTCGAGCCGCGCCTCTTGCTCGGCGGCGCGGAGGACGGGGCGCGCGTCCACCCGGCCGCGAGCGACGCGACGGAGCGCTACCTCGCGTCGAGCGAGTTTTGCGGCGCGTGCCACGACGTCCGCCTCTTCGGCACCGATGTCCGCGGCGCCCTGCGCGGCGAGCACTTCAAGCGGCTCCGCAACGCGTACTCCGAGTGGCGCACCTGGGCGGACGCCGAGGCGCGCGCGGGCCGCAAGGCCGCCACCTGCCAGGACTGCCACATGAGCCTCTACCCGCAAAAGCCGCCCGGGACGTACGCCGAGGGGCTCGTGGCGCCGTCGTCGCGCGGGCCGACGCGCGTCGCGTCGCACTGGTTCACGGGCGTGGAGCTCCCCTTCGCCGAGGAGCTGCCCGACGCGCTCGTCGACGACGCGACGCGCGACGCGAACGGCGTCCCGGTGGGCCTTCGCGCGCGCCGGGACCTCCTGCTCCGCGCCGCCTTCCGCATGACGCTCGGCGAGGGGCACACCGGCGGGGGCAAGCTCGTCGTGCCGCTCACGCTGGAGAACGTCGGGGCGGGTCACCGCGTGCCGGCAGGGTTCAGCCAGGAGCGGGAGACCTGGGTGGAGCTGCGGGTGACCGACGCGCGCGGCGCCGTCGTCTACGAAGTGGGACGGCTCGACCGGCCCGATGCGGACCTCGCCGACAAGCGCATGCTCCGCGTGACCGCCACCGACGGCCTCCCCGATGGACGCGGCCGCCCGCAGGGTCTCTTCGGCGCGGACGTCGTCGACGGCCCCGACGTCCCCGCCTGGAGCCCGGACCCGCGTCTCGGGGGTACGCGCTTCGTCGGCTCGGGCCTCGTCAATCTTCAGAACGGCTTCCAGCGGTGCGTCCGGTGCGTCGGCTTCGTCGACGCGGGGGGCCGCTGCCAGCCCGGGCCCGACCAGGGGCGCACCCGGGCCGACCGCTTCGCCGACGGCGCATACGATCCGGACACCGGCGAGTGCCGCTCGAACCTCGACGGCGAGCAGGCGCTCTTCGAGACGTACTTCCCGGTCGGCGCCCTCGACGCGGACCGCGGCGTCCTCAAGGCCCCCGACGCCATCGTCGACACGCGCTCGGCGCCGCCCGGCGTCCCGCTCACGTACACGTACGTCCTCGACGCGGCCGGCCACGCGCCGCCCTTCACGGTGCGCGCGCGCCTGATGTTCCGCGCCTTCCCGCCGTACCTCGTGCGCGCCTTCGCAGCGTACGAGCGCGAGCAGGCGCGCGAGGGTCGTCGCCCGAGCGGCGCGCAGGTCGACGAGCGGATGCTGCGGCGCGACGATCCCGTGGAGCTCGCGCGCGCCGAGGAGAGCGTGCGATGACGGCCTCCTCGCGACCGCGTCCCGGCGCCTCCGGAGGCGCGCCCTCCTGGCCGGCGGCGGTGTGGCAGTCGCCGTGGCTGCGAGGGATCGCCGAGGACGCGCGCCCGGGGCTCGAGGCGGCGGGGAGCGTGCGGTCGCTCGAGAAGGGCGCGCGCGTGTTCGCGCCGGGCGAGCCCGCGGACGCGTTCTTCGTGGTGGGCGAGGGGCTCGTCGACGTGAGAGCCGTGCGCCGGGGCGAGCAGGAGCCGCGCCTCGTGCGGCGGGCGGTGGCGGGCGACGCGCTGGGCGAGGAGGCCATCGTGCAGGCGGGCGTCCTCCGCGCCTCGGAGGCGACGTGCGCGAGCCGGGTCGTCGTGGCCGAGGTGCGGGTCGCCGTCTTCCGTCGCGCGGCAGAGCGGGCGGGGTCCACGCAGGCGTCGTCGCTCGAGGAGGCGCTGCGGCGCGGGGTCGCGCGCGACGTGCTGCGGTCGTCGTCGCTGGCGCGGGTGCTGTCCGAGCGCGACGTGGAGGCGCTCATCGCGTCGGCGGAGCACCGGTCGCTCGCGCGCGGCGAGGTGCTCTTCGCGGCGGGCGATCCGGGCACGCACGCCTACGTGGTGGCCGACGGGATGGTCAAGGTGGAGGACGGGGACGGGGGGCGCGCGCGCATCCGGGCGTACCTGTCGCGCGGGGACCTCCTCGCGGACGGCGTGGTGGAGCACGGGGGCGCGCACGACGGGACCGTGACGGCGTGCGGGCCGGCCTGGGTCCTCGCGCTCCCACGGGAGGCGCTGCGGACGATCGCGCGGCGCTCGCCGGAGGCCATGGCGGACGCGCGGCGCGTCGTCCGCTCGGCGCCGCGGCCGGAGGCGACGCGGCACGTGATGGGGGACCTGTGGCGCTTCGCCGAGGCGGGCTCGATGCTGGTCATCGACGACGCGGCGTGCGTCCGCTGCGGCCACTGCGCGTCGAGCTGCGCCGACGCGCACGGCGACGGGGTCTCGCGCCTCGTGCGGCGGGGCGAGAAGGTCGTCGTCCGGGACGCGGCGGACGGCGCCGAGCACGCGCTGGTCATTCCCGGGAGCTGTCAGCACTGCAAGCACCCCGCGTGCATGCTCGATTGCCCGACGGGGGCCATCGGACGGCAGGTCTCCGGCGATGCCGGAGCCTGGTCGATGACGGGGGGAGACCCGCGGGGCGACGTCTTCGTCCGCGAAGACCTCTGCGTCGGCTGCGGCCGGTGCGTCACGGCGTGCCCCTGGGGCAGCGTGCAGATGGCGCCGCGCCCGGCGCCCGCGAAGAAGAGCCTGCGGGTCGTCCCGTCGAGCGGCGTGGCCGGGCCCTCCGCCGACGTCGCCGTGAAGTGCGACATGTGCCGCGACCTCGGGCACGGCCCGGCGTGCGTCAGCGCGTGCCCGGTCGACGCCATCGCGCGCATCGAGCCGCTGGCCGCGCTGGCGGATGTCCGCGAGGCCATCGGGGCCCGCCCCCCGCGACGCGGTCTGCCGTCGCGAAGGGCCGCGTGGCCGTGGGTGCTCGGCGCGGCGGCGGTCGCGGCGGCCGTGGCGCGCGTGCAGGGCTCGGCGGGCGCGATGCGGATGGCGACGGGCGTCGTCGCGGGGCTCGTGGTGGCGGCGCTCGCGGCGTACGCCGTCGTGAAGAGGACCCGTCTGGCGCGAGGAACGTCGGAGGCGTCGGTGGTGAGGCCCCAGACCATCGCCCACATGGCCCTGGGGACGCTGGCGCTGGGGATCGTGGCAGCGCACGTCGGGCGGCACGTCGTGCCGAACGCCGCGGGCGGGCTGCTGGCGGCGTTCCTTGCGGCGAGCGCCAGCGGGATCGCGCTGGCCGTCGCGTATCGCTTCGTCCCGAGGGCGCTGTCGCGTGTCGAGCGGCGGGCGCGGCTCGCGGAGGATCTGGCACCGCGCGCTCGGGAGCTCGACGAGCGGGCGTTCGGCGCCCTGACGGGGCGGAGCGAGGCGATGAAGGCGGTCTATGCACGATGGCTCGCGCCGTACGCGCGGGCGCCTCTCGGGGCGGTCGCGCTGATCGCCGGACAAAAGACGCTGGGCGACGAGGAGAAGCGGCTGCGCGCGCGGGTGGAGGCCGTGCTGGGCGCGCGGACGGTGACGCTCGACGGGCTCGACGACCTCTTGCGCCTCGTCGTGGAGCGGCGCGCGCTCCGGGCCCAGGCGATGCTCCAGGGGATGCTGCGCGCCGGGTTGCCGGTGCACGTCGTCGCTGTGGCGGTGACGCTGGCTCTCCTGGTGGTGCACGTCGTGCTCGTGACGAGGGGACGATGACGGCGCGCGCGGCGGCGAGCAGCGACGTACGGCGCGGGCGGCAGCTCGGACTGGGCGCGCTGGTGGCGGCGGTGGCGGCGCTGGTCGCGGTGCTCGCGGCTCCGTCGGGGAACCTCGCGGCCCCGGGCCCGCTGGGGAGGCCTCACGTGCTCGCCGGCGTCGCTTGCGCGGGATGCCACGGGGCGCGGGCCGACGCTCCGGCCGCCGCGTCGGCGTGCGTCGCGTGCCACGGGCCGCACCCGTCGACTCGGCCGGCGCACAAGGCCCTCGCGGCGCGCGGCTCGCTCGGTTGTCCCGCGTGCCACACGGCCCACGGCGGCGCGGAGGGGATCAGCTTTGCGGGAGACGGCGAGGCGGTGCGATGGCGCGGCGTCGCGGAGAGCCGCGTCGCCGTCGAGGGCCCCCCCGGAGCCACCGTCCCGCTCGTCCCGCTCGGCGCGTGCGCCCGCTGCCACGACGCCGCCCGCGACGGTGATCCGCTCCAGGCCTGCATCGCCGCCGGGGCCGGCGCGCCCTACGACGCGTGCTTCGACGAGCACGAGACGCCCGCCGCGCCCCTCGCTTCGCACGGGCCGAGCGGCAAGCTCCGCGACGTCTGCGCGCATCAGCACGGCGCCGCGCGCTTCGTGGCCTGGGAGGCGGCGCGCCGCGTCGTCGACCAGTCCCCGGCGCCCGTCGTCAAGGCGGCGCGCGCGCCGTGGCTCTGGGTCGGCTCGGGCCTCGGGGCCGGCGGGCTCGCGTTCGCGGGCGGCGCGGTGGCGCGGCGATGGAGCCGGCGCCGCTCGTCGACCGGCGTGAAGGCGCCTCCCGTGGCCCCGGCGGTCGTCCGCCTTCCTCTCATCGACGCGGCCCGTTGTCTCGGCTGCCACGCGTGCGTCGAGGTGTGCCCCTTCGACGTTCTCTCCGTCGAGAAGCACGTCGCCGTCGTCGTCCGCCCCGACGAGTGCTGCGGCGTGGCCGCCTGCGCCGACGCGTGCCCCAACGGCTCGCTCGTCCTCGCGCCCGAGGGCCAGCCGCTCGCAGACCGGCCCCGCGTCGACGCCTACCTCGAGAGCCTCGACCGCCGCGGCGTCTTTCTCGCAGGCGATCTCACGGGCGTCCCGCTCATCCGGAACGCGATCGCGCAGGGCACGCGCGTCGTCGAGCGCATCGCAGCGCTCCCCCGCGTCGCGCGCGACCCGGCGCGCGTCGACCTCGCCATCGTGGGCGCGGGACCGGCGGGCCTCGCGGCGGCTCTGCGCGCGAAGGAGCTCGGCCTCGCGTGCGTCGTCCTCGAGCAGTCGACGGTGGCGGCGACCATCCGCGCCTTCCCGCGCGGCAAGATCGTCCACGATCCGCCCATCGATCTGCCGCTGGAAGGGGGGCTGTGGCTCCGCGAGAGCACGAAGGAGGAGCTCGTCGCGCAGTGGACGCGCATCGTCCGCGCGCACAGGCTCGAGGTCCGCGAGCAGCACAGGGTGACCGGCGTCGATGGCGAGGCCGGCGATCTCGTCGTCACCGCCGAGGCGCCGGACGGCGTCCGCACGGTCCGGGCGGCGCGCGTTCTCCTCGCCATCGGCCGGCGCGGGACCCCGCGGGCGCTCGACGCCGTCGTCGCCCCCGCCGCCGCGACCCGGGTGGTCCACGCGCTCTCCGACGCGCGCGCGCTGGCGGGCAAGCACGTCCTCGTCGTCGGCCTGGGCGACTCGGCGATGGAGGCGGTCGTCGCCCTGGCGAGGCAGCCCGGGACGACGGTCACCGTGTCCTACCGTGGCGCCGCCTTCAAGCGCGGCAAGGCCCGGAACATCGACGAAGTGCGTCGGCTCGTCGCCGCCGGCCGCGCGCGGATCGTCTTCGAGAGCACCGTGACGCGCGTGGGCGACGGGTGGGCGGAGCTCGCCACCCCGGCCCTCGCGCAGCGCGTCGAGCGGGTGCGCGCCGACGCCGTGCTGGCCCTGCTGGGCGGCGCGCCGTCGCGGGGGCTCCTCGACGCGGCCGGCGTGCGACTCGAGGGCGCGTAGATCCTCGCCGCGCGAGCCCCGTACAAGCTGCATGCGCGTGCGCACCTTCGCCCTCTGGGCCGCCCTCGGCGTCGCCTGTTCCACCGCGGGGGCCATGCTCCTGCCCGCCCCGACCGCCCGGGCCGACCACCCCGCCTCCTGGCGAACCGATCCCGCCCCCGATCCCGAGGCCAAGGTCACGTCGCACTTCGTCGACGGCAAGACGCTGCTCCTCGACGGGCGCGTCGGGCACGCGACCATCGCGCGGGACTCGCGCGGAGGCAGCGCCGGCACGTTCGTCCTGGCCACCATCACCGGCGCCGACGTCTCGCCCGACCAGCCCATCGCCCCGCCGCCGGTGCACCTCGCCATCGTCGTCGACCGCTCGGGCTCGATGGCGGGGCTCAAGATGGAGAACGCCATCGCCGCCGCCGTCGGCGCCGTGGAGCGCATGCACGACGGCGACCGCGCCACGGTCGTCTCGTTCGACACGAACGCGCGCGTCCTCGTCCCGCCGACGGTGCTCGACGCGTCGACCCGGCCCGGCGTGGAGGCCTCCATCCGCGCCATGCGCGTCGGCGGCGATACGTGCATCTCGTGCGCGCTCTCGACGGCCACCGCGGAGCTCGACGCGTCGCCCGGCCCGCGCGACGAGGTGAAGCGCATCCTGCTCATCTCGGACGGCGAGGCGACGACGGGCGTGCGCGACGTGAGCGGCCTGCGGGCGCTGGCGGCGCGGGCGCGCGACCGCGGCATCGGCGTGTCGACCATCGGCGTCGACCTGGCCTTCGACCAGCGCGTGATGGCGGCGATCGCGCAGGAGTCGAACGGGCGGCACTTCTTCGTCCCCGACGCGACGGCGCTGACGCAGGTGTTCGAGCAGGAGCTCGGCACGCTGGAGACCGCGGTGGCGAGCGGGGCGGAGCTGGCCATCGAGCCGGCGGCCGGCGTCGTCATCGACGACGTGCTGGACCGCTCGTTCCGCCGCGAGGGGGGCCGCGTGCTCGTGCCGCTGGGCACCTTCGACGCGCGCGAGGAGAAGACGGTGCTCCTGCGCGTGCACGTGCCGGCGGACGCGGACGGCGCGGAGCCGGTGGCGCGGCTGGCGCTCGCGTACCGCGACGTGGCCAAGCGCGACGAGGGGACCTGCTCGGGGACGCTGGCCGTCGACGTGCGGAGCGACGGGAGCGCGCAGCGCGAGCTGGATCCGTTCGTGTCGGCCCGGGTCGAGCGGAGCCGCACGGCGAGGGCGCTGACGGACGCGAACGATCTCTTCGAGAAGGGCCGGGGCGAGGAGGCCCGCGCGGCGCTCGCCCGGCGGCAGAGGGAGCTCGCGTCGGCCGGACCGCAGGCCGTCGCGGCGGCCACGGCGATGCCGACGGTGGCCCGGGGCTTCGCGCGACCGGTCGACAAGGACATCGGGGATCAGGAGGCGGCGCTCGCGCAGGCGCAATCGGGGTTCGCGGCGGGCGCGTCGGCCAACGGGGCGCCGGGACACGCGCCCCCGGCGAGCGCGCCGGCCGCGAAGTCGGCCGTGCGCCACAACCAGGCCAACGCCACGGACCTCGCCTTCTAGCTCCCGGACTATGCTGGCGACGTGCGCCCCGCGTGGCCCCTCGTCCTCGCCGCCGTCCCGGGGTTGCTGGCGGGGTGCGGCGTGCGGGACGCGGCTTCGCCCTCCGGGGTCCGCGGCTCGTACGGCTACGTCATCGCGCCGCCTCCGGCGGGATCGTGGATCCTCGAGGTGGAGGCGCGCCTGGAGCACGCGCCGAGCGAGCGGCTCGTCGCGCCCGAGGCGACCTCCGCGATTCGTGGCGTGTCGCTCGTCGAGGGGGCGCGCGTCGAGCCGGTGCAGCAGACCGGCGGCGCGTGGCTCGTGCCTTCGTGCCGCACGCGGTGCACGGTGCGCTACGCGGTCGACCTCGACGCGCTTTCGGCGGCGTGCGGGCACATGGACTGCGCGCGTCGGGTCGGCGAGGCGGTCCTCGGGACGGCGGTCTCGTGGATGCTGCGCCCCGAGCCGACGGGCGACGCGGCGATGCGCGTCGAGGTGCGCGGCGGCGATCCGGCGAGGTTCGTGACGGGGCTGCGCCGGGCGCCGGGCGGCGGCTACGCGTTCGAGGCGCGGGAGCTCGGGGAGGCGAGCTACACGGCGTTCGGGGACTTCCGGCGGGTGCGGGCAGAGGTGCCGGGCGCGATGCTCGACGTGGTCCTGCTCGGCGAGCCGCTCGCGATGGGCGATGCGGCGGCGGTGGGCTGGGTGAAGAGCGCGGCGGGGTGCGTGGCGGGTCTCTACGGTCGATTCCCCGTCGACGCGACGGTGTTCGTCGTGCCGGCGCGCGGCGGGGAGGGCGTGGTGTTCGGGCGCGTGTTCTCGCTGGCGGGGGCGTCGGTGGTGCTTCTCTTCGGCGCGGACGCGAGACCCGCGGCGATGCACACGGACTGGGTGGCCGTGCACGAGCTGTTTCATCTGAGCACGCCATCGTTCGTCGGGGAGGCGCACTGGCTCGAGGAGGGCCTCGCCACGTACTACGAGCCCATCCTCCGCGAGCGCGCGGGCTGGATGACCGAGGCCGAGCTGTGGCGGCACTTCGCCGAGTCGATGCCGCGGGGGCTGCGGAAGGCCGGCGACCCGCCGGCGCTCGACGACCGGGACGACATCGACTCGACCTACTGGGGCGGGGCGCTCTTCGCGATGGTGGCCGACGTGCGCATCCGCGAGGCGACGGGCGGGGCGCGCTCGCTCGACGACGTGCTGCGCGCGGCCCTGACGCAGCTCGGCGACGCGACGCACGCGGCGAGGCTCGAGGATTTCGTCCGCGTGGGAGACGCGGCGACGGGGACGCACGTGCTGGCCGACCTCGTGGCGCACGACGCGGTCGCCGGGGAGCCCATCGACCTCGACGGCCTCTGGCGCGCGCTGGGGGTCACCGAGACACCGGGCGGAGGGGTGGCGCTGCGGGAGGACGCGACCGAGGTCGCCGTCCGGAAGGGCATCGCCGCTGGCGGCAAGCACTGAACCCATGTACCGTCGAAGGAGGCGCCCGTGTCCTTCCGCGACAAGCTCCTCCGACTCGAATCCGCGGGCCCCATGGCCTCTCCGGGGCCTGCGCCAGCCGCGCCGCGGGCCGACGTGCTCGCCGAGCTGAGGACCCGCATCCAGGCGACCCTCGAGCGAACCGCGAGACGCGCTCCGCTCCCGCCCCCACCGGTCGACACGGTGGAGCTGCCCTTTGCGACGCTCGAGACGCCCCTTGGCCCTCTCCACGTGCGCATGCAGCGCCTCTCCCCGGGTCACAAGACGGGACGGGCGCTCCTCGGCCCGGGCCGCATCGCCAGCGCGGAGCTGCTCGCGCTCCTCGCCCTGGATCCATCGCTCGCGGCGTGCTCCCTCGAGGGCGCCCTCTACCTCGACACGGAGACCACGGGCCTGGCCGGGGGGACCGGCACGGTGGCCTTCCTCGTCGGCCTCGCGTGGTGGGACGAGGGGTCGCTCGTGCTCGAGCAGCTCCTCGTGCGCCGGCTCGGCGAGGAGGCGCCGATGCTCGAGCGCCTGCGCGAGCGGCTCGCGGCGGCGTCCATGCTGGTCACGTTCAACGGCAAGAGCTTCGACATGCCGCTGCTCCGGACGCGCTTCGCGATGGCCCGCATGGACGCGCCGCCCTCGCCGCCGCACCTCGACCTGCTCCACGTCGCGCGACGAGTGCACGGCAAGCGCCTCGGCCAGGGGTGCCGCCTCGTCGTCATCGAGCGGGACGTGCTCGGCTTCCAGCGCATCGACGACGTGGAGTCGGGGGACGTGAGCGCGTGCTACCTGCACTTCCTGCGGACCGGCGAGGCGCGCGCGCTCCTCGGCGTCATCGAGCACAACGCGTGGGACGTCGTGGCGATGGCGGCGATGGTGGGCCTCTACGGCGAGCCGTTACACGGCGAGCTCGCGGTGGCCGACGTGGTGGGCGTCGCGCGCACGCTGCGCAAGGCCGGGGCGCTCGACCGGGCGCACGCGGCGGCGGACATGGCGGTGGGGCGCGACGCGACGCCCGAGTCGCTGCGTGCGCGAGCCGACATCGCGAAGGCGCGCGGCGACAGGGCGAGCGCCCTGGCCGACTTCGAGTCTCTGGCGGCCGCGGTGGACGACGCGTCGGTGCGCCTCGAGCTGGCGAAGCTCTACGAGCACTGGGTCCGCGAGCCCGCGCGCGCCCTCGAATGGGTCGACCGCGGCACGAGTGAGGCCCCGGAGCAGTCGCGAAAGCGCGCGGAGCGGCTCACCCGCAAAGCGGAGCGCGCCCGGCAGGCAACGCTGGCCGGCGTCCACCGGCGTTGAGCTAGACTCGCCGCGTTGAGCGAGACTCGAGACAGCGACGATTTCGTCCGCGCCGTCGCCGAGGCGCCCGAGCGCACGCCGGGCGCGGCGGACCCCGCGTACGTCGCCCACTTCCGGATCGTCTCGCGGCTCGGGAGCGGCGGAATGGGGGTCGTCTATCGAGCCGAGGACGTGAAGCTCCGGCGAACTGTGGCCCTCAAAGTGCTGCGGCCCGAGCTCGCCGCCGGCGACGAGCACCGGACTCGATTCCTTCGCGAGGCTCGCTCCGCCGCGGCCATCACCTACCCCCACGTGGCCGCCATCTACGAGGTCGGCGAGGTCGACGGGCGGGCGTACCTCGCCATGGAATTCGTCGACGGCAAGACGCTGAGGCAGACGCTCGGCGGCGGCCCGCTGTCCGTCGCCGAGGCCGTTCGGATCGCCACGGAGACGGCGCGCGGCCTCGCCAAGGCGCACGAGCGCGGCGTCGTCCACCGCGATCTCAAGCCCGAGAACATCATGCTGGACGAGGACGGCCGCGTGAAGATCCTCGACTTCGGCATCGCCAAGCTGCGCGACGTCGCGGCTGCGCCTGCGACGAGCGTGCTCGCCGACACGCAGGGGCAGCCGACGCAGGCCGGCGCGGTGCTCGGGACGCCGGGATACATGTCGCCCGAGCAGGCGCGCGGGGAGAACGTCGACGCTCGTACGGACCTCTTCTCCCTCGGCGCGGTGCTCTACGAAGCGCTCGCGGGCCACGCGCCGTTCCGCGGCGAGACGGGGTTCGACGTGCTCATCGCCACCATCCGCGACGCTCCGGCCTCGCTCGGGGAGGTCCGGCCGGAGGTGCCCGCGGCGCTCGACGCCATCGTGTCTCGATGCCTGGCGAAGTCGCGGGAGGGACGGTTCGCCGATGCCGCGGCGCTGGCCGAGGCGCTCGAGGGCCTCCCCGCGGCGCCCGTCGCGACGCCCGTGTCCCCGCCGAGCGTCCCTCCTCGTCGTCGACGCTCGGGGCCTCTGGGGTGGGCCGCGGCGGTCGTCGTCGCGCTGGCCGCGCTCGGTGCTCTGGCGGTGTGGCACGGCCCCGGCGCCGGACCCGTCCCCGTCCCGGTCGACCGCCCCTCGCCGGTCAGCGCCCCGGGTCCGACCGCCATCACGGACCTTCCACCGCCGAAGACGTCGAACCCCCAGGCGGGCGCGGCGTACGCGGCGGCGATGCAGTCGATGCGCGACGCGAACCTCGCGGGGGCCCTGGGCCACTTCTTCGAGGCCCGGGAGCTCGACCCGCGCTTCGCGGCGGTCCATCTGCGCCTCGCGGACGTGGACCCCGGTGCCGGCGACGAGTCGCTCGACGAGCGCCGGGCCTACCTGCAGACGGCGCTCGCCAACCGCGCGTCCCTCGACGCGCACGACACCGAGCTTCTTCGCGTCACGACGCTGCGCCTCGCCGCCGACCCGGACATGGCCGGCGTCGTCCGCGAGTCGCAGTCGCTCGCGGCTCGCTTTCCGCTCGACGCCGACCTCGAGGCCCATCTCGGCGACCGCCTCGCGGAGGCGGGTCGCACCGAGGAGGCGCTCGCGGCCTACGGGCGTGCCACGGAGCTGGACCCCAAGTTCGCGCAGGTGTGGTTCGCCCGCGCCCTGGCGTTGCTGCAGGAGGGGGACCTGGACGGGGCCCGAACGTCTCTGTCGCGCTGCCTCGAGGTGTCGCCGTCGGCGGCGACCTGCATTCGCGAGCGGTCCACGGTGCTGATGTACACCGGCCGCTGCGAGGAGCTCGAGCCCGAAGCCCGGAGGCTCCTCGCCATCGACCCCAACGGCAGCGTCACGCACTGGTTCCTCGCGGACGCGCTCGTGGCCAGCGGCGCGCCCGGCGACAGCGTGCGAAGCGCTCTCCACCTGCGGACGCTCCTCGAGGCGGTGCCGAGGCGGCGCGCCGACTGGGCCGTCGAGGAGGACGAGCTGCCGGCGTTCCTCGCCGGCGATTTTCAGACGTTGCGAGAGGCCGCGAAACGACGCGAGGTGCTCGTCGCCTCCGAGACCAGCGAGGCGCGCCACGCGGGCGCCGTCTACGAGCGAGGCGTCGCCGACTACGAGATGGGCGACCTCGCCGATCTGACGGCCGTCGCGGACGCTTACGCGAGCCACGCGTCCGCCTGGACCGCCGACGATCCGAGCATGCGCGGGTATGTGATGGGCGTGCGGCGAAGGGCCGGGCACCTGAGCGCGGCCGAGCTCGAGCAGTCGCGGAGCGCCCTCCTCACCGAGCGGCGTGGGCGACTCCCGCCGGCGCTCGCGAAGGGTCTGTGGACGTCGTTCTATGCGATCCCTGCCGAGACCGGAGAGGACGCGCGCATCGCGCTCGCGGCCCTTCCCGCGTTCACGCCGCTGCCTCCCTCGCCGACGGACATCCGCGCGCCCGAGGCGGTCGGGCGCGTCTACCTGCTTGCCGGTGAGCCAGCGCAGGCGATCGCCCCGCTGAGGACGGCGGCGCGATCGTGCCTGGGTCTCGAAGAGGTGTGGGAGCGGACGCGCGCCCACGAGGAGCTGGGCGAGGCGCTGGAGGCGACGGGGGACAAGGAGGGGGCGTGCGCCGCCTACGCGACGGTCGTCGGATTGTGGGGCCACGCGAAGCCCCGCTCAGTGACGGCGGAGAAGGCGAAGGCCCACGCGCGCCGGCTCGGGTGCGGGGGTTGAGTCACGCCGCGCGGAGCTTGCTGACGAGGTCCGCGCCGAGGACGGACTGCCAGGCGGCGCGGAGGGGCGGGTGCGCGGCGAGGAACTTTTTCAGCTCGGTCTTGGGCCAGGAGACGTAGCGGATGGCGTCGATGGCGACGACGTCGGCGGTGGGCGCCTCGCCGGTGATGAAGCTCATCTCGCCGACGAAGCGGCCCTCGCCGAGCTCGACGACGCGGTCGGCGACCTTCACGGCGGTGCGCCCCGACGCGATGACCATGAGGCGGTCGAGGCCCTGCGCGCGCTCGACGATGCGCGTCTCGGGCGCGGCCTCTTCCCAGCGGCCGAGGGCGAGGAGCTTGAGGAACTCGCGCGGGGTCAGCGTGCGGAACGCGAGGCGATAGAGGAGCGACTCGCGCTCGGAGAGGCGCACGGGGCGGCGCTCGAGGATGAGGAGCCAGCTCTGGTAGAGGTTGATCGCGAGGAAGAGCGAGTTCCACGCGACGCTCACCCAGAGGGGCTCGGGCTGGAGCAGCGCCCAGATCATGAGGAGGACCCCGGCGACCACGGTGAGGAGGCGCAGCCACAGGATGTCCTTCACGAGGTAGGACAGCAGGTACAGCACGTTCGCCGCGTGGAGCAGGTACGCCATGTCGCGTTCTCCGGGGGTTCACACTCGCATGGGGGCGCGACGCAGCGCGAGACCGAGGGCGGCGTCGACGAGATCCGAGCCGTCGGCGTGGTCGCCGAGGTGCGTGGCGACGTGGTGGAGGACGACGCGGCCGCCGGCGTCGACGACGAGCGCGCCCCCCTGCTGGAAGTAGTCGCCCTCGGTCCTGCGCGGCGAGAAGCCGTGGGCCAGCGCGCGGACGTAGTCGACGATGGCGCGCGGGCCGAAGGTCGCCCACGCGGACCGGACGAGCCCCGCGGCGCGGAAGGCGGCGAGCGTGGGATCCGTGAGGACGTCGACCGGCTTGTCGCCGAGTCCCTGCCGCTCCACGAAGCCGTCGATGGCCCCCGGGGGACCGTTGCCGACGAGGAGCGTGCGCGCGCCGGCCGCGTGAAGCTCGACGAGGCGCGGCGCGAGCTCGGTCACCGTGACGTCGCACCCGATGCAGCCGAAGTGGCGCAGCATCACGACGACGCACGCCTGCTTCTCCCAGTACGACCCGAGCGGGCGCCCGGCGCCGGCGCGGTCGAGGACGACGGCGTCGGCGAGCCCCGGAAGCGCGGTCACACGCCGAGGCTACCCGTCGTGGATCCCGCCGGCCACCTTGCCGCGACCCGCCGCGACGCGGTCGTTCCAGGTCTCCTCCGGGCCGTTGGGGACCTCCTCCATCGTGATGCACCCGGGCACGGGGCACACGAGCTGGCAGAGGTTGCACCCCACGCACTCCGGCTCGTCGACCCACGGCACGCGGTCGCCCGCGAGGAGGCCGACGGGGAAGGGGACCGGCGCCTTCGCCATCCCGGGCGCGTGCGCGTGCGGCGGCCGCGCGCGGTCTTCCTTGCCGGTGAAGATGCACTGGTGCGCGCCGTCGTGGCAGGCGACGACGCACTTCTGGCAGCCGATGCAGGTCTTGTCGTCGATCTTCGCGAGGACCTTGTACGAGAGATCGAGCTCGCCCCACTCCTTGTACGCGGGCACCGCGCGGCCCACGAGCTCGCGCACGCTCTTCATCTGGTGCTGGTCGAGCCACTCGCTCAGGCCGTCGATCATGTCGCCGACGATCCGGTACCCGAGGTGCATGACCGCCGTGCACACCTGCACGGTCGAGGAGCCGAGGGCGAGGAACTCGGCGGCGTCGCGCCAGGTCTGCACGCCGCCGATGCCGGAGATGGGCAGGCCCCGCACGTCGCGCGCGATGGCGGCGACCATGTGGAGCGCGATGGGCTTGACCGCGGGGCCGCAGTAGCCGCCGTTGGTCGACGCGCGGCCGACGCGCGGGTTCGGCACCATGCGCTCGAGATCGACGCCCATGAGGCTCTTGATCGTGTTGATGAGCGACACGCCGTCGGCGCCGCCCGCCTTCGCCGCCGCCGCGGCCTCGACGACGTCCCCCGTGTTCGGCGTCAGCTTCACGAGGACCGGCGTCTTCGCCACGGCCTTCACCCAGCTCGTGATCTCCGTGATGAGCTTCGGCTCCTGCCCCACGCTGCTGCCCATGCCGCGCTCGCACATCCCGTGCGGGCAGCCGAAGTTCAGCTCGAGGCCGTCGCACCCCGTGTCCTCCACCTTGCGGATGAGGGTGTGCCAGTCGTGCTTCGTCTCGGTCATCAGCGAGATGACGAGGGCGTGCTTCGGGAAGCGGCGCTTCACCTCGCGGATCTCGCGGAGGTTCACCTCGAGAGGGCGGTCGGTGATGAGCTCGATGTTGTTGAAGCCCATCACCTTGCCGCTGGCGTAGTCGACGGCCCCGAAGCGGCTCGACGTGTTGACGATGGGATCACCCAGCGTCTTCCACACCGCGCCGCCCCAGCCGGCCTCGAAGGCGCGCATCACCTGCTCGCCGGTGTTCGCGGGCGGCGCCGACGCGAGCCAGAAGGGGTTCGGGCTGCGGATGCCCGCGATGTCGATCGAGAGATCAGCCATGGGCCCACTTCGCGATGAGGTGACGGGCGGCGTTGCGGCCGTCGGCGACGGCGTTGACGACCTCCTTGCCGCCGTTGACGCAGTCTCCCCCGGAGAACACCTTGGGGTTGCCCGTGACGCCGATGTTCGCGTCGGCGACCACGCAGCCGCGGGCGTCGAGGGCGACCCCCGGGAACTGCTGGGCGACGGACCGGAGCTTGGACTGCCCGATGGCCAGAGCCAGGAGATCGCACGGAAGCTCCACCTCGGCGCCCCCCTTCGCGACGCGCAGCGCGCGCACGGCGCCCCCCGCGTCGCGAACGACGGCCACGGGCCTCGCCTCGACGACGAGGATGACCCCCTCCTTGCGCGCGCCGGCCAGCTCGTGCGCGTAGCCGCTCATCTCGGCCTCGCCGCGCCGGTAGACCATCATGACGCTGCCTGCGCCGAGCTGCGCGCACTCGCGCGCCACGTCGATCGCGGTGTTGCCGCCGCCCACGACGACCACGTGCCCCGGCATGGCCGCGCGCCCCCCCGCCGCGAGCTTCATCTGCTCGATCCACGCCGTGGCCCCGACGACCCCCGGCCCCTCTTCGCCCGGGATCCCGAGCTTGCCGTCCTCGCCGAGCCCCAGGCCGAGGAAGACCGCGTCGTACTCGGCCAGGAGCTGCGCCCCCGTCACCTCGCGTCCGACCTCGACGCCCGTCTTGATGTCCACCCCGAGCGAGCGCACCCACTCGACCTCGCGCAGCGCGTCGTCCGCGTGGAGCTTGTACGGCGCGACGCCCGTCGAATTGAGCCCACCCGGCAGCGCGCGCTTCTCGAGGATGGTCGCGTGATGCCCTTCGATCGCGAGGTACGCCGCGAACGCCAGCGACGCCGGCCCGGCCCCCACGCACGCGACGCGCTTTCCCGTCGGCGCCTTCGCGACGTACATCGGCTCGTGAAGGTCCCCCGTCGCCGTCTCGGTGGCGAAGCGCTGGAGCCGCCCGATGGCGATGGGCTTGTCGACCCACGCCGTGTAGACGCACGCGCCCTCGCAGAGCACCTCGACCGGGCACACGCGCGAGCACGAGTAGCCGAGGATGTTCTGCTCGAAGATGGTCCGCGCGCTCCCGCGGACGTTGCCGCTCGCGATGCGCTTGATGAACCCCGGCACGTCGATGCTCGTCGGGCACGCGCGCGTGCACGGCGCGTCGGCGCAGTAGAGGCAGCGCTCCCCCTCGAGCCGCGCCTCGCCCGCCGTCATCGGCGGCTTCTTGTCCGGCAGCGCCGTCTCCGCCCGGTCCGCGGGGAGCGTCTTCAGGTAGGTCGTGGTCATGGGAAAAACGAGAGGGGGGAACAGGGAGCTGAGGAGAGAAGGAGGAGTCGTTCGATTGGGCCGTTTGACTGGGCCGCGATCCTTGCTTTCCGACTTCTTCTCTCCTCCCTGTTCAATACCTCAGAGAGCCGCGAAGGACTCGTCGAGGATCTTGAGGGCCTCGTCGACGTCGGTCTTGTTCACGATGAGGGGCGGGGCCACCCGGAGCACGTTGTTGTAGAGGCCACCGCGCCCGATGAGCAGGCCCCGCTTCTTCGTCTCCTCGAAGAGGCGCAGGGTCGCCTCGGCCGCCGGCGTGCGGTCGCCCGCCTTCTCGTCCTTCACGAGCTCGACGCCCTGCATGAGGCCCCGGCCGCGCACGTCGCCGATGATGGGGTACTTGGCCTTCAGCCCGCGGAGGCCGTCGCCGAGGATTTTGCCCATGGCGGCGGCGTTGTCGACGAGCTTGTCGCCCGTGATGATGTCGATGGTCGCGTTCGCGGCGGTCGACGTGATGGGGTTGCCGCCGAAGGTCGAGATGTTCCCGCCCTTCCACGAGTCGGCGATGGCCTTCGTCGCCAGCACGGCGCTGATCGGGTAGCCGTTCGCGATGCCCTTGGCCATCGTCATCACGTCGGGCTCGACCCCGTCGTGCTCGATGCCCCACATCTTGCCGCCCGTGCGTCCGAAGCCCGTCTGCACCTCGTCGGCGATGAAGATGCCGCCGTACTTGCGGATGATCTCCACGAACACCTTCATCCAGCCCTCGGGCGGCGTGATGAAGCCGCCGACGCCCATGATGGGCTCGACGATGGCGCCGGCGATCTGCCCCGTCGTCGTCGTCTGGATGAGCTCCTCGACGTCGCGCGCGCACCGGACGTCGCAGCTCGGGTACGTGAGGCCGAAGGGGCAGCGGTAGCAGTAGGGCGCGTGCGCGTGCTTGATCGCGGCGACCTGCGTGGGGATGACGCGGTACTTCGCGTGCGCCGTCACCGACTGCGCGAGGAGGCTCCGCCCCGAGTAGCTGTGCCGGAGCGCGATGAGCTCCTGCCGCCCCGTGTACGTCTGGGCCAGGGCGATGGCCGTCTCGTCGGCCTCCGTGCCGCTCGCGCAGAAGAACGCCTTGTCGAGCTTGCCCGGCGCGAGCCGCACGAGGCGCTCGGCGAGCTCCACGATCGGCAGCGTCGGATACACCGTGGACACGTGGCCGAGGCGCTCCATCTGCGCGCGCACGGCGGCGTTCACCTTGTCGTTCGCGTGCCCCACGCTGATGGTGAGGATGCCCCCGAAGAAGTCGAGGTACTGCTTGCCGTCGTAGTCGCGGACGCGCGTGCCCTTGCCGCTCTCGAGGGCGACCGGCTGGTCGTAGTAGGTCGCCGTGCTCGCGAAGAGCAGCTGCTTGTGCTTGGCGGTGACGTCCGCATTGCTCATCTTCTTGTCGGTCACGTCTGGATCCTCCCTGGGCACCTCGGACCGGCGAAGCCGGTCAGCACCGCGAGCGCCACCGAGCGGTGAGCGTGGTCGCGGCTCACCGCTCCCTGACGGTCGCGGGGCTGAGGGCGGCCGGGGCCGCCCCCCGGGGCGTTTGGCTTAGCGTTGCGCGGTGAGGTCACCGTACATCTCGGGGCGGCGATCGCGGAAGAACTGCCACGTGCGCCGCACCTCTTCGATCATGTCGAGGTCGCATGCGGCGACGACGAGCTCGTCCTTGTCCTCGCTGCCCGTCGCCAGGAAGTTCCCGCGCGGATCGACGATGTAGCTCGTTCCGTAGAACTTCCCGATGTTCCAGGGCGGCTCGGTGCCGACGCGGTTGCTGGCCGCGACGAAGTAGCCGTTGGCGACCGCGTGGGCCGGCTGCTCCAGCTTCCACAGGTACTGCGAGAGACCGGCGACCGTCGCCGACGGGTTGAACACGATCTCGGCCCCGTTGAGCCCGAGCGCCCGCGCGCCCTCGGGGAAGTGCCGGTCGTAGCAGATGTAGACGCCCACCTTGCCGTAGCGCGTCTGGAAGACCGGATACCCGAGGTTGCCCGGCTTGAAGAAGTACTTCTCCCAGAAGCCGTTCGTGTGCGGGATGTGCGTCTTCCGGTACTTGCCGAGGTACGTCCCGTCCGCGTCGATGACGGCCGCGGTGTTGTAGTAGACGCCCGCCTGCTCGCGCTCGTAGACCGGCACCACCATCACCATCTGGTACTTCTTCGCGAGCACCTGCATCTTCTCGGTCGTCGGACCGGGGACGGGCTCGGCGGCGTCGTACCACTTCGGATCCTGGCTCGGGCAGAAGTAGGGGCCGTTGAAGATCTCCTGCAGCCCGAGCATCTGCACGCCGCGCTTGCCGGCCTCCTCGATGAGCGGCAGGTGCTTCTCGAGCGACACGTGCTGGATCTTCTCGACCGACCAGCTCTCCTCGAACGGGGTCGACGCCTGGATGAGCCCTACCTGGACCTTGCGTGCCATCACCACCACCTCATGATGCTCGTCTTGTTCTGCGTGTAGAACTGCACCTGCTCGCGCCCGTGGGCCTTCAGGTCCCCGAGGAACGAGCCCTTCGCGCCGCCGAACCCGAACATGGCCATGGGCGCCGCGACGCCGATGTTGACGCCGACCATCGACGCGTCGACCTCCTTGCACCACTTGCGCGCGTGCGCGCCGTTGCTCGTGTAGATGCTCGACGCGTTGGCGAGCGGGTGGGCCTTCACGATGCGCATCGCCTCGTCGATGTCCTTGGCCTGCATGACGCAGAGGACCGGGCCGAAGATCTCCTCGTGCCCGATGGTCATCTCCGGCGTGACGCCCGTGAAGAGCGTCGGCCCCACCCAGTGCCCCTTGGGGTACGCGTCGACCTTGAAGCCGCGCCCGTCGACGACGAGCTTCGCGCCCTCGCGCTGTCCCTTGTCGATGTACGCGAGGACGCGCTCGCGGTGCCGCGCGCTGATGACCGGGCCCATGGTGACGCCCGCGTCGAGGCCGTTGCCGACCTTCACCTTCGCCAGCGCCTCGGGCAGCCGCTTCTCGAGCTCCGCGTACGCCTTGCCCACGCCGATGACGACGCTGAGCGCGAGGCACCGCTGCCCCGCGCAGCCCATCGAGCTGTCGACGATGTTCGCGATGCTCTTTTCCCAGTTGCAGTCGTCCATCACCGCGCCGAAGTTCTTCGCCCCGCCGAGCGCCTGAACGCGCTTGCCCGTCGCGCCGCAGCGCGCGTAGACGTGGTCGGCCACCGGCGACGAGCCCACGAACGACACCCCCGCGATGTCCTTGTGCTCGACGATGCCGTTCACGACGTCCCGCGCGCCGTTCACCATGTTGACGACGCCCGGCGGCAGGCCGAGCTCGTGGAGCAGCTCGAAGAGGCGGTGCTGCGAGAACGGCACCTGCTCGCTCGGCTTGACGACGACGGTGTTCCCGCTCGCGATCGCGTACGGGAGAAACCAGAAGGGCACCATGGACGGGAAGTTGTAGGGCGCGATGATGGCGAAGACGCCCATCGGCTGCCGCACCGAGTGGCAGTCGATGCCGTTCGCGATCTGCTCGAGCGCCCCGCCCGCCGCCAGCATCGCCGAGGGCATCCCGCAGGCGGTCTCGACGTTGTCGATGCCGCGCCGCACGTCGCCCTTGCTCTCCTCGAGGGTCTTGCCGTGCTCCTGGGTGCAGATGGAGAGAAGCTCGTCGTAGTGCTTCTCCATCAGGTTGCGCAGATCGAAGAGGTACCGGCTGCGCGTCTGCGCCGGGAGCTGGCTCCACGCCGGGAACGCGGCCTTCGCGGCCTTCACCGCGTCGTCGACGTCGCTCGACGCGCCCATGGGCACGCTCCCGAGCGGCTCGCCCGTCGCCGGGTTCGTGATGGTGACGTGCTCGGGGTTGGCCGAGGCCTTCCACTGGCCGCCGATGTAGTTCCGGACCCGTTCGACGAAGTGCTTCTGCATGGGCATATCCTGCCGCGGAAATGACCCCCGCGAGGCCATGTGGTCAAGGCGACGACCCGGCGGGAGCGTGGGATGTTGCTGTCCCTACTGCACCGTTCCAGCCGAGGTGTGACGCGAGGCGGCCGGGCTCTTGGCCTCAGGCGCTCCGCGCGGCCAGGGGATCGCGGTAGAGCTCGTCGATGACGAGGGTGCAGTCGACCGACGCGAGCTCCACGCGGTCGCCTGCGGAGTATTCGCCCTCCCGACGAGGAGGCGCGGCTCCTCGCCGGGATTGGCGCATGGCTCGTGGTGTTGGGCGCATTGCGACCCGACGCGCCTCCGCAGCTGGCGGCATGTGGCGTCGGCAGGGCGCCGCTAGGCGTGGATGCCTCGGCGTGATGCGCCTGGTGCAGTGCATGTGGCGTCTGCACCAGCGAAGTAGGCGCACCACGCCCTAGGCGAGGCGCATAACAGGCCCCAGTTGGCGCGCTGGCCGCCTCGTGATGCGCCCACTCCTCCGAGACATGCGCCTTGTGTCTCTGGAAATGCGCCAACTGCTCCAAGAGAACGTTGCCGTCTACGCCACGATGCGCCAGCATGCCCGCGGAGATGGCCCCGCCGACGAGGTTTCCGCTGCGGCAACTCTTGTCGCTCGCCAGGAACCGGCTGGCGATGTCCCAGCGTGAGTTCGGTCCCGCCCTGGGTGGCTCGCACCGTACGGCATCCCGCTGGGACGCCGGAAAGTCCACGCCGGCGGACCTGCAGCTTCGCAGGCTCGCCGCGTTGCTCCTTCCGGTGGATCGAGCGCTCGCCGAGGAAGCAGCGGCGCACGCCCACGAGACCCTCGAGGGGCTCGGCCTGGTCGCGCCGCCTCCGCCGCCCGCGCCGCCGCCTCCGCCGCCCAGGCCTCCCGTGACGACGAGGGACCTCGTGGACGCCGTCGTCTGCGCCGGGGCCGAGGTGAGCGACGCCTCGCCGCGCGCGCTGCGGCCGGTGCTCCACGTGGCCTTCAAGCGGGCGCTCGAGCTGGGGCTCTCGGTCGAAGAGGTGACCGCGGCGCTCGCGCCGGAGGTCCGCGCGAAGAGCGCGACGGCGGCGAAGAAGCCGGGGTAGGCCGCGCGTCGCGGCGTGATCGCGGGGGGAAGGTCCGGCCGGCGGCGGCCGTAAAACGGGCCCATGCGATTGCTCTTTGGATCCGGCGCCTTCCTTCTTCTGGCCGCTTGCGGCTCTTCCTCCTCGAATGGGGTCAGCTCGCCCGACGCGGGCTCGACCGCCCCGCCTCTCGACGGTGGTGGCGCTCTTCCGGGAGCGATGGACGGCGCCTCCGACGGCGGCGGCGCTCCCTCGTCGAAGGACGGCGGCGCCTCGACGTCCCCCGACGCCTCCGACGCAGCGCCGGACGATCTGTCGACCGATCCGAAGAACTGCGGCTTCACCGGTCACGTCTGCGAGAAGACCTGCACCGGCGGCCTCTGCGATCCGGTCGCGCTCCGCGAGCTCGACGCCGACTACTACGCGGTCGACGGCGACTCGGTCTTCTACCTGAAGGCCAAGAGCCTCTACAGCGGGAGCGTCACCACCGCGTCGAGCGACACGCTCATCGCCACGGTTCCGGCGGTGCCCCAGCCGAGCAACCTGCCCACCTTCTTCACGTCCAAGTCCTACGTCTTCTTCGAGACCAGCACGGGCGGCGTCACCGTCGACAAGTCGACGCACAAGGTCGCGAGCTTCACGTTCGCGGCGAGCAGCGGGGCGTTCGGCAGCATCGTGGGCAACGATCAGGGCGTCTACTGGTTCGACGCCAGTGAGCTCCTCTGGTCGGTGCCGATGACGGGCGGCACGCCCAAGCAGAGCGACAGCTGGAACCTCACCGCCCTGGCGGCCGACGAGACGGGCCTCTACTTCTACGGCGCGCCGCAGGGCGAGGACACGTTCGGCGTCTGGATGGTCGACGGCTCGAAGTCGACCCAGCTCGCCGCCGCCGTGGACGTGACCTGGGCAATCCAGGTAGGGGCGACGGCGATCTACGGCGTCGCGACGTCCGGATCGGGGACGCCGGAGTGCCAGCAGTCGAGCGTCATCTGGTCGGTGCCGAAGACGGGCTCGAACGGAGGCGCGGGAGGGGCGACGAACCTCTACACGTCGAGCGACTACGTCGATCCCTTCGTCGCGGACGACACGTCCGTCGTGTGGTCGCCGTGCGCGGGCGACAGCGTGGTCACGCTCGCCTCCAAGGGCGGGGCGCCGCACACGCTCGTGGGGGAGGCGGCCCAGGTGCAGCTCGACGGCGTGTACGCGTACTACACGCAGCCGCTCGACAACTCACTGACCATGGGCCAGCTCGCCCGGGTCGCTCGGTAGCGGGGGTCGCTGGGCGTTTCCCGGCGTACGGGCGCTCCACATCCACAGGGTGTAGGCCTCTTGGTCGAGGAGGTGACCGCGGCGCTCGCGCCTCAGGCGACGGCGAAGACCGCGGCGAAGAAGTCCGGATAGCTCGCGGTCGGACCCCGCCGGTCTTCCGGACCGGCGCTACCCCTTGCCGCCGACGAGGCGGCCCCGGAGCCCGAGGCGGTCCAACAGCGCCAGCAAGTTCGGCCTGCCGACGACGTACGGCGCGGCAGCGACGCGCGGGACCTCGCCGCGCCGCGGCAGCGTCAGTCGAGGAGCGAAACGAGCGTCTCCAGCGCTGCCCCGTCCACGTTCGGGCTCGCCCCTCCGTGGTCGTCTTGCGGCTCGGGCGCGCGATCGGCGAACGACGACGAAGCCAGCAGGGCATCGAAGGCCTCGACGCCCTGGCTCTCGTCGAGCACGTTCCAGGGGTCGAAGCGCGCCGCGAGGAACGACAGCGAGGTCCGACCGACGACGATTCGCACGACGGTCCGCACGTGAGACCGCCGCAGCAGCGACCAGGCGTTGGGCCGATCGAGAGAAAGCTGGAACGAGGGAAGCCCGCCGGGGCCGGCGACCGGCGCGAGGTCGACGACCTTTCCGAAGCCCGCGAACGCCGCGCGGATCGTCGCGACGAGCGCAGCGCTCTCGCGCTCGCCCAGGGTCGGGAACGCTGGCGCGTCGAACTTCATGACGACGGCGGTCAGGCGCAGAGGGATGCCGTGGTGCTCGTAGGGTCTGCGCGCGCCGGGCTCCTCGTAAGTGGCGCCGCCGACGAGGACGTCATGGCCGCCGACGACCAGGCGCTCGGTGCGCCTCGACGGCTCGCCCGGAAACGTGACCCGCGTCGTCTGCGCCAGGTCGACGCTGCTGCCGGGCGCGGCGGCCGCGGCGACGGGGCCCTCGGCCAGCGTCTGTCCGCACGCAGGGAGCAGGGTGACGAGCAGCGGCAGGAGCCATCTTGCGGTCATCGGAGTGATCCGACTGTATCACAATGAAGTTGCAACTGCACCCACGCTGGCGGACGCCGCGGCCGGCGACGCCGGTCAAGCCGCCGGTTTCTCGCGGCGCATCCACAGCCAGTACACCGCCCCCGAAGTGAGCGTCCCCGAGAACCACGACGCGTCGTAGAGCCAGTGGAGGGGCGGCACGAAGAGGCCGATCCACGCGACGAAGCAGCCCGCGGCGGTGGCCCCGATGGCCGCCCAGTTGGTCCCGAGCGGCGAGCCGTACGAGTACGCGCCGTCACGCCGGTAGAGGTCTGCCAGCACGAGGCGCGTGCGGCGAATGAGCCAGTAATCGGCGATGAGCACCCCCGCGATGGAGCCGAGGCCCCCCGAGTATCCGAGGAGCCACCCGTTGATGTACCGGTCGCTGTTCTCGAGGAGCTTCCACGGCATCATCAAGGTGGCGAGGAGGCCCGTCATCAGGCCCCCCGTGCGGAAGGAGATCTTGCTCGGGGCGAGGTTCGAGAAGTCGTTCGCGGGCGAGACGACGTTCGCGGCGATGTTCATGGCGAGCGTCGCGATGACGGCCGTCAGCTCCGCGACGGCGACGAGCGCGCGCGAGTCGAGCTTCGCGCCGAGGTCGATGGGGTCCCAGATGGCCTCGCCGAAGACGATGGCGCTGGCGCTCGTGATGAAGACGCCCATCGCCGCGAAGAGGGTCATCGTCGTCGGCAAGGCGACCACCTGGCCGACGACCTGCTCGCGCTGCGACCGCCCGTAGCGCGTGAAGTCGGGCATGTTGAGGCTGAGCGTCGCCCAGAAGCCGACCATCGCCGTGACGCTGGGCACGAAGACGCGGAGGAAATCGCCCGGCGTCGCGAACGTCGAGTGCACGGCGAGGACGCTCCCGAGCCCCTCGCCGCCGCTCATCGCGCTGGCGCGCCGCAGGATCCAGAAGAGGAGCAGCAGCGTCATCACGAGGACGTACGGCGCCGCCCAGCTCTCGACGCGGCGGAGCAGCTCCATGCCGCGGTAGACGATGAGGATGTTGAGCGACCAGAAGATGGCGTAGCAGAGCCACTGCGTCGGCAGGTACCCGCCGAGCTTCCCGTCGCCGAGCGCCGTCGGCCATCCGGTCCACAAGGACTCGAGGAACCGCTCGAGCGCGTGCCCGCCGATCCAGCACTGGATGCCGAACCACCCGCACGCCACGATGGCGCGCATGATGGCCGGCACGTTCGCCCCGAAGACGCCGTACGCGGCGCGCGCGAAGACGGGGAAGGGGATCCCGTACTTCGTCCCCGGGTGCGAGTTGAGGAGGATGGGGACGAGGACGATCGTGTTCCCCGCGAGGATCGTGACGATGGCCTGCCCCCAGCTCATGCCGAGCTTGATGAGCCCCGCGGCCATCATGTAGGTCGGGATGCAGTGCGCGAGGCTGATCCAGAGCGCCGCGAACGCGTACGTGGTCCACGTGCGCTGCTCGACGCGCGTCGGCGCGAGGTCCTCGTTGAAGAGCCGCGCGTCCGAGAGCGTCACCCCCGCCGCCAGCTCCACCCGCCCGTCCGCATGCTCGGTCTGCTCGGCGCCCATCGAGCCGGCTTCGTATCACAGCAGCTCCACCGACGAGGAGGGGCGAGCGCTTGCTGTCATCCCGAGGCCGCAGCCCCAGGGACCCCGCGGTCGACACGGTGGGGTCCTTCGCTGCGCTCAGGATGACAGCAACTGGAGCCGCTACGGCCTTCGTCCGAAGGCGCGGAGGATGCCGTTCCACATGCGCCGCAGGCGCAGCGAGAAGCGGTCGAGCCCCCGGCGGAAGCCGCTCTTCGCGAGGACCGTGTGCCCGCGCCGGGCCATCTGCGTCGAGCCCGCGGCGGGGTGAAAGCCGTAGACGGCGTAAAGGTCGATGAGGTCCTGCACGAGCGCGCTGATCCCGCGCGTCTCCACGTCGTGCGCCTGGCAGTAGCTGTCCGGCTTGTTGCGGATCATGCACCTCGCGATGATGCGCATCACGTGCGGCTCGATGAGGTCACCGTTGCCGTCGAGGTAGTGCTTGTACGTGAAGAACCGGTCCGCCGGCGCCACGACGCCGCCGCCCGGCGCCTGCTTGGGCGCGCGCAGCGAGTCGATGATGCCGTACTCGTGGGTGAGGTAGCCCTCGATGGTGTTCGTCTCGTCGGGGCTCTCGTACTCGATGAACTTGTGGAACGCGTCGTAGAGGGTCTTCGGGTTCGCGTACGCGCCGCTCGCCAGGTAGTAGAACATCGCGCCGAGCGAGTAGATGTCCGCGGGGCGGCCGACGCTCTTCCTGATCTTGGCCCGCACGTTCACCTCGCTCGGCTCGCGGTAGGCCTTGTCGAGCACGAGGCGCTTCTTCGCGCGGTCGGCGTAGAGGATCATGTACTCGTCGCCGCGGTTGAAGAGCGAGAACGAGTCGTTCTTCGCGATCTGGATGTAGAAGTCCTCGAAGAACTCCACCTCGGGCGACCCCTGGACGACGTTCACCAGGAGCTCGAGGACGTTCGTCTCCTGCTCGGGGCTCTGGAAGAACAGCGTGCCGGGGACGCTCTTGAGGGACGTCATCTGGAAGTTGACGTCGTCGTCGTGGAGCTTGGCCACGTTGAAGTCGGCGAGGCGCACCTCGAGCGTCGAGCCGCGCAGGGTCGTGTCGGGAAGGCCGATGAGGACGTTCGCCGGCTTGATGTCGCGGTGGCAGACGTTCTTGACGAGGTGCGCGTACTCGATCGCGCTGGCGACGGGGATCGTGTAGTCGAGCACGCGAAAGAGGCGCTCGCGCATGTCGTAGGAGAGGAGGTCCTCCCGCTTGCTCCTCGCGCGGGCGCCCTTCAGCCGCTCCTCGAGCGACATGTCGAGCCGCTCGAGGATGACGAAGTCGTTCTCGACCTTGTCGCGGATGCTCGCCGGGATGAACTCCGGATCGTCGCTCTCGCCCGAGGCGTGGAGGCCGACGATGTTCGGGTGCCCCTGCACGCGCTCGAGCAGCTCCTTCTCGATCTGGAAGCGCATGCGGTCTTCGTCGGTCACGCCCTTCTGGAGGATCTTGATGACCACGTACCGGCGAAAGTCGGTCTTCGACTCGAGCCAGCGCTCCTCGCCGAGGTACGCCTTGGCGAAGCGCCCGCTGCCCACTTCGACGGGAAAGCCGCGCGCGTCGAGCACGAAGGCGTACGCGCGCGACCGCACGACGTGCGCCGCGGCCGCGCGCATGTCCCGCGGGAGCTCGGCGCGCAGGCCCACGGCGGCGAGGTGCGACGCCGGGTACTGCCCGCTCGTCGGCGCGAGGCCTGGCGAGGGTGCGGGCGCGAAGCTCGGCGGAGGCAGGTGCCCCAGGCCCGGTGGCGGCGAGAGCCCCGGCGGGACGGGGAGCAGCGGCGGAACGGGGAGGGAACGCGGCTTCAGCGGCGCGATCGGCCCCGGTACCGGGAAGGCGTGCGGCTGCGTGGGAGGCTGCGCGAAGCCCGAGGAGCGATCCTCGTCGGCGTCGCCCGGCGCCGCGGCCCCGGCGGCCCGTTGCGCCTCGGCGACCAGCTCGGCCGTGTTGAACGCCGACGTGGGCGTCGGCGGCGAGAGCGGGCCCCGCGGGGCTGCGGCCTGCGCGGCTTCCTGCACCGTCGGCGCCGAGGAATCGCTCGGCGGGGCGGAGGGCGGGACGTTGCGCTGACTCACCGGGGACCATTCTCCCAGGAAATCAGGCGCGGCGGCAAATCACGATGACCTCACGCTCGGGGCCGAGGTCCAGCGCCAGCGCATGATGACCCTGCGGAAAAGGTACCACGAGCTCTCCCCTGGCCACCGGGAAGACGCGCGAAGCCCCCCGCGTCGAGCCGAAGGTCCACGACACGGACCCGAGGTTCTTCTGGTGGGTCGAGACGAGGTCAGCCGTCCCGTCGGCGTCGGCGACCAGCGCGGGACTGAGGCTCGCCCCGGGCCGCCGGACGAAGCAGTTCAGGCCTTTGAGGTTGACGCGGAGCTGCTCGCGCGCCGGAAGGAGCGTGATGCGGAAGCGGACGTCGCCGCTCTGGTCGGTTGGCACGGAGAGATCGAGGCGCTCGTGGGTCTCGACGATGCGGACGCGCCGGCCGCCGACGTCGAGCCATCGCTCGGGGGGCGCGACGGCCTGGCCGCCTCGGTCCGAGTCGAACGTGGCCTCGACGGTGATGGACTCGGTCCGCTTGCGGACGGGGGGCACCGACGGGACGCCCCCGGAGTGGGCGATGGGCGAGGGCAGGGTGGCGCGCGGGGTGCCGAAGGCGCGCGAGAGGGCCTCGTAGAAGTCGAAGGGGGACTGGATGCGCACGCGCGGGTCGGCGCGGAGGGCGTCAGCGAGGACGCGCGCGACCTCGGGCGCGAGGGGGTGGAGGGCGAGGCGCTCGCGGACGTAGGCGTCGCCCCGCACGCGATCGTCGAACGTGGCCGTCACGTCCGGCACTTCGAAGAGCGCCCTGGCCTGGAGCATGAAGGCGACGACGAGACCGAGGGCGTAGACGTCCGTGTAGGGTCCTTCGTCCTCGCTCTTCAGCTGCTCGGGCGCGGCCCACCGCGGCGAGAAGAGCGGCACGGCCTGCACGATCCGCAGCGTGTCCTCGGGCTCTCCGTCCTTCGGCCGCCGGCGGATGGCGCGCGCGATGCCGAAGTCGGCGAGCTTGGGCATGAGGACGTCGCCCACGCGCGAGAAGAGGATGTTCGACGGCTTGATGTCGCGGTGGAGGATCTCGACGGCGTGCGCCTCGCCGACCGCGCCGGCGACGCGGTCGAGGATGGCGAGGATCTCGACGGGCCGCATCGTGCCGCGCGCGCGGACGTAGGTCTCGAGGTTCCCGCCGTCGAGGAACTCGCTGATCTGGAAGGGCCGCGGCGCGATCCCCTCGCCGTCGTCGAGCGTGAGGAAGCCGAAGTCGTAGATGCGGAGCGTGTTCGGGTGCGCGAGCTTGGAGAGCGAGCGCGCCTCCTGGAGAAAGTGCGTGTAGGTCGCCTGGTAGATGACGCCGCCGCTGCCGGAGCCCTCGATGACGTTGCGCAGGAGCTTGACGCACACGATGCGATCGAGCCGCGAGTCGTGCGCGCGATAGATGGTGGCCATCCCGCCACCGCCGATGTGGTCGATGATCGTGTACCGCTCGAGAAGGTTGAGCCCCTCGCTGAGCTCCGGAGCATCGCGCCCGTGCATTCCCGCTCTTCATCCTACGACGTAGGGAGAGCGAGAGGGGAGAAGCCGCGGAGGGGCAGAGGACGCAGAGGACGCAGAGGAGATGGATGGAGGTGTGGTCTGCCCACCCTTTCTTCTCTGTGCCTCTTTCTCTGCGCTCTCCGCCCCTCTGCGGCCAATCTCTCAGGTCTTCGCGGGGAGCAGGCGGCCCCGGCTCGTCGTGGGGCTCGCGACGGGCTTGTGGAGGATGATCTTGCGGCCCGCCTCGCGGCCGTGGGCCCAGGCGTCGGTGCGGCGGGGGCCGGTGTGGCGGACGTGGCGGACGTGGGGGTGGCGGCGGCGGAAGTAGCCGGAGAGATCGGCGTCCTTCACCCACACCAGGCCCTCGCTGCGGCTCGCCTTGTCCTGCCGCGCCAGCTTGTCGGCGAAGCCGACCATGACGCCGGCGAGGAAGGTGCGGCGGTCGCGGTTCGTGCGGATGCCGCGGGCCTTGCGGTGGTCGCGCCAGAGGCGCTCGGCGGTCTCGTGGAGGAAGCCGTGGACGTACTCGGCGATGGCGAGGTTCGAGGGCGAGCCGCAGATCTCGAGGACGCTCCCGCGCTTGCCTTCGAGCGGCCGGTACACCGGGATCCAGATGCCTTCGACGAAGAAGTGCATGCCGAGGATCATCGCGACGACGCGCTCGTGCTCGGCCACGCGGCCCGTCGGCTTGCCGAGGTGAAGTTGGCGGTAGTCGCGCGCGACGCGGGCGCGGGCGACTTCGAGGTTGTACTTGAGCATGAGGCGCTGGGCGGCGGCCATGGCCGCCTCGGCCTCGTGCTGGTTGGGGCTCTCGGCGAGGGCGAGGAGGCGGGCGATGCGCTCGACGATCTTCTCGTCGCCGTCGCTGCCGGAGACGGCGTCGGGCATCCCGGACGCGCGCCCGTCGACGCCCAGGCGGGCGCACGCCTCCTGGAAGGCCTGGCCGTGGGGCGTCTGCGAGGTCTCCCCGAGCGTCTCGTGGACGTACTGGTGGGCCATCTCGTGCTTGAGGACCTCGACCACGGCGGCCCAGGGTCTCTCGAGCACGAGCGGCCGGGACATCTCGATGGTGCGCGTCGACGGCGTCCACCGGCCGAGGGTGTGCCGCGTCGGGACGAGCTCGAGGGTCGGCGGGCGCAGGGCGGACTTGAAGAAGGCCTCGTTCAGCTGCCACCACGTGGCGCGGAGCTCGCGCACGAGGGCCGACTCGAGGGCGGCGGTCAGCTCGGGATCGCGGGCGGCGGTGCGCATCTCAGGGCTTCACGTCATGCATCGGCCGCCCGTCCTCGTCGAGCAGCGCGTGACCGGCGGCGTCGAGCGTCGTCGAGCAAGGGTAGGGCTCCGTGCGCGCGGGCAAGGGATCGATGAACATGGGCTGCACGAGCCAGCGCCCGCCCGCGTTCGCGTAGGCGTTGCACATCAGCTGCACGCGGTTCCGGTCGATGACGAGCTTGAGGTCCGTCGCGTCCTGCACGAAGGCGACGTCGGTGTCCGAGTCGCCGGCGGCGAACACCTGGCGGTGCGCGGCGTCGGCCTTCGCGAGCTGCGCGGCGCCGGGCTGATGGAAGACGACGCGGTTGATGAAGCACCGCTTGCCCAGGTTGTACGGGATGACCGACTCGGGCGGCGCGTCGCCGCACGACTCGAGCGAGTAGCCGAGCCGCCCGTCGGCCGCGAGGACGCCGCGGATCCCGATGACGTGGTCCCGGTCGACCCCCACCTCGTGCGCGACCACCTCGACGGCGCTCTGCGGCGACGCGGACACGACCCACACGTCGAAGCCGCTTCCCTGGAGCGCGCCGACGAGATTGGCCATCGTCGGATAGATGCGCACGTACGCCGTGACTCCGGCGTGCGAGCCGATGGTCTGCGTCGCGCCGACGGGCGCCCGGCTGGCCTCGACATAGGCGTCGCGCGCGAACGCGGCGACCTCCGCCGGCGTGTGCCCGGCGAGCAGGCGGGCGAGCCAGGCGTCGGCCTCGTCGGTGGTGAGGGTGACGGGGCGCGTCCAGGCGGCTGCGCCCGCGGGGGTCTTGCCGTCGTCGTAGATCGCGAAGAGGGCGTCGGTGCACGCGACGTTCGTGCGTGAGGCGAGGGGATGGCCCGGCTCTCCCGCGGCGTCGCAGGCGGCGTTCAGCGCGGCGCGCGCGGCGGGGGTGAGGGCGGCGCTCGTGACGGACCAGTCGCGAGCGGGGGGCTGCAGGATGAGGTCGTGCCGCAGCAGCCACGCCATCGTCGCGTCGCCGATGTCGTTGCGCATCATCGTGTTGTCCCAGTCGAACGTGGCGACGGGGCGGTGCGACGGGTCGTAACCGGGGCTCGAGCGGCCGCGCGCGGCGAGGAGGGCGTCGAGGCGGGCGCGGTTCTGGGGGAGCCAGCCGAGGAGGGAGGGATCGAGGAAATGCGGGGAGGCGGCGGCCGGGGTCGAGGCCGGGGTCGAGGTCGTGGTCGAGGCCGGGTGGCAGGAGAGGGCGAGCGAGGTGAACGCGGGCGCGAGGAAGCGAGAGGGACGCATGAAGCGGGCTCGGGACGCCGACGATAGTCGATGACGGGCCGCCTCGCCCCCGGCCATGGACCATCGAGGATCCCGGAGCTTGGACGCCGCCGAACCGCCCACGCAGGTCGTCGTCATCGACGAATCGTCCCCCGCGCGCACGTCCCAGTCCGCGCGCGTCGAAGCGCCGGAGCTGGAGCTCGGGGTGGGCAGCTTCCTCATGTCGGGCGGGGGGACGGGCGGCTACCTCGGCGTGTCGCCGTTCCTCGTCGACGAGCTGGGCGAGACATGGTCGCTCCGGCCCTCGCTCGTCCTCGGCGCGTCGGTCCCCGGCGATCCCAGGTCCATGCTCGGCGCGGCGCGAGTCGACCTGTGCTTCCGCCTGCCGGGCAACTACGAGCACGGCAGCGGGGTGCAGCTCGACGTGTGCGGCGGCGTCGACGGCGGCGCGTCCCATGTCGCAGCCGCGGGGCAACCGGTCGTCGCGTCGCAGCTCATCCCCTACGTCGACGTGGGACCGAGCGTCGGCGTGCGCGCCGAGGTGGGGCGCCTGGCCGTCCTCTTGCGCGGCGTGGGCGGCATCGACCTTACGCGAGGCACCTACCGCGACGCGACGGGCGCCGAGACTTCGGGCACGGGCGCGATGCTGCGTCTCGAGCTCGCCTTCGCGTGGATGGTGCACCACGGAGAGCCTCGGTGAGGCACCTCGGAGCGGGACACCGGCTCCGAATCCGGCTCTCTACCACAGGGCCGTCATTCACGCGCGACAGCGGTTTTACCGCTGGATTCGGAGCCGAGCCGGGCTCGTAACTGGACGCGACACGACATCGGATGACGGGAGTATGGGCCACTGGTGGGTAACAGGCGCCGCGCGCAACGAGAGGCGCGCCGTGCGAGCGCACCTAATAGGGGAGGTCAGGACATACCGCGCAGGGCAGCGGCGGCTCCTCGGTGGTCGGCACGCTGGCGTCCACTGCATCGAACCGGAAATCGTCGAACCAGACGTGTCCCCCGCCGACAAGACTGACACCAAAGGAGATAAAGGGCGCGGCGCGCGGTACATCAAGAACGATCTCATAGCGCGTCCAGTCGGTCGTGCCGCGAATGGGGCGGCTGCGCATCCCGTCGTCGACCGTGTCGCATCCTTGGTCCGATCGTTCGACCGTCATCGATAGTCTGGCCCAACCGGTTACGTCGTCCGTCTTGACGTAGGCCCGGAGCCGCACGCGTTTGCCGCGGTAGGGTGCCGGAGCAAGAGATCGCCACAGTTGGACCTCGCCGAGCCGGGCTGTGGGCACGGGGAGTGTTCTCCATAGGAACCCGGTGGCACGCCCTCCCCGCCTGACCGAGCTGTCGACACCGAGGACGTACGCGTTGTCCGAGTCGAACTGCTCCCAGCCGGGAACGGTCCCACCGGGCGGTCCGTGCGTGGGTGGCAGTTCCACTTCTGGAGGGTCCGGTGGGGCGAGGGTGACCACCAGCGGGATGCTCGACGGCTCGACAGCGGCTACCTCAGGGGCGAGGTCGACGACGGTCTGTCGGGCTGGCGTCGAGCCTTTCCCGGCTGGCAAGCCGACTGCCCCGATGCCGCCGCCGTCTCGAGGTGGCAGCCTGCCCGCTGAACACGATGTCCCGAGAACGCCGACCACAGGAAGGAGGACACCGAGTCGTGCGGTGATTCGCGCGTCGCGACGTGGTGACAATTCTCCCTAGTGTGGCACGGCAGCCGGTCTATTGCTCCCGCACCCGGCGCTGTTCCCCGTCACGAAGTGGCACTCGAACCATCGCGGCCTGTTGCTACCGCGCTGCACGCTTGCCCGGCGGCCCCGCGGCGAACAGATCCACCAGGTTCACGTCGAGCCCGTCGGCGAGCCGGACGAGGGTGACCATCGACACGTTGACGCTGCCCGCCTCGACTTTTTGCCAGTGCGTGATGTCGATGCTGGCCTTCCCAGAGGCAGCCTCGAGTGTCAACCCGCGCTCGTGGCGAAGCTGGCGCACTCGGAGGCCGAGGCGGCGGCATTCCCGGACGTACCGGCGGGAACGGCGAACGACGCGTGAAGGGCGTTCGTCTTGGCCTTGCCGCACATGTGCCGGGTAGCTGGCGCCGGTTCCACTTGGAACGGCACATGTGCCCGGTTATCGTGGGCGGAGAAGGGGGGACGCTGCATGGCGACGGGCAGAGGGATCACTCGCGCGGCCTCGATGGCGGGGCGCCGATCGATCATCCCCGCGCTCGTCATCGCGGCTGTGGCGCTCGCGTGTTCGTCGGCGACCAAGTCATTCCCTGGCGCAGATGCCGCCTGTCAGGGCGAATACCAGGTCACCTAGACCATCGGGCAGCAGCAGATCCGCAAGTACGGCTGCTGCGGTCAGGCGCACAACGTCCAGCTGGACGGTGGCGGCGTGCTCATCCTACCGGCAAATTCACAGATCTGCGTCTGCGTGCTCGACGACGCCGGGCAGGTGGATTGCGCCTCGCAGGTATCCTGTAGCTGCCCCACCGGAGCCGTCTGCGCTGGCGCGGCTGGCGACGCTGACGGCACTTCGGCGGAGGTCTCGTGCATCGGAGCGCCGGGCGACGGTGGCTTGCCCCCCGAGGATGCCGGGCCCGGGGGGGACGGGACGACGACAGCAGACATCGGGTCCCCCGCGGACGGGTCGAACCTGATCGACGTCACGACCACACCTGCGGATACTGGTCCCGCGCCTGAGGGCTCGGTGCCTGACTCGAGTGTAGGCGGTCCCTGCGCGTGTGACGCAGGCCAGTCCTGCTACTACACGCAGTCACCGCCGACGCCGAACATGGGAGTGACGAAGATCGTCTTCACGCCCAATAACGAAACCGCAACGTTCATGACGGGCATCACGGCGCAGACCGCGCCGGCGCATGATGCTGCTTGGTACGATCTGGACTTGAGCGCGTTTACGAGCGGCGGCACGATCACCATCGTGGGCAGCGTCGGCGCCTCGGGGTGCGAGGCCTCCTCGTACCTCGTCAGCGAGTGCGACGTCTTCCCGACCTCCGGCGGAGGCTTTTCCACGCTGCAGAACAAGAGCGACGTACCCGCCGGCACGCAGTGGATGATGAGCTACCAGTTTTCGCCTGTTGCCGTGCTGCACTTCGGGACGGAGGGCGACTGGCTCACCACGTGATCGCGCCGCTCGGAAATTGACCCTCTGGTCGCTCGGAAATTGACCCACCCGGCTTCCGTGTCGCGGGTACCCCGCGGGAAGGATGCTTCGGATGGATCAGGTCAACGTGGTTCGGCACAAGGTGCTGGTGGAGGGCC
>DASXZL010000044.1:0-169329 GCA_036501935.1 Polyangiaceae bacterium | reverse complement strand
GGCACAGCACCGCGACCGTCAGGGAGCGGTGAGCGTCGTCGCGGCTCACCGCTCCCTGACGGTCGCGGTGCTGTGGCCTGCGGCCCGCGGTGCTGTGCCTGCGGCCCGCGGTGCTGTGGCCTCGCGGCCCGCGGTGCTGTGGCCTGCGGCCCGCCGTGCTGTGGCCTCGCGGCCCGGGCCCCCTCAGTCCTTCTTCACGAGGGTTCCGACGCCTCGGTCGGTGAAGAGCTCCGCGATGACCGAGTGCGGCGTCCTTCCGTCGAGGATGTGCACGCTGCTCACCCCTCCCTCGATGGCCCGCAGGACGCTCCGCGCCTTGGCCACCATGCCGCCCTTCACGATGCCGCGGTCGATCTTGCTCTTCAGCTCCCCGGCGCCGATCTCGCTCACGAGCTCCCCGTTCTCGAGGATGCCCGGGACGTCCGTCAGGTAAATCAGCTTCTCGGCGCGGAGCGCTATGGCGATCTCCGCCGCCGCCGCGTCCGCGTTGATGTTGTACCCCTCGCCGTCCTCGCTCATGCCGATGGGCGACACGACCGGCACGTACTTCTTGTCGAGCAGCACTTCGAGCAGCTCATGGTTCACGTGCGTGATTTCCCCCACCATGCCGAGATCGCGCCCGCCCTCGCCGGCGAGCTTCCGCGCCCGGAGGAGGCCCGCGTCCTTGCCCGAGACGCCGACCGCGTGCGCGCTCGACTGGTTGAGCAGCGTGACGAGCTCCGTGTTGATCTTGCCCGTCAGAACCATCTCGACGACCTTCACGTCCTCCCGCCCGGTGATCCGCACGCCGTCGACGAACTCGCTCTTGCCGTGGCCGAGCTTCTCCATCGTGTGCGTGATCTCCGGCCCGCCCCCGTGAACCACGATGGGGAGCAGCCCTGCGCTCCGCAGGAGGTTGATGTCGTTCGCGAAGCTCGCCTTCAGCGAGTCCTTCACCATCGCGGCGCCGCCGTACTTCACGACGGCCCTCGTGCTCGTGAACTTGCGGATGTAGCTGAGGGCCTCGACGAGGAGCGCCCGCTTGAAGCCGGGGCTGTAGTTGGTCAGCCGGTCGTCGCGCGCCACCGTGCCGTCGGGCGACGCGTGCGTGAGGCTCGTGTAGTCCGCGTTGATCTTCACGTAGTCGTAGGAGAGGTCGCACCCCCACGCGACGGCGCTGGCGCTCCCCTCGGCGAGCTTCACGTCGAGCATGACGTGCGGCTCGCGCATCTTCGCCCGCAGCCCGAGCGCGTCGAACTCCGCCGGCGCGCCGTTCGTGTACACGCAGGCGCCCTGGACGTGCACCGTGGCCTGCGTGGGATCCACCGCCCACCGGCGCGAGCCGACGCGCGCCCCGATGGCCGAGAGGACGCGCCCCCAGTTCGGGTCCGCGCCGAAGATGGCCGACTTGACGAGGCTCGACCCGGCCACGCTGCGCGCGAGGTCCCGCGCGATGGCGACGTCCGGAGCGCCGCCGATGCGCACCTCGACGAGCTTCGTGGCCCCCTCTCCGTCCTCGGCGATCTGGCGAGCCAGCTCGACGCACACGCTTTCGAGCGCGTCGCCGAGGAGCGCGTGCTCGGGGGTGCCCTCCTCGATGACGGCGTTGCCCGCGAGGCCGTTGGCCAGGGCGAAGACCGCGTCGTTCGTGCTCATGTCGTTGTCGACGGTGATCATGCCGAAGCTCGTCTCCATCGCGCGGGACAGCGCGCTCTGGAGGGCCTGCGGCGTGACGGCGAGGTCGGTCGTGATGAAGGCGAGCATCGTCGCGAGCTCGGGGGCGATCATCCCGCTGCCCTTCGCGAAGGCCGCGATCGACGCGTCGACGCCCCCCAGGGTGAGCACGCGGCTCGCGAGCTTCACGCGCGTGTCGGTCGTCATCACCGCCTGGGCCGCGAGCTCGATGGCGCCCCCGCGCGAGGCCGCCAGCTGCGGCGCGGCGGCGACGAGCTTCTGCACGGGGAGCCGCACGCCGATGACGCCCGTCGAGGCGGCGACCACGCTGCCCGCCGGGACGTCGAGGGCCATGGCCACCGCCGAGCACACCTCGCGCACGTCCCTCTCGCCGTCGGGCCCGACGAGCGCGTTGGCGTTGCCGCTGTTCGCGACGACCGCGCGCACGCCCGCCGCCGGCAGCCGCGCCGCCGCGTCGCGCACCGGGGCCGCCCTCGCCGCGTTGACGGTGAAGCATCCGGCCGCCGAGCACGGCGCCTCGCTGTAGACGAGGGCGAAGTCCTTGCGCGCGGCCTTGATGCCGCAGTTGATGCCCGAATAGGCGAAGCCTCGCGGCGTCCTCACGGTCGATCCTCCGGTCTCCCGCCGCTCACGGCGACACGCGCTGCAGGTGGTCGAGGCCGAGCGTCTCGTCCCAACCGTTCATGGCGTTCAGGTTCTGGATCGCCTGCCCGGCGGCTCCCTTGAGGAGATTGTCGAGCGCGCACACGGCGACCACCACGTCGTCCCCCGCGGCCGCGCCGACGAAGGCGAGGTTCGTCCCGACGACGCGCGAGAGCCGCACCTCGTCCGGAGCCACGACGCGCACGAACGCCGCCCCCGCGTACGCCGCCCGCAAGCACTCGACGACCCGCCCGGCATCGGTGCCCGCGCGCGGCCGCGCGTAGCACGTGGCGAGAAGCCCCCGGGCGACGGGCAAGAGGTGCGCGGTGAAGGTGAGAGAAGGCTCCGGGCTGCCCCCCGACCCCGGAGCCCGCAGCCTCGCGAGCGCTCTTCCGATCTCGGGCGTGTGCTGGTGCGCGAGGACGCGGTACGCGTGGAGGTCGCCGTCGAGCGCGACGAAAGAATAGGCGTCGCCGCTCTGCCGGCCTGCGCCGGTGACGCCGCTCTTGGCGTCGACGATGATGCCGCCGGGCTCGACGAGCCCCTCGCGGACGAGCGGTCCGAGCGCGAGGAGCGCCGCGGTGGGGTAGCAGCCGGGGTTGGCGACGAGCGAGCCCGCGGGGAGCGGTCGCGGCACGGGCAGGAGCTCCGGCAGGCCGTAGTGAGCGCGCTCGAGCCAGGCGGGAGCGGCGTGCTCGAAGCCGTACCAGCGCGGGTACGCGGGGGCCTCGAGACGAAATGCGCCGGAGAGGTCCACGACTGTGCGCCCCCGCTCGGCGAACGCGGGCGCGAGGCGCATCGAGACGTCCGCGGCGGTCGCGAGGAGGACCGCGTCGCACGCCTCGGCGTGATCGAGGGCCGCGGCGTTGGGGACGAAGCGCGTGCCGGCGCCTGGCTGCATCCCGAGGTGCGCGGCGACGCTCTCGCCGGCGAGCTTGTCGCTCGTCGCGAAGGCGAGGGTCATCCGCGGATGGCCGTCGACGAGCCGCGCGGCCACCGCCCCGGAGTAGCCGGAGGCGCCGACCACGCCGACGCGGATCAAGGATGTCGCGGGGGGGCCCCGGGGGCCACGCCCTCGTGCATCTTGCGGAGTCGGTCCTCGATGGCCGGGTTGAGATGCAACGAGCCCGGCGGCCCGGCGTGCGCGCTTGCCGTCGCCATCGCCGCCTGTGCGGCCTGCGCACCCTGGGGTGGGCGGGGAGCGGGGGCGGCGGCCACCGGGGCGACCGCGGAAACGGAGGCGGCGGGGGTCGTCTCGTCGCCCGTGACGGGGGGAGCGGACGGAGAGACGGCCCACCAGAGCGCCACCGCGACGAAGAGGGCGGCGCCGAGGGCGGGCAGCCACATGGGGGTCTGCGGCTCGGCCTCGGGCGGGGTTCCGTGCGAGTCGGTCATGGCGGCGGTGCTTTTACCACACGCCCGTCCAAAACGTGTCCCCCACGGCGCCCACGGATCGGCCTTTGCACCCACGGGAGCTATGCTCAGGCTCGTGAAGCGCTCGCTCCTTCTCTCGGCCTCGGTCGCCCTCGCCTGCGTCGCCTCGCCCGCCTCGGCTCAGCAGCCTGCGTCGCGCCCGATGCCCGCCTTGCCGAGCCAGTTCGCGCCCCCTCCGCCCGGCGCGGCGGGCGTCGCCGGAGGGCCGTTTCTCCCGGGCGCGCCGCTTCCGTCGGCGCAGGACATCGTGGAGCACGTTCGCCGGGGTGTGGTGGCCATCGAGAAGAACGGGATGCCGATGGCGATCGGTACCGTGCTCGGTGGGGACGGCCGGATCCTGACGGCGCTGTCGGGCCTGGGTGGAGCCGAGGGTGCGGATGTTCGCTATGCGGACGGAACCAGCGTTCACGCCAAGGTGGGGCACGCCGACAAGGACGCGGACCTCGCCCTCCTGGTCCCGCTGTCCGGGAAGTGGACGGATGGGCTGACGGCGAGCGAGGCGGACCCGGCCCAGCAGTCGCTGAGGGCCATGCTCCCCGGCAAGGGGGCGCACCTCGGTCCCGCCGAGGCGCTGGTGAAGGGACGGACTGACGCGCACGCCCGCGACGGGCTGCCGCTGCTGCAGATGCTCGACATCGACCTGAAGGGGGCGCCCATCCCCGGCGCCCCGCTGCTCGATTCGAGCGGGAGCGTGGTGGGCGTGCTGGTCCGCGCCTGCAAGGGGACGCTGCAGGCGACGGCGGATTCGCCGTGGGCGGCGTGGGGCAACCCGGCGCAGGGCCCGGTGAAGTCGGCGTGTACGCCCGTGGTGCTCGGCGAGCCGGTGACGGCGATCCGGTCGTTCCTGTCGAAGACGCCGGCGACGGCCGTGGCCCCCGCGCCGTGGCTCGGGATCCGCGGGGAGACGGAGACGCAGGGCTCGACGCGCGGCGTGCGCCTGACGGCCGTGGCGCCGCAGAGCCCCGCGGACAAGGCGGGCCTGAAGGCGAGCACGGACATCATCGTGGCGGTCGACGGGCAGCCGATCGACAGCACCGAGAAGCTCGCCGAGGCGGTGGGACGGCACGCTCCGGGTGATACCGTCAAGCTTCTCGTCTTCGGGAACAGCAAGTTCCGCGAAGCCCCCGTCACGCTGCGCACGGCGCCCTGAGCGCGCGCGGGGAGCGCCCTCGGGACCGCCGAATCACGCCTCCGTGGGGGCCTCGCGGCGCTTTCTTCGCGAGATTCAGCACTTCCGCCATCGTCCGTGTTGACACGGCAAGCGCGTCCTTGCGACGATCCGCCGTCGTGGGAGGACCGCTCCGCATCGAAGTCGCCGGCGAGACGAACGTCGGCATGAAGCGCACCCATAACGAGGACAACTTCTCGATCATGGAGGAGAGCGGCCTCTACATCGTGGCCGACGGGATGGGCGGGCACGCCTCGGGGGAGATCGCGAGCAAGATGGCGGTCGACGCGATGCGCGAGTTCTTCGCGGCGACGGCCAACGACCCCGAGCGAACCTGGCCCTACAAGATGGACCGGTCGAAGGGCTACGAGGAGAACCGGCTCATCACGGGCATCAAGCTCGCGAACCTGCGCATCTACGAGAGCGCGCAGCGCGACCCGAAGCAGCGGGGGATGGGGACGACCATCGTGTCGCTCTTCGCGGTGGAGGACGGCGTGTACATCGCGCACGTGGGCGATTCGCGCGTGTACCGGATGCGCGAGGGCCGGCTCGAGCAGCTCACCGAGGATCACTCGCTCCTCAACGACTACATCAAGATGAAGCGCCTCACGCCCGAGGAGATCGCGAACTTCCCGCACAAGAACGTCATCGTGCGCGCGCTCGGGATGAAGGACACGGTGAAGGTCGACACGCGCCTCGAGCAGCCGCGCGCGGGGGACGTGTACCTGCTCTGCTCGGACGGCCTCTCGGGTCCCGTCACGGACCCCGACATGGCCGACGTGCTCCTCGACACGAAGGACCTGAAGACCGCCGCCTCGCGCCTCATCGCCAAGGGCAACGAAAACGGCGGCCCCGACAACATCACCGTCGTCCTCGCCCGCTGGGTCCAAGGCTGACCGCAGCGTCGACACCGGCCGGACCTGGCCGTCAGCGGACGTCCATGGGGCCGAGGGCGAAGTAGGCGAGGGCGACGAGGACGAGGGTGACGAGGGCGACGAGGACGTAGCCGATCTTGGCCTGGCTGGTGCTCCAGCCGTCGCCGAAGAACTTCCCCCGGGAGCGGCGACGGATGCGGCGCTGCACGCCCCGGAGCAAGTCGGGCGGGTCCTTCGCGACGACGTCGGTCGCCAGCGTGCGCTTCAGGAGGTTGCGCACCAGCTCGTCGTCCTTCTCCTCGTCGCTCGGCTCGGTCATTGGATCTTCTCGCCCAGCGCCCGCTCGACCAGCTCCTTCAGCTGCGCCCGCGCTCGGTGGATGCGGCTCTTGACGGTCCCTTCCGGCAAGCCCGTGATGGCTCCGATCTCTTCGTAGCTCAGTTCTTCCACGTCGCGCAAAACGAGGCACTCGCGGAAGGTCGGCTCGAGCTGCAAGATCGCCTGCTGCACGATGTGCTCGACCTGCTTGCCCGCCATCATCTCGTCGGGGCGGTCGATCTGCGCCACGTTCGAGTGCGTCGCCTGACCCATCGGCACGCGCTCCTGCAGAGCTTCGAGCTCGTCCTGCTCGCCCGCGTGGCGGACCTTCAGGTACTTCGTGCGGTTCTTACAGAGGTTGATCGCGATGCGGTAGATCCACGTCGAGAGCTTCGACTCCCCGCGGAACGAGCCGACGGCCTTGAAGACCTGGACGAAGACCTCCTGCGCGAGGTCCTCGGCCTCGGCGCGGTTGCCGATCATCCGGAGGACCAGCGCGAAGACCCGCCGCTCGTAGGCCTTCACGAGCGCGTTGAAGGCGCGTTCGTCCCGGGCCACGAGCCGCTCGACGAGCCGTGCTTCCTCCTCGCCCGCCTGACGGGCGGCATCGGGATCGTCGGACATCGGCACGCCATCCCATCGTGCCCGATCCCACTCGGCGGGCGCAAAGAGATCCCCTCGTGCGGCGCCCCGCGAGCGTCGCGCCATGGTTACCGGGCATGACCACCGGGGACGGCGGAAGTTCCGCCCGGGCCCTCCTTGGTCTCAGGCGACCGCCGCCGGGGCCACGGCGCGACGCTCCGAGGACGGGCCGGCGAGGGTCTCCAGCTCCGCGCGCTCCAGCGTCTCCCGCACGAGCAGATCGCGCGCGATGGCGTCGAGCGCGTCGCACCGGTCGCGAAGGATGCCGGCGGCCCGGGCGTGGCTCGCCTCGACGATGCGCCGGACCTCCGCGTCGATGGCCCGCGCGGTCTCCTCGCTGTAGTCGCGCTCGAAGGTCTCCGGACCTTGCACGAGCTGCAACCCGTCGGTGCGACCCCAGGTGAGCGGGCCGAGCGCGTCGCTCATCCCGAAGCGACACACCATCTGCTTCGCGATGGCCGTCGCGCGCTCGAGGTCGTCCTGCGCGCCCGTGGAGATGGTGCCGCAGGCGATCTCCTCGGCCGAGCGTCCGCCGAGCAGGACGCAGAGGCGGTCGTCGAGCTCCTCGCGGGTGAGCACGTAGCGCTCGTCGGTCGGCAGCTGCAGCGTGGCGCCGAGGGCGCCGATGGAGCGGGGGATGATGGTCACGCGGTGCACCGGGTCGGCGTTCGGGACGGTGAGCGCGACGAGGGCGTGGCCGGCTTCGTGGAAGGCGACGCGCCGCTTCTCGTCCTCGTTCATGACGCGCCCCTCCTTCTTCAGGCCGAGCTGCAGGCGGTCCATGGCTTCCTCGAAGTCGCCCATCGTGACGGCGGTGGCGTTGCGGCGGACGCTCGCGAGCGCGGCCTCGTTGACGACGTTGGCGAGGTCGGCGCCGACCATCCCGGGCGTGCGGCGCGCGACGAGGCCGAGGTCCACGTCGGGCGCGAGGACGACCTTGCGCGCGTGCACGCGGACGATGGCCTCGCGGCCGCGGATGTCGGGGCGGTCGACGAGGACCTGGCGGTCGAAGCGTCCGGCGCGGAGAAGCGCGCGGTCGAGGATCTCGGGGCGGTTCGTGGCGGCCATGATGACGAGCCCCGCTCCGGGGGCGAAGCCGTCCATCTCGACGAGGAGCTGGTTGAGGGTCTGCTCGCGCTCCTCGTTCGAGGCGAGGCCGTGGGCGCCCGCGCGCGCCTTGCCGAGGGCGTCGAGCTCGTCGATGAAGACGACGCAGGGCGCGCGCTGCTTGGCCTGCTCGAAGAGGTCGCGCACGCGGCTCGCCCCGACGCCGACGAACATCTCGACGAACTCCGAGCCGCTCATCGAGAAGAACGGCACGCCCGATTCGCCGGCGACGGCGCGCGCGAGGAGCGTCTTGCCCGTCCCCGGGGAGCCGACGAGGAGCACGCCCTTCGGCACGTGGGCGCCGATGGCCTGGTAGCGCTGCGGCTCCTTGAGGAAGCGCACCACCTCGACGAGCTCGGCCTTCGCCTCCTCGACGCCGGCGACGTCGGCGAACGTGGCGCCCTGCTCGGCGCTGCGATCGTAGAGCTTGGCCTTGCTCCGCCCGAACGTCATCGGCCGGCTGCGCCCCGCCGGGCCCTTCGACGACACCATCCACAGGACCACCGGCGCCGAGAGCAGCGGCAGGCCGATGCCGAGCCAGAGCGCCCACAACCACCAGGACGAGCGCGGCTCCTGACCGGAGAGCACGACGTGCTGCTGCTCCATCGCGTCGAGGAGCCCGCGCTCGTCCATCCGCGGGATGCGGTCGACGGCGATGGACTGCGCCCTCTTCCCTCCCTCGGGGTGCAGCTTCGCCACGATGCGGTCCGGCTCCACCTGGGCGGCCTGCACCTTGCCGGCCTCGACGTCGGACACGAGCTCCGAGTAGGGCACGCGCCGCGGCTCGCTGCTCGTGAAGTAGGCCCACGAGAGCCAGAGCGCGAGGGGCACCAGGCCCAACAGAAGGAGCGTGAGCCGCAGATCCTTCGAGGTGGGGCTCGTGCGCAAGGGCATGCCAGCCCCATGAAGCAGTGCTCATGCCACGACGGGTGAGGGCAACAGCCATGCGCGGGCGAGCTCGAGCGTGCGGGCGTTGCTGGTGATGCCGGCGAGGTACGACTCGCGGAGCACGGGATCGCCGTCGAGCGTCGCGGCGATGCGGAGAACGCGGTCGCGGGCGTGCGTGATGGCGCCGTTGGCGTCGTCGGTCCGCCCGAGGGCACGGAGGGCTTCGGCCCGGGCCAGATGCAGGAGTGACCCCACCGACGGCCACGGCGCGCGCGACTCGGCTTCGAGGCCGCGCTCGGCGAGCAGGAACGCCTCGGCCGGCACGCCTCGTCGCAGCTCGATGAGCGCCCGGACGCCGAGGGCGTGCGCCTGGAGGATTGGAAACGCCGCTCCCTCCTCGAGGCTTCGCGTCGCCTCGCGCGTGGCGGCCGGCAGGTCGCCCTCGGCGAGGAGCGCTTCGGCGACGTACGCCCGCGCCGAGGTCGCCAGGAAGCGGTCGGACCGGTCCATGAGGCCCATGAGCGAAGCCATGGCCTCGCGCGCGCCGCGCGTGATGACCTGGCCGAGCGCGAGATGCAGCGCTCCCCAGTCGGCGTAGACGCCGAGGCGGCGCGGCTCGCAGAAGGCGCGGAGCTCGTGGCAGGCGGCCTCGGCGCGCTCGCGGTGCCCGGTCTGCGCGAGGACCTCGACGGTCATCATGCCGACGCTGCCGCGGGCTCGCGCGTCCTCGGTGCGTCGCGCGAGGCTGCGGCTCTCGTCGAGCGTCTCGAGGGCGCTCCCGAGCTCGCCGGACATCGTCTCGAAGAAGCAGCGACGGATGCGCAGCCAGAAGACGAAGGCGAGGTCCGGCTCCGGGGTGGTGGCCTCGAGCGCCTCGGCGCGGCGAAGGAGCGAGCGCGCGAGATCGAGCTGACCAATCGCCGTCAGCGCCATGCAGGTGCCGTTCGTGGCGAGCCCGTAGGGGCCCGACGGCTCCGGCTCGACCGAGGCGTCGACGATGGCCTTCAGCACGGGACCGGTGACGCCCGGATCGGCGAGGAACATCCCGGCGAGGAAGGCCTCCGACGCGCTGACGAACCAGGGCGTGCTCCCGGCGCGCAAGAGCGTGATGGCCTCGCGCGACATCTCGACCGACGCGGCCATGTGTCCGCGCATGAAGAGCGCCGTCCCCTGCACCTGCCGGAGGAGGCCGCGCTCGCCGCCCTCCGCGCCGCACGCGACGCCGCGATGGCCGAGGGCGAGCGCCGCCTCGACGTTGCCGCCGCTGAGCGCCGTGAGCGCCGAGCGCAGGAGCCAGGGCATCGCGCGCTTCGGCTCGCCGCCCCGCTCGAAGTGGTCGGCGAGCGACAGCGGGTCCCTCTCGCCGGCGGCCTCGAGCCACTCGCCGGCGAGGCGGTGGCCGGTCGTCCGGTCGGAGTCGGTGAGCATGGCGTAGGCGGCCTCGCGCAAGAGGTCGTGTCGAAACGAGTACTGCTGCTCTCCGGGGACGCGGGTCTCGTGGGCGGCCGTGAGCACCTCGCGCTCGCAGAGGACGTCGAGCCACGTGTCGAGGTCGGTGGCCGCGGTCCCGGCGCCGAGCAGCGATGCGACCCCGCCGCGCCAGAACACCTCGCCGAAGACGCCCGCGGCGCGGACGACGCGGCGCGCGTCGGGCTCGAGCCGTTCGAGGCGCGACTGCGCCAGGGCCAGCACGGTCTCGGGCAGGGTGTCCCCGCCGCCCTCGGCGATGCGACGGATCAGCTCTTCGAGGTAGAAGGCGTTGCCGTCGGCGCGCTCGACGATGCGCGTGACGGTCGACGCGGGCGTCGCGGGGCCGAGGACGGCGCGGACGAGCCGCTCGGCGGAGCGCGGCGTGAGCCGACCGAGCGAGAGCTGGGTCATCTCGAGGCCGGCCCAGAGGTGCGGGAACGACGCGTGGAGCTCGGGGCGGCCGAGGGCGAGGACCATGAGGGGCCGCGCGGTGAGCGCGCGGAGGGCCTGGCCCAAGTAGCTGACGCTGGGCACGTCGCCCCAGTGGAGGTCTTCCAGGACGACGAGCAGCGGCCGCGCCGCGCACTCCGCCGCGAGCCACTCGCCGAACGATCGCTCGAGCCAGACGGCCATGATGCGCGGATCATTGCGGGCCGAGCGGAGCTGCGGGCTGGGACGGTCGACGGGCGGGGCGCCGATGAGCACCCCGAGGAAGTCCGCGATGCGGGCCGGGTCGCCCTCCTTGCAGACGCCGGCCACGTGCGCGCGCAGACGGGCATCCTGCTCGGCGGGGGGATCGCCTTCGCGGAGGCCGACGGCCTGGCGAACGAGCTGACGGACGAGCAGGAAGGAGGAGCCGGCGCCGACGGGGTCGGCTCGCGCCGTGAGGATGGCGACGTCACCGCGCTCGCGGGCCTTGCTGACGAACTCGTGCCGGAGGCGCGACTTGCCCTGGCCCGAGGGCCCCGTCACGAGGACCGCCCGCGCCACGGACTCGCCGACGCACTCGGTGAGGGTCCCCTCGAGCAGGGCGAGCTCCTTGTCCCGGCCGACGCAGGGGGTCGGCTTGCCGAGGAGCGTGCGGGGCGGCTCGGTGTCGCTCCGTCGCGCCACGAGGATCTTCGCGACGCCCTGGGCCTTCACCTCGAAGCGCTCGCCGAGCAGCCCCGCGGTGACCTCGTCGATCCGGATGTCCGACGTTCCCCCCGAGAGCTCGAAGAGCGCCGCCGCCTGATCGATGACGCGGCCGGGCGGCCCTCCGCCCGTCGTCTGCGCGCGGCCCGCCGCGAGGGCAATCCGGATGGAAGGGAGCGCCTGTTGAAGCTCCAGCGCGCAGAGGGCGGCGCCGACGACCTGCTCGCTCATCGAGTCGCGGCCGCCCATCGTGATGAGGAAGGCGCCGTTGGCCAGGCGCGCGAGCTCGCCTCCGTGCCGCAGCACGATGTCGCCGACGCGGTCGGAGCCGCCGGGCACGACGGCGAGCATCACGCTGACGAGGAGCTGCTCGCCGCCCGACAGCGACCGCGACGGCCGGGGCGCCATCTCCGGCACGTCACCCGCGATGCTGCCGAGCGCCTCGAGCTCCCGGAGCAGCGCGGCCCCGTTCGCCGGGCGGCCGGTCCGGTCCTTGGAGAGCATCCTCGCGACGAGGTCGTCGAGCGCCTGGGGAAGCTCGGGCCGCAGCTCGCGGACGCGGGGGGCCTCTTCGCGGAGCACCTTGGCGAGGACGGCGACGACGTGGGCGCCCGAGAAGGCGGGCTGGCCGGTGAGGCACTCGAGGAGCACGCAGCCGAGAGCGAAGACGTCGGTGCGGGCGTCGAGGGCGCGGTCGGTCGTGGCCTGCTCGGGGGACATGTACCCGACCGTGCCGAGGACGGTCCCGGTGCCCGTCATGGGCGGCACGACCGAGCCTTCTGCCGCGGGCTGCCAGCGCACGATGCCGAAGTCGAGGAGCTTGCTCCGCGCCGCATCCCCGGCGACGAGGAAGATGTTGCTCGGCTTGATGTCGCGGTGGACGACGCCGCGCGCGTGGGCGACCGAGAGGCCTTCGGCGACGCGCCGCGCGACGCTCAGGCTCTCGGCGACGGTGAGGCCCGTGCGGGCGAGGCGCTTGCCGAGGTCCTCGCCGTCGAGCCACTCCATCGCGAGGAACGGCTCGCCGTGCGACGCCGTCCCGTGGGCGACGTAGCGGACGATCGCCGGGTGACTGAGCTCGGAGAGGACGCCGGCCTCGCGGGCAAAGCGGTCGTGGCCACCGGCTCCGCCGGCGACGATCTTCACGGCGACGGGGATCCCGGTCAGCCGGTCGAGCGCCCGGTAGACCGTGCCCATGCCGCCGGCGCCGGCGAGGCCTTCGATCTCGAAGCGGTCTGCGAAAAGCTCCCCCGGGCGCATCAGCTCACTTCTTTTGCATGGCGAAGACGAAGTCGCGACCTTGTCCGCCGACCATCGCGAGGTGGATCCAGAGCATCGCGACGTTCTCGAGCACGGCGGCGTTGCGCAGCGGTCCGGAGTCGACCACGCGGTAGCCGGCCTTGGTCGCCACCGCCGTCACCCTCTTCTTCGCCTCGGCGTCGTCGCCCGCGAGGAACACCTGCGCGGCGGGCTTGCCGGCGTGCTCGGGGTCCAGATGAAACTCGGCGCCGAAGGTGTTGAAGCCCTTGACCACGCGGGCTCCGGGCGCCGCAGCGGCGATGGCGGCCGCGTTCGAGCCCTCCTTCGGCGGGGCCCACACCGGACCGTCCTTCCACGTGAGCGGGTTCGTGCAGTCGACGACGACCTTGCCCTCGAGCTGCTTCGCGAGGGTGCTCGCCACTTCGACCGCGGCGTTCGCGGGGAGCGCCAGGAAGACGACGTCGCCCCAGGCGACCGCGGCCGCGGTGTCGGCCGCCGAGGCGTCCTTCCCGCACCTCGCGAGGAGCGCCTTCGTATCGGCATCGCCGCGCACTCCGAACTGCACGGGCACCCCCGACTTGGAGAGCCGTACCCCCAGGTTTCCCCCGACGCTGCCTGCTCCGACAACCGCGACTTTCGACTCGCTCATGGTCCGTTCCTCCGGTCGTGTGGCGTAAAGTCGTGACCGCTCTGCGTTGCGCGCAGCAGGCTACCCGAGCCAGGCGCCGGCTCCCATGGATGGGACGCACGGAGGAGGGAACGAAGCGCCCTCGTGCGCAGAGCGCAGACGATCTCGCGGGACCCGCGCGAGTCAGGGAGAGACGCGCTCGCGCACCGCCGCGCCGTCCTCGGACGCGCCGCTGAGGAGAACGTAGGCGACGCCGAAGAGCTTCTGCTGCACGTAGACGCTGGTCACGCGCGCGGCGACGCCGGCGATGGTCGTGCCGACCCACGACGAGCACTGGTTGTCGACCCACGACGTGTGGACGACGAAGGTGCGGCCGGGCATCGCGCGCAGCGCGAACTGGACGGTGTTGCCGCTGACCTCCTGCCGCTCGAGGCCGAGCATCTTCTTCTCCCGGTCGAGCAGGGGCTCGGTCGCGTGAGGACCGTGCTCGAGCATGAGCCAGTAGGCACGCACGGGGGAGGGGCCGACCGGCGTGCAGCTGTCGTCGACGCGCGCCGCGTAGTGCACCTGGTTCTTGTTGCTGCTCTTGGCGATGACGAGGACGCTCGGCAGCTCGTAGACCTCAGCTGCCCGGGCCTGTCCCGAGGGCGATGCGAGGAGGAGGGAAACTGCGCTCGCGAAGAAGGGGGCGAAGGGCGCGAAGGGGGCGATGGGGACAATGGGCACGCTCGAATGGTTGCGCCCCCGTCCCGATGGTTCATGAGCACGTTCCGAAATCGATGGCCGAGATACGAGAAGTTCGGGGTCCTTCGCCGCGCTCAATCAATGGATGCCCACCTCGACTGCGCTGCATCCGTGCTTGTGCTTCCCGGTTTCCTGGAAGGGAGACTCCCGCCGAGAGCCTCCACGTCCGCGTGCCCCGTTCTTGCAGCGGGACAGCGCATGAAGCGCGCCGCTCTTCTCCTCGTCACACTGGCATCCGTCGCCTCTTCGGCCTGTTACGGACGCGGCGCCCTGCCGGCGGCGATCCTCGGCACGGCCATCGTCACCGCGGCCGTCGTCAGCTCGACGAGACCGCCGCCGCCCCCGCGCGTCGTGTACATGCCCCCGCCCCGCCCCGGCTACGTCTGGCAGCCCGGCTACTGGACCTTGCGAGATGGTCAGTGGTTCTGGGAGAACGGACATTGGATACCGCAGCGGCCGGGGTACCGGTGGTCGCCGGCCCACTGGGAGAGCGAGCCGGATGGCACGTGGGAGCTCATCCCGGGCGAGTGGATCCCTGAGGCTCCGCCGCCTCCGCCGCCTCCGCCGCCTTCACGGCCACCTCCGCCGTACTGACGAGCGAAACGCGCTCAGGGGCACCGCGGGAGACGGGGAGCTCGGACCTCAATCGAAGTACCAATGGATGGAACTCTGCAAGAGCCGACGATTCTTTGGATCCGTTGGCCGCGCGATCGCGACGACCTTTTGACCGTTCACGGTGCCCTCGACGAGTAGCCGGCCGTCCTCGGCATGGGTCACCTTGACGGCGTAGCGCGTCGAGGTCCACGTGCCGCGGGTCGAGCCCGGCAGAGCAAGCGTTTCGCGCGACCCGTCGGCGTAGACGACTCCCGCGCCGAGCCGCCCGAAGTAGAGTCGGTGCCAGTACGTGGCGTCGGTGAGCAGCGGCGCCACCACGACGCCGTCACGGCGCATCTCCTCCACTTCGTACACGCCATAGGGGTCGGGCAGGGGAGACCCGTCGCCGCGCGCGTCATCGAAGTAGTGGCGGCCCGATGCCGAGCCCTGCTTGTAGATCACTCCGGCCACGAACAGGATCGCCAGCGCACTGATGGGACGACGCCAGCGCACCGGGAAGAGCGCCGGCGCAGCGAGCGCGGGCACGGCCCGACCGAGGACGAGCGTGTCGACGAGCCTCCGGCTGCTCGGAAGGAGGAGGAACGTCGAGAGCAAGAAGAGATGGATCGCATCCAGCTTGACCGGCACGTCGTAGCAAACGTTCATCATGGCAACGTTCGCGAGGACGGCCGCGCACACGAGCGCTCCGAGCGCAGTGGTCCTTCGTCGGAGCAGGAGCAGCCCCCCGGCCAGCTCCGCTGCGCCCGCGAAGCGCTCGTAGGCAGGCGAGGTTCCCATGAAGGCCCAGAGAAGCCTCATGGGCGTCGACTCGCCGTAGGGCGTGACCATCAGCGAGGGATCCGGCAGCGCCATCTGGCTGGGGATCACCTTGGCGAAACCGAACGCCAGCATCCACGCCGCGAGCGCATAGCGAAGCCAGAGGATCAGGAAGTCGTGCGCACGCTCGTCATGTGGCCAGCGGCGGTCGAGCGCGGTCCACACGCCGGTCGCCAGGGCCGCGACGAGGAAGAAGCTCCCCAGCTGCACGCAATGGCCAAGACCATCGGGGCCGTCGACCGTGTGGAGGGGAGCGTGAATGCCGAACACCCGCCCCAGCGCGTTGACCGGCGGATCCCAGAACCTCGCGTACCACGCGGGCGCACCGGGAGGCTCGAACACGGCATCAACGGGAAAAGGAAGGAAGTAGAGAACGAAGTAGAGGGCGCAGAGCCGGAAGGCGACCCGCTGGATCATGCGCATGCTGGCGCAAAGGGTACCCGTGGTCGGGTGCGCTGCGTCGCAATCGCGAGTGGGCCATCGGCCGGGGCCTCAAGGTTGCTTCGTCAAATGCACATTGAGCACGGAATTGCCGATCCCCGTCTCGCTCCCGTCCAGGGCGCCGGCGTTGAGCTGCATGTCGAACGTGATGCCGGGCTGCGTCGGCGTGGCAACGGTGCAGCTCGTCGCCGTGCAGGTGCACGGATCGGGGCCCATGCCGCCGCAGAGCGCGAGCTTGCCGCAGTCGACCGTCGTCGGCGCCGTCTCGTCACACGCGGTGTACGAGCACACGGCGCCAGTCTGGGTGGATCCATTCGGAAGACACGCATAGTGGAGCAGCGGTCCGCAGCCTCCGTCCGCCGCGCCATTGTTCCACGGGTAAATGGTCGTCTGGATCTGGCACCACTGCTTCCAGAGCTCGTTGAGGTCCAGACCGAGCGTCAGACGCGGCGCCGCGTACGAGCCGCCGAGGACCGTGAACGAGAAGCCTTCGTCCGTCGGGCCGGGCGGGACTGTTAGCCCGGGTGGATACCCGACGTTGGGGTCCATCGGCGGCGCCAGTGGTGGACCGTCGCCAAAGAATACGGTGCCCGTGACCCCCCCGTCGTCCCCGAAGACGAGCGTCAGGACCACCGTGTCGGAGCCATCCGGGAATTTGAAGCTCTCGATGTAGCCCTTGTACGTTCCCGAGAGCGGGTTGGAGCCTGCCGAGCCGCTCGAGCTTCCACTGCCGCCGGCGTCATCGCCCGGAGAGGCCCCACCGTCACCGCCTGCGCCCAGGTTCACGGTATGGCCGCCGCACGCGGCCGCGAGGCAGACGAAGCCTCCGACGAGGAGCCTGCTTCTCATGATGCGATGACCTCCAGTCTCACTTGGGCGCACGGTCCCCCGACGATCACGGAATCGACTCGACCGCCGATTGGACGGCCGGGAGAAAGAGGCTGTTCGGCGTGTGGCGCCGGAACGCGTCGGCCTTTGCCCGCGCTTCCGCCGACCGCCCGACCTTCGCCAGCGCCTCGACCTCCATCGCGTCACGCTCCTCGCCGAGGATCGGGGTCGCGAACGTCCGCCGATGCTGCTCGATGCGCTCGAGCGCCCGGCTCGGATTGCCCTGAACCAAGGCCCCGCGTGCCTCGTCGAGGAGTATGCGCTCGGCCGAGAGCTGGAGTGTGCGAGACGAGGTGGAGGGTCCGGGCGAGGCGGCCGTGCGCGCAGTGCTCGCCGTCGATGTGCCAGCGACCACCTCGGAGGGCGCAGCGCTCGACGGCGCCGGGACGACGGAAGCGACCGAAGCCGCCATGGGCTGGGGGATGTAGACGACCTGCGCTTGCTGCGGCGGCCGAAGCTCGGCGTAGATCCCCGCGCCCGCGGCACCCCCGAGGAGCAGCGACGTGACGGCGATCGCGGCCTTGCTACCCGCCAGACGCGCCACCGCGCGGCCGGTTTCGGAGCCGGCTCCGCCGCCCTGAGACACCGTCGGCGGAGCAAGGGCGGCGAGTCGGACCCGCACGCGCTCGACGACCTCGGGCGCCGGTGGACCGGCGTCGCGCGCCTCGCGCAGCAGGGCTACGTCGCGTGCGTCGAGCGGGGACTTCGATTCGCTCATCGGTCACCTCTTTGCTTTCGGAGTCGATGCAGCGCGGCGGCCAGGTCTTCTCGTCCGAGGCGCAGCCTCGAGGAAGCCGTGCCCACCGGGATGCCGAGGGCGCTCGCGATGGCGGGAACGGGAATCTCGTCGAACTCGTGCAGCATGAGGACCGCGCGACGATCGAGAGCCACAGTGTCCAGCGCGGCGGCAAGCAGCGCGTGTTCCTCGGCCAGCTGAATGCGTGTGTCGGCGGGTTGCTGAGGGTCCACGGCCTCCACGGAAGCCCCGAGGACTTCGACGCGGTGCCTCGCGAGGCGCCTGTAGTCCGAGGCGACGCGAAAGGCGAAGGCGAAGAGCCAAGGCCGGATCTGCCGTGTGCGGTCGTACTGGTGGAAGTGAGCGTGCACCTTCAGAAAGACCTCGTGTGCCTGGTCCTCCAGATCCGCCTCGCGGACGTCGAGACGCCGCAGCGAGCCCCACACATAGGCAAAGTGCTCCTCGAAGATCTGGCCGAAGTCCTGCATCGGGGGCGGACCGAGGCTCACATCGATACTTGGGACGAGAGCCCGGCGTCGATCACGGAATCCGCACCGCGACCCCCACCGCCAGCCCGCCCGCGATCGTGGGAGCGGTCCACGCCACGTACGTGGCATCCAGCCGGTACGTGGGGGGCGAGAGATCCGCGAAGCCGTCGGCGTGCGCGCGGAGCAAGACCCCGGACGAGAGCGGCCACTCGACGCCGACGCGCGCTCCGGCAGCCGCAAAGAGCGCCGTCGCCGACGAGGGCGAGGGAACGCCCACGCCGTGGATGACGAACTGTCCGATGGAGCCGATGGCGCACATCGACAGCGGACCGAGATGGAAGCACGGCGCGAGCTGCGCGGCGTAGAGCCACGAACTTGCCTGGAGACGGTCGACCGTGGCGCTCGCTGGCGCATCGAAGCGGACCTCGAGCGCCGCCGAGAGAGCGTTCTCGCGGGCCTCGACGAATGCCGTCGCGCCCGCCGAGATGGACGGAGCGGTGCCCTGGGATCCGAGGAGGTCGGCGCCCACGAACCAGGAGGAGGATCGAGCTTGCGGCATGGGCCGCGGCAACGGCTCATCCCGTGGCGCGACAAGGGCGATCGACAGAGCGTCCGAGGTCGACGGGGACACAGGGGGAGGGGTCGGCGGTGCCTCGACCACCTTCTCCGCCTTGCTGGAGGCATCGAGCGCGATGCTGATGGCGAGAGCAGTCGCGTCGAAGATCTCGGAGCACGAGGAGCCGTCGGAGCTGAGCTCGCGCTCGCCTTGCGCCACGCCGCGTTCGTCGAGCATTTGCACGCGGGACGCGTAGTGGTCCCCGCGCCGCGAGACTTCGACGACGACCGTGCGCCTCGCCCACGCGAAGAACGGGTCGTAACCGAAGCGTGCCGCGACCGCGCCGCGCAGCGCGCTCTCGTCGGGGCAGGACGCGGCGTCTGCGGAGCGCGCGTAGACGAGCCTGGCCGCCGGGCTCGCGAGCGCGGGGCGCGCGGAGGCCGCGAGAGCCGCCGTGAAGAGGATCGCGACGCACCGCACGCGTCGCAGGATACCCGGTTCGGGAGAAGCGACGATGGATGGCGCTACGCAGCGGAAGCCGTAGTATCCCGGACTAGGCGTGGCGCTCCAGGTCTTCGATCAACTCGTCGCGCGGTGCCGCGACCTGCCTCGGTCGCCCTTCGCGGTCGTGGCCCCGACGACGGGCGTCGCCCTCTCGGGAGCGATGGCGGCCGCGAGCGCCGGCTTGATCGACCCCATCCTCGTCGGGAACGATCGCGCCATCCGGGCGCTCGCACTCGAGCTGAGCATCGATCTCTCCGCCGTGCGGATCGTGGACGCGGCCGACGACGCGGCCGCCGCCCGGAAGGGGGTCGCCCTCTGCCGGGAGGGCGTCGCGCTCGGCTTGATGAAGGGGAGCCTGCACACGGACGCGCTGATGCACGCGGTGCTCGACCGCGAAGGGGGCCTGCACACGACGAGGCGGGTGAGCCACGTCTTCGTGATCGATGCGCCTGCGTATCCCCGACCGCTGCTCGTGACCGACGCCGCCATCAACATCTACCCGACCCTCGACGACAAGGTCGACATCGCGAAGAACGCCATCGAGCTCGCGCACGCCCTCGGCATCGTGCGCCCCAACGTCGCCATCCTGTCGGCCGTCGAGACCGTGAGCTCCAAGATCACCTCGACCATCGACGCCGCCGCTCTCTGCAAGATGGCCGACCGCGGGCAGATCGCAGGCGCCGTGCTCGACGGCCCGCTCGCCTTCGACACGGCCGTGAGCGCCCAGGCCGCCGCCATCAAGGAGCTCGCGTCCCCCGTCGCCGGGGTCGCAGACGTGCTCCTCGTCCCCGACCTGGAATCCGGGAACATGCTGGCCAAGCAGCTCGAGTACCTCGGCGGCGCGGAGCTGGCCGGTGTGGTGCTCGGCGCGCGGGTCCCCATCGTGCTGACCAGCCGCTCGGATTCGGCCCGCGCCCGCCTCGCGTCGTGCGCCGTCGCCGTCCTTCGGGCGGCAGCGGGATAGCTGCGACGCGCTCTGGATGCCAGACTCGCGCGCCTTCTACGGGACGCAGCACGCGGTGACCAGCCCGCGGCATCGACGGACGGGCCGGTCATGTCGACGACGAGGTTGGTCGACCCGATGCGGAAGCCGGCGTTCTCGAAGACGAAGCCGCTCGAAGGAACGACGAGCTCTGCGATGTGGCGTCGTGGCCCGCGTGGGCAGGAAGCACGCCGGGCCTGCCCTTTTTGACCTGGACCACAAACGGTCCGTTGTCTTGACCGTGGCGAAGCCTATCCTTGGGCTCGGTTGGGGGTGGGGGCCGCGATGCCGAATCGCCTGCGCGTGCTGATCGTCGAGGACTCGAGCACGGACGCGAAGCTCGTCCTGCAGGAGCTTCGTCGAACGAACCGGGAGATCGAGCACGAGCGAGTGGAGACCGAGGCGGCGATGCGCGAGGCGCTCGCACGGGGACGGTGGGACGTCGTCCTCTCGGACTGGTCGTTGCCGACCTTCAGCGCGCTCGGAGCGCTCGGCGTGGTCCTGGAGCTCGGGCTCGACGTGCCGTTCATCATCGTCTCCGGCACCGTCGGCGAGGAGCACGCCGTCGCCGCCATGCGGGCCGGGGCGCACGACTACGTCCTCAAGGACCGCCTCGTCAGGCTGTCGCCCGCGGTCGAGCGCGAGATCCGGGACCGAGAGACCCGGGCCGCGCGAAGGACCGCCGAGCTCGCGCGCTTCGAGGCCGAGCAGCGCGTTCGCCGGATCATCGAGTCCGCCCTGGTCGGCATCTGGCTGTTCGACGCCGAAGGCAAGACGACCTTCATGAACCCCTACATGACGCAGATCCTCGGAATCAGCCGGGAAGAGGGGCAAACGGCTTCCGTGGCCGACTTCGTCGACGGAGCGACGCGCCCCGTTCTGCAGGAGAGGATTGCTGAACGCCAGAGGGGGATCGCGGGCAGCTACGAGCAGCAGTTCCGGCGCAAGGACGGCGAGATCCGCTGGGTGATCGTCGAGTCGAACGCGCTTCGCGACGCGGACGGGCGGTTCGAAGGGATCCTCGCTGTGCTGACCGACGTGACCGAGAGAAGAAGGACCGAGGACGCTCGGCGCGAAGCGGAGCTTCGGTTCCGGCGCCTCTTCGACGCCGGCATCGCGGGAATCACCGTCGGGGTCACGTCGGGCGCCATCGTCGAGGCCAACGACGTGTTTCTCTCCCTCGTCGGCTACTCGCGCGAGGATCTCGCGGCCGGTCGACTGAGCTGGCGGGACCTGACGCCCGTCGATGCGCGCGCGACCAGCACGGTGATCGAGGCGGCTCTCGCGACCAGCGGAACCGCCGGCCCTTTCGAGAAGGAATATCTCCGCAAGGACGGCAGCCTCGTCCCCCTCCTCGTGGGCGTCGCGACGCTGGGCGGGGGGCGCACCCTCTCGGTCGTGGCCGACCTCACCGAGCGCAGGCGCGCGGAGCAGGCCCACCGCGTGCTCGAGGACCAGTTCCGTCAGGCGCAAAAGATGGAGGCCGTGGGCCGCCTCGCCGGCGGCGTGGCGCACGACTTCAACAACCTGCTCTCCGTCGTCCTCACCTATTCGGAGCTGTCGATCGCGGACCTGAAGCCCGGCGATCCGCTCCGCGCCGACATCGAAGAGATCCACCGCGCAGGGCTGCGCGCCGCCGATCTGACGCGACAGCTCCTCGCGTTCAGCCGCCAACAGGTGATCGAACCGAAGGTGCTCGACCTCAATGAGGTGCTCGTCGGCATGGACAAGATGCTTCGCCGTCTCCTCGGCGAGGACGTGGAGCTCGTCACGATCCCTTCCGAGTCCCTGGGACGGGTGCGGGCGGACCCTGGTTCGATCGAGCAGGTCGTCATGAACCTCGTGGTCAACGCGCGTGACGCGATGCCGACCGGCGGCAAGCTGACGATGGAGACCGCGAACGTGACGCTCGATGAGGCGTTCGCCGCGAGCCATCTGGGCGCGAAGCCCGGCGCGCACGTCGTGCTCGCAGTGAGCGATACGGGCACGGGCATGGACAAGGCCACGCTGGGCCGCATCTTCGAGCCGTTCTTCACGACCAAGGAGAAGGGGAAAGGAACGGGGCTCGGCCTGTCGACCGTCTTCGGCATCGTGCAACGGAGCGACGGGATCGTCTGGGTCTACAGCGAGCCCGGCAAGGGGACGACGTTCAAGGTGTACCTGCCACGGGTCAACGCGGTGGAGGACGACGTCCGGAAGCAACCCGCCCCCGCCACCCTTCGAGGTTCGGAGAGCATCTTGCTCGTCGAGGACGACGATGCGGTGCGCGACGTCGCCCGGGGGATCCTCCGCCGGCACGGTTACACCGTCATCGAGGCCCCGAGCCCTGGCGAGGCGCTGCTCCTCTGCGAGAGCCACACCGGTCCCATCGACCTCCTCCTCAGCGATGTCGTCATGCCTCGGATGAGCGGCCCCGAGCTGGCGAGGCGGCTCGTCGCGCTCCGTCCCGCGATGAAGGTGCTGTGCATGTCCGGTTACACGGACGACGCAGCCGTGCGCCACGGCGTGGTCGAGGCCGATCTCGCGTATCTGCAGAAGCCCCTCACCGTCGAGACATTGACCCGCAAGGTGCGCGAGGTGCTCGACTCGAGAGCTCGATCCAAGTAGCCAGGGGCGCCTCCACCGCCCGGCCCCTGAGCCCAGACTACGGTTGGCCCCGCCAGCCGCGAGGCCTATGCTCGCGGTCCACGAGGTCCGCACATGACGGAGGTGCCGTCGCTCGATGAGATCCTCCGCGTGATCGCGGCGGCGTCGGGCGGAAATCAGGCTGCGCGCGTGGCCATCGGGGGCCACGTTGACGCCGAGGACCCCATCACCCGGGTCGCGGTGGCGCTGAACGTTCTGCTCGACGACGTCGCGGCCCGCCGTACCAGCGACGACATGTTCCGCGGCCTCCTCGAGGCCGCTCCCGATGCGATCGTCATCGTCAACCGGTTCGGTGCCATCGTGCTGGTCAATGCACAGACCGAGAAGCTCTTCGGGTACCCGCGCCAGGAGCTGCTCGGCAAGACGGTGGAGACGCTCGTGCCTGCGCGCTTCCGGGGCAGCCACCCGAAGCACCGCGCATCGTTTTTCGCCGAGCCGAAGGTGCGCTCGATGGGCTCGGGCCTCGAGCTCTACGGGATGCGCAAGGACGGGACCGAGTTCCCGATCGAGATCAGCCTTAGCCCCCTCGAGACCGAAGAGGGCACGCTCGTGTCGAGCGCCATCCGGGACATCACCGAGCGAAAGAAGGCCGAGGAGAAGTTCAAGGGCCTACTCGAGTCCGCCCCCGACGCCGTGGTCATCGTGGGCCGGGACGGACGCATCCTGCTCGTCAACGCTCAGACGGAGCGGATGTTCGGGTATCCCCGGGAAGAGCTCCTCGGTCAGTGGGTCGAGCTGCTCGTGCCGGAGCGCCTCCGCAAGAAGCACCCCCAGCACCGCACGGGATACTTCGCGAGCCCCAAGCCACGCGCCATGGGGACCGGCCTCGCGCTGCTCGGGCTCCGCAAGGACGGCACCGAGTTCCCGATCGAGATCAGCCTGAGCCCCCTCGAGACGGAAGACGGAGTGCTCGTCTCGAGCTCCATCCGCGACGTGACGGATCGCCGGCGAAGCGAGGAGGCGCTGGCGCGCGCCAAGGATGCCAGCGAGGCTGCCAACCGGGAGCTCGAGGCCTTCAGCTACTCGGTCGCCCACGATCTTCGGGCGCCGCTCCGGGGAATGAACGGCTTCGCTCAGGTCCTGCTCGACAACTACGAGGCCAAGCTCGACGCGGACGGGCAGGACTGGCTGCGGGAGATCGTTCACAACGCCAAGAAGATGGGGGCGCTCATCGACGCCCTCCTTTCGCTGGCGCGCCTGACGAGGAGCGAGCTGCGGCGCGAAGCGGTCGATCTCTCGGCGATGGCGCGGCAGGTCGCGGCCCAGCTCGAAGCCACCTCGCAGGACCGCAAGGTCGAGGTCGTGGTTCAAGACGGCCTGCGCGCGGACGTCGATCCGGTGCTGGCGCGGGCGCTGCTGGAGAACCTCCTCGGGAACGCGTGGAAGTTCACGACCAGGACGGCCGGCGCGCGTATCGAGCTCGGCGTCACGCAGACGGACGACGCCGCCGCCTTTTTCCTGCGCGACAACGGCATCGGGTTCGACATGGCCTTCGCCAACAAGCTATTCGTGCCGTTTCAGCGCCTCCACCGCGCGGACGAGTTTCCCGGTACCGGAATCGGCCTCGCGACCGTGCAGCGCATAGTCCACCGACACGGAGGGCGCCTCTGGGCAGAGGGCGTCGTCGGCGGGGGCGCCACCTTCTACTTCGTTCTGCCGGACCGCCCCAGAGGCTCAGCATGACCAAGGCGATACTCCTCGTGGAGGACAACGCGAGCGACGAGAAGCTCACGCGGCTGGCGTTCAAGAGCTGCGGCGTCGCGAACGAGATCTTCGTCGTCCGCGACGGCGCGGAGGCGCTCGACTACCTCTTCGGCTCCGGACCTCATGCGGGACGCGATCCGAGCGTGCATCCCGCCGTCGTCCTGCTCGATCTCAACCTGCCGAAGGTCGGCGGGCTGGAGGTGCTGCGACGCATCCGCGCCGACGAGCGGACGAAGCTCTTGCCGGTCATCATGCTGACCGCGTCGAGGCAGGACGAGGACGTCCTTCGAAGCTATGCGCTGGGCGCCAACGCGTACGTCCGCAAACCCGTGGAGTTCTCCGAGTTCGTGCAAGCGGCGAAGACGCTGGGCCTCTTCTGGTTGCTTCTGAACGAGGCGGCGCCCGTCCGTCGCGACCCACAGCCCTAGCGCTTACCTATGCAGGAGTCGCGCCGATCCTGTCGAGCTGGCACGCGCGCAAGGTCGCAATCGAAAGAGCCCGCCTGGCGAACGGAAGTGGCCAAACGGAGGCCCGTGATATCTTCGCCTCGCGTGGCCACCCCGACGCGCGGACATGAGCCCGATGCGAGGATGGGACGGGCTGCTCGCGAGCATGCTTGCCCTCGCGGCGTGCGCCGGGACGAATCCGACCGCTCCGACGACGACGACGGCGCCTCCCGTCTGACGGACCGATCGCCGGGCGATCCGTCGACACGGAACGCGAACGTGGGCTTTCGCTGCGCGGGCTCGGCCGGGGCTTCCCCGTGACCGACGCGCTCGTCCTCACGCTGAACGCGGGCTCGTCGAGCCTCAAGTTCGCGGTGTTCGCGCCCGGCTCCACGCCGCGGAGGATTCACGCGGGCTCGATCGACCGCATCGCCTCCGGGACGACCGACCACGAGCGCGCTCTCGACGACGCGCTGTCGCACCTCGATGCGTTCGGCGGCGTCGCGCGCGTCATTGCCGTCGGGCATCGCATCGTGCACGGCGGCCCGGGCTTCGACGGGCCACGCCGGCTCACCGCCGACGTCATCGCCGAGCTGCGTCGTCTGGCCCCGCTGGATCCCGATCACCTCCCCGCCGAGCTCGCGATCGTCGAGGCGATGCGCTCACGCGCGCCGGAGCTCGCGCAGGTCGCCTGCTTCGACACGGCCTTTCACCGCACGCTCCCGGACGTCGCGCGCCTGCTGCCGATCCCGCGGCGATACGAGGCTCTGGGCATGCGGCGCTACGGCTTTCACGGTCTCTCGTACACCTTCCTCGTCGAAGAGCTCGGACGCGTGGCAGGCGAGCGCGCCGCGCGGGGGCGCGTCGTGATGGCGCACCTCGGCTCGGGGGCGAGCCTCGTCGCGCTGCGCGATGGGTGCTCGGTCGAAACGACGATGGGCTTCACGCCCAACTCCGGCATCCCGATGGGCACGCGCTCGGGCGACCTCGATCCCGGCGTCATCGTCCATCTCCTTCGAGCCGAGCGCATAAGCGTCGACGAGCTCGACGGCCTCCTCAACCACCAATCGGGCCTTTTCGGGATCTCCGAGACGAGCGCCGACATGCGCGACCTGCTCGCTCACGAGGCGACCGACGGACGGGCCGCCGACGCGGTCGCCGTCTTCTGCCATCGGACGCGCCAGGCGATCGGGGCGCTCGCGGCGACGATCGGCGGCCTCGACACGCTCGTCTTCTCGGGCGGCATCGGGGAGAACGCGGCGCCGGTACGCGCGCGCGTCCTCCGTGGGCTCGAGCACCTCGGCGTGGGCCTCGATGACGCGCGCAACGCGGCGGGCGCGGCGGTCATTTCGACCGACGCGAGCGCTTGCGTCGTCCGCGTGATTCGGACAGACGAGGAGTCCGTCATCGTCCGGGAGACGCTTCGCACGATCGGAGGAGAGAGCCCATGAGCGCTGCGCTGACCCCCGAAGCCAGGCGTACGATCGACGCCTACTGGCGCGCCGCGAACTACCTGTCCGTCGGGCAGATCTACCTGCTCGCGAATCCTCTCCTGCGCGAGTCGCTCCAGTTCGAGCACGTGAAGCCGCGCCTGCTCGGCCACTGGGGCACGACGCCGGGCCTCAACTTCGTCTACGTCCACGCGAACCGCGTCATCAAAGAGCGCGAGCTCGACGCCATCTTCGTCACCGGGCCCGGTCACGGCGGTCCGGGGATCGTGGCCAACACGTACCTCGAGGGCACCTACAGCGAGGTCTACCCGAACGTATCGCGCGACGAACGCGGGCTGGGCCTCCTCTTCCGACAGTTCTCGTTCCCCGGCGGCATCCCGAGCCACGTCGCGCCGGAGACGCCCGGCAGCATCCACGAAGGCGGCGAGCTCGGCTACGCGTTGAGCCACGCGTTCGGCGCCGCGTTCGACAACCCGAAGCTCGTCGTCTTCTGCGTCATCGGCGATGGCGAGGCCGAGACGGGGCCCCTCGCGACCAGCTGGCACTCGAACAAGTTCCTCGACCCGGTGAGCGACGGCGCGGTGCTGCCGATCCTGCACCTCAACGGCTACAAGATCGCCGGACCGACCGTGCTCGCGCGCATCCCGCGCGAGGAGCTCGAGCAGCTCCTCCGCGGCTACGGCTGGGCGCCGCGGTTCGTCGAGGGTGACGAGCCCGCCGAGATGCACCCGAAGATGGCCGCGGTGATGGACGAGGCCGTCGCCGAGATCGCCCGCATCCAGGAGAGCGCGCGGACGCACGGATTCACGCAGCGACCGCGCTGGCCCATGATCGTCCTCCGGAGCCCCAAGGGCTGGACAGGGCCGAAAGAGGTCGACGGAGTGCCGATCGAGGGCACCTTCCGCGCGCACCAGGTGCCCATCGCGATCGGGCGCAACGCGAAGCATCTCGCCGCGCTCGAAGCGTGGATGAGGAGCTACCGCCCCGACGAGCTCTTCGACGCGCACGGCCGGCTCGTCGCCGAGCTCGCCGCCCTCCCGCCGGAGGGCGACCGGCGCATGAGCGCCAACCCCCACGCCAACGGAGGCCTCTTGCGCAAGGAGCTGCGCATGCCGGACTACACGGCCTACGCCGTCGACGTGCCCGCACCGGGCGGCGTCCTCGCCGAGGCGACGCGCGTGCAGGGAGCCCTCGTTCGCGACGTCCTTTCGCTCAACGCCGAGGCGAGGAACTTCCGCATCTTCAGCCCCGACGAGACGGCGTCCAACCGCTGGAACGCGGTCTTCGAGGTGACCAATCGCGACTCGACGGCGGAGATACTGCCGAGTGACGATCACGTCGCGCCGGACGGACGCGTGATGGAGATGCTGAGCGAGCACCAGTGCCAGGGATGGCTCGAGGGCTACCTGCTCACGGGCAGGCACGGGATGTTCTCCTGCTACGAGGCGTTCATTCACATCGTCGACGCGATGTTCAACCAGCACGCCAAGTGGCTGAAGGTGGCGCGTCACATCCCCTGGCGGCGCCCGATCTCGTCGCTCAATTACCTGCTCACGTCACACGTCTGGCGCCAGGATCACAACGGCTTCAGCCACCAGGATCCGGGCTTCATCGACCACGTCGTCAACAAGAAGGCCGACGTCATCCGCGTGTACCTGCCGCCCGACGCGAACACGCTGCTGTCGGTCACCGATCACTGCTTGCGGAGCGTCAACTACGTGAACGTCGTCGTTGCCGGCAAGCAACCGTCGCCGCAGTGGCTGACGATGGATCAGGCGATCAAGCACTGCACGGCGGGCATCGGGATCTGGGAGTGGGCGAGCAACGACCAGGGCTCCGATCCCGACGTCGTCATGGCGTGCGCGGGGGACGTGCCGACGCTCGAGATTCTGGCCGCGGTGAGCATCCTGCGCGAGAGCGTCCCGGACCTGAAGATCCGCGTCGTCAACGTGGTGGATCTCATGAAGCTACAGCCACCGAGCGAGCACCCGCACGGCCTGGCCGACCGCGACTTCGACGGTCTCTTCACGGCGGACCGGCCCATCCTCTTCGCTTACCACGGCTATCCGGCGCTGATTCATCGCCTCACGTACCGCCGCTCCAACCACGGCAACCTCCACGTGCGCGGCTACAAGGAAGAGGGAACCACGACGACTCCGTTCGACATGGTGGTTCGCAACGATCTCGATCGCTTCCATCTCGTGCAAGACGTCATCGACCGTGTACCCAGGCTCGGCTCGCGCTTCGCGTACCTGCGCCAGCTCATGGCCGACAAGCTCGTGGAGCACGGCGCGTACATCAGGCGCCACGGCGACGACATGCCCGAGGTGCGCGAGTGGCGCTGGCCGGCGTAGTCTTGGCCCCGTGAGACTCGCGGCACTCGCGTTTGCGGTGATTGCGCTCGTCGCCTGCTCGAACGGGCGCTTCCCGGACGTGTCGGACGCGGCGGCCGAGGTGGGCGGGCCCACCTGCTCGCCCGATTGCTCGTCGGGTCAGGTCTGCTTCTCGACCGGCCCGGGCCCGAACGACGCCGGCCCCGTGTACGCCTGCCAGCTCGTTCCCGGCGCCTGCACCAGCAGCTCGAGCTGCGACTGCCTGGGCCCCGCGTTGTGTGGCGACACGTACCAGTGTGCCTACGACTCGCTCGCGGGCTACCCCGTGCTCGAGTGCGTACCCTGACCTGACCGTACTGCGGACCTACGGGAGCGCCGAGTCGCCGGGTCGCCTTCGACACCGGGGAGTCGCTACTGACCCGCTCGAACGGGTCCGGCGTTACCCAGGCGCCCCAGGAACTCGCGGAGATCCGTGACGGCGCGATCTCTGCAACTGAGCCGGACAAGGGAGAACAGGACCATGTGGGAACCCGAAGCTTCGACGCGACACGATCTCCGGGCGGTGGCCTCGAACGACGCGCAGTCCCGTCCGACCGTGCGCCCTCCCGCGAAGGCGGCCGTCAGGCCCCCGGTCCGCGAGCAGGTCGCCTGCGACCTCTCGCGCGATCCCCGCTACGAGCCGGCTACGGCCTGGGTAGGGATTGCGCCCGCAGCCTGAGATTCGGAATGCGCTGCTCGGATCATGCGCGGGACCACCCCTCGCGTAGGACCAGGTCCCTCACGAGGTCGCGGATCTCATCGCGGATCTGCCTGACACGATCGAGGGGCCTCCCCTTCGGATCCTCGAGCGGCCAGTCCATCCGTCTCACGCCCGGCACGACGGGGCACGCCTCGCCGCACCCCATCGTGACGAGGACGGACGCTGCGGCCGCGAGCTCGTCCGTCAGCTTCTGCGGGGCGACTCCCTCGAGCTCCACTCCGACCTCCCGCATCGCCGTGACAACCTCGGGGTGAACCCGCACGCCCGGTTCGGTGCCCGCGGAGATGCCACGCGTCTTGGTGGAGTCAGCGAGCGCGTTGAACCAGGCGGCCGCCATCTGCGAGCGACCGGCGTTGTGCACGCACGCAAAGAGCACGGTCTTCATGACTTCTCCCGGGCAGGTTGCAGCACGTCGTCGCGACGGTCGACGACGCGCGTGGCGACGTCGGGTAGGGCCGGTACGAGCCAGCGGAAGAGGGCCGTCGCGGCCATGGCCCCCGCAAGTTGAGCGACGATGAAGGCTGGGACGTCCACCGGCCGGATGCCGGCGAAAGTATCGGTCGCTGCCCGGGCGAGCGTGACGGCCGGGTTGGCGAACGAGGTCGACGCGGTGAACCAGTAGGCGGCCGTGATGTACGCGCCCACGGCGAACGGCACGGCGTCCCCTCGTCGCCGCGCGACGCCCCAGATGACGGCCAGGAGACCAAACGTCGCGACGAAGTCGCTGACGATCTCTCCAGTCGTGCCCCTCGCGTGCTGCGAGGCTGCGAAGAGGGGATGTGCGAACATCACGTGCGCAAGGGCCACACCAGCGAAGGCTCCGACGATCTGGGCCACGATGTACGCCGGCACCTCGCGCCAAGGAAGGCCGCGCTGGCTGGCGTCCGCGAGGGTGACGGCGGGATTCAGGTGGGCACCGGAGATGGGGCCGAACGTCAGGATGAGCGCGACCAGCCCAGCGCCGGTGGCTACGGTGTTCGCGAGCAGGGCGATGGCGACGTTCCCACCGGCGAGCTTCTCCGCCATGATCCCCGATCCGACCACGGTGGCCAGTAGGAGCGCGGTGCCCAAGGCCTCCGCCACGACGCGGCGTGGTAGCGAAACGCCCTTCATCGCTCCGCCCCTTGCGTGGACCACGGTACGAGCGCGACGCGGTTCGACAGAGTGCGGACCTCAGCGAGGTAGCGAGCTTCTCCAGCGCGTCGCTCGCGCAGTAGGGGGTCCGAGACCGACAGTGGCGTCAGGCTCCGATTCACCACCCACGCGAACGGGTGGATCCCCGCGCGCTCGAGATCGCGCTGCAGAGCCGCCGCCTCGTGGACGGGCGTCGCCTCGGGGAGCGTCACGAGCACGACACGGGTGTAGGCCGCGTCTCGGAGCCGAGGGAGGAGCCTTCGCACCTCGTCGGGCGCGTTCCCGCGCGTACGCAGCACCTCGCGGTGGTACGACTCCGCGGCATCGAGTAGCAGCAGCGTGTGCCCCGTCGGCGCCGTGTCGATGACGACGAGCTCTCGCTCTCCACCGTCGACGACGCGCGCGAAGGCACGGAAAACGGCGACCTCCTCGGTGCAAGGCGAGCGCAGATCCTCCTCCAGCAAAGCGCGACCAGCCTCGTCGAGCCCCGCCCCGCTCGTGCGCATGACCTCCTCCCTGTACGCTCGCGTCTCGGCCTCGGGGTCAATCCGTGTGACGCACAGGCCGGGGACCTCCGAAGTCACGGCCTCGCGTACGTGCGCCGCCGGGTCGGTCGTCGTCAGGTGCACGCGAAGGCCGCGTCTAGCGAGCTCCATGGCAATCGTCGCGGCCACGGTCGTCTTGCCAACGCCGCCTTTCCCCATCGTGAGGACCACCCCTTGCCCGGCGCGGGCGAGCTCCGGGAGCAGATCGGACAGCGGCGCCATCGCTTCCGTGTCGGGCCCGTCGTTGCGTGCCGCAACGGCCACCGCCCTCGAGCCGAGTAGCGCGCGCAGCGCCGCGACGCCGACGAGCCCGAATGGCAGCAGTGGTAGCTCGGTGCGCGCCAGCATCGAGAGCCCCGGAGCTAGTCCGGACAGCGCCTGTTGACCGCGCTCTTCGAAGGCGACCGCGATGGCATCGGCCCGGTCGGACGCGACGAACAGCCCGTTCATGACCAGCGCAGCGCTGCGAACGCCAGTCTCCTCCAGTTCGCGGCGAGTGCGCTCGGCTTCGGCGAGTGCGCTCGCCTCAGGGCGCGACACGAGGACCAGCTGCGTCGACGCCGGGTCGACGAGCGCCCGACGGGAGGAGGCATACAGGGCCTGCTGCGCTTTCAGCCCCGCCAGCGGGCCGAGACATGACGTGCCCCCCACGTTGGCCTCCAGGAACCCGGTCCACGCGGCGGGCAGATCCAGCAGCCGGAGCGTGTGCCCCGTCGGCGCAGTGTCGAACACGACGTGATCGAAGCCAGCAGTCGCACCCGCGTCGCCGAGCAGCTTGGAGAACTCGTCGAAGGCCGCGATCTCGACGGTGCAGGCACCCGAGAGCTGCTCCTCGATGCTCCGGATCGCGGCATCGGGCAGCACACCCCGATACGGACCGACCATACGCTCCCGGTAGGCTCGCGCTGCCTCTTCGGGATCCAGGTTCAGCGCCGAGAGTTTCGGCACGGACGCGATGACGGTGGGGACGGGCGTCAGCCGTGTTTCGAGGACCTCGTCGAGATTCGATGCCGGGTCGGTGCTCACCAAAAGAACCCGGCTGCCGCGGTCCGCCAGGGCGATCGCCGTCGCACATGCGACGCTCGTCTTGCCGACGCCACCCTTCCCGGTGAAGAACAGATGGCGAGGCGCGCGCGCGATGAGGTCCTGGAGCGCCATCAGCAGCAGGAGGTTTTCTTCGTCGAGCCAACCGTCGAAGGCCCACAGCAACCCGAGGACGTCGGGGCCGTCTGCAGCTTCTTCACCAGAACGCCCGCGAGAGCTGCCAGCGTGTCCCGCGTCGGGTAAGAGCCCTCGACGGCGATGCGGTCGTCGACCATGACGAGCGGCAAGACGTCCGTGCCCCGCGCGAGCGCCGCTTTGACGGCGGCAGTCTCGGCAAAAGCCGCAGGCTGCGACGACAGGTTGAAGCGTTCGACGGTCACGCCTTGCTTCTGCAGCCAGTCCAGGTCCGACGCGAACCGCGCGAGCTCCGGATCGGTGGTCGGGCCGCAGACGCCTGTCGAGCAACACATGGCCGGGTCAAACACGCGGATCGTGGGCATGGTCGTTCCCTTCAACAGCAGCTGGTCTTCTTGGACTTGCCGCCCTTGCAGCAGTCTTCCCAGAGGTAGTCGGTGAGCGCGCGCAAGATCTTGATGTCTGCGCGATGGTAGATGAAGGTTCCCTCACGACGCGCCACGATGAGGCCCGTGCGCGTGAGCTGATCGAGGTGATGGCTGAGCGTCGACCAGGGAATGTCGAGCTTCGCCTGAATGTCTCCGACGATGGTCCCGTCCTCGGCGCCCTGCACGATCGTACGCAGGATCGCCAGGCGAACCGGGCTCCCCAGCGCCTTGAACTGACCCGCGTGTTGGTCGAGCTTCGCCGTCACGATGTGTTTCTAGCTTCATCGAAATAAGTTCGCAAGCGGTGGCGCGCCGAGACAGCGTGCCGTGCGCGTTTCTCGTCCGAGATCGTGCTCGTCGGGATCGGATTCACTGCGTCCATTTCGGACTTGAGGCGTCTTTGGGGTAGGAGGTTCGACATGACCGAGCAAACGCAAGACGAGGTTCGTGGCGCCGTTCGCGAGCACTACGGCAAGGTCGCCAAGATGGGGGGAGCGGTGGGCTGCGCGCCCGGCTGTTGCGGGGCCAACAAAGACGCTAGCCAGGCTCTCGGCTACTCGCCCGTCGAGCTGGCCTCTGTGCCCGAGGGCGCCGACTTGGGTCTTGGCTGCGGCAACCCGCAGGCGATCGCTCAACTGCGCCCGGGCGAGACCGTGCTCGACCTCGGCAGCGGTGGGGGGCTCGACTGCTTCCTGGCCGCGAAGCAGGTCGGCGAAAGTGGCCGCGTGATTGGCGTCGATATGACCGCCGACATGATCACGAAGGCGCGGAAGAACGCAGCCACTGTAGGCGCAACGAACGTCGAGTTCCGGCTGGGGGAAATCGAGCACATCCCGGTGGCCGACGGCGTGGTCGATGTCATCGTGTCCAACTGCGTGATCAACCTCTCGCCCGACAAGGCGGCCGCGTTCCGTGACGCGTTCCGCGTGCTGAAGCCTGGCGGCCGGCTCGCCATCTCCGACGTCGTCACCACCGACACGGTCCCCGATGCACTCGTGCAGCAGATCGCCGCGTTCACCGGGTGTGTGTCGGGTGCCGCGAGCGTCGAGACGCTCGGCGCGTTCCTGAAGGTCGCGGGCTTCGGGGACATCCTGATCACACCGAAGCCGGAGAGCGCCACCTTCATCCGCGAGTGGCTGCCAGGATCAGGGGCCGAGAAGTTCCTGACGTCTGCGACCATCGAGGCGAGAAAGCCCGACGGGAAGTCGTGCTGCGGCCCGGAGTGCTGCACGTGAGCGCCGCTGCTCCGCGCGCCGTCGGTGTCGGCACCGGTGAGGCGGCTTCCAAGCCGACCGATCACGCCATGGCGCCGGTATCCCTCGCCCTGCGGGAAGGGCTCCGGAGGTTCGTGTCGCGGCGCGTGCGAGCAGATCACGTCGACGACCTCGTGCAGGACATACTTCTGAGGATGCAGGAGCATGCGGACGACCTGCGGGACGAGGCGCGCATCGCAGGCTGGGCGTTCCGCATCGCCCAGCGGGTCGTCGCCGATCACCATCGGTCGAAGCACCCTGATGCGTCGGTTGCTGATTCCAGCGCGGACGAGATCCCCGACGCGACCGCGGGCGAGGAGAACGTGAACGAGATCGTGGCCGGCTGGCTCCGACCGATGCTCGGCCTGCTCCCTGACGAGTACGCCGAGGCCCTCCGGCGCGTGGACGAGCAGGGCATGAGCCAGAAGGAGTTCGCCGAGATCGCCGGGCTGTCCCTTTCGGGCGCAAAGTCCCGGGTCCAGCGTGGTCGGCGGATGCTCGAAGAAATCGTTCGCGCGTGCTGCGATATCGAGCTCGATGCCCGCGGCAACGTGATCGGGTACCAGCCGCGGAACTGCAACTGCGGCGACAAGTGTCCCTGACTGCGCGTCGGTGCGACGGGTGATCGAGCAGGCGGGGCCAGCGCACCGAAAGCGTCGGCGTGCGGTGGACCAGCCGCGCAGAGTGCGATGCTCACCCCCGACGACGCGAAGGCCTTCTGGACGCTGCGCCTCTCCGGCTTCCGCGACGATCCGACCTCGTTCGGCTACTCCTTCGACGAAAGCGCCGCGCGTGCGCGCTCATCTGGCGGCCTCGCTCTCCTTATGCTCCCTTCTTCGTCGAGCTGACGAAGACGTGGCGCGCCGCGGCGCCGAGCTCACCGGACGAGGGAATGTCATGAAGCAAATTCTGGTCGGTGTGGATGGATCCCCGCGAGCCCCTCTGGTCCTGACGACGGCGGTCGCGATTGCGCGGGCGCTGGGGGCGCGGATCGTATTGCTTCGTACGGTCGGTTTGCCGCCGGACGTGCCGCAGGACTTCTGGAAGACGACGGACGAGCCCCTCCTCGATGTTCTGGAGCGACGCGCGAGGCTCTACCTGGAGGAGGAGGCCGCGAAGCTTCCACCCGAGGTCCTCGGCGGGATCGAGGTCGCCGTCGGGACTCCGTGGCAGGCCATCTGCGACACGGCCCGCACGCTCGGCGCCGATCTCATCGTCATCGGGTCGCACGGCTACGCCGGCTTCGATCGGCTGCTCGGGACGACCGCCGCGAAGGTCGTCAATCACGCGAGCGGCTCGGTCCTCGTGGTCCGCGAGCCACACGCCGAGACGGCAGCGCCGACGAAGAGCCAGTGAAGCTCGACAGGAGGTCGAGTTGCGTCGGGGGAACGCAGCGTTCCCCGCGCGCCTCGACGCCACCGCGGGCCGCCGGGCATCCACTGATGCATGACCACCACAACCTCCCCCGTGCTCCAGGCTCCGCGCTCTCCCGGCAAGGCCCTCCACGTCACCCTCTGGGTGCTCCAGGTCCTGCTCGCGGGCATGTTCTTCCTCGCCGGCGGAAAGAAGCTCGGCGGCGATCCTCAGATGGTGGGCCTCTTCGAGGTCATCGGCATCGGCCAGTGGTTCCGCTACGTCACGGGCGGCCTGGAGGTCCTCGGGGCGGCCGCCCTCCTCTTGCCGCGCCTCGGCGGCGCCGGGGCCGCGCTGCTCGTTCCCGTCATGCTCGGCGCCATCGCCACCCACGTCGGCGTCTTGCACAACAACCCCGCGGTACCGCTCGGGCTGCTCGCGGGACTGCTCTTCGTCGCGTGGGGACGCCGCGCGCAGCTCGCGGCGCTGGCCCGCCGCGCCCGCGGGTAGGAGGAGGTTGGTCTACCGACACGCTGCAGAGACGCCCCGATCGTGGCGATCGTGCGAGCGCCGTCCTCGGGTCCGTTTCGCCAAGAAGGCACGGAAATCAGCGGGAAATCAGCAGGGTATGGCGACTGCATGCGTCACTGCATGCGCCGATGGCGGCCGCTGCTCCGCGACGAGGCGAGGATGCCCGAACCCCGAATGCCGCTCATCCGCACGCGCCGCGGCGCAGACGATGTCGCGGCCCGATGAAACGCGCCCGCCGCCCCGCGGCGGGAGCGCCGCGAGCGGGTTCCGGGCGCGAGTACCGACCATCCTCATCGTGGAGGACGCGGCGGACGCGCGGGAGCTGTGGGTCCTCTGGTTCGACAAGGCCGGCTACCAGGTTCTCTGCGCCGACTCGGCGGAGGGGGGCTTGCGGTGGCTGCGGGCGGGGCGGCGCGTCGACGCGATGCTCATCGACTACCGGCTCCCGGACGGCACCGGCGGCGCCATGATCCATCAGGCGAGAAACAGCGGCCTGGTCGAGGGGGGGACGCCGACCTTCATCTGCACCGCCTACGTCCACGTCACGGCGCCGCCGCAGGTCGTCGTGCTGCACAAGCCGGTCGAACCCGCCGTCCTCGTCGCCTCCGTGCGAGCCGCGGTCGCCACCGACACTGCGATCGCCCGGGCCGAGCACCGGGCGGCCATCGGCGCCCACGTCGCGAGCGCGTTCACGGTGCACGAGGCGCCGACGCTGAGCGCCCGAGACCTCGACGGGCGCCCGAGCGCGAGCGTCGTCGATCCGCTCGTGCTCATCGCCGACGACGACGACGACGCACGGACCGTCTACTGCGCGGTGCTCCGCCACATGGGCTACCGGACGATCGAATGCCGCAACGGCGAGCAGGCCCTGAGGGCGGCGCATGCCCATCGACCCGACGTGGTGCTGACCGACATCGCCATGCCCGTCGTCGACGGGCTCGAGGTGACGCGGCAGATCAAGGCGGACCCGCTCCTCGGTCCCACGTGCGTCATCGTCATGACGGCCTTCGGCGATGTGAACCATGCCGAAGCCGCGCGGCTCGGCTGCGATGCGTTCCTCTGCAAGCCGTTCAATCCCCTCATCCTCGGGGAGCTGCTGTCGGCGCGTTTCGTGACCGACGACGTCGTCAAGCGTTGCGGGTGCGGCCGGGAATACACGCGCGCGCAATGGGGAGCGCTGGCCTTCTGCGGGACGATGCAGGGGACGGAGCTTCGCAACTGTCCTTGCGGCTCGTCCATCGCGCTGGGGCGACTGCCCGCACGAAGAAGGACCGGCACTCCCTGAACGGGTAGCCGCGGCTGGCGAGGAGGCGCGCACAGATGAAGGCCGGCTACGTCGTCAGCGGCAAGTACCGGCTCGATCGCTTGCTCGGACGCGGATCCATGGGCGAGGTGTGGGCCGCCCGCCACGCGACGCTCGACGAGCAGGTCGCCGTGAAGCTTCTGCGGAAGGACTCGGCTCTGGACGGCCCGGACGAAGATGGCCGAGCCGCCGCGCGGTTCCGCTTCGAGGCGCAGGTGGCCGCTCGCCTGTCGCGAAAGACGCGCCACATCGTGGGCGTCACCGACCATGGCGAAGAGGACGGGCTTGCGTACCTCGTCATGGAGCTCCTCGAAGGAAAGACCCTCACCGAGCGCTTGTTGCTTCGCGGGACGCTGCCTGCCCGCGAAGTCGGGCGCATCGTCGTCCAGGCCGCGCGCGCGCTGACGATCGCGCACGCCGAGGGGATCGTCCACCGAGACCTGAAGCCGGCCAACATCTTCCTCACGCGCGACGAGGACGGCGGGTTGCTGGTCAAGCTGCTCGACTTCGGGATCGCGCGCACCATCCACGCGCACCGCGTCGCGCTCCCGTTCGCGACGGGCGCGGGGTTCGCCGCCGGGACACCCGGTTACATGAGCCCGGAGCACGCGCGCGGTGGTCGTCTCGACCCTCGCTTCGATCTCTGGGCCCTCGCGACGGTCGCCTTCGAGGCCCTCACCGGCGAGCTCCCGGTCCCCGGCTCGGCGACGCAAGAGCTCTTCGACAACGCATGCGCCGGGCTCGTCGTCTCGTTCGAGGCGCGCGAGGCGGCGCTCGTGGGAGCGCTACCGGCCTTCTTCCGGCGCGCCTTCGCGGCCCGAGCCGAGGACCGATACGCGAGCGCGTCCGAGCTCGCGGCGGCTTTCGAGCAAGCGGTCGGCGAACCGACCGATGGCTCACGCAAGTGCTCGTTCGAGCCTCCGCGGCTCCCGGCCGGAGCGCCCACGCTGCGGATGCACGAGTCGTCGCACGCGGCTCCCGGCCCGACGCCGCCGTCGGCGGGTACGCAGCGAACGGTGACGCTGGCGATGGTCTCACCCGTCACCCGTCGTAGAGGCGCCGTCGGATCCCGCCTGGTGATCGCAGGCTCGCTGCTGCTCGGAGCGGCCACCGCCGTCATCGCCCACCCGTGGCACGCGCCGTCATCCCGGCTCGCAGGCCGCGCTCCGCCGGCGACGAACGCGACCGCGCCGGGCGTAGCGTCCGCATGGGTCGCGGCGAGCGTGGTGCAACCGCCCATCGTGGTCCCGTCTCCGCCGGCAATCGCGGAGGTGGTGCGCGCCGTGGTGAAGGCGCCGCACTTTGGCCCTCGCGTGCGGGCGGCGACGATCGCTTCGGCTGACGTCGCGCCGGCAACTCCTCCCGCGGCCACCCCGCCGACGGTAGACAAGAGCGCCACGTTCTGAGCGCGTGGTAGAATCTCCAGAGCGCGTGGTGCTTCGAGTCCGCCCACTGACAGAACGATCGCGCCATCCCGTAGTGCAGCAGCTCGGCTGAGGTCTTCGCGCGTACGTCGCCGCATAGGTTCTGACAGGATGGTCTTCGCCGACGCCGCGGTGTCCGGCGGAAACGTGCAGCAATCCAGCTGGTTACGGGGTGGGCTCGGGGAGGAAAGAACACCGGCGCGACGCTTCGACCTGCGGCCGTGTCGTCTTGTCGACCGAATGCGCCATCTTGTCTTCGAGGAGGCACATCGTCTCGACCGAATGCGCGATCTCGTCTTCGAGGAGCCGCATCTTGTCGACAGACGGGTGCGACTCGAAGACAAGATGACGCTTCTTCAAGACAGGAACGCGCTTCTTGTCGACAAGCTGCGCCTCTCGGTCGACAAGACGTGTCTCGTTGAAGACAAGATGCGCCTCCTTGTCTTTGCGGCGCGGCATCTTGTCTTCGCGATGCGCCTTCTCGAGCCCAAGAAGCCGCTTCCGACGACTCGGGAGCGTCATCGTCTCGACAAGACGCCGCATCTCGTCGAGCCGATGCGCCGTCTTGTCTTCGCGATGCGTCGTCGCGAAGACAAGTTGATGCATCTCGAGAACAAGAAGACGCATCGCGTGTCGTCGCCGCGTCTCCCGTCCACTCGGGAGCGCCTTTTGCTCTTCAAGACGACACAGTTGCTCTTCAAGACGACACACTTGCTCTTCAAGATGACGCGTTCATCGAACGAGGAGCCGCTCTTCCTCGACACGACGACGGTTTCATTGAGCAAAATGGCGCTCTTGCTCGAAAAGGCGCCGCGTTCGTCGACCCGCGAGCCGCACCCGGTTCGACGAACGCGACGCCGAAAGGTGAAGGAGCCTCGGCGAGAACACTCGGACACGAACCTCGTCATCCCGCGTGACCACGATGAGGATCCGATGCTCCATCGCGTCGACCCGAGTCACCGCCTCGTCTTCATCACGAGGGCCTCGTCAGATGTCGCGCGGGCCTTGGAGGTCGCGTGCGTCGAGGTACAGTCTAGGAGGCCTTGTCGCCGTTCGACGAGGGAGGGGCCGGCTCGGATTCGGTCCCCTCGTCGCCGTCGCCGAGCGCGTGCTTCTGCAGGCGGTAGCGGAGGCTCCGGAAGGTCACCCCGAGGAGCTTCGCCGCTTGCGTGCGCACACCGCCCGACCGCTCCAGCGCCTGGAGGAGCAGGCGTCTCTCGACCTCGCCGAGCACGTCCTCGAGATTGCATCCCTCCTCGGGCAGACCCACGAGGGCCGGTGTGGGCTGCGAGGCCGCACCCGACACCTCGCGCGGCAAGTCCCCGAGCCCGAGCGTGTGGCCCGTCGCCAGCGCGACGGCCCGCTCGACGATGTTCTCCAGCTCGCGCACGTTGCCGGGGTATCCGTAGGCCTCCAGCGCGCGCACGGCGTCGGGCGCGAAGACGCGGACGTCCTTGTTCATCTCGGCGGCGCACCGGGCGAGGAAATGCTCGGCCAGCGGGCGGACGTCCTCGCGTCGCTCGCGAAGCGGCGGGACCTCGATGCGGATCACGTTGAGGCGGTAGTAGAGGTCTTGCCGGAAGCGGCCGGTGCGGACGTCGTCCTCCACGTTGCGGTTGGTGGCGGCGAGGACCCGCACGTCGATGGGCACCTCGGCGCTCGCGCCGACGCCGCGCACCTTGCGCTCCTGGAGGACCCGCAGGAGCTTCACCTGGAGCGCGGCCGGGAGCTCGCCGATCTCGTCGAGGAGCACGGTGCCCCCTTCGGCCTCGCGGAAGATGCCGCGGCGCGTGGCGATCGCGCCTGTGAACGCGCCCTTCTCGTGCCCGAACAGCTCGGCCTCCATGAGCGCTTCGGGGATGGCGCCGCAGTTGATGACGAGGAACGGCCCGTCGTGACGCTCGCTCGCCTCGTGGATCGCCCGCGCGATGCGCTCCTTGCCCGTGCCGCTCTCGCCCGTCACGAGCACCGTCGTCCGCGCCGTGGCGATGCGCTGCACGAGCTCGAGGATGCGGCGCATCCCCTCCGAGGGGCCGAGGATCTCCCGCCCGCGTTCGCGGCCGAGCTGAGCCCGGAGCCGCTCGTTCTCCGCGACGATCGCGCGCTTCTCGAGCGCCTTGTGGACGAGCGCGCGGAGCTCGGTCGTCGCGAACGGCTTGGTCACGAAGTCGTAGGCGCCCCGCTTCATCGCCTCGATGGCGGTCTCGACGCCCCCGTGGGCGGTCATCACGATGACCTCGGTGCGCGCCGTGCGCTGCTTCACCAGCGTCAGCAGGTCCATCCCGTTGCCGTCCGGCATGAGCAGGTCCGTCAGGACCACGGCGTACGGCTCGGGCGCGTTGTGCACGGCGTCGCGCGCCGTCGCAAAACCAGGCGCCAGCGTCACGTCGAGCCCCTCCCGGCGGAAGAGGATCGCCAGCATGTCACGCAGCCCCGGCTCGTCGTCGACGACGAGCAGCCGCGGCTGCGAGGCGGGCGGAGACATCCGCCCTCCAGGATACCAGCTACCGCACCCCGACTACTGAAGCTTGGCGACGGCCGGCTTGGTCTCTCCGGCCCCGACGTTGACCGAGATGGTCTTCGTCAGCCCCTGATCGGAGTTCACGAACTTCACCGTGTGCGCCCCGGGCTTCACCGAGATGTGCACCTTGGGCGTGCTTCCCAGGGAGCGGCCGTCGAGGAAGCAGGTCGAGGGCGGGATCGAGTTGATGTTGAGGAACGCCTCGCTGCCCTCGGCGGCGGCGGCGGCGGGCGCAGGAGCCGGGGCGGGCGCCGGGGCCGGCGACGGATTCGAGGCGGGAGGGTTGTACGCAGGCGCCGTCGCGGCGACCGCCGAGCCCTTCGCGTCGAGCGTCACCGTGTAGCTCTTCTCGGCCTGCCCGTCGTCGAACGTGATGGGCTGGTTGTAGTCGACGAAGCCGAGCTTCGTGCCCTGGAGGGCCCACGTCTTGGCCGTGTCGATGTCGACCGAGATGGGCAGCATCGGCAGCTCGCGCCGGTCGGCGCCGCTCACGAGGAAGACGCGCGCGCCCGGCGTGCCGAGCGAGATGGTCGCCTTGCCCTTGAGCACCTTCAGCGTGACCGTCCCCAGGTCCTGCACGCTGTCCTTGTCGACCGTCACGTGCTTCTCGAGGGGCTGGTAGCGCTCGGAGCCGGCGAGCCGGATGGTGTGGTCGCCGGGTGCGAGGTCGCGGATCTCCTGCGGGAGGGGGCCGATCTCCTTGTCGTCGACGTAGAGCTTCACGCCCGCCTGCGCGCTGTTGACCTTGAGGCCGCTCGCCTTCGCCGTGCTCGAGAGCGTGAAGTTCGCCGTCGCGTCCTTGCCCGACTCGACGTTGATCGACTGCGAGGGCGTCGAGTCGTAGCCGTCCGCCAGGACCTTCACGTCGTGCGAGCCCGCGCTGATTTGGTCGACGATGCAGGGCGCCGTCTCGCAGGGCGTCTTCCGGCCGTCGACGAAGATCGTGACGCGGTTGACCGCGCTGCTCTTCGCGTCCGTCACGTTGATCGCGATGCGCCCGCTGCGCGGCATGAGGAGGAACGCAGCGATGCCGATCGCCGCGACGCCGACCAGCGCCAGAGCGATCCACAGGCCGGTCCGGTTCTGCGGCGGCCGGACCAGCGCCGTCGCCTCCATGCTTCGCGGCGGCGGCCGGTACTCCGGGACCGACGGCGCGCGCGGCATCGGCAGCGGCGCCGGAGCGGGGAGGCCCATCAGCGGGTTTGCCTGCTGCATGCCCATGGTCGGCGGGGGCGGCGGGGGCGCCGCCGACGGGCTGGCCATGAACGGGTTCATGCCGAGCCCCTGCTGCGTCACGGGCGCCACGGGAATCGGGTTGATCGTGGGCGGCGGCGGGAAGGCGCCGGGCCCGGCGGGCGCATGCGAGCCGCGTGCGAAGTTCGGAGGAGGAGGCGGCGGCGTGAGACGGGCCGCGGGCGGCTGGGAGGTGGACGGCGGGGGCGGCGGCGGAGCCATCGGCGCCGTCAACCCGAGCAGCGTGGACTTGTTGGGTTTGGCCGCCGAGGGCGGGGGCGTACCGGCCGCCGGGATGGGCGCCGCGTGCGCCGGGGCCGACTGGCCGGCCAGCGTCGCGTCGTCGGCCTTGTCGAAGATCTGGGTCGCCTCGTCCTCGTCGTCCCAGTCCATGTCGACGCCGGGGCTGGGGTTCGGGGCGGTCGCGGCTGCATTGCCGGCAGCGACGGGGAGGGCCGCGGGGGCCGGTACGGGAAGGGCAGCCGACTGGGCGCGCGTCGACAGCGGCGGCGGGGGCGGAACACTCGCGCCGCGGGGCGGCGGGGCGACCACCTGCGGCAAGGTCCCCCGGCCGGGAGGCGGGGGGGGCGTTCGCGAGGGGGTATGCGAGGGGCCGTGCGATGGCGGCGGGAGGGCGGCGGACGACGGCGCCGGCGCCGGGGTCATGTTCGACGGCGCGGTCATGCCGAGGAGCGTCCGCTTCATCGGGTCCGGCGCGCGGACGGGGGGCGGGGGAGCCGACACCCGAGAGCTCGGAGGCGGCGGCGCGGGGGGACGCGCGGTCGGCGCCTTCTTGCCCAGACCCTCGAAAATATCGAGATCCGAGCTGCTCTTGTCGTTATGCGTTGCCATATTACCCATCTCCCGCACCTGTCGCGCGCCGCCTGCGAGACCGCCATCGGAGCCCTGGCGGGCGTCGGGGAACGCGCGCCGCATGTATTGCGCGATCTGGTCGCGGGATGCTAGCCCGAGGCTCCCTGCGACGTGATTGAGATCTCTGTAGACGTCTTTCGCTGCACGGTAGCGCTCGTCAGGGTCCTTTGCGAGCGCCTTGAGCACGATGCGGTCGAGCTCGGGGGGGCACCGGGGGTTGTACCGGCTGGGGGGCTCGACCCGCAGGCTGCGCACCTTTTCGATGACGAGGAGCTCGTTTTCGGCGTTGAAGAGGCGCTGCAGGGTGATGAGCTCCCAGAAGCAGATGCCCAGGGCGAAGATGTCCGCGCGGAGGTCGACCTCCAGGCCGCGCACCTGCTCCGGGCTCATGTACCCGAACTTGCCCTTGATGCTGCCCACCTGCGTGCGTGAGAGCTTGCCGGCCGCCTTGGCGATGCCGAAGTCGATGAGCTTCACGTCGCCGTCGTAGGAGACGATGATGTTCTGCAGGCTCACGTCCCGGTGCACGATGGAGACGGGCGCGCCGCTCGAATCCTTGCGGGCGTGCGCGTACGCGAGCCCCTCGGCGATGCGGCCGAACACGTAGCAGAGAAACCAGAGCGGGGGCGCCTCGCCGTTCTTCGAGCAGGTGTTGAAGAGGGCGCGGAGATCCTTGCCCGCGACGAACTCGAACGCGATGAACCACTCGCTGTCGACGTGCCCGTAGTCGAGGCACCGGGCGATGTACGGGTGCTCGAGCTGCGAGGCGATGCGCGCCTCGTCCTCGAACATCTTGATGAACTCCTCGTCCTCGGAGACCTCCGGCAGGATGCGCTTTAGCGCCACCATCGTGCCGCTCGGCGTGTGAATGGCGCGGAAGACCTCGGCCATGCCTCCCATGCTGATGCGCTGGAAGACTTCGTAGCGGCCGAACGCCCGCGCTTGCATCACCGAGGCGATTGTACGCGAATCGTGCTCCCCGCGGGGGTCCCCGGCGCAAGCGAGGCTCCGGGGGACGCGGTGGGGGAGGGGCCGGGCGAGGCCGACGGCGACGCGGACGGCGAGGCCGACGGGCTCGGCGTCGGCTTGTAGAAGTAGCGAATGCGCTTGGCCTGGAGGGGCCGCCAGACCTCGATGTCGACGAGGGGGGTCTTCTCGGCGAAGGGGTGGGCGTCCGGGGCGTGGGCGCGTACGAGGCGGGTGGTCCCCGCTGGGAGGGTCGCGACCGGCGTCCCCGCGATGTCGACCGATCCCCCGAGGAGCGCCCGCGCGTCGCCCGTCACCGCCATCCGCGTGGAGCATCCGAGTCGCTCCAGCAGGTCGTCCATCGCGGCCGCCGTCGCCGCGTCCGGCTTCGCCTCCGGGGGTAGCTCCACCCACACCAGCATCCCGTCCTCGTCTTGCACGCCCACCGCGGCGCGGGCCGTCGCTGCCGCCGCCGTGTTCGCCGCGTAGCCCCCGACGAGATGCGTCGCGCCCTTGGTCGGCGCGGATACGGCAACCGAGAAGACCCCGCGCGCCCACCACAGCGACACGTCCCCCTTCGCGGCCCCTTCCAGCGCGAGGACCAGCGGCGAATCCGCCTCTCCGCTGGCCGGGGGCTTCATCGTCCTCGGATCCGCGCGCAGGACCCGCAGCTTGAGCCCACCGCCGTGGATCCAGGTCGTCGCCAGCGCGTACGGGAAGCCGTGCTGCGGCAGGCCGCGCGTCCTCCAGGCTCCCTCGTCCGGCTCCGCCGGCGTCGCGGAAGCGAGGGGCGCCCCGGGAAGGACGGCTCGCGCCGTCAGGTAGAAGAAGTCCCGCTGCTCGCGCTGGATGTACCGCGGGAAGAGCATGTGGCCCATGCCGCGGATCATCCGGCGCGAGCGAAAGACCCAGCCGGCCATGTCGGGCACCTTGCCCTCGGCCTCCCAGTCGCTCTGGAGCGGCCGCCCGAGGGGAGCGAGCTTGCCGTCGGTGGAGACGTCGTAGAACTCGAAGCCCGCGTGGCCCGGGTTCATGTCGAGGTGGATGCCGTACGTGCACTGCGCGTCGAGCATGCCGAGCGCGAGATCCTCGGCCGAGACGCTGGCGCTGTAGAAGTAACCGACGAAGTCGTCCTTCGTGAGGCAGATGGCGCTGCGTGCGCTGTGGATCTGATCGGGCCAGCCGGGCGGGGTGCCTCCCCACCAGTTGCGGCCCCAGGGGTTGACCTTGTCGAACTCGACGAGCGCCGTCAGGTTCTGGCGGAACGCGATGACGTCCTCGGGGATCGTGGGCGAATCGGGCCAGGTGCCGAACGCGTTCGACCCGTCGCGGAGCTCCACGACGGTGGCGGCGTAGGGCTTCGGCGGCAAGTACTCGATGCCGTTGGCCTGCATCCCGTACTCGCCGTGCTGCGCCTGGAAGCCGCCGTTGAACGCGGCGACGAGGTGCTTCATGACCTCGGGGGTGCGCGGCACCAGGCCCGGCCCGTGCTCGCCGCTGGCGCTGATGGGCTCCGTCGTGCCGGCCTCCATGTGGAGCGCGATCTGGCGCGGGTCCCAGAGCGTCACGTAGACGCGCACGTCCTGGCGGTGCACGTCGGGGCGTACGAACGACGTGACGAACGCCGGCGCGGTCCCCGCAGGCGTCGGCGTGATGAAGCGATCGCGATCGAGCGCGATCCACTGGCCTTCGCCCGGCAGCGGGGGCGAGACGGGGACCTTCATCGGCGCCGGAGGCCAGCCCACCTCGGGATCGACGAAGGTGGGGGCCTCGGCGGGCGTCGTCGGGAGGCCCAGCTCGTCGGTGATGTCCTGCGCCGTCGTGCCGTGCGAGAAGTGCGCGTTCCACCGGTCGAGGGCCGTGAAGGCCACAGCCTTCACCCATTGCATGCGGTCGTCGCCGAACGAGGGCATCGCCCGCACCCGGTCGACCGCCCAGGTGAGCACGTTGCCGGGCCGGGCCTTCTCGTCGGGCACGATGCGCACGAACGACTCGCCGGAGATCGCGCTCACGGCGACCGGATCGAGCACGATGGCGTGGTCGTCGGCGCGCACGTCGAGGTTCCCGTCGTCCCGCCACGCGACGGTTGCACGGCGCGCCACGGGATCGAGGGCGAAGGTGTCGCGCACGACGCCCCGCGTCTGGCCGGTCTGCTGGAGGTTCGTGAGGGCGAGCTGGCCGCGCTGCACCCGCGTGAAGGGGTAGGTGCCGGGCGCGCGCCCATCGAGCTTCAGGACGTGGACCCCGTTGTAGAGGCCGTCGGCGGCGGTGGTGTAGGCGGCGACGTGCCCGCGCACGAGCGGACGCGATTCGTCGACGCCGCTCGTGTCGCTGACGTCGTAGGCGTCGCCCACCTCGAGGACGACGCCCTCGGGCGAGAGGCGCACGTCGACGAGGTAGAGATCGTTCGGCTCGTCGCCTGCGCGCGCCCGCACGAGCGCTTTGCCCCCACCGGCGACGGTGCCCCATACGCCCTTCGGTCCGACCACCCACGCCACGTCGTCGCGCTCGCAGACGAGGCCACGCGCGGTCAGGGCCTCGGCGACGGCGGTCTCGGGGCTCGCCGCGACGAGGTCCACGTCCTTTCCGCGGCGGGCGACGAGCGCGCCGGCCATGAGCAGCACGAAGGGGAGGGGACGCGCCCAGGAGGTCCACCACGCGCGCACCCACCGTCGTGCTCCCGTCGGGGGAACCGCTCCGATGCGCGTCACACCTGTCCAACGCTCCGCTGGGTTCATCGATTCGTGCGCGCTCGTCGACCCGGGTCGAAGGGGCACGTTTCGCGAGTATCAGGCCACAGGGTCCGGCGTCCAATCTCGCGTGGGCGACCACCGGGTTCGCAGGGAGGCAACCAAGTTGACTACATGCGCGGCGCCACGGGCCGAATCCCCCGGCAAAGCCTCGTGGCTTGGAACGTGCTACGGAGTTTGCACCATGGTCCGGCGTATCCTCGCCGTCGGCATCCTCGGGGCGCTGGTCTGCGCCTGCGCGAGCCCGACGCTGCCCCTGCCCCCGCCGGAGGATCCGACCATCGGACCGGGACCCGACGCGGACCACATCACGCTCTCGGTGCCCTGCGGGGGAGCGGATCCCGCCGCGCTCATCGTGATCGTGAACGAGAACCCCGCGGTGCCGGACAACGAGGCGGTGTCGGGAGCCGTCGTGAGCAACTGCGGGAGCTGGGACGCGACGACGTACGCGCACTCGGGGGATGTCCTGGACATCACTCAGGAGGTGGGAACGGTGCGCAGCCAGCCCCTGGTCTTCCAGGTGCCGTAGACGTCCCGCGTGCTCGTGATCGCGCTCCTACTGCCAGCGCGTCTCCCCGCTGCTGCTCGCGCCGAGCACCTTCAGCGCGACGCGCTTCTTTCCCGGGGCGCTCGCGGCGCGCGTCGCCATCGACTCATCCAGGAGCTCGCCCACGAGGTCCCAGTCGCTCGCCTGCACGATCTTCACGCGGCGCATCTGCCCGGCGTGCGCCTCGCCCTCGGAGAGGTACACGCTGCCGTCGATGTCCGGCGCCTGGCCCGCGTGCCGGCCCTTCATGACCAGCTCGTGCTCCTCGCTCGGCCCCTCGACCAGAACGTCCATCTCTTGCCCGATGAGGGCGCGGTTCTTCTCGCGCGCGATGCGCCGCTGCAGCGCCATCAGCTTCCGCGCCCTGTTCGCCGCGACGATGGGCTTCACTTTGCCCCCGAGCTCGTGCGCCGAGCACGTCTCTTCGTCCGAATAGCGGAAGACCACTGCGTGCTCGAAGCGCGCCCACTCGACGAACTCGACGAGCTCGTCGTACTCCGCCTGCGTCTCGCCCGGGTGCCCCACGATGAACGCCGTCCGGAACGTGAGCCCCGGGACGGCCTTGCGCAGCCGCTCGACGACGCGCTTCTGCCGGTCCTTTCCGTGCCCGCGGCGCATGCGCTCGAGCATCGCGTCGGCCGCGTGCTGCAGCGGCATGTCGACGTAAGGGACCACGCGCGGATGGTGGGCGAGGAGCTCGATGAGCGCCCCGTCGATGGTCTCGGGGTAGAGATAGAAGAGGCGCACCCAGCGCACCCCCTTCACGTCGGCGACACGGCGCACGACCTCGGCCAGGCTGCGGCGCTCGTCCTTCGCGAGATCCCGCCCGTAGGCGATGGTGTCCTGCGAGACGAGGTTCAGCTCGACGGCCCCGCCGGCGACCAGCCGCTCGGCCTCCGCCACCACGTCGTCGGCCCCGCGCGACCGCTGCTTGCCGCGGATCTGCGGGATGACGCAGAAGGCGCACGTGCGGTTGCACCCCTCGGCGAGCTTGAGCCACGCGCTCGCCCGCGACTGCGTGACGACCCGCGGATCGGTGGCCGCGACCACCCAGTCGGCGGGGTTGCCCACGAGCATCCGCTCGGCCTTGCCGCCGAGCACCTCGCCGAGCTTCATCATGTCGCTCGACCCGAGGAAGTGATCCACCTCGGGCATCTGCTCGGCGAGCTGCCCCGGGTACCTCTGCGAGAGGCACCCCGAGACGACGAGCTTCTTGCAGGTGCCGAGCTTCTTGTACTCGGCGAGCTCGAAGATCGTATCGATGCTCTCCTTCTTCGCCTCGCCGATGAAGCCGCACGTATTGACGACGATGACCTCCGCCTGGTCCGCCTCGTCGACGATGCGCCACCCGCCGCCCGTGGCGACGCCGAGCATCACCTCCGTGTCGACGCGGTTCTTGACGCAGCCGAGGCTGACGAAGTGAATGGTACGCATGTGATTCGGGTCAACCGGCTGCCGCAATCAGAACCGCGACCGTCAGGGAGCGGTGAGCGCGGACCCCTACCTAGCACCTGCGTCCATGGCTCGCACGAAGCGCTCGAACATGTAGAGGGCGTCGTGCGGCCCCGCGGCGGCCTCCGGGTGGTACTGCACGCTGAACGCGCCGACCGACGGCACCGAGAGCCCCTCCGAGGTTCCATCGTTGAGGTGGACGTGCGTCGAGGCCGCGCCGGGGGGAAGGGTCGCGAGATCGACGCAGAAGCCGTGGTTCTGCGTCGTGATCTCGATCCGGCCGGTCGCCAGATCCTTGACGGGCTGGTTCACCCCCCGGTGGCCGAACTTGAGCTTGTAGGTCTTCGCGCCCAGCGCGAGCGCGAGGAGCTGATGGCCGAGGCAGATGCCGAAGACCGGCTGCTTGCCGACGAGGCCCTGGATGGCGTCGACCGCGTAGGTGACCGCCGCGGGATCGCCCGGCCCGTTCGAGAGAAAGACCCCGTCGGGACGGAAGGCCAGCGCCTCGGCCGCGGTCGTGGACGCCGGGACCACCGTCAAGCGACAGCCGGAGTCGACGAGGCAGCGCAGGATGTTGCGCTTGATGCCGAAGTCGTAGACGACGACGTGGTGCTTCGGCGCGCGGGGCGTGTCCGTCGCCCACTCGGCGCGCCCCTCGGTCCAGGCGTACTTCTCGGCCGGGGTGACGCCCCGGACGAGGTCGAGCCCGTTCATGTCGGGCGCCTCGCGGGCACGTCGAAGGAGCGCCTCGGGCCCCTCGGTGCCGATGGCCCCGTTCTGCGAGCCCACGTCGCGCAGGTGCCGCGTCAGCTTGCGCGTGTCGACCTCCGTGATCCCGACGATGCCGTGGCGCGCGAGGTACGCATCGAGCGACTCCTCCGCCCGCCAGCTCGACGCGACCGGGCTGAGACCGCGCACGACGAAGCCCGCCACCCGCGGCGCGTCCCCCACGGCCTCGGTGTCCGCGCGGTTCACGCCCACGTTGCCCATCTCGGGCGCCGTCATGGTCACGAGCTGGCCTGCGTACGACGGGTCCGTCAGCACCTCCTGGTACCCGGTCATCGCCGTCGTGAAGACCGCCTCGCCGGTCGTCGCCCCGCGCGCGCCGAAGGGGCGGCCCTCGAAGACGGTGCCGTCGGCGAGGACCAGCCAGGCCCGCTCATGCTTCGTCGCATCACTCATGGACCACCCGGCCCTCGCACACCGTCATCGCCACGCGCCCCGTGACCTCCCGCCCCGCGAAGGGCGTGTTCCGGCTCTTCGTCTGCAGGCGCGCCGGGTCCACCGTCCAGCGAGCGGCCGGATCGACGAGGACCAGATCCGCGCGCGCGCCGTCCTTCAGCCGGGGCGCCGGGAGACCCACGACGCGCGCCGGGGCGGAGGTGAGCGCGTCGACGAGGCGCCCGAGCGGCAGGACCCCTTCGCGGACGAGCCCGAGCAGGAGCGGCACGCACAGCTCGAGCCCGATCATCCCCGGCGCCGCCTCGGCCATCTCGACGTGCTTGTCGAGGATCCCGTGGGGCGCGTGGTCCGTGGCCACGCAGTCGATGGTCCCGTCGGCGAGCGCCCGCCGCAGCGCCTCCACATCTTCGGGCTCGCGGAGGGGAGGGTTCACCTTGCACGCCGTGTCGTAGCCGAGGAGCGCCTGGTCCGTCAGCAGCAGGTGATGCGGCGTCACCTCCGCCGTGACGCTCGCTCCCCGAGCCTTCGCCTCGCGCACGAGCCGCACCGCGCCCATCGTCGACACGTGCGCCACGTGGTAGCGGGCCCCGACGTACTCGGCGAGCAGGACGTCGCGCGCGACGATGACGTCCTCCGCGACGCGAGGCCAGCCGCGAAGGCCGAGCCGCGTGGAGACGGCGCCCTCGTGCATCTGCGCCCCCTCGGTGAGCGTGTGGTCCTCGGCGTGCTGGATGAGCGGCAGGTCGAACGTCGTCGCGTACTCGAGCGCCCGGCGCATGACCTGGCTGTTCGTCACGCAGCGCCCGTCGTCGCTCACCGCGACGGCGCCCGCGTCCTTCAGGTCGGCCATCTCGGTGAGCTGCTCGCCCTTCTGCCCCATCGTGATGGCCGCGATGGGATGGAGGCGCACCGTCCCGAGCTCCCGCGCCCGCGAGACGAGCATCTCGGTGACGACCCGCGAGTCGTTCACCGGCCGCGTGTTCGCCATGCAGCAGACGTCGACGAAGCCGCCCGCCGCGGCCGCCCGCAGCCCGCTCCTCACGTCTTCCTTGCCCTCGTAGCCCGGCTCCCGGAGGTGCGCGTGGAGATCGACGAGCCCGGGAAGCAGCCATCCCCCCGCCAGCTCGACCACGCGGACGCGCTCGCCCGCGACCAGATCCTTGGCCGCGTCCCGCCCGATCCGTGTGATGCGGCCTGCCTCGACCACGACGTCCACCTCGGCATCGAGCGCGCCGGCCGGGTCGATGGCACGAACACGGCGAAAGACGAGGGCCTCGGTCATGGTCGGAGCGAGGCAAGGCTATACCGAGCCTGCGTCCGCGCGTCGACGGTCCTCGTGCCGAGCTTCAGGGCGCGGGCTCGAGCGAGTCCGCACCGACGAAGCTGCGGCCCGTGTCGAAGGCCCAGTGGTCGAGCAGCCAGACGTCGCGCCCGCCGGTTCGAACCTTGCGCACGGTGTCGATCTCGCCCGGCGTGCCGCACGTGAACGTCTCGCCGAGATCGTCCACGACGGTCCCGGGGGCGACGAGCGCGCCCGCGTCGTCGGCGACGAGCGCCCGGGCCGGGGTCGTGGGCATCGCGGCGAACGCGATGAGCGAGCCGGCGTCCTTCGCGACGCGCAGGTGAGGGATGACGACGCCGTGCTCGTCGTAGGCGACGAAGCGCCCGGCGCCATCCAGCGCCATCTCCGCGTGGACGGAGACGCGGCGGTCGATGGTCGACGAGGGGAGCAAGCGCATGTTGTCGTCCGGGTGACCGCAGTCGCGCGCGGCCGCCGGCGGCGTACGGCTCCACGCCATCGTGAGGAGGAACGCCGCCACCCAGCGGTCCCCCTCGGCCCGGACGACGACGGACTTCTCTTCCACGTGGAGGGCGACGCGTCGCTTGTCGGCGTAGAAGGCGCGCGCCTGCTTGATGAGGTCGTCCACGCCCACGTGGGTGAGCTTCAGGTATCGCTCGACGCGCGGAGCCCAATCGTCGCGGAAGAAGTCGAACGTCGAGCCGTCCGTGTATCTCGCGTAATGGGCGCTCAGCCGCCGCGCGACCTCCGCCGTCGAGGGGGACGCGGGGACCGTCGGGGCCGTGGGGACTCCGGATGCTGCCGAGGCTGCAAGCGGCCGGGAGGACGGGGCCGCCGCTTCAACGCGGGTGGAGGCTTCGGGAGCGGAGCCGGGAGAGGGACGCGCGCAGCCGAGGAGTCCCGCGGCGCAGAAGACCAGACCCGCCACGAGGCGAGTCGCCGGCTTCCCCTTCGGCTTCCCGTTCATCACGTCGTCGCTCGGCGCTTGCCCGTCGTCGACGGCAGCGCCGGCTCTTGGGCCTTCGTGGGCGCGAGCTGCGCCCTCAGGGCCTTCTCGACCAGCTCCACCGAGACGCCGATCTCCTTTGCCCTCGCAAACGCCGCAAGAAGCCCGGCGCGGACATCGCGAGGCATCATGTCCATCGCATCGGACGCCGCGCACACGACAGCGTCCACCACCCCGTCCGGAGGCGGTGGGGGCGGAGGAGGCGGCGGAGGTGGAGGCGCAGGAGGGGACGGAGGCGGCGGAGGCGGAGGAACCAGCCCGAGCGCCTCGACCGTCGTCCCCCCGTACGCCGCAGCCTCGGCGGCGAGCGCGGGATCATGTGGATAGAGAAGCGCCGCGAGCGTCGGGAGGTGGTAGCCGGGCAGCCCGTGATCCCCCCATCGCTGCACCGTTCGTCGTGACGCCCCGAGCATGTCGCCGAGCCCACGCTGGGTCGTATTGAGAGCGCGCTGGGCGCGAATCAAGAGGCTTCCGGTAGTGGGCGGCATCGCAGCCATTGTGCCCGATGGCGCCCTCAGCAGGGAAAGAAGCGACATGCCTCGCTCATGCGACGCCACGCTCTTCGAACGAGGAGACGCGGCAGGCTCGCGCGGCGCCATAGTCGTCCCACTCCGTCGCCGAGATTCGTCGAGCGAGGGTCACGTTGGCGCAAGAAGATGACGCGATCCGCTCACCACGAGCCAAGTTTCGCCCGTCGAGCGTCATGTGGCGCAGATCGGTGGCCGAGTAGAGGCAATGGAGAGTCCATTCTTGGCCACGTGGCGCCTCGGGAGGCTCATCGAGCGCACGATGGCGCGAACGAGGCGCCGCCCTGAGCAAAGCCGAGGCCCTGGGCTGGCCCGTCGGGCGCCGTGGAGGCCCAGCCACAACGAAGCTTCTGCTCGAGAGGCGCCATCAACGGGATGCCGGGCGACATGGGAGCCTCGAGGGACACGACCTTGAGCCGAACCGGTTCCCCTGCGCCGAGCCCGGCGCGCCCCCATCGGTGTAGAAGCTTCCCTTCTCGCGGCCAGCGGCCATCGCACCGCCCGACGGCGCCCACGGCGTCCTTGACGAGGCCCGTGGTGCCGAATACATCTGCGCCCTTCCACGCGAACGTGGCGGAATTGGCAGACGCACCAGATTCAGGTTCTGGCGAGGTCACTCTCGTGAGGGTTCAAGTCCCTCCGTTCGCACCCCGGCGCTCCCCGCGCTCACCGGAAGGGGGCCTTCGGGCACTTCGAGCTCGTCCTCATCACCTCAGCATGTGGGCGGACGAAGTCCCACCACAGCCGGGCCGACATTCCGCCATGCTCCGGCTTGCTCCCTTTTGGGGGTGGAGCACGCTTTCAGCCCATGGAGTTGTCCGAGCTTCTCAGCGCTCGTCGCGAACAGATCATCCGCCGGTGGACACAGAGAGTGAGAGGGACGCTTCATCCCGAGGCCATGCCTCGTCTCGAGCTCGTCGATCACCTTCCGACGTTCCTCGACGAGGTCGCGGAGGCCCTCCGGTTGCGTTCGAGCCCGGACAGAAGTCCGACGGCGGCCGAGCACGGGGTGCAACGGCTCGGCCTCGGGTTCAACGTCGATTCGGTCGTGCGCGAGTACGGGGCGCTGCGAGATTGCATCGTCGAAACCGCGGACGAGGAGCGGATCACGATCCGGGACCGCGAGCGCGACGTCCTCTCCGACTGTGTCATCACGGGCATCGCGGGGGCGGTCTCCGAGTACCAGCGCCAGCGCGAAGCGGAGCAGCATCGGCAAGCGAGCGAGCACTTCGCGTTCGTCGCTCACGAGCTGAGAAATCCGCTGGGCTCCTCGCTCGCGGCCCTCAGCTTGTTGAAACGAAAGGGCAAGGTGCCCGCCGACGATCGCCACTTTCAGGTCCTCGAACGGGGCCTGACCCGCATGCACGAGCTCATCGACGGATCGCTGCGCCTGGCGCAGATCGGCTCCGGGATCACGCTGCGCCGCGACCGCGTGATGCTCCGGTCTCTGCTCGAAGACGCGGAGGTGGCGGCGGCGGCAAACGCCGAGGAGAAGGGCGTCGAGCTCACCGTCCACGTGGAAGCGGACGCCGAGCTGCGCGTCGATCCTCGCCTCGTGCGTTCCGCGTTGACGAACCTGGTGCGCAACGCGGTGAAGTTCACCCATGAGGGTGGACGCGTGCAAATCCGAGCGCACCTCGACGACGACCGCGTGACCATCGAGGTCGAAGACCGTTGCGGAGGTCTACCTCCTGGCGCGGTGGAGAAGGCCTTCGCGCCGTTCGTCCAACTCGGCGCCGATCGAAGCGGCTTCGGTCTGGGCCTCGCCATCGCCAAGCAGGCGGCCGACGCTCACGGGGGCGCGATTCGCGTGCAGAATCTTCCCGGCAAGGGCTGCATCTTCGCGCTGGAGCTGCCCACCGAAATGCGCACGCCCTCCTGACGAGCGCGACCCCGCGTCGGCTACGTGGCCGTACCCCGAGAGCGCAGCCCGGCGGTCCTCACCATCTGTTCGAGGTCGCTGAAGCGCTGGGCGAGAGCGCGGACGAGGGCGCCGGTCCAGCCCGAGAGGCCCAGGCCTTCGTTCATGGTGGCCTGGTCGAGGACGGTGACCGTGACGTCGTCGATCGCGACGACGCTGGCCGCGCGCGGCTCGAACAGGATGAGCGCCATCTCGCCGAACGCGTCTCCCGGCTCCATCGTGCCGAGGGTCTCCTCGGCGCCGTGGACGGTGCGGTACGCCCGGCAGCGCCCGGCGACGATCATGTACGCCTCGTCGCCCTTGTCGCCCTCGCGGACGATGATTTCTCCGGGGGCGAAGGTCTTCCGCGGCAGGTGGAGGCCTCCGTGGAGGAAGGCGCGCATCGCGTCCTGCATCTCGGTGATGCTCGGGTAGCGTTCGTCGGGATTGGCCCGCGTGGCCCGCTCGGCGACGAGACGGATGCGCTTGGCGACGCCCACCCGCTCGCACGCGGCGTCGATGCCGAGCACCTGGCCGGCGGCGGCGCGATCGAGGAGGAGCTGCGCGGGATCGTCGGCCGCGCCGTAGGGCCCGTGACCGCAGAGGATCTCGAAGAGCAGAGCGCCGAGCCCGAAGACGTCCGAGCGCTGGTCGACGTCCTCCGGGTTGCCGCGGGCCTGCTCGGGCGCCATGTAGTCGGGCGTGCCGATGGGGCCGGGGGCGTTCATGAGCGCGTCCGCCCCGGACGCCGGCTGGGACCGCACGAGCTTCGCGAGCCCCCAGTCCATCAGGTACACCTGGCCGAAATCGCCGACCATGATGTTGGCCGGCTTGAGGTCGCGATGCACGACGCCCCGGTGATGGGCGTAAGCCAGGCCGTCGCACACCTTGAGGAGGATCTCGATGCCGCCGGCGATGCGCTCGACGGTGCCGAGGGGGCGCTTGCGCAGCCACCGGTCGAACGACTGGCCCTGCACGAGCTTCATCGTGAAGTAGGGGATGCCGTTCGGATCGATCGCCAGCTCGTGGACGGGCACGATGTTCGGGTGCTCGAGCTGGCCGTTGATCTGCGCCTCGGCGATGAAGGCGTCGCTGTAGAAGCTCTTGCCCGCGAGGCTCTTGTCGAGCCGTTTCAGCGCGACGTGACGGAGGAGGTTGCGATCGGTCGCCGGGTGCACGTGCCCCATGCCGCCGCGGGCGAGCTCGCGCCCGAGCACGAGGTGAGGGGGCGACGGGATCAGCTCCTGGGCGATCTCCTCCTTCGTGAGGCGCGAGGTGCCACCCACGGGGATGGCTTCGATCACGCGCACCGGAACGGACTGGGGCTCGGCGAGGAACGGGTTCGTCATCGGCTTCTCCGGCAAGAGACGCCGATTCTACAGCACGAGCCCGCCAGCCCGCCGCGCGGATCCCTCAGAGGTGCTCGACGCTCTTCAGCATCTCGGGCACGAACGTGAAGCGAGGGCGCAGGAGATCGAAGCGCCGGGGCGGGTGAAAGCCCGAGAGCTGCGCTCCGATCGGGTTGCCGGCGAGGGCGCTCACCGGGTCGTCCTTGAAGCGGACGTCCTGGCCGTCCGCGCTTCTCTTCTCCACGAACGTCGAGTCCTGAGCGAGCGCCGGCGACGCGAGCGCGACGAGAGCGCACGCGAGCAGGGCGCCGCACGCGATGATGCGCATGGGGGGCGTCTCCTTCTTGCGGATGGGACACGCGGCGCTCGCGGGAGCTTGGGGCCGGTCGGGCGGCGGACGGGCGTCAGCAGTGCGCAAAGTGCGCGGCGAGCCACACGCCCAGCACGAGCAGCACCACCACGGCGATCGCGGTCGCACAGCCGATCCCGGTCGCGCTCAGCATCGAGCTGCCGGACCGGCCCGTCGTCCCGCGCATCGAGTCGGCCCGCAGGAGCGACTCCCCCTGGACGATGGACACGAGCACCTTGAAGGGCCGCTCGTCCCTCACGCCGTCGATGCGCACTCCGAGCTGCGTCCGCTCGCCGTTGCGCTCGATCCACGTCACCGAGCCGCACCGCGGGCAGGTCGACGTCGGTTCCCCCGCCGGCGTCGGCCCACCGCACACCGCGCATCCCGCGCTGAGGCCCGTCTTGGCCTCGACGACGGCGAGCCGGTACTCGAGCTGCAAGCCGCCGCCTTCCACCTGCGTCCACGGCTCCGTCCACTGGTCCACGAGGACGTCCGCCCCCGGCCCCGCCGCGGCTTCTCCGCAGTGAGGGCAGGGGAGGGACACAGGCTCGCGCGAGGACACGACGAGGGGCGAGGCGCACCCTGGACACGCTCCGAGCGCCACCCCCGGCTGACCCGACGCCATCGCCACGCGCGCCGAGGCCAGCCAGGCCATCAGCCGGCTCGGCGTGAACGCCGGATCGAAGTCGATCGGCTGCCCGTCGCCCGCCACCTGGACGGTCGCGGCGAGCCCGCAGCGGTTGCAGCGCACCCCGAGCGGCGTCGGCGGAGGATCGCCCAGCGGGAGCGTGCACGCGCGGCAGCGGGCGCGGACGAGAGGCATGACGCTGCCGAGTAGCACAGACTAAGATGCCGGCCTGCGCTCGCAGCACCCCCATGCCCCACGCCTCCACCGCCCCGAGCTCGGTCGCGTCCGATGTCTCCGCCCTGCGCGAGACCCTCGATAGGCACCGGGCTTCCCTGCTCGAGCGGCTCGGCGCCGGCGAGGACGGGACCGCGCTCGGCCGCGCCAACGCCCGCTTCCTCGATGGCTTCCTCCGTGCGCGCTTCGAGGTCGCCGCCCGGACCGCACGGCTTCCTGCGTCCGGGGTCGCGCTCGCGGCCGTCGGGAGCTTCGGACGAGGCGCCGTCGCTCTCCGCAGCGACGCGGACGTCGTGCTCGTCGTCGCGCCCAGCGTCCTCGCCAGCAAGCCTGCCCACGCCTTCGCCGAGGCGCTGCTCTATCCGCTGTGGGACATCTCGCTCGCCGTCGGTCACCAGATCCTCGGCGCGCCGGACGCCGTCTCGCTCGCGCAGAAGGACCTGCCGACGGCCACGGCGCTCCTCGATCTCCGCTTCCTCGCCGGCGACGAGGCACTCCTGCGCGATCTGGTCGGCCGTGCGAACGAGGGCCTCTTCTCGGCCGAGGATCTGCGCGGCTTCATCGAGCGCCTCGAGGCGGAGGCCACGGCGCGGCACGCCCGCTTCGGCGGCTCGCTCTACCTGCTCGAGCCCGACGTGAAGAGCGGCGCGGGCGCCCTTCGCGACATCGACGGCATCCGCTGGGCGGCGCGCGCGCGCTATCGCGTCGGTGGCGAGCCCGAGGCCGACGCGCGGCTCGGCATCTGGGGGGAGCTCGTGCGGGTCGGCGCGGTCGTCGCGCGCGAGGCCCACGAGATGGCCGCGGCCGAGGAGTTCCTGTGGCGCGTGCGCAACCGCCTCCACGCGCGCGCGGCTCGCAAGGCCGACCGGCTCGGCTTCGAGGAGCAGGAGGCCCTCGCCGTGGCCATGGGCTACGGCGACGACCGGGCGCGCGCGGCCGAGCGGCTCATGCAGGACTACTACCTCCACGCCCGCGTCGCGACCCGCTCGCGGGAGAGCCTCTTCGAGCGCTTCAAGCCGCCGCGTCGGAGGGCCAAGGGGGTCGCGGCGGATCTCGGCGGCGGCGTGCATCTCTTCGACGGGAGCGTCACCGTCGCCGGGAGCGCCGAGCTCCTGGCCGACCCGGCGCTGGCGATGCGGGCCTACGCCGCGTGCGTCCGCCACGGGGCGCCGCTCTTGCCGTTCGCGCGCGACGCCATCGCCCGAGCCGCGGCGGACCCCGCGTGGTGCGAGCGGCTGCGCGGGGAGGCCGAGGCGGCCGCGCTGTTCGTGGAGCTCGTGTCGACCGTGCCGGAGACCGAGACGCGGCGGGGGTCGATGGTTGGAGAGCTCCACGACGTGGGGCTGCTGCTGGCGATGGTGCCCGAGTTTCTGCCCGTGACGGGGCGCGTGCACCACGACGTCTACCATGTGTACACGGTGGACGTTCACTCGGTCGCGGCCGTCGACCGGCTGCGGCAGCTCGCGCGGGGCGAGCTCGCGCACGAGTTCCCGCTGGCGTCGCGTCTCGCCGCCGAGATCGCGCGCCCGCGCCCTCTCTTCCTCGCGACGCTGCTCCACGACGTGGGCAAGGGCTGGCCCGACGCGAGCGGCTCGCGCAAGAACCACTCGAAGACGGGCGCCGAGCTGTGCGACCACATCCTGCCGCGCCTCGGCTTGCCGCCGGAGGACGTCGACGAAGCCCGCCAGCTCGTCCTCGATCACCTCCTCATGTACCACGTGGCCACGCGGCGGGACCTCGACGATCCCGCGACCATCGAGGAGTTCTCCTCGGGTCTCCGGGGACGCGAGGGCCTGCGCAACCTCTACCTTCTCACGGTGGCGGACCTGTCGACGACGTCGCCCACGGCGATGACGTCGTGGAAGGCGCGGATGCTCGACGAGCTCTACTTCGCCGCCGAGGACCACCTCGCGGGCAAGCCCCCGCGGGCGGATGCAGAGCGACTCGCGCGCGTCCGTGCGGCCGTGCTCCAGGGCGCGGGGGTCGAGGCGCGTGCCGAGGCGGTGGAGTCCTTCCTCGCGTCGATGCCGGAGCGGTACCTGCTGGCGAACGCCGCCACGTCGATCGTGCAGCACGCTCACATCGTGGCCGCGCGCGGCGCGCGGTCGGCGTACGTGGCGCGGGTGCCCGGACGGCATCCCGAGGCAGCGGAGCTGTGCGTGGTGGCCGACGATCGGCCCGGCCTTCTGGCCAGCATCGCGGCGGCCATCACGGCCAACCGCCTCGAGGTCCTCGCGGCGCAGGTCTACTCGCGCGTCTGCGGCGAGCGGGTCGAGGCGGTGGACCTCTTCTGGGTCCGTGACCGCGACGGAGGGACCGAGGGCGTCGAGGCCGCCCTCCCGCGCCTCGCCCGCGATCTCGACGACCTGTGCTCGGCGCGCGTCGATCCGGCGGACTTGCTCCAGTCCCGCGTGGGCTCGACGTCACCCTGGCGCGAGCGCCCGAGCCCGGCGGTGCCGACCGAGGTGCTCGTCGACGACCGCGCGTCGCCGCGCCACACGGTGGTCGAGGTGTTCGCCAAGGATCGCCCAGGTCTGCTCTACCGGCTGGCGCGGGCGCTCCACGAGCTCGGCCTGTCCATTGCGCTGTCGAAGATCAACACGGAGGGGACGCGCGTCGCCGACGTGTTCTACGTGAACGAGCTCGCGGGGACGAAGGTGGTCCCAGGCCCGCGGTACGCGGAGATCCACGACGCGCTGGTGAAGGTGATCGAGGGGTGACGGAGATGGCCCCATCGGTCGAACAGACACTGCGGAAGTTCCTGGTGGACGAGCTGGGTCTCCCGGGCGACGTCACCGCCGACAGTCGCCTCGCCGAGAGCGGGCTCCTCGTCTCGGCGCAGCTCCTCGACGTCGTCGTCTTCATCGAAGACACGTACCGGATCGTGATGCGCCCGGTCGACGTGGTCCCGGAGAAGATGCGCACCATCGCTTCGATCGCGGCCGTCGTCGGCGAGCGCATCCGGGAGCGAGACGGCGCGTGACGCGCGTCGCGGTAGGGCTCGCGCGGCCGGTTCCGGCCGATCTCCGTACGGACGTGCACGAGCGCCTCGCCCACGCCGCGAGCGGCATCCTCGCCCACGCCATCGCCGCGGACGGGACGAGCGTCACCATCGACCTCGCGGACGACGCGGTGGCCGAGGTCGCCGCCGCGCGCGTCGCGGAGCTCGTGGACACGATGACGGCGCGTCATCGCGAGGCTCCGCGCGTGGTGGTTCACGAGCACCGCCTGACGCCCCTGCGCACCGCTGCGGTCTGGGACGAGCTGGCCGCCGCCGGGATCGTCTCGCTCGAAGGCCCCGGGCTGGCGACGCTCGCCGGAGAGGCGGTCGAGGTCGTCGAGGCGTTCGATCGCCTCCTTCTCGCCGTCGCGCGGGGCACCTATGGCGCCCGGCTGCGCCAGTACCCGACCCTCATTGCGACCGAGGCCCTCGATCGGGCGCACTACTTCGCGTCGTTCCCCCATCACGCGACCTTCGCTCTCCGGGTCCGCGACGACCTCGACGCCGTCGTCGGCGTCGCGCAACGTCCCGAGGCGCGCGCCGGCCTCCTCGCCGAGCCGAGCCACATCCTCTCGCCCGCCGTATGCTTTCACGCGTACGTCGAGCTCCGCGACAGGCCGCTCGCCGAGCCCCTCGTCCTCACGGCGCGCGGCCGCTGCTTCCGCTGGGAGTCGCGCAACTTCGCGACGCTCGAGCGGCTCTGGGACTTCGGGATGCGCGAGGTCATCTTCGTGGGAGCGGAGAAATGGGTCGAGGAGGGGCGTCGCGCGTGGGTCGAGGAGACGGCGAAGCTCATCGACTCCCTGCATCTGGACGCCTGGATCGAGACGGCGAACGACCCGTTCTTCGCTCAGAACTTCGTCGCGCAGCGCTACTTCCAGCGCGTGAGCCACACGAAGTACGAGCTGCGCCTGTCGCTGCCCTACGCGCCGGGCCGCTCGCTCGCGGCTGCCTCGTACAACCTGCATCGTGACTACTTCGGGCGCAGCTTCGGCATCGTGGACGGCGGAGGGTTCGCCCACACCGCGTGCGTCGGATTCGGGCTCGAGCGGGTCGCCTGGGCGCTCTTCGCGCAGCACGGACCGCGCGTGGAGGACTGGCCGGGGGCGGTTCGACGCGTGCTCTCGCTGGGCGAATGACGCGCGCCCGCACCCTCGCGACCTGCCTGGGATTGCTCGCTGCGTTCGGGTGCCTGTCGGTTCTTCGCGAGAAGACGCCGTTCCCGACGAGCGTCTTCGGGATCGACAGCGGCGTCTCGATGCCGGCCTTCGACGTGCAACTCCTCCTGATGCTCGCCGGAATCATGCTTCTGCAGGTGGTTCCACGGCGGCACGCGAGGGCCGTCGTCATGGCCGAAGGCTGCGCGTGCCTCGCGGCGTACGGCGCGGCCGGCGGCGTCTTCGCGCTCGCGCTCGTCGCGTGGTTCTTCGTGCTCGAGCTGCCGCTCCCCTCGGTCGCGAGGCTTCCGGTGGTCGCGGCCTTGCTTCTCGCGACCGGCCTCCTCGGCGGCCGGCTCGTGCCACGACAGGCCTTCCTCTTCACGGCGCTCTTTGCCATGAGGCTCATGATGGTCGCCTGGGACAAGTGGCAGCGCGGATGGCCTCGCGGGCGCTTCGGCGACTACGCGCTCTATTTCACGAACCCGGCGCTCGTCGTCTTTCCGCCCTACGTGACCCTCATTCCGTTCCCGGAGAGCTTCGCCCGGAGCTTCACGCCCGCCCTCGATCGAGAACGCGCGCGTCGCGGCCTCGGGCACATCGGGACCGGGCTGCTCGCCCAGGTCGGCCTCTGGGCTTTTCGCCAGGAGATCGGCTCGGGGCAAGGGTGGCTGGGGGTGCGGCTCGTGGCCTACGTCGTGCTCGTGCTGGGCGTCGCGCGCGTCGCCCACGTGGCCTACGGCCTGGCGCTCCTTCACGGCTTCGTCGATGAGCGCGCTCCGATGCGTGCGCCCCTGCTCGCCACCGACTTCGTCGACATGTGGAGCCGCTTCCAGGTTCATCAGAAGGACATGCAGGTGGCCTTCTTCTACGCCCCGGTGCTGATCGCCCTTCGCCGCGCGAACCGCTACGTGGTGATCGTCCTTGCCACGGCGGCGACGATGCTCGTCGGCAACGTCGCGGTCCATTTCCTGGTTCGTTACGTCTACTCGCTCCCCTGGCTGGAGACCCGCGTCGGCCCGATCTTCGGGTTCGCGGCCGTGGAGTTCGCCGTCCTCGCGGCGACGCTGTGCCTCCAGGAGTGGCGTCGGCGCAAGAGACGGCGCGCGCCTCGCGGAGTCGTGGGCCTCTTCTACACACTGGTCTGCTGGGCGGCGACGCAGACCCTCACAGCCGTCCTTTTCTCCTGGTGACGCGCAGGCGGTCTCGACGGACGAGGAGAGCCGCGCGGCTCGGGTCTTGCTCCGAAGCCTACCTGTGCCGAGACGCTGGGCTCCGTCGGTTTTTCTCATCGGCTCGCTGCTCTCGTGCAGCGGTTCGAAGAGCTCCAACACGAGCTCGGCCGATCCGCCGGGTCCTGTCCTCAGCGCGACCGTGATGGGGCGGACGTACAACCTGAAGGTCCCGGACGGATACGACGGCTCGCGCCCGCTGCCGCTCGTCGTGGCGCTGCACGCCTACAGCTCCAGCCCCGAGGTGATCGAGTCCTATTTCGGCCTGGACCCGCTCGCCGACGCGCAGGGGTTCTTCGTCGCGTACCCCCAAGGCACGACGGACGAAGTGGGCCACGCCTTCTTCAGCGCGACGGACGCCTGCTGCGACTTCTACGGCACCGGCGTCGACGACGTCGCCTTCATCGCCGCGCTGCTCGATCAGGTGGAGGCGGGGTACGCGATCGATCCGGCGCGCGTCTTCGCGGTCGGTCATTCGAACGGGGCGTTCATGTCGCACAGGCTCGCGTGCGATCTGTCGCCGCGCTTCGCCGCCGTCGTGAGCCTCGAGGGGGCGACCTGGTTCGACGCCTCGCGATGCCGGCCGACGTCTCCGGTCACCGTCCTCGAGGTCCACGGGACGGACGACACCGTCATCGACCCGGCGGGGGGCGACAGCGTCGACGGGTACCCCGACCGCATCTATCCCTCGGTGGCGCAGACGGTCGCCACCTGGACGAAGCTCGCGGGTTGCACGGGGCCGACGCAGCCCGGTGCCGATCCCGGCCCCATCGACGCCGAGACGAGCGGCGGCACGGTCGTGCAGCAGTGCAGCGGCCCTGCCTCCGACGTCGGCCTCTGGATGACCCAGGGCGGAACGCACAACCCCGAGCTGACGGCCACGTGGCCGCAGGTGCTCTACGCGTTTCTCATGGCCCATCCGAAGAAGAGCCGGGGCATGACGGCGGTCCGCGCCGAATGACCCGTCGCGACAGAGCCGCGTCGCTTGGCGTCCTCGACACCGGGTGCCGGGGTCGAGCTAGAGTTCAGCGAGAGGATGTCGGCGGACCTCGTCGGAGCGGTGCTGGACGGCAAGTTCCAGATTGAGAAGGCGCTCGCGTCCGGCGCCGCGGGCGACGTCTACGAGGCGATGCACCTCGGCCTCGCGACGCGCGTGGCGGTGAAGGTCCTGCGGCCCGGCATCCCGGAGACCGCCGACATCCGTCGCAAGCGCTTCATGCGCGAGGCCCGCGTCGCCGCGCGCTTGAAGAGCGACCACGTCGTCCGCATCTACGACATCGTCGCCCCCGCCGAGGGCCCGACGTACATCGTGATGGAGCTCCTTCAGGGCGAGACGCTCGCCGAGCGAGTGCGCCGCGCCGGCCCGCTCCCTGTCGCGGAGGCCGTGGACTTCGTGCTCCAGGCCGCGAAGCCGCTAAGCGAGATGCACGATGAGGCGATCGTGCACCGCGACGTGAAGCCGTCGAACCTGTTCCTGGCGCGCGACGCGGACGGCAAGGAGCGGATCAAGCTCCTCGACTTCGGCGTGGCGGCGTTCCAGCAGCCCGTCGCGCGCGCGGACAGCTCGCTCACGCTGAGCGAGGTCGTGGTGGGAACGCCGCGGTACATGGCGCCCGAGCAGGTGCGTGCGTCCAAGGGCGTCGACGCGCGGGCCGACGTGTGGGCGCTGGGCGTGACGCTCTACGAGCTCCTGGCGGGCACCCCGCCGTTCGACGGGCAGACCGTGCTCGCGGTCCTGAACCAGATCGAGCACCAGGACCCGAGAAGGCTCACCGAGCTTCGCCCCGAGTTGCCCGCCCCGCTCGCGGATGTGGTGCACGCGTGTCTGGCGAAGGACCCCTCCGGCCGGCCCGCGAGCGCGCGAGCCCTCGCTGACGCCCTGGCGGCAGCCACGCGTCCAGCGGGCCCCCGCCGCGACCGACGCCCCCTGGTGGCCGCCGGCGTCGTCGCCGTCCTGGCCGTGGTGGGAATCACCGCCGCGCTCCGCCACTCGTCGGCGCCCCCTCCCGCGCCCGCGTCCTCACCCGCGCCCGCGCCCTCACCCGCGCCCGCGCCCCTCAGCGCGACCCCGACCTCCACCTCGACCTCGACCTCGACCTCGACCCCGACCCCGACCCCGACCCCGACCTCGACCTCGACCCCGACCTCGACCCCGACCCCGACCCCGACCCCGATCCCGACCCAACCCCCCCGCCGCCCCTCTCTCAAAGCCCCTCTTCGTCCCACCAAGCCCCCCGTGCGAACCTCGCCACAGGACGATGACCGCATCGAGTAACGCCCGCCTCATCACCGTGTGGCTCACGCTCCTCGCGCCCCTGCTTCCCCTCTCCGCGCGCGCCCAGGCCCAGACCGCCCCGCCAACCGAGGAGCAAGTGGAGGCCGCCCGCGCGCTCTACCGCGAGGCCCGCGAGCTTCACAAGCAAGGCCGCGTTCGCGAGGCTCTCGCCAAGGCCCTCGACGCCTACCGCACGGCCCCCACGCCCGTGACCGCCCTCGAGACCGGCGAGCTCCTCGTCGAGGTCGGCCGCCTCGTCGAGGCCCGTGACGTCCTTCGCTCCATTCCCTTGATGCCGGTGAGCCCCCGCGAGTCGGACAAAGGTCGGGACGCCCGACAGCAGGGGGCGAGCCTCGGCGCCCAGCTCGACATGCGCATCCCCAAGATCGCCTTTGCAGGGCGTCCCGTCGGCGTGGACGTCGTGCTCGACGGGCACCCGGTGGCTCCCACGGATGCGACGGCATGGCAGGGAGTCGACCCCGGAGCGCACGTCCTGCTCGTCCGCGTGGACGACCGACCGTGCACCACCGTGAACCTGTCGCTCTCCGAGGGCGAGGAGCGGACCATCGATCTCCACGATGCCGCCGCCGCTTGCCGTCCACCCACTCCGCCGCCTCCCGTCCCCGTGCCGCCGCGGATCCCCGTTCGAGCGCCCGTCGTACCTCCCGCGCCGCCGGCGGAGCGTTCCGCGAGTACTTCGACGCTGGGCTCTGCGCGATGGATCGGCGTCGCCGTGGCCGGAGCCGGTGCCGTCGGGCTCGGGATCGGAGGTGTGCTCGCCCTCGATGCGAAGGCCCGGTACGACGGCGTGGCCGGCGAGTGCACGTCACGAGGCTGCAACCAGAACGGGTTCGACGTGCGAAACAGCGCTCGGGACCAGGCCGACGTGGCGACCGCCCTCCTGGTGGTCGGCGCGAGCGCCGTTCTCGGCGGCGGGCTCCTCTGGTGGCTGGCTCCCTCGCCGCATCCACGAGCCGAGGCCGTCATCGGCCCGGGCAGCATCGGGGTAAAGGGAGCGTTCTAGCCGCGGGACCTAAGGCTGGCAGGTGTAGTACGGCGCCGCGGCATCGCCGTTCATCACGGGGACGCTGCACTTCTTGCCGGTGGGGCAGTCCTCGCTCGAGCCGGGGAGGCAAGCGATGTCGCCGCCGCTCGTGCAGCTCGCGGCGCAGACGGTGTGTGCGATGTAGTGGCAGCACACGTCGCTGCCCGAGCAGTCGTTCTCGTTGACGCAATCGATCGCGTAGCCGGTGCAGGTCGTCTCGCTGCTCGCGCAAGCGAAGGCGGGCGCTCCGGTGCTCGCGGTGGTCTGGCAACACACAGGGGTGGTCCCCGTGCAGAACACGACGGGCTCGCATCCACCGCCACAGCGCACGCCCGCGGCGCTCGCATCGGGCACCGCCCCATCCCAGACGCAGGCCGGGGCCGCGTCTGGACCGGCTTCGCTTGCGGCGTCGGCCGGACCGTCGCTGGCGCTCGCGTCGGGGGACGATGCTGCGTCGCTCGCTTCCACCGTCCCGTCGAGGCCCGCGTCGACGCACGCGCCTCCGGTGGTGCACGGGTCGAGCGTCGGCGCGTCGAGCCCGAGCACCGAGCTGCAACCGGTGAGGGCACCCAGGCACGCCAGGAGCGCGGCGCGCGTGCCGTACGTCACGGTGTCCCCGGTCGATAGGTGTCCGGATCGATCTGGAAGCGGTGCATCCACCGGTGGATCTGCGCCGGCGCTTTGCCGAGCACGCGGGCGACCGCCGTGACGTTGCCGCGGTGCTCGTGCAGGAGCGCGATGATGCGGTCGCGGAGGACCCGATCGGCATCCGGCGCGCTGGCCGGAGGGCTCGACGGAGGGGAAGGGGGCGCGAAGAGCTCGGCGGGCAGGTGCTGCGGCTCGATTCCGTCCCCCGTCGCGAGCGCCACCGCGCTGGCCATCGCCTGGTAGAGCTCGCGGATGTTGAGGGGCCAGCCGTAGGCGAGGAGGGCCCGCGCGGCTTCGGGGGTAAAGGTCAGGCGCGCGGCACGCTCGCCGGCGACGTGGGCGAGCACGTCGGCGAGCACGACGCCGAAGTCGGCCATGCGGTCGCGCAGCGCCGGCAGCCGGTGCGAGTATCCCTTGAGGCGTGCGAGCAGATCGGTGCGGAATCCGCCCGAGTCCGACAGCGCCTCGAGCGGCCGATGCGTCGCCGCGACGACGCGCACGTCGACCTTCACGGGGCGTGTGGCTCCGATGGCGATGACCTCGCCCTCCTGGAGGACCCGCAGCAGGGCCGCCTGCGACGCCGGGGGCAGATCTCCGATTTCGTCCAGGAACAGCGTCCCGCCGTCGGCGGAGCGAACGAAGCCCACCTCGTCGCGCGAGGCCCCCGAGAAGGCGCCCTTCACGTGGCCGAAGAGGAGGCCCTCGACGAGCGACATCGGCAGGGCGCCGCAGTTGACCGGGATGAACTGCCCAGCGCGTCCCGACAGCGCGTGCACCTCGCGCGCGAGCACCTCTTTGCCGGAGCCCGTGGGTCCCAGAAAGAGGACGGGGACGGCGCTCTTGCGCGCGACGCGGGCGAGGGCCGAGAGGCTCTGCTCGAGCTCGGGCAGCAGCGTGCGCAGGCCGAACGGCTGGGCCGAGCGGCTCGCGTCCTCGTCGCGGACGACGGGACCGTCCTCCGCCGGGCTGCCGCGTACCGCGAAGTAGACGCGCCCCGCCTCGACGACGTCGCCCTCGCGGAGCACGTGGCTCGTGACGCGTTGCCCGTTGACCAGCGTGCCGTTGCGCGACCCGGCGTCCTCGACGATGAAGTCGCTCCCGACGGCCCGTACGCGGACGTGCTGAGTCGAGAGCCACTTTCCGGGCAAGCGGACGTCGAGGGATCGGCCGTCGCCGCTGCGGATCGCCACCCGCGCGTCCCCCCGCCCCAGCGTGACAGTGTCGACCCCGACGAGCGAGAAGCGCGCCCCGCGGGCGGTGGGCCGGTCGGCCTCGAGCACGATGAAGAGGATGGGGGCCCGGCTCGCCGAGCCGGCCGAGGCGTGCGCCACTTCATCGAGGGTCTCGTCCACCGGGCTCACGGGGTAGTTACTCTACCATCGGGATCGCCGCGCTTTACCCGGCGCCGTGCGCGGTGGGAGGATGACGGCGCCATGAGAGCATCGATCCGGACGCTGGGCCTGTGGGCGGTGATGGCGGCGCTGGCCGCGTGCGGCGGGTCGACTCCCGCCGCGGAGACCGGAGGCACGACGCCTCCGCCGCACGATCCCGTGCCGGAGACGGCTTCCCTACCATCGGGGCCGGAGCCGGCGCCGTCGGCCGATCTGATGGCCGGCATCAAGGCGTTCGACGCGGGCAGCTACGCCGACGCGCGCAAGGCCTTCGAGGCCGCCAGCAAGAAGGCCCCGAGCAACTACGAGGCGCTCTTCGATCTCGGCCAGGCGTGCGACAAGCTCGGCGACAAGCCCGCGGCCGAGGTGGCCTACAAGGCGGCGCTCGCGGCGAAGCCGGACCTCGACACGGCGGCGGCGGCGCTGAGCAGCCTGTACATCGACGCCGGCCGGAACGACGACGCCCTCGCCATCGCCCGGGCCGGGCTCGCGAAGCACCCGGGGAGCGCGGCGCTGCACGAGAACCTCGGCGTCGCGCTCGCGTCGCGGGGCGACGTGGATCCGGCCCTCCAGGAGCTGGAGGCGGCGGTGAAGGCCCAGCCGAGCGAGCCCATGTACCACCTGACGCTCGCCCACTGGCTGAACGCGACGCACACGCGCGGCGCGGCGCCACACCTCGACGCGGCGCGGGACATGGTCAAGGACGACTACGCGATGCTGGTGTCCATCGGCTTCGAGTACCGCATGGCGGGCGAGTTCGACTCGTGCGTGAAGCTCTTCGACCGCATCGTGGGAATGAAGGACGGCGGCGAGGCGCGGACGGACAGGGCGCTGTGCAAGCTGGGCCTGAAGGACGAGAAAGGGACGTTCGCGGACCTCCAGGCCGCGGTGGCGAAGGAGCCCACGTACGCGCCCGGGCACTACTACCTGGGAGGCCGCCTCGCGAGCACCAAGCACTACAAGGACGCGGCGGCGGAGTACGCGAAGTACCTGGAGCTGGCGCCTACCGGTTCGCTGGCGAAGCCCGCCGCAGAGCGGCTGAAGATGGCCCAGGAAGAGGCCACGAAGCCGCCGAAGAAGAAGTGAGGGCGCGTCAGGGGCCAAAGCCGCGGAGCACGCGTCCCACGCCGGAGCCATCGAGCTCGCCCACGGCGACGAGCTCGCCGTGCGGGGTCAGCCAGGCGCACGGGCCCGGGACCGGGGCATCGATGTCCGCCGCCTGAACAGGCCGGCCGTGGTGCGCATCGCGCGCGCCCACCTCGGTGAGCCGTGCCACCGGGAGCGCCCGGGAGGCGACGCGAGCCAGGTGCTCGACGCGGGCCGCCAGCTCGTCGTCCGGTGTGTCGAGGGGGAGGGCTTCGTCCAGCGTGAAGCAGCCGGAGCGGGTCCGGCGCAGCGACGTGAGGTGGCCCAGCGTATCGAGCCCGCGCGCGAGATCCCGCGCGAGCGAGCGAACGTAATAGCCCTTGTCCACCTCGACGCGCACCGTGAGCCACGGCGGCTCGTCGCTGCAGCCCACGACCTCGAGCCGGTGCACGCGCACCTCGCGCGGCTCGAGCGCGACGGTCTCGCCCCGCCGCGCCTTCGCGTACGCGCGCTCGCCGTCCTTCTGGATCGCCGAAAAGGCCGGGGGCACCTGCGAGCAGCGCGCCCTCTCCGTCTCCAGGGCCGCCCGCAGACGCGGCGCGATCGACGGCCCGCGCGACTCGACGAGCGCCTGCACCAGCGCGGCGGCCAGCGGCGCCCGCTGCGTCTCGCGTCCGTCGGCGTCCAGCGTGTCGGTCTCGACGCCCAGCGCAATGGTGGCCTCGTAGGCCTTCTCGTGGGCCGTCAGCCAGGGGACGAGCTTCGTCGCCTCGCCCGTAGCCACGACGAGGACGCCCGTCGCCATCGGATCGAGCGTCCCCGCGTGCCCCACCTCGCGCGTGCCGAGGGCCCTGCGGAGGCGCGCGACGACGTCATGGCTGGTCGGGCCGCGGGGCTTGTCGATGACCAGGACGCCGCTCGGGCTGGGCCGGCGCGCGAGGCTCACCCGAACCAGACCGAGCGCCGCTCGCCGACGGCGCGGTGGAGCATCTGCTGGATCTCGCCACGGACCTGCTCGGTCAGTCGACCCACGAGGATCTCGTCGTCCGCCGACTCGGCGCCGTGGTCCTGGAGGTCGATGGGCTCGCCGAAGAAGATCTTCCACTTCGTGGGCGCCGGCAGGAGCCCGATCGGTCCGAGGAGCGGAAACGTGGGCGTCACGGGCAGGTAAGGGATCCCGAGCGCGCGCGTGAGATACTCCACGCGCGACAGCATCGGGTTGGTCTCCTCGCCGCCCACGATGGCCACGGGCACGACCGGTGTGCGCGTCCGGAGCCCGAGCTTCACGAAGCCCCCGCGACCGAAGCGCTGCAGCTGGTAGCGCTGCTTGAAGAGCTTGCCGATGCCCTTCATGCCCTCGGGAAAGACCGCGACCGCGGCGCCGTGCTCGAGCAGGCGCTCGGCGTTCTCCTGGCAAGCGCGGACGGCGCCCAGGCGATTGGTGAAGCTGCCGAGGAAGGGCAGGTGAAAGATGCCGTCCTCGGCCAGCCAGCGCACCTCGCGATGACGCGGGTGCTCGCGCCGCACGGCCCGGCGCAACATGACGCCGTCGAAGGGCAGCGTCCCCGAGTGGTTGGCGACGAGCAGGCAGCGACCCTCGTCGGGAAGCCGCTCGACGCCGTGCACCTCGACGCGGAAGTACTTCTCGTAGAGAAAGTCGAAGAAGGGGAGCACCTTTTGCTCGTAGACCGGGTCGTAGCCGAACTCGTCGACCTCTTCGGACCGGTTGCGGAGCCCCATCCGCCCCCACTTGCGGAGATAGAAGTCCGTCGACAGCAGCTCCTTCGCGCTGTCGAGGACGCCCTCGGTCTCGGGCGGGCGCTCCGGCGGGCGCGACGACAGCGCCCGCGCCGGCGGCTCCGATCGCGCGTGGGGCGCCGTACCATCCCCGTCGCCGTCGCCGTGCTCCCGCGCGTGCTCGTCGATCATCCGATCGAGCCGCTCCTCCAGCTCGCGGATGCGCGCGACCACGTAGGGATCGCTGGGCCGCTCGGCGGGGATGCCCTCGCCCGGAGTCGGCCCGCCTCGGGCTCCCGTGCCTTCGACGCCGGACGGTGCCGGCGGTGTCGTGGAGGCGGTGCGGCGAGGCCGCTTGCGAGGCGCGTGCGCCGGGCGGTCGGTCCCTTCCGCGCGCAGCAGGGCTTCCGAGGCGCCTCCGTCGTCGGAGTCGGGCCCACGCTCCGCCGTGCCCGCGCCCTCGCGGACCGACGGCGGCGGCACCGAGTTCGCCCTCGGAGAGCGCGCCCTCTTCGGCTTCTTCGATCGTGTCATGCTGCGGTCTCCGCCAGGAGCTTCACGTCGCGCAGGCGCTGCGCGCTCACGAAGTCGAGCAGCGCCTCGCGCGAGGTGTAAGCCGGCGTGAAGCCGAGGGTCGTGTGCGCCCGTGCCCCGTCGGCCACGCACAGGAAGCGCAGGTACTTGAGGAACGTGGGCGGGGTCTCGACGAGCTGCGCCACCCAGCCGAGCGCCGTGAGCGTCCTCGCCAGCGGGTGCGGGACGGGGATGGCGATGCGCCCGGCGACCTTGATGACGGTCGAGAGCGGGAGCACGCCGTCGCCGACGATGTTGAACGTGCCTGGAACGTCGCGCAGGAGCGCCAGGTGCAGGGCGGCGATCGCGTCGACCTCGTGGAGGAACTGCACCAGCGGGTCGAACCCCATCATGGTGGGGACGATCTTGCGCGCGAGGTAGCTGGTGATCGCGTTGTGCACGGTGGGGCCCAGGATGGGCGCCATGCGCAGGATGGTGACGACCACGCCCGGCGAGCGCTGCGCGAGCTTGCGTGTTTGCTCCTCGGCCTCGATCTTGTCCGTGAAGAAGGGCTCACTCTTGGGTGCCCTCAGCGGGTGCTTCTCCGTGAGGAAGTTCGGGTTCGAGGGGTGGGCGCCATAGAGCCACGTGTGCGACCAGAGGACGACCTTTCGCACCTTCGCCTGGCGGGCCGCGACCGTGAGGTGCATCGTCCCCACGCTCTCGAGCTCGTGAGCCCACGCGGTGGCGTGAGTGGGCTCGGCCAGAAAGGCCAGGTGAGCGATGGCGTCGACCCGTTCGGCGGACAGGATCTCCGCCAGCCGCGCCTCGGCGGCGGGCTGCGTGAGGTCCACCTCGTAGAAGCGTGTCTTCTTGCCGGCGGTGGACGGCGGCGCGGAGTCGATGGCCACGATGCGCCCGATGCGCTCGTCCTCCTCCAGGGACCCGATGAGATTACTCCCCAGAAAATTGGACGCGCCGGTCACCGCCACGGCGCGCGGGGCAGGCCGGACCGACGTGATGGACCCGCTGGATGAGCCGCTCGACGACATGTGGGAGCGCGAAGGTAATCGGCCATGTTAAGCTTGTCCAAGGCATGACCATATCCAGCATCCCGGCGCCCCCGCGCCTGGGTCCGTACGAGCTGCTCCGGCGGATCGCAACGGGCGGGATGGCGGAGGTCTATTTCGCCCGGCGGGCGGGGCCGCACGGGTTCCAGAAGATCGTCGCCGTCAAGCGCATCCTCCCGCAGTTCGCGCGCGACGCGGACTTCGTCGCGATGTTCGTCGACGAGGCCCGGGTCTGCGCGCGTCTCGGTCACCCGAACATCGTGCAGGTGTTCGACTTCGGGGAGCAGGACGGCGAGCTCTACATGGCGATGGAGTACGTGGACGGGACCACCGGGGCCCGCCTGATTCGCGCCGCCGCCGCGCGTGGCGAGGAGATCCCGCTCGACGTCTGCCTGCACATCACGCTCTCCATCCTCCACGCCCTCGAATACGCCCACGTGGCGCGCGACGACCAGGGCAAGCCCCTGGCGCTCGTGCACCGGGACGTGTCGCCCGGAAACGTGCTCATCGATCGCACCGGGGCGGTGAAGCTCACCGACTTCGGCATCGCGCGGGCCGCCGAGATCGAGCGACGCACCGACGCGGGCCAGCTCAAAGGCAAGCTCGGCTACATGTCCCCCGAGCAGGTGGTGGGCCGGGAGCTCGACGCCCGCAGTGACATCTTCACCCTGGGCATCGTGCTGGCGGAGATGCTCATCCTCCGCCCGCTCTTCAGCGGGGGGAAGGAGCTCGACGTCCTTCTCCGCATCCGCGACGCCGATCTCGGGGCCATCGACCGCGCCGGGGCGCGTGTTCCGGACGACGTGCGCGCGCTGCTCTTCCGGGCGCTCTCGCGCGACCCGGCGCTCCGCTGGCCGACCGCGACCGCGTTCGCCGAGGGAATCGAGGAGATCGTGCGGCGGAGGAGGCTCCAGGTGGGGCCCTCGCGCCTGGCGTCGTTCGTCGAGAAGCTGGGCCTCGTCGCCGGTCCCGACGAAATGGTGGAGGAGGAGACCGCGGCGGGCGTCTCCTCGACGACGCCCATCGAGTGCGACACGAGCACCCGGCGCGTGCTCCGCGAGGAGGACGAGCGGAGGACCCCCAGACCCAGCCAGGCCGAGATGATGACCGTCTCGCCGAGCATCTACCGGGTCGAGCGCGAGGACGGAACGGTGCTCGGCCCGATGCCGTTCCCCCGGCTCATCGAGCTCTTCGCGACGGGCGCCGTGGGCTCCAAGGTGACCATCGCGCGCGAGAACGGGCGCTTCAAGCTGCCCACCGAGTACCCGGAGCTGTCGCGCTTCATGACGAGCCCGGCGCTCAAGTGGGACGCGGAGTTTCCCGCCGACGCCATCGACCGTGGCCACCTCGATCCCGCGCGGCTGCCGACGCGCATCTTTCACCTCGCCGTTCGGCGGGAGACGGGCGCTCTCGTCCTCCGGGACGGCGCACGCCGCAAGCGCATCTTCTTCGTCGAGGGTTCGCCCGAGTGCGTGACGTCCACCGAGAAGCGGGAGCTGCTCGGGGAGTTTCTCATCGAGCGCGGACAGGTCCTGCGGATGGAGGTCGAGATGGCGCTGGCGATGTTGCCGCGCTTCGGAGGCCGCCTCGGCGACGCGCTGGTGGGGATCGGCGTCCTCCGGCCCATCGAGCTCTTCCGCGCGATCCACGACCAGACCGAGGAGCGCCTGCTCGACACCTTCCGGTGGAAGGGCGGCGAGCTCGCCTTCGCCCGGGGCGTCCGCTCGCAGGAGGAGACCTTCCCCCTCGGCGTCGACACCTACGAGCTCGTCGGACGCGGCATCCGCGGCGGCTACACCTTCGCGGAGCTGGAGGTCATGCTGGCGCCCGTGCACGAGGAGGTTATCGAGCCGGTCGTCGTCCCCCCGGTGAGGCGCGAGATGTTCCGGCTGCCCGAGCGGGAGGCGGCCGTCCTCGCGGCGGTGACCGGCAAGACGACGCTGAGCAAGCTGGTGGCGCAGCTCTCCGACAAGGGCGCCGCCGACCCGGAAGAGGTCCTCCGGGCGGTCTTCCTCGGGCTGTCTTGCGAGCTCCTCCGTTCTTCACAGTGGGTCGTGCCCCCGAGCTTCATCAAGTAGGTTGTCGCTGCGACAGTGACCCTCAGCGTTCGCACGAAGCTCTTCCTCGTTTCCGTCGCGCTCATCGCGGCCTCGATGGGCGCCGCCGACGCCTACCTGACGCCCAGCATCGCGGGCCATCTGACGCAGACCATCCGCGCCGACCTGCTCGTGCGCGCGAGGCTCGTCGCGCGCGAGGCCGCCGCGAGCCCGGCCTCGGTGACCAGCGGCGAACCGTCGTGGGAAATGCTGGCGCACTCGTTGGCCGGCACGGCGAACGGCCGCGTCACGTTCATTGCCGCCGACGGCGTCGTCCTCGGCGACTCGGACGTGCCCGCGAACGAGCTCGCGCGCGTGGAGAACCACGCGAGCCGTCCCGAGGTCGAGCAGGCGCTCGCCACCGGGGAAGGGGAAGCCGAGCGGCTGAGCGCGACGGTGCATTCCCCGATGGTCTACGCGGCGGTGCGCTTCGAGCGTGCGGGCGCGGTGGTCGGCGTCGCGCGCGTGGCGGAGCTCCTCAGCGAGGTCGAGCGGGCACGCGCGGACATGCGCCGGCTGATCTGGATCGGGTCCGCGGTGGCGCTCGCGCTCGCGCTCGTCCTGTCGAACCTCGTCGCCAAGCGCATGTCGGGCGCCGTGAGCGAGCTGACCGACGCCGCCCGGCGCATGACCGAGGGCGATCTCTCGGTCCGCACGCGGCTCACGGGTCACGACGAGCTGGGCGAGCTGGGGCACGCGCTGGACCGCCTCGCGGGGAGCTTGGCCACGACGCTGGGGCAGCTGCGCGCCGAGCGCGACCTTCAGGGGCGCATTCTCGAGGCGATGCAGGAGGGAGTGGTCGTCGTCGACCGGAGCGGTCGCATCGTGCTGGTGAACCCCGCGCTCCGGTCCATGCTGCTGGTCGGCGCCGAGGCGGTGGGCAAGCTGCTCATCGAGACGGTGCGTCACGCGCAGCTCGAAGATCTGGTCGCAGGCGCGCGGGCCTCGTCCGGAGCCGTACCGGTCGAGATCGAGCTCCCGGGCCTCAAGCCGCGCCGGCTGCTCGTGCATGCCTCCCCGCTCTCGGGCGACGACGAGGGTCTCCTCTTCGTGTTCGTCGACGTGACCGAGGTTCGCCGCCTGGAGTCGCTGCGTCGGGACTTCGTCGCCAACGCGTCCCACGAGCTTCGCACCCCGGTCGCGGCGGTGCGCTCGGCCACCGAGACCCTGCGCTCGGGGGCGCTCGAAGATCCCGGCGCGGCGATCCGGTTCGTCGACATCATCGAGCGGAACGCGATGCGGCTGCAGAGTCTCGTCGAGGACATGCTGGAGCTCTCGAAGCTGGAGTCCAACGAGCTGAAGGTGAAGCGCGAGCGCGTCGAGCTCGGGAGCGTGGTGCCCATCGTGCTGGCCCTCTTCCGCGAGCGCGCCGAGAAGAAGGGCGTCCGGCTGACCGCGGAGCTGGCCCCCGACGCGAGCGCCATCGAGGGCGATCCGAGGGCTCTCGAGCACGTGCTGTCGAACCTCGTCGACAACGCGGTGAAGTACTGCCCGCCTGGGACGCGCGTGCTGGTCACCGCCTCCAGGCTGGACGAAGAGCGGGTGCGGCTGGTCGTGAGCGACACCGGTCCGGGCATCCCGGCCGAGCATCTGCCGCGCGTGTTCGAGCGGTTCTATCGCGTGGACGCGGGGCGGTCGCGCGAGCTCGGGGGGACGGGCCTGGGGCTTTCCATCGTGAAGCACATGGTCGAGGCCATGCGGGGCAAGGTCGCCGTCGAGAGCGAGGTCGGTCGAGGGTCGACGTTCACGGTCATCCTGCCTCGCGTCGCGTCCTCGGCCTGAGCGCGATTGTCACGAGGAATTCACCCGTGGGGACGCCCTTCGTCACGGCGCGGGAGGAGCCTTCCCACCGTGAGCCTGATGCAGCTCGCAGTGGGCCTGACGCTGACGTCCCTCACGCTGTACGGGACGATGATGCTCCTCTTCGCGCGAGGCATGTGGGCGCGCCGCCGCCGCAGCCCGGCCAGCGTGGACCGCGCGCCGCGCGTCACGCTCTTCAAGCCGCTGGCCGGTCGCGACGACGACCTGGAAGCCAACCTCGAGTCGTTCGCGGGCGTCGATTACCCGTCCTTCGAGGTCCTCCTCGGCGTCGCCTCGCCCGACGACCCGGCCTTCCTCGTGGCGCGGCGCTTCGTCGCGCGACACCCGAAGCTCGACGCGCGCGTCGTCGTCACCGATCCCGAGGCCGCCATCAACCCCAAGGTCGCTCAGCTCGTCGGGCTGGAGCGGGCGGCGACGGGCGAGGTGTACGTCATCTCCGACTCGAACGTTCGCGTCCGGCCGGGGTACCTGTGGTCGCTCGTCGCGGAGCTGGCGGACCCAGAGGTCGGCGTGGTCACCAGCCTCTTTGCGGGGACCGGCGAGCGGACGCTGGGAGCGGCGCTGGAGAACCTGCAGCTGTGCTGTCACGCGGCGCCCGGGCTGCTCGCGATGGTCGCCGTCAGCAAGCGGCCTCTCACCGTCGGGAAATCGATGGCCATTCGCCGCCGGGACCTCGCCCAGCTAGGCGGCTTCCTCCCCGTCGGCGGTGTCCTCGCCGAGGACTACGCCCTCGGGCGCCGCTTCCTCGACGCAGGGTTCAGCACGCGTACGTCGCTCGAGCCGGTCGAGAACCGCAACGTCGGGTGCAGCGTCGCGCGCACCTTCGAGCGACACACCCGGTGGTCCAAGATGCGGCGCGCGCTCTACCCGGCCGGCTTCGCGTTCGAGCCGCTGATGACGCCGGTCGTCGTCGCATCGGTCGGCCTGGGGCTCGCCCCCGGCGAGGTGATGGCGGCGGTGTTCGGCGCGACCTGCGTCGTGCAGACAGTGGCGGCGCTGACAGCGGTCCGGGTGCTCCGCGGGTCGTGGCTCTCTTGGCGCTACATTCCGCTCGAGATCGTGCGGTCCTACGTCGGCTTGCTGTGCTGGATGCGCGCTTGCGCCAGCCGGCGCATCGAGTGGCGCGGCCATGCGTTCACGATGATGCGCGGCACGCGGATCGTGCCCGCCGAGGCACCGCACGACCGGCCCGACCGCGCTAGGCTCGCCGCATGACCGACGGCCGAGAGCCGACGTCACGCGATCGTCACACGAAGGACACGACCCCCTCGCGGGAAGGGTCGAGAATCCGGGACGTGGTCGCCGCTGCCACCTTGTCCGCCGCCGAGGACGTCGAGCTCAAGATGCGAGCGAGCGATCTCACCGTGAAATACGGCGAGAAGGTCGCGATCCGAGACGTGAGCATCGAGGTCCGCTCGAACCAGGTGCTCGCCCTCATCGGCCCGAGCGGATGCGGCAAGAGCACCTTCCTCCGCTCCCTCAACCGGATGAACGACACGGTCCCCGGTGTCTCCGTCACGGGGCAGGTGCACCTCGACGGAGAGGCCATCTACGGCCCGGACGTCGACCCCGTCCTGGTCCGGCGGCGCGTCGGCATGGTGTTCCAGCGGTCGAATCCCTTTCCGAAGTCCATCTTCGAGAACGTCGCTTACGGCCTCCGCATCGCCGGGATGCACGAGCGCGGCGCCGTCGTGGAGCGCGTCGAGCGGGCGCTGCGGCACGCGGGCCTCTGGGAAGAAGTGAAGGACCGCCTGCAGGAGTCCGGGCTCAGCCTGTCGGGCGGACAACAGCAGCGCCTGTGCATCGCGCGCGCGCTCGCCGTCGAGCCCGAGGTGCTGCTGATGGACGAGCCGGCGAGCGCCCTCGATCCGATCGCGACCGCGAAGATCGAGGACCTCGTCTCCGATCTACGCGACGAGGTCACGATCGTCATCGTGACGCACAACATGCAGCAGGCCGCTCGCGTCTCGCAGCGCACGGGCTTCTTCTACATGGGGCGCCTCGTCGAGGTGGGAGACACGACGCAGATCTTCACGCGCCCCAAGGAGCGTGAGACCGAGGACTACATCACCGGGAGATTCGGCTAGATGACGCGATGGTCGTGGCATGTTCCTGGGCTGACGATGGTCCTCGGCTTCTTCGCCGTAGGCTGCGACCGGAGCCCTCCGCCGGCGCCGGCTCCCGCCGATTCGGCCGGGGTCACCTCGGCGCAGGCCGGCGACGTCGGCACGGTGCGCGTGAGCGGATCGAGCGCGCTGCAGCCTCTCGTCAACGCCGCGAAGGAGCAGTTCGAGGCGAAGAACAAGGGGATCAGCGTGGAGGTGTCGGCGGGGGGCTCGAAGAAGGGCCTCGCCGACGTCGCGTCGGGCGCGGTCCAGATCGGCGACAGCGACATCTTCGCCCCGGACGACCTGAAGGGGCAGCTCGTCGACCACAAGATCGCGGCGGTCGGCTTCGCCGCGATGGCCAACAAGGCGGTCGGCGACAAGGTGACGGCGCTCTCGCTGCAGGACCTCAGTAGGATCTTCTCGGGTGCGGTGACCAACTGGAAGGACGTCGGCGGCGACCCTCTACCCGTCGTCGTCATCAACCGCGCGCCCGGCTCGGGCACGCGCGCTGTGTTCGGCAACATCGTCCTCGGAGGCGACAAGTTCGTCGAGTCGCAGACCGAGGACAACTCGGGCGCGCTCGTGGCAAAGCTCGAGCAGACCCGCGGGGCCATCAGCTACCTCGCGCTCTCGTTCGCCGACCCGGAGCTGCGGGTCCTCTCCGTCAAGACGGACGCCGGCGTCGTCGAGCCGACGACGGCGAACATCACGTCGGGGGCCTACCCGATCTGGTCGTACGAGCACATGTACACGAAGGGCCCGGCCACAGGCCCTACGCGGACGTTCCTCGACTACATGACCGGGGCCGACTTCCAAGAGCACGCGCTGCCTTCCGTGAAAGGGTTCATCCCCGTCACGAAGATGAAGGTCTCGCGGGACAAGGACTGACGGTCGTGGGCGAGGGTGTCGTGCTGGCGGATCCGACGCACGCCGCGGGCGAGCGCCGGCATCCCGTGGCCGCGCGGCCCCGCGTCGCCGAGGCCGTCGTGCGTGTCTTGCTCGCGGCGTGCGGCGTCTTCGTCGTCGCCACCACGGTGGCGATGCTCCTGTTCCTGGCGCGCACGGGCGTCCGTGGCGCGGTGGAGGTGGGCACGCAGCTGCTCACCGGAGACACGTGGAAGCCGGAGGCCGGCGCTTACGGCGGCCTGGCCCTCATCGCGGGCACCTTCGCGAGCGCCGGGGGCGCCCTCGTGCTCGGTGCCGTCCCCGCCGTCCTCGCGGCGGTCTGGCTGACGGAGTTCTCGCCGGAGCCGATCCGGCGGGGGTACCGCCGCGTGATGGAAGTCGCGTCGGCGATCCCGAGCGTCGTCTACGGCTGGCTCGCGCTCGTGTACCTCGTGCCGGTCATGGAGCATGTCGCCCATGCCGTCCGGGGTGAGGACGCCGCTGTGACCGGCGAAGGGCTCGCGGCGAGCGCCGTCCTGCTCGCCATCATGATCGCGCCCACGGTCCTGCTCCTGTCGCTCGACGCCCTCTCGCGCGTGCCCGGGGCGCTGCGGGATGCGAGCGCAGCGCTCGGTGCGTCGACCTGGCAGACGGCCTTCCGCGTCTCGGTGCCGTTCGCGTGGCGTGGCCTGCTCGTGGCGATCTTCTTCGGGTTCGCACGCGCCGCGGGGGAGACCATGGCCGTTCAGATGGTCATCGGCGGCGCCCGGCGGCTCCCGAAGGACCTGCTCTTCTCGCCGACGACGACGATCTCGGCGCAGATCGTCATGGACATGCAGGAGGCGCGCCCCGGCACGACGCAGAACGACGTCCTCTTCTCGATGGCGCTCGTCCTGCTGGTCGTCTCCGTCGCGGTGGTCCTCGTGACGCGGACGCTCGGACGCAAGGCGGCCACGTGAGCGGCAAGCCCTCGCACGGCGTTCGGCGCTCCGGTGCCGGGCTCGAGGCCGGCCTCAAGAGCGCCCTCGGGACAGGGGCGATGGCCCTCGCGGTCGGCTACGCCGGCACGCTGATCTACCTCCTCGTCCGGGGTGCCACGAAGGTCGCCTCGTTCACGCTGTACGCGACGCCTACGAACGGCATCGACAACGAGGAGACCGCGCGCTTCCTCATCGCCGTCTGCATCTTCGGCGCCGGCGCATGGGGGCTCATGGCGCTCGCCCGAAGCGTGGCCACGCGCCTCGGCCGCTGGCCCGCGTCGGCGGACCGCGCCGGGCACATCGGCGTGCTCGTCGTGGCGGTCGGGTGCGCCCTCCTCGCGCGCGACCACCTGCCGCGGTTCCTCATCGCGCTCCCCAGCGAGACCAGCGCAGGCGGCGGCGTGGGGCCCGAGCTCTTCAACACCGTGTACTTCGCGGTCCTCAGCACCGCGATCACCCTCCCCATCGGCGTCGGCGCGGCGGTGTACCTGGCCCGCTTCGCACGCTCGACCCGGTTCGTCGGGATCGTGCGGACCGCCCTCGACACGCTCGCCTCGCTCCCGAGCATCGTCTACGGCCTCTTCGGCTTCCTCGTCTTCGTCGTCGAGATGCACGCCGGGTACTCGCTCTTCGCCGGGGCTTTCGTGCTCGCCTTGCTCAACTTGCCGCTCGTCGTGGGCATCACCGAGGAGAGCCTACGCGCCGTACCCCGTGAGCTCGACGAGGCCAGCCTCGCCCTCGGGGCGACTCCCGTCCAGACGACCCTCCGCGTCACCTTGCCCTACGCGTGGCCGGGGATCCTCAGCGCCCTCGTCCTTTCGATCGGCCGGGTCTTCGCCGAGAGCGCGCCGCTCATCATGACGGCCGGGACGACCATCTCCCGCTCCAGCGCCTACTCGCTCGATCCGTTTCGTGGCGGCGAGACGCTCGCCGTGCACCTGTGGTACGTCAATTCGGCTGGCCTCTCGCCGGACCGCGCCGAAGTCAGCGCGGGCACGGCCGCGGTGCTGGTCGTCCTGGTCGGTCTGACCAACGTCCTCGCCGCCCGGTTCGCGCGCTTCGGAGGGGCCGAGGGGACGCGCGTGAGGAAGGCGACGCGATGACACACGGGACGCACACGAGCCGCGACTTCGAGTCCGAGCTGAGGGAGCTTCGGGCCCACTCGCTGGCCATGGGAGCGCGGTGCGAGCGGGCGCTCCAGCTCGCGCTGAAGGCGTTCTGGGACGGGTCGGCGAGCCTCGCGGCGGAGGTCGAGGAGATCGACCGCCACATCGACCGCGACGAGATGGACATCGACGCGCTCGTCCTTCGCATCCTCGCGCTCCGGCAGCCCGTGGCGTACGACCTCCGGTTCCTGGCGGGGGCGCTGCGTCTCGTCACCGATCTGGAGCGGGTCGGCGACGAGGCGGTGAACATCGCCGAGCGCGCGAAGGAGGAGCACGGCACCGCCAAGGACAAGGTCCGCGGCGAGCTCAAGACCATGGGTGAGCAATCCCAGGAAATGCTCCGGGACGCGCTCGACGCGTTCGTGCAAGGGGAGACGACGCGGGCCGAGCAGGTTCTCGTCCGCGACGACGCCGTGGACGAGCTCTATGGCCGCATCATCCGGGCGATGACGGACTTCATGACGGCCCACCCCAGCCAGGTCGCCGAGGCGATTCGCGTGATCCACGTCGCGAAGTACCTCGAGCGCGTCGCCGATCACGCGACGAACATCGCCGAGGAGGTCATCTTCATGGTGCGTGGGGAGGACGTGCGGCACTTCCGCACGCACCCGCCGCCCAAGGTCGGCGGAATGTGACGCGCGTGCGTCTGCAAAAGACGCACGAATGTTTCCGCAGCTTGCGCGGCCGGCCTTGTTCGTCTGCGACTCTCTGCACCAAGGAGCGCCCTGGTGGTGCTCCGGTTGCCAGGAGAAGACGCCATGGATACCAACCTCACCGCCGGCGCGAGGCGCATCGCACATCTGTCCGATGTGCACATGCTCGACGCTCGGCCGAGCAGGGCTCGGTCGGGCTACTCGATGGGTCATCGTTTCCTGTCGTTCGGACGGCCGCTCGACGCGGTCGGAAGGCGCAACAAGCTGGTCCACGCCCTGTCGGCCGCACGCCGCGTCGGGGCCGACCACGTCGTCGTCTCGGGGGACCTCACGGAGATCGGCGCTCCCGGCGAGTTCGAGTGTCTCGGCGAGGCGCTGCACGAATCGGGCATCGCGCCCGAGCGCATCACGCTCGTCCCGGGCAACCACGACCTCTACACGTCCGCCGACGCCTGGACCCGGGCCATGGTCGGCCCGCTCGCCGCCTTCCGCGAAACGAGCGCAGCGGAGCCGGGACGGATCGTGGAGTGCGCGGGCGTTCGGTTCATGCCGCTCGACGTGGCGCGCCTCCAGCCCCTGACGCGGTCCGCCGGGTGGATGGAGGACGACGTGCTCGAGGTGGTGCAACAGCGCGCGGCGGACCCCGGCCTCTCCGACCGCCCGCTCGTCGTCGTGCAGCATCACCCGCCGTTCGTCAGGACGACGCAGGCCTGGCAGTGGGTGGACGGCCTCATCGGAGCCGCTCGCCTCATGTCGATCCTCGAGACCTTCCGGCACCTGTTCGTGCTCCACGGCCACCTGCACGCCGCGGCGAACCGCGTGCTCGGCTGCGGAGTCGCCCGAGTGCTCGGGGCCACGGCCATCGTCGACGACAAGGACGCCCCCCGGATCCGCCTCTACGACGTCCGCGACGGGCAGCTCCAGGCCGCAGGCCTCGTCACTGGCTGACGCTGCGCCTACCGCGGATCGAGCCCGAGCCCGGTCAGCGCCAGCTCGGTCAGGGCCGCGATGAGCGCTGCCCCCGGCACCGTCAGCACCCACGCCCACACGATGCGCCCGGCGACGCCCCACCGGACGGCCGTGAGCTGACGAACGCTCCCCACGCCGACGATGGCGCCGGTAATGGTGTGCGTCGTCGACACTGGGATCCCGAGGCCGGTCGCGAAAAACAGCGTCAGCGCCCCCGCCGTCTCGGCGCAGAAGCCGCCGACCGGCTGGAGCTTGGTGATCTTCATGCCCATCGTCTTCACGATGCGCCAGCCGCCGCTCAGCGTGCCGAGGCCCATGGCGGTCTGGCAGGCGAGGACGACCCAGAACGGGATGCCCACCCCGTGCTCCTTCGTGCCCGCTGCGAGGACACCGGTGCTGACGAGGGCCATGACGATGATGCCCATGGTCTTCTGCGCGTCGTTGCCGCCGTGGCCGAGGGAGTAGAGCGCCGCGGAGACCAGCTGGAGCCGCCGGAAGTGCTTGTCGACGGAGCGCTGGGACCGTCGTCCGAAGAGGAGCATCACCAGCGCCATGAAGGTGAAGCCGAGGATGGCGCCTAGCAGCGGCGAGACCACGATGAAGAGCGCGGTCTTCCCGAAGAACGGCAGGTCGAGCGCGTGCAGGCCCGCGACGACGCTCCCGGTCTGCGTCGTGCGCGCCACGACCGCCGCCCCCGCGAGGCCCCCGAGCAGCGCGTGCGACGACGACGTCGGCAGCGCCCACCACCAGGTCAGCAGATCCCACACCACGGCGCCGACGAGCGCCGCGGCGACGAGCGGCAGCGTGACGACGTGCGCGTCGACGCCCTTGGCGATGTTGCCGGCGACGTGGGTGCTGAAGACGAGGAACGCGACGAAGTTGAAGAACGCTGCCCAGAGCACCGCCAGGCGCGGGCTGAGGACGCGCGTCGACACGACGGTCGCGATCGAGTTCGCCGCGTCGTGAAAGCCGTTGATGAAGTCGAACGCCAGCGCCAGAAAGACGACGAGGACCAGCGTCAGCATGGCGCGACCGTCACGCGTACTCGAGCACGACGCCTTCGACGATGTTCGCCACGTCCTCGCACCGGTCGGTCGCCTCTTCGATGTTGTCGAAGATGTCGCGCCACTTCATGACCTCGATCGGGTCGCTCCCGTTGTGGAAGAGCTCTGCGATCGCGCGCCGGTAGATGGCGTCCGCCTCGTTTTCGAGCCGGTTGATCTCGACGCAGATGTCGAGCAGCTCCTTGCTCTTGGCCGCCAGCTTGGGAAAGAGCGTCATCGCCCTCTGCGTGTCCTCGCAGGCCTTGAGCAGCACGCGCGCCAGCTCGACCGCGGCGGGGCGAACCTCGGTGATCCGGAAGAGGACCAGCCGCTCGGACACGGCCTCGACGAGGTCGAGCACGTCGTCGAGCTTCGAGATGAGGCTGTGGATGTCGAACCGGTCGAGCGGCGTGATCCACGTCTCGTGCAGACGCTTGACCGTCTGGTGCGTGATCTGATCGCCCGCGTTCTCCTTCTCGCCAATCTCGAGCGCGAGCTTTTCCTTGCGGTCGACGTGCTCGAGCATCTCGAGCAGCAGCTTCGCCGCCTCGACGCTCCGCGACGCATGCTCGGCGAACGCGCCGAAAAAGACGTCACCCTTCGCCTTGGGGCCGAACATGGCGGGGCCAACCTAGAGGGGGAGGGGGGGAAGGGCAATAGCGTTGGCGTTTGGACGAGATGCCGCGTGGGCGCCATACTCCCGGGACTGTGATCCTGGCCTTCTCCGCCGGCCTGCTCCTGGCGCTGACCGCGAGCGGCGGCATCGCCGGAGAGCGGGTCACGCTGGGCGGGCTGGCCTTCGGGCTCCTCGCCAACGCGGCGGCGACCCTCGCGGCCATCGTCGTCGCGAGCACCACCACGCGCCGCCGGAGCACCCTCGCGGTCCTGGTCCCGCAGGTGCTCGGCGCAGTCGTCGGCGTCGCGCTGGTCCACCTGGTGCTGAGGCGCGAGGCCCTCGGTGCGGTCCCCTGGCTCTCGGAGCGCCCCGCGCAGCTCGTCAACGACGCGGTGGCCGTCGCCGGCCTGCTCGTCCTCGCCTGGGCGGGCGCGAGGGACCTCGATCTTCGCCTCCTCGTGCTGGCGTTCCTCGTCGTGACGGCGTACCGATTGACCGCGTCCATGTGGCATCTCGATCAGGCACCCGGCGGCTTTCAGGCGACCGTCCAGCAGCTCGTCGTCGCGCAGCTCGTCGGGGCAGCGATCGCGCTGGCGGTCTGGCGGTCGCTCCTGCGTCGAGCGCCGGAGGGCCCGAGTTGATCGCGATCGGCGAGATGGTGGGGCGCATCGCCGTCGGCGCCGCGCTCGGCGGGGTCATCGGCTACGAGCGAGATCGGCACGGGCGGCCGGTCGGCCTGCGCACGCACCTCATCGTCGCCATGGCGGCGGCGACCTTCATGGTCATCTCGTCGCAATTCGTCTACTGGCAGCACTACGGCAAGGACGACCTCGTCGAAATCGACTCGTCGCGCATCGCGGCTTCCGTCGTCTCCGCGGTGGGCTTCCTCGCAGGCGGCGCGATCCTGCGCACGGGCGCCACGGTCCAGGGGGTCACGACCGCCGCGGGCCTGTGGCTCGTGACCGCCATCGGCATGAGCGCGGGAGCGGGCATGTTCGTCATCAGCGGGGCCGTCACGGCCATGGGGATCACGGCGCTCACGGTCCTGCGGCGGTTCGAGGACAAGGACGACCAGCGCATCTCCCGCCGTGTGCGGCTCGTCGTGGCGAACGCCGAGGTGCTCGAGCGCGTCATCGCCGCCCTGAAGGAGCTGGGCGTCACGGTGTCGGACTTCGACTACGACCGGCGGCTCGACGACGAGAAGAAGCGGACGGAGGTGACGTTCGACATGTCTGTCCACGTGAAGGTCGGCGTGTCGAGGGTCATCACGTGCATCGAGGCCGTCGAGGGGGTGCGTCGCGTTCAGGTCGAGCGGTGGCGCTAGAGTCGCACCCAGGCCGGAGGACGCCTCAGAAGATGAAGAACCCCGAGGCCTGCGCCCGGTAGTTCGTGGCCGTGAAGCCGTCGACGTAGTGGTCCTGGAATTGCGCGAACTCCAGCCCGACGCGCACCGCGTTGACCGGGTCGAAGAAGAGATTCGCGTCCCACCAGTCTTCCCCGTGGCGGACTTGGGCGGTCGACGCCGGGTAGAAGTACTCGCCGGGGTTCGGCGTGTCGCTCACGGCGCGCGCGAACTGCGACGTGTTGTTCGACTGGATATGCGAGTAGTTGCCGGACACCCAGACCTTCCCGCCGAGCCCCGGTAGGTAGTACTCGAGGCCGCCGAGGAACGACGTCCACTGGATGGGATGCAGTGCGAAGCCGCCGGGCGTGATGTCGTACGTGACGAGCCCCTGGTCGATGTTGGTGGGCCACGCCGGCGGCGCGGCGGTCGGGTTCGGGACGAACGGGAACATGACGCCGCTGTTCATGCCCGCATAGAGGTCGGAGATGCCGTTGCCGTAGACCGCCTGGCCGACGAACGAGAGGGAGTTGTCGCGCCGGTCGCGCCGGGCGGGCACGATGGGCAGGAAAAGATCGACGGCGCCGGAGAACGCGCTCTTGTTCACCATCGACGTGGGAACGACCGAAGCCGCCTCCGGGATCTCGAAGTACCGCATGTCGCCCGACACGGCGATCGACGCGGGGACGAGCGAGGTGCCGGTGGCGCCCGCGGTGTGCATCCCGGTCCAGCCGTCGATCGTGTAACGGAGTCCCGCCTCGCCCTCTGGCACTTCGGACAGTGACGGCGGACGGACCGCGGCGATCGCCAGCTCCAGCGTCGTGGCCCCGAGCTTCAGCGCCTTCGACACGCGCACTTGCGGCGCGCGCGCATAGAGTTGCCCCGGCAGGCCCTGGATCTCGGTCGTGTTCGGCAGGTACCCCTCGATCCAACCGAAGAGATGCCAGTACTGGCCCACCATCACGTCGACCACGGGCGTCTCCACGCGAAACATGGCGTGGCGGACGCGCATCGTCGGGCTGGTGAAGAAGGAGCTCTGACTCACGCCGCTGGGCTCGTTGCCGAGGAAGTCCATCTCGAGCATCGCGGTCGTGTGGACGGTCTCGGTGCCCGGCGCGCGCATCCGGATGCCGAGGCGCGAGTTGCGGACGCTGAAGAGCATCTGCCCGTGGCTCCCCAGGTACCCCTGCGAAGGCTGGACGGGCTGAACAGTGTTGGGCGGCAGGCCCGAGAGGTTGGAGACGTACGGCGCCGTCTGCCCACTCGGCCGGAGCACCTGCGCGTTGCCCGCGGCGTCGGTGAAGCTCTGCGTCGAGTCGTAGATGCTGTCGCCCTCGAGGAAGCCGTAAAGCGTCGTCGCCCACTTGCCGATGACGAGGCTGCTCGCGTCGGCGGCGCGCGTGTCGCCCGTGGAGGCGCCGATGTCGCGGAGGGCAAGCTGGTACTCGGCCTCGGAGAGCACGCCCTCGTCGCGCAGGCGCTCCAGGGTCGAGATATCGACGAGCCGAGCCCCCGTGCGCGGAGGCGGGGGAGGAACGACGGGCGGAGGCGGTGCCGGTGCCGGCGCCGGCTGCGGAGCGTCTGTGACGGGGGCAGCAGGCGCGGGCGCCACGGCCTGCGCGAAGGCGGACGTCGTCACCGGAAGGGAGGTCGCGGCGAGGGCCAGCGCGACGAGCGAGGGTCGCATGGCCGACGGTTTCTAGTGCGAGAGCGCTACGGTGTCTATTGCTGGCAAGTGCTCGGCGCACACCCCTGTCCGAGGCAGACCGTGTCGATGACCGTGTCGTCCATCGGGGTCGAGCCGGACGCGACGAGCCCGTAGGCGGTCAGCGTGAGCTGAGTCGGCATGATCTGCAGCAGCGAATAGGCCCCGATGAACGGAGTGCCGGGGGGGCTGTTCGGACCGAAGCCGGTCTTCGTGCAGCGGTAGGGGACGCTCGTCGTCCCCACGGCGTAGGGATCCGCGCCGGCGCCCGCGCAGATGACGTAGGTGGTCCCCTGACCCGCCGGTTGCACGGTGGGCGGGTTCCCGTTGGTAATGGGGTAGGTGCGCTCGTACTCGTGGTCGTGTCCGTTGACGACGAGGTCGACCTTGTACTTGTCGTAGAGGGGCGCGAGCGACGTGCGCGCCTGCAATACGTCGGGATCGGTCGAGTGGAGCGATGTCGAGAAGATGCCCCGGTGGCTGATGACGACGATGAAGGGGTGATTGGTCCGGTCGCCGTTGGCCGCGTTCAGATCCTGGTCGACCCACGCGAGCTGCGCCTGCGCCTCGGCCCCGGAGTTGGATTCGGCGATCTGCTCGTCGTCGATCATCGTGAAGTGCACGCTTCCCACCGCGAAGGAAGCGTAGGTCTCGGCGTAGGGGCCGTCGCCCGGGATGGCCCAGTTGGCGAACGAGGTGGCCGTGTCGTTCTCGTGGTTGCCGTTGATGGGCAGAATGTACTGCTGACCGAGCGTCAGGAACGTGGAGCTGCCGCTCGGGTACTGCCAGATGCCGCTGAGCCACTGCGAGTACAACGGCTCCTCGGCGCCGATGTCGACCACGTCGCCGCCTACGAGGCTCATGAGCACGCCCACGGCCTTCATGCGAACGTGCACCGCCTGCCAGGTCGCGACCGTGTCGCGAGCGTCGCCGAAGACGCCGACCGTGATGCCCTCCGACGGGATCGTCGCCGGCATCGTCGTGAACGACTGCGTCGCGCTCCACACCTCGGACCCCGCGGGCCCGCCGCCGACCTGGTAGAAGTACGTCGTGTCGGGCGTGAGGCCGCACACGTGCACCTCGTGGAAGTAGGTGTCCGCGCTGCCGAGCACGGGGACCAGCGTCCACGCGTACCCCGTCGAGACCTGGCTGAGAGCCGTCGGGCTCGTCCCCATCTGGACCTTGGCGGCATTGTTCTGCTGCGCCGTCTCCCACGTGAAGGCGGCGCTCGTCGTCGGATCGGCGTAGCCCGGTTGGCCCATCGTCGTCGCCCCGCCGAGCCCCACACGGACACGGACCGGTGCGCCCATCGTGGGGTCGACGGGGCCGTCGTCGTCGAGGGCGAGGTTCGTGTATCCGAGGGTCGCTGGCGGCGACACCGTGTACTTGCAGCTCGCGGGCGCGTAGAGGAGCGAGCTGCCGCCTCCGCCGTCATCGCCGGCGTCGTCGCCGACGATCGGAGGCGCGCTCGAGGATCGGCCGCCGCACGAGACGACGATTGCCGGGACCAGACCGAGCAGCAGACTCCAACGAAGCATGCGGCGGAGTTTGCCACACCGCTGCTTCTCCTCCCAGGCGGAAGCGCCCGCGCGAAGGAGCAGCGCGTGACGACTCCGTGAAGCTGGTTACGGCTTCAGCCGCAACCCTCGCACCGCCGAAGGACGTGCGTCCTGCACGCGCATCGCGCCGTTCCCGCTCGGTTCGAGGTCGTCGTCGCCCCGCGACCGAGTATGGCGGCTTCCGGGGAAGAGGTCGCGGCAAGGTCGGGAGAAGGGTGATCGGTCCCGAAGAGGGTGACGCTCGCCCCAAACGATGGCTGCCCCCATCCCGAAGTACGGGCGGAGCGTTGCCGCGGCCACGACGGCATGTCTATCATAAAAGACATCGCGCCTGTCCCAAGCGCAGGTCATGGGCTGAATGCAGCGCGCGAATAGGTGCGTCGGTGGGGGCGGCCGTCCGTTAAACTGAACACGACGTCTTGACTATGAAAACGCGCCGCGTCAACCTCGCTCCTCATGAGCACGCCGCACCGACGCGCCCTGCATCGCTGGGGGTCCATCTTCTCGCTGGCCATCGGCCTCGTCGCTTCTCCTGTACGGGCCCAGGAGCCCTCCGAGCCGCTGCCTGCGCCTTCAACGCCGGAGCCGCTGCCGCAGCCTCCCCCGCCTCCTGCGGTGGCCTACACCCTCCAGCCGGCGCCGCTGGAGGCGTGGCACTCCGGCTACCACAACGGCACCTTCTACATCCGCAGCTCCGACGACGTGTTCCGCCTGTACCTGCAGGGCCGCGTGCACGTCGACTACTACGAAGCTTTCGCCCCCGGCTTGAACGAGCTCGCCCCCGGTTCCGCGCCGGCGCACGGATTCGAGCTTCGCCGCGCGCGCTTCGAGATGGCCGGCGAGTTCTTCCAGCAGTGGCAATGGCAGCTCAGCGCGGAGTTCGCGCCGTCGACCGCCACCAACGTCGCGGCCAACACTGGATCGCTGTCGTGCAAGGTCAACGCGAGCACCGCGGCCCTCACCTGCAGTCCCATCGAGAGCGCGGTGGACGCGACCGGCGTCGCCGCGGCTCCCACCGACGTCTTCGTCAACTATGCGGCGTCCGCATGGGCGAACGTCGAGGTCGGCCAGTACTACGTGCCCTTCACCCTCGAGAACCGCATCAGCGACAACACGACGCCCTTCCTCGAGCGTGCGCTGGTCGTGAGGAACCTCGGCGCCCCGACCCAGCGCGACATCGGCGCGATGTTCTGGGGCGAGTCTCCCGACCGCGTCCTCTATTACGCCGTGGCCGTCGTCGACGGCGACGGCCCGAACCGACCCAACGCGGACGGGCGCTACGACTTCGTCGGGCGCGCCTTCGTGCGTCCCTTCGCGACCAGCGTGTCGGGCTCCACGCGGTGGGCCGAAATCGGCGTCTCGGGACGCGCCGGATCGCGCGACTCGACCAAGGTCGGCTACGACATGCCTGCGCTCACGACGTCGCAGGGGTTCGCCTTCTGGAAGCCGACCTACACGGATTCGTCCGGGCAGTTGATCCACATCCTGCCGAGCGCGTCGCAAAAGGCCGTCGGCGCGGACCTCTACGTGCCCATGGGCAACTTCGACCTCACGGCGGAGTACGTCTACGCGGACTACCAGACGCGCGAAGCCGTCGACGGCTTGCAGCTGTCGCCGTTCACCGAGCGGCTCGGTGCCCTCCGCGGTTGGGGGTACTACGCCGAGCTCGGATACTGGGCCCTCGGCGACCACGACATCTTCGGCTACCCGAGCTACGCGCGGCCGATCCACGTCGATCTCTCGCAGCCTCGCCAGGCAGCGAGACACGGGCTGCAGCTCGTCGCGCGCTTCGAGCAGCTGGGTCTCCGCTACCAGGGCTCGTCGCGCGGGGGAACCGACGATCCGAAGACGCCGAGCGGCGCCGTCGACGTGACGTCCTTCACGCTGGGCGTGAACTACTGGGCGACGAGGCACATGCGCGTCAGCGTGAACTACGGCTACTACGATCTCCCGACGCGCTCTCCGCTGGCCACGCTGAACGAGCTGTCGGCGCGCGTGGGCGTGCAGTTCTGAGCCGGCAGCAGCAGCCCGACGAGCCCCGTCTCGCCGAGCACGTCCCCGAGCGGAGCGACGACCCCGTCGCACTCGTGAGCGGGTCCACGCAGTAGCAGCAAGGGAGAGCCCCCGGCGTCCTCGCCCGACGCCGGGGGAATTCCCGTTTCGAATCGGTGGTGGGGGAGGGAAGGGCGGTCCGTGCCTCACCGTAAGCGTAGTCTCGAGCCAACCCTCGAAGGAGAGACGCCACCCGTGAGCTCCCCCGGACCGAACCCCTACGCACCGCCGCAGGCTGCCGTCCCGCACGCCCCCTCCCGACTCACGGGCGCCGGCGAGTGCCCGCAATGCCGCAGCGCCGACGTTTACCGCCCCAGCTTCACCTGGTGGGGTGGGCTCCTCGGACCCAAGCTGTTCAATCACACGATCTGCCGCGGCTGCGGCCTCGGCTTCAACTGGAAGACCGGCAAGTCGAACGCGACGGCCATCGGCATCTACTTCGGCGTCGGCCTGGCGATCGCCGCCGTCTTCGTGATCATCCGCGCGTCGATGTGAGGCATCGGTAGACGGGGTACGGCGCCACGTCGTGCACGGGCTTCCACCCGAGCGCCGCGAAGACGCTCTCGGGCCCCATCCACGCTTCCTCGTCGTGCAGCGCGTGAGCGACGCGGTGCGGGTAGGCCTCGACGGCGCGTCCTCCCCATGCGCGCACCTGCTCGGGCGCTGCCTCGACGAGCGCCCGCGCCACGCCGCTTCGCCGCCGGTCCGGCCTCACCAGCAGGCAGCCGACGCTCCACACGCCTTCGTCGTCGCCGAGGTCCACGGGCCGGTAGGCTCCCTGGCGACGCAGCTTCGGCAGGAGGGCCCGCGGCGCGAGCTTCATCCAGCCGACGGCCGCCTCGTCCTCCATCGCCAGCAGGCCGCGCGCCTCCGGTGCGCCGGCCACGACGAGCGCCGCCTGGTCGTCGAAGTTCTTGGCCGGGTCCTCGAAGCCCCGCGCGAGCCATTCGTTCTTGTTCCCGGTGAAGTGCCACCACCGGCAGAAGCATGTGCACCCGCTCTTCTCGAAGAGAGCCCGCCACGCGCCCGCGTTGTCGACGGTCAGGGGGGTGATGCGCACGGCCGCGTCCCCTCGAACGCCGCGCCGACGGCGAGCATCGTCGCCTCGTCGAGCGGGCGAGCGACGATCTGGAGCCCCACGGGCAGGCCGCTCTTCGTGGGCTCGCACGGGACGCTCATGCCGGGGAGCCCCGCGAGGCTGGCCGGGAGCGTGTAGACGTCGGCGAGGTACATCGCGAGCGGGTCGTCGACCTTCTCGCCGAGGCGGAAGGCGGGCGTGGGGGCCGTCGGCGAGCAGACGACGTCGACGTCGCGAAAGACCGCCTCGTAGTCGCGCCGGACGAGCGTGCGGACCTTCTGCGCCTTCAGGTAGTACGCGTCGTAGTAGCCCGCGGAGAGCACGAACGTGCCGAGGAGGATGCGTCGCTTCACTTCCGCGCCGAAGCCGGCGTCGCGCGTCGCGCCGTACATGGCGCGGAGCTCGTGCCGTGGGTCGACCCGCAGCCCGTAACGGACGCCGTCGAAGCGCGCGAGGTTGCTGGAGGCCTCGGCGGTGGCGAGCACGTAGTACGTGGCGACGGCGTAGCGGGTATGGGGGAGGGTCACGCTTCGAACGACGCATCCCTCGCGCTCGAGGGCCGCGATGGCCGCGCGCACGCTCGCCTCCACCTCCGGATCGAGCCCCTCCGCGAAGTACTCCTCGGGGACGCCGACGCGGAGGCCCTTCACGCTGCGGCCGCACGCCGCCTCCCAGTCGTCGGCGGGGACGTCGAGCGACGTCGAGTCGCGCCCGTCGTGGCCCGCGATGACCGAGAGGACCCGCGCGGCGCCGCGCACGTCGGTCGCGAAAGGGCCTACCTGATCGAGGCTCGAGGCGAACGCGATGAGGCCGTACCGTGACACGCGTCCGTAGGTGGGCTTGAGCCCCACGGTGCCCGTGAGGGACGCGGGCTGACGGATCGAGCCGCCGGTGTCGCTGCCGAGCGCGCACGGGGCGAGACCCGCGGCCACCGCCGCCGCGCTTCCTCCCGACGAGCCGCCGGGGGTGCGCGTCGCGTCCCACGGGTTCCTGGTCGGACCGAAGGCGCTGTTCTCCGTCGAGGAGCCCATCGCGAGCTCGTCCATGTTGGTCTTGCCGACGACGATCGCGTCGGCCGCGCGCAGGCGCTCGATGACGGCCGCGTCGTAAGGGGGCACGTAGCCCGCGAGGATCCTGGACCCCGCGGTCGACGGGACGCCGCGCGTGCAGATGGCGTCCTTCACGGCGATCGGCACGCCGGCCATGGGACCGAGCGGCTCGCCCCGCGCCCGTCTCGCGTCGACGCCGCGGGCTTGCTCGAGAGCTTCTGCGTGCGCGACGTGGAGAAACGCGTTCAGGCTCTCGTTCTTCGCCGCGATGCGCTGCAGCGCGGCAGCGGTCACCTGCTCGGCCGTGACCTCCCCTCGGCGCACGCTCTCGGCGATCGCGACGACGCCGTCCGACATCGTCACTCCTCCGACTCCACGAACGCAGGTACGGCGAACCCCCCGTCCTCCACCGCCGGCGCCTGCGCCAGCGCGTCGTCGTGGGAGAGGCCTGGGCGCACCTCGTCACTCCGCACCTGGAGCCGAGCGAGCTGGACATGCGCCGTCGGCGGCACATCGCGCGTGTCGAGCTCCTCGAGCTGCGCGACGTAGGCCACGATCTTCGCGAGCTCTGCCTGGAGGCGTGCCGCTTCGGCCTGGCCGAGGGAGAGCGAAGCGAGCTTGGCCACGTGGTGTACGTCGATGGGGTCGGGCATGGGCGGAGCCGTGTACGCGAGGACCCTAGCACGCGAGAGATGGCCTTCTGGGGGAGGAGAAATCGCGTACGTTGAGAGGTTGGGAGACTGCGTCGAGCGCGCGCAATCGAGCGCCGGCGACCGGGGCTCCCGGAGGAAACCGTCATGGTCGCGCGGGCGCCGAAGCCTCTCCTCGCCGTGCTGCTGGGATCCGTCCTGCTCGCGCTCTTCGCGGCATGCGGCGGCGGTTCCCCCAACGATACGTCGGTCTTCGTCGACGCCGGCGGCGGCACGCAGGACGGATCGGTCCTCACCGACGCCTCGAGCGTCACGGACTCCACGACCTCGCCGTCGGACTCGCCGTCGCTCTTCTCGGACGCGCAGAAGGAAGACAGCGGCGTGAAGGTGACCGACGCTTGCTCGGGCGCGTCCTGCTTCGACGGCCCTCAGTGCGGCGACGGCGTCATCGAGGCGGGCGAGACGTGCGACGACGGCAACACGACGCCGGGCGACGGCTGCTCGGGGGTCTGCCAGGTCGAGCCCGGCTGGCTCTGCCCGACGCCCGACACCCCGTGCATCGAGGTCTGGGTGTGCGGCAACGGCGTCGTCGATCCGGGCGAGACGTGCGACGACGGCAACACGCAGTCGGGCGACGGATGCAGCGCCACGTGCCAGGTCGAGCCGGGCTGGCAGTGCCCAGGCGCGAACCCCGACGGAGGGGAGGCCGACGGCGGCGCGTGCATCCAGGTCAAGTGCGGCGACGGCATCATCGAGAGTGGCGAGGAGTGTGACGACGGCAACGACGCATCGGGCGACGGCTGCAGCTCGACGTGCCAGATCGAGAAGGGCTGGACGTGTCCGACCCCGGGCGCGGCCTGCACCGCGTCGCAGTGCGGGGACGGCGTCGTGGCGGGCACCGAGCAGTGTGACGACGGCAACACGGTGTCGGGCGACGGGTGCAGCTCGACGTGCCAGGTCGAGCCGGGCTGGCAGTGTCCGACGCCCGACACGAAGTGCATCGCGAAGCAGTGCGGCGACGGGATCATCGCCGGCACCGAGCAGTGCGACGACGAAAACAACGTCTCGGGCGACGGCTGCAGCGCGACATGCATGCTGGAGCCGGGCTTCGCGTGCGTGAGCCAGGCGACGCCTCCGCAGTCGGTGTGCCACAAGACGGTGTGCGGCGACTCCGTCAAGGAGGGCTTCGAGGAGTGCGACGACGGGAACCTCATCCCCTACGACGGCTGCTCGCCGACGTGCACCATCGAGCCGGAGTGCAGCGGCGGCACGTGCACCGCCGTGTGCGGCGACGGGCTGAAGTTCCCCCAAGAGGCGTGCGACGACGGCAACACGATCAACGGCGACGGCTGCAGCTCGACGTGCACCATCGAGAACGGCTGGACCTGCAACGACGTGACGCAGGCGCCCGCCGCAACGCTCTCGATCCCCATCCTCTACCGGGACATGCTGTATTCGGGGACGACGACCCCCGGCCCGGGCCATCCCGACTTCGAGGCGTTCATCACGGGGGTCGTGCCGGGGCTCGTCCAGACCCAGCTCGGCTCGGACAACGAGCCCGTGTGGGCGTCCAATGGTCCCGCCGGCAACCAGGCTCTCACGAGCGCCGTCGACTTCTGCTGGTGGTACCACCAGACCGGGTGCGCGGGCGGCGGGACGACCAACTCCTTCGACCAGCTCGTCTACCTGGACCTCACGGGCAACCCGACGACGATGATCCTCAGCCAGCAAGGCGCGGGATCGAACGTCTACCAGTTCGACAATCAGGAGTTCTACCCGCTCGACGGCCTCGGCTGGGACGCGCCTCCCTACGTTCCCCAAACCGGCACCGACTGCGGAGGCACCACGGGGCACAACTTCTCGTTCACGAGCGAGCTCCACTATCCGTTCACCTACCTGGCGAGCGCGCCCGTCGCGACGTTCGACTTCACGGGCGACGACGACGTCTACGGCTTCATCAACGGCCAGCTCGTCATCGACCTCGGCGGCGTCCACTCCGCGTCGAGCGCGAGCATCACGCTCGATCCCGCCACGGCCGCCGGGCTCGGGCTCGTCGATCAGGGGATGTACTCGATCGACATGTTCCAGGCGGAGCGTCACACGTGCGCGTCGACGTACCTCCTCACGCTGGCCGGCTTCGTCCACACCGTCTCGCAGTGCATGACGATCTGCGGGGACGGGATCGTCGCCGGCAGCGAGCAGTGCGACAACGGCACGAACAACGGCAGCTACGGCACCTGCAACGCGAACTGCACGCTGGCGCCCTACTGCGGCGACGACAAGGTGCAGAACCCGCCCGAGCAGTGCGACGACGGCTCGAACCTGGCGACCTACGGCGGCACCACGGAGGAGTGCGGCCCCGGCTGCAAATGGGCGCCCTATTGCGGGGACGGCGTCAAGAACGGCCCCGAGGCGTGCGACCAGGGCACGAACGACGTGTCGCCCTCGACGGCCTACGGCAAGAACGTGTGCACGACCGCCTGCACGGTGGCGCCCTACTGCGGCGACGGCGTCCCGCAGACGAACTTCGGCGAGCAGTGCGACAACGGCGTGAACAACGGCGGCTACGGGACGTGCAACCCAAACTGCACGCTCGCGCCGTACTGCGGCGACGGCATGAAGAACGGCCCCGAGGGGTGCGACAACGGGGCGAGCAACGAGTCGCCCTCGATGGCGTACGGGGTGGGCATCTGCACGACGGCGTGCACGCCCGCGCCGTATTGCGGCGACGGGATCGTGCAAATGCAGTTTGGCGAGCAGTGCGACGGCACGCCGGGGTGCAACTCGATGTGCCAGTTCTCGGGCACGCAGTAGCGGCGTTATCGGGGCGGGGCCGAGGTCGGGGCCGCGGTCGGGGTCGGGATCGAGGTCGGGATCGAGGTCGGGGTCGAGGTCGGGATCGAGGTCGAGGTCGAGGTCGGGGTCGCGACGGGGGCAGAGGAGGTTGGGGTCGGGGGGGCCGGCTCCTCGTATTCCGGCGGCGGCAGCGTCGGTCGCCCCTGCGGCGCCCCGCAGGCCATCGCCGCCAGGGCCGAGAGCGCGAACCACGCGCACGAGGAGTGGGCCATCCGTCTCATGCGGGGAGGCTATAGCTTGCTTTTTCCCCGCCGGCGCGTACCTTTCGCCACCCACCGCGAGGGGCCCTCGACCTCGCATCACCTTCACAATCCACACGCTCTCCCGCGCAAACCGCGGCCCGGTGCGCCCGTCTTCCGGACGGGTGTTGGTCACGGACGGAGAGCGGAGGCCCAACCGAAAGGAAGCGCGACCATGACACAGTCCGTCGAAACCAACGCCCAGGGTCTGCCGCATCTCCGCGGCGACTTCCCCCTCCCGCTTCGCTCGCTGCTCGACGCGGGCGTTCACTTCGGCCACCAGACCAAGCGCTGGAACCCGAAGATGCGGCCCTACATCTACGGCGCGCGCAACGGCATCCACATCATCGACCTCGACCAGACGGCGCGCCTCTTCCAGCGGGCGTACCAGTTCGTCGTCGATACGGTGGGCCGCGGCGGCCACATTCTCATGGTCGGCACCAAGCGCCAGGCCCAGGAGATCGTCCGCGAGGAGGCCACGCGCTCGGGCAGCTACTTCGTCGTCAACCGGTGGCTGGGCGGCACGCTCACCAACTTCCGCACCATCAAGACGGGCCTGGAGCGCATGCGCCAGCTCGAGCGGATGAAGGAAGACGGCACGTACATGTCCATCACGAAGAAGGAAGTGTCGCGCCTCGAGAAGGAGCGCGAGCGCTTCGAGAAGTACCTCGGCGGCCTGAAAAACATGACGTCGCTGCCGACCGCGCTCTTCATCATCGACCCCGCCATGGAGACCATCGCGGTCGCCGAGGCGAACAAGATCGGCATCCCGGTCATCGCCATCACCGACACGAACTGCGATCCGGACAAGATCGACTACGTCGTGCCGGGGAACGACGACGCGATCCGCTCCATCCGCCTCATCTGCGCCCGCATCGCGGACGCCGCGGTCGAGGGCTCGCAGCGCCGCAAGGAGACCGTGGGCCGCGAGGAGTCGCAGCAGCGCCGCGGCGACGGGCCGCAGGCCGAGATCATCCGCGGTCGCGCCCGGCGTGACGACGGCGATCGCCCCAGCTGAAGCAGCGAGGAAAGAATCATCATGGCAAACATCACAGCGTCGATGGTCAAGGAGCTCCGTGACCGGACCCAGGCCGGGATGAGCGACTGCAAGAACGCGCTCGTCGAGGCCGAAGGCGACATGGACAAGGGCGTCGAGATCATCCTGAAGAAAGGGCTCGCGAAGGCGGCGTCCCGCGGCGGCCGCGTCGCGGCCGAGGGCGAGGTGGCCACGTGGGTCGCGCCCGACGGAAAACGCGGCGTCATCGTCGAGGTCAACTGCCAGACGGACTTCGCGTCGCGCAGCGAGGAGTTCAAGGGCTTCGTGAAGAACGTCCTCGAGGTCGCCCGCAAGGCGCCAAAGGGAGCGGATCTCGGCGCCCAGACGTACCCCGGCTCGGACAAGACGGTCGAGGCCACGCGCGCCGAGCTGGTGGCGAAGACGGGCGAGAACATGGTCGTCCGCCGCTGGACGGCGGTCGATGCCAAGGAGGGCGTCGTCCACGCCTACGTGCACGCGGGCGGCAAGCTCGCGGTGCTCGTCCAGGCCGAGGGGCCCGACACGAAGAACGCGGACTTCTCGGCGTTCGTCGACAACGTCGCCATGCAGATCGCCGCCATGAACCCCGTCGTGGTCCAGAAGGGCGACATCACGCAGGGACAGATCGACAAGCAGAAGGAGATCTACGTCGCGCAGCTGAAGGAAGAGGGGAAACCCGAGCAAGCGTGGCCGAAGATCACCGAGGGCAAGCTCGCCAAGTGGTTCACCGAGGTGACGCTCCTCGGGCAGGACAACGTGTGGGACCCGCCCGCGGGCACCATCGACAAGCTCCGCCAGGAGCTCGGGAAGAAACTCGGCGGCGAGGTGAAGCTCCAGGCCTTCGTGCGCTACTCGCTCGGCGAAGGCATCGAGAAGCCGCCGGCCGAGGACTTCGCCGCCGAGGTGGCGAAGCTCACCTGATTGATCAAATTCGCCGTCGTCCGCGAGGATCCGAACGTCGAGCACGCCCTCTGCCTCCGCGTGAAGGCGGAGCGCGTGCTCGTCGTGGCCTCCGGCGGCTGCACGGCGCTGACGCTGCTTCACCGGGACCCGCGGCGGAGGGTCACGGCGTTCGACCTGGCCGAGGGGCAGCTCGTGCACCTCGAGGCGAAGCGCGCCGCCGTGGCCCGCGGGGAGCTCCGCGCGCTCAACGTGGGCGACGACTCGCCGGACGGGTTGAACCAGGGCGGCGAGTTCGAGTCGCTCTTTCGCACGCTCCGCCGGTTCATCGAGGAGTTGGTCGCCCCCGCGCCCGAGCTGGCGGCGTACTTCGACGAGTCGACTTCGGCAGAGGCCCGCGCGAGCCTCCTCGAGCGATGGCTCTCGAGCCGGTACTGGCCCGTCGCCTTCTCGCTCGCCTTTCACGACGCCTTCCTCCACGCGATGTTCGGCCCGGCCGCGACCCGCCACGCCGACCCCGGCTCCTACCCCGCGTACTTCCAGCGTGCCTTCGAGCGCGGTCTTCGGCGCGAGGACGGTCCGCGGAGCTACTTCCTGTCGCACGTTCTCCGCGGCTTCTACGATCCGCGGCATGCGCCGGACTACGTCCACGGGGGGGCTCTCCCCGAGGTGGAGCTCGTCCACGGGCAGCTCCTCGACGTGCCGGAGCTCTCCCGCTTCGACGTCGTCAGCCTCTCCAACGTCCTCGACTGGTCCGACGACGACCTCGCCGCCCGCTGGGCCGCCGCCCTCGCCGGCGCCCTCCGTCCCGGGGCGCTCGTCGTCCTCCGTCAGCTCAATAACCGCCGCGACGTCCGCCGCTTCTTCGCCGAAGCCTTTGACTTCGACGACGCGGGGTCCGAGGATCGCGTGTCCGGCGAGCGAAGCCTCTTCTACGAGCGCATCGAGGTCGCCGCCCGCAAGCCGTGAGCATCCGCTTCCTCCTCGTCAAGCCCGCCGACCTCGGCCCCTACGTCGAGGGTCTGCGCGCCATCGAGCGCGCCACCGAGTACCCCGTGGGCGACGGCGCCGACGCTTTCACCATCGACCACGGCGACGCGTACCACCCGTTCTTCACCACCCTGGGGCAGGATCCGCGCTTCCTCCTCGGCCTCGACGGCGACCGCGTCGTCGGCGGCGCCGTCGGCATGTACCGCGACGTCCGTATCCGCGGGCGCATGGTCCGCGCCTGCTACGGCGCCGACTGGAAGCTCGGGCACGACTACCGCGGCCTCGGCGTCGCCCGTCAGATGATGACCTTCGGCGCCTCGCTCCTCTTCAAGGACCCGACGCTCCGCGCGTGGCGCTACGGCTACGTGGCGGCGATGCGCGGCGCCGACGGCGACGTGATGCGTGCCGTGCAGGGCCTTCACCCGGGCAAGCTCACCCGGCCCGCGGGCACGCTCGCCGTCTACTTCGTCGACCCCGCGCGCCTCGCCGCCCTTTCCCTCGAGGGCACGCCCGCGCCGCCGGAGCCCGACGCCGGCGTGGACCTCAGCTCCGTGCCCACGGGCCCCGTCGAGGCCCCGGGAATCGTGTCGACCGCCGGCGCGAAGGACCTCCGCCTGAAGTCCACCGGCGAGCCCTGGCCCCTCGTCCATCTCCCGTACGGCCCCTCGCGCTGGACCCCCTCCTGGGGCGCGTACCTCAAGGCCTGCGGCGAGAGCCTCGTCGCCCGCCGCGCCACCTCGGTCGCCTGCTTCGCCGTCGACCGTCGCCTGGGCACCCACATCGACTGGCTCACCTCGAAGGGCATTGCGCCCGGCGCCGCCTGCACGGTGTACGCTCTCGATCTGACCCTCCGCGCCCGGCGCGCGGCGTGGCTGCACCTCGCCACCTCGGAGATCTAGATGCGCAGCGCGATCGCCGCCCTCAAGGCGCGCGTCGACCCCGTCGGGACGAGCCCCTACTTTCGCACTCTCCGCGACGGCTCCATGACCAAGGAGCAGTTCGTCGAGACGCAGATCCAGTTCTTCCACGCGGTCATCTTCTTCTCGCGGCCCATGGCGGCGCTCGTCGGGCGCATCCCGCGGCCGCAGATGCGCGTCGCGCTGCTCGAGAACATCGGCGACGAGCACGGCTCGGGTCGCCTCACCGTGTGTCACGAGAACACCTTCCTCGAGCTCTTGGCCCGGCTGGGCGTCGAGCGCCAGGAGGTGGACCGCCGGGCCCTCTGGCCGGAGGTCCGCGCCTTCAACGCGGCGCTCCTCGGCGCGTGCGCGCACGACGACGTCTACACGGGCCTGGCCGCCCTCGGCATCATCGAGGACATGTTCGCCGGCATCTCCGCCGAGATCGGGCAGTCCATCGTGTCGCGCGGATGGCTGAAGCGCCGCGAGATCGTCCACTACACGACCCACCAGGAGCTCGACGTCGCCCACGCGGAGGGCTTCTACGCGTCGCTCTACGAGCCCTACGAACGCCACCCGCGCTGGCGCTACCAGATCGATCAGGGCCTCGAGCTCGGCGCCTATGTGTTCCCCCGTCTCTACGACGACCTCTGGCGCGCCCGCGAGCGCCAGTGGAACCGCGAGGTCCTCGGCCCGCACAGCCTGTCGGACGGCGCCTGGCTCGACGGGATGGGCGACCGATAGCCGGGCTCCCGGATGTGCGGGCTCGCCGTCATCCTGCGCCTCGGAGAGCGGCCGCTCCCCGGGCCGGAGATCCTGCGGCGCATGCTCGCGTCGATCGCCCACCGCGGGCCCGACGACTGGGGCGTCACCGGGGACGACGACGTCCAGCTCGGCGCGGTGCGTCTCGCCGTCATCGACCCTCGCGGCGGCCGCCAGCCCGCGCGTGGCTGCGCCTCGGCGCGCGTCTCGTGCGTCTACAACGGGGAGCTCTACGACGCGGCCGACCACCGTCGCGCGCTCGAGCGGGAGCACGCGCTCGCGGACGGGTGCGACACGACGCTCCTGCCGCACCTCTACGAGGAGCACGGCGCGGCCATGGTCGAGCGCATGCGCGGCATGTTCGCCTTCGCCGTGTGGGACGCCCCGAAGCGCCGGCTCCTCCTCGCGCGGGACCGCCTCGGCATCAAGCCGCTCTTCTGGGCCAGGACACGCGACTTTCTCGTGGCCGCGTCGGAGGTGAAGGCCATCCTCGTCTCGGGGCTCGTCGAGCGCGCCGTCGATCGCGACGCCCTCGACGACGTCTTCTCGCTCTCCTACCCGTGCCCGCCGCGCACCATGTTCCGCGGCGTACAGGAGCTTCGGCCGGCGCACCGGATGGTGGCCTCGCCGGGCCACGTCGGCGAGCCGCAGCGCTGGTGGCGCGCGCCGTTTGCTCCGCGCGGAGAGCACAGGGCCGGCACCGCGCGCGATCACGAGCGGGCGCTGCGCGGCGTCCTCGGCGACGCCGTGCGCACGCACCTCGTGTCCGACGTGCCGCTCGCCGCGCGCGTGTCGGGCGGCATCGACTCGTCGGCCATCGCGGCGCTCGCTCGCGAGGCCACGGGCGCTCCCCCCACGACGTTCTCGATCGCCTTCGACGACCCCCGCTTCGACGAGTCGGCGCACGCCCGGGCCGTCGCGCGCCACCTCGGATCGGCGATGTCCACGGTGCACGCCGACGCGCGCGCGGCCGGGCGGCTGCCGGAGCTCGTGTGGCACACCGAGATGCCCCCCGTCGTCCCGGGCGCCATCGGGGGGCTGCTCCTGGCCGAGCGCGAGCGCGGCGAGGGCGTCCCCGTGGTGCTGACGGGCGACGGCGCCGACGAGCTCCTCGGGGGCTACGACGTCTTCCGCGCCGCCCGTGCCCGCCGCTTCTTCGAGCGACCGCCCGTGCGCCCCTTCCAGCGGTGGGCCTTCCGCGCCGCGGGCCGCGTCACCCGCCAGCCGCGCGGCCTCGTCGACTGGATGCTCGAGACCGTCCGCCCCTCGGCGCCCGTGGCGGCCGCCTTCGGGGGCGTCGTGCCGCCCTGGTTCGACGTCTGGCGACTGCTCGACGTCGAGCGCACCGCCCTTCTCTCGGTCGACGGCGGCCCCCGCGTCCGGCCCATCGACGAGCCGCCGGCCGGCTTCTCGGCGCTCGTCCATCCCGACGTCGCGTCGCTCGATCCGCTCGACGCCGAGCTCGCGCTGGAGCTGGAGACCCGCCTCCCGTCGTGGATCCTCGTCATCAGCGATCGCACCGCGATGGCCCACGGCGTGGAAGCGCGCGTGCCCTTCCTCGATCACCCGGTCGTCGCCCTCGCCGCGTCGCTTCCTCCCGGCGCCAAGATGCGCGGCCTGCGCGAGAAGGCCGTCCTCCGGGGCGCCGTCCGCGATCTGCTCCCCCGCTCCATCGTGAGGCGCCGCAAGCAGCCCTTCCTCATGCCCATCCGCGAGTGGTTCTTCGGCGAGGGCGCGCCCGACGCGCTCGCCCGGGAGCTCGCCCCCGCGGCCGTCCGCGACGCCGGCCTCTTCGCCCCCGAGGTCGTCGCGCGGCTCCGCGTGGCCCTCGCTCGCTCGCCCGAGCACCACGTGGACCGCCTCCGGCTCGAGATGGTCCTCCTGCTCGTCCTCGGCGCGCAGCTCCTCCACCGCCTCTTCGTCGCCGGCGACGACGCGAGCCTCGCCGACTGGCCGTCCCGCGGGTGCTTCTCGCTCAAGGGCGCGGGCGAGGCTCCGCCGATCTGCTAGACGTCGTCCCCGTGCGCCTCTGCGCGGTGAGCGTCGACCTCGACGAGATCCCCAACTACTACGGCATCCACGGGCTGCCCGAGCCCGCGGGTCCGGAGCGGTCCCTCGTCTACGACGTGGCCGTCGAGCGCCTCGGCGCGCTCGCCACAGAGCTCTCCATCCCGCTCACCCTCTTCGCCATCGGCAGGGATCTCGAGCGCCCCGAGGCCGCCACCGCCCTCGCGCGCGCCCACGCCCGCGGCTTCGAGATCGCCAACCACTCGCTCGACCACCGCTACGACCTCGTCCGCCTCGGCCGCGCCGAGATCCGCCGCCAGATCGAGGCCGGGGCCGCCGCCATCGAGCGCGCGACGGGCACGGCGCCCGTCGGCTTCCGCGCGCCCGGCTACACCATCACCGACGAGGTCTTCGACGTGCTCGGCGACCTCGACGTCCTCTACGACTCGTCGGTCTTCCCGTGCCCCGCGTACTGGGCCGCCAAGGCCGCCGCCATCACGCTCATCGCGGCGCGCGGGCGGCGCAGCCGATCCATCATCGACACGCCCGCCGTCCTGACCGCCCCGACGCGGCCCTACCTCGCAGGCCGCCCCTACTGGAAGCGCGGCGGCGGCGTCCTCGAGCTCCCCGTCCAGGTGACGCGCGGGGCGAGGCTCCCGTTCATCGGGACGTACGTCACCCTCGGCGGACCGCGCGTCGCGCGCTTGCTCGCCCGGATGTGCGTCGGCGAGCCGCTCGTGAACCTCGAGCTCCACGGCATCGACGTCCTCGACGCCGCCGACGGCCTCGAGGCGCTCCGCCCCCACCAGCCCGACGTGCGCGTCCCGACGGCGCGAAAGCTCGATGCCCTGCGCGCCGCCGTCGGGGAGCTGCGCGGCGCAGGCTACGAGTTCACGACGCTGGCCGAGGCCGCGCGCCGCATCGAGGCCCAGGCGAGTTGAGGGGACGACCGCGACTCGGTATCGTGAGTCATGGCTGTCGAAGCGACCGGCGACGCCGCCGTGGCGGAGGCGCTCGAAGGCCTGCCGGGGGTGGGGGACGTCGTCGGCGGCAAGTTCAAGGTCGAGGGCGTCCTCGGCGCCGGGGGGATGGGCGTCGTCCTCGTCGCGCGCCACGTGCAGCTCGGCCAGAAGGTCGCCGTCAAGATCCTGCGCCGCAGCTTCGCCGCGAGCCCCGAGGCGGTCGGCCGGTTCCTCCGCGAGGCGAGGACGGCGGTGAACCTGCAGAGCGCCCACGTCGTCCGCGTGATGGACGTCGGGACGCTCGACGACGGTCTCCCGTACATGGTCATGGAGCACCTGACGGGGACGGACCTCAGCGATCTCCTCGGCCAGCGCAAGATGCTGCCCATCGAGGAGGCCGTCGACTACGTGCTCCAGGGCATGGAGGCCGTCGCCGAGGCGCACGCGCTCGGCCTCGTGCATCGCGACCTCAAGCCCGCGAACCTCTTTCTCACCGCGAGCCCCGACGGGTCGGCCGTCGTGAAGGTGCTCGACTTCGGCATCTCGAAGGCGACCGAGACCGGCGACGGCGGCGCGAGCGATCCCCGCCTCACGGCGACCTCCGCCGTCATGGGCTCGCCCATGTACATGTCCCCCGAGCAGCTCCGCAGCTCGAAGAACGTCGACACGCGAACGGACATCTGGGCGCTCGGGGTCATCCTCTACGAGCTCGTCAGCGGCCGGTTCCCCTTCGAGGACGCCACGGTCACCGGTCTCTGCGCGCGCATCGCGGCCGATCCGCCCGTGCCGTTGCACGAGCATCGCCCCGACGTGCCCGCGGACTTCGAGGCCGTCGTGTCGCGCTGCCTGTCGAAGGGCATGAAGGACCGTCCGCAGACGGTCGCCGAGCTGGCGGCCCTGCTCCGCCCGTTCGCGTCGGCCGAGCACAAGCTCGCGGTCGATCGCATCGCGCGCATCGGGCAGCCGGCGCGAAGCGGGCAGGGGCTCGTCCCGGACGCGCACCCGTCGAGCTCGGGGGGCGTGGCGGTCGTCAGCGTCTCCGGTGGGGTCCGCTCGACGACGGGCTTCGCCGACACCGTGGGGGCGACGTCGCAGGCGACGCTGACGAAGAAGAGCCGCGCGACGCCGGCGGTGCTCGTGGTCGGCGGGGCGCTCGCGGCGGCGCTGCTCGGGGGAGGGTTGTTCCTCGCGCTGCGCTCGACGCCGGCGGACGTCGCGGCGACGGCTGCTCCTCCGGTCACGACGACCGCTCCGGCGACCGCCGTGCCCCCTCCGGCGATCTCGACCCTCCCCCCCGCGCCGCTCCCGCCGATGCCCACGGTCACCGTGGCGGCCGGCGACACGGCGTCCGCGTCCGCGGCGCGCCCCGCGTCGAAGCCGGCTCCCGTGACCGCCACACCGCCTGCGCGCCCGGCCGGCAAGCCGACGCCGACGTCGAAGCCCCCGTCGTCGGACGATCTGCTCCTCGACCGGAAGTGACTCGAGTGCGACGCCTGCTGTCATCCCGACGCCGAGAAGCGGCCGAGGGACCCCACGGTCGAGACGCGGAAGGGGCCCCTCGCTGCGCTCGGGATGACAGCGAGAGGATGCGACCTCGACGACGATGACTACAGGGTCGCGCCGCGCCAGGGGCGGCGTCGCGAGCGCAGCTTGCCGTGCAGGAACGCGTCGAGCACCGGGGCGACGTTCTCCGCGTCGTTGTCGTCCCACTCGTCGGCGCTGATGCCGTCGCGCACGTCACCGTGGGCGTCGATCACGTAAAACCACGGGAGCGCCGGCTCCTTCATGCCGAGCGCCGGAAGCTCGCTCCCCACCTCGCGCACGTCGAGCCGCACGAGGCGCACGCTCCCGAGGACGGCCTGGAGGGCCGGATCGCGCATGGCCCGGGCGATCTCCGTGCACGCCGCGCACGCGGCCGCCGTCGTCTCCACCAGCACAGTCTCGCCCGCCGTCTTGCCGGACTTCACCTCGTCGGCGAGCTGCGACCGGAGCGGCGCCGTCGACGCGTGCAGGTCGACGACGTGGATGCGCCCCCATCCGCCCGGCGGCGTGACGGGCGCCGTGGTGGCGACCGTGGGCGCGAAGACCGGAGGAGGGGGCGCGGGCGCCGCGGCCGACTTCGCGCCGAGGACGGCGAAGGCGAGAAAGCCGATCCACCCGACGAAGACGAGCGCGCCCAGGGCGCCGAGCACGATCCCGGCGGTCGCCATCCCGCGTCCGCCCGACATCCCGTCGGAGCGCCGGATGTCGCGGTGCGCGAGCGCGCCGAAGACGATCGCCGGGATGCCCAGCGGCAGCCCCAGGTAGCAGAAGGTCGTCACCAGCGAGAGGATGCCCAGCACCATCGCGATGACGGCCTTCGTGTCCGTCGACTGCACCGGAGCGCCCTGGTGCCAGCCCTGCGGCGGGGGAGGGGGGCCGGGCATCGGCTGCATCTTCCCCGAGGATAGCGCAGGGCGACGCGTCGCTGCTCAATGTCCGGTGCGGTTGCGCCAGACGGCCTCGAAGTCGACGCCGGACTTCTCGATGAAATTGCGCGCGACGTCGTTGCCGCCGTGCACGAGCTCCTCGGGCGTGCCGCCGGCGACGAGCTTTCCCTTGTCGAGGAGGATGGCCTGGTCGGCGATCGCGAAGCAGCTCGCGATGTCGTGTGTGATGACGACGCTCGTCACGCCGAAGTGCTGGCGCGTCTCCTCGATGAGCTCGTCCACCGCGCGGCTCGTCAGGGGATCGAGGCCGCTCGTCGGCTCGTCGTACACGATGATGGGCGGATCGAGCATCAGCGCCCGGGCGAGGCCGACGCGCTTGCGCATGCCGCCCGAGAGCTCGGAGGGAAACTTCTTCAGCACGCTCTCGTCGAGGCCGAGCACCTGGAGCTTCTCGAGCACCTTCTTGCGCCGCTCGGGCGCGGAGAGCTTCGTGTGCTCGACGAGCGGGAAGGCCACGTTGTCGAGCACGGTGATCGAGTCGAGGAGCGCGGCGTACTGGTAGACCATCCCGAACTTCTGCCGGACCCGGTTGAGCTCGCGCTCGCTCATGGGGACGATGTCCTCCCCGTCGATGAAGATCTGCCCGCTCGTCGGCCGCTCGAGCGCGACGATGAGGCGGAGCAGCGTCGTCTTGCCGGCGCCCGAGCCGCCGACGATGCACGTCGTCTGCTTCTTCCGGCACACGAGGTTGATCCCCTTGAGGACCTCGGTGTCGCCGAAGCTTTTCTTCACGTCCTTGAGGACGACGATGTCGTCGGTGGGCATCTTCGCGAGATTGGAGTAAAACCCGCTACTACCATGACCGGCGAGCACCTCGAAGCCATCCTCAAAGTAGCCGGCGCCAAGTCCGAGAAGGACGGCTGGCAGACCCTCCCCGACGGCGCGACCATCACGCTGCACCTCGCCCACGACGGCGCGGGGATGACCGTGTCGCGCATCGAGGCCATCAAGCAAGAGGGTGAGCTCCTCTTCGCGCGCAACCCCAAGCGGGAGCTCTTCGCCCTCGCCCGGACCGACGTCTACGCGATCGCCATGGAAGGTGAAGCGTCGGCGGGCAAGGTCGTCCGGCGCGCCGGGTTCGGCTGAGAGCCCATGCTGGTGCGCCTGCTGGGCGCCCTGCTCGGGTGGCTGGCGGGGAGCGTGCTGCGCATCCGGCGCGGGCACGTCGAGGCGTCCATGCGCGCGGCGGGCATCGCCGGGGTCCCGGCCGAGGCGCGGGCGATGTACGCGTCGCTCGGCGCCTCCGCGGTGGAGTTTCTCTGGATGGCCCTGCGCGGCCCCACGGCGCTCGGGCGGGTGCGCTTCGACGACGCGTCGCGCGCGCGCTGGGAAGGCGCGCTGGGGCAGGGGAGGGGCGTCGTCGTCGCCGCCTCGCACACGGGCAACTGGGACCTGGCCGCCTGCGCCGTCGCCCGCGAGGTCGAGCTCCTCGTCGTCACCAAGCACCTCCGCGTCCGGTGGCTCGACCGCTTCTGGCAGTCCACGCGAGCTCGCCTCGGAGTCCGCCTCTCCGACGCCGATGGCGCGATCGCCCGCTCGCGCGCCGTCCTCCGCCGGGGCGGCGTCGTCGCCATGATGATCGATCAGGTCCCGCTCGCTCCGAGCCACGCGTCGCCGGTTCCCTTTCTCGGCCGGACCGCCGCCACCGACCGCGCGCCCGCCGCCCTGGCCGCTTCGGCCCGCGTGCCCCTCGTCGTCGCCGCCTTCCGCCGCGACGAGGCCGGCGCTCAGGTGCTCCAGGTCCTCGACGTCGTCCCCGTCCCCGCGCGTCCTTCGCGCGCGTGGGTCCTCGAGACCACGCGCTCGGCGACGGCCGCGCTCGATGCCTTCGTGCGCGCGCACCCGAGCCAGTGGCTCTGGCTGCACAGACGCTGGAAGCCTATGCTCGCCCGCACTTCGCCATGCCGCCCTCCGATCCGCTCCTCCTCGCCGGCCGCAGCTTCACCAGCCGCCTCATCGTAGGCACGGGCAAGTACAGGGACGTCGCCGAGACCGAGCGCGCGATCGACGCGTCGGGCGCCGAGATCGTCACCGTCGCCCTCCGACGCGTGAACCTCACCGACCGCGGCGAGGGCTCGCTCATGGCCCTCCTCGCGAAGAAGAAGTGGCTCGTCCTCCCCAACACCGCCGGGTGCTTCACCGCCGACGAAGCGGTGCGCACGCTGCGCCTCGCGCGCGAGCTCGGGATCGCCGACATGGTGAAGCTCGAGGTCATCGGCGACGCGAAGACCCTCTACCCCGACAACGAGCAGACCCTCGAGGCGGCGCGCCTGCTCGTGAAGGAGGGGTTCGTCGTGCTCCCTTACTGCATCGACGATCCCATCGTGTGCAAGAAGCTCGCGGACCTCGGCTGCGCCGCCGTGATGCCGCTCGCGGCGCCCATCGGCAGCGGCCTCGGGATCCGCAACCCGCACAACCTCGAGATCATCGTCGAGCAGGCCAAGGTGCCCGTCATCGTCGACGCGGGCGTCGGCACGGCGAGCGACGCGGCCGTCGCCATGGAGCTCGGCTGCCACGGCGTGCTGATGAACACGGCCATCGCCCACGCGAAGGACCCGGTGCTCATGGCCGCGGCGATGCGCGACGGCGTGCGCGCGGGGCGGGCGGCCTTCCTCGCGGGGAGAATGCCCCGGCAGCGCTACGCCAACGCGTCGAGCCCCACTTCTGGCACAATCGAATAGATGCCGCTCCGGGCCGCGCTCGTCGCAGTCGCCTTCGCCGCGGCCGGCTCGACCGCGCCGCTGCAGTGCGGGCACACGCCCGAAGCCGAGCTGCGCGAGGACGAGACGCCCGGTGACGCGCTCTGGACGCTCGCGCAGAAGCTCCACGAGATGCACGACGTCGCCGGCGAGCGGGCGACGCTGAAGTTTCTCATCGAGCGGTACCCGGCGAGCCGCTGGGTCTCGCAGGCGAAGGACACGCTGGGGCAGCTCGGCGGCGGCGGGGACGGGGGCAGCTAGATGGCGCCGCGGCTCATCCTCGTGACCGATCCGGTGTTCGGCGACGACGCGATCGTGCGCTGCGTCGAGGTCGTCGCGGGCGCCCTGCCGCCGGGGTGGCTGAGCGTGCAGCTCCGCGACAAGCAGCGGCCGCTCGTCAGCCTGCGCGTCTTCGCGTCGCGCCTGCGCCTCGTGACCCGGGCGGCGGGGGCGGCCCTCGTCATCAACGGCGATTCGCGCCTGGCGAGGGACGTGGGCGCCGACGGCGTGCACCTCGGGCGCGACGCGGGCAGCGTGGGCGAAGCGCGAACCCTGTGCGGCGCGAACGCGTGGATCTCGGTGTCGGCGCACTCCGACGGCGCCGTGCGCCGCGGGATCGCGGACGGTGCCACGGCGGTGCTCGTCAGCCCCGTCTTTCCCTCGCGTCCCCCGTCGGTCCTGGCCCCGACGAAGGAGGGACGCGGCCTCGACGCGCTGCGGTCCGCGCACACGATTGCCGCCGGCCGCATCGCCGTGTTCGCGCTCGGGGGGGTCGACGCCGACAACGCGCGAGCCTGCGCCGAGGCGGGGGCGGACGGCGTCGCGATGGTGCGCGCGCTCCTCTCGAGCCCGGAGCCGGCGCGCATCGCCCGGGCCATCCACGACGCGCTCGCGTGAGAGGGCGAGCGGTTCCGGGCGGTTGAGGCTGGGCTGGGGGCCGATCAGGTCGTGAACGGGGCCTGCGAGGCCCGTGACGGGCGTGATCACGAGCTCGACGAGGGGTGCGCGGCCCGTGACAGGGGCGATCACGAGCTCGACGAGGGGTGCGAGGGCCATGACAGGCGTGATCACGACCTGATCGCCCCCGATCTCGACCTCGACAGGGGCGATCACGACGGGATCACGACCGAACCCCACGGGATCATGACGTTCCCGCGCCTGCGCTGCTACGCTCCCGGCATGGCGAGCTACGAGGAGTCCCTGAAGGTCACCTGCCAGCTCTTGCGCCGTCACGTCAAAGAGCCGCGCGCCATCCACCCGACCGACAAGATCCAGAACGACCTCGGCGTCGACAGCCTCGGCGTCATGGAGCTCGTGGCCGATGTCGAGACGCGCTTCGGCGTCAGCATCCCCAGCGAAATGTTCGACAAGATCGTCACCGTCGAAGACGTCGCCCGCGCCGTCACCGAGCTTCAGCGCCAGTAACCGGCCGCGCGATCCGCCGAACCATCCCGTTGCTGTCATCCTGAGGCCGAAGGGCGAAGGACCCTACAGGTCCACGGTGCCCGGCTGACCGTGAGGTCCCTCGGCCGCTGCGCGGCCTCGGGATGACAGCAAGGGCACCCCTCTGCGGAAAACTCTCTCTCAGTCTTCGAGCTCGCCGATGTCCTCGCCCGAGAGGACGAAGAAGGCCTCGCCGTAGGTCTTCAAGAGGTCGAGCGCCGTATCCAGGTCTTCCTGCGTGTGGCCGCGCGTGACGTTGACGCGGAGGCGCTCCTCGCCGTGCTTCACCGAGGGGTACGTGAGCGGCACCATGAGGACGCCGCACTCGAGCAGGGCGACGTGCATGAAGAGCGTCTTGCGCTCCTCGCGGCACATGACGGGCATGATGTGCGTGTTGCTCGCGCCGAGATCGAACCCGGCCTCGACGAGCTTGCCGCGGAAGTACGCCGACTTCTGGTGCAGCTCGCCGACGAGCTTCTCGCCGTCCTCTTCCACCATGTCGAGGATCGTGTGCGCGGCGGCCACGACCGGGACGGGGAGCGACGCGCTGAAGAGAAAGCTCCGCGCCGTGTGCTTGATGTACTCGACGACCTCGCCCGACGCGAAGAGAAGGCCCCCGATGCCGCCGAAGCTCTTGCTCAGCGTGGAGACCACGATGGGCGCGCGCCCCTCGAGCCCCATCGCCTCGAGCGTGCCGCGGCCGTGGGCGCCCATCGTGCCGCTGCCGTGCGCGTCGTCGATGACGAGGACGGCGCCGTGCTTGTCGCAGAGGTCGATGAACTCGCGGAGGTTCGCGGTGTCGCCGTCGAGCGAGTAGACGCCCTCGACGACCACGAGCGCGTTCTTGCGCTCGCGCGAGGTGAGGATGCGCTCGAGGCTCTTGGCCGAGTTGTGGTTGAAGAAGCGCACCTCGGGGCCGTTCTTGGGGACGCCCGCGGCGAGGAAGGTCCCGTCGAGGATGCAGGCGTGGCTGTAGGCGTCGAGGATGAGCGTCGTGTCCTTGTCGGCGAGCGACACGAGCGTGCCGAGCATCGCCTGGTAGCCGGTCGTGAAGAGGAGGCAGCTCTCGAAGCCGGCCCACTTCGCGAAGCGGCGCTCGAGCTCCACGTGCTCGCTCGTCGTCGCCTGGGGTCGGGACGACGAGAGCCCGCACGCGTACTTGTCGACGGCGAGCTTGGCCGCCTCCTTGACCTTGGGGTGGTTGGTCAGCCCGAGGTAGTCGTTCGAGCTGAAGTTGATGATCTCCTTGCCGGCGATCTGGGTATGCAGCCCGCCGCGCTGGAACTCGCGGAAGTACGGGTACACCTGCTTTTCGCGGGCCTGACGCACGCGCGCGAGCTCCGCGTGCGCCTTCTCGTCGATCCAACTCACGGACGGCTCCATTCTCGACGCTGCGACCATGGGGTCGCGCGGCTTTGCAAGAGGCGCGCCTTCTTAGCGCGAAGCCGCGCGCATGACGAGAGCCGAAGCATTGCCGTAGTAGCCGAGCGAGGTGACGAGCACGGTGCGCGGCGGAGTGCGAAGCGTGCCGCGCACCACGAGGCCGACGGGGCGGTCGGCCGGGGCGGCGAAGTAGGCGAGCGCCGCGAGCATCCCCATCGCGCCGCCGGCGCCGAGGGTCTCCCCGAGAGCGAGCTTGGGGGCGACGACGCACGTGCTCGGTCCGACGGCGCGGGCGGCCGCGAGCAGCTCCGCCTCGTCGAAGGCGCGGAGGCCGGAGGCGCCCGAGATGACGGCGTCCACGTCCCCCCGGGTGACGCCGGCGTCGGCGAGGGCATCGGCGATGGCGCGCTCGAGCGCCTCGGGCGACGCGTGGACGAGGGCCGCCTCGCGCTCGGGCGGGACGAACGCCGTGCCGTAGCCGACGACCTCGCCGAGGATCGCGGCCCCGCGCGCCTTCGCGGCGTGGGGGCGCTCGAGGCAGACGAGCGCGGCCCCCTCACCGAGGAACGCGCCGCCTTCGCCCGCGCCGTCGGCGCCGGCCGCGTCGAGCTTCTGGAAGGCGAGGAGCAGCGCCTCGCTCATGGATTCGGCGCCGCCCGCGAGGAGCGCCCGGGCGCGCCCTTGCTCGAGCATGACGTCGGCGCACGCCATGGCGTCGAGCGCCCCGCAGTTGCCGTCGCTCACGCTGACGTTGAGGGCGCGAAGCTCTTCCCAGATGCTCGCGTAGCCCGCGGCGCTGTTGGAGACGGTGAGCGGGAAGCGTGATGGGTTGATGTACCGCGCGTCCTCCAGCGTGGCGACGCGGTCGAGCTCCGTCGTGGCCTCGAGCGAGCCGTACGCGTTGGAGACGACGAGGCCGACCTGCTCGGGCGCGAGCGCGAGCCAGGCGCCGTCGCGCTTCAGGCCCGCGTCGTGGAGCGCGAGGCGCGCGGCGACGACGAGGAGCTTGGTCAACCGGTCGAGCGACCGCAGGCCCTTGTCCCCGAGGTACTTCGTGGCGTCGAAGTCCGGCACGCCGAGGTGGCCGTCCTTCGCCGCGGGGCGGGCGCCGGCGCGGATCGCGTCGAAGAAGACCTGCCGTCCCACGCCGAGCGGGGAGACGACGCCGACTCCGGTGACGGCGCGGGCTCTCACGAGGCGGCCGCGCCCTCTTCGCCGGCGCCGAACCGCGGATCGGGCGCCGGCAGGACGCCAGGGCGGGCGAAGACGGCGACGGCGTTGTAGCCGCCGAAGGCGAGCGAGTTGTTGATGACGATGTCGGCCGCGCCCTCGCGCGCGGCGTTGGCGACGACGTCGAGATCGCAGTCGGGATCGGGTGTCTCGTAGCCGATGGTCGGCGGGTAGATCCTCGTCTCGAGCGTGAAGACGCAGCCGATGGCCTCGAGCGCGCTGGCCGCGCCCATGCAGTGGCCGAGCATGCTCTTCATGCTCGAGATGGGGACGCGCCGGTCGGCGAACACCTCGCGCATCACCTTGGCCTCGGCGGCGTCGTTGTGCCTCGTGCCGGTCCCGTGCGCGTTGACGAAGTCGACGTCGGCGACGTCGAGCCCCGTGCGGGAGATGGCCTGGCGCATCGCCGTGATGCTGCCGGCGGCCTCGGGGTGCGGGCGCGTGATGTGGTAGCCGTCGCACGAGAGGCCGTAGCCGCCGACCTCGGCCTGCAGGCGCGCCCCGCGCCGGGTCGCGTGGGCCTCGCTCTCGAGGATGAGCACCCCCGCGCCTTCGCCGAGCAGGAGGCCCTGGCGGTTCAGGTCGAAGGGCTGGCACTTCTCCGGCGCCATCGCCGCGAGGCGCACGAAGCCGCTGAACTGGAGCTCCTGCAGAAGCTCGGCGGCGCCCGTCACGACGACGTCGGCCCGGCCGGCGCGGATGAGGTCCGCCGCGAAGCCGATGGCGTAGTTGCCGGCGGCGCAGGCGGCGGGGAGCGTGAGCACCATGCCCCTGGCGCCCACGGCGCGCGCCACGTGGATGGGCAGGAGGGTCGAGCCGACCTTGGGGATGAGCGACGGACGGACGGCCTGGGGCCCGTCGACGATCCAGGTCTTCTGGAGGTCGGCCTGCAGCTGGGCCTCGCCCATGGTCGTGCCGAGGACGACGGAGGTGCGCGGCCCTGCCACGCCTGTCCCGTCGAGCCCCGCGTCGTTCAGCGCCATCCGTGCGGCGGCGAGGGCCATCGCCGAGCAGCGGCCCATCCGGTGCTGTTCGGCGTGCGACAGGTGGTCGCGCGGGTCGAAGTCCTTCACCTCGCCGGCGAGCTGGCGGCCCAGCGACGAAGCGTCGAACGACGACACCGGCGAGATGCCGCTCGCGCCGGCCTTCAGGCCTCGGAAGAACGCGTCGCGTCCGAGCCCGATGGAGCTGACGACCCCAACGCCGGTGACGAAGACACGAGACAGCACGATCCCCCGCTATGTAGCGCGGCGCTGGACATACGAGCAACGTCGCAGAGGCGCGAATCGCCCTTCGCTGGCATACGCCGTTACGCAGCCGGCGGGAGCCCCGGCCCTCCGCGGTGAGACGACGACGATGCGGCCTTGCGCTGGCCCCGTCCTCGCATTACAGCCGCCGCGAATCTCATGCGTGTTCCGCCCACGCTCGTCGACGCCGTCCGCGCGCTCGGGGACGACGTCACCCGAGGGTTCGTCTTCGTCCGCACCGACGGAAGCGAGCGCTTGCGCACGTTCCACGAGATCGCCGCCGAGGCCGAGCGTCGCGGCGCGCACCTCGCCGCCCGCGGTCTCCGCAAGGGTGACCGCCTGGCCATGATCGTCCCGGACGGCGAGGAGTTCGTCCTCTCCTTCCTCGGCGCGCTCTTCGCCGGCGTCGTGCCGGTCCCCATCTACCCGCAGCTCACCTTCAAGAACCTCGACGGGTACCTCGACACGGTGGCGCACATCGCGCGCGCGTCGGGCGCCGGCATGCTGCTGACGACGGAGGCCACGCGGCCGTACGTCGAGAGCGTCGTCGGGCGCGTCGACACGCTGCGGAGCATGGTCACGGTCGACCAGCTGGCGGGCGACGCCGGCCGTCTCGACGTGCCGGCGACGCCGGACGACCTCGCGTTCCTGCAGTTCACGAGCGGGAGCACGTCGCGCCCCAAGGGCGTCATGGTCACGCACGGCAACCTCGCCGCGAACGCCGCCGCGTTCATGCTCGAGGGCCTCGAGCGCGACTCGGCGGTCGACAAGGGCGTCAGTTGGCTGCCGCTCTTCCACGACATGGGCCTCATCGGGTTCGTCGTCGGCCCGCTCTTCACGAACCTCGCGTGCGTGTTTCTACCGACGGCGAGCTTCGTCCGCGCGCCGCGCCTCTGGCTCGACAAGATCCACGAGCACCGCGGGACGCTCACGTACGCGCCGAACTTCGCGTACGCCCTCGTCGCGAAGCGCATGAAGGACAAGGACGTCGAGGGGCTCGATCTCTCGTGCCTGCGCGTCGCGGGCTGCGGGGCGGAGCCCATCCAGGCCAAGGCGCTGCGCGACTTCGCCGCCAAGCTCGCGCCGGCCGGCTTCGATCCGCGCGCGTTCCTGCCGTCGTACGGCATGGCGGAGGCGACGCTGGCGATCACTTTCGTGCCGCTCCGCGAGGGCCTCCGCACCGACGAGAACGAGGCGGGCAAGGAGCTCGTCGACTGCGGGCACTCGTTCGTGGGGCACGAGGTGGCCATCGTCGACGAGGCGGGGGCGCGCCTCGGCGAGCGGCAGATCGGGCAGATCGTGACGCGCGGACCGAGCGTCACGAAGGGCTACTTCCAGGAGCCCGAGCTCACCGCGCAGACCTTCAAGCCGCTGCCGGACGATCCGGACGGCGGCCCGTGGCTGCACACGGGCGACCTCGGGTACCGCGTGGGCGACCGCCTCTACATCTGCGGCCGGCTGAAGGACATCATCATCGTGCGCGGGCGCAACTACTACCCGAGCGACATCGAGTGGTCCGTCAGCGAGCTGCCCGGCGTCCGGCGCGGCAACGTGGTGGCCTTCGGCGTCGACGTCGACGGCGAGGAACAGCTCGTCGTCTGCTGCGAAGGGACCGGGACGGACGCGGCCGCCATCCGCGAGGCCACCGCGTCGTGCGTGTCCGAGCAGTTCGGGCTCAACGTCCACGAGGTCGTCGTCGCCGCGCTCGCCTCGCTTCCCCGGACCTCGAGCGGGAAGCCGCAGCGACGAAAGACCCGGCAGATGTACCTCGACGGAACGCTCCCGCGCGCACGCGTCGTGCAGGGCGGTGTCGACGTGCCCGGTACTTGGCCCAAAACGGAGGAGAGCGCCTGACAGCCGTTCACAGCCGATGTGTCGGTTCGACGACACTTCCGCGAAGCCCGCTACGCGCTATTTTCTGGACACACGACGAAAGGAACGCGATTCAATGCCGCAGGTGATGACGACTCTGAACGACGGTTCCCGGGCGACGCGGGCCGACTTGCTGGCCATGTTCCGCGAGACGGCCACCGAGGTCGTCGAGAAGGACTTTCATCACGTGCTCGAGACGTCGGTCATCAGCGAGCTCGCGATCGACTCGCTGGGCATGCTCGAGATCATCGGCTCGCTCGAGCGACGCCTCCGCATCCAGATCCCCGACGAGAGCCTCACGGGCCTGAGCACCATCCGCGATCTCCTCGACGTGGTCGAGAAGCGCATCGGCTCCAGCGCGAGCTGAGGGAGAGACGAGATGTCGAACGAGAACCTGAAAGAGGAGCTGCGAACCCTGGTCGCGGAGATCGCCGAGAAGGACTCGATCCCCGACGGCGCGACGTTCAAGGAGCTCGGCATCGACTCGATGATGGGCGTCGAGATCGTCGCGGCGATCGAGCGGCAGTACCACATCAAGATCGACGACGACGAGCTCTCGGGCTTCAAGGACCTCGACGGCGCGTACGCGCTCGTCGTGAAGAAGCTCCAGGCCAAGAGCGCGACCGCCGCCGCGGAGTGACTAGGAGGCGGCGGCCTCGAGGATCACGTCGACCTGGGCCATCACGTTCATGGCCTCGCCCGAGAAGCGGGCGCGCACCTCGGCTTCGCGGTGGGCGATGGTGGTCTCGAAGCCCGGCGCCCAGAGCGGTGAGGTGTGTTTGGTGACGAGGGCGGTGCCGCTCGACGGACGGCCGAGCGCCGGCTCACCCAGGGCGACGCGGGAGAGCGCCTCGAGGGCGGTCCACACCTGGAACTCGGCGATGACCTCCTCGCCGAGCCCGGCGTCGTCGCGCGGGCGCAGCGTGAGCGAGCCGCCGTGGAGCCAGAGGCCCACCGCCATCTCGAGGGCGAGCTCGTTGTGCGACTGCGGCCCTCGCACGGCGGACGGGGTGGCGAGGCCGAACGCGTAGGTCGGGTGCTCGCCGGCGTTGCCCGCGGCGGAGATGACCTCCCCCTTCAGATCCCGCCTCTCTTCCAGCACGTCGAAGCGCAGGCCTCCGTGCTTGAAGCGCGTCCAGCGCGTCCCCACGAAGGCGAGCGACGTCGCGCGAGGCTCGAGACCGGCGCCGTCGTCGGCGACCGTCAGCCCGATGGCGCGCGCGCGCCGCACGACGAGGGGCGCGAGGGTCGGCCACTTCGGGAAGAACCGGATGTGAAAGTGGTAGCCGTGGAAGGTCCCAGGCGGCGCGATGGTCACACGCCCAACGTAGCCCAGCTACGGCGTGGGGGAGCGAGTCACGTGTCCGTCCTTGCAGTGCCAGCCGTGCGGAAGGCGCGTGTCTCCGTCGCAGGTCGCGGAGCCGACGTTGGCGAGCTCGAGCTGAACCTGCTCAAGCGACGCGCCGGCCAGAGAGGCGCCGTCGAACGACGCGCCCTGGACCTCCGCGCCGAACAGGCGCGCGTGCGTGAGGTTCGCCTGCGAGAGGTCGACGTTGCGCAGATCGGCGCCGGCGAGGTCCTGGCCCGAGAGGTCGACGCCGGCGAGGGAGAGACCCCGGAAGTCGCGTCCGAGACGGATGATCTCGGCGAAGGCCGCGTGCTTCGCCGTGTCGTCGCCGTGCAAGCGGCGCTGGGCGGCCAGGCGATAGCCGAAGGAGAGCGGGTCGACGATGAGCGCCACGGCGGCGAGCCCCCCGGCCAGGGCGAGCTGCATCGCGGAGCCCTTTTTGAGGCTGCTCCCCACGGCCGGCCGGAGCAGCGTGCTCGCGAGCGCGGCGCCGCCGACGACGCAGACGGTCAGCAAGGTGCGGAGGCCGTCGCTCGAGCCGCCGAACAGCGCCGAAGCCCCGACGGCCGCCGCGACCGCGGCGAGCCCCGCGACGCCGAGGATGCGGCGTGGCCTCCAGGCCACCGAGGGCCCGGCTTTCTCGACGCGAGGCTCGGCGACGGGCTCGCGGCGCGCGGGTCGTTCGCGCTCGACGGGGGGCCGTAGGGGGGCGGTCGCGGCGGCCAACCCGGGGGGCGCCGCCTCGGCGTCGGAGAGGAGCCCCACGACGCCCTCGAGGGCCGTCGCGAGCTCCGCGGCGCTGGCGTAGCGCACCCCGGCGTCCGGGGAGCAGCAGCGGGTCACGATGTCCTTCAGCGCCGAGGGCGAGTCGTCGCCTTTCGTCACGTCGTCGAGGATGCGGCCGACCGAATAGAGATCGCTGCGGGCGTCCACCTCGCCGCCCGAGGTCACCTCCGGCGCGGCGTACGCGGCGTAGAGCTCGGCGTCGCCGCCCCGCTCGACGAGGTCGTGCACCGGCACGGAGCCGGCCTCCGCGACCACCGGCTCGAGGTCGTCGTCGAGGAGGACGTTCGCGGGGCACAGGCACCCGTGCACGAGCCCGAGCGCGTGGAGCCCGTCGAGCGCGCGGACCATCTTCAGCACGAATTCGACGCGCCGGCGCGGCGGCCACTTGAGCGCGGAGATGTCGCGGGCGCTCCCCGTCGTCCACAGGTCGGTCAGGAACGCGTCGCGGGAGGGCGCCACGCTGCGCACGCGGAGGATCCCCGGCACGGCGTCGCCCGCCGCGTGGAGGTCCTCGGCCATGCGCGCGAAGAGCTCCTTCTCGGCCGCCGTCGCGCCTTCGGCCACCACGACGACCGCCACGAGCGGCCCATCGGCCGCCCATCGAGCGCGCCAGGTGCGAGACAGGGGCCGCTCTCGCGCGAGCCCGGCGAGCTCGGCCCCGAGCGCCTTCGCCGCGCGCGCGTCACGCGTGTCCTGGCCGTCGCCCTCGTCGGGGGCGCCCGCGCGGGCGAGCTGCGGCCCCATGTCGGCTGTCGATACGAAGACCTTCTTGGTCAATCGCTTTCCTTCCCGGGCGCGGACCTCCGCACGATCCGCCAAAGCCGACGCACGGTCCGTCATCTCCACCCGACGAACGGCACACGGACGGGCGAAATGAAGGACCTGCCCAAGAATCTCGCCCGAGCGGGGTCCCGGCGGGTCGAGCTCGGGATCGTCGTCGCGCTCGCGGCGGCGACGGCTGCGACCCGGCGAATGGGCCGCGCGGGCCCGTGCTAAAGGGCACGCATCACCATGGCGCACGAGCCGCTCTTCGCGAAGGTCTCGCCCGAGCTCGACTTCCCCAACGAGGAGCGGAAAACGCTGCGCTTCTGGAAGGAGCACGGCATTTTCCAGAAGACGCTCGCGAAGCCCGCCCCGCGCGGCACGTTCGTCTTCTACGAGGGCCCGCCGACCGCGAACGGTCTGCCCCACAACGGGCACGTTCTCACGCGCGTCATCAAGGACGTCTTTCCCCGGTATAGGACGATGCGCGGCTGGAGCGTCCCCCGGAAAGCCGGCTGGGACACGCACGGCCTGCCGGTCGAGGTCGAGGTCGAGAAGGAGCTCCGCATCCACGGCAAGGCGGCCATCGAGGAGTACGGCGTCGAGCCGTTCATCAAGAAGTGCGTCGAGTCGGTCTTCCGCTACACGAAAGAGTGGGAGGAGCTGACCGAGCGGGTCGCGTTCTGGGTCGACCTCAACGACGCCTACGTCACCTACCACCGGTCGTACGTCGAGAGCGTGTGGTGGGCGCTCTCCAGGCTCCACGAGAAGGGCCTCCTCTACCAGGGCCACAAGGTCGTCTGGTGGTGGGCGCAGGGAGGCACCGCGCTGAGCTCCGGGGAGGTCGGGCAGGGCTACAAGACGGTGGACGACCCGAGCGTCTACGTCGCGTTCCCGCTCGTCGGCGAGGAGAACCTGGCGCTCCTCGTGTGGACGACGACGCCGTGGACCCTGCCGTCGAACATGTACGCGGCGGTGAACCCGCGGTTCGACTACGTGGTCGCGCGCGCGAAGGACGGACGGCGCTACGTGCTGGCCAAGGGGCTCGTGGAGGGGCTCTCGAAGAAGCTCGGCGGCCTCGAGGTGGAGTCCGAGCGCAAGGGGGTCGAGCTCGTCGGGGCGGCGTACCGGGCGCCGTTCGATCTCTTCGCCGCCGAGGCCGCGGGGTGGGAGAAGGTCGTGTGGCGCATCATCGCCGCCGACTTCGTCACGCTGGATACCGGCACGGGCGTCGTGCACATCGCCCCGGCGTTCGGCGAGGACGACCACGAGGCCCACAGGCGCATCCAGCGCGACGCGGGGGACGTGCCGCTCTTCTGCGCGGTGAAGCCCGACGGCACGTTCATCGAGCGCTTCGCGCGCTACGGCGGCCGCTGGGTGAAGGACTGCGACAAGGAGATCCAGCACGACCTGAAGGACGCCGGTCTGCTCGTCCTCGCCGAGCAGTATCGCCACGACTACCCGTTCTGCTGGCGCGCCGACACGGATCCGCTCATCCAGTACGCCCGCCCCGCCTGGTACATCCGCACGACGGCGCTGAAGGACAAGGCCATCGAGAACAACCGCGCCGTGGAGTGGCTGCCGGACCACATCAAGGAGGGGCGCTTCGGGGACTTCCTCGCGAACAACGTCGACTGGGCGCTGTCGCGCGAGCGCTGGTGGGGCACGCCGCTCAACGTCTGGCTGTGCGACGGGGACCCGGAGCACCGAGAGGCCCCTGCGAGCGTCGCGGCGATCGAGGCGCGCAACCCGCAGGCGTTCGCGCACTTCCACCGAGCGCGCGAGGCCGATCCGAGCCTGAGCGAGCACCTCATCGTCCACAAGCCGTGGGTCGACCAGGTGACCTTCGCCTGCGCGAAGTGCGCGGGGACGATGCGCCGGGTGCCCGAGGTCATCGACTGCTGGTTCGATTCGGGCTGCATGCCCTTCGCGCAGTGGGGCTATCCGCACCAGAACCACGACGCGTTCGCCGCGAGCTACCCCGCGGACTTCATCAGCGAGGCCATCGATCAGACCCGCGGCTGGTTCTACTCGCTGCTGATGATAGCGACGCTCGTCTTCGACGAGCCGCTGCCGCGACCCTTCAAGACGTGCGTGGTCCTCGGCCACGTCAGCGATAAGGAAGGCAAGAAGGAGAGCAAGAGCAAGGGCAACTACACGCCGCCGGACATCATCCTCGACGAGGTGAAGATGGACTTCGCCGTCGTCGACGCCGCGAGGTACGGCGTCGAGGTCCCCGACGAGCAGACGGCCCTCATCTGCCACGAGGACCTCGAGGGGATGGACCTGGCCAGCGGAGCGAAGGTCGAGATCCGGTCGTTCGCCGGCGCGCGTCCCTTCGTCCTCCAGGGCGCGAAGAAGCTGCCGAGGCGCGTCGTCCTTCTCCACGAAAAGGCGCTCCGCGACCTCGCCGTCGTCCCGACGTCGACGAAGGACATCAAGCCCGTCGAGGTCCCCTGGCTGGACCGCGAGCAGCGCGTGACGGTGAAGGACATCGGGACCACCGCGCCCGGCGCCGACGCCTTCCGCTGGTTCTTCTTCGCCGCGAGCCCGCCGTGGTCGGCGACGCGGCACTCGCTCTCGAACGTTCGCGCGCTGCAGAAGGAGTTCGCGGTCAAGCTCCGCAACGTCTACTCGTTCTTCACGATCTACGCGTCGATCGACGGGTTCGATCCGAGCGTCCCCGGCGTCGCCGCGCCCACGGCAGACGACCGCTGGATCGCGAGCGAGCTCGCGACGACCGTGCGCGACGTCACCGCGTGCATGGACGCCTACGACGTCTTCGGCGCGACGCAGCACCTCGTCGCGTTCGTCGACGCGCTCTCGAACTGGTGGGTGCGCCGGAGCCGCGCCCGCTTCTGGCGGAGCGGCTGGGACGGCGACAAGCGCAGCGCCTACGTGACCCTCTACGGAGCGCTGGTCACGCTGGCCAAGCTCACCGCGCCGTTCACTCCGTACGGCGCCGAGGCGATGTACCAGAACCTCGTCGTCGGCGCGCGGGCTCGCGGGGCGCGAGAGAGCGTGCACCTCGAGGACTGGCCCGAGGTCGACGCGTCGGCGATCGACGAGGCGCTGTCGCGGAAGATGCGTGTCGTCCGCGAGCTCGTGAGCCTCGGCCTGCGTGCGCGCACCGACGCGAAGATCAAGGTGCGCCAGCCGCTGCGCACGGCGACGATCCTCCTCAACGACGAGCGCGACGCCGAGCTCGTCTCGAGCGCAGTCGACGCCATCCGCGAGGAGCTCAACGTGCAAGAGGTGAGGCTCGGGTCGGACGACGACCGCAGCCGGTTCGGCAAGACCACCTACAAGCCCAACTTCCGCAGTCTGGGGCAGCGAGGCCTCGGCAAGCTCGCCCAGGAGCTCAAAAAGGCCTGGGGCGCGGGGATCTCGTCGGAGGACGCCGCCGTGGTCCTCCTCGCGCTGAAGGACGGCAAGGCGATGCGCGGCGACGTGGAGCTCCTGCGCGACGACGTCGAGGTGGCGTTCGAGCCGGCCTCGGGGGTCGCCGCGGCGGCGGAGCGGATCGGCTCCGTCTTCCTCGACACGCAGCTCGACGACGAGCTCCGTGAGCTCGGCTTCGTCCGCGAGCTGCAGAACCGGGTCCAGACCCTCCGCAAGGAGATGGGCCTCGAATACGCCGACCGGATCCGTGTTCGCGTCGAGGGAAGCGTGCGGGTCGGGCGCGTCGTGGCGGCCCATCGCGACGCCCTTGCGTCCGAGGTGCTGGCCGTGGAGGTGTCCTTCGGCCCCGCGACCTCGCCGATGGGGGGCGAGGTGCGCGAGCTCGACGTGGAAGGCGAGAAGGTCGTGCTCGAGGTGGCGAGGGCGGACGGCGGCGCGATGTAGCGGTATGCTCGGGACACGATGAAGCAGGCATTCCGGGCCGTGCTCGTCGGGCTCGCGGGGGTGGGAATCGGCTTCGGGTGCTCGGGGTCGTCGTCGTCGCGCTCGGCGCCCGGCGTGGCGAGCCAGACGTGGACCCACCCGCAGGGCACGCTGTCCATCGACGTCGCCGCGACCCCGTTCGGGCTGGTCGTCCACGACGCGAACGGGAACGTCCTCATGGAGTCGACCACGGCTCACGCCGACGCCGCGGACGCGTCCGATCCGCTCGACGCGTACGCGCCGCTCTCGTTCACGCACAACGAAGACGCGACCATCGAAGTCCCGATGAAGGGCTGGGACTACTACAAGGGCCAGGACGGCCCCTGGCAGCAGGCCACGAACGCGACCGAGATCGACGCGAGCGGCGACGTGCTCACCGTGCACCTCGCGAGCACCGACGGCCACACGCTGACGCTCCTCATCGAGCCGAGCGGTCCCGGAGCGCGCTTGCTCGCCACCGTCGATGCGCCGGGGAGCGATCCGGACACGCAGTTGAACCGCGTGTCGCTCGGCTGGAAGATGCACGACGATGCGAGCGGGACGCCGGGGGATCATTTCCTCGGTCTCGGCGAGCGCTTCTATCGCGCCGACCATCGGGGCCAGCCGGACACGTACGTGTGGGTGGAGGACAAGGGCCTCGGGCAGGGCGAGAACACGCCGCCCGGCCCCAGCAATCCGCTGCCGAACGGCCCGACCATGACGTACATCCCCACGCCGTGGTTCATGTCGCCGCGCGGGTTCGGCGTCCTGCTGTCGTCGACGTTCCGCACGGTGTTCCACCTGGGCGAGCAGACGCCGGACGCGTGGCGCTTCGAAGCCTGGACGCCGTCGCTCGATACGCAGATCTTCGCCGATCCCGATCCCAAGAACCTCCTCGAGGACCTCACCGCGCTCACGGGCCGCCCGCCGCAGATCGCCGACTGGGTCCTCGCGCCACGGCGCCGGGGCGATCTCGGGAGCGGGGAGTGGGACCGGCTGCGGGCAGCCCACGTGCCGACGAGCTCCCTCGATACGGCCGTGCACTACTTCCCGAACGGGGGCGGCGCGGATCACGCGTCGATGCAGGCCGTGACGGCCGATCTCCACGCCAAGGGCTTCAAGGCCATCGCGTACTTCTGCCCGTTCGTGTCCGACGGGTGGCACCCCGTGTTCGACATGCTCGCGGCCAACGGTTGGCTGGTGAAGCACGCCGACGGCACGCCCTACACGGTGCTCGACGTCCCCTACAACGCGGGGATGATGGACTTCACCAATCCGGACGCCGTCACCTGGTACCAGGCGCAGATGCAGCAGGCGCTCGACGACGGGTGGGACGGCTGGATGTACGACTTCGCGGAGTACGTGCCCATGGACGCCGTCTTCTCGAACGGGATGACCGGCATGGAGGGGCACAACCTCTACCCGCTCCTCTACCAGAAGGCCGTCCACGACCTCATGGAGGCCCAGCGGCAAGGCGACTACCTCGTCTTCGTTCGCTCGGGATACGCCGGGCCGACGCCGTTCGGATTCGCGGGGACCGGCGGCCTCGTCCCGATGGTGTGGGCCGGCGACGAGAGCACCGACTTCGATCTCGCCGATGGCCTGCCGGCGGCCCTCACCGCGGCGCTCAACGCCGGCATGAGCGGCATCCCGCTCTGGGGCTCCGACATCAGCGGCTACCACTACCTCTACAACCCGCCGCCCGACAAAGACGAGTACCTGCGCTGGACGGAGCTCGGCGCGTTCAGCGCCGACATGCACGACGAGAACGAGGGGTCGGGCAATCAGCCGTCGAGCGCGCGCTGGCAGATCTGGGACGACCAGGAGACCCTCGACACGTACATCAAGTACGCAGGCCTCAAGACGCAGATGCTGCCTTACGTGAAGCTCGCCGTCGCGGACGCGCGCGCGCACGGGTGGCCGGTCATGCGGCACCTCTTCCTCGACTACCCGCAGGACCCGCGCACCTGGACGATGGTCGACGAGTACATGTACGGCGATTCGTTGCTGGTGGCGCCTGTCGTGAAGCGAGGGGCGACGTCGCGCGACGTGTACCTGCCGGGCACAGCGTACTTCGACTACTGGGCCGGGACGCGCGTCGCCGGTCCCGGGGACGTGACGGCGCAGGCGAGCCTCGACGTCGTCCCGGTCTACGCGCGCGTGGGCGCGATCATCCCCATGCTGGCGCCCGACGTGGAGACCGTGGTCACGCCGGGCAACGGCGGCGTCATCTCGGCCGCGACCCGTGCGACGTTCCTCGCGGCCGACGTATTTGCCGGTGGACAGACCTCCGTCCAGCTCGACGACGGTACCGTGCTGTCGCAATCCGCGCCCACGGATCCGTTCACACCGGGTCCCGCATCGGACGCCGGTGGCGCGATCCCGATGGTGAGCGACGCGGCCGCGCTCATGTCGTGCAGCTCGTGCGCCTACGACGATCCCGCGAGCAACACCTGGTCAGTCTCCGTGCAGGCTCAGTCCGACACCATCACCGCCGGACCGCTCACGCTCACGGTGTCGGGGTCGCCCATCGTCAAGCGCTTTCTGTTCCGCGTGCGGCACTGACGTGCATTCGAGACGCGCGCCGACACGCATCGCATCCTCGTCTCGGGCGGCACGAATTTTTTCCCGACGATCGCCGTCGAGTCCCGCTCGGCCTCTGGTATGGTCGTTTCGGATGGGGGCACGGAAGTGATCAAGGCGAAGCGGCCGGAAGCGGCGGCGCATCGTGCATGGGGCGGCGGAGCGAACGGCGCGCCTCTCGCGAAGGCGAAGGATCGCGCCGTGTCGAGCAGCACACGACCGCAGCTCGCGCGCGCCGAGCTTCTCGACAAGCCCGTGCGTGCCCGGTTCGAGGAGGAGATCGACGGCGCGCTCAAGCGCCGCCCGACGAGCGAGGCCAGGCTCGCGGGTGCCGTCCGCGCGGTTTGCGCGCTCAGCCCCGCGCTGCGCGCGTCCCTCGGCGAGGCGACGTCGGTGCTGCTCCGTCGCGGCACGCGGCAGCGTGAGCTCTATGCGTGCGGCTTGCGCGCGCTGTCCGAGGCGCAAGATCGGCAGTCGGTAGGGCTCTTGCGTCAGGCCCTGGGTGGCGACGAGGCGGGAGGCGCGGCGGCGCTCAGCGCGGCGTGCTTCTCGCGTGACGCGGAGCTCTTGCCCCTCCTCGCGAAGGTCGCGGCGAGCCGCCAGTCCCATTTGGCCTTCGGGGCGGAGCTGGCGCGCGTCGCGCGCGGCGAGTCCAACGGGGCGCTGCTCGCGCAGCTCGCGCCGATGATCAAAGAGAGCCACCGCATCTCGATGTGCGTCGAGCTCTTCGTGCCGCTCGTGCGAGGGTTGCCGGTGGCGGTGCACGTCGGTCCCGCGCTCTCGGTGCTGCGCGGCGCGGAGCGACATCTGGGCCGCTGGCTCGTCCTGGCCGAGGTCGCCGTGAAGGCGGGCGACATGACCCCGCTCGAAGAGGCGCGTTCGCGCGCGGCCGACGGGCCGAGCAGCTCACGCTCGGCGTGGTCGCTCGTGACGTGGGCGCTCTCGGAGACCGACGCGGCGCGACGCTCCGCCCCGCCGCCACCGCCGCCGACGACGCGCCCCACGCTGGAGCTCATCGCGCGCCTCTCGGACCGCCCGAGCGCGGACCGGGACACCACGTTTCTCTTTCGTATGGCTCGCGCGGGGTCCGTGTCGACGCGCCCCATGCTGGAGACGCTCGTGCGCGCGCTTCCCCTGGCCGACGAGACGGCGATTCGCGCGGCCCTCTACCTCGCCCGCGATCACGGCCGGGAGGAGCTGCGAGCGGCGCTGGCGGACGCCGCCGTGAACGCGAAACGCGAGGAGCTCCGTGGCATGGCGGCGGCGGCCTTGTGGGACGCGTCGCCCCCGGCGGGAGGGGAGCCGGCATTGCAGATGCGCGCGAAGGCTCGGGATCTGTCCGACGAGCTCGTGTCGTCGCGCGTCCTCGGGAACGTCGCGTGGGGCGCGCTCATCCGCGCGGCGACCAAGGGCGGCGCGGGAGCCGGGGTCGAACCCGTGCTAACAGAGACTCCATTCCGATGGATCCAGTGGGGCTGGCTCGAGTAGTCGCCCGCGCCCTCCGTGCGGTTGGAACCGCCGGCGCTGCTCTTCTGCTGACCCAGCCAGCACCCGCCGACGCGGCCGAGCCCGAGGCGCCGCTCCACATCGTCCTCTGGGCCGATCGCGACGACGACGACGCCAACGGCCAGCCCGACGGCGAGCAGCGCGCGCTGCTTACGCCCACGCACGTCGACTTCGTCCCGCTCGACAAGCGCCTCGTCGGGGCGGTCTTGCAGGTGGTCTCCGGCGGCGAGCATGCCCGCGTCGTCCTCGGGAAGGACGGCGTGTTTCCGTGGGGCCGCGCGGTTCCGGAGCTCGGGTGGCTCGAGGGGCTCTCTCCCGGACGGGTGGAGCTGCTGGCCAAGACCCCGGGTCACCGACTGCCGGTGACCATCGACGTCCGCGGCATCGACCTTCGCGACGGCGCGGGGCTCGCCGTCGACATGGCCCGCTCGCACATGTCGCTCGAGCGCACGCCGCCGGCGCGCATCGAAGGCCCGCCCGACGCCCCTTACGACGATCCCGACGCGCTCCGCGTCGTGGTGGCGCTCCCCGACGACGGCCCAGGCCTCGACGGCGAGCGGGAAATCGCCGTGGAGTCCGTGAGCCACCTCGGTGCTCGCATCGACGCCCTCCCGCACCTCGCCCTCGCGTCCTCGTCCTGCGTTCGCCCTTACCCGGGGATGCGCTGCTGGGCCAGCGCGCCCTTGCGCCTCGTCATCGACGACGTCGACCGCAATCACCCCCTCGTCGCCGAGCGATCCATCAAGGCCGAGGTGGGCGGGGCCATCGTGCTTCGCGACTCGGGTCGCAAGGCGCAGATGATCCGCGTGCTCGGTCCGCGGAGCTCGCCGGTAGGCCCCATCGGGCGGCTCCGGGCGACGCTGCGTCCGTTCGTCGTCCGCTTCACTCCGGGTGGGGCCCCGGCGATTGGCGGCACGGATCTCGGGGCCGTCAACGCGCTCCGCGCGGAGATCGGGTCCGCCGGGGGCATCTGGGGTCAGTGCGGGCTCACCTTCGGCGATCCGAGAACCCAGGAAGTTCGGCTCGTCGACCCGCCGCCGGCGCACCTCGTCGCTCTGGGGGATGACCTCGGGATCGCAGCGAGCGGCGGAGAGATCCACCTCCGCGCCGACGGAAAGGCCTTCTCCGTGACGACGTCGCCGGGCGAGACTCCCGACCGCGTGGCCTCCGCCCTCGCGCGCGCCGCCGAGCACGCCGGGCTCTTCGCGGTCGTGTCGCCCAACGCGCGCATCGGCCCGGGCCTGGCGCCGAGCGTCGACGTGTCGCTCCGGCGCAAGGACGGGACGCTGGTCGCGGTCGAGCCGGTGCCAGGCATGCCCGTCTCCACGGACGCGACGCTGAGCGTTCGCATCGGCTCGGTCGATCTCTCCGACGGCCTGCAGCACTTCACGGACATGGACGCGATGGCAGGGACGCTCGAGGAGCGCACGCTGCTCAAGGCCATCGACGACGGAGATCCCGCCACCATCGAGGTCGTCGTCGTCCCGCTCTTCGCCGGCGGCGGACGCATCGGCGAGTCCTTCATCGGCAGCGATCTCTCGAGCGTCCGGAACGTCGTCTTGCTCGATCGCGCCGGCATCCGCGCTCGCAAGAGCAGCTTGACCCTGGCGCACGAGCTCGGCCACGTCCTCATGGACCTGCCCGGCCACCCCGACGACTACGGCGTCGACACGCCGACCCTGCTCATGGACTCCGACGCGGCCGACGCGTCTCCCTTCGGCCCGCGCCGCATCTCCGTCGACGAATGCGCGCGCGTCGTCCGACAGGCCGGTCCGAAGGCGCGGGTCCCGCTCCTCGCCGACGCGCCCATCGCGCCGCTTCCGGCGGAGACGAAGCGGTAGTCACTGCGGATTGATCACCGTCAGCTGCGTGCCGCCCGCGTAGGCGTAGCTCACGTACGAGTCGAACCCGTAGGCGATGACGCCCACGGCCTGGTCGGCCTGGATGTGGTGCACGCCGTCGTTCTGCTTGCCCGGTTGCACGTTGTTCGGCGGCGCCTGCGTCGGGTCGATGATGGGGTAGGAGAGCTGGTAGCGGTACGTCCAGAAAGGCGGCGTGGGCGAGCCGCGCGTCTCGGCGGTGAGGCCGTCCGAGGGCGTCACGTCCGAGTCGGTCGTGTCGAGCAGCACGCCGTCGATGTACACGTGTGCATCGCTCGGGGCGACGACGACCAGGTAGTCGAAGACGTACTTGTCCGGCGTCAGCAGCACGTAGTCGCTGCGCCACTGTTCGCGCGGGGAGGGGAAGAGCGTGCTCGGATCCCCGCCGGGCAGGCCCTGCGGCACGCCGCCCGCGTTCTGGCTCGACTGCACCTGGAGGACCATCGTCGGCTGGCTCGCGTTCAGCACGAAGTCGTTCTGCGAAGGAATCGTCTCGGAGGCGCCTTGGCCGACGAGATCGAACGCGTCGTAGGGCGACGCCATCGTCGTCGTGACGTGCGTCGTCCCCGGGGCCGCCGTCACGATGCGGTAGTACTCGGTCTCCTGGATCTCGCCGATGTTCGCCCCGGCCGCGATGACCGCGCTCGTCCGGTTGGGCATCTTGGCGAGCACGTAGGACTTCCCGACCGCGCGGAGGGGCGACGTCTGGTGCTCCAGGTGGTCGGCGCAGCAGTAGCGGTCCGAGATGCTCGAGTAGTACGGGGCGTCGGAGGCCTCGCTGCCCGGAAAGACGGCGATGGGCTGGTCGGCGCTGATGAGCGAGCCCGTGAAGTCGGCGTTGAAGTCGCCCGTCTCGAGGTTCAGCACCTCGAAGGCCTGGAGCGTCGCCGTCCCGTTGGCGCCGATGGCGAGGCCGCTCGCGAAAGGGCCGCCGGGGATGACGCGCGCGTTGGTCGTCACCTGGACGTGGGTGTCGTCACGGGTCGCGACGATCGCGACGAACGCGCGCAGGTTGATGCCGAAGTTGGTGGTCGGGTCGGACGTGATGGCGATGGTCTGCGGCCACGAGGGGACGACGTAAGCGAGGCCGACGCCGCTGTTGAGCCCCGAGAAGGGGAGGAGCTGCGACGCGTCGTTCGAGAAGACGTTCACGTTGTCGAGCGGGTTGAACTGGTACGCGACGATGGGGAAATCGCTCGTGACCTTGTACGCGTGGCGCGTCAGGGCCGTGCCCGTGCCGGTGTTGAACGTCCCGTCGGCCGACCCGTCCACCTCGCGGGGCCCGAGGTTGAACACCTCGAGGTTCTGCGGGGCGATGATGGCGCTCGCGATCACCTGCGTGGAGTGCGTCGCGTCGCCCGGAGCCGAGTCGTCTTGCTCGACGGTGACGCGAGCCGGCACGTCGGGCTGCACGTTGGAGACGACGATGGCGTACTGCTGCGCGGCCGCGTTCTCCGACGGCGAGACGTCCGCGTTGTCCAGGTCCGCGCCCCAGTACTCGCAGCCCACGTTCGACTGCTCGGCCGAGGCCTGGTTGCACAGCTGCAGGCAGGCGCCGTCGCGACACGCGAGGCCCTGCGTGACGTCGCACGCCAGAGTGGCATTCCAGGTCTGCCCGGAGGCGTCGCAGGTGACCACCGACTGCTGCTGGCAACCGGTCGTGCCCGGGTCGCACAGGCTGCACGCCGACAGCGCGGGAGCACAGACTTGCCCGCCCACGCTGCAGTCGGTCGTGGCCTGCCACGAGACCGCACCCGAGCTGCCTTCGCACGTCTGCAGAACCTCGCCGTTGCACCGGGTCTCGCCGACCGTGCATAGGGGCGCGACGTCCGGCACCACGTCGCGGTAGGCCGGGTCGTAGTGGCAGGCGCCGCCGGTGGCGACCACTGCGACGACTCCGGCGACGACACGCCGTTCAGTAGGACCCGGTCGCCACATCCGCCGCATAGGCGCTCCACGCGGAGGAGACGAGCTGCCCCGAGCGCACCTGCCCGTACTGGAAGCCGCCGATGCGGGCGATGGCGAAGTTCGTCACCAGGACGCCGTGGAGGAGTTGCCCCACGTCGGGCACCTGGCTCAGATCGGGGAGATCGAACGAGAGGTCGCTGCCCGGGGCGACGATCTGCCACTGTACGAGCCCGTTGCCCGAAGCGACGTTCACGACGGCGAGATCGATCGGCCCGCTGGCCTGGATCTGCACGTGGGTGCCGCTCCAGGTCGCATTCGACGGCTGCACGAGCACCGGGATGTCGAAGAAACCTCCCAGGCTGAGCGGATCGTTGGCGTCGGTGGTCTCGACCCCCGTGACGGCCGAGATGGGATTGCTGCTCCCGGAGGTGACGGCCGTCGCGGACACGTCGTAGGACGAGCCGACGAGCGTGGCATCGAGCGCAGGGACGCCGACGAACGAGACGTTGCCCGAGACCGGCAAGAACGTCGTCACCGTCCCCTGCGGCAAGGCAGCGTAGCTGCCCGAGCCGAGATCGATGGCGAGCGTCGACGAGAGCAGGTTCGGCCCGCGGGCAGTGCTCGGGGGGGCCTGGGGCACGGTCGTCAGCGCGCGGTCGAGCAGTGTGGTGATGGGGATGTCGACGCCGGCGGTCGTGACGTTGGGCTGCACGGGCACGCCGCGCACGATCCCCATGGCGAACGGCTCGAAGCGATTCGCCTCTCCGGCGTCTGCGTCCTCCTCGAGCCCGGCGAGCGCGTACAGCGTCGTGTTGCCGGGGATGGCCACGAGCGAGTAGTCGTAGCCGACGTCGCCCGAAGAGTCCGGGGTCGTCGCGCTGGAGATGTCGGGGACGGAAAACCCGGCGAGAGGGGTGCCGGCTGCCGTGAAGACGTACGCCACCTGGTGCTCGTGGGGGCCGGGCGCGGGGACGTTGCCCCACGCCGCGCGCTGGAACTCGATGCCGCCGGACCAAACGAGCTGCCCCTCGATGGTGCCCACGTCCTGCGGGATGTAATTGCCCCCGGAGCTCGGATCGCCCGCACAGGCCGGATCGAGGGTCGGCGTCAGATAGACGGTGACCGTATCGACGGGGACGTCGACGTAGGTCATGGGCTGGTGGCACTTGGCGGCGACGGTCACGGTCACCGTGCCGGTCAACGAGGGACCCGTGATCTGGACCGCTCCCGAGACGCCGAGCGTACCCACGACGGCGGTCGCGAGGTTCGAGCCCGCGATGGCCTGGCCGCCCTGGAGCGGCACGCCGGTCCAGGCATCGAAGCCGAGCACCGTGAGCGTCCCCGAGAGCGCGCCGCCGTACAGACCCCCGCGATAGCCATCGGGCGAGTCGCTGTAGACGAAGGCGTCGTCGGCCTCCTCGGTCGAGCCGTCGGCGTTGGTCACGAGGACGCTCTGCGAGCCGGCGCCGTTCGCCGGCGTCGTGCACGCGAGATCGGTCGCGTCGGTGAACGTCACCCCGGTGCAGGGTTTGCCGCCGACGGTGATGGTCGAGGCGGAAGTCCACTGCGTGCCGCTGCCCTCGAGGGCGATGCGGGTGCCGCCGGTGGTCGCACCGGTTCCCGGCGTGACCGAGAAGGCGTCGTAGACGAATCCGCCCGTCAGCGTGGCCTCCGCCGCCGTGTCGAGGTTCTGGACGCGGATGTCGGCCGGCCCCGGGGTGCCGGGCGGCGTGAGCACGGCGACCTTGGTCGGATCGCTGGCGAAGACGTCGCTGGAGGCGAGCTGCGTCGAGCCGATCCAGACCGCGATGTTCGAGGAGAACCCGCGGCCCGCGATGTTCGTGCGCGTTCCCCCCGACCAGGGGCCATGAGACGGCTGGAGGCCCGTCACCGCGAAGGGTGGACCGAGGTTCAGCTCGTCGAGCACCCCGCTGTCGTCCCCCAGCGACTCGGGCGGCGGCGTCCCGGCGTCGTCGATCACGGGATTCAGCGCCGGACCGCGCCCGGGAAGGCACGCCGCGGCCGCGACCATCCCTGCCAGGGCCGACACGCCGAGCGCCCTGTGCCAGGTCCCCATCGTCACCCGATAGGGTATGCGAAGGTCACCCGCGCGCAACGCTCCATGCTGCGCTGCGGCTCCCTTGCGCAACGCGGCATTGGTCCTAGGATGAGGCGTCATGGCCATCCCGCTCCCCCAGCGCTCCCTGCGCGAATACCTCGCCCAGTACCATGAAGAGCACACCAAGCTCTTGACCAAGCTGACGCACATGGTTGGCATCCCGATGATCGTCGCCTCGCTCCCGGCCGCCCTCGTCAACCCGCCGTTGGCGGGTGGGCTCTTCGCCGGGGGGTGGGCGCTCCAGCTCATCGGTCACAAGATGTTCGAGAAGAACAAGCCGTCGTTCCTCGCGGACCCGTACTACCTGCTGGTCGGCCCCGTCTGGGTGGCGGCCGAGTGGATGCAGCTCTTCGGGTTGCCGCTGCCCGACGTGTTCAAGCCGGAGGCTCCGGAGGCCACCGCCGACCCCGCGCCGGTGAAGACCGCGACGAACGGCGAAGCAGCGACCGCCGCCAGCTAGGCGGTGGGCACGGCGGCGCGAAGGAGCGCCAGCGCCGCGGTCTTCCGTGACGCCTCGCCGGGGCCGACGCAGGCCGGGCATCCGCCGGGGCAGGGGCACGTCTCGATGAGGCGGAGCGTGCGGGCGAGGAGCACGTCACGCTGCTCCCAGATGCGCTCCGCCAGGCCCGTCCCGCCCGGCACATGCTCGTAGACGAACAAGGTGGGGCTGTATCCGGGTGTCAGCCCGCCGTGCGTCTTGCGGGGTACCGGGGCCGGTCGCTCCTCGTCTCCGCCGCCTTCGTCGGCGTCCTCGAGCACCGTGTCGCCCAGCGTCGTCCCCAGATCGCGCGGATCACACATCAAAGCGAGCGTCGCCACTGTCTCCAGCGCCAGGCCGATGCCTCGAAGCGCGTCGATCGCCGCCGCGCGTCCCTCTGGCAGGCGCGCGCATACCGCGTCGGGCACCGTCACCCAGAGGGCCGTCGTGTGCATTTGCATCTCGGGAAGCCGCACCTCGCCGTAGCCCGTGTTCTCGTGCGTGTAGAACTTGATCTTCTTGTAGCCGACCACCTTCTCGACCACGGCGACCTCGCCCCAGCCGCTCGTCCACTCGCTCTGAACGACGGGTCCGCGGCCGCTCTCGTCGAGGACCGACACCTCGACGTACGTCATCGCGTCCGTCCAGTAATCCGGCTCGACGCGCTTCACGAACGCCTTGTGGTTCTCGTGGTCGAAGCGCTCGACCTGCCAGCACTCACCGTCGTGCTGGTAGATGGCCTGCTCGTGCAGCATCGTGTGCGCGGCGCGCCAGTCGAGCTCACCGATAGCCTTGTCCCGCGCGACGTCGATGATGACGACGTTGTCCCAGCCCACGCTGCGGAGCGAGACGTCGTTCGCCGGGTACGCGTCCGCCGCCCAGTGGAACGTCGATCCCGACTCGTGAAGGACGCGGTGGCGCACGAGGAAGCCGAGAGCCTCCTCCGTCTCGGTGACGCCGAGCGAGCCGAACGCCTCCCCGCGCTTGAAGGGCATCTCGAAGGCGGCGCACTTCAGGTGCTGGACGAGGATCTCCACGTTGTCGGGATCGACGCGCGCCTCTTCCACGGGGGCGCCGAGGAAGTAGCCCGGCTCCCGCGCCAAGTACTGATCGAGCGGCGCGCTCGAGGATACGAGGACGCCGATGCTTTGCTCGCCGCGCCGTCCGGCGCGCCCCATGCGCTGCCAAGTCGCCGCGATGGAGCCCGGGTACCCCGCGCATACGACGGCGTCGAGCTCGCCGATGTCGATCCCCAGCTCGAGCGCGTTCGTGGCGACGACGCAGAGGATCTCACCGCTTCTCAGGCGCCGCTCGATGTCGCGGCGCTGATCGGGGAGGTAGCCGCCCCGGTAGGCCATGATGCGCGTGGGATCGATGCCCGCGCCGCGGTCGGTCCGGTCCGAGCGCGTGGCCACGGCGTCGCGCAGGTAGCGCAGCATGACCTCGACCGAGCTGCGCGACTGGCCGAACACGATGGTCGGCACCTCGGCGCGCACGAGATCGGCCGCGAGCATCACCGACTGCTTCACGTAGCTGGCTCGGATGCCGAGCTCCGAGTTGACGACGGGCGGGTTGAACAGGAAAAAGCGACGCTGGCCGCGGGGAGCGCCGCTCTCGTCGAGCAGCTCCACGTCGTCCGTCGACACCCCGAACATCCGCGCCGCGTGCTCACGAGGGTTGCCGATGGTGGCCGTCGCGCCGATGAGCTGGGGCCGCGAGCCGTGAAAGCGCGCGACGCGCATGAGCCGCCGGAGAACGTTGGCCACGTGCGAGCCGAAGACGCCCTTATAGGTGTGAAGCTCGTCGACCACCACGTACCGGAGGTGCTGCATCGTGCGCGCCCAGCTCGTGTGATGCGGCAGGATCCCCGTGTGCAGCATGTCCGGGTTCGTGAGGACGATGCCGGCACGTTCCCTCGCCGCTCGCCGCGCGTCGGACGGCGTGTCCCCGTCGTAGACGACCGCCCCGGCGCGGATCTCGGCCGCCGCCATGAGCTCGCGCAGCCCAGCCTCCTGGTCCCGCGAGAGCGCCTTGGTCGGATAGAGGTAGATCGCGCGGGCGTCCGGATCCTCCGCCACGGCTTGCAGGACTGGCAGGTGAAAGCAGAGGCTCTTCCCGCTCGCGGTCGGCGTGGCCACGACGAGATGCCGGCCCGCGCGGGTTGCTTCGAGGGCGCGCGCCTGATGCGCGTAGAGTCGGTCGATGCCGCGGGCGCGCATCGCGCGGGCGAGCCCAGGCGCGAGGTGCGAGGGGAGGGGGGCGTACTCTCCGTCCGTTCCGTGGAGAGTCTCGTCGGCGCAGAAGCACGGCTTCACCCAGGAGCTTGCCAGCCAGCGGGCGAGAACGGCATCGACGCCGGGCGCCGTGGATGCCTTCCAGGGGGGAGAGGGCATGCTATGAAGGACTAAACGAATGTACCGTGTGTCGCAACTGGCCGGCCAGGATAACTAGAGAGGGAGGATGCAGCCCACGCCCCCCACCGGCCCGGACGCGGACGACGAGCCGACCACGAAGGTTCCCGGCGCGGCCGGCCCTGATCCGGGCGGGTCGGCGAGCCTCCTTCAACGCCTCCGTGAGCTGAAGCGCAAGGACGTGGAGGACGAGGTCGAATCCACCGCGGCCCGCACCCGCTGGCTCGATTCGGTCGACATGCTCATGCGCGCGGTCCGCGCCTGGATGCTCCCCGCCGAGCAGGAGGGGCTGGCGCGGCTCGACATGGCCACCGTGCACGTGGCGCAAGACGACGTCGGCGCCTACGACGCCCCAGCCCTCAAGATCACGCTGCCGGGCGCCCGCATCGTATGGGTTCGCCCCGTCGGCACGCTGCGGGTCGGCGCTCAGGGAATCGTCGACGTCGTGTGCGGATCGAGCCGTGCGCTCCTCGTCCTGAACCGCGCCGGCGTGTGGAAGCTGCGGCGCGCGGGGCCGACCTCGAGCCTGGTCTTGCTCGACGGACACTCCTTCGCGCGCGCGCTCGGGGAGCTCATCTCGTGATCGCCACCCCGGGATCTGCTTTGCCGCGCGCCCACAATCCACTAGATGGACGCAACCATCCGTGAGCGAGACGTCCCCCGAGACCCACGCCGAGACCGACGTCGTCGGCGTGAAAGACGAGCTGCCGCAGTCCCCGCCTCCCGACGCGGAGGTCACCACGGCCGCCCCCGCGGAGCTTGCCGTCGAAGAGCCCATCCCGGGCGATCGCCTCGGCGTTCCCTTCGGAGCGACGCGCGTCATCGCCGAGCCGGGGCGCCCGCGCCCGTCTTACGTCTTCCTCGCGCTCGTCTCCATCCTCACGCTGGCCGCCGATCTCGGCAGTAAGGCATGGGCAGAGAACCACCTCGACGGAAACACCGTGTCCGAGGTGGTGAAGAACCACCTCACGTTGATCCTCGCCAAGAACCGCGGCGGCGCCTGGGGCCTCCTCCAGTCCACCAGCGAGAACGTGCGGCGACCGTTCTTCCTGCTCGTCTCCGTGGCGGCCATCGCGTTCATCATGACGCTGTACCGGCGCCTGAACCCTCGCCAGCGCGCGCTCAAGTGGGGCCTTCCGCTCGTGCTCGGCGGCGCCCTGGGGAACGTGTTCGATCGCATCCGGTACGGTCACGTCATCGACTTCATCGACTACCGCGCCGACTGGATGCGGATCTTGAACGAGAAGCTCCTCCACAACTCGAACGACCACTGGCCCACGTTCAACATCGCCGACGTGGCCATCTGTGTCGGCGTGGGGCTCATGGCGATCGACATGTTCACGAGCAAGCGCGGCCAGCGGCCCGTGTTTCGCGCACCTGCGGTCCCACCGTCCCAGTCGGGAGAGCCCTCGCCCGACTGGGCCGGCTGGCAGGGACAGCCACCGGCCCCGCTGGCGGTTGCCGAGCCCCCTCCGGCGGACGTCCCCCCGGCGGCCCCGGAGACGCCGGGCGACGCGCCGCCTGCGGGAACGCCGCCGACCGAGTAGAAAGAGGGTCCGTGCACCCGGACCTCTTCAAGCTCGTCGGGGTCGCCTTCCCGTCGTATTTCGTCCTGCTCCTGTCGGGGTTCCTCTTCGCGACCGCCATCGGCGCGCTCTGGGCCCGCCGCATCGGCGAGAGCCCGGACGTGATCGTCGATCTCGGCCTGGCCATGCTGCTCGCGGGCGTGGCCGGCGGACGCATCCTCCACGTGTTCGTCGACGGCTATTTCTGGGACTACGTCCACCTGTGCACCGATCCCGCGCAGGTGAGCTGGCCGCTCGACAAGGCGGAGTGCCTCTCCAGTGCGTACGACGGCGTCTGGGACGTCGCGAAGAACGCCTGCCACCCGAAGGGGCCCGACTGCTTCGCCTGGGCGAAGTTCTGGGCCGGAGGCCTCACGTACTACGGGGGGTTTCTCGGGGCCGGCGGCGCGGCGTGGTTTCTCCTCAAGCGCGACCGGTTCCCCTTCTGGAAGGCCGCCGACATGGCGGGGTTCGCGGTGCCGCTCGGGCTCGCCTTCGGGCGCATGGGCTGTCTCATGGCCGGCTGCTGTTTCGGAGAGACCTGCGACCTGCCCTGGGCCATGTCGTTTCCGTGGCGGAGCGCCGCCAGCGAGGAGCAGTTCAAAGCGCACCTCCTGCCGAGCGCCAAGCTCTGGAGCCTGCCGGTCCACCCGACGCAGATCTACGAGTCGGCGGCGTCGCTCGCGATCGCGGCCTTCTGTCTCGTGTGGCTCCACCCTCGGAAGCGCTACGACGGGCAGGTGTTCGCGGCCTTCCTCGCGCTCTACGCCGTGGCGAGGTTCCTGCTCGAATTCCTGCGGCGCGACGACCGCGGCGGGATGCTCGGGCTCTCGACGTCGCAGCTCGTCGGGATCGGTCTCGTCGTGGCGGCCGGCGTGATCCACGCGCGCCTCGGACCTAGGAGAGCCCCCACGCCCGCGGTACTCTCGCCGCCGACATGACAGCGCGCATTCTCGACGGGAAGGCTCTCGCGGAGACGGTTCGCGCGGAGGTGCGGGCGGGCGTCGACGCGTTCCGAGCGAAATACGGCCGCGTCCCCGGGCTCGACGTGGTCCTCGTGGGCGACGATCCGGCGAGCGCCGTCTACACGCGCAGCAAGGAGAAGGCCTCGAACGAGGTGGGCATGCGGGGCACGCTCCACACGCTGCCGGCGTCGACTCCCGAGGCAGACCTCGTCGCGCTCGTCCGCCGGCTCAACGCGGACACGTCGATCGACGGCATCCTCGTCCAGCTCCCGCTGCCGAAGGGCATCGACACGCAGCGCGTGCTCGATCTCGTCGATCCCGGCAAGGACGTCGACGGTTTTCACCCCGTCAACGCGGGCCTCTTGCTGCTCGGCCGCCCGGGCGCGCTCGTGGCCTGCACGCCGTCCGGCTGCATGCGCCTTCTGCGCCTCGCCGGCGCAAACCTCGAGGGGGCCCACGCCGTCGTCGTCGGGCGCAGCAACATCGTCGGCAAGCCGATGGCGCAGCTCCTCCTCGCGGCCAACGCCACGGTCACGATGGCCCACTCGAAGACGCGGAATCTCGCGGCGGTGTGCCGGGAGGCCGACGTGCTCGTCGCCGCGGTGGGCCGGCGCGAGATGATCCGGGGCGGCTGGATCAAGCCGGGCGCCGTGGTCATCGACGTCGGGATGAACCGGGCCGTCCTGCCCGACGGCAAGCCCAAGCTCTACGGCGACGTCGCCTTCGACGAGGCGAAGGAGGTTGCCGGAGCGATCACGCCGGTCCCCGGAGGCGTCGGACCCATGACCATCGCGATGCTGCTCGCGAATACGCTCGAGGCTGCGACGAGGCGGGCGGAGAGGTAGGCCTCAGAGCCAGCCGCCGGCGATCGCTCCGGCGCCCAGGCCCACGAAGAAGTGCGTCCACGTCACCGTCGCCCCGGTGCTCGAGTCCACGCCGGTCGACTCGCCCAGAGACCCCGTCACGGCGAAGCCCATGGAGAAATGATCGGCGGCGAAGTAGTCGAGGCCGACGGTCACGTAGCCATTCGACGAGAGCTCGCCCCCCTGACCGCGAGCCGCTGCCGTACCCATCGGCCGAGGCCCGGCCGCGGGTTGCCGTCGCGTGGTCGCTCGCCCCTTCGTCGGAGTTCAGATCAGTTGCAGGTGTGCGACTGGCACGTCTCGTACTGCGCCGCGCAGTTGTTCGTGATGCAGGTCGTGCACGCGCTGCTCGACGTGTCGCTGCAGGGCGACTTGCAGCTGTTGGTCATGCAGTTCGTGAAATCGAGCAGGGGCGCGGTGGCCGTGGGGCAGCTCGCCACGAAGCACGACTGCTCGCAGTCCGGGGGCGACACTTGCAGGCCGCCTCCCGTCACGCTGAGGTCGCCGCCGCAGGTCGAAAGACAGCTCAACGTGTCTCCGCACGCGACCGAGCCCGTGCCCAACATGTCCTCGCCCTGGAAGCAGAAGTCCGAGACCTGTCCCATCTCCGGGTAGTACGTCCCGATGAACATGCACATCTCGTTCGTCTGCGCGCTCTGCCCCGAGAAGTACGCCTGCGTGCCGCTCGAGTTGTCGTAGTCGCACTCGAACCGAATGCGCGACCCCGCGGAGATCGGCATCGTCAGCTGCGCGTTGTCGGGGCTCGACCAGCTGGTCGACGTGTAGAACGGCGTCGCGCCGAGCTGGTCCACCGCCGGATCGATGTACGCGTCGTAGCCGACGCCTCGCGAGTGATAGTGCGAGGACGCATAGAGCAGCGTGATGTTGCTCGGGATGAGGCACCGCATCGACGCCTTCGCCGTGGCACCCGCCGGTACGTCGATGAACGGATCGTAGAAGAAGATGATCCCGGCCTGCTGCTGGATGTCGTCCGCGTTCGTGTCGAGCGTCAGGTCGACGTTCACCTGCGCCTGGAGGTCGTTCGCGCTGGCGTTGAGGTAATGCACCTGGAAGATGAGCACCTGACCGGCGGTCGTCGGAAGGCCGACGCCTTGCGGGTAGGTCTCGCTGCCGGTGGGCGTCTGTCCGCCATAGAGCACGCCGCGCGCGTTGCTCATGATGTTGTTGCCCGTCCCCTCGTAGCAGTCGGTGATCTGGTCGCCGCCGGCGGGGATGGACGTGAGCGCCGTCGTGAAGAGCAGCATGTGGTGGCTGCCGGGCGTGTAGTCGTGCTTCGCCGCGACGAGGTGGGCCGCCACGTCGGGCAGCTGCACGTACTGGCAGTCGAAGATCTCGCCGCCGGCGGGCACCGTCTCGGCCATCTGGAAGCTCGCCGTGAGCATGCTGCCCGAATCGCCACCGGCCCCGGCGTCGTCGCCGCCGGTGCTGGACGCGGACGCGGGTGCCTTCGACGACGAGCAGCCGGCCGTCGAGGCGACGGCGAGGGCAACGAAGGCCGTGACGGCGAGGACGAGGGAACGCATGGTTCTCGAGTCTCCTTGGAGAGCGATGGTGCCTCAGCAGTGTTGCAGACCGGTGGAGGCCACGAAGTCGCAACCACGTCGCAAGCCGCGCCCGCTAAGCTTGCATGATGGGGCCTGAAACGCCCGTACGGGTCCTCGTCGTGGAGGACGACGCCTCGACGGCCGCCGGGATTGTCCGCGGTCTGCGTGGCGCAGGCCTCGACGTGGACCTGTCGACCAATGGCGACGACGGCGCGAGTCGGATGCTTGCCGACAGGTACGACATCGTGGTGCTCGATCTGATGCTCCCTGGGCAGAGCGGTTTCGAGGTCCTCGAGCGGGTGCGCCATCGCGCGCCGGTCCCGGTCATCGTCCTCACTGCGCGCACCGATCTCCCCGACCGACTCCGCGCCTTCCAGCTCGGGGCGGCCGACTTCGTCACCAAGCCCTTCTGGATCGAGGAGCTCGTGGCGCGCATCCGATCGCGGCTGCGCCTGGTCGACGAGCAGCCGAAGCGGATCGTGCGATGGGAAGGGGTCTCGCTCGATCTCGACGCGCGGACCGCGATGGTGGACGGCAAGCTCGCTCCCCTGACGCCCACGGAGTTCGCCGTCCTCGCCTTCCTCGTCGAGCGCCGAGGTCGGGCGGTGTCGCGCGCCGTCCTCGCAGAGCAGGCCCTCGGTTCGCTCGAGGAGCCGGATGCGCGCACCGTGGACTCGCACGTCGCCCGCCTGCGAAAGAAGCTCGGCACGGGCGCCCCCGCCATCGCGACTGTGTGGGGGATCGGGTACCGGTTCCAGCTCGAGGCAGCCGTGGGCGAGGGGGGGGAGGGGACGTGAAGCGGCCGCGAGGGCTGGGCGCGCGGATGGTCGTGGCGACGGTCCTCTGCGGGATCATCGGCTTCGCGTCGGCGCGCGTCGTGTGGAAACAAGTCACCTATGCCGCGCTCCTCCGGTTCCACGAACCGCTGGCGGACTACACGTGGACGATGCACGAGCGGGCCCGGTGCGAGGCGAGCCCCGAGTCCTGGACCATGTCCCTCGACCGCGGAGCTCATTCTTACGCGTACGATCCGGCGACGTTGACGTCCCGCAACCCGGCGGCACCGCCGCTGGAGCGCGCCGTCTGGGAGCGGCTGACGCGCAGCGGCGAGAAGGTGGCTCTCGAAGCCCACGGATTGAACCTCGCCTCCGGAGGCGCGCTCGTTCACCGCACGGGCGAGTCGGGCCCCTGCGCCATCGTCCAGACGACGTGGCCCGCGCAACCGGTGCAAGGCGACTTCCTCGCGTGGATCCCGATCGGTGTGCTCTTCACGGCAGCCGCCGCGGCGGGCATCGGTCTGTTCGCGCTGGCCAAGCCCGTCCAGCGCATCGAGCAGCGCCGCCTCGAGCTCCAGCGCCACCTCGCCGACGTGGCGCACGATCTCAAGACGCCCATCTCGTCGCTCCACATCGCCCTCGAGCAGGCCATCGACGAGAACCGTGCCGACGGCGTCGGCCAGCTCCTCTCCAGCGCGCTCGACGACACGGTGTACCTGGCGGCCCTCACGTCGAACCTTCGCCTCGCCAGCGAGATGCGCGAGGGCTGGGACCCGAGCGCGGCCGGGGCCACGGTCGATCTCACGGAGGTCGTCGATCGCGTCGTGACCCGCGCGCAGTTCTTCGCCAAGAGAAAGGGCATCGCGCTGGAGGTGGCCGTCCCCGACGGCGCGACGCGGGCCGGGTGCGACGCCGTGGCGGCGGAGCAGGCCATCTCGAACGTCGTGGAGAACGCCGTGACGCACGGTGAGAGCGGCGAGCACGTGGCCGTCTTGCTGGAGCGCAAAGCGGAGGCCTTCACCCTCACGGTGGTCGACGACGGGCCCGGCGTCGGACAGGCGGTCCTGCCGCACCTCGGCGAGCGGACGTTCCGCTCGGACGACGCCCGCCAGAGAGACCCTCGCGGCAGCGGCCTCGGCCTCGCCATCACGAGCGAGGTGTGCAAGCGCTGCGGATGGACGCTGGAGTTCGGCCGCGAGGAGCCGAGAGGTCTCCGCGTGACCGTCAGAGGAGCTTGTCGATGAGCCGGTCGAGCGCGTCGAGGTCGGCGTAGGGGATCGCGATCTCGCCCTTGTTGCCGCGGTCGCGCACTTCGACCTTCGTCCCCAGGCCGCGCATCAGGCGGACCTCGAGGTCGCGCACGCTGGCGCTCTTGCCCTCGGAGGCCTTGCCGTCGGAGGCCGCCTTCTTCTTCTGCACGCGCGCGCGGACGAGGGCCTCGGTCGCCCGGACGCTCAGCTTGCCGCGCAGCACCTTGTCGGTCAGCTCGTCGATGAGCGCCGCCTCGCCGGCGCCGAGCAGGGCGCGCGCGTGGCCCTCGCTGAGCTCTCCGGCGATGAGCTTCGAGCGCACGCGCGCCGGCAGCTTGAGGAGGCGGAGGCCGTTGGTGATGGTCGTCCTGTCCTTGCCGAGGCGCTCGGCGAGGGCCTCCTGCGTGTAGCCGTGCTCGCGCACCAGGCGGTCGAAGGCCTCGGCGAGCTCGATCGGGTTCAGGTCCTCGCGCTGGACGTTCTCGATGATCGCGAGCTCGAAGGCCTCCTTCGCGCTCACGTCCTTCACGACGACGAGCGCCTCGCGGACGCCCGCCCGCTGCAGCGCGCGCCATCGCCGCTCGCCCGCCACGAGCTCGAGCTTGTCGCCGCCGCCAGCCATACGCCGCACGACGAGCGGCTCCACCAGGCCGTGCTCGCGGATGCTCTGCGCCAGCTCTTCGAGCTTCTGCGCGTCGAAGTGCTGCCGGGGCTGCCCTTTCTGGGGGACGATCTTCTCGAGCGGGCACGTAAAGACGTTCTTCTCGCCGTAGCTCGCGGAGGAAGGCGCCGCCGGCAGGAGCGCGTCGAGGCCGCGGCCGAGCGCGCGTCGCTTGGGATCGGCCATCGTCATCGGGCCGCTCTCGCGCGGGGCGGGGCGGCGGTCGCGCCCGACTCGCGCGCGATGAGCTCGCGCGCCAGCGATAGATACCCCTGGGCGCCCTTCGACTGCACGTCGTAGAGGAGCGCGGGCTTTCCGTGCGAAGGCGCCTCGCTGAGGCGAACGTTGCGCGGGATGACCGAGTCGAACACGAAGAAGTGGCTCTTCACCTCGTCGGCCACCTGGTGGGCGAGGTTGTTCCGTGGGTCGAACATCGTCAGCACGATGCCCTCCACCTCGAGGCGTTCGTTCATCCCCGCCCGCACGCGGTCGATGGTCGACATGAGCGCCGTCAGTCCCTCGAGCGCGTAATACTCGCACTGCATCGGGACGAGCACGCGGTCGGCCGCCGCGAGCGCGTTGACGGTGAGGATGCCGAGCGACGGCGGGCAGTCGATGAAGACGTAGTCGAACGCCTCCTCCTTCAGGTACTCGCCGAGGGCCGCGCGCAGCTTGTACGGCCGGTCCGGATCGTCGACGAGCTCGACCTCGACCGCCACGAGGTCCTGCTTGCTCGGCACGAGCGTCAGCGACGCGAGCTCGGTCTTCTGGGCAACGTCGCGGAGCGGGGCACGCCCGATGAGCGCGTCGTAGACCGAGAGCTCCACGGTGCGCGGGGAGATGCCGACGCCGCTGCTTGCGTTGCCTTGTGGATCCAGATCGACGAGCAGCGCGCGTCGCTCGGCGGCCGCCACGCTCGCGGCGAGGTTCACGGCCGTGGTCGTCTTGCCGACGCCGCCCTTCTGGTTGACGACCGCGATCACACGGGTCGGGCTCCGCTTGCTCAACGCGTCCTCATCGTGGTGGGGCACGTGTGTACTCCGGATGGCTCGGTGCCGCGACGGTGCGAAATCGCCGCAGGTTTTTTCAGGTGTGCTCATCCGCGTAGTACGTTGTCGGCAGATGTAGGACAAGTCGAACGGAGCGAGGGATGCGACAGCGGTTCATGCAAGTGCTTCAGACCGACGACACTCACGAGGGGACGGACGCGACGAGCGACGTCCTCCGCCGGTTCTGGGCCCGAGCGAAGCCGCTTCCCACCCGACTCGACGAAGGTCCCGCGAGGGTCGTCGACCTCGCGCAGTGGATTCAAAGCCGTCGCGCCGAGCGCTGACCGCCTCGACGTCGCGGACAAGCCCGTCACCAAGAAGCAACACCGACCAGACGTGACTCCCGGAGCATGACTCCGGCAGGACCGGCCTGGGTGAGGAGGACCCATGTCCATGCCCAAGAGCTACCGGACCATCGAAGAGTTCGAACGCGAGGAGCTGAGCTCGCAGAACAAAGCCGGCTTCTCGCTGGACGATCTGATGCAGGAGACCATGCTCCACCAGAACGATCTCCTCTTCGACGACCAGCACGACGAGTACACCGACGAGGACGACGACGACGGCTACTGAGCCTCGACGGTCCGCGGCTCGCCGACCCAGCCCACCGACTTAGCGCGTTCCGCCACTCCTCCTCCCGTCGGCCCGCGCTCCGGCCCCTCGATCCTGCCTCGGATCGGGGGGCCTCTTTTTTTGTCGTCGTTGCGTGCCATTGCAGCGCTTGGCGTCTTGCATTCCCTAGGCGGACCACTACCCTCCGCGTTCCCCCGCCGTGTGACTCACACGGCACGGGCTCCCGAAGGTCGCCTAGCCATGCAAGTCCAGGTCGCACGCATCTCCCCCGTCGTGATGGAGCTCGCCGTCGAGGTCCCGGCTCCCGAGGTAAAGGCCGAGGTCGAGAAGGCGTACTCCACGCTTCAGCGCAAGGCCCACGTCAAAGGCTTTCGCCCCGGCAAGGCGCCGCGGCAGGTGCTCGTTCGCCTCTACGGGCCGCAGGTCGCGAGCGACGTCATGAACTCGCTCGTGCAAGTCACGCTGCCCAAGGCGCTCACCGACCAGAAGGTGACCCCCATCAACCAGCCCCAGGTCGAGGCGGGCAAGTTCGATCAGGGCGCGGCGTTCTCGTACAAGGCGCGCTTCGAGGTCCAGCCGGAGATCGAGAACGTCGACTACGAAGGGCTCGAGCTCGCCCGCCCGCCCGTCATCGCCGACGAGAAGATGGTCGACGAGCAGCTCGAGCTCCTGCGAAAGCAGCATGCTCGCCTTGAGGCCCCCGAGCCCGCGCGCCCCGCCGAGAAGGGTGACGTGGTGACCATCGACTTCACGCTCGACGTCGACGGCGCTCCGATGAAGGAGGCCGGCAGCGAGGCCGTTCAGCTCGAGCTCGGCTCGGGCCAGGTTCTGCCCGAGCTCGACGCCGCGCTGACGGGAAAATCGATCGACGACGCGTTCGACGTCGAGGCCAAGCTCCCCGACACGAATCCACGCGAAGAGCTGCGGGGCAAGCCTTCGACCTTCCACGTGAAGGTGAAGGACGTGAAGCAGCGCGTGCTCCCGGCGCTCGACGACGAGCTGGCGAAGGACATCGGCAACTTCCAGACGCTGGTCGAGCTGCGCGCCGACGTGCACACGCGCCTGCAGAAGATGATGAAGGACCAGTCGGACACGACCGTCGCCGAGCAGATCGTCGACCAGCTGAGCACCCGCAATCCCATCGACGTGCCGCCGTCGCTCATCGAGCAGCAGTGCCGGATGATGGAGATGGAGCTCCTGCAGAACGCGCGGCGCATGGGCCAGCGCCCCTCGCAGGAGGACTTCCAGAAGGTGCACGGCCAGGTCCACGCCGACGCCGAGAAGAAGGTGCGCGCCGGCCTTCTCATGGCCGCCATCGCGCGCAAGCTCGGCATCACCGTCGACGACAAGGACATCCAGAAGGGGCTGGAGGAGCTCGCCGTCGAGACCGGCAAGAACGTCGCGAAGGTGCGCGCGGAATACAACGATCCCCAACGCCGTCAGATCCTCGTGGGCATGATCCTCGAGGACAAGGTGCTCGACGTCATCGAAGGCAAGGCGACCATCCGCGAAGGCCATCCGGAGCCGAAGACGGCCGAGGTGAAGACCGATTCGCAGGAACCGGCATCCAAGGCTAAGAAGAAGGGCAAGCCGGCGAAGGACACCGAGAGCGGCAGCGAGGAACGACGATGAGCAAGCGTCCCGAGAATCGTACGCAGGCAATCCGCACCCTCGAGCAAACGAGGGACTTCATCCCTTACCCGACGGTCGTCGAGACGACGCACCGTGGCGAGCGCAACTGGGACATCTTCAGTCGCCTGCTCAAGGACCGGATCGTCTTCCTCGGTACCGAGATCAACGACGACGTCGCGAACATCATCATCGCCCAGTTTCTCTTCCTGGAGAGCGAGGATCCCGACAAGGAGATCATGCTCTACATCAACAGCCCGGGCGGTGTGGTGACCAGCGGCCTGGCCATCTACGACACGATGCAGTACGTCCGCTCGGCGGTGAGCACGACCTGCCTCGGCATGGCGGCCTCGATGGGCGCCGTGCTCCTGGCCGCTGGGCTCCGCGGGCGGCGGCTGGCTCTGCCGAACGCGCGCGTCATGATCCACCAGCCCACGGGAGGCGCGCGCGGCCAGGTGACCGACATCGAGATTCAGGCCAAAGAGGCCCGCCACTCGAAGGAGGTCATCACGGACATCCTGGCGACCGCCACGGGCAAGGCGAAGGACGCCATTCACAAGGACATCGACCGCGACTTCTATCTGAGCGCGATTCAGGCCAAGGAATACGGCCTCATCGATGACGTGCTTCCGCCGCGCAAGAAGGGCGAAGCCAGCGAGAAGCGCGACCGGTAGGCGGACTCGAATTCGTTACAGCCAGACGCAGCAAATTCCGATCCGCCACAAGCTTGCGAGGCTTTGGCCTCGGGTCTAAGCTTTTTCACGCGAGGACGTGCCTTGGAACGCAGGCGGGACGATCACCAGAACGGCAATCTGAACTGCTCTTTCTGCGGCAAGTCGCAGAAGGAAGTGAAGAAGCTCATCGCCGGCCCCACCGTCTACATCTGCGACGAGTGCATCGGTCTGTGCAACGACATCATCGCCGAGGAGGTGGAGAAGGACGAGCCGTACGCCGGCTCCGCCCCGGTCCCCAAGCCCTCGGAGATCAAGACCATCCTCGACGACTACGTCATTGGTCAGGAGCGGGCGAAGAAGATCCTCGCCGTGGCCGTCCACAACCACTACAAGCGCATCGACTCGCGCGTAGGGGGCGACGAGGTCGAGCTCTCGAAGTCGAACATCCTTCTCCTCGGCCCCACGGGTACGGGCAAGACGCTCCTCGCGCAGACCCTCGCGAAGATCCTCAACGTCCCCTTCGCCATCGCCGACGCGACGACGCTCACCGAGGCCGGCTACGTGGGGGAGGACGTCGAGAACATCATCGTTCAGCTCCTCCAGAACGCCGACCACGACGTCGAGCGCGCGCAGAGGGGCATCGTCTACATCGACGAGATCGACAAGATCAGCCGGAAGGGCGATAACCCCAGCATCACGCGCGACGTGTCCGGCGAGGGCGTGCAGCAGGCCCTCCTCAAGATCATCGAGGGGACCATCGCGAACGTGCCCCCCAAGGGCGGCCGCAAGCACCCGCAGCAGGATTTCCTGCAGGTCGACACGACGAACATCCTCTTCATCTGCGGCGGGGCGTTCGTCGGCCTCGAGCAAATCGTCCAGCGGCGCATCGGCCAGTCGACGCTCGGCTTCGGCGCGGACATCAAGAGCAAGAAGGACTTCAAGCTGGGCGAGTTGCTCGAGCAGGTGCAGCCGGAGGATCTGCTGAAGTTCGGGCTCATCCCCGAGTTCATCGGCCGCCTGCCCGTGCTGGCGACGCTGCACGAGCTGAACGAAGAGGCGCTGGTCGACATCCTGACGAAGCCGAAGAACGCGCTCGTCAAGCAGTACCAGAAGCTCTTCGAGATGGACGGCGTGAAGGCCAAGTTCACGAAGGGCGCGCTGCAGGCCGTCGCGAAAGAAGCGCTCCTCCGTCAGTCGGGCGCGCGGGGCCTTCGGGCCATCATCGAGCACTCGATGCTCGACATCATGTACGACATCCCGTCACGCAGCGGCATCAAGGAAGTCGTCGTGAACGAGGACGTCATCACGAAGCACGAGGCGCCGCTCATCGTCTACCAGAAGGAAGCGGAGCTCGCGTAGCGGGGCTAGTCTGTCGGCTCGATGTTTTTCAACAAGGAAAACGACGGGAAGACGCCTCCGGGCGCGAAAAAGCGAACGGTACCGCTCCTCCCGCTGCGGGACATCATCGTCTTCCCGCACATGGTGTCGCAGCTCTTCGTGGGCCGCGAGCGGTCGATCAACGCGCTCGACGCCGCGATGGCCCGCGACAAGGACATCTTCCTCGCCGCGCAGAAGAACGCGAAGACCAACGAGCCGACGCCGGAGGACATCTTCCAGGTCGGCACGCTCGGCACGGTGATGCAGCTTTTGCGGCTGCCCGACGGCACGGTGAAGGTGCTCGTCGAGGGCAAGCGCCGCGCGCGCATCAAGCGATTCGCGCAGACCGACGAGTTCTTCCTGACCGAGGTCGAGGAGATCCCCGAGGCCTGGCAGCGCGGCGTCGAGGTCGAGGCGCTGATGCGCAGCGTGCAGAGCGCCTTCGAGATGTACGTGAAGCTGAACAAGAAGGTTCAGCCCGAAGTCCTGATGAGCGTGCAGACGATCGACGATCCGGCGCGCCTGTCGGACACGATCGTCGCCAACCTGCCGACCATCAAGCTGAGCGATCGACAGCAGCTCCTCGAGATGGAGGATGCCTCGAAGCGTCTGGAGCGTCTGCACGAGCTGATGCAGGCCGAGATCGAGATTCTCCAGGTGGAGAAGAAGATCCGGTCGCGCGTCAAGAAGCAGATGGAGAAGACGCAGAAGGAATATTACCTGAACGAGCAGATGCAGGCGATCCAGAAGGAGCTGGGTGGCGGCGAGCGCGACGAGTTCAAGAACGAGATTCAAGAAATCGACGAGACGCTCAAGACCAAGCGGATGAGCAAAGAAGCCTCCGCCAAGGTGAAGAAGGAGCTGAAGAAGCTCAAGATGATGCACCCGACGAGCGCCGAGGCGACCGTCGTCCGCAACTACATCGACTGGATCATCACGCTCCCCTGGTACGACAAGACCGAAGAGACCTACGACCTGAAGAAGGCCGACGAGATCCTCGAGGAGGATCACTACGGCCTCAAGAAGATCAAGGAGCGCATCCTCGAGTACCTCGCGGTGCAGGCGCTGACGAAGAAGCTCAAAGGGCCGGTCCTCTGCTTCGTGGGCCCGCCCGGCGTGGGGAAGACGAGCCTCGCGAAGAGCATTGCGCGCGCGACGGGGCGCAAGTTCGTGCGCCTCTCGCTCGGCGGCGTGAGGGACGAGGCGGAGATCCGCGGCCACCGGCGCACGTACATCGGGGCGATGCCGGGAAAGCTCATCCAGAGCCTGAAGAAGGTGGGGACGAACAACCCCGTGTTCCTGCTCGACGAGGTCGACAAGATGTCGACCGATTTCCGCGGCGATCCGGCGGCGGCCCTGCTCGAGGTGCTCGATCCCGAGCAGAACCACGGCTTCAACGATCACTACCTCGACCTCGACTACGATCTCTCGGACGTGATGTTCATCACGACGGCGAACACCCTGAGCGGCATCCCGATCCCGCTGCAGGACCGCATGGAGATCATCCAGCTGAGCGGCTACACCGAGTTCGAGAAGCTCAACATCGCCGTGAAGTACCTCGTCCCCCGCCAGCGCAAGGAGTGCGGGCTCGACGAGGTGCCGTTCACGATGACCGAGAACGCCATCCGGACGATCATCCACCACTACACGAAGGAAGCCGGCGTCCGCTCGCTCGAGCGCGAGATCGCCAGCGTGTCGCGCAAGGTGGCCCGGCAGGTGGTCGCCGACGGGAAAGAGAAGCCCATCGACATCGTCGCGAAGGACATCCCGAAGTACCTCGGCGTGCCGAAGTTCCGCGTGGGCAAGAAGGAGGAGCACGACGAGATCGGGCTCACCAACGGCCTGTCGGTGACGTCGAACGGCGGCGGCGAGCTCCTCGCGTGCGAGGTGGCGGTGGTCGCCGGCAAGGGCAAGCTCGTCATCACCGGCCTGCTCGAGAAGGGGATGGAAGAGAGCGCGCAGGCGGCGATGAGCTACGTGCGCTCGCGGGCCGAGGTGCTGGGCCTCGAGGGGGATTTTTACCAGAAGGTCGACGTCCACGTTCACTTCCCCGAGTTCGTGCGGAAGGACGGGCCGAGCGCCGGCGTGACCATGGCGACGAGCCTCGCGAGCTCGCTCATCCGGATCCCCGTGAAGCGCGACCTCGCGATGACGGGCGAGATCACGCTGCGCGGCCGCGTGATGCCCATCGGCGGCCTGAAGGAGAAGCTCCTCGCCGCGCACCGGAGCGGCATCACGACGGTCATCGTCCCGAAGGAGAACCGCAAGGACCTTCGCGAGGTGCCGAGGCGCGTGCTCAAGGCGACGCGCATCGTGCTCGTCGAGCACATGGATGAAGTGCTTCGTGAAGCGCTGTGCCTGCCGAACCCGGAGGCCATGTTCGGCCTGCCGAAGGAGCGGTGGGAGTACCGCGACGGAGAGCTCGTCGTCATCCCGGGCGAGACCGCGGTACCGGCGGTGCCGATCGCCGCAGCGGCGCTTCCGGGTGTCGGAGGGGCAGGGAAGGGGCCTCCTCCCGAGCCGGCGGCGCCGCTTCCGGGGTAGCCGCGCCGTCGATGAAACGGGATCCATCGACGATGCAAGCGGTTGCGCCGTCGACGCAAGTGGTGAGGCCGCCAGTGCGAGCGGTGAGGCCGCCAGTGCAAGTGGATCCGACGACGACGCGAGCGGTTGCGCCGTCGATGCAAGCGGTGAGGCCACCCGTGCAAGTGGATCCGACGACGGCATGAGCGCTTGCGTCCCCGACGCAAGCCGTGAGGCCGACGACGCAAGCCGTGAGGCCGATGGTGCAGGCGGTGAGGCCGAGGGTGCAGGCGGTGAGGCCGGCGATGCGCGTCGTGAAGACAGCGGCGCAAGCGGTGGGCTCGCCGGTGCCAGCGGCGAGGCCGGCCACTTCACCGGTGAAGCCGGCGGCCTCGATGGATGGAACCGCCGCCCGAGCGCTCGCGCCGACGGCCCCGCCGGTCGACTCGACGCCGCAACCGCTCGAGCCGGCCCGAAAGGGACGGGGAACGCCGCGAAAAGCAGGCGAACCGAGCGAATGTGCTTCGCACTTGACCGATCGCTGCGCCTGCGTAAAGTGCGCGCTCCGGTCCACATGGGCCGGCTGCCACTGGGGTGGTAGTTAAGTTGGTTATAACGCCGGCCTGTCACGCCGGAGGCCGCGGGTTCGAGTCCCGTCCACCCCGCTTCGATCGGCAAATTGGCTGGATCAGCGTCCCGTCCACCCGCTTCACGGGCCCGTCCGCCTTGGGCGGAGATGGACCCGAACAGCGTCGTGTCGGCTCACCGAGAAACGATCTCGCGCGAGACTCGTCAAGGCCACCGGGGGCCCTTTGGCTTCCCTTGACCCCGGATGACCATCGGTTGCTTGGTGAAGGGGTTGATCGCCGTCCGGGAGGGCCCCGTCTCGAACATCTGTTCGAAGAGGTCCTCGCCAGCGAGCCATGCCGAGAGCCAAGTTCGAACCGTATGCCCCGTGTCCGCGAACGCCTCTCCGCTGGAAGCTGTCACAATCGGGCCGTCGTGCGAGCGACAGTCGAGGCAGGACCAGATGGCGCATCCCCAATCGCAGATTGGAAGCAGCCGCTCGGGCCACGGGTACTGGTCGTAGCCCGGCTCGCCTGGCTCGGGCGCGTACGTCGAGTCGATGCGTCTCCTGTACTCGGACGCGAGCGTGCCCTCTCCATCGCCAACGATCAGAAGTCCGTGGCCCGGACCGATGCCATTGATCACTGTCCCGTAAACGCGGCGAAGAAGTGGGGGGAGAGGGAAACCGAGCTGCGCCTCGACTTCGGCAAGGTCGTCCGATGATGCCGGCGGGCACGTCATTCGAGAGGCATTCTCGCCTTCGAGCAAAGCCTCCCCTCGCGCACGGAGCGCGCTCAGAAGGTCGTCATCCGGTTGGCGGTACGCAGACATCCGGTCTTCCTGCCCAGGCTATCGCGCTCGAGGGTCTCATTTCCCGTTCGACGTCGGCATGGTCTACGTGGGCGCGACGCTCTGTCGTCAGACGCCCAGCACGCGGACGCTGCGGAAGTGCTCGTCCCGAAGCCGCGAGAGGTCCTCGAAGTCCGACGTGTAGACGACGTCGTCGCGCAGCGCGGCCGACGCCATGACGATTGCGTCGACGACCGTCGCTCCCGGTACCGCGGCGATGGCTTCGCCAGCGCTCTTCGCGAGGCGGTCGGTCATTTGCTCGATGGCGAAGGCCTTCAGGTAGTGGCCCTGGCGTTTGCCGTCGCGCCACCACTCGGCGAGCACGGCGACGGGGAGCGTGAGCCGAACGCCCCGTGTCCCAGCGAGCGCGGTGAGCTCGATCGCGCGCCGTTTCGACCGTTCGAGGGCCACGAGGAAACCCGTGTCCACCGTGACCCCGCGCAGCTTCATCCGCGGCGAAGCTCTTGGAGGATCTCCTCCATCCCTTCCTGCGACGGGGTAACTCCGCTCTCGGCGACAATGCGGTGCATCGCGGCCCTTTGAGCCTTCGTGGGACCCGTCGAGCGCTTCACGGCCTTGGCGCGCTTGCGCTTGATTCCGTTGGTCCCGTTCAGTCCGCGCCCACTCACGTTCGAGAATCTACCACGGCGACGAGCGTCCGCACGTGCTGGCCCGTCACGACCGTCTGTGGCTGCGAGGGCCAAGGTCGACGACTCTCCGTGCCCTCGGAAGCTCCACCTCGACGATACGCTCGCGGATCACTTTGACCGCCTCCCACGCCTCCGCCAGGATCGCCGCGTCGAGCTTCCGCCGGAGTAGGTCGACGGTGACTTTCGGTTCCGGCTCTACGAGGGTGCGCGAGTCGACCGCGAGAGGCTCCGAGACTCGCGCACTTTCAGGCTCACCGGCGGGCGGGGGGAGCGCCGATCCGGCGGTTTTCTCGGGGTTTGGTGCGCTCTCCTCGGACGCGTTCGAGTCCCGTCCACCCCGCTCTCCGGCAATTTGGCCGAAACAGCGTCCCGTCCACCCGCCCCGCGGGCCCGTCCACCTGGTGCTGAGCTCAGCTAGGCTGAAGCCCTGAGGGCGGGGAGCCGCGGTGGACCGAAGTGCCTTTGACGCGGGCGCGGTCACTTGTGCCCCCGTGCCACCCTAGCCGGCTCGTCCAACGACTTCCGTGCTTCCCACAGGTCGCATGCCGTCTGAAGGTTCATCCAAAACTCGGGCGTGGTGCCAAGCGCACGGGCGAGCTTGAGGGCCGTCAAGGCGGTCACCGCGCGCCGGTTGTTGACGATGCCGTTCACCACCTGCACGTGGACGCCCATCTTTTCGGCCAACGCAGACTGCGACATGCCGGCGGGCGTCAGCCACTCCTCCATGAGCATCGCACCGGGCGGCGTCGGCTCAGGCATGCGGTTGGGATACTTGCGGATGATCATGGGTGCCTCACTGGTGGTAGTCGCAGACCTTCACGTCGTCCGCCCCGGCGGCGCTCCACAGGAAGGTGATGCGGTACTGGTCGTTGATTCGGATCGAATGCCGGCCGGCGAGATCGCCCCTCAACTTTTCGAGGTGCATTCCGGGCGCGCTGAGGTCGGCCAGCGACGTTGCAGCGTCGATCGCATTGAGCTTCCGTCGAGCGACGGGCCAGATGGCCTGCGGGATCGTGCGGGCATGGCGGGAGTTGATGTCGAAGTGAATGTCTCTCGTCGCTTGGTCCGCGTAGCTATTGATAGCCACGCCCAGAGGGTAGCACTTGAACGCATGACGTCAATCGTTCAACTAGACCCCAGCCGTCACGGCCGGCCTCGTCGACGAGCGAGGTCGACGACTTCCGGCCTGCCCCGCGCTCCTCGACGATACGCTGGCGGATCACTTTGACCGCCTCCCACGCCTCCGCCAGGATCGCCGCGTCGAGCTTCCGCCGGAGCACGTCCGCCGTCACTTTCGGTTCCGGCTCTACGGGAGTGCGTGAGTCGACCGCGAGAGGCTCCGAGACTCGCGCACTTTCAGGATCACCGGCAGGCGAGGGGAGCGACGATCCAGCTGTTTTCTCGGTGTTTTCTGCGTCTTCTCCGGACGCATTCCGGTCCCGTCCACCCCGCTCTCCTTCGGCAAGTAGGCTGAAGCCTCGTCCCCGGTGCCTGCTCCGCCGGTGCGAGCGGCCCTGACGCTTCGTGTACGCTGACCTCGTGGGCCCCCCTGGCGGCGCACACCCGGACATGGGAGCCCTCGACGCGCACGTCTGCCCCAACTGCGGTGCGCCGCTGCCCATCGGTTCGCCCGGCACCGTCGAGCATTGCCGCTTCTGCTCCGCCGAGACACGCGAGGCGCTGGAGCCGACAGAGCGTCGCGCGCCGTCTCCGCCGCCGCCTCCACCGCCGCCGCCTCCACCGTCCCAGCCTGCACCGTCGCCGCGGTCGTCTCCGCCGCGGGTCTACGAGGACTGGCAAGACAGCCAGCCGAGTGACCCCGGGAGGTCGGGCCGGATCACCGGCATCATCTGCATGGGAATCGGCGCGCTGGCCGTCGTCTTCGCAGTCTTCATGGCGGCCACGCGTTCGTCGAGGAAGGCCGCGAGCGCGACGCCACGCGCCGGTGGGGCGACCACGGCGGCTGCCCGCTCGGCCCCCGCGCAGCCGCCTGTCTCGCTCCCCCCTCTGGCGCCGAAGGATCTCGCGACGGCGGACCTCCTGCAATGGCGCTCGCTCGAGGCGCCGGGGAGGGTCGGGAGCTATGCGGCGTTCGACCCCGGGAAAAACCTCGCCTGGGCCCGGAGCATGGCTGCGGCGTGGAAGGCCGACGCCTACCTCTACGAGCTCCACGTGAGCCAGGCGACCAAGGACGGAACGATCGACCTCTCCGGCCCGCGGGACCGCTTGGGGATCCAGCCCTGGGTCCAGTACTGGTTCGCATCGGGCGCGTGCCGTTCGACGGGGCCCGGTTGCGGGCTGACCTTCCAGCTCCTCGGGACGTCGGGGCCGAGCGGCGCGCCCTCCGAGCCCGTCTTGAACGTGATGTCGACCCAGGGCGCCACCTCCGGCGAGCTGCGGGATCCCAAGTGCACGCTGCGTCAGGCGCTGGCCGCGCTCGACAAAGCGGGCTGGCTCCCTTCGGCGCCCACCTACGACGTCGACCTCACCGATCCCAAGTGGGCCATCGGCTTCCAGGAGAGGTCGAAGGGGAGCATCGGCGTCGTCAGCTCGATCACCTGCGCCGCGGCCCCCAAGTGAGCCCGCGTGCAGGTGCTCCACGGGCGATGGCGCGGGCCTTCAGCGCTTCGGATGCGCCGCCATCCAGGCCCACACGGCCTCGAGCCCGGCGACGGTCGGGTTGGGCTGGTGCACTCCCCCGGCGACGGTCCACAGGTCCACGCTGATTCCGGCGGGACAGCCGGTCGCTGCCTTGCGCGTCGTCTCCGCGCCGGGCACCACCGTGTCGAAATCGAGCAGTCCCGCCGTCGCGACGAGCGGTCCGCTGCATCGGTCCCTGGTCGCCCACGCGGCCACGGTCGTCTCGGCACCCGGGTACTCGCGGGTGGGCGCGTCGAAGAGCAGCCCCCCTCCGTAGCGCACGATGGTGTCGGCGTCGCCGTGGATCTCCAGGATGCTCACCGGCTCGCTCGGTTTGCACCGCGATGCGTCCTTCCACCCGGCCCCCGCGAAGCTCACCGCCGCCGCGATCCGGGGCGCCCGATCGCACGCCAGTCGCAGCGACAGGAAGGCTCCGCTGGAGTGTCCGGCCACGTACACGCGCTTGGCGTCGATGCTCACCTTCGAGGCGACGTCGTCGATGAGCCACGTGGCGTAGGCCACGTCGTCCACGCTGGTGTGGTCGAAGTTGCAGCAGGCGTCCGTCGCGTTCCAGAAGCGGTTGCCCTGGCTGTCGACGGTGCCGTCGGGGAACGCCAGAACGAACCCGTGCGTGTCGGCCGCCCCCATGAGCCCGAGGCCGCGCGCGCTGGCGGCGCCGGTCGAGCCGTAGGCGTGAAAGAAGACGACGAGCGGCGCGGGCTTCGACCGATCCAGACCCCCGGGGATGTAGAGGCCGTACGGTCGTGACTTCGCGGCTGGCGCGGCGGCGCCGTGGGCGGGAGCGGCGGCCGCGTCGATCTTCGGTGGCTCGGCAGCGGCAGCCTCGGGGTGCGTCTTGCATCCGGCGCCGAGCAACGCTCCCAGGCAGAGCAGGATCGGGACGCGCACGGGAGTCAGTGTACCGCGACTAGGCGGCCTGGGCCGCCGGCGCCGGTGCGGGTCGTTCGAGCAGCCGGGAGCGAAGCTCCAGGAACGGGTGCTCCACCAGGCAGAACGTGACGACCGAGGCCAGCGCCGAGACCAGCGCGAGGGCGCCGTAGAGGACCAGAAAGGGCGGCCCGTGTCCCGGCGCAGTGCCCGGCCGCGTGAAGAGGTCGAAGACGAAACTCTCGAAGTAGCGGTGGTTCAGGTACATGCCGAACGAGAGCCTGGACAGCACGTAGAACACCCTGGCGCCGAGGAGGGGAACACGTCTCGCCATCGGCGAGATGGCGAAGCGCACGCAGGCGCCGAAGAGCAGCGCCACCTCCGTGAAGCTGAAGACCTCGCGCTGCACGAGCACGAGCGGCAGGCACACGACCGCGCCCAGCAGCAAGGTCCATAGCGTCCGGTGACCGCCGGCCTCGTCCCCCGAGGCCGTGAGGTTGGAGAGGATGAGCCCCATGACGAGCGGGTCGGCATGCAGGTGGAAGGGCAGGTAGATGCGCAGGACCCAGAGAGCCGAGTCGTGGTGGGAGAAGCTGCCGGTGAGCCTCCACCACGTGATGGCGCGCAGCAGAGGAAAGAGCACGAGCAAGGACCAGAGGTACGGGCGATACGCGCGCAGGGATCCCAGGCGTTTGGACCCGAAGAGCAGGAGCAGCGGCGTCAGGATGTAGAACTGCTCCTCCGTCGAGAGCGACCAGCTCCCGCGGACCAGCTCGTGGTGAAAGTAGTTGCTGGTGAACGTGATGTCCTGCCACCACTTGCCGAACGGAAACTCGCCGCGGCCGAGGACGACGAGGGTGAAGATGCAGAAGCCGAAGTAGAGGGGCCAGATCCGGAAGCCGCGACGCAGGATGAAGCGCTTGACGTCGACGGTCTTCGAAGCGGCGACCTCCCGCCAGAGCTGCTTGCCGATGAGGAAGCCGCTGAGGACGAAGAAGAGGTCGACCCCGCTCCACCCGTACCGCACCAACATCGAGCCCGTGAGGGCGGTGTCCTCGCCGAATCGCTCGACGTAGAGGCCGCGCGTGTGGACCACGATGACCAGCAGCACCGCGATGGCACGGAGGAAGTCGAGCGCAGGGACCTGGCCCCGCGGCGGACTCGCGAGATCGCGCAGGGGGTCCCGGAGGAACCGAGCCACCAGAGAAGGCGGGGAGGGTCCGCCGGCTACCGCGCGCGCCGTCATGATCGATGGTCCAACGTTATCCGTCCGGGACGCGAGCGACGTGACTTTTCGCGGGATCGCGGTGTTCTGGTAGGTTCTCTGACTGGGAGCAACGATGCCGAAAGACCTTCTCGAGGAGGCCGAACTCGCCAGAGCCATCGCGTTCCCGCCGGACGCCGAGGAGCTGACGCTCTCCTCCGACTTCATCTACGCGCAGGTCCTCTTCGCGCTTTGGGACAGCGGATTCTACGACTACGTCCGGCGCCGGCCCCGCTTCTCCCGCGCCGACGCCGTGGCCGAGCTGCGCTTCGATCGCGCGATGTTCGACCGGCTCGCCTACTATTTGATCGGACGAGGAATCCTGCGCGCCCCGAACGAGGCCGAGCTCGAGCTGACGGACAAAGGCCGGCGGGTGACGAACACCATCGCTCGCGGGCTGCTCAACCTCTACCTGGGAGGGTACTCCGGCGTGCTCGGCAACCTCGGCCCCCTCCTTCGCGGCGAGATGACGCTGGGCGATCCCCGAAACGATCGATCGGCCCGGCACGCGGCTGCCGGAACCGAGGACATGACCTGCGTGCGTGTCGTGCCTCAGGTGATCGAGACGCTGAAGGAGCACGGCGTGAAGGGCGTGCTCGATCTCGGGTGCGGGACGGGCGGTTTCCTCATCCAGTGGGCGCGGCTGACGCAGGGCTGGGGCGCGGGGGTGGACATGTCGGCCCCCGCGCTGGCGGCCGCGCGAGAGAACGCGGCGGCGCAGGGCGTGGCAGACCGTCTCACGTTCCTCCTCGGCGAGGTCGGCAAGGATCCACTGCCTCTCGACGCCGACCAAGCGAGCCGCATCGACGCAGTCACGGCCATGTTCATGCTCCACGAGTTCGGTCGCGCGGGCGACGGCGCGATCGCGAAGGTCCTCTCGTCGATCCAGTCACGGCTGCCGGGCAAGTGGCTCTTCGCGCTGGAGATGCTGCCCGTCGACGTGAACGCTCTCGGCGGCCGACCGCCCCCCGCGCTCGACGCGCTCGACTACCACTTCATCCACATGATCTCGCGCCAGGGCGAGCCCCGCACGAAGGAGGTCTGGGAGCGCATCTATTCCGAGGCGGGGATGCGCCTCGTGCGCGTCCGACGGCCGAAGGGCGCGCCTCTCCTCGTTCACATGGTGCAGATGTGATGCGATGACTCCCGAGCAGGCTTCTCAGGCTGCGCGCATCCTCCTCGACGCGCGCCGCGATCGCTGCACCATCGCCGCTCTTCCCGAGCCCTGTCGTCCCGGGACGGTGGACGAGGGCTATCAGATCCAGGACGCCCTGGTCTCCCTGTGCGGCGCCCGGGTGCTGGGATGGAAGCTCGGCGCGACGACGTCCTACTGGCAGAAACGAGCGGGGCTGAAGGGGCCGATGGCCGGCCGTCTGCTGGAGGGCGCCGTACACGACGGATCGACCACGCTCGAGGGGCGCGGCTTCCACTTGCGCATGGTCGAGTGCGAGTACGCGTTCCGTCTGGGCGTGGACCTGCCGCCCCGCGACGCCCCATACGGGCGCGAAGAGGTGGCCGAGGCCGTGTCCGCGGTCCACGGCTGCATCGAGGTCGCGGACTCGCGCTACGACAAGGGGCTCATCATGGATACGCCCAGCCTCGTCGCGGACAACGTCCTCGCCGGCGCTTACCTCGTCGGACCGCCCGTCGGGTCCGTTCGTTCCGTCGATCTCACGCACGCGCCGGTACGGGTGTGGAGTGACGGCAAGCTTCTGTCGGAGGGCAGCGGCGAGCACACCGGCGGCGACCCGATCCTGCCCCTCGTCTGGCTCGCGGAGGATCGTCGCACGCGCGGCGACGGGCTCCGCGCCGGGATGCTCGTCAGCACCGGGAGCTGCACGGGGGGGTATCGCGCCCCAGCGCAGGCCGTGATCCGTGCGGAGTTTGCCTGGGGCGAGGTCGAGCTCACCCTCGTCTGAGTCAGGGAGCCGGGTTGCCGTCCTGCGCGGGACGCGGGATGCGGAACATGACCTGCGCGGGGTTGCCCGCGACGACCGCGTACGGCGGAACGTGCTTGCGGACGACCGACCCCGCCGACACGATCGCGCCGTCGCCGATGCGCACGCCGGGGAAGATGATGCAATCCTTGCCGATCCAGACGTCGTCCCCGATGGTCACGGGCCGCACGTCGGACTCGGGCGGTGGCTCGTGGTTGCGCCTTGCCGTGGGGTCGGACGGGTGACCGTTCGAGTCGAAGATCCGGGTCGAACCAGAGATGTTGGTGTTCTTGCCGATGGTGATCCGGCGGGCGATGACCAGCTCGGTGTCGTGGCCGAAGCCGCTGTTGTCGCCGATGATCAGGGTGGGACGTTCGCCGAAGCTGGCGGCGAACGTGATCGACGACTTTCCGTCGAGCCACACGTTCGATCCGACGATGATGTCGCCTTGTCCCTGCACGAAGTGAACGAAGTCACCGGTCCGCAGGTTGGGTCCGCACTCCTTGCAGTGCGCCCGGAAGAGGGGTTGACAGACGAAGACGCGCATACCGAACTCGCGCGCAGTGCGGGCGGCACGGTAGGCGACCAGTGCGGCGCGCAGTACGGCGAGGTTGGGCCGGACCTCGAAGTACTGGAGGTGTCGCCGCGTCGCGCGCACGCGAGCCGCGAAGGGATCGTCGCTCCTCGCCAGGTAGCGGTAGACAGCCGTCCAGGCGGGCGTCATCTTGGCCATGGCGGCCCCCCGTGTGCGGGCTGACGCCGCCAGCCCGTGGTGACGAAACCGAACCCGTCGTCGTCCGCGTTGTGTCCGAGTACCACGGTGAACACGTTCAGCGTGCGGCGTGCGAGCAAGGACTCGCGCATCGAGACCGGATCGAACGTCGTCAGGGTGCGTCGCACCAGGCGCAGGGGACCGCAGGTGCGCTCCTCGTCGGGCGAGAGCAGGTCGACACAGCCCATCTGGCGCCCTCCCCACCTCGACGCGACCCGCTCGCGATACGTGCGGATGCCCGAGAAGGTTCCGTTCGAGAAATAGAAGATGGTGAGGTTCTTGTCGACCCGCGAGGGGTGCGCGAGGGCGTTCTCGATGAGATGAGGCACGGGATCGGCGATGATCGAGCGCCCACCGTCGCCGACGAAGGCGACGACGTTCCCTGCCTCGAGGATGGCGACCGCGGGCAGCGCCGCGGGCGCGTCGCCCATGAGCGCACGACCGTACCAGCCGCTGAAGCCACGCCTCGTGCGAGCGATCGCGCGGGTGGCCGAGACGCTGGATCGGCCGACGTCGTAGACCCCCGTGTAGTCGTAGCCGTCTTCCTCGATCATCCGCTCCACGACGGCACCGAGCTGGTGGAAGAAGTAGTTGGGCGACATCGGGACGCTCGGGATCCGGGTGGCGAGGTCGTCGCCGGAGGGCGTGGTTGCCCGGATCGCCTCCTGCCGCCATTTCACGATGGCAGGGTCCGGGTCCAGCCGCTCGAGGGTGCGTTGCAGAAAGTCCCGCGCGTCCGTCACGAGGGCGACTTCGACGTCGGGCGCGACGTGATCGGCGCGCCGCGTGACCTGGACCATGCGAAGCCCGGATCGCCGGAACGGAGTGAAGTTGGTCGCGCGCTGACCGACCTTGCTCTTGAGGAAGTACACGCAGTGGTCGGCGCGGGGGCGGAGCTTGTTGTCGTCGTGCAGGTACGCGTAGGTGCGGTCGTTGAAGCCGTAGAGGCCGAGCGTGCCGAGGTAGCCAGGCACGCGCCGGCCGTCCCGGTGCGAGGGTCCGGGGTGCCCCAGCGTGTCGACGAGCGCGAGCCCGGCGCGCGCAGCGATGGCGTGCACGAGACCTTGCTCCTCGGCGTCGAGGCGGCTCGCCTGCCAGAGGACGCGCGTGCGCTCGCGATTGAGGATGGCCATCGACCGCGAGAGCGCCTCTTCTGCCTGCGACCCGAGGCTGGACGCCGCGGCAACCCCTGCCGCGGGTGGGTGCGGCGGGTAGCTCGGCCGGCGCGGGAGCGGATCCCTCGAGTCGAGCACGGCCTGAGTCACGAGCAGGACGACCGGTCCGCGGCCCTCCTCGTAGAGGCGGAAGGCGTCCTCGAGGCGCTCGGCCATGGCGTCGACCCGGTCGAGGTAGACGGACGGAATGCGGCGCGCAGCGAGGACCGCGCGCATGTCCTCGTCGCCCGTGATGGTGCCCTGAAACGTGAAATGGGCATCTGCGTCGGATTCCGGGCAGATGACGAAGCCCCTGGCGCCCGCGGCGCGGAGATTGGCGAAGACCCCACGAAACTCGTCCATCATCGCGGTGCCGACCACGGCGAGAAACGGCCGGTCGTGCAGCAGGTGGCCGGCCAGGGCACCACACGCCAGAGCGTGCTCGTTGGCGCCCCGGAGCACGATGACGCCGCGTTGCCGGGAGATGCGCTCGAGGTGATCGATCAGCGGAGAGACGCTCGAGCCCGTGTAATAAAAGAGCGTCCACCGGTCGGCGGCGCGCTCGGAGAGGAACCGGACGACCTCGTCACCCAGGGTCGTGTCCAGATCGCGGACCGCCATCTTGTGGTTTCGCGGCTTGTCGAAGGTCCGCTCCACGAAGTCGACCAGGGCGGTCAGGTGTTCCGTGGCGAGGAGCCATGGCGCCTCGGGCGAGAGCACGCGCTCGAGAAAGCGATCGTGGAGCGCGTGCATCCCCTCGGCCCAGGGCGGCGTGCGCCAGTGGACGAGCGCGGCGTAGGGGGAGCGCACGGCCTGAACGCCGGCGGCGGCGAGGCGCGCATGAAAGGCCTCGAGCTGCTCGTCCAGCGGCTCATCGCCCCCGTCGAGGTGTATCAGCCCCACCGGTCCCACCGCGGGCGCCAGGCGCTCGAGTGTCTCCGCAGCCGTCGCGAGGGTAGGCGCCTGAACCACGGTGACGGCGAGCTTCCACCCGCTCGTCTCCAGGTAGCCGCGCGCCCTCGCGACGGTCTCGAGGTACAGAGGATGCCTCTCCGCCGTGACGGAGGCCGACAGGTCACCGTGGACGAGGGGCGCCCCCGCCGCGATGTCCGCGCACGCCCCCAGGACAGTCGAGAAGAAGCCCGCATCCCTCGTGACGACGACGATCGTGATCGGCTTCGCGCCCGGAGGGCGATCGTTCACGACTTCGCTTTGCTGGCTTGCAGGGACTCGATGAGGGTGGCGAGACGCCGCACCGAGCTGAAGTTGTCCGGCGAGTAGTCCTGGTCCGAGATCTCGACGTTGAACTTCCGCTCGCAGAGGATGCGCAGCTCGCTGAACCCGATGGAGTCGAGACCCACGACGCGCTGCAGCCCGTCGTCGACGCCGATCTGCTCGGGGATGAGCTCGACGAAGAGGTCGTTGACGAGCATGCGACGGATATCTGCGACGAGGTCATCACGCATCAGGCACCTCGGCTCGGGATGGCTCCAGGTTCACGGGAACGGTCGAGAACGCTACCACGAAGCTCGCGATCCTTGAAGAGCCAGGATCCCGCGGGCCCACGCGCGGGCCACCTATTTGTAGTGCTCGGATTGCCCGGGTCCTCCCGGAACGACCGTGATCTTTCTCGGCAGCTCACCACGGCGGAGAGCACGGCCGAGCTGTGCGCGGTAGATGTCCGGTGAGCTTGCCGCGACGCCGGGCGCCGTGACGAGCGTCAGGTCGAAGTCCTCGCCGTACTCGACCTGGGCCACGCTCGTCCTCGCGCTGACGACGCCGGGCAAAGCCGTCGCGATGCGGCGGACCGCGGCCAGACAGATCTTCTCGCCCTCCCGGAGGATGTACTCGGACAGACGCCCTTTGTAGAAGAGGTACCCAGCCTCGTCTTGCTCGAACACGTCGCCGCTGGCGATCACGCCCGTCGCGTGCCAGTCGTCGACCCGCCTTCCTTCGAGCACGCCGATGCGCCGACGCATGACGGTGTCGGACGACACCAGAAGCTGCCGCCGGTCGGTCCCGTCTTCGATGCTCACGAGGGAAACTCGCGTCCCGGCGAGGGGAAGACCCACGGAGGCGTAGCGCTCCGGAGACTCGGCATGCGCGGCCAGCGTGGAGACCCGCGGACCCGCCTGGGTGAGGCCGTAGGTGAGGTAAAGCTCGCGACCAGGTCGGAGGGCAAGGAGCTGCGCGACGTGATCGCGCGCCAGGGTGTCCCCACCGACCGAGAGGACACGCAGCGCACCGCCCGGCACGGAGCCCGTCTGCAGCAGCGTGCGCACGAAGACCGGCGTGAGGGAGCTGACCGTGATCCGGCGCTCTCCGAGGACCTTGACGTACGTGGGCGCGTGGAACGGCGGGCCGCTCACGACCAGCCGGCCCCCGCGCAGGAAGGTCGCGAGCGCCTGGGCCACGAGGGCGAACGAGAAGTAGAGAGGAAGATTCACCAGCATGACGTCGTCGGCGCGCAGGCCGATGGCGTCGGCGTGACGGGCGGCGTTGCGCAGGAGCGCGTCGAGACCGAAGACGCATCCGCTCGCGAACCCGCTCGTGCCCGAGGTGAGCATCACGACCTCGCCCTCCGCCAGGGCCGGCGCTCTGGGTCCCGCAAACCAGGCGACCTCGATGCCGCCCAGCGTATCGACGCGTGCGGGCTGCAGCGCCTCGGTGGGCACCCGGACGCTGCCCAGGGCGCATGCTCCGAAGGCCGTCGCCAGCTCACGAAGGCGGGCGACGGGCGTGCCGGGTGCGACGAGGGCCGGTACTCCCCCCGCCGCGAGCACCCCGAAGAAGTGCCGGAGAAGCGCGACGCCGTTGGGCAGGCCGAGCAGGACGAGCTCCCCCGGGCGCAGACCGAGCTCGCGCCATCGCGACGCGATCACCGAGACCGTAGGCTCGCGGGCGCCGGCCGGCTCCGACGCGTCCTCGACCCGATCGAAGAAGCTCTCGATCTCGGCGGGGGACACCCCGCTCACGCGCGCACGCTCCTCGCGTCCAAGGCCGCCAGCCACGCACCATCGGTCGCCGCATCGACCGGAGGGCCACCGGCCCCCGCACCCACCAGCATGCATCGCGCGGCCTGCTTGCCGGGCGATGGCTCCCAGCACGTCGCCACGAGAGCGAGCAGCACGTCCCCGCGCGCGATCCACCGTTCGCCGAGGACGAGACCCAGCCGTGCGCCCTGCTCGGGAGGCATGGTGAGCACGAGCGTCGGTCCGCGCAGGCCGAGCGCGATGCAGGTCACCCCCGCGAGCGAGCCAGGGTTGGTGGCCGGGTACCGGAGGGGCGAGGAGAATCCGTCGCGCGCGGCCGTGGCGACCCAGGCCATCGTCTCGACCGGACCGCGGGCGCTCGTCACCACGACGCCCACGCGGTCGCCTGCCGCGACCACGGCGTCGTGCGCGGCACCGAAGGCACGCACCGCAGCCGTCGCGACGATCCAGGCGACCGGATCCGCGTACCGGACGGTCGTCAGGGTCTGCTGTTTGAAGAGACCGCGCTCGAAGGCGTCGGCCTCCGACCTCGCCAGCGTCGTGGGGCCGCTCATCGCGTCACCTCGAACACCAGGCTCGTGTCGAAACCTCCGAAGCCGAGCGTCAGGCTGAGGCCGATCTGCGACGCGGCCCGGAGCGGCTCTCCGCGAGGCAGCGGGAGGGGGAACGCGGGATCGGGCTGCTCGAGGCCGGCGACAGGGGGAATCTGTCCCGTGCGCATGGCGAGGATGAGGGCGATCGCCTCGATCGCGCCCGTGGCGCCGAGGCTATGTCCGAAGTTGCCCTTGGTGCCGAAGACGACCGGGCGCGCCCCCGTGGCTGCCCCTGCCGGCACGAAGAGATCCCGCAGGGCGAGGGCCTCGGTCGCGTCGTTAAGTGGAGTGCCCGATCCGTGAGCGTTGACCAGGTCGATCGCGCCGGCCGAGAGCCCTGCGTCCGCCAACGATCGCTCGACCGCGAACCGCGCGCCGCGTCCGTTCGGGTCCGGCGTCGTCATGCCGGACGCGTCGTTGGCAGAGCCGGCCCCGCGCAGCGTGGCGAGCGCCGGCGCGGAGGCATGCGGCTCGGCTTCGAGGACGACGAAGGCGGCGCCCTCGCCGATCAAGGTCCCGTCGTGGCGAACGTCGAACGCGCGGAGCTCGGTGGGCGACATCGTGCCGAGCGCGGAGTGGGCGAGTCGCTTGCTCGTGGTGATCACGTCCACCCCTCCGCAGATGCAGCAGCGCGCGGCTCCCGTGCGAATCAGCTCGGCACCGACGAGGATGGCGTCGGAGCCGGAGGAGCAAGCCGTGGAGACCGAGATCGGTGGGGTGACGGCATCCACGGCCCGCGCGAGCTCGTCGGCCCACGCATGCAGCGGAGGGCTCTGGTCCTCGAGGAAGGCGCCGAGACTCGTCCCCAGAACGAGCGTGACCCCGGGGTCGCGAGCGTCGCGCTCGGCCTCGGCCAGCGCGCGACGGAGCGCGGGAAGCCCGATCTTCGTCATCCGGTCGGCGGCGGGCAGCTCGAGGGGCACGCCCGGCACGGGAGCGACGAGATCGTTGCGCACGCTCCCCTTGCACGGCACGTGCGAGAACCCGGTCTCACCCGCGAGGAGGCGCTGCCACACGGCATGGAGGTCGTCGCCGAGCGCCGTCGTCCACGTCATGGCGGTCACTGCGATGGGCGAGGCCATGCGATCGCGGAAGGATAGCGCTCTCGACCGGGTCGCGTACACTACCGACCATTGTCCATCCAGCACGAGACGGCGCTGATCGTGGGCGCGAGCGGCGGCATCGGACGCGCCGTCACGAGCGCGCTGGCCCTGGCCGGGGTTCGCGTTGCGCTCGTCGGGCGAAGCTCGGACCGCCTCGAGGACGTTCGCGCGTCGCTCGGCTCGGCGGGCGAACGCGCGGTCGTCGCGCCCTGTGACGTGAGCGACCGCGCCCAGGTCCGCGCGATGGTCGAGGCCGTCCTCGCGGAGATGGGGTCCATCGACATTCTGGTGTGCGCGAGCGGCGCGAACGTCCCCAAGCGGAGCTTCCGGACCCTCGAGCCCGCCGATTGGGATCAGGTGATCGCGCAGAACCTCACGGCGGCCTTCAACGTCATCTACTTCGCCGTGCCGTCGATGCGCTCCCGTGGCAAGGGGCTCGTCATCCAGATCGGATCTCTCGCGGGGCTGCGGGCCAACGTGCTGGCGGGCGCGGCGTATTCGGCGTCGAAGTTCGGACAGGGCGCGCTCGGCGTGGTGCTGGGCCGCGAGGAGAGGGGCCGAGGCATCCGATCCACGGTGATCTGCGCGGGCGAGGTAAACACGGGCCTGCTGGACTCGCGCGGCGCCCGTCCTGGCGGCGAGGCCCCCAGCCGCCGCGAGGGGATCCTGGAGCCGACGGACATCGCCGACGCCGTCCGCTTCCTCGCCGAGCTGCCGCTCCGGGTCCACGTGCCCGAGCTCGTGATCAAGCCGACGATCGACGACTTCGCCTGAGCGAAGGCGGCGCCGCCGCGAGAGAGCCGAGCGCTAGGAGCCCGTAGAGAATTGCCCTTCGGGCAATGTGTCAGGACGGGCTCCGTCGTGACGGGTCTCATTCGAGGGGAGCGCAGCCGCTCCCCTCGAGCTCCCCAGGCAGGAGGCCGCGTCGCCTGCGGCATGGATGAACAGGGGGCGGCTGATTTGATCTGCTGGCCCACGTGACCAAGGAGTATCGGCCGTGGACGCCAGAGCAGGCGTTTCTGTTGCCACCGTCGCCCATGGACTGGTTGCCCGAAGGGCACCTCGCGTACTTCGTGCTGGACCTGGTGCGCGAGCTGGACGCGTGCGTCCGTACTCGCCTCGGATGATGACCTCGTTGCTCTTGTACGCGTACTGCGTGGGGGTGTTCTCGTCTCGCAAGATGGAGCGGGCGACCTACGAGGACGTGGCTTTTCGGGTGCTGGCGGGTGGCGAGCACCCGCACTTCACGACGGTGAACAAGTTTCGACTGGCGCATCGCGAGGCGCTGGCGGGAGGCCAGGCCATCTACGCGCGCCGCAAGGTCATCGCCGAACCCGTCTTCGGACAGATCAAACAGGCCATGGGCTTCACGCGCTTCTCGCTCCGCGGACTCCCCAAAGCCGCCGGCGAATGGGCCATCGTGTGTCTTTGCCACAACCTGCTCGAGCTACGTCGCGCTCTTGGGCCGCTCCCGCTCGGCGCCGTAACCGCCTGACGCGCTCGGTCGCACTGCCGTCTCGTGCGTGATGGATCGGGCCCAAACGGCTTC
>DASXZL010000043.1:0-60767 GCA_036501935.1 Polyangiaceae bacterium | reverse complement strand
AGCGTGAGCGAGCGGTGAGCCGCGCCGCTTGCACACGGCACTCCGCGCCGCGACCTTGGTCGCTCACCGCTCGCTCACGCTCGCGGTGCTGATGCCGCTGGCGCGGCATCGGGTGGCGTCTGATCGACAATCGCGCTCGGTCACTTAGGAGCGGACGCGCCAGTTTCCGACGTACGTACGGCCCACGTCGTCGCACGTCGGATCGGTCACGATGAGCTCCGGGCGCGCGCCCCGGCACATGACCACCGTGTTCTGCCGGAACACGCGGCCGAAGGCGACCGCCTCCTCGCGGTCCATCCCGTGGACCATCCACGACGGCTCACGCCACGTGCCCTCGGGGTCCTCCTCGTAGCCGACGCACCCCTCGACGCGGTAGACGCCGAGAATCAGCAGATCGCGCATCACCTGGTGGCGCGCCTCGTTGACCTTGCGCGGCAGGAGCATCGACCGGGGGTTATACGCGGTCAGGATGGCCATGGGCCGCTGCAGCAGCTCCGGCAGCGTGGTCGTGTCGGCCACGATGTCGCCGTCGAGCGAGACACGGAGGGGTCCGCTCGGCGTGGGGAGCTCGTAGACGGTCGCGAGGTAGCTGCGGAGGAGGTTCTGGTCCATGGCGCCATCCCCGATACCACATCGCGGAAACGCGCTTCAGGGATCGGAGTCGATGAGCCCTTCGAGCATGCGCTGGTGCTCGTGGGTCGGCGCGGCGAAGCCGTCGGCGTGCATGAGGGCGCGGGCGGCGACGTGGACGCGCGGGGGCATCCCGTGCATGAGGGCGGCTTCGAGGGCCGAGCGGACGCGCGGCAGGACGCCGTGGCGTACGGCGAAGATGTCCGACGGGATGGGGCCGGCCTCGAAGACGACGCGGAGCTCGCCGGCTGAGAGCCCGGCGTCCCCCGCGAACGGAGACCGGGCGAAGCGCACCTGGCCCTGCTCGGTGTGCGCGCACGTCGCCCCCACGTCGACCTCGCCGCTCAGCACCGCGCGCGCCACGGCCGCGTGGCTCCGGACGAACTGCTCCTGCGAGAACGCCTCTGCCAGCCTGACGCCCGCGCGCGCGAGCGCCGCCCGCAGGACCACGTACCCGCTCGCGCTCTGCCGATCGACCCATGCCACGCGAGCGCCGCGGAGATCCCGCGCGGCGCGGATGGGTGATCCGGGCAGCGCCACGAGCACGGTGCGGTAGCTCGTGTCGCCGTAGCGCACGGCGACGGCGATCGGCGCGGCCAGCTTGCCCCGCACGGCCCGCGCCGCGACCAGCGGCGGCAGCCACGCGAAGTCGACCAGGCCCTGACCGAGCCCGGTGAGGACGACGCGGTAGTCCGCGGCGTGGTGCACGTCCACGTCGCAGGAGAGCGCCTCGGACAGCGAGACGACGAAGTCTCGCTCCCGCTCGTCGCTTTCGTCCCCGCGCGGGATGAGGCCGAGGCGGAGGGCACCCATCGCCACCTGAAGGTATCACCCGTCGAAGCGGTAGCCCACGCCGCGCACGGTCACGACGTGGCGCGGGCGCTGCGGATCGCGTTCGAGCTTCGCGCGGAGCTGCTGGACGAAGTTGTCGATGGTGCGGGGTGTGCCGTGGTGGTTCGGGCCCCACACGCGGGAGAAGATGTCCTCGCGTCCGAGCGCGACGCCGCGCGCCTCGATGAGGCAGAGGAGCAAGTCGAACTCGGTCGCGGTCATCTCGACGGCCTCGCCGTCGCGCGTCACCGTCCGGGCGCCCGCGTCGATGAGCACGTCGCCGAACTCGTACCGGGTCCTCGGAGGCTCGACGATCCGCGGCCCTCGTCGGAGCGCTCCCCGCACGCGCGCCAGGAGCTCGGCCAGGCTGAAGGGCTTCGCGACGTAGTCCTCCGCGCCGAGCTCGAGCCCCGTCACCTTGTCCATCTCGCCCGTCCGCGCGCTCACGACGATGATGGGCATCCCCATGCCCTCGCGCCGCAGCGTCTGAAGCACCTGGAAGCCGTTCAGCCTGGGAAGCATCACGTCGAGGATGACCAGATCCGGCTTCTCGCCGCGCGCGAGCTCGAGCCCCTTCTCGCCGTCCTCCGCCGAGAGCACAGTGTACCCCTCGGCCTCCAGGTTGATGCGCAGGCCCAGCATGATGCTCGGGTCGTCCTCCACGACCAGCACGCAGCGCTTCGGAGCGTCGCCCGGGGCCTTGTTCTGCGTCATGCGCCCTTCACCTCGCTCGTCGCGGCTGCGGGCGCCTCGAGCCCCTCCGGCGCCACCGGGAGCACGATGCGGAACGTCGACCCCTTGCCAGGGGCGCTATCGACCTGCACCCGCCCGCGATGCGCGCGGACGATGTGCTTCACGATGGCGAGCCCGAGGCCGCTCCCCTCCCGCTCGCGCGAGAGGCGATCGTCGATGCGGTAGAACTTGTCGAAGATGCGCCGGTGCTCGCCGCGCGGGATGCCCTCGCCGTTGTCGGTCACCTCGATGGCGATGCCCGCCGGGATCGCCCGCGCGCGCAGGGTGACGACGGGCGGCTCGCCGCCGTACTTCACGGCGTTGCCGAGGAGATTGCCGATGGCGTCGACCATGGCCGCGCGATCGACGTGCACGCAGGGCAGGCCCGGCGCGATGTCGCTGTGGAGCTCGACCAGCGGGTGCTGCACGCGTAGCGGCGCGAACGCCTGCACCGACTCGTCGACGATGGCGGCGAGGGTCTCGTCGTGGAGCTCGAACTGCTTGCGTCCGGCCTCCATCCGGCCCCAGTCGAGCAGGCGCTCGATGCGCCGGGTGAGCCGCCGCGTCTCCATGTCGAGCGCGTCGAGGCACTTGTCCTGCACCGCCTGGTCGCCGCGCGCGCGCCCCATCGTCTCGACGAAGAGGCGGATGCTCGTCAGCGGCGTACGGAGCTCGTGGCTCACCTTGGAGACGAAGTCGGCCTGGAGGGCGCTGAGGTTGGCCTCGCGGCGGAGGAAGACGAGGACGAGGACGATGCCCGTGACGGCGACGAGGACGAAGCTGACCGTGAGCACGCCGAAGAGGACGTTGAAGACGTTCCCGAGGAACATGAGGACGATGCCGACGAGGAGCAGCAGCACCGTCGGCACGATGACGAGGTAGACCAGCAGCTGGACGATTCGCTTGAAGCCGAGGCGCTGGCGGGTCCGGGGCACGCTCTCAAGATAGTCGCTTCACGTCTCCCGTGCCGGTCTCCAGCGCCGCCCGCATCACCTCGAGCGGGGCCGGCACGCCGAGCCACAGCTCGAAGGCCAGCGCTCCTTGCCGGGCCAGCATTCCGAGGCCGTTCGCGCGCCCGAGACCGCGGGCGCCGGCGGCGACGAGGAAGGGAGTCTCGGGCGGCGCGTAGACGACGTCGAGCGCGACGGCGTCGTCAGGGAGCGCGTCCCAGGCGACGACCTGGGCGACGGCGTCGCCGGGATCGGCCCCCGCCATCCCGGCGCTCGTCGCCTGCACGACGGCGAGGGTGCGGGCTTCGCTCGCGGGCGAAGGCTGCCAGGGCTGCGTCGCTTGCGCGCGCGCCGTCCTCGCGCGGACCACCACGTCCGTCGAGCCGAGCGAGCGCAGGGCCGCGACGGCCGCGAGCGCCGCGCCCCCCGAGCCGAGGACGAGCGCGCGCCTCGACGACCACGACGCGCCCGGGCCGGCGAGCAGCCGGAGCTCCTCGGCGAGGGCGGGCACGTCGGTGTTGTGCGCGACGACGCGGCCGTCGCCCGCGCGGACCAGGGTGTTGGCGGCGGTCAGGGTCGGGTCGGCGGCGGCGTCGGACAGGGCGAGCGCCGCGCGCTTGTGCGGCACGGTGACGTTGAGGCCGTCGTAGCGTCCCTCGCGCAGGTCCTCGACGACGCGCGGCAGCTCCGCCGCCGTGACGCGGAGAGCCTCGTAGTCGTGCGGCAGCCCCAGCGCGCGGTACGCTGCCCGGTGCATCGCCGGGCTCTTCGAGTGGCCGACGGGGTCGCCGATCACCGCGAAGCGCCGCGGCTTCACTTCGGCTCCTCGAGCGGCTCGACCCTCACGACGCTCGCCTCGATGCGGGCATCCCGCACGCGGACGTGCAGGGCGTCGCCCCGGCCGACGTCGCCCGCCGAGCGGACGGCGCGCCCGTCGTCGCGCGTCGCAATGGCGTAGCCGCGGGCCAGCACCTTCAGCGGGCTGAGCGCGTCGAGCCTCCCCGTCGTGCGCTGGAGGCCCGTGCTCCTGCGCTCGAGCGCGCCGCTCCACACGTGGAGCAGGCGATCGCCCAGCCGCGACAGCTCCGCGCGCTCGCGCGCCACCACGGCCTTCGGGTGCAGGTACGCGAGCCGGCGCTGGGCCTGCGTCAGCGCGTCGCGCCGCCGTGCGACCGCCGCGCGCACCCAGGCGGTCAGGCGGGCGCCGCGTTCGTCGAGGGATTGCTGGTGGGCGGCGATGGCGAGGCGCGGGTCGCCCAGCCGCCTCGCCGCGTGCCCGTGGGCGACGCGGTCCTCGTTGAGCCGCCCGCGCATCGCGCGGACCAGGTGCAGGCGCGTCCGCCGGAGGAGCTCGGCGTGCGACGCCCGGTCGGGCACGACCATCTCGGCTGCCTGCGACGGCGTGGCTGCGCGGGCGTCGGCGGCGAAGTCGACCAGCGTCACGTCCACGTCGTGCCCCACCGCGCTCACGACGGGCACGCGGCACGAGGCGACGGCGCGCACGACCACCTCCTCGTTGAACGCCCCGAGGTCGTCGGCCGAGCCGCCCCCGCGACCGACGACGATGACGTCGACCTCCCGCACGCGCTGCAGTTGCCCCAGCGCGCGACAGATGGACTCCGCCGCGCCCGCCCCCTGGACCTGCGCGGGCGACAGCAGGATGCGCGCTCCTCCGCGCCGGAACGCCACGCGACACACGTCGTGGATGACCGCGCCCGTGGGGCTCGTGACGACGCCGACGACGCGAGGCTCCCGGGGAAGGGGGCGCTTGCGCTCCTGGGCGAAGAGGCCCTCGGCCGCGAGCTTGGCCTTCAGCTGCTCCAGCGCTTCGAGCAGCGCGCCGCGTCCCACCGCCTGCAGCCGGTCGGCGACGAGCTGCAGCCGGCCGCGGGGCGCCCAGAAGGTCGGCTTGCCCCGGAGACGCACGCGCGCACCGTCCCGGCACAAGGTGCGGGTCCGCGGCGTCACGTTGGAGCGGTAGAGGACGACGTCGATCGACGCCTCCTCCTTCTCGTCCTTCAGGCAGAAGTAGAGGTGCCCGCTCGGGGCCGCGCGCAGATCTCCCACCTCGCCCTCGACCCAGACGCCGTTGACGAACGACTCCTCGAGCGAGCCCTTGATGGCCCGATCGAGCTCGGCGACCGTCAGCGCCCTCGGTTCGGGCGCCGGCGGCGGGGGCGGGGGCTTCCGCGGCGAGAAGTCGAACGCGAGGTTCGGCGGATCGGGCGGTTCGTTCGGCACGGGACGTCAGCGGGTGGACCTGCGGCGACGCGCGGCGAACGCTCCGAGGCCGACGCCGAGGGCGAGCAGCAGCGGCGCGCCATCCCCTGCCGCTCCGGCCGTCACGCAGCCGCAGCCGCCCTTCTGGCTCGGCGACGACGCGGGCTCCGCGCCGCCTTCTCCCTCGGTCCCGCCCTCTGTCCCCCCGTCCTCCGGGGGAGGTGCCACGAGCGCCGCGAGCTTCGTGCCGATCGGGGTGCCCACGCCCGTCGGGCCGTCCCATCCCTTGCCCGCCTGGCACATCACCGTCGTGCACCCCGTGGTGCCGAGATCGTTGTCGCCCTGCGTGACGTCCTTGAACGCCGCGATGTTGTCGTAGACCCAGCCGAGGTTGCCCGAGACCGCGTCGATGAGGCCGAGCCTCGTGAAGAGGCCCGCGACCATCGGCGACGCCGCGCTCGTCCCGACGACCTGCCCCCAGCCGTTGACCGAGTCGTACTCCGCGATGGCGCCGGAGAAGCCGCCCTGGCCCGAGACGTACTCGGCCGCCGCGGACACGTCGACCGAGGCGCGCTTGGCGCAGGTCCCGAACGCGTCCGCGTTGGCCGAGAGGAACGTCTTCTGGAAACCCGGCATCGCGAACTCGGTGCTGCAGCCGCTGCCGCCGGCGCCGCCCATGGCGCCGTCGTTCCAGACGACCTCGCCGTAGGTCGCCCCCGTCAGCTCGAGCGTCGTTCCCCCGACCGCGAGCACGTCGGTCGCCGAGGCCGGGTAGCTCGGGGTCCCGCTGCCGAACATCGAGCCCTCGTTCAGGTAGCCGGAGTCGCCGGCCGCGGCGAGCACGAGGTGCCCCGGCGTCGTGTACTCCTTGCCGGTCGGGTCGAAGCCGACGTTCTCCGGCCCGCCGAAGCTGATGCTGACGGCCACCGCGCCGAGCGTGATGGCCGCCTTGGTCGCCGTGACGAAGTCCGTGTCGCTCGGGCCGCCGTTCGCGTACGCGGTCGTCAGCTGGACGAGCAGGATGCTGCAGTCGGGGCAGGCCGCGCTGACCATCTCCGTGTCGAGGCCCGTCTCGCCGTCGGCCTGCTGGCAGTCGCCCGCCGAGGTCGTGACGTTGCCGGTCTCGTCCACCGTCGCGAAGCACGGCGTCCCCCCCGCAGGATCGGGCAGGCCGTTGCCGGGGCAGGCCACGAGCGCCGGGATGCCGAACTGCTTGCGGTAGATGTTCACGTCGTGGAGCGCGTTCGCGTCCGGCAGATCGATGAGGGCGACGATCTTCCCGCCCGCGGCGCTCGACGGGGGAACGCTGTACGCGGCGAGGATGTTCTTCGGGTCGAGGGAGCCGGACGGCGCGGTCGGAAAGCCGCCGCCGCAGGTCTGCGCCGTGCACGTGCACTCCTGCCCGCCGCCCGCCGGCGCGAACGGTCCGTCGAGGGGACGGTACGTCGGCGGGAGCAGGCGCTTCGTCAGGCAGTGGAACGCGACCGAGTGGTCGCACACGTCCTGGTAGTACCGTCCGTCGCGTCCGACGGAGATGCCCGGGGGGAGCGTGCTCCTCGAGGGTTCGTCGGCGCGGGCCGAGCCAGTCACGCCGAGGGCCGCCGTCGCCAGAAGGGCGATGAGCCCTCTTCGCAGGAAAAGCATCGGTCAGGTTGAACATGACTTTGCCCTTCCGGCAAGGCGACCAGGCACGATGGCGAGGCTGACGCGAGCCGTCACGGCCCCGGGAGACGTGCCCGCCCGCGTGTGCGATAAACGGGCGGAGAACCCAGCCATGGCCCGCACCTTCCGCAAAGTCCTCGTCGCCAACCGCGGGGAGATCGCCGTCCGCGTCACCCGCACCCTCCGCGAGATGGGCATCGCGTCCGTCGCCGTCTACTCCGAGGCCGACCGGGCCTCGCTCCACGTCCGCACGGCCGACGAGGCCTACCCCATCGGACCGGCCCCGGCCGGGGAGAGCTACCTCCGCGTCGACAAGATCGTCGCCGTCGCGAAGCAGGCCGGGTGCGATGCCATCCACCCGGGGTACGGCTTTCTCAGCGAGAACCCCGCCTTGCCCGAGGCGTGCGAAAAGGCCGGCGTCGTCTTCATCGGCCCGCCCGCGAGCGCTATGCGCGCGATGGGCAGCAAGACGGCGGCGCGCGACAAGATGTCTGCCGCGGGCGTCCCCATCGTCCCCGGCGCGCGCTGCGAGACGACCGACGAGGCCGTCGCCGCGGCGACGAAGATCGGCTTCCCGGTGATGCTCAAGGCGGCGTCGGGCGGCGGCGGCAAGGGGATGCGCCTCGTCGGCAACGCAGGCGAGATGGCGAGCGCGTGGGAGCGGGCGCGCAGCGAGGCGAAGAAGTTCTTCGGCGACGACACGGTCTACCTCGAGAAGGCCATCACGCGCCCGCGGCACGTGGAGATCCAGGTGCTCGGCGATCGCGAGGGGAACCTCGTCCACGTCTTCGAGCGGGACTGCTCCATCCAGCGGCGAAACCAGAAGGTCGTCGAAGAGACGCCGAGCCCCGCCGCGTCGCGCGACCTCGTGGCGCGCATGGGGTCCATCGCGGTGCAGGGGGCGAAGGCGGTGGGCTACTTCAGCGCAGGCACCTTCGAGTTCCTGCTCGCCGAGGACGGGAGCTTCTACTTCCTCGAGATGAACACGCGCCTTCAGGTCGAGCACCCGGTGACCGAGCTCGTGACGGGGCTCGACCTCGTGCGCGAGATGGTCCGCGTCGCCCAGGGCGAGCCCCTCGGCTTCGGCCAGGGGGACCTCAGCGCCCGCGGCGCCGCCATCGAGTGCCGCGTCTACGCGGAGGATCCCTCCAACGGGTTTCTCCCTTCGCCCGGCGTCATCGAGAGCCTCTGCGTCCCCGCCGGCCCCGGCGTGCGCGACGACGGCGGGGCGTACTCCGGGTGCACCATCTCGAGCTTCTACGACCCTCTCATCTCGAAGCTCAGCGTGTGGGCGCCCACCCGCGAGCGCGCCGTCGCGCGCATGCGCCGGGCCCTCAGCGAGTACGTCGTGACGGGCATCCGCACGAACCTCGCCTTCCACGACCGGCTCTTCGCGCATCCGGAGTTCGCCGCCGGCCGCTATGACACGGGCTTCATCGATCGCTACAAGGCCGATCTCCTCGGCTATCCCCTCGTGCGCGACGACCGGCGTGACGCCGTGGCGGCGGCGGTGGCGGTGGCGGCGGCCCGGATGGAGCGAGCGACGGGCGCGGCGCAGGCGACGCACGGGGAGACGGGATCGCGGCTCTCTCCGTGGGTCGCGAGCCAGCGGGCCGGGGCGCTCCGGCGCTGAACGGCCTGGATTCCCGCCGACAACGTGCGCATCTCAGACGCATCTCAAGCGTCGCAGAAGGGTTGCCTACCGTGCGGACCGGCGCGTAAGGTCCCCGCCAGAACTTCCGGAGATCATCATCATGCGCGCTTCTCAGTGGATCTTGGGCTTGGCGACGACGGCGGCGACGGTGGCCGCAGTGGCGTCTGGATGCGGTGGATCCACGAGCAGCGGAGGCTCCTCGAACGACTCGGGCGCACCCGATGTCACGGCGGACCATTTCGAGGCCGCGGCCATGGAAGCCGCCGTCGAGACGGGTCCCGAGGCGGCCATGGAGGCTGCTCCGTGCGTGCCCGATGCGCAGATCACGTCGATCCCCGTCCCCGACGGCTCCGTGAACGGCACGGACGCTTCGGCGGCGGTGTGCGTCGCGTGCGTCCAGACGAACTGCCCGATGCTCATCTCCGAGTGCAACATGACCTGTGGCTGCCCGCAGGCGTTCGAGGCGTTCGAGGCGTGCGTCGGCGCCGGAGGGAGCGTCATCACCTGCGGAGAGACCGACCTCCTCGGAGCCGGCCTCCCCATCACGGACCTGACCTGCGCCTCCGCCTGCGTGTCGGCGTGTGGCGTCATGTTGCCGAGCGAAGGCGGCACCGAGGGCGGTGGTGGCGAAGGCGGCATCGACGCTCCGAGCGACGCGACCGGTCAGTAGTCGTCTGCTACATACGCCGCGATGGCTCATGTGCATCTGACGCGGACCTTCGCCCCAACGCTGCTCGCGGCCGTCGTCGCCGGCGTCGCATGCCACTCGTCCTCGTCGAAAGGGGCGCCCTCGGGCGCCACCGGGGTCGTCGCCCGGTTCGACACGACGACGAACGCGACGCCGAACTTCCTCGACGTGCCGTTCCCGAGCGACATCTACCTGCAGGGCGGGCAGGTGACGACCATCCCGGGCGTCGACGCCGTCGTCCTGCAGAACGCGCAGTTCATCACGCACGAGCTGGCGAAGATGGACGGCTTCTCGCGCACCGCGCTCGCGATGTTCTACGTCGACGACTACACCCAGCCGCTCGACGACAACGGCAACGTCGGCACGGCGCTCCTCGACGCGACCACGTTCCCCCCCGACGAGACGTCGTGCGTCGCCGACACGAGCTCGATGTTCCTCATCGACCTCGACGCCACGGATCCCACGAAGGCGCGCGTCACGTGCCGAGCGATGGCGCACGTCGACTACATCAACGCGCAGACCCGCCAGCTCGCCGTCGTCGGCCCGGCGCGCGGCGTCGTCCTCGACGAGGCGCACCACTACGCGGCCGTCCTCACGAGCCGCGTGAAGACGAGCGACGGACGCCCCCTCACGGCGAGCGCCGACTTCCAGGCCGTCGCGAGCGGTGCGGCGAGCGCCCCCGCGATCTACACCGCGGCGTACACGACCGTGGCGGCCGACCTCTCCGGCGCCCTCGCGACCGACGGCGCGCAGATCGTCGCCCTCGCGCCTTACACGACGAACGCCATGAGCAAGCAGCTCTACGCGCTGCGGGACAGCCTCGAGATGGCGGCGGCGCCCCCGCTGAAGTTCGACGCCGCGTCGATGGCTCCGATGCACCCGGCCATCTTCGGGGCGCCCGTGAACGGGCAGCTCCCCGCGGGCTTCACCGCGAGCCTCGACGACTGGCTCGGCGTCGTCCCCCTGAACGCCAAGCTGCCCGACGGGTCGGACGATCCCGACGGCACGCTCCCCGTGCGCGCGCACGACAAGATCGCCGTCGTCGGCACCGGCGTCTTCAGCGCGCAGAACTACCTCCAGCACTACCAGGGGACCACCTATGGCACCCTCGACGAGGCGACCTTCGCGACCGACGCGAGCGGCAACATCATCCCCGCGCCCGACGCGCCCACCGACTCGATCTGGGTGACCTTCGCCGTACCGACCGCGCCCATGCCGGCGAACGGGTACCCGACGGTCATCTACCAGCACGGGCTCGACGGCTCGCGCGACGACGTGCTCGACATCGCCAACACCCTCTGCAACGCCGGGTGGCTCGTCGCGGCCATCGACAGCATCACGTTCGGCGCGCGGGCTCCCGAACCCCAGTGGCAGGTCGACCAGGTGAGCGACTTCTCGGGGTCGCCGGGGGCCAAGTACGCAGGCCCCGACGGCTTCGGCGACGCCAACAGCAAGGGGGCGCACAACGGTTCGTTCGACCTCTTCGGCAACCTGCTCGACCTCGGCGCCGTGCGCGACCAGATGCGCCAGTCCGAGATCGACACGACGCAGCTCGTGAAGGTCCTCCGCGCGAGCCCGGATCTCTCGGCCCTCGCCTGGGGCGGCACGACGCCGAAGGTCGATCCGCAGAACGTCGCCTACATCGGCATGTCGCTCGGCTCCATCCAGGGCGCCGCGGCCGCCGCCATCGAGCCGGGGGTGAAGAACTGGGTCCTCAACGTGGCCGGCGGAGGGCTCATCGAAGAGCTGGCGACGCACGGGCCGGTCATCGGGCTCGATCTCGACCAGGCAGCGGGCTTCAACTTCGGCCTGCTCGAGGCCTCGCTCGACGAGAGTCATCCCATGGTCAACCTCGTGCAGGCGGTGGTCGAGCCGGGCGATCCGCTCTCGCTCATCGGCAACGTCCTGCTCCACCCCCAGCCGCTCGTGGGCCAGCCGACCCAGCCGCGCAACGTGCTGCAGTTCGAGGTGATCTACGACGAGCTCGTGCCGAACGAGGCCGACGAGGCGCTGGCGCGCGCCGGGGGGTGGGGGCTCGCGCAGCCCAACGTGGGCTCGAACTCCGGGATCCTCGACTACAAGAACCTCTCCGACAACCCGGGGCGCCTGCCGCTTCCGAGCGTGCCGGCCCAGGCCGACGGCAGCTTCCACGACACGCCCATGGCGGGGACGACGGCGATCATCGTGCAGGAGTCGCCGGCGACGCACGGCGACAACATGATCAACTCGACGGGGGAGCGGCAGTACTGCATCCCGTACGGGAACTTCGCGACGGGCTCGCCGTTCGACATCCTCGATCAGGACCAGTGGTTTTCCGTCAAGAACCCCTACCGGCAGACGCAGGCGACGCTCGTCGGCTTCCTGAAGGACGGGTTCGCCGGGATGGTGCCCGCCGTCGTCGTCGACCCGAGCGCGGCGCCCGTCCGCGACCTCGACGGCGACACGTACACCGATGACGTGGACGCCGAGCCCTGCAATCCGAACGTGCACTGAGCCGACGCGCCGCGGGGACGTCCCGAGCGCGCCCGACTTGCCCGAGCCGGTCGGCCTGCGGAAGACGGCGCGAGAGGGTCATCTACCCACGCTGTGAAATGACGGCACAGCGGCCCGGGGCGGTCGGGTCGCCGGGAGAGACGGGATTGGGCCGGGGGTGCGAGCGCTGCACACGGCGCCAACGGGCACGCTGGATGCTACTTAATAAGTCGAGCATGCCGTCGCCACGCCCCCGTCCCGTCGTGCTGAGGTTTCCCCTCGGACCCCGCGTGGGATCGCCCCTCGCGAAAGCAGCGGGAGCGCTGGCGGGGATGGTGGTGCTGGTCGCCGTGGTCGTGGCGCTCCTGCCGTGGTCGCCGTGGCTGCGCGGGGTGGTCGGCGTCCTCCTCGTCGGGCTCGCTGGTGGGCTCCACCATGCGCTCGCACGACGCCGCCGTCCGCCGGCGGGGTGGCTGGTCGTCGATCAGCAGGGCGTGAAGCGCCCCGGCGAGCCCCCGCTGGTCGGGTGGACCACTCCCTTCGGCGTCACGGTGCTCGCCAGCGCCGACCGCTTGCGCCTCGTCCTCGCGCTCACCAGCGCCGACGCCACGCGCTTTCTCTCGGTGCGTGTCCTCGACGCGGGCGACGCCGCCGAGGCCCCGTCGCTGTTCGACCGCGCCGTCACGGCCGCCGACGACGACGTGCGCACCGACGAGGGCGTGGCCCTCTGCGCGGCGGACGCGGAGCGCCTGCTCTCGGCCCTCGCGCGGCGCTCTCCGGGAGCCCTCGACCGCATGTACCTGTCGGACGCAAGCGGCGAAGCCGTGGTGCTCGACCGCGGCGAGCTGCGCATCGGCGCGCGCCGCATCGATCTGACGGCGCCGCTCGAGTGGCGCGCCTTCGTCTTCCAGGAGCTCGGCGCCCACGCGGCGTCGCTCTGCCAGGCGACGTGGGTGCGGCAGGGGGATGGCGAGGTGGTGCTGGTGGCCCCCATGGGAGAGGGCGGCGCTTCCGGCATGGCCGAAGCGCCGGACGCGCGCCTCCTTCTGGCGGCGGACGGGGATCCGCCGCCGCGGGAGCTGCGACGGGCGGTGGATCGGCTGTTCATGGTGCCGCTGCGGAGGGCGCTCGACCGGGCCCCGCGCGCGTCGCGGGCGCCGTCGTCGCCGGTGATCATGCCGGAGGGGCGCGCCTGAGGGAGCTGCCGCGCGCGAGCCGCTCGTGGCCTCGGTGGCTGCTGGGGACGGCGATCGCCGCGTGCGGCGCGCGCACGGGGCTCGATTCGTCGAGCGGGACGTCCGCGTCCCCAACGGCGCCAGGTAGCGTCATCACGGGCATCCTCGCCATCTCGGCGGGCCGCGAGCACACGTGCGCGCTGCGCTCGGACGGCACGGTCGTCTGCTGGGGCGCGGACACGCTGGGACAGCTCGGCAACGGGACGACGAACCAGCTGACGAACGATCCGGTGGTCGTGTCGAACCTGACGGACGCCGTCGGGATCTCCGCGGGGCCGGACTTCACGTGCGCGGTGCGGTCGGCGGGGACGGTCGTCTGCTGGGGCTCCACGGCACTCGGCTACATCGCGGTGAACCCGATCCCGAACCCGTCCCCCTTGCCGGCCGCCGTCGTCGGGGTGACGAACGTCGAGGGCATCGCGACGGCGCTCGGCTCGACGTGCGCGCTCTTCGAGGGTGGGAACGTGAGCTGCTGGAGCCGTCTCTCGGGCTCGGTCACGGTCACTGCGGTGCCGGAGCTGACGGGGTCGGTGGCCATCGCCAACGGTGTGACGGAGTGCGGGCTGCTTCCCGACGGGAAGGTGATCTGCACGGGCGGCTTCCTCGCCTCCTCCATCACAGTGGCTGGGGACGCGACGGCGATCACGGTCGCCTCCTCTTCGATCGACGCGGCCGTGGGCTCTCCGATCGGGTGCGCGCTCGTCGCGGGCGGTAGCATTCAGTGCTGGCAGACCGTCAACGGCCCGGGCGCAGGGCTCGGCAGCGCCGTCGTGCCGCTGGCCGCCGCGACGGCGGTGGCGACGAGCGGCGCCCACACTTGCGCCGTGCTCGCCGATACGACGGTCGCGTGCTGGGGAGACAACTTGTTCGGGGAGCTCGGCAACGGGACGACGGAGGATTCGGAGACGCCCGTCCCCGTGTCCAACCTGAGCGGCGTGACGGCGCTCGCGACGGGTTGGTACCACACGTGCGCGGTGCTCGCGGACGGCACGGGCGCGTGCTGGGGGAACAACCAGCTTCGCAGCAACGAAGGGGGCATCACGGACGCCACGACGCCGGTGACGGTCACGTTCTGACGTGGCTGGAAGAAGGCGGGGACGAGGGCGTTTAGAGAGCTCTTCCGAGGGCCACCGGGGGCGTGGGGCCTCGTAGGGCAGTGCATTCGGCCTCCTATCCACGGGCACACCGTCTCGTCCCATGACTCGTGGTCTTCGTCATGCGCGACCAAGTCGCACGACCCGCTGCTCGCGCTCAACCCACCCCCTGAACGGTTACCGTCGTGCAGTCCCCACAAGAATCGTCCGCCCATGCTGCGGCTCGCGAAACGCTCAGGAATGGAGCCACTCCCCTGCGCCACGTCATGAACGACGATCGTCGCCGCCGACGCGCGGGAACCATATCAGAAGGTCGATGAGTCGCCGTTGCCTTCGTCCCCCGACTCGAGAGGGAGGACGCTCGGCCTCCGATCCTAACAAGGATGCTACGCTAGGACTTACCGTGGCTCGAGCGCGTGTGTGCATGCAGGCGGCGGCACCCCTCCTCCTCTCGCTGGTCGGGTGTTCCTCGCCCGTAGATTGCTCGATCCTTTCTTGCGAGAGCGGCGCCACGTGGCAACGCACGCTCAGCGTTGCGACGGCCGACTTGACCATCTTGCAGGTCACGATCTGCCGAAACGGAGCGTGCGCAAGCGGGGGGGTGCGGGCACCGACCGAACCTGGCGGAGACTACATCTGCGATCTCTCCGGGGCGGTGCAGGCTTCCTGCTCCCTGACGCCGAGCTCGGGTACGTCGGCAACCCTCAACGCCTCTGCATCGATCGCCGTCGCCGTCGCCGTCGACGGCGACGAATACGAGCTGCGTGTAGCCGTTGGTCAGTCGCCCCCTCCGCTCATCGACGAGAAAGTGGCAGCGTCCTACGCCGTGCTCCAGCCCAACGGGCCGGAATGCGCCCCGACTTGCAAGCTTGCGACGTTATGACCCCACGTTCGACCGAAGCCGCTTCGTGCATTGACGGCGCGCACGAACACGGTAACGTCCGAAGCTGGGTCTCGTTGTCGGCAAGCCACGCGGGGAGGTTGTCATGGTGTGGTTCCGCAACGTCCTGGTCCTGTCCCTTCTCGGCGTCTGCGCCTGCAGCGACGATCGGGCGAGCCCCCATGAGCCCACGGCGCGTACGAGCGCAGCAATCAGCAACGGCAGTAACGACAGCGACACGCCCGAGGCGGACGTCGTCGTCAACCTCTCAAGCTGCACGGGCACGCTCGTCGCTCCCAGCCTCGTACTTACGGCCAATCACTGCATTACCGGGGGAAGCGGCGGGCCGGCCAACAACTACTTCGGCAACACGATCACCGTCGGCAACGCCTCGAGCGACTTCAACGTGCTCAACCAGAATCCGAGCATCGCGGCTAAGGTTCGCTTGGCGCGCCAGCTCGACATCAACGGGGGCACTCCCGAGGACAACGCCGAGGACATCGCGCTCATCGTCCTGCAGGGTGGCGTCTACCAGCAAGCGGCGCCGCGACGCCCGACCTTTGTTCACCCGGCTCCGGACTTCTGCCTGAACGCCACGAACACCTGCGGACCCAACGGCGGGCCCGGCGAAGTCTTGTACGACGCTCCTCCAATGCAGATCGCCGGATGGGGCCAGGTCGTCGCGAACGGTTCGTCCGCCTCGGTCCGCCAGGTAGCGACAGCCTCCGCGTTTTTCACGATTCCGCCCGGCAACGCGGGCCTGTGGACGCGCGATCAAGCGTCCGACAACAACTCCACTCTGCCCGGCGATTCGGGGGGACCCCTCTACACCGAGAAGGGCGGGTTCCGCGACGTGGTCGGTGTCGCGTCGGCGATCGGTTCATGCGAGCCCTCCTTCCCGCAGAACTGCCAGGTCTCGGTGCACGCCGACATCACGGACACCGAATGGTTCGTCGGCGTTCAGACCAATCCCGACTGGATCATCGAGAACGCGACAGACCACTCTCACGACAACCAGCCACGATGGCTCTCCGATCACCCGATCGACGATGACTGCAGCAGCGGCGGCCCTTGCAACTGCAGCAAGGGCACCTCAACCGTCTGCAGCCGATGGTACGGGGAAGCCGACTACGTCGGGCCCTGCCAGCACGGCCGCACTCCCGACACCAATGACACAGACTGCGACCATTGGTACGACGCCCACGACAACTGCCCGTTCGTCGCGAACTCCGATCAGCTCGACAACAACGACGATGGCGTCGGCAACGCTTGCGTGTGTCCGTGCGATCCGGGCAACGATCAGGACGGCGATGGCCTCTGCGGGACATGCTCCGGATCCGTCAATGCGCTCTGCAGCCAGCTCTGTTCCGGACCGCCCTCAACCCTCCGGCTGGACGACTGCCCCGCGGCCTACGACCCCAACCAGGACAACTGCAACATCGAGGCGGAGCAAGCCGCAAACGCGCGTGCGCAGCAGCCTGACACTCCGGGCCAGAACATCCTCGGCGACGCCTGCGATCCGGTTCCGTGCCCGCTCGACAGTGCGGACACGAGCTCTTCGCCGGTCCAGGAGTGCTGCCCCAATCCAGGAGGGCAGGGGCAACAATGCTACACTCGCAAGTACCACGACAATGTGACCCTCACGCCGGTCGACTCGCATCCGATTGGCAACACGCTGACGCAGCAGCAGGTATTGGGCGGGCAGGACAACGGCGTGCCGGTGAGCGCCATTTACGGCGGAACCGAGGCGCGCTTCTGCCAAAGCGATGTAGATCACGGGTTCAACTGCGACGACACGACGACGGTCGACGGTGCGAGCGTCGGGATCGTGGATCCGCGTCAGCTGACCTTCTGGGCAAACGCCGATGCCGAGCAGGGCAACGACCCGCTTCACCCATGGCACCGGATGACGCTCGGCCAGATCCAATTCCACGGCAAGACGTCTTCTTGCGCGGGGGACCGCGGGACAACGGAGTACGTCGACTTTAGCCCTACGACCAACGTGTCGGACACATGGTGCTATGCGAGCGACTGGACCTATTGGCTAACGGGGCCTAACAACCCCAAGATCCCGCTGTCCAACGGCTATCCCGCGTGCCAAGATGCTTCGCAATGCGCCGGAACGAGCCTGCCTGGCACCTGCCTCGGCGGATCGCTGTGGCGGCATTCCGATGCGGTCGTCGGGTTCTCTATCGCGACGGTGGACTGGGCGAACGGACCGACAGACGTGGGCCTTCATTCCTCCGAGCAACCCGTCGCCGACCACTACTTCGGGGTGCTGCCCGATCAAGCCGTCGCCTATTGCCCCCTCGGTCAGCTGACGGTCGGCGATCCCCCCACTCCGCGGCCGCTGCCGCAGCCGTCGATGCTTTGGCAGGCGACGACGGCGTACCGCGCCTTCGATATTCGGCCGGTTGCCGAGACAGAGCTGCTCCTGCCGAGCGACATCGCCGGGCTCGCAGCCCTGCTGGACGATGGAGGGGGGGTCGCCGTTGGGGGCAACGGCGGCGCGTGCTCGGGCAGCTCAGCGAGTACGGGCTTCACAAGCACGTTCACCCACCCGGGCCTCAGTTGGGCGAGCGCCGTTGAGCCGTCGCCGGCGATCGGCTCGGTCGACTCCAGCGTCATGGCGGTCGCGCTCTCGACTGACGGCACGACGCTCGTCGACGCTGCCATCGAGTCAGGCAAGGCGCTCTACACGGCCACCGAGCTCCCAAACGGCGGCGGAATCGGCCTCGGCAGCCCGCTAAACGATCCGCCGTCGCCGCGGCAAGGCTTCACGACGCTGTTCTCACGCGCGGCCGGCGGCGCCTACGTGATCGGCGGTCAGGACCAGGCGACCCACGAACAGCTCAACGACATCTGGTTCTTCCGGCTTGGTGGTCAGTGGGCTCGCTCGACCTACACGGACTATGACCTCGGGAGCGTCCTCGCGGCGACCTTCTCGTTCGCTGACGACAAGCTGTGGCTGCTCGATCAGGTGCCCCCCACGAAGGGTCACGGGCAGACTGCTGTCCGGCTGGCGCGCCTCGATCCTTTCGGAGGCAGCGCCCAGATCGTCGGCTCGTGGCCGTTGATGCACTCGTCCGCATATTGTTTCCTGAGCGTGGATCGCGACGGCGGTGTGCTCTTGAACATCAGCCGCGACGGTCGCAACGCGACGGTGCGGTTCACTGCGGGCCCCGACGCGAAGCCGACGCTCATCCTTCGTCAGGCGGGGGCGCTCGCGATCGGCCCGGTCATCGACAGCCACAGCTACGCGTTCGTCGGATGGAAGAGCGCAAACCACCTGCGGATCACGCGGCGGAGCGCGCTCGACCGTTGCGACCACTATCAAGGATGCTGTGACCAAGGGGACACCAGCTGCGAGCACGACGTCGACGATTGCAATTACACTGATCAAGTCGACCAGGCGGATGTCGCGGCGCTATTCTGATCGGAGGCCGCATGCGCTACCGCTGGGTTTCGCTGGCGCTGCTCCTGGCACCTGCGGCGGCTTTCGCGGCAGCCGACGGCTGCTCATCCGCCGGGACCGCCGAGCCGCCGGAAGCCAGCGCGCCCAACGCCGCCAGCGAAGCCGGTGCGCGCTTGGATGCGCCCGCCGACCGGATCGACGCCGACGCGGCATCGTGCACCGGAACGCCGCCACCGGCGGGGGTACCGGGCGGATGGGTACTCTGGCCCGGCTACGACTCGTGTTGCGGCTTCTATGTGCCCAGCCCCAACGGCAGCCCTCCTCCTCCAATCGCGTGGGGTGCGTGCGACCCTGTGGCTCCTGCGGGCCTGGTGTGCCAGCAGATGCAGGTCAACTGGACAGCTCCAACCAACGAGCAATGGCCGCTGGTCGTCGCGGCGCCAGCGGCGCAAGAGACAGACACCGTCACGCTTGCGGTGTCGCGTGCAGTGGGGGGCGGTTGGGAGAGCCTTATCGCAGACACAGACGGCCCCGTGCGCCTGGCCATCTTTCAGGCCGGCGCATGTAGGCTGCAGCCTAGCGGCATGGACGGCAGCTGGTACGCCTTTGGTGTCCACCTCGGCGCAAGCGGCGGGGCGTTCTCGGGCGCTTTGACGAGCTTCCCGACCCAGCTCGCGATCAACTCGCAAATGCCCATGGCGCTGACCATCGGGCAGCCCGGAGCCCTCGACCTCAAGACGATGCTCCTGCACAGTTGGGACAGTCCGGCGACCCCCATCTCGGTCCACGCCGCCGCCGATACCGGCTTCCTCGAGAACTTCGCCGTGTTCTCGGGCTCGACCTTGTTCTGGAACGCAAGTAGAGCTTGTGTCAGCAAGTTCAAGGTCTGGACAAGCGCTGGCGGCACCGCCGACTTCCTCTCGTTCGGCGACACCAATTCGACCGAGGGCGTGGGGGACATTGGTACTGACGGAACGGATATTGTCTGGACTTACGGCTCCGGCGGCTGCGATCCTCAAACTCTCCTCTACAACACCGTGTCGATCATGACTTCGCCATTCTCGACGACTGCAAGCGGCTTGCAGCCAAGGCGATTGCGGTCCGAGATTCCGAACGGGCTCGGGGTATCTCCCTTCGTCGTCGACTGCGGCTACGCCGCGCGGCAGACGTCGCAGGGCATCCGGCTGGTACGCCTGTCAGACGGGGTGTCGTGGCTCCTCGCCGCCGATCCGAGTACGCCGTGGGAGTGGGAGATTCCGATCGCGCTCACGTGCACGGAGCTCTTCGCGCAGGTTCTCGTGCACAATGACGGCGGACTTGGCAGCACGCAGTACACCCGCGTGCGCCTCGACTCGCTAGGCCCAGGTACACCTCCAGATTGAGGAGCAACGGGGCACACCCCCCGCTTGCGACATGTACGTCGTCTGGTCGCGAAGGACTCGGACCTGAGGCTCGCCCTTGATGATGATCTGCGGCGCGTCCACGTCCAGCGCCGAGAGCGTGGCCTGGTGCGCCCCGCGCTCCACGGCCGCGAGCTTCTCGACGAGCAGCCCTTCGAACGACTCGTATTGCGCCTCACGCCGGAGCGAGCGACCTCGCTCGACCTGCGCCCTCGTCTCCTTGAGCAAATCGCGCAGCGGCTCCAACATCGGCTTGAGCGCGTCCTCGATCTCCAGCACCATCGTCGCCAGTACCGGAAGCCCGCCGAAAGGCGGGCCGAACCGACGCAAGTCGGGGAGGGAAGGCGGCCACGGCCAGAGAAACGATGGGTCAATTGTCACTGGCGTTCGAGACAGCCGACACCCCGCAAGGGAACGACGCTGGCGCGGATCGAGGCGGGCCTCTTTCTGCTCCATGCGGTGAAGAACGTGCTCTGAGGGCCATGCGAAGGCGAGCGCCGTCCGCGGCGTCTCGCCTTCGCGCCCCCCGCGCTCGCGCCCGCGCCCTCCGCGCCCGCGCCGCTGTGCTAATCCCACCCCTCTCCCATGCCTCGCTTCTACGTCACCACCCCCATCTACTACGTGAACGACGTTCCCCATCTCGGGACGGCGTACACGACGATCGTCGCGGATGCGCTGCGGCGCTTTCACCTGCTTCGCGGGGACGAGACTCGGATGCTCACGGGCACCGACGAGCACGGGATCAAGATCGAGCGGGAGGCGCAGGCGCGCGGGGTGACGCCCGTCGCGTTCGTGAAGGACATGAGCGACCGCTTCGAGGCCGCGTGGCCGAAGCTCGAGGTGCGCACGGACGACTTCATCCGCACGACCGAGCCGCGGCACGAGAAGCTCGTGCAGGAGCTGTGGCGCACCATCGAGAAGAAGGGCGACCTCTACCTCGGTGAGTACGAGGGATGGTACTGCGTCGGCTGCGAGGAGCTGAAGACCGAGAAGGAGCTCCTCCCCGGCAACGTCTGCCCCCTGCATCCGACGATGACCATCGAGCGCGTGAAGGAGGAGACGTACTTCTTCCGGCTCTCGGCGTACGGCGAGCGCCTGCTCGAGCACTACGAGAAGCACCCGGGCTTCATCCAGCCCGAGACGCGACGCAACGAGGTGCTGAGCTTCGTGCGCGGTGGGCTGAAGGACCTCAGCGTGTCGCGAACGAGCTTCACGTGGGGGATCCCCGTGCCGGGCAATCCGCGGCACGTGATGTACGTGTGGTTCGACGCGCTGACGAACTACTGGAGCGCGGTGCAGGACACGCCGGAGCACAAGGAGTTCTGGGGCCCGGAGAGCGTCGTCCACCTCGTCGGCAAGGACATCCTCCGGTTTCATGCGGTGTACTGGCCGGCCCTCCTGATGAGCGCGGGAATCGCGCTGCCGAAGACCGTGTACGCGCACGGGTTCCTGACGTTCAACGGGCAGAAGATGAGCAAGTCCCTGCGCAACGCCGTCGACCCGCTCGGGATCGCGAAGGCGTTCGGCGAGGTGTGCGGGAGCGCGGACGGAGGGGCCGACGTGCTGCGCTACCAGCTGCTGCGGGCCATCGCGTTCGGGCAAGACGGGGACTTCGACCTCGCGGCGATGATCGAGCGCTACAACGCGGACCTCGGCAAGAACCTCGGGAACCTCCTCGCGCGCACGCTGGGGCTCTGCACGAAGCTGACGGACGGCAAGGTGCCGGCGCTGGGGAAGTTGACGCCGCTCGAGGAGGAGCTGCTCGCCGCGGCGAAGGGCGCGACGGTGCGCGCGAAGGGGGAGTGGGAAGGGATCGCTCCGCACCGGGCGCTCGAGGCGACGTGGGCGCTGGCGTCGGCGGCAAACACGTACGTCGACCGGGCGGCGCCGTGGGCGGAGGCGAAGAAGGAGGGAGGGGACGCGCGCGTGGCGACCATTCTGGGGACGCTGCTCGTGGTGCTGCGCGTGCTCAGCGTGATGATCTGGCCGGTGCTGCCGAAGAAGAGCGACGAGATGCGGGCGCAGCTGGGCCTCGGGCCCGTGGCGCCGGGGACGACGAAGTGGCCCGACGAGCCGGAGCTGCTGGAAGCGGGGGCGGCGCTGGCGCCGGCGGGCTCGCTGTTCCCGACGGTGGACGACGTGGGGACGAAGGCGCTCCTGGAGAAGCTGACGCCGAAGCTCGAGAGCGCGGCCTCGACCTCGACCTCGACCCCGACCTCGACCTCGACCTCGACCTCGACCTCGACCGGGATCACCTACGACCAGTTCGGCGCCGTGGATCTGCGGGTCGGCCTCGTGAAGACCTGCGAGCGCGTGCCCAAGAAGGACAAGCTCCTCAAGCTCTCGGTCGACGCCGGCGAGGGGGAGCCGCGGACCATCGTCGCGGGGCTGGCGCTCTCGTTTCAGCCCGAGCAGCTGGTCGGCCGCAAGGTCGTCATCGTCGCGAACCTCGCGCCGCGCGACTTCGGCAAGGGGCTCGTCTCCCACGGGATGATCCTCGCCACCGGCCCGAGCGAGAAGCTAGCGCTCGCGACCGTGGAAGGCGACGTCGAGCCAGGCGCGAGGCTGAAGTAGCTGGCCTAGAACCAGCCGACGAGCCCCGCGGTCATTCCGACGAAGACGAGCGACTGTCCCGCCGAGACGCTGGTCGTGCTGTTCGGCTGATTGACGTTGACCGAGTAGCCGCCCCCGAAGGGGATGTCCGCCGTCAGCCCTGCGGTGAAGCCGAAGTGCGGCACCGGGGTGATGACGAACTGGGGGTCGAGGTCGATGGCCCATTGGTGAGCGTCGAAGCTCGTCGTGACCTGGACGTTGTTGTTCTCGACGGTCTGCTTGACGCCGGCCAGGTAGACCGAAAGGCCGCCGCGCAGCCACACGTGGAAGAGATCCGTGAGGTGAAGGACGTAGCCGACGCGCGGGGCGAGGCCGAAGATGGTCGACTTTGGCTCGTTGGTCGACACGGTCTGCTTGCCGCCGGCGTTGTTGTCCGTCTCGGTGCTCTGGGTGCCGCCCAGCGTGAAGAACAAGACGACGTCCCCGCCGACGGTCAGGTTCGGGATGATGGTGTAGTCGAAGCCCAGTCGCGGAACGGTGAAGAGGTTGGGGAGGGTGGCGTTGTTGCCCCCGAGGGGGACCACGTAGCCCGGGGAGCCGCCCCAGAAGAAGCCGAGGCTGCTGGAGCTCTCGCTCGTCGAGATCTTGCTGATTCCCGTGGGGAGCTGCCCGGCCTGGGTCGTCGACTCGTTGGAGTAGCCGAGCACCGGGAACAGGCGGTCGGCGCTGAAGATGAACTCTCCCGGGTCGCCGAAGGTGCTCCGCGATTGCGCGTGCGCCAGAGAGCCCACGAGCATCACACCCACGCCCGCCGCGATCGCGGTCAGTCTTCGCACCATGAGGGGACCTCCTCTTCGGGGCGGAATCTAGCCGGAACGCCGCGTGGCGGTCGAGCAGACATCGTCAGGAGGACGCAATTCGTCCCAGCACGAGGGGTCGCTGAGGCAGCGAGGCCTCACCGAGGACGAAACTACTCGCCACCCGCTCGACGATCGCCCCGGCATCGCCTTTGCTCCTGACACGGAGGCGGGCGAGCGGCTGGCCGCGCGTCACGCGCATGCCCGGGCGGGCGTCGACGTAGATGCCCACGGCGTGGTCCACGGCCTGGTCGGCGCGCGTGCGACCGGCCCCCATGGCCACCGCCGCGAGGCCGATGCCCAGGGCGTCCACCCGTTCGACGACGCCGTCGCGGGCAGCCTCGACGACCACCTCCTCGCGGGCGACCTCGAGGCGCGAGCGGTCACCCACGACGCGAGGGTCGCCGCCCTGCGCGCGGATCATGCGCTCCGCGGTCTTCGCCGCGGCACCCGTCGAGACGGCGGCGGCCAGGCGCACGCTGGCGTCCTCCTCTCCCTGCGCGACGCCGGCCATCACCAGCATCTCGGAGGCGAGGCGCATCGTGCACTCGACGACGTCGGGCGGGCCGCCTCCGGCGAGGACGTCGAGCGCCTCGCGCGTCTCCATCGCGTTGCCCACGGCGACGCCGAGGGGCGCCTCCATGTCGGTCAGCAGCGCGACCACCTTCTTGCCCGCCCGCGTGCCCACGCGGACGAGCGCCTCGGCGAGGGCGCGCGCGTCCTTCTCGGTCTTCATGAAGGCGCCCCGGCCGACCTTCACGTCGAGCACCAGGCCGTCGATGCCCTCGGCGAGCTTCTTCGAGAGGATGGACGCGACGATGAGCGGGATGCACTCGACGGTCGCCGTCACGTCGCGGAGCGCGTAGATGCGCTTGTCGGCGGGGGCGATCTCGGCGGTCTGCCCGATCATGCAGCAGCCGACCTCGCCCACGATGCGCGCGAAGTCCTCGGCCGCGAGCTGCGTCGAGAAGTCGGGGATGGCCTCGAGCTTGTCGAGCGTTCCGCCGGTGTGACCGAGCCCGCGCCCGCTGACCATGGGAACGGCGACGCCGCACGCGGCGACGAGGGGGGCGAGCGCGATCGACACCTTGTCGCCCACGCCGCCGGTGGAGTGCTTGTCGACCTTGAACCCGGCGACGCGGGAGAGATCGAGCACGCGGCCGCTCCGCAGCATCGCGTCGGTGAGCGCCACGGTCTCCGCGTCGTCGAGGCCGCGGAAGAAGACGGCCATGAGCCACGCGGACATCTGGTAGTCGGCGAGATCGCCGGCGCCGAGGGATGCGATGAGGTGGGCGATCTCGGAGGGGGTGAGCCTCTCGCCGTCGCGTTTCGCGGCAATGAGCTCGACCAGGGTGCGCATGGGAAGAGGGAGCGAGGCATAGCATCGGGGGAGGTGAGGTTGCTATCGTGGGGAGCGATGAGGCGAGCTGGTTGGCTGCTGGCGGTGGGCATGGCGCTGGCGGGGGCAGCGGGAACGGTGGGGGGATGCTCGAAGGATGAAGGGCCGGCGCCGGCGCCGCTCACGGTGCCGTCGGCGGCGATGAGGGTGACGCCGGTGATGGGGAGTGAGTCGGCGTCGGCGGCGTCCGCGGCGGCGTTGGCGTCCGCGCCCGCGCCCGCGCTCGCGTCCGCGCCCGCGTCCGCGTCCGCGAAAGCGGCGGGTTCTGCCGGCGCGAAGGGGGCGCCCACGTGCGGGGACAAGCCGCTGCCGCCTTGTCCTCTCTACGCCTGGATGAAAGCCAACACGTCGGCGGCGATGAGCGCGCAGGACTTCGACGCGCTCGCCGTCGCGCTCGACAAGGTCGTGAGGTTCGCGCCGGCGGGCTACGGCAACTGGGCGTCCATCTCGAAAGACGGCGCGAACGCCGCCCGCGCGCAGAGCCTCGACGGGGTCAAGGCGTCGTGCCGCGGCTGTCACAACCAGTACAAGGACAAGTACAAGAAAGAGATGCGAGACCGCCCGATCTGATCAGGTGGGGGCCCGCGTGATCATGAACTGGTGGGTGTGCTCGTCGCTGTTCGACGACGTGATGGTGACCGCGCCGCCGCCGTCGATCGACGCCAGCTGCTGCGCGGTCAGCGTGACGGTGTGCGAGTGCTCGACGTCGTTCAGCGGATCGAGGTTGGTCGACGACGTATAGGTGTTTCCGTTGACCGGGGGCGTGCTGAGGTCCGTGGCGGGGACGCAGAGCGTATGGGTGTGCTCGGACACGTTCGACGACGTCGTGAAGACGCCGCTGCACGACGAAGCGTCCTCGTTCGCGCCGGCATCGGGCGCGACACCCGTCACCGGCGGGCTCGAGGCGCACGCGGCGAGCGGGATCATCAGCAAGGTCACGGTTGCGCTCTCCAGGAACTCGCGACGAGTGGGCATGATGCTCCTCCCTGTGGCGGATCCGGGAATGCTCGGCGCATGCCGTCCAATCTGAGCCGCAGACGGCTAGAACCTTCCCTGCAGCCACAAGGGCAACGACGCTTCGCCGCTTGGGTGGGAGTGATGCGAACCGGTCAGGCCGAGGACGACGGCGGTCGCCAGGCACGCGATCCCCACGCCCATCGTCACGTCGGCGACGAGGGCGAGCGACTGAGCGGAGTGAAACTGATTGATGGCGTCCTGGCTCGCGCACAGGTTGCCCGTGCAGTGCGCGTTCGACGACGCGAGCTGCGACAGCGCGGCCACCCCGAATACGCCTCCCGTCACGAGCGACGCCGCGCCGAATCCGCCCAGCACGAACGCGGCAGTTCGCCGGGCGCCTCCGTCCGGGGCCGCCGCCGGCGAGGGAGCGCCTTCCGGGGGCGGGCCGGGGAACGTGAAGCCGCTCGGCGTCTCGGAGCTACCCGCCTCCGGAGAGCGCAGCGGCTCGCCCGGCGACACCGAGAGCTCTTTGCCCTGGCCCTCGAAGATCTCCAGGTCGTAGCGCTGGTCCCACCGACCGGGCGACGAGACGACGATGACGTGCCGGCCCGGGTCGACCGGCTGGCTGGCGCCGAGGCTCGCCGGACCGAGCACGGTGTCGTCGCGCTTCACGGTCACCGGCAAGAGGGACGAGAGCACGATGCGGAGCTTCGGCGTGCGCCGTCCGAGGCTCCGGGCCCGGCTGTCGGCGATGGCGCGTCGCTCGTCGGTGGGGGGGAGCTCCTCGTAGAGCTGCTGGAAGTGCTGCCAGGCGCGGGCCAGCTGCCCGCGGCCTTCCTCGCAGTCGGCGAGGTTGAGGAGCGTGCCGGGCGCCGGATCGAGCCGGTTGCTCTCCTCGAACTTGGCGCAGGCGACGACGTAGTTGCCCGCCTCGATGGCCCTCCGCCCTTCCCGGAAGAGGGCCTCGGCGGTGACGGGGTCGGCGGCCTCGGCGCGCGTGGCGCTCACGACGACGGCGCTGGAGAACAGCCCGGCGAGGAGAACGAAGGCAGCGCGCATGGCTCGAACGACGGCTCTGTCGAAGCAAGGAGCGTGCACCTCGAAAACGGAGCCGGCCGGCCTCCTCGACGGGCGCAGGCGTCACACCTGAGGCAGTCCTGCCTGCTCGTTGCTTCGTCCACGGTTACATGCACCGCGCCATCTGGCAGTGGTGGGACATGCAGTCGTCGTTGCTGCCACACGCGCTGTTCGGCGGGCACGACGGTGCGCAGGCGGGCGCAGCGCATACACTCGTCGTGCACTGGTTCGAGCCGCAGTCCGTGTCGGCGCCGCAGGGGGAGCCGTCGTTGCACCGGTTCGGGCCGTTCGCGCATCCGGGCGGCTGGCACTTGCCGGCCATGCACATCTGCGAGCCGCAGCTCTGGTTGGTGGCGCAGTCGTCGCCGTCCGCGCAGAAGAGAAGGCACATGCCGTTGCCGGCGTCGGGAGCCGAGGGGGCGTCGACGCCGGCTTCGGCACCGGGGGGTGCGCCGGGAGCGTCGACGGCGCCCTCGGCGCCGAAGGGGCCGTCGACTCCGCCTTCGGATGGGGGCGGAGAGCTGGCGTCGCCGTCGACGCCGAGGGGGTCGCCGCCGTCGACCGTGGCGAGCTCGCGCGTGCCCTCCCCCACGACGAGCGAGCAGCCCGTCATGAGCGCGATCGCGAAGGACATAGTCACCGAGCGCAAGCGCCTCGAGCCGCCGTCCACGGGCGCCGCTCAAGCACAGACCGGACCGCCTCGCCGTTGACGGCCTGCGGCTCCTGAGCGACCTCTATTCTCAGCGCATCGCATGCCCCTTCGACCGATCCCTCGACCGAAGACGCCCCGTGTGGGACGGCCGGCGGGCAAGTTCACGCAGCATCGCCGGCTCGACTTCCTCCGCGAGAGGCTCGAGACGCACGCGGCCGGGCTGACGCTGGAGGATCTGGCCGGGATGCTCCGGGTGACGACGCGCTCCGTGCGCCGGTACATGCAGGAGCTGGGGCTCCTCACGGAGGTCGAGTCGGTGGAGGTCCGCCCGGGCGCCGCGCACGTGTGGCGCATCAAGCCGAGCGAACGCGGGCGGACGGTCGCGCTCCGGCGCACGCAGGCGTACGCGCTGCTCGCCGCGCGCCGCGTCTTCGAGGTGCTCCGGGGCTCCGCGCTCTTCGACGAGATCGAGCTCACGTTCCGCGAGGTGGAGCAGGTGGCCCACCGTCCGGTGCCGCAGCGTTCGACCCTGCGCCCACCGCGCGGAGACGGCGCGGGCGACGGCCGCCTCGAGGACCGCTTCGCGTACGTCCCCTCCCTTCCGCACGCCTACGCCAACCGGAGCGAGGACATCGACGCCGCGTTCCAGGCCGTCGCCGAGCTCACCGTCCTCCGGTTTCGCTACCGCGAGGAGGCGGGCGAGCCGGGGAGCGGCGGCGGCAAAGCCGCGCGCATCACCTCGCAGCCGTACGCGCTCGTGCTCCACGGCGGGACCATCACCTGCCTCGCGCGCGACGTGGACCGGGCGACGCTGCGGCCCTTCGTCTTCGATCGGATGAGCGATCTGCAGCCGCTGGAGACCGAGCACTTCGAGCTGCCCGCCGACTTCGCGCTCGCCGACTGGCTGCAGGGCGACTTCGGCGTGGCGCGCGCCGCGAGGACGGTGAAGCTCCTCGTCGAGTTCGAGCCTCGCGCCGCCGCGGCCGTCCGCGCGCGAAAGGTTCACCCCTCGCAGAAGGTCGCGCTCGCCGCGGACGGACGCGTCCGTGTTTCGCTCGCCGTCCCCGACACGCCCGAGGTCCTGTCTCGCGTGCGCGCCTGGGTCTTCGGCTTCGGCGCGTCGGCGCACGTCCTCGAGCCGAGGGAGCTGGCAAGCGAGCTCGCCGTCGAGCTGCGTCGCGCTGCGTCGCGGTACGCGCCGTAGAGGAGCGTTCGGTTGCAAGCTCTGCTACCCCGTGGGAGAAGGGCCATCGCGAACATGTCGTCTCCTCAGCCTCTCCCGGTCGTCTCCAACGACGTGCATCCCATCATCCCGAAGAAGCCGCCGGTCGACGCCGACGCGCTGGCCCACCGGGATCTGCGCCGCGGTCCGTGGTGGCAGAAGATCCCCGCGTACAAGGCGGTCGACGAGGGGACGTTCCTCGATCACGCGTGGCAGGCGAAGAACTCGATCACCAAGGTCTCCAAGCTCGTCGAGACCATTCAGGAGCTCGTTCCGCCGGGGTTCATCGAGGACCTGGAGGGCGGCATGAAGCGCGCGCCGATGAGCGTCCGCGTCAGCCCGTACCTCGTCGCGCTCATCGACTGGGAGCACCCTTACGAGGACCCGGAGCGCATCCAGTTCTTCCCGCTGGCGTCGCGCCTCCTCGACGACCACCCCAAGCTCGGCCTCGACTCGCTGCACGAGCAGGCGGACGCGCCGGTGCCGGGGCTCACGCACCGCTACCGGGACAAGGCGCTCTTTCTGCCGCTCGACACGTGCCCCGTGTACTGCCGCTTCTGCACGCGCTCGTACGCCATCGGCCTCGACACCGACGAGGTGGAGAAGGTGCACCTCCGCCCGAACGACGAGCGCTGGAAGCGCGCGTACCAGTACATCGCGTCGCGCCCCGAGCTGGAGGACATCGTCATCAGCGGGGGCGACGCCTACCAGCTCCGCGCCCAGCACCTCGAGGAGATCGGCGAGGCGCTGCTGGCCATCCCCAACGTGCGGCGCATGCGCTTCGCGACGAAGGGTCCGGCCGTGATGCCGATGAAGATCCTGACGGACGACGCCTGGCTCGACGCGCTGACGCGCGTGGTCGAGAAGGGGCGCAAGCTCCACAAGGACGTCGTGCTCCACACGCACTTCAACAACGCCGGTGAGATCACGGGCATCACCGAGGCCGCCATGGGGCGCCTCTTCGAGCGCGGCATCGTGGTGCGAAACCAGAGCGTGCTCATTCGCGGCGTGAACGACACGGTGGCGTCGATGACGCTCCTCGTGAAGCGCCTGGGGCACGTCAACGTGCACCCGTACTACGTCTACGTGCACGACATGGTGCAGGGCGTGGAAGACCTGCGGACGAGCGTCGACACGGCGATCTTCATCGAGAAGAGCGTGCGCGGAAGCACGGCGGGCTTCAACACGCCGACGTTCGTCGTCGACGCGCCGGGTGGCGGCGGCAAGCGCGACGCGCACTCCTACGAGTATTACGACCGCGACACGGGCGTCAGCGTCTACTCGGCGCCGAGCGTGAAGCCGGGGCAGCTCTTTCCGTACTTCGATCCGCTGCACCAGCTCTCGACCCACCAGCAGCGCCGCTGGGCGGATCCCGGCGAGCAAAAGGTGATGGTCGAGGACGCGCTGTCGAAGGCGCGGGGACGAGCGCGCTGAACTCCCGTTCGAGGCGCTGGATCTCGCGCCTGCTGCCGCTGTCGGTTCCTCTCGGGGTCGTCGCCCTCGACTTCGGGCTGAGGGGCAAGCTCCTCGGCGAGCTGACGCACGACGCGCGCGTGGCGTACGAAGCGTGCTTCCTCCCGGGGGCCGTCGCGTGGGCGGCGCTCGTCGTGGCGGCGGCGCGGCGGCGCTCGTGGACGCGGTGGGCCGGGCGGCTGCTCCTCGCGGCGACGGCGCTCTTCGCCGTGGGGACGCAGGTCCAGACGTGGGCGCGCTACGGCTCGTACCTCAACTGGCGCACGGCGCTGATGGGGAGCTCGCTGACGCCGTTCCTCGGGCAGGAGCTGTGGGGCGATCGGCTCCTCGCGCTGGTGTGGCTCGGCGCGCCGGTCGTCCTCGTGCTCGCGGTCGCCGTCGTCGTGAAGCGCCTCGCTCCGCCGCGCCGTCGGGCCGCACGGCTCGCGCTCCCCGTCGGTGTCCTCGGGCTGGCCGCGGCGATGGTGTGGGGCAAGGCCGACGCGGGGTGGGACAACGGGACGAGCCCCGACGTGCTGTGGCTCGCGGCCGTCGGCGCGCTCGCCCGGTCGCACCGCACCCACGAGGACGTCATGGTGGAGCTGCGGTGGCTGCCCGCGGCTCGCTCGCCGGAGCCCCTGCCGGAGCTCCATCCACGGCCGGGGCGGGCGCGCAGCGTGCTGCTGCTCATCGACGAATCGGTGCGCGGGGAAGACATCTGCAGCGTCCCGCATGCCGACCGGGACGATTGCCGCAAGAATCCCTTCACGAACGCCCTCCTGCCCGAGCGCCACGGCTTCACGCAGATGCGCGCCGTCGACTCGACCACCGCGCTCTCGATGGTGACCATGCTGAGCGGGCGGTCGCCGGCGTCGGACCGCGCGTCGCTGCTCTCGGCGCCGCTCCTTCCCGAGTACGCCCACGCGGCGGGTGTCGACGCGGCCTACTGGACGTCGCAGAACCTCCTCTATGCCAACGCGGGGCGCTTTCTCGACGGACTGCCGCTGAGCGACTTCGTGTGCGGGACGCAGCTCGCCCCGTACGCGGACTACCTCGACGGCGCGGACGACGGCGCCCTGCTCGATCGCGTCCTCGCCGCGCTGCCGCGTCTCCGCGAGCCGTATCTCGCCATCGCGCAGCTGTCCAACACGCACTTTCCGTACAAGGTGGACCCGCACGACCTGCCGTTCTCGTCGGCCATCGACTGGCACAAGCTCGACGACTTCGGCCGCACTCGCATCCGCTACTGGGACGCGCTTCACCGGCAGGACAAGCTCCTGGCGCGCTTCCTCGCGGCGCTCCGCGCGCGCCCGGGCGCCGAGCACACGGTCGTCGTCTTCGTCTCGGACCACGGCGAGCAGCTCGGCGAGCACGGGCAGATCGGGCACACCTGGAACCTCTACGACGACGAGATCCGCGTCCCCATGTGGATCGACGCTCCCCCCGGCACACTGACGGCCGACGAGGAGGCCCGCGTCCGCGCGCTGCAAGACGTGCCCGTCACGGAGCTCGACATCGCCCCGACCCTGCTCGATCTGCTCGGCGTGTGGGACGCCTCCGAGCTCGCCCCCCTGCGGCAGTCGATGCCCGGGGTCAGCCTGCTGCGCGGCCCGCCCGCGCCGGAGCGCGCCCTCGTGATGACCAACTGCTCGCAGCTCTTCTCGTGCGCCGTCGCGAACTGGGGCGTCCTTCGCGGGACCCGCAAGCTGGTCGCCGCCGAGGGCGATGCCGCGTGGCACTGCTACGACGTGGGCGTGGATCCCGGCGAGCTGCACGACCTCGGCGCGCCGGCTTGCGGAGACCTGCGCGCCCTGGCCGAGGGGGAAGGGCGCGGGAGGCCCTTCCCCGATTGAGTGAGAGGACCTGGACGGCCTACTGGCCGTTGATCCAGATGGGCATGTAGTGCTCGACGCCGTTGAGCGACGACGTGATGGTCACGATCTCGCCCTTGAAGAGCGTTCCGCTCGAGGCGACCTTCACCGTCACGTTCGCCTTCTCGCCGTTCTGGCCGCTGGTCTTGTCGAGCGACACCGAGACCGACGACTTGTTGTACTGCGCGAGGAAGTCCTGATCGCCCAAGACGGGGTTGCCCGCCGTCGCGTGGATGGTCCATGGGCCGCTCGTGGCCGCGTCGCTATAGAAGCCGACCGCGAACGTCGCCGACGAGCCCGCGAGGATCTTGTACCCCTTGCTGTTGAAGGTCGACGACGACGACGAGCCGCCGGACCCCTGCGGGTTGGCGACCTTGACGGTCTGAAGCTCGAGCGGGGTCACGTTGAAGTAGCTGTCCATGGGCGCCGGGACGCACGGGTTGTGTCCCGCGGCACCGCTCTTGTTCGACCAGATGCGCTGCACCCAGTAGTCGAACGGCGCCGGCGTCGTCTCGATGTCCTCGTAGAACGAAGAGTCCGCGCCGGTGTCGAAGAACTCGCAGGCGTCGCCGTCCTCGCTCTGGAAGTCCTGGAAGTAGTCGAACGCGAAAGAGTCGTCCTCGAAGCCGGTGACGCCGGGCAGGTTCGCGTCCGGCTGCGGATCGCTGGCAGCCTCGTTGATCTCGTGGCTCATCGACATGGTCGTCTGCTGCGCCGCCGAGTTGCCGCCGGGGAAGGCGCAGCTCGCGACGACGGCGTACGTCGTCGTGACCGAGCCCACGGTCATGTCCGAGTGCCAGCCGCCGATGCCCTGGGCGCACGCGTCCTGGAGGGTGCCCTGCTGGTTGGGCAGCTGGACGCTCGTCCCCGGAGCGACGAAGAACGCGTAGATGGTGTCCTCGGTCGGTGCGGGCCAGCCGCCCGCGGCGCCGGCGTACATCGTGACCAGGTTCTGGAAGTCCGACCCGGACTGCGTCTCGGAGAGGGTCGCGGGCGGCGCGGTCGTCAGCTGCGCGTGGTTCACGGTGCCACTCGTCGCGGCGCCGATGCCCCACTGACCGGCCGTCGCGGTCCAGTACGCCGTTCCTCCGAGCGTGTCGGCGAAGGCGTCGAACATCGCCTCCGAGGGATCGGCCGTCCAGGTGATGGCGACGATGACGGGGGCCTTCATCTTGTAGCCGCCGTTGTCCTCCAGTTGCCCGAACGACACCGGAAACGCCGGGTACGTGCTGCTCGGCGCGCCGTGATCGACGGGCGCCGCGGCTTCCATCGCAACGCCGGCCTCGACGGGGGTCGTGACGGGACCGCTGTCCGTGTCGCCGGCGTCGTCGGTCGCAGCCGGCGCCGCGCCGCTCGGCCCCGTTCCTCCGCCGCAGGCGAACAAGCCCGCCGACGCCATTGCCACCAAGACATACGAAAGGTTCGTTCTCATCGGCGCACGCTCCCGGCTGGACCCTTGCTCCTGGTCGCGGCGCGCGCCTACGCAAGCCGTAAGCCGCTGAATTCACGCAGGGGGGGCGGCCGATTGCTGCACGGATGGACGGATCGTGCAGGAACCAGTGCGGGTGGCGTGCATTTCGTAACGTGTCCGATCCGTCGCGACAGGAACTGGGTGGCCGTGCTGAATCGCACGGTCAGCGGGCCGCACACGAGCGACCACGGCCTTTTAGCGCGCCAGCGCGGAATCCGGGAAACGTCTCCTCAACGTGGAGTCGACCTCCCGGGCTTGATCGTCACGCCCGAGGGCTCGCAAAGCCCGCGCTTCGACGGCCAGCTCCTCGGGGCCGAGCTGGTGCGAGGGCAACATCCGCGCAGCATGGATGGCGCGGAGCGCCCCCTGCGGGTCCCCGCGTTCGAGGGCTTCGCGACCTTCGACGACGAGCGACGCTTCGCGCGCGAGCGTGTCGGCAGGGGTCGCTGCCGACGTCGATGGAGCACGCGGGGCGGCAGCGGTGTTCGCGCCCGCCAGGCCCACTGGGCGTGGGGCCACGGCCGGGGCCGGACCGGTGTTCGGAGGGATGCTCGGCGCGCGGGGGGCCGCGGTGACGGTGGGCGCCGCCGGCGGGACGACCAACGGAAGCAAGGACGGGACGGGTTGCGCCGCCGGGGAGGCTGCCGTCAGCACGGCCATGGGAGCGGACGGAGGAGGCAGTGGGTCCCTCGGTGCCGGGCCGACGCGCAGCAGCATCGCGGCGAGGCCGACGGTGACCGTCCCGCCGAAGAGTGTCCCCAGCGCCAGCAGCTTGCTGGCCCCCGCGCCGCCCGTGACGAGCACCCCCGGGGCCGTCGAGGCGCTCCCCGCTGCGCCGGCTGCCCCGGCGGCACCGCCCACGGCCCCCGCGACGCTCGACCAGACCTTGGCCCGCGCCACGGCGCTCGGCGCGTCGGCCTTCGCCGCACGAAGCAGTGTCCGGGTGGCGGGCGAGAGGCGCGGGTCGCTCATGGCTCGATTCCTCCCTGCCGGGACAGGGCTTCCTCGAGCTCTGCCCGCGCCACGCGGAGCCGCGAGTACACCGTATTGAGCGGGATGCCGAGCACCTCGGCGATCTCGGGCGCGGTCATCTCCTCGATCTCGTGGAGGACCAGCACCGTGCGTCGCCCGACGTCGATCGTGTCGAGCGCCGCGTCGAGCCGCGACAGGGCTTCGTTCCGCAGGAGGGCTTCGGCCTGAGGGGCTTCGACCGACGCCCGGCAGAGAGCGTCTCCTCCGTCGGGATCCTCGGGGTGCCGCCGTCGATGGCGCCGTGCGTCGCTCGCGACGCGGAGCACGATCTGGAAGAGCCACGCGCGCGGACCGTGCCCTCGGTCCTCGAACTGGTCGAAGCGCCGGTGCGCCACGACGAACACCTCCTGGGTCCTGTCCTCGACGTCGGACTCGTAGACCCCGAGGCGGCGCAGGTTGCGCCACACGAAGTCGACGTGGGCCTCGTAGAGGGCCCGGAAGCTTCGCGTTCGGGTCTCGACGGATGCGGGCGTCGCCACCGCGCCGACGGGGAGCGCGATGGGGCGCAGCGACGGCTGCGTCGGGAGCGGTGCCGCGAGCGCGCCGGGCGAGTTCACACCGGAAGAATGGCCGCGGGGGGTCACGTCCGTCACCGCACGTCCCAGGAGAACGCGAGCTCGAGGCGCACGTTGCCGATGGGCACTTGCTCCCGGTTGTCGTTCAGATCGACGAACGAGTCGCGCAGGACGTTGAGGCCCGCGGCGACCCGGAGCACGGCGGAGAGCCGGCTTCCGAGCTCACCGCGCAGGTTGAAGCTCGGGCCGACGTCCCAGTACGGCAGCGTCGTCACGGTGCCGGAGGCGATGGCGGTCGTGCCGACGTCGGTCCCGAGGCAGAGGTCGAGCTGCATCCCGTGGTGCCGCGCATAGAGGCCCGGCATGCGGATGCAGGTGTCGAAGCGCCCCGCCGCCCAGGTGGAGGCCTTCACGTCGCTGGGCGGCAGCGAGGTGAGCGACTCGCCGAAGGCGAGAGACGGGCGGAGGAAGAGCCCATGGCCCGCCTCGACGACGACGAAGGCCGTCGGACCCGCCACGGCGCCCCCGCCGGCCCCCGTCATGAGGAACATGCCGACACCCAGCTCGAGGGCACGCCCCTCCTCGTGGTGGAGGTACCAGTCGTGCTCGGGCGAGGCCTTCTCGGTGACCGCGGGCGCGGGCCACGACGACACGGGCTCGGCGGGCGCGGCGCCCATGCTGGCCTCGTGGGGCTCCTCCGTCGCGTCGCCGGTCGTGGCGCCGCCGGGAGGCTCGCCCCTGGCTCCGGTCGAGGCCTTCGACCCCGAGAAACCGCGGGCGTCGTCCGGCATGGCCGCCGTCGCCGCCGTCGCCCCGATCGCTGCCGTCGCCATCGCCGCGACGCGAGCCTTCCGCACCTCCGCGTCGAGGACCAGCGACGCCCAGACGCCGACCGCCCTCGCCAGCCCGCCGCAGTCGGCCGTGGCCCCGGCGATGTTGCGCCGGGCGACCGAGACGCCGTCGCCGTCCGTGATGTCGCCTTCCGCCCGCAGGCCCTTCGCCCCCGCAGGTTCCACCCGCATGGCCACGGACCAGCCCCGCCCGGGCGCCCGGGCCGGGGAGAGGGCTCTCCGCAAAAGCTCCTCGACGTGCTCGCCGCTGCGGCACTGCGCGGGGCTTTCGAAGACGATTCGGGGCGGCTCGGCGGCGTCCACAGTCTTCCCTTCGAGCATGGCCAGGGAGGAAAGGTTCCGTCGCCCCGGCCGGGATGGTGCAACCACAGTTGGCGGATACGCGCCCACACGGGCACGCCCTACGTCGATTCCAAGCGAGATGCAGGATGCCGCGAACCAGCCCAAGCACCAGTCTGCAAAAGGGGGACCTGGGTCTACGGGTCGCCGCAGGGGCTCGGCGTGGGCGTCGGGCCGGCGATGCTGGCGGACGCCGGCGGTGCGATCTCGGTCGCATTGAAGCCGAGCCCGATGGAGATCCCGTTGCATGGGACGCCGGGGGCGTTGCTGACCGCTCCGGTCGTCGCATCGAGCACGATGTCCGCGGATTGCTCGATCTGCTGCGCCACGCTCTGAAAGGCGCTGCCCGAACAGAGAGACGTGGAAAGCTCCCCCGCGACTCCCTGGAGGCTCGAGACGAGCTCCGTGGCGGCGAGGACCCCGGCGATGGTCCCGTTGGTCACGGAGCCCGGGATGTTCGGACCGAAGGCGAGGGTCGCCGCGTGGATGGAAAGGGTCAGGGGCGCGCCGCCGACGGACAGGGTCAAGAGGATCTCCGTCGGGGCACCGCTGACGAACGTCCCGTCCTTCTGATACGCGGAAGGAAAGCGCACCTTCGCGCTCGTCACCGGGTTCGTGCCGGGAGGACACACGCCGGCCGGGCACCCGTTCAAGCTCTCCGGCTCGATCGGCCACTGCGTCGCGAGGTCCCACGCCGGGGCCCCTCCGTCGTGGGCCGCGGCGTAGTTGCCTCCCGCCAGGAGCACGCCTGTCAGCGGGTTCGCCGACGTCGTGTTGCCGGACAGGTCGTCGAAGCCCGTCACGTACATCAGGTCCGTGAACCAGCCGGCGCTGAGCTCCGCATCGAGCCTGGCGCTGAAGTCCGAGCCCGCGAGAGAGAGCACGATGGGCAAAAGGTTCTCGCCGAACGAGTTGTCGATCCCGCCGACGCCGTCGATCTGCGTCGCGGTGCTCGCACCGGCGGCGAGCGTGCAGACGTCCTTCGAGGCCTCGGTCGTCACGAGGTCGTCCAGGTTGAACCCGAAGGACTCCCAGGCCGAGCCGCTGAGGAGGCCCGCCCGGTCGGTGTCGCCGAGGAAGAGCTGACTCAGCGCATAGTCGTGCGGGCTCGTGCCCGTCGGAGGGGGCGTCGCTCCGCTCGGCGGCGACGGAGGGACCGTGCACGTCACGCCGGGGGTCTGGCAGCTGTCGCCCTGGGCGGGCGGCGCCGCCTCCTGCAGAGCTCCCGCGTCGTCCGCCGGCGATGCGGCGTCGGCAGCGCTCTGGCCCTCCTCGATGACGGGCGCATCGCGAACGGCGCCGGCGTCGCTGGGGCTCGAGGCGATCTGGCCGCTGCACGCGGCCGCGGAGCTCGCGGCTACGAACGCCAGCCCGCCGATCCATCGAACGCCCATCGCACGCCATCCGTGGCTCGCCGCGGCGCAGAGGTCAAGGGAGCGGCTCGAGACAAAGGCGGATCTCGCGGATGGTGGGCCTCGCGCATCGCTGCGCGCGGCACGCGTCGCCGAGGACGTCGAGCGCGTCGTTCAGCCGTCCCGCATCGGCCAGCGCCCGCGCCGCGAGGTAGAGCGTCATCGCGCTCGAGTCGGAGAACACGGCCGTCGTCCACTCGAACTCCTCGGCCTCGGGCTCCGGCGGAGCGATGCCGAGACCCGCCGCCGCGTGGTCGATGAGCCAGCGCGCGCGGCCGTCGTTCCAGCGGATGTTCGAGCTCTCCATGGGGGCCGCCCGCGACGCGAGGTGAGCCGGGAAGGCGAGCGTTCGCGCGTTCATGGGTGTGCAGTAGCACCCCGCCGGGGGGTGCACCGTCGCACAAACGGAGATGGCCTCAGGCCGCGGGGGGCGGGACGGACTCGCGGGCGACGGGGGTGACGGCGACGCGCTGGGCCATCCCGGCCGAGAAGAACGCGGCGCACGCGAGGCCGCGGAGCGCTTCGGTGACGATGAGCCACCGCGCCTCTTGGACGTGCAGCAGCTCGACCGCGCCCGACGCCGCGTCGTACGCGAGCCACGCGATGCCGCTCGACGTCAGCAGCCCCCAGGGCCAGCGCAGCGTCCCGCCGCGGAGCGCCAGCGCCGTGCGCATGACGGGCGCCACGAGCGCGAGGCAGATGGTGTCGCCGAGGTCCGACGCGACGTTGACCGCAGCCCCCATGTCCCCCGCGAAGAGCGCGCCGGCGTCATGCACGAGAGGCCACCCCGTGATCGCGAGCGACGCGACGAGCACTCCTGCGAAGAGCAGGCGCCCCCGCGTGCGCGAAGCGCCGTCGTCGTCGTCGTCCTCCAGCCCCGCCACGCTCCACGCGTAGGCCAGCATCCAGGTGCCGACGACGGACGTGGCGTTGCCGAGCACCGCGAAGGTGCCCTCGGCGAGCTTCACCTGGTGGGCCGAAAAAAGATGGGTCGCGACGAGCGGCATCCCCGCGACGTCGCCGACCAGGAGCAGCAGGTAGCAAAGCCCGCTGTAGAACCAGGCGCGCCGGAGGTAGTCGCCCTCCTCGAACGCGAGCGCCGCGGCGAAACAGCCGACGAGCGCGAGGACCTTTCCGACCTCGTTCTCGGTGGCGAGCACCGGGCCGAAGCCGTCGGCCCCCGCGAGGAGCGCCGCGATCGCGAAGACGACCGCGAACACGAGCGGGAACGCGGCCAACGAGCGGAACTTCATGAGCCTTCCGCCATCGTCTGACCGTGGCAGAATACACGGTCTCGGCGCCCCTCACCGCCCGGTCCGAGGCGTCAATGGGACGGGTGGGAGGAGTGCCGCCCGGCTATGAGAGGCACCGACTCGGGGTCGAGTGGGCGCGGTGATTTCAGGACCGCGGGAAATGGCCGCTGTGCTTGCGTGCAAGGCGCACGTCGATTGCGCCGTGCAGGCGGTCTCGATTAGATGCGGCGGCGCGGCGGTGCGGGGCTCTCAGCGCAACGATTCCTTAGCGGGGACGAGAAAAGGGGCACGGGTCATGAAGCATGCGGGAACAACGGTCGCGCTCGTCGCAATGGCGCTCTTTGCGGGCTGCGGCGGGCGAACGGTCCTCGACGATGACCTGAGCGGACCGCCGAGCGACGGCACCGGCGACGCAGGCAAGTCGAGCGGCAGCGGAGGTTCGAGCAGCAGCGGGTCCAGCAGTGGCTCGGCGTCCGGCAGCAGCAGCAGCGGAGGCACCCATGACGGGGGCCTCGGCGTCGACGCGAGCACGGGCTTCGACGGCGGTCGAGGAGGAGTCGACGGAGGAGGCCCGGGTACCGACGCCGGCACGATCGGCGACAGCGGCATCCCGGACACGCCCATCGCCTGCGGCTCGACGAGCTGCGATCCGACGACCGAGGAGTGCTGCGTCGCGATCGGAGGCGGCGGAGCGGGCGCCGGGGCCACCTGCGCACCCATCGGACAGTGTCCCGGCGTGTCGCTGACCTGCACGAGCTCGGACAATTGCCCGGCGGGCGACTCCTGCTGCGTGACCCTCGGCGGCGGCCTGCCGAGCGCGATCTGCCAGGCGACCTGCGGAGGAATTGGTGGCGGTGGAGGCGGCGGAGGCGGAGGTGTCTCGCTGCAGCTGTGCAGCTCCTCTTCCCAGTGTCCGACGGGTGAGCAGTGCATCCCGACGCCACTCGGTATCAGCGTCTGCTTTGGCGGCTTCGGTGGAGGCGGCGGCGGCGGAGGGGGCGGCGGCGGCGGCGGTGGTGGGGGCGGCGGTGGAGGGGGCGGCGGCGGTGGAGGCGGCGGCGGCGGCGGGGGCGGACATGGGGGTGGAGGCGGTGGAGGTCATGGGGGTGGCGGCGGCGGTGGGGGCGGTGGTGGCGGCGGCAACGGCGGCGGCAACGGCAACGGTGGCGCGGGCAGCAGCAGCAGCAGCGGCGGCTGATTCATGACCACGCCTCGCCTCGTTCCGATTCTTCCGATCGCTTTTCTCGCCTGCATCCTCGCTTCGGCGAGCGGTCTTGCGGCCGGCTGCGGCTCGTCGAGCGCCGGGGCAGGCTCGCCGCCCGCGCCGGACGCCGCGACCGAATCGTCGGTCGCCACCGGTGACGATGCGGGCGGCGCGGCCGACGTCGTCGAGGCCGGAACCGCGGCCTATCCGGCGTTCGTGCCGACGGACATCCCTCAGGTCGCGAACCTGAAGGGCGGCCCGGTGCTCTCGCTGCCGAAGGTCTATCCCATCTACTTCGCGTCCGACGATCCGACGTTCACGGCCCAGATCACGGACTTTCTGTCGAAGGTCGGCGCCACGACCTACTGGAACACCGTCGCGTCCGAGTACGGGGTCGGCTCACTCGTCGCCGAGGCTCCGATCCAGCTGACCGCCGCCGACAACCCCCCGGCGGTCTACTACGACGCGCAGATCAGGACCTGGCTCACCGAGAAGCTCAGCGGAGACGACGCGGGCGCCACCGGCTTTCCGACCCCCGACGAGAACACCCTCTTCGCGTTCTTCTTCCCGAGCGGCGTCACCATCACGGAGCAGCCGTTGCCTTCGGTGGACGCCGGTACGGAAGACGCCGGCGTGGATCCCAGCGAGGCGAGCTGCACGGCCTTCGGCGGCTATCACAACACCTTCCGGCTGGCGAACGGCGTCAGCGTCTCGTACGCCGTCGTCCCCCGGTGCTCGAGCTTCGACGGGTTCACGGGCGTCGACGCCGTGACCGCAGCGGCGAGCCACGAGCTGCTCGAGGGCGTGACCGATCCGTACATCACCGCGTTCTCGAGCACCGATGTGGCGCATCGCTACTGGGCGACGCTGGTGGGCGGCGGTGGCGAGATCGGGGACATGTGCGCGCAGACACTGAGCTCGTTCACGCACTTCCCCGAGCTTCCGGCGTACCTCGTCCAGCGCTGCTGGTCGAACAAGACGGCGCTGACGGGCGGCGATCCGTGTGTCCCCATTCCCACCGGGGACGTCTACTTCAACAGCATCCCGGTGATGCCGGACGTCCTCGAAGTGGTCAGCGGGCGCGGCGACGGCGGACCCGGGCCCGACGGCGGGCCGACGGCGTTCGCGACCAAGGGCGTGAAGATCGCCGTGGGTGCGAGCAAGACGATCGAGCTCGATCTCTTCAGCAACGTGCCGACGAGCGGGGACTGGACCGTCACCGCGTACGACCTCGACACCCTCGCTCAGCAGACGCCCCAGCTCCTGCAGTTCTCCTTCGACAAGTCGCACGGCCACAACGGCGACAAGCTCCAGATGACGATCAAGGTGCTCGCCGCCGGGCCGCACAACACCGAGCCGTTCATCATCTCGTCGATGATCGGAAACACGGAGACGTCGCCCCAGAACATCTGGGCGGGCATCGTCGGCAACTGAAGACCGCGCCGGCCGGGGCGCGCCCTACTTGGTGCCGCGCTCCTGCTGCTCTTCCTCGATGTCGTTCTGAACGGCCTTCACCAGCGGGTCCGCGGCAGGCGGCGCGCTGGCAGGGATGATCGGAACGAGCGAGGGCGCGCTGTCGTCCGGAGCCGGGGTTGCCTCGGCGGCGCTCGCGGCGGGAGCGACGGTGGCCGATGACGCCGGCGCAGGGGCCGCTGCGGTTGTGACGGCGGCCGCGACCACGCTGCTGCTGCGGAACGGGGCTCGCGCGCCTGCCCCGGACGGGCTCCGCCGGGCCGGAAGCGGGGCCGCAGGCAGCGCAGTGGCGGCGATGACCGGCGGAGACGCGACCACGGGGACCGCCGCGGGCGCCGCGAAGGCGGTCGTCACCGGAGCGGGGGGCATCGGAGTCGTCGCCGGAGGCGGCGGGGACACCGCGGCGGCCGCGTGGGAGGGCGGAGCCTGAGCCAGGCGCGCCCCGACGACGAACGCCCCGACGACGGCCAGACCGAGCACCGTTCCGCCGACCACGGCCTTCCACGACGTGCCTCGCGAGGGCGCGTCGAGCACCGTCGACAGCGGCGTGATGACCGTGGCGACGACGGGAGGCACCGAGGAGTAGACGCTCTTGGTCGCGGCTGCCGCCGGCGGGGGGGGAAGCGGGTCAGGGGCGGGCGCGACGGCGGGGGCGAGAACCGCCACCGGCCTGGCCGCCTTGGGAAGCACGAGGGCCTCCCGGGGGGGCGGCGGCGCCGGCGCAGGCAACGGCGTCACCGCCGTGGGGCCCGGCTGGGCGATCTTTCGCAGCACCTTGCGGCGCGCGGGGGGATTGGAACGGCCAGAATCGTGGGTCGACATGAGCGTCCCCGAAGGGGCCGGTGTGGTTGCACGCCGGCCTGCAGGTACTCTTTGTCACACAACCGCGTCCGCGCAAGCAGCTCTGGCGTGGGCGCGCGGGGGTTCCATACACAGTGTACGCCGACACGGGGTTTCGACACGATGCGACCCCCGCTGGCTTCGCCTGGCTACCCCCGATAATCTCGGGGTCCGGAAAGGATGGACCTCCTGCCTCAGACGCCCGGGTACGACGCGCTGGTCGGGACCACCATCGCGGGCAAGTTCCGGATCGAGGCGATGGTCGGCCGCGGCGCGATGGGCTGCGTGTACCGCGCGACCCAGCTCAACCTGAAGAAGACCGTCGCCATCAAGGTCCTCAATCCGTCCCGGCCCGCCGACGGCGCGTACGCCGCCCGCTTCAAGCGCGAGGCGAAGGCGGCTTCGCGGATGGACCACCCGAACAGCCTGCGCGTCATCGACTTCGGCGAGGACGAGGGGGGCCTGCTCTACATCGCGATGGAGTTCCTTCAGGGGCGGGACCTCCTTCACGTGCTCCGCGAGGAGTATCCGCTCTCGCGCGAGCGCATCGTCAACATCCTCTCGCAGACGCTGGCCGCGCTCGCCGTCGCCCACGACATGGGGGTCATCCACCGCGACCTCAAGCCCGAGAACATCATGCTGCTCGCGTCGAAGGACGACGAGGGCAAGGCCATCGAGGTCGTGAAGGTCTGCGACTTCGGCATCGCGAAGATCATCGAGCCCGACGTCGACCCCGGCGCCGGCGAGGCGACGCGAACCGCGACGCACACCGGCACGCTCACCGCGCACGGGATGCTGATCGGGACGCCCGAGTACATGTCGCCCGAGCAGGCGCGCGGAGAGCCGGCCGACGCCCGCAGCGACATCTACTCGCTGGGCGTCATCCTCTACCAGCTGCTCACGGGACGGCTGCCGTTCATCGCCGCCAGCAAGATCCGGCTCGTCATCAAGCACGTCGAGGAGCGACCCGCGCCGCCGACGGAGGTCGACTCGAAGGTCGACCTCGGCCTCGAGGCGATCTGCATGAAGACGCTCGAGAAGCGCCCGGAGGACCGCTACCAGACGGCCCGCGACATGCGTGGGGCGCTGAAGGCGGCGCTCGAGGGCGACGAGAGCCTCCGCCCGAAGCTGAGCCCCAGCAACCCGCCGCCGGCGCGAGGGTCGACGAGCAAGGCGCAGGCGGCCAAGCGTGCGAGCGATCCGCCGCCCCCGGCCCCCGTGAGCAGCCCTCCGCCGGGGCCCGTGAGCGCATCGGTGCAGTCGGTGAAGTCGGTGAGGGTCCTCACCGAGCCGCTGGCGGATACGACGGCGAGCACCCTCGACGATCCCAACGAATCGGCAGCGGCGGTCATGCAGGCGCGCAAGCTCCTCAACTCGATCCCGCCGGGCGCGACCCGCAGCGATCCGCCGGCGAAGCCCGCGTCCCAGCCCTCGCTGTCGCCGGCGCCGTCGACGTCGCCGGCGGCGGCGCTGGCGCCGGCGTCCGTCGCGGGGGGCGCCGCGGCGAAGGGCTCCGGGATGACGGTGTACGCGGCGATCGCGGCGCTGCTGCTGCTCGCGGCCGTGGCCTATTTCGCCTCGCGGTAGGACCTGCTTCCAAACAGCTCCAACGCCCGCCATCGCCGGGCCGGCGCGAGCACTGACCCGGCGACGGCGGGCGTGGGTCCCCCCTATTGCTGCGTCGCCCGTCCGCAAGCGTCGTAGTCGGTCCCCCCGCTACCGGCGTCGCCGCCCGATTCGAGCCACGACGTCAGGCACGTGTACGCGTCGTCACCGGAGACGAACACCGCGCCCCCCTTGTGCCGCTCGAGCTGGAGGGGCTTGCGGATGAGCAGCAACGCCTCCGGCGGGTAGATCTGCTCGTAGACGAGCGTCATGTACTCGGGCTGGAGACCGATGACCGACTGGTAGTTCGCCTCGTACTCGGTCTCGGTCGTCGCCCCCGTTCCGGGCTGGTTGTCCGCGTCGCCCTCCACGAACCGCAGTCCGAACTCGCCGTAGATGCGCAGCGGGCGACCCACCTGCCCGTGGCAATCGAGCGTCCCGCACCGCAGCTCGAGCAACCGGCTCACGCCCGCCTGCGTCGCCGAGAGGTTCACGCCCTTGAACTGGTCGTAGCTCGGCGCGTCGATCTCGGTGATCTCGCTGGGGTCCGGCGTGTCGCACGCCGGTCCGGCCGCGAACATCACAGCCGGCACGAGCGCGACTCCGGCCAAGATCCTCAGAGCCGTGAACCAGGGGCGCCTCGGCGGGGCTCTCGTCACGGCCCACCTCCGAATCCGGGAGGCACCGGGTCCACGGGGCAATTGGGATCGGTGCCCTGGAAGTTGGGGTCGTCGGTCGGCGACAGATGGACGAGCCCCGGCGTCTGGAAGTAATTGAGCTGCGTCGGGTACTGGTGGCAATCGCCGCACGAGCCGTCGCGACCGATGTGGCTCTGCATCGAGGGCGCCAGAGTCGTGCCCTCGGGCGCCCCCTGGATGGTCACGAGCACCGGGAACTGGGGGTGGCCCGGCCAGTCGCCGGGTTTGATGAAGAAGTTGCCGACGCAGTTCGTCACCACCTGGAACTGCGACTGCGAGTCGTCCTCCAGCACCACCGTGGCGTTGCCCACGCCGACGGGCGCCGCGCTGTTCGCCGGACCGTAGAAGACGGTGCCCGCCATGGTGAACTGCGTGCTCGCCGGCCCCTCGCCCCCGTGGCACGTCACGCACGGCTGACCGGCCCGGTGGTATTCACCCTTGGGGATGCCGGCGACCTCGGGCCCGAGCACGTTCACCGCCGCCGTGTGCACCGGATCCGAATCGCACGCCGCCGCCACCGCGACGGCGGGCAGGAGCAGGAGGAGCAGCCGGCCCATCATTCGAACTCCGCGTCGAAGCCCACGGTGCCGTAGAGCGCCGTGCGCTGCGTGATGAAGAGCGCGTCGAAGTACTTCGTGAACATGACATCGGCCTGGACCGAGATCCCGTACTGCGTCTTCGACTCCGACGGGCTCAGCACGAAATGCCCTCCGCCCCCGCCCGTCAGCGACACGAGCGGCGACAGCTCGCGGTCCGTCGTCCGGTAGACGGGCACGACCAGCTGGCTCGTGACGGGGTCGACCGTGGCCGAGTAGGCGAGCTGATAGAAGTTGGTCCCCGTCTGCGCGTTGAAGCGCACGTGCGGCCACGCCTCGAGGTGCCGCCCGAGGTCCAGCACGTAGCGCGCGTCGGTCGTCGTCGCCTTCAGCCCCCACGAGTCGTTGTAGAGGCGCTGCTCGAGGCGGAGCGTGGCCCCGTTGAAGCGGTGCGCGAAGCGCGCCCCCACGGCGTAGCGGTCCCGGATCCTCGGCAGCTGCTCGGTCGGCCGGAACGGCAGCCGCTCCTGGTTCACGACGGCGACGCTCTGCCCGGGCAGGATGAAGGGCGCGACGTTCACCGGATCGAACATCGGCACGTAGCGGTACGGCTTGCTCTCGTCGCCGTCCTCGAGCTGCGCCGTCGCGCTGACGAGCAGGAGCGACGTCGGCGACACGACGAACGTGACCCCGGCCTCGATCTCCGTCGTGTCGAGCGTATCGATGAAGTTGTTCGGCCCGCGCCCCACGCTGTCGTGGTTGAAGTTCGCCCCGACCCTCGGCGTGATGAGCTTGTCGTCGAGGTCCATCGTCAGCGCGAGGCCGCCGCCGCGCGAGATGTAGTCCGGCTCGGAGCTGTAGTTGAGCTGCGCCTGCCCCCCGAAGGGCCCGAGCTTGTACCCGCCGTCGAGACCGCCGGAGTAGCGCTGCTCCTTGAAGGGGGGCGACGCCTCGCTCACGATGTCGGGCGACGCGGCGCTCACCACGTCGACGAGGAAATGCCCTCCGACGTTCCAGCCCTGCGTGGGGGACGACACGTTCCCGTCGATCTCCGGGCTCCACACCTGCACGTTCGTCGTGTCCGAGTACCCCGAGAGCTGCGACCCGGCCTTGACGACCAGCGGCTTCGTCTTCTGCGGGAGGCACTTGAGGACGTCCTCCTGCCCCTTCGCGCTCAGCATGCACTTCAGCTGACCCGGCGTGAGGTACTCGGGCGCCTGCGACTTGAGCACCAGCGGCACCGTCAGCAGCTGGCCCTCGCCGACCTCGTACTTCGCGTCGAGCGACAGCGGGATGCCGTTCTGCGTCCCCTCGGCGTGCACGTGGTGGTCGCCCGGATCGATCGAGAAGCGCTTCGTCAGCGCCTTGGAGGGGACGGGCCGGTCGTCGAACGTGACCTGGATGTCCTCCATGCCGGGCGCCGGCTGGAACGTGACGTGCGGAATGCGGCGGAGGAGCTGCTCCACCCGCTCGCGGGCGACCTTCATGACGGCGGGGTCGCGCTTTCGGAGGCCGTCCTCGAGCGCCTTCTGCGCGTCGGAGAGGCCGTCGAGGAGGTGGGCCGCACGCGCTTCGCACGACGACAGGTGCAGGCGCGTCCGGGCTTGCTCCTCGAGCTCGAGGGACTTCTGGTCGTGCTCGATGCAGTCTTGCAGCTTGCCCGCCATGTCCGCGGCCAGGCCGGCGCTCGCCTCCTGGAACGCCTCGACGTTCGTCCATCCCGGGATGTGACCGGGGGGCGTCGGCCCCCCCGGAGGCGTCGCTGCGGGCTGCGCGGCCGTCTGCTCGCCCCCGGCGCCGTCGGACGGCGTGGCGCCGGACCCCTTGGCCTCGTCCCACTGCGCGCGGATGTCCGGCGTCGTCCGGGGCGGAAGCTGCGCGCTCGGGTCCGCCTGCTGCGCCATCTGGAACTGCGCCTTCGCCTCGGACTTCTGCCCCGTCTGCGAGGCGACCATGCCGAGCAGAATGTGAAGGGGCGCCACGGCCTGCGGCCCGCACTTGCCGCACTTCGCCAGCGCGGCCTCGAGCTTTCGCTTCGCCTCGAGGAAGTTACCGGACGAATAGTCCCCCTCCAGGACCTCCTGCGCCGTCTTGATCGCCGCCGCGTCCTCGCCGGCGGCCCGGGCCGTCCGTGGAGCCAAAAGGAGCAGAATCACCCCGAGCACTGCGACCGAGAGCGCGCGCCAGCGGGTCCGCACCTGCCGTACCGTATCAGACCACGAAGGGTGCGCGCTTTTCCTCGTGCCACCGTGCCCATCACCGCTCAGTTGCAGCCGCACCCGCCGCCGCCGCCGCTCAGGCCCCCGGTGGCCCCTTCGGACACGTCCTGCACATGGTTTGCGAGAGGCGTCGTGAACGGATCCTCGGCGCTCATCGTCGGGTGGGCGAGGGTGCCGCGCTCGTAGGGCGCCACGTGAGCGCAGCCCCATGTCGTCGAAAGCACCGCCGCCGCGACGATGCCCAGCACCGCCCGAACGATGCCCCCGCCGATCCGTGCGCTCTTCATGGCTCAGTCCTCCGCTCACCGGGCAGTGCATCGGTCAGGCCAGACGGGGGGGGCGGGGAGAACGACGGTCGAACCGGCGGAACGACGCCGAAATCCACGTGCCGCAGGCCATCCCACATGGGGGGCGCGTCCTGCTCGCTGGATCGCGGACGATCCGGACGAGAGCCCGCAGGCGCGCTGGCTCGGGGTCGGTGCGAGAGGTTTCATGCGTCGTTCCGGGGGGGCTGTTCGCGGCGCGAGTCCTGCTTCTACGATGCCCCCATGCGCGTTCACTTGCTGGCACTGGGTGTGGCGATCGCCGGGGCGGCCGTCGCGGCGGCATGCGGTGGAGAGACCGACACGACGTTCGGGCCGCCCAACGGCCTGGTCGGCCGGAGCGCGCCGACGCCGGAACCCACGAGCGGCAGCAGCAGCGGGAGCAGCAGCGGCAGCAGCGGGAGCGGTAGCGGAAGCGGCAGCAGCAGTGGAACGGCGAGCGGCAGCGGCGGGGGTGACGGCGGAGGAAGCGGCGGGGGTGACGGCGGAGGAAGCGGCAGCGGCAGCGGCGGCGTCAACCCGAACTGCACCGTGAGCTGGGCGACGACCATCTTCCCGTACTTCGAGAGCACGGGCTCCGGGACGTGCGCCACGCAGATCTGCCATGGCGGCACCAACGCGCCCACCATCGTCGACGGCGACCCGGCCACGACCTACACGAACCTGACCACCTACACGATCAACGGTCTCCACTACCTCGCCGCCGGCCAGACCAACCCGGCCCAGTCGTCGATCGAGTGCAACATCGGCATCACGACGCCCGCGTGCGGCATCGCCCAGATGCCCGAGGCTCCCGGCACGCTCGACGCGACGGCCCGCACGGACATCACGACGTGGCTGACCTGCGGCGCACCCAACAACTGAGCCCGTAGACGCGCCTCTCGCCCCCGCCGCAGCGGGAGGCAGCGGCCGGCGAGCCATGCTACTCGCTCGCCCAGCATGGATCGGCTCCTCGCGCGCCTCGAGCGGAAGATCGGCCGCTACGCGATCCCTCACCTGATGGCCTTCATCGTCGGGGGGATGGCGCTCGTCTACGTGCTGTCGCTGACGCGGCCGGAGATCCTCGGGCGCATCGTGCTCGACATGGACGCCGTCCGGCGCGGGGAGGTGTGGCGGCTCGTCACGTTCCTCTTCATGCCCATCGGTAGCTCGATGATCTGGATCCTCGTGAACATCTACTTCGCGTGGTGGGTCGGCTCGAGCCTCGAGCAGCACTGGGGGGCCTTCAAGTTCAACGCGTTCTACTTCGTGGGCGCGCTCGGGACCGTCGTCGCCGCGGTGCTCGCCGGCCCGCAGTCGAACTTCTGGCTCGATGCGTCGCTCTTTCTCGCGTTCGCGACGCTGTTCCCCGACGTGCAGATCCTCCTCTTCTTCATCCTGCCCATCCGCGTGAAGTGGCTGGGCATCGTGGCCGGTCTCGGCATCGCCGTGGCCCTCGCGACGGGCGACTGGGGGACGCGGGCGTCGATCGCCGCCGCCATGGGCAACTACGGGCTCTTCTTCGGGGGCCACTGGCTCGGCGTCTGGAGGTCGCGAAACCTCCAGGTCCGGCAGAAGGCGCGGCGCACGGCGTTCGAGGCCGGGGCCCCCGTCTTCGGTCAGCGCGTGTGCGCCATCTGCGGCAAGAGCGAGGCCGACGGGACGGACATTCGCGTGTGCTCGTGCGAGAAGTGCGGCGGCCAGCCGCGGGCGCTGTGCCTGGAGCACGCGCGGAACCACTGAGGCTCGAGCGCGCGGGCCTCAGACCTCGAGCACGACCTTCCCGAACGTCCCGTTGTCCTGCATGGCGCGGTGCGCGTCCGCCGCCTTCGCCAGCGGCAACACACGGTCGACGACGGGCCGGAGCGCGCCCGATTCGAAGAGCGGCACGAGGTGCTTCTCGAGGGCCCTCGCCGCGAGGATCTTCTCTTCCAGAGGCCGCGAACGGAGCATCGTGCCGCGGAGCTCGGCGCGCTTTCGCATCAGAAGGTGCAGGTCGACCTCGGCGCCCGCGCCCGCCATCGTCCCGACCACCACGATGCGCCCGCGCAGCGCGAGGCACGTGAGATCCTCGACGACGTACGCCCCGCCGACGAGCTCGAGGACCACGTCGACCCCCTGGCCCGCCGTGCGCGCGAGGACCTCCTTCGCGAACGCGCCCTTCTCGACGACGATGCCCTCCTTCAGCCCGAGCTCCCGGGCGCGCATCAGCTTGTCGGCGGTGCGCGCGGTCCCGATGGGGCGGGCGCCCACCGCGAGCGCGATCTGGATCCCTGCGGTCCCGACGCCGCTCCCCGCCGCGTGGACGAGGACGACCTCGCCCGACGCGAGGCGCGCCTGCGACACCATCGCGTCCCACGCCGTCAGGTAAGCCTCCGGCACCGCCGCGGCGTCGGTGAACGACATCCCCTTCGGCATCCGGGCCAGCGTCCGCGCGTGCACGACGACGTGCTCCGCGTAGGCCCCTCCTCCCACGATGGCGAAGACGCGGTCTCCCCGCGCGAGGTCCGTCACGCCCTCGCCGACGGCGTCGACCTCTCCGGCCAGCTCGAGCCCGGGGATGTCGGCCGGCGAGCCGGGGGGCGCCGGGTACATGCCCATGCGCTGGAGCACGTCCGCGCGGTTCACGGCCGTCGCCCGCACGCGGACGCGGGCCTCGCCGCGAGTCGGCTCGGGCGTGGGCACCTCCTTCAGCTCGAGGACCTCGGGGCCGCCGGGCTCGCGGATGACGATGGCGCGCATGCGGGTGAGAGTAGCGCTATAAGCGCGCACGCCGATGCGCGTCGTCCGTCCCGTCGTTCGTAGTTACCGCTGGCCCCGCCTCGAAGAGGCGGCCTCGTGGGTGCGTGCCGGGGGGCACGCCGTCGTGTGGCTCTCGCCTCGCAAGGCCCGGCTCGTCTTCGGGCGTCCGCGCGAGGGGGACGAGAACGACCTCGGCCGATGGTCGGTCCTCGACATGGGCCTCAGCGACCACCGCGTCGCGAAGCGCGGTCCCTTCGAGGGGATGGCGTACATCCCCGTGCCGCACGACTGCTACGCCATCATCCGGTTCCGCATCGTCCGGGACTCCATCCACCCGGAGCCGACGCGCACGCTCGACCTCGATTGCCTCGACTGCGGCGCCTGCTGCAAGGACAACCGCGTCGTGCTCGACGACGTCGACATCGCGCGCTTCGAGAAGGGCGGCCGCGGCGACCTGGCGAGGCCGCCTTACACGAAGCGGGACGACGGCTCGGTGGTCCTCGTCCTCCGCAAGGACAAGCGGTGCAAGCACCTGGCGGACGACAACAAGTGCGGCATCTACGCCATCCGTCCGGACGCGTGCAGCACCTTCCCGGTCGGGAGCGAGTGCTGCCTGTCCTCCAGGGAAGAAGAGATGCAGATCATCGACGGGGCGGTGAGCTGACGGGGGAAGGCGAAGGTCGGGGTGAGGGGTCGCGGTCGGGGGCCACGCGGTACGCCGCCGGCGTCTCCCCCGTCCACCGGCGGAAGGCGCGCGTGAAGTTCGCCGCATCGGAGTACCCGAGCCGCGCCGCGACCTCCTCGACCGCGAGCCGCCGATCCTCCAGCAGCAGGAGCGCCCGCTGCCGGCGCACCTCTTCGAGCATCCCCGAAAAGGACGCGCCCTCCTCCGCGAGCCGTCGCTTCAGCGTCCGCGTCGAGACGTGCAGCCTGCGGGCGACGTCGTCGAGAGACCGGAAGCCGTCGCCCGACCGCGGCGTCATGGCGCGGCGCACCCCACCGAGGAACGTGCCCTCCGCGGCGGCGGCGGCCTGCGTGGCCAGCTCGCGGTCGCACTGCGCGCGGGCGAGCTCCATCGCGGCCGGGTCCGACGTCACGACGGGCAGATCGAGGATCGACGCGTCGAAGAGGAGCCGATGCGCGGGGCGGTCGAAGCGCATCGTGCCCGCGCCGAGGTCGCCGGCGCGGGACAGGACCGGGGCGGCGTACTCCGGCTCCGGGAAGGCGCACTCGGCGACGCCCGTGAGGAGCGCCTGGCCGGTGACGTCCTTCGCGATCTGCCCGATCCCGACGAGGAGCATGATGACGGTGAACTCGCGCAGCGGTCCGAGGGACGCGCGCTCCTCGAGGACGAGGGACGCCGCCGCGCCCTCGACGTAGGTCGAGAGCTCGAAGGCGGTCGTGCGCGTGCGGATGAAGCGCTGCGCGATCTCGAGGGCCTCGCGGACGGTGCCCGAGGTCATCGCCGCGAAGCCGAGGAACCCGTGCCACGAGAGCCTCATGTGGAGGCCCATGGCGAAGGCGAGCGCGGGCTGGCCGGTGAGCTCCCGCGCGCGCTCGACCACGGTGGCGCACGCCGTCAGCGGCAGACGCGTCGCCGGATCCTTGAGGATGGCCGCCGTCAGCCCCGTCCCGTCGAGGAGCGCCTCGGGGGCGACGCCCCAGCGGGTGCACAGAGAGACGAGCTCGTACGCGTAGGCACCGGGGAGCTCGACCGCGGCGGCGGCGATGTTGGCCCGAAATGACAAGGCGTCGGCACAAGCTAACCTGGCCCGCGACGACCGGAAAGCCCACCTTGGCGAGGCATGACACGACCTCGCGAGCCCGTCCTCAAACGGCGCGTCGACTTCGACTTCGACCCCCGCGCCGTGCCGCGCGACTGGTATCGCGGCGACGCCCACCTGACGACCTTCTGGAACGCGCTGTCGCTGCTCTTCCCCGAAGGGGAGCGCTTCTTCGTCGAGTCGGTGCGGCGCTTTCGGGACCGCATCGAGGATCCGGCCGAGCGCGCCGCCATCGACGGGTTCATCGGGCAAGAGGCGATGCACGGCCGCGCGCACCGCCTGTTCAACGACATGCTCCGGCAGCGCGATCTCGCCGTGTCGGCCGACGCCGAGGCGCAGCTCCGCCGCCTCCTCGGGTTCGCACGGAGGACGCTCTCGCCGAAGGGCCGGCTCGCCGTCACGTGCGCGCTCGAGCACTTCACGGCCATCCTCGCCGAGCAGCTCCTCCGGCAGGACGCGCACCGCGACTCCGGCCATCCGTCGGTGCAGCCGCTGTGGACCTGGCACGCGCTCGAGGAGAGCGAGCACAAGGCCGTCGCCTTCGACGTCTACCAGGCCGTCGGCGGGACGTACGCCATGCGCGTCGGGCTCATGCTCGTCACGTCGGCGTTCTTCTTCGCCGAGACGGCCGTCGTGCACGTGCGCTTCCTCCGCGCCGGGGGGGAGCTCTGGAACCTGCGAGGCTGGCTCCGCGCCGTCGACTACCTGTGGCTTCGCCCGGGGCTCTTTCGCAGCCTGCTGCCGGCATACCTCGACTACTTTCGCCCGGGGTTCCATCCGAACGACCGCGACACGGCGACGCTGCTCGCGACCTGGCGCGAGCGCCTCTTCGGCCGGGACGGCGCGCTCCGCGATCTCCTCCAGGCGGGCGCGACCGCCTGAGCGCGCAGGCTCAGCCGGCGTCCCAGAGGAGGTCCTCGGGGGCGCCGAGCATCTCCAGATCGTGGAACGTGCCGTAGTCGACGGTCCGCGTGCCGTCGTCGTCGATGCTGAGGACGTCGACGTAGCGCGCGTTGTAGACGATGTCGTCGAGCTTGTACCTGTGCCGGGCGTGGATCTGCTGGCCGCTCGTCTCGTCGAAGCCGCTGAACGAGAGGAAGATCTCGGCCCGCTGCGCGCGGAGCTTCTCGAGCGCGGCGGTCCCTCCCCAGAATGGGCTCGCGCGGTCGATGCGGTGCATGGGGATCCACGTGAGGGCGAAGAGGGCGGTGCGATCGCGCACGAGCGGGAGATCGACCGGGATGCGGATGTTCTCGCCCTCGCGCGTCTCGCCGAGGAGGAGGACCAGCGCGCGGAGCTGCCCCTCGACGACCATGTTGCCGCGCCAGTTCGCCAGCCGGAACACGAGGTGAGGCACGCCGTCGCGCAGGTTGACGACGGCCCGCGCGCTGAAGAGGATGCGCGCCGTCGGCCGGGCGAACTTCGCGAAGGTGACGCCTGTGACGAGCGCGACGCCGAGGGTCCCGATGAGGGCCTCGGCGACGACCACCACGTGCCCGAAGCGGGTCAACGGGGACATCGCGCCGTAGCCGATGGTCGCGAAGGTCTGCACGCTGAAGTAGAACGCGTCCTCGAGGTCGCCGGGGCGGGCCCCCGCCACGCACCCGGGGGCCGCCGCGTAGAGCACCGCGAACGCCGCGTTGATCCCCACCCACGCCGCGGCGACGTACACGAAGAACCGCCACCACGGCATGGCGAGGACCTTGTGGTAGACGTCCTCGAAGAACGTGACCTTCTGACCCCGCGTGACGACCGCCGCCGTCGTGTTGGCCGAGGGCTTGAAGCGGATCTTCTTTCTCGGCTCCGCGCGCTTCGCCGTCACTTCTTCTTCTTGCCCCCCGGCTCGGTCGGCGTCGCCGGGCTCGGCGGAGGGAGCGAGGCGACGAGGGCCTCCAGCCGCTCGCGCGCATAGGGCACGGTGCTCGGATCCTTCGACGCCGCCACGACGACGCCCGAGTCCTCCAGCGCGATGAGCGCCTGACCCGCGCTCACCACCGCCGCCGCGATGTCGTCGTCGGCCGCGCTCGCGCGGTACATCCCGAAGAACTGCCGCAGCGTCGGGAGCTGGTCCGGTCCCGCGACGACCGCCAGCGCCGCGGCGGCCTGCCTCACGTCGTCGTCGGTGTCCGCCGGATCGAGCAGATGCGAGGCGAGCAGCGGCGCGGCTGCCTTCTCCTTCATTGCCCCCAGCGCCTGCGCGATGGGGCCCACGGGGGGCGCGCGCAGCACGTCCTTCAGGAAGTCGTAGTGCTTCGCCAGCGCCGCCTCCATGTACGCCGCGCCGTTGCGCCGGTTGGCGAGGGCGGTCCGCGCCTCCACGAGCAGGTCGGGGCTCGTGCGCACGTCGCTCGCCAGGTCGACCAGGGTCTTGGTGGCCAGCTCGTCCTGCGTCGTCGCCAGCTCGCGGAGCAGGAGCTTCTGCGCGACGGCGAGCTGCGGATCGTCGGCCCTCACCACGGCCGCGAGCTGCTGCGCCAGGGGGACGACCTCGTTCGGCGTCCCGTTCACGCGCCGCGCGTCGACGTTCACGACGCACGCCTTCACGGGCTCGCCGAGGTCCATCTCGCCCACGATGCCGCCGCTCTTCGCCTCCAGCTCGACGACCTTGCCCTGCTCGTCGCAGAGGACCACTCCGCCCGCGGCGGCCGCCCCACCGAGCAAGTCCGACCCGTGCAGGTGCACCCACGCCAGCTTGCCCTTGCCCGCGCCGAACCCCATCGCCACGCGGAAGTACGTCGCGTACCAGCGGTCGTCCTCGATGGCGGCGCCCGAATCGGTCCCCACGGGGCGGGCGTAGATGTGCACCTTGTCCGTCGCGTCGGCCACGGGCGGCAGGGCCCTGTCGCCCGAGGGCATCAGCTTCGGGGAGCCCGGCAGCTCGCGCGCGGGGACGGTCACCGTGGTGGCCTTTCCCCGGGACGCGTCCTTGATGTGCTCGTCGAACCGGATGAATCCCGCTTCGCCGAACCAGAGCGAGCCCCCTTCCGTCCACGCGCGGCTCGTCTGCTCGCGGAGCGTCACGCGCGCCGCCTCGTCGCCGTTGGCCAGATCGATCACCGACACGTACTGATCGGCCCAGGGGACGAACGCGAGGCGCCCGAGGACCGCGGGCGCGCCGAGCGGCTTGTCGGTCTCGATCTGGCGGACCACTTGCCCGTCGTGCGCCACCGCGAGGAGAACGTTGCCGACCCCGCCCGCCTTGCGGAACGTGATCACCGTGACGGTCCCGTCGTCCCCCGCGCCGAGCAGCGGGATGCCGCCCGTCGGCCGGCGCCAGAGCACCGAGCCGTTCTTCGCGTCGAGCGCGAACGCCTCGTTGCCGCCCGACCCCACGACGATGTTGCCCGTGACGACGGGCCGCGCGTCGAGCGGGTGCGCGAACGTCCACTTCGAGCCGCCCCCGATCGGGGCGCCGATGAGCTTGTCGTTGTTCCCCGCGACGCCGACGACGACGTCGGCCGACTCCGGGATGCTCATGCCGCCGACGCGCTGCCACACGCGCGCGATGGAGGCGCCTCCGTCGTCCTCCCAGTTCGTCGAGAAGAGGCTCGACCGGGTCTGCCCGCCTCCGCACGCCGCGACCAGCGCGAGCGCCGCTACCCCTGCCCAGCAGCGTCTCACTGGCTGTCTCCCGCGGAGGTCCCGGGTGAGCCGCTCGTCGCGATCACCGCCTGGTCGATGGCCTGCTTCACGCGCTGCGACCACGTCTTCGGCCACTTGCCCTGCACCGAGCGGAGGAAGCGATTCGCCTCCCCCGTGCCGAGCTCGCGGACGCGGCCCACGATCTTCACCTTGATGTCGTCGCTCACGTCGGTGGGCGCCCGGAAGAGGACCTGATCGAGGCCGCTCGTCACGACGTCGAAGGGGACGCTCCCGAGCTTGCCGGCGAGCCGCTCGCACTCGTTGCCCGCGCACAGCTGCCCGATGGAGGCGGCCGCCTCGGGCACCTTGTGCTCGAGCGCGACGAACAGATCCCCCACCGTGTCCTTCGCCTTCATGCTCCCGAGGCCCGTCGCGGCCAGGCCGCGCACGTTCGGGTCGGGATCGGACAGCGCCAGCCGCAGGCTCTTCACGGCCACCGGCCCGCGCGTCCGAGAGAGGGCCTGCACCGCCGCGCGCCGGAGCTCGACGTTGCGGTGGTGCGCATACCAGCCGAGGGCCGCGCTGCCCGCCTCGCTCTCCGTGTCGCCCAGCGTGTCGATCGCCGCCTGCGTCAGCGACGGCGTGAGCCCCTGCTGGAGCAGCTCGGCGATGACCGGCGCCGCGGGTGCTCCCCCGAGGGCCGACGTCCGCACCTCGTCGAGCGCTCCCTTCACGACGACGGGGTCGCCGCTGCGAAGGCGTTTGAGGGCGTCGGCCCGGAGCGGGACCGGCTTGGGGACGTCGGACGCCGGGGGCTTCGCCTCGGCCCGAGGGACGGGATAGGTGACGAGGACGGCGGCGGCTGCGAAGCAGGCCGCAGCGGCCGTCAGTGGTCCAGCTCGCATCCCGCGGATGCTCGCGCCGCCGCACGTCCGCGTCCACGCGTTTTTCAGTCCCCGCAGGCGAGGCGGATCTCGCGGGGCTTGCCGCCGTCGAGCGTCAGCTCGGCCGTCGGGCCGCCGTCGTACTGGATGTCGATCGAGTCGCCGTCGTCGAGGTCCTTCACGGTGATCTCGCTTCCGGCCTGCGGACAGGCGTATTCGCAGCGCTGCCAGCTGACGACGGTCGTCTGCAGGTTGGCGCCGAGGATGTCCCCGGAGGACTGGCCGCTCGCCGAAAGGCAGGCGACGCCGACGGTCCACTGCACGCTCTTCTGGTTCGTACGGTTGAACTGCCGGCCGCTCCCGGTCGTCCCGCTGAGCTGGGCGTTCCAGGTCATGCTGCGCTGCGTCCCGTTCGACGTGATGACCGCGGTCGCCTGCCAGTTGTCGACCGTGGCGCGGTTGATCTGGAAGCCCTGGGCCGAGAAATCGAGCGTCAGCTCGTTTCCGGCGACCTGCCAGCCGACCGTGACGGTGCCCGTCAGCGCGACCAGGCCGAGGGGCCCCGTGCAGCCGTCGAACGCGTACGTCGCCGTCGACTTGGCCGTGTCCTCGGTGACCGTGAGGCATCCGGCGGGCAGGAACGCGAAGCTCGGCACCCCGGTGTCGACCGTGCCGCCGCTCGCCAGCTTGACGTTGCTGCCTCCGACGAGCGACTGCGTGGCGACGGACGCCCCGTCGCTGCCGACGAACGACGTGCCGAGCGACTCCACGTCGGACTCGGTGCCGTTGACGTCCTCGGCGCCGGAGGTGTCGCTGGCGAGCTGGGCCTCGTTGCGGAGCCCGCACCCGGCGGTGACGGCGGTGAAGGTCGTGACGGCGAAGGCGGAGAGGATGGTCTTGGTGGAAAGCACGGGGAACCTCCTGGGGGGGTTGCTGCGGTGAGCCGTCACCAGAGCAGGCGGCGTGCCGCCGTCGTGAGCGGCGCAAGTGCTCGAAAAGACGTCGCTCTCGGAGGGGCTTCCACCGGACGCCGTCTTGTCCATGTGTGGTCCATGCCGTTCAGAGGCAGCTTTGCCCGTGGCGCAGCGCTGGTACCGTGGAGCCCTTGGAACCGCACGAGCCGACCCGCCAGCGCGAGGTTCACTGGGTGGTCCGAGGAGGGACCGCCCGGACGCCCGACGGCAAGGCGTACCCCATCGACGTGGACGCCGTCGTCGTGGGGCGCGAGGCCGGAGCGCAGATCGTCGTCGACGATCCCGAGGTGAGCATGGCCCACTGCGAGCTCCGCGCGGTGAGCGACGGCATCCTGGTCCGCGACCTCGGGAGCACCAACGGCACGTACGTCGGCGCCTTCCGGGTGCGCGAGGGGATCGTGCGCACGCCCACGTCGGTGACAGTGGGCCGCACGACGCTGCTCGTCGAGCCGAGCGCCGAGCACCGGGTCGACGTGGGGTGGGCCGACGGCTTCGGGATGCTCGTCGGACGGAGCCCGCGCATGCGGCGCGTCTTCGGGGTGCTCGAGCGCATCGCCCCGACGCCCCTGTCGGTGCTCATCCTCGGCGAGACGGGGACCGGCAAGGAGGTCGTCGCGAAGGCGATCCACGAGGCGAGCCCGCGCGCGAAGCAGCCGTTCGTGGTGGTCGACTGCGGCAGCATCCCCCCGACGCTCGCCGAGAGCATCCTCTTCGGGCACGAGAAGGGGGCCTTCACGGGCGCCGACCAGCGGCGAAAGGGCGCTCTGGCCGAGGCCGACGGCGGCACGCTCTTTCTCGACGAGCTGGGGGAGCTGCCGTTGGACCTCCAGCCGAAGCTCCTCCGGGCGCTGTCCGAGCGGCAGATCAAGCGCGTCGGGGGCAACGCCTTCGAGGCCATCGACGTACGCGTCCTCGCGGCCACGCGCCGGGACATCGCCGCCGAGATGAACGCGGGTCGCTTCCGCTCCGATCTCTATTTCCGCATCGCGCAGGTGCGCATCGAGCTGCCGCCGCTGCGCGAGCGCCCGGGCGACATCCCGCAGCTCGTCGACGACGTGTGCAAGCGCGCCGGCAAGGCGGACCACAAGACGACCGTCGTCGCGTGGATCGAGCAGAACATGTCGGGGCACGACTGGCCGGGCAACGTCCGCGAGCTCGTCAACGTGGCCTCGGTCGCGGCCACGCTCGCCGACACCCCGGGGGCGATCGACGACGTGCTCGCGCTGACGCGGGACCCGACGACCGACGAGGCGCGCGCGCCCATCACCGCGTTCGCGGAGGCCAAGCGGCTGGCCCTCGTCGAGTTCGAGCGGGCCTACTTCGGCGCGCTCAGCGACGCGGCGGCGGGCAACATCAGCGAGATGGCCCGGCAGAGCGGGATGGAGCGGCACCACGTGCGCGCGTACCTGCGAAAGCACAAGATCGCGACCAAGGCGTAGTCGCGCCCGCGCCCGCCTCACTGGCAGTTCAGGATGGCCTGCGCGGCCGCGTTGGCCGCTGCGGTGCAGTCCCCGGTGGTGAGCCCGTTCTGCTGGCACATGTAGCACTGGCCGTTGGCGAGGTACCACGTGCTGTCGCCGTCGGAGCCGTCGATGACGTAGTCGCAGGCGCACGACTGGACGATGCAGTTGCCGACGATCGTGGAGCACTCGAGCTGACCGGGGCACTGGCCGCACGTCGTGACGCCGCCTCCGCTGCTGCTGCCGCCTCCGCCGCTGCTGCTTCCGCTTCCGCTTCCGCCGGCGGGCCCGCCGCCACCCGTGCCGTCGCACACCGTGCTGCATGGATTGGACGAGCACTTGTCCGGCGGGCAGTACTGGCACATCGCCGACGTCGTGCAGTATCCGCAGTAGCTCCAGCCGGCGTGGCCCGGCGCGACCGTCGAGCACTCGGAGGTCCCATCGCAGGCCGGATCGGTGCACGGGTCTGCCGGGCACGTCCCCGCGGCGCAGTAGTAGCAGTTGGCGCCGCAGCTCCCGCAGAGGGCGTTCCCCGGCGACGGGGCCGCGCAGTCCGCGGTGCCGCTGGCCGGGGTAGACGTCGGGAGCGAGCAAGCCACCGTGACGGCCGCCGCCACGGCGACCACCATGCCTACGAAGCCGCGTTGCCTTCGTCGCGCGCGCGCCGTGAAGGTCATCACCACCCCAGCATGAAGTATGGCACGCGCTCACCCGCAGTGCGACGTCTGACCCGCCGCGCCGGCCACGCAGCTCTTGCCGATGGCCGCGCAGTCGTACGACGACGGCGCACCCCCGATGCACACATGGATGGTCGTGCCGGCGCACTGGTTCTCGGCGGCGTCGAACGGGGTGCACGTGTCGCCCGCGCCCACGCAGCGCGCGTCGCCGGCGGTCGACGTCATGCAAGTGCGTCCGACGGCGCTGCAATCGAGCTCGGTCTGCGCGGTGAGGCCGCCGGCGCAGGCGAGGACGGAGGTGCCGTCGCAGGCGTCACGCCGATCGTGCGCGGGACAGGGCGCGAGATCGTGGCCGGGGAGCACGCAGTCCGCGAGGCTCGTCTTCGAGGCAGGCGCGCACTGCCGGGCCGTCAGCGTGCAGTCGTAGGAGGTGAACGTGTTGGCCGTCGAGAGGCAGTCGGTCAGCGTGCTCACGTCCGAGCAGGAGAGGCCCGAGGTGCAGGCGCCGGTCGTGACGCAGAGGGCTCCCGCGTCGGCCGCGAAGCATGCGCCGGTCTGTCCGAAGTACGGCGGCGCGCACGGCAGGACGAAGGCGCCCCCCTCCGGGGTGCACGTGGACAGCGCGGTCGGGTCGGCGCACGTCAGGCCGCACGTGGAGCCGGCGTCGGCGGGCTGCACGGGGAGCGCGGCGCCGGCGGCCTGGCAGCTGGTGGCGGCGGCGACCGCGGCGAGGAGGGAGCGCTGCTGGGCGAGGCCAAGGCGCTCCGGATCGATGGGGCCGGCGACCCAGTCCATGCACGCCGAGAAGCCGAGCGGGGAGGCGGGGAGATCGAGGGGCAGGGCGATGGAGAGGGCGATGGCGTCGGCGAGGCGCGGGCACTGGAAGAGGAGAGAGCAGAGGCGGGCGGCGTCGTCGGTGGAGAGGAAGGAGGCGGGAGAGGGAGGGGCGTCGGAGGTGGCGTCGGAGGCGGCGTCGGCGGTGATGGTGGCGTCGGAGGGGGCGGCGTCGGA
>DASXZL010000042.1:0-78858 GCA_036501935.1 Polyangiaceae bacterium | reverse complement strand
CGACGGGCCGGTGCTCGCCGCGGCGGGTCCCACCGACCTCCCCCGCGCGGCGCTTTGCTTCGCAAAGCTTGCGCGGGAATTCGGGAGGAACCCCCCGCCGCGGCTCCGCGCCGACCCGTCGACGGCGGGCTTTGAAGCAGGCGCGATGCGCGGAGCGGAAAAGCCCAGGAATGGCGGGTCACTTCGAGGTGAGGGGGGACCACTTGGTGGTGATGCGCGGTCACTTGGCGGTGAAGGGGGACCACGTCGAGGGGATGCGCCCACACGTCGAGGCGATGGCCGGTCAGGTCGAGGTGATGCGCAGCCAGGTGGAGGTGATGGCCGGTCACGTCGAGGTGATGCGCGGTCAGGTCGAGGTGAGGCGCGGTCAGGTCGAGGTGAGGCGCGGTCAGGTCGAGGTGAGGCGCGGTCAGGTCGAGGTGATGCGCGGTCAGGTCGAGGTGATGCGCGGTCAGGTCGAGGTGATGCGCGGCCACATTCACCCGTTGAAAGAGAAGCTCCCGGTCCCGAAAGAGAAGCTCTCGGTCCACGTGTCGGCGATGCCCTGGACCCCGTGCCCCAGCGAGCCGAGAGCCCGCCGTCGACGGGTCAGCGCGGAGCGCCGGCGGGGGGTTCCTCCCGAATTCCCGCGCAAGCTTCGCGAAGCGAAGCGCCGCGCGGGGGAGGTCGGAGGGACCCGCCGGCGCGAGCACTGACCCGTCGACGGCGGGCGGGCGTGGTCCCAGAGGGTCCCGCTCCGTCCCTCCGTCGCTCCGTCCCTCGGTCCTCCGGTCCTTTGGTCCTTTAGAGGGCCCGCCTCACGAAGAGGTCCTCCAGCGTCTCTCGCTTCGCGGCCACTCCCTCCAGCCGCGCGCCCTCCTGGAAGGCCCGCTCCACCACCGCCTTCACCTGCTCGTCGCCGTCGACCTCCATGACGAGGAGGTCGCCCACCGCGCGCGTCGCGTGGGCCAGCGGGGCGAGGGCCTCGCGCAGCGTCGTGCTCGCGCCGCCGATCGTCACCTCGCTCCGCCGCTTGCCCGACCCGAGCAGCTCCCGGATGAGGCCCGACACCACCACCTCGCCCTGCCGCAGGATGCACACGCGGTCGCAGAGCATCTCGACGTCGCTGAGGATGTGGCTCGAGAAGAACACCGTCCGCCCGCGGTGCTTCTCCTCGACGATGAGGTCGCGCACCTCCTTGCGCCCGACCGGATCGAGCCCGCTCATCGGCTCGTCGAGGACGAGCAGCTCGGGATCGTGCACGATGGCCGCCGCCAGCCCGACGCGCTGGAGCATGCCCTTGGAGAGAGCGCGCGCCGGCCGATCGATGGCCTCGCCCATCCCCACGCGCTCGATGACCTTCACCACCCGGTCGCGCAGCGGCGCGCCCCCGAGCCCGGAGAGACGCCCGCACATGCCGACGAACTCGCGCGGCGAGAGATACGGGTAGACGTACGGGTTCTCCGGCAGAAAGCCGACGTGCGCCATCACGTCGGGCGACGGGGCGCGCTTGCCGAGGATCTCCATCGTGCCGCCCGTCGGCGCGATGAGGCCCATGAGCATCTTGATGGTCGTCGTCTTGCCTGCGCCGTTCGGCCCGAGAAACCCGAAGATCTCCCCGCGCATCACCTCGAGCGAGACCCCGCGCACCGCCTCGACGCGGCGGCCCGTGAACGGCTTGCGGAAGGTCTTCGCCAGCGACGCGATGCGGAGAACGACGTCGCTCACGGCTCCTCCTCGCCGCCGGGCGCGCCGTACTCGTGGAGCTTGTACTGGATCTTTCGCGGGCTGACGCCGAGGACGGTCGCCGCCTTCGACGTGGACCCCCCGCACGCCTCCAGCGTCTTCAGGATGGCGTAGCGCTCGAGGTCGGCGATCGTCGACCCGGGGATGGGCGGCGGCCCTCCGCGCTCCTCCGACGGAACGAGGCTCGGCGGCAGGTGCTTCTTCTCGATCTGCCCGCCCTCGCAGAGGACGACGGCGCGCTCGACGGCGTTCTCCAGCTCGCGCACGTTGCCGGGCCAGCGGTACTCGAGCAGCGCCTCGAGCGCGTCGTCGGCGAACGTGTCGAGGGTCTTGCCGTTCTCGGCGGCGTAACGGCGCAGAAAGAAGCTCGCGAGGGCAGGGATGTCGCCGCGCCGGTCGCGGAGCGGTGGCAGCTCCACGGTGACCACGTTGAGCCGGTAGAAGAGGTCCTCGCGGAAGGTGCCCTGCTTGATCTCCGCGGAGAGGTCGCGGTTCGTCGCGGCGATGATGCGCACGTCCACCTTGAGCGTCTCGTTGCCGCCGACGCGCTCGAAGGACTTCTCCTGCAGGAACCGGAGGAGCTTCACCTGGACCGAGGCGGACACCTCGGCGATCTCGTCGAGGAAGAGCGTCCCCCCGTCGGCCTGCTTGAAGCGGCCCTCGCGGCGTCCCACCGCGCCGGTGAACGCGCCGCGCTCGTGTCCGAACAGCTCGCTCTCGAGCAGCGCCTCGCTGAGCGCCGCGCAGTGCAGGCGCACGAACGGCGCCTTGGCCCGCGGCGAGGCGAGGTGGATGGCCTCGGCGATGAGCTCCTTGCCGGTGCCGCTCTCGCCGAGGATGAGGACGCTGGCGCGGCTGGGGCCGACCTGCGCGACGAGCTCGAGCACCGCCTGCATCTTGGGATCGGCGCACACGATGTGGCTGAACGCGTTGCGCTCCTGCAGGCGCTCGCGGAGGCGCCGTGCTTCCTGGACGAGGCGCGCCTTCTCCATCGCCCGGTCGACGACGGCGCCGAGCGCGTCGGGATCGAGCGGCTTCAAGAGGTAGTTCTCGGCGCCCTTCTTCATCGCCTCGACGGCGCTCGAGATGGTCCCGAACGCCGTCATCACGACGAAGACGGTGCCAGGCGCCGCTGTACGTGCCTTCTCCATGAACGCGATCCCGTCCAGCCCCGGCATCTTGAGATCGGTGAGGATGATGTCGGGGGCGAACTCGTCGAGCTTGCCGAGCGCCTTGAAGCCGTCTGCCGCGGTCTCCGTGGCGTACCCGTCCTCGCGGAGGATCTCGCTGAGGGCGGCGCGCGCGTTCGACTCGTCGTCGACGATGAGGATGCGTCCTCGCTGTCTCTGCCCGTCGGCGACCATTGGGATGCGTCAAGAGCAGGCTACAGCGTTGTAGAGAAACGGCGCGAGTTGATGTTAGAAGGCTGAGGTCGGAACCGGCCATAAGGTCATCGGAGAACCTCGCCCCATGCGCCTTCGTGCTTCCTCTTTCGCCTCCATCGTTCTCCTCGCCGCCGGCCTCGCGCTCCCCGCCAGCGCCGCCGCGCAGGCCGGCGGGACGGTGACGTTCGGGGGTGGGACGCCCGACGCTCCCGCGCCGCCTCCGCCTCCGCCGCCGCCTCCGGGCGAAGCGCCTGCGCCGGGCATGGGCGCCGCGCCGCCGCCCGCCGCCGCCGCGCCTGCAGCCCCCGCCGCCGAAGGCGAGGAGGACGAGGCGACGCAGGCCGCCGAGTGGGCCGAGCGTGATCGCGACATCAACGAGTCCAACACGCTCAACGGCGGCACGGGGCTCCTGAAGACCCAGCATGCGCAGACCGGGTCGCCCGGTCAGTTCCGCATCGGCTTCACGACCGAGTGGTTCTCGGCGGGCTTTCTCTGCACGACGAAATACCCGTGCCAGAACCCGAACGGCGGCGCGCCGCTCACCAGCGACACGATGAACCACGTCGGCGGCACGCTGTCGATCAGCGCCACGCTGGCGAAGCTCGGCGCCGGCGCGTTCGACGCCTACGGCTCCATCCTCGCCTACGCGAACAGCGACGCGGCGAACAAGCCGTCGCTGCTCCAGGTGCTGGGCGACATGAACCTCGGCCTCAAGTACGTGGCCCCGGTGGGCGACCTCGTGCACCTGGGTCTCTTCACCGAGCTGTGGCTCATCAACGGCACGGGCGCCGTCGGCCTCGACGGGAGCGGGACGAGCGCGAAGTTCGGCGGCATCGGCACCATCGACCTCCGCGGTCTCGAGTCGCACACGCCGCTGCGCTTCAGCGTCAACGCCGTCTACTTCGTCGACAACTCGGGTGACGTGCTGCAGGCCACCGAGCAGGCGCGCGGAACCTCGGTCACGCGCATCGAGCGCTACGGTCTGGGCGTCAACCGGGTCGACCAGTTCCAGCTCTTCATGGGCGCCGAGTTCTTCGCCGCCGAGGAGCGCGTCCGCCCCTTCGTCGAGGAGAAGATCGGGTTCGCGAACAACCGCCAGGGCTACGCCTGCCGGACCAACAACGTGAGCAAGGACGGCTGCCTCGCGAGCGACACGGTCATCCCGTCGACGCTGACCATCGGCAGCCGGTTCTTCCCGTGGAAGCGCGGCTTCTCGCTGCTCGCCGCGGTCGACATCGCCACGGGCGGGAGCTCGAACTTCATCGAGGAGCTGCAGCCCATCCCGCCCTGGACGCTCTACATCGGCGCCGGCTGGGCGGTCGACACGCAGGACCGCCCCCCCGTCATCAAGACCAAGGTCGTCGAGAAGCCCGTCGAGCACGTCGCGGTGCGCGGCCACGTGGTCGGCTTCGTCCACGAGAAGGACAAGAACGATCCCATCGTGGGCGCGTACGTCGCCTACCGCGACCGGGCCGACCTCTCGCCGCTCGGCACGGGTCCGGACGGCAAGTTCTCCGACGACCTCCCGGCGGGCACGTACACGTTCGACATCCGGGCCGAGGGCTTCCGGCCCGGCTCGTGCGACACGACGGTCCCGAAGGAAGGCGGCAGCATCACGGTCGACTGCCCGCTCGAGGCGATGCCGCGCACCGGCTTGGTCAACGGCCACGTGCGCGACGCCGACACGAGCCAGCCGGTCGCCGGCGTGCAGGTCATCGTGCGGGACTCGATGAAGAAGGAGCTGAGGCTGACGACGGACCCGTCGGGCGGGTTCAAGTTCGACGCGGTGTCTCCCGGGACGGCCATGATCAGCGTGACGGCCGACGGCTACCTCGCCCTCGTGATGCCGGCCGACGTCCGCGCCCGCGCCGAGAACACGTTCGACCTGATGCTGCGCCCCAAGCCGAAGAACTCGCTGGTCGTCGTGGGCAAGGGCGAGATCACCATCAAGCAGCAGATCCAGTTCGCGCTCGACAGCGCGGTCATCCTGCCCGAGTCGTTCGGCCTCCTCACGGAGATCGCCGACACCCTCATCCGCCACGGCGAGATCCGGCGGGTCGAGGTCCAAGGTCACACGGACAACAGCGGCACGCCCGAGCACAACAAGGTCCTCAGCGAGCAGCGCGCCGAGGCCGTCCGGGCCTGGCTCGTGCAGCACGGAGTCCCGGCGGACAAGCTGGTGGCGCGTGGCTACGGGCAGGAGCGGCCGATCGCGCCGAACGTCACGGCGGGCAACCGGGCGAGGAACCGCCGGGTCCAGTTCATCATCACCGACAGGGAGGGAGGGGCCCCTCCGCCCCCTCCGGGCGAGCGCGTGAAGCACCCGCTGCCGGGGTTCTGATCGCTGTCGGGAGGGAGTGAGCGAGAGGGGGCTTGATTAGCCCTCTCTTGCGGGTTAGTCTCCGCCGCCCAGTTCGGTGGTTGTCTAAAACACGCGGACCCCAACCGGGGCCCGCGTTTTTTTTCGCCTTTCGCCCGCATGACCCATCCGCCCCCCTCCTCCAGCTCCTCTCTGCACGGCATCGACCGCGACGCGCTTCAACGCGTCGTCGAGCCGGTCGCGCGCGCGCACGGCGCCGAGGTGGTCGACATGGAGCTGAAGCCCGACCGCGGCCGGTGGATCTTCCGGGTCTACGTGGAGAAGGCGGGCGCCGCGGTGAACAACCTGTCCACGCGCGACGCGGCGGTCGACCTCGAGCTCTGCGCGAACGTCTCGCGCGACCTCAGCCCCGCCCTCGACGTCGCCGACCTCATCCCCCACGCGTACAACCTCGAGGTCAGCTCCCCGGGCGTCGAGCGCCCCCTGCGGGTCGAGCGCGACTTCGCCCGTTTTACGGGGCAAAAGGCAAAGCTCAAGCTGAGTGAGTCCGTGGATGGGCAGCGGGTGCTCGTGGGCATCCTCGACGGCGTGCAGGCGGGCAGCGTGCGTGTCAAAGAGGGGTCGCGAGTCCACGAGGCGCCGCTCTCGACCATCGAGAGCGCACGCCTGGTATTCGAGTTCGGCGCGAGCGGCAGGGAGCACAAGAAAAAGCACTGACGGCAGACCGGCAGCGATGCCGCGGCTGACGAGCACGAGGAACACATCATGGCGATCCAACAGCAACAGACCGGCGGTGACCTCACCCTCCTACAGGCGATCGAAATGGTCGCGAAGGACAAGGGCATCGACAAGACGCGCCTCGTCAAGACGGTGGAAGAGGCGATCCTCAAGGCGGCGCAGAGCGTGTTCGGTCCGAACCGCGAGCTCGAGGCGCGCTTCAACGAGGAGAACGGCCAGGTCGACCTCTTTCAGTACATGACCGTCGTCGACGACGCCGCGGACGACGACCGCGAGATCGCGATGGAAGACGCGCAGAAGCTGGGCCTCGAGGCCGAGATGGGCGAGGAGCTCGGCTTCCAGATCTTCTGGCACCCGGCCGACGCGAAGAAGGCCGCCGAGCAGGACAAGGAGTACGGCGACATCCTGCGCGTGAAGCAGGCGCGCCAGGCCTTCGGCCGCATCGCGGCGCAGACCGCCAAGCAGGTGCTCATCCAGCGCGTTCGCGACGAGGAGCGGGACCTCATCTTCAACGAGTTCAAGGACCGCAAGGGGGAGCTCATCAAGGGCGTCGTCCGGCGCTTCGAGAAGGGTAACAACCTCATCGTCGACCTCGGACGCACCGAGGGCATCCTCCCGTTCCGCGAGCAGACGCCCCGCGAGACCTACCGCCCCGGCGACCGCATCGTCGCCTACGTGAAGGACATCGACCGCGAGGCCCGCGGCCCGCAGGTCATCCTCAGCAGGAACGATCCGCGCCTCGTCGAGAAGCTCTTCGAGAGCGAGGTCCCCGAGATCTACGAGGGCATCGTGAAGATCGTCGCCTGCGCCCGCGAGCCGGGCGCGCGGTCGAAGATCGCCGTCACGAGCCGCGACGCCGACGTCGACCCGGTGGGCGCGTGCGTGGGCATGAAGGGCGCGCGCGTGCAGGCCGTCGTGCAGGAGCTTCGAGGCGAGAAGATCGACATCGTGCCGTTCGACCGCGACCCGGCGCGCTTCGTGTGCGCGGCCATCCAGCCGGCCGAGGTGAGCAAGGTCATCGTCGACGAGGCCGACGGGCGGATGGAGCTCGTCGTTCCCGACGAGAAGCTGAGCCTCGCCATCGGGCGCAAGGGCCAGAACGTGCGCCTCGCGGCGCAGCTCTCGGGCTGGAAGCTCGACATCATCAGCGACACGAAGTTCAAGCAGATGGAGGAAGAGGCCGTCCAGCAGCTCGGGCAGATCGAGGGCGTGTCCGAGGCCATCGCGCGCGGCATGTACCGCCTCGGCTTCCGCACGCTCGAAGAGCTGGCCGAAGCGAGCGAGCAGGAGCTCGCGGCGATGCCGGGCCTCGGCGGCGCCGAGGTGGCGGCGCGCGTCCGCTCGAACGCGGAGTCGACGATGGAGCGGCTGCGCCAGGAACGCCTGCGCGCCGCCTCGTCGCGGACCGAGCCCCTCACCGAGCGCGAGCGGCTGCTGTTCATCCGGGGAGTCGGCGAGCGTACGGTGCAGCTGCTCGAGGACGCCGGCTACCGCACGGTGGAGGACATCCTCCGCGAGGACGAGGACAAGCTCGCCATCAAGACGGGCCTCGGCATCAAGAAGGCCCGCGCCATCAAGCAGGGCGCGGAGCACTTCCTGTCGAGTGACGCGAAGACGATCGAAGCCGCGCGCCGCGAGGCGGTGATGAAGGCGCGCGAGGCGGCGGCGCAGCCGCAGACCTGAGAGAACCGACGAGAGGACGACGGATGGAGGAGCTGGGAGTGGAGACGGTGATGCACGAGCGAGCGAAGAAGGCGAAGACACCGCCGGAGCGGACGTGCGTGGGCTGCGGCCTGCGCGACGCCGCGTCGGCGATGGTGCGCCTCGTCGTCGCCGAGGAAGAGGTCGTGTTCGACCTCGCCGGGGGCGCCTTCGGGCGCGGCGCGCATCTCCACCCCAGGCCCGAGTGCATCCAGAAGGCGTCGCGGGGGCTGTCGCGGACGTTCAAGCGCGACATGACGGCCCTCGTGGGCGCCGACGGGCGGGAGCTCGCCGCGCGCCTCTCGGCCGCGTGCGACCGCCGGATGTCCGGGCTGATGCTGGCGGCCCGCCGCACGAACGCGCTCGCCGTCGGGGCGGACGCCTCGCTGGAGGCCATTCGCCGCGGCGCCCCGCTCGCCGTGGTGGCGGTCGATGCGGGAAAGATTGCGCAGACACTGGAGGTCGAAGGCGCCATCGCCGAGGGGCGCGCGATCGCTTGGAAGGCGAAGAACGAACTGGGAGCGTTGCTGGGAGAAGAGGCGGTCGCCATCTGTGCGGTCCGCCACGCCGGCATCGCGAGTGAGCTCAAGGTATTGCGTGCTGCGGCTGACGCGGCCGCGGTTGCGACGAGAGAAGGTGCCGAATGCAGCAGACGTCCGGAGGCCCCATGAGCGGCAAAGTTCGCGTCTACGAGGTGGCCAAGCAATTGAACCTCGACCCGAAACAGGTCGTCGGGCTGTTCCAGGCGATCGGCGTGGCCGACGTGCGCAACCACATGAGCTCCGTCGAGCCCGAGCAGGTCGAGCGGATCAAGCGGCACCTCGAGAAGCAGCGCACGCACGACGTCGTCGAGGAGCGCGTCCGCTCCGACGGGCGTGTCATCAAGCGCCGCGCGATCGCAAAGGCGTCGTCCCCGGGCGCGTCCCAGGTCGACTCGCCGCCGTCGAGCGCGGCCATCCTGCCCGTCGCGGCCCCTTCGGTCCGTACCCTGGACGACGTGTCCGCGCCCGAGCAGAACGGCCACCCGGCGCCCCCGCCCGAGCCCATCTCGGTTCGTGATCGGGAGAGCGGTCGCCTCGTCATCCCGGAGGACCGCAAGAGCACCCGCGCGGTCGAGTCGTCGCCTGCGCTGCCCCGGGAGCGCGCCAGCGTGCGCAATCTCCCCGTCCCCGAGGCCCCTGCGCCCCGCGTGTCCGAGCCTCGCCTGCCCCCCGTCGAGCGAGCGACCGACGACACGGTGGCCGCCGCGGAGCCTGCCCCCGTGATCCCCGAGCCGGTGGTCCCGCATGCGCCTCCGGTGCCCGCGTTCGCGTCGCCTCCTCCTGCGCCCCCTCCGCTCCCGTCGCCGCCCCCGCCCGCCGCGGAGGTCGCCGCCCCGCCGATGCGGCCGAGCACGGCCCCGAAGACCGGTGTGGAGTACTGGACCGGTCGGCCCGGCGTGCCCATGCCCGCCCAGTCGGCCGCGGCGGCGCGGTCGGCGACCAACCAGCCGAACATGCCGCGTCGCGTGCAGTACGACCCGCGCGCCGGGACGATGGGCGGCCCCAGCGGCCGCCGTGACGTGCGTGCTCCGGGCCAGCAGCCGGGGCGTCCCATGATGGGGCGGAGCACGGCGGGCGCGGGCGGCCGCCGCATGGGCGGTCCGATGCAGCCCCGCAAGCCGGCGATGGTCTCCACGCAGGAGATGAGCGCCCACAAGAAGGTCATCCGCATCGACAACGACGTCACGCTCCAGACGATGGCTCAGAAGATGAGCCTCAAGGCGACGGAGCTCCTCATGAAGCTCCTGTCGATGGGCATGAGCAACGTCCACATCAACACGACGCTCGACGCCGACACGGCGAAGATCCTCGCCGGCGAGTTCGGCTGGGAAGTGGAGGACGTGGGTCGCAGCGAGGAGCAGACCATCGCCGAAGCGCGCGGCGAAGAAGAAGCCCCGGAGCAGGTCGACCTCGGCGGCACGCGTCCGCCGGTCGTCACCGTGATGGGACACGTCGACCACGGCAAGACGAGCCTCCTCGACAAGATCCGCAAGGCGAACGTCGCCGGCGGCGAGGCGGGCGGCATCACGCAGCACATCGGCGCCTACAAGGTCGAGGGCAAGCACGGGTCGGTGGTCTTCCTCGACACCCCGGGTCACGAGGCCTTCACCCAGATGCGCGCGCGTGGCGCGAGCGTGACGGACATCGTCATCCTGGTGGTGGCCGCGGACGACGGCGTCATGCCGCAGACCAAGGAAGCCATCGCGCACGCGAAGGCCGCCAAGGTCCCCATAATCGTGGCCATCAACAAGATCGACAAGCCGGGCGCGGACCCGGAGCGCGTGAAGCGCGAGCTCGGCGAGCAGGGGCTCAACCCCGAGGAGTGGGGCGGCGACACGATGTTCGTGAACGTCAGCGCCATGACGGGCGAGGGCATCGACAAGCTCCTCGAGGCGGTCCAGCTGCAGAGCGAGGTTCTCGAGCTCAAGGCGAACCCGAAGCGGCCTGCCAGCGGCACCGTGCTCGAGGCGCTCCTCGATCGCGGCCGCGGCCCGGTCGCGCGCGTCCTCGTGCAGGACGGGACGCTGCGGGTGGGTGACTTCGTGCTGGCCGGCGCCGGGTTCGGCAAGGTCCGCGCGATGACGAACGAGCACGGCAAGCAGCTGCCCGAGGCCGGTCCGGCGACGCCGGTCGAGATCCTCGGCCTCAGCGAGGTGCCCAACGCGGGCGACCGCATGGACGCGGTGAAGGACCCGAAGAAGGCCCAGGAGATCGCCGAGAGCCGCCGCGGGAAGATGGCGAAGAGCCTCATCCCGGCGACGGCGAAGGTGTCGCTCGAGGAGCTGTCGAAGCGCATCGCCGAGAGCGGTCAGCAGGAGCTTCGCGCCATCATCAAGGGTGACGTGCAGGGCTCGGTCGAGGCGCTGGCCGATGCGATGACCAAGCTGTCGACGGAGAAGGTCCGCCTCTCGGTCATCAACGCGGCCGCCGGCGCCATCACCGAGGGCGACGTGAACCTCGCCATCGCGTCGAGGGCCATCATCGTCGGCTTCAACGTCCGCCCCGCGGGCAAGGCCGCGTCGCTCGCCGAAGAGAACAAGATCGAGATCCGGCTCTACTCGATCATCTACAACGCGCTCGAGGATCTGCAGAACGCGATGGAGGGCCTCCTCCCGCCGACGCTGGTCGAGAAGCAGAACGGCAAGGCGGAGGTGCGCCAGATCTTCAAGGTCAAGGGCACGGCCGTCGCGGGTTGCTACGTGACGTCGGGCAAGATCGTGCGCAGCGCGAAGGCGCGCCTCGTGCGGGACGGCGCCATGGTGTGGGACGGGAAGATCTCCAGCCTGAAGCGCTTCAAGGACGACGCGCGCGAGGTGGTCGAGGGCTTCGAGTGCGGCATCAGCCTCGAGGGGTACAACGACCTCAAGGAGAAGGACGTCATCGAGTGCTACGAGGTCGAGGAGATCAAGCAGAAGCTCTAAATGTTCACTGCGCTTCGCTCCGTAGTCATGACTGGACTCCGTCCAGCCAAGCTGGACTCCGTCCAGTAATGTTCGTAGGGGTTCTGCGTCTCACGTTTCACGTCCCGCACGCGCGGTCGCTGAAGGACAAGCGCCGCGTCGTGCAGAAGTTCCGCGACAGGGTGCGGGCGCGCTTCGGCGTCTCGATCGCGGAGGTCGGCGAGCAGGACAAGCTCCAGCGGGCGGTCTTCGGGGTGAGCGTCGTCTCGGGGGACGCCGCCGTGTGCGACTCGGTCCTCGAGCAGGTGGCGCACGTCGCTGCAACGCAGGAAGACGCGGTGCTCACCGACCGGGCCACCGAGGTCATGACCATGGGTGACGACCTCTACGGAGACGACGATGGCCGGTGAGCAGGAGGCGCGCACGCGCGTGCGGCGGGTCGAGAAGGCGCTCCGCGAGGAGCTCGCGTCGATGCTGGCGCACGAAGTGAAGGACCCGGGCGCGGCGGGGACGGTCGTGACGCGCGTGGAGCTCACGAACGATCTCCGCAGCGCGAAGGTGCACGTCCGCGTTCTCGAGGGGGGTGACGATCCGGCGCGGCGCACGTCGCTGGTCGCCGCGCTCGGTCGCGCCACCGGCATGCTGCGGCGCGAAGTGACGCAGCGTCTGCAGCTGAGGAGCGCTCCGGAGCTCCGCTTCGTCTACGACGACGGGCTCGATAACACGACGCGCGTCGAGCAGCTCCTCGCCGAGATCGACGCCGAGCGCAAGCCGCCTCGCTAGGCTAGCGCAGGCGGGTGACGTACCAGGCGCCGCGCCACGCCGTCATCTCGCGGATCGTGAGCGTGCGCGTGTGGCCGTCGACCAGGAACGTGAGCCGGGAGCCCTTCACGGTCCAGAGTGGCTTCTTCCAGCCGTGCCGGCGGGGCTTGGATTGGACGACCACGTGTCCCAGCTCGAGGGACACGAACTGGGCGCGATCGAGCTCCTCGTGGTGCCGCGCGGCGGCGTGGACCGACTTCCGGAAGGGGGCTGCTACGCGCTTCTCCCACTCCTTGCCCGGATCCGCGGCGTCCCGCGTCGCCAGCCACCCGTCGCGCGGGAAGAGGATGTCCGTCGCCAGATCCGGGTCGTCCTTCCCCACGGCCTCGAGCAGGTGGCGGGCACGCGCGGTCAGCTCGTCGCCCGAGGTCGCGGGGATGGAGTCGTCGGGGGGGGCCGCGTCGAGCGGCACGGTCGCCGCGGCGGGTCGTGCGTCCGCGCCGGCATCGACCGGAGCGGCGTCCGGCGCTGACGTCTCGCCGTGCGCTCCCTTGCAGCCTCCGAGCACCGCCGCCAGGAGCAGCCACGACGCGAGCGCCAGCCTTCGCCGGGTCACGCCAGCATCGGGAGCGTGACGAGGTCGACGTGCAGCACCTCGTCGAACGCCTTGATCTCGGCCAGGCACGCCTCGGTCGGCCGCGAGAGCAGGCGAAGCTTCGCGCAGGCCGCGACGCCGCCCTCGAACACCGTGTTGGTGACCTCTTCGACGTTGATGCCGTGCCGTTTGACGACCGCGAGGACGTTCGCAAAAGTCCCCACCTTGTCCATCATGCGGATGACCAGCTGGAACCTCGCCGCCGTCGACGTGGACACGTTGACCACGTTCGGCACCGTGCCCTCCAGCAGAAAGGAGCGGATGACGCGGACGGTCTCCGTGGCGATGGCGAGCTGCGCCTGGTCGGTGGCCGACGCGACGTGCGGCGTCCCGTAGATGAGCCCTCCGGAGGCGTGGGTCCGGAAGAGGTCGGCCGCGTTGAACGTCTTCGATCCGCGGGGCTCGTCGGGAAACACGTCGAGCGCGACCCGCAAGCCGCGCTTCTCGACCGCCTCGACGACCGCCTCGGCGTCGAGCAGATCCGCGCGCGCGGTGTTGATCAGCATGGCCCTCTCCGGAAGGAGGCCCAAGATGCGGCGATTGACGATGAGCTTCGTGCGGTCGACGGACGCCAGGTGGAGCGACAGGATGTGGCTCTTCGCCGCCAGCTCCTCGATCGACGCGACCCAGCTCACGCCGAGCTCCGCCGCCCGCGCCGGCGTCAGCGACCGGCTCCACGCCAGCACGTTGAGACCCAGGCACTTGGCGCGCTGCGCCACCTCGCGCCCGACCGCGCCGAGGCCCGCGAGCCCCAGCGTCCTCCCGTGGAGACCCTCGGCCTTGCTGTACTCCTGCCGCTCCCACTTGCCGGCCCGTAGCGAGGCGACGGCGTCGGGTATGCGGCGGTCGAGCGCCACCATGAGCCCCACGACGAGCTCGGCGACCGCAGAGGCATTCTTGCCCGGGCAGTTGGCGACGTAGATGCCACGCTTGCTCGCCGCCCGCACGTCGATGGTGTCGAAGCGGGCCCCGGCCCGGACGATGAGGTTCAGCTGCCGGGTGCTCTCGATGGCCGCGGCCGTCACCTCGGTCGAACGAACGATGAGGATCCCGACCCCCTGGAGGCGCTTCTCGAGGCTCTCGCGCGTGAGCTCGGGCTCGTAGACGACCTCCAGCGGGAGGGTGCGCAGTTCTTCGATGGCGCGGGGGTGAAGCTTGTCGGCGATGAGCAGACGCATTTTGCGGGGGGCAATGCTACCCGAAGCGCGCCGTCTTGGGGGCGATCGCGTGGACACGACCGCCGATCCTCACCGAGGGCTCCGTCCCGCTAGTCCCGTTCGGCGTCCCGTCGGGCGTCCCGTTCGCCCCCTCGTCGGGGCCCTCGCCGCCCTCCACCAGCACCGGGGCGAGCGAAGCCTGGGCATGCTGGGTGAACTTGGCCTCGAACGGGCCCCCCGCCGCCGCCTTTTTCACCGTGGCGTAGAGGGCTCCGTCGGGCCCGATCCGGCTCGATTCCGGGTCCCAGTCTTCCTCGGTCCGGTCGCTGAGCACGAGCGCCACGCGTCGAGGCTCCAGGCGCACCGAGAGGACGAAGTACGGCGCGTCCTCGACCGTGAAATAGGACCAGTCGTAGCCGTTCGTGAGGATGTAGCGCCCGTCGTCCGGGTGACGGGCAATCCACGAGTGGAACGCCGTCGCCAGGCCCCCGTGCTCGACGCGCCGGCCCTCGTGCCAGAAGCGTCCCGATGCGTCGAGGCGGATGGTGCTCTCGCGGGACCGGCCTTCGGGGGCCGGGAACCGGAAGAACTCGGGATGGTCGCCGGGCTTCATGTCCCGGACAACATGGCTACGGGCCGGCCCCCGAGGCAAGGCCGCCTTGACGGACCCCCGAGGCGCGCCTAGAAACGCATCGTTCAAATCATTTTGAAAGTTGTTTGGAGGGCTCGGCGCGATGGCTTGGGACGGCATGAGCGCGTTCGTTCGGGCGCTCGAGCAGCGCGGCGAGCTCCTGCGTGTGCGCAGGCGCGTCGACGTCAGGCTCGACATCGCCGCCGTCGCCGACCGCGTCATGAAGTCGGGCGGCCCGGCGCTCCTCTTCGAGGACCCCTCCGGCTCGCGCTTTCCCGTGCTCATCAACGCATTCGGCTCGCGCTCGAGGATGTCCCTGGCCCTCGGCGTGGACGACCTCGAGGAGCACGCCTGCGCCATCGAGGAGCTGGTCCACGCGCGCGCACCCTCCAGCGCCCGTGAGCTCGCTCAGCTCGCGCTCAAGCTTCCGGACCTCGCCCACGTGCCGCCGCGTGGCGTCGCCAAGGGCGCCTGCCAGGACGTCGTCCTCACGGGCGACGACGTCGATCTCGACGCGCTCCCCATCCTGACCTGCTGGCCCGACGACGGCGGGCCTTTCATCACGCTCCCGCAGGTGATCACGCGCGACCCCGAGTCGCAGGTTCGCAACGTCGGCTGCTACCGGATGCAGAAGCTCGACCGCCGCAGCACCGCCATGCACTGGCAGGTGCACAAGACCGGCGCGCGCCACTGCCGCCGCGCGAAGGAGCTCGGCCTCCCGAAGCTCGAGGTCGCGGTCGCGCTCGGGGGGGACCCCGCGCTCACGTACGCGGCCACCGCTCCGCTGCCCGACGGCATCGACGAATGGATGTTCGCCGGCTTTCTGCGTAAACGCGCGGTGGCGACCGTGCCGTGCAAGACCGTGGCGCTCGAAGTTCCGGCCGACGCCGATTTCGTCCTCGAAGGCTACGTGGACCCGCGCGAGGAGCTCGTCGACGAAGGGCCGTTCGGCGACCACACGGGCTACTACACGCCGGTCGACCGCTTCCCGCGTTTCCACGTGACGGCGGTCACGCACCGCGCCGACGCGGTCTTTCCCGCCACGCTCGTCGGCCCGCCGCCCATGGAGGACGCGTGGCTCGGCAAGGCGACGGAGCGCCTGTTCCTCCCGCTCCTCCGGATGCTCTTCCCGGAGATCGTGGACATGAACCTCCCCGTCGAGGGCGCGTTCCACAACCTCGTGCTCCTCTCGATCAAGAAGCAGTACCCGTTCCACGCGGCGCGCCTGGCCCACGGTCTGTGGGGGTCCGGGCAGATGTCCTTCTCCAAGGTCATCTGCGTCCTCGACGACGACGTCGACGTGCAGGACGTCGGGCAGGTCGCGTGGCGGCTGCTCGCCAACCTGGACCCGAAGCGCGATCTCGCCTTCGTCGACGGTCCGATCGACCAGCTCGATCACGGGGCCAACCAGTCGCTCTGGGGAAGCAAGTTGAGCATCGACGGGACGCGCAAGTGGCGGGAGGAAGGCTACGCGCGCGAATGGCCCGAGCCCTGCCGCACGAGCCCCGAGGTCGCCGCTCGCGCGGAGGAGCTGCTGGCGGAGCTCGGGCTCGCATCGAAGCGGCCCCGCGACGGCCGCACCAACGGCGTCCACGGGGGCGGCGCGATCGAGCGCGTCCTCGGGGCCGCGCGCGAGCTGCTCGGCAGGGCGCGACCATGAGCCTCGAAGCCGTGACACCGGAGCCGATCGCCGACGTTCATGCGCGCTTGGGCGACGAAGGGGCCCACGGGAGCGCGGCGCGTCGCATGTTCGATCGCATCGCGCCGACCTACGACACCGTCAACCACGTCATGTCCGCGGGGATCGACCGCGCCTGGCGGGCCCGCACCGTGGCCCAGCTGGCCGATGGGCCCCGCGGCCCCGTGCTCGATCTCTGCGCCGGCACGATGGACCTCACCGCCCTCGTCGCGCGGGCGCGCGCGGCCGACCGCATCGTCGCGGTGGATTTCTCGCCCGCCATGCTCGAGCGCGGTCGCCACAAGGCGCCGCGCGCCGAGACCATCGTCGGCGACGCGGGGGCGCTCCCCTTCGCCGACGGAGAGTTCGCGGCCGTCGTGTGCGGCTTCGGCATGCGAAACCTCGCCGATCCGCGGGCCGGCGCCCGCGAGGTCCTGCGCGTCCTGCGGCCCGGCGGCGTCTTCGTCACCCTCGAGCTCTTCCGGCCGAGCCGGATGGTCACGCGCGCATTCCACCGGGCCTACGCGCGCGTCGTCCTGCCCGCCCTCGGCGGATTCATCTCGGGGGACCGTCGCGCCTACGACTACCTGGCGAAGAGCATGGCCGGCTTCCTGCGGCGAGAGGAGTACGAGCGTGTGCTCGCGGACGTCGGCTTCTCGCGCGTGCACGGCTTCGATCTCACGCTCGGAGTCGCATCCATCGTCCGCGCGGAGGTGGCCCCGTGAAGAGAAAGATCGTCGTCGGCATCACCGGGGCGAGCGGCGCCCCTTACGCGCGTCGCCTGCTGCAGGTACTGAAGAACCGGGATGACGTGGAGGTCGGCGTCTGTCTCTCGCAGACGGCGCCGGAGGTCTGGGCGCTGGAGTGCGGCGGCGACCTGCGCGAGGATCTCGGCTTCCCCGTGTGGGGAGTGCGCGACTACAAGGCGCCCTTCGCGAGCGGCAGCGCCGGATGGCACGCGATGGCCGTCGTCCCCTGCTCGATGGGCACGGCCGCGCGCATCGCTCACGGCATCTCCGACACGCTCCTCACGCGGGCGGCGGACGTCATGCTGAAAGAGCGGCGCACCCTCGTCGTCGTGCCGCGGGAGACGCCCCTGGGGCTCGTTCACCTCGAGAACCTCACGCAGCTGGCCCGGCTGGGAGCCGTCGTCCTGCCGGCCATGCCCTCCTTCTATGCGAAGCCGCAGACGCTCGACGACGCCATCGACACGGTCGTCGGACGCCTCCTCGATCACCTAGGCTTCGAGCACGGCCTGCTCCGGCGCTGGGGGTCGCCGTGAGCGCCCTCGTCGATCAGGCCATCGACGCGGCCGGCCTCTCCGCAGTCCTCGCCGCACGACGCGCCGGTCGCGTCGAGGAGTGCGACGTCGAGCGGCTGCATCACGCGGATCTTCTCGCGCTCGGCGCGCTGGCCGACCGCGTGCGCGAGGCCGAGGTGGGCGAGGACGTGCGCATCTACACCCAGGCGCCCGCCGACGACGGGGATGCGGTCGTCGTCCTTCCGCGTCCGGAAGGCGAGGTCACAGGGCTCGAGCTGCTCCGGCAAGTGGCCATTGCTCGCATCACGGGACCACGCGGCGCCCGCGTCCGAGTCGACTGGACACGATCGGGGCTCGAGCTCGCTCAGGTGGCGCTCGGGTTCGGCGCCAACGAGCTGGCGGGGCTCATCGCCAACAAGCGCGGGTTGCCGATGGCCGAGGGCGAGAAGCTCGGCGTCGTCGGCAAGAAGTCGCGCCTCGAGGCGGCCGAGCTGGTGAAGCGCAAGGAGCTGGAAGGGTTCGTGCGACGCGCAGGCCGCACGCCGCGATTCGACCAGGAGGAGACGACATGACGCTCGAGGCGGTCCGACAGAAGATGGAGCGCGGTGAACGGCTGTCCTTCGAGGACGGCGTCGCGCTCTTCCGTCATCCCGACGTGGTCGCGGTCGGCCAGCTCGCCAACGCGGTCCGCGAGCGCCTGCACGGCGACCGCACCTACTTCAACCGGAACATGCGCATCGAGGTGACCAACGTCTGCGTCGCCTCGTGCCTCTTCTGCTCTTTCGCCAAGCTGGAAGAGGGAGCCCCGGGCGCCCACACGATGCGCGCCGAGGAGGCGTGGCGCGAGCTCGAGGCGCGGATGGACGACCCGCCGAGCGAGATCCACATCGTCAACGGACTCCACCCCGGGCTGCCATTCTCCTATTACGAGGAGCTCCTCGCCGGCTTCAAGCGCATCAAGCCGGACATTCACATGAAGTGCTTCACCGCCGTGGAGATCCACTTCTTCGCCGAGCACTACGGGATGACCCACCGCGAGGTGCTCGAGCGGCTGCGCACCGCCGGGCTCGACAGCTTGCCCGGGGGAGGCGCCGAGATCTTCCACCCCGAGGTGCGATCGCGCATCTCGCACGACAAGGCCACGGCGGACCAGTGGCTCGAGGTGCACCGCGCTGCCCACGCGCTGGGCATCCGGACCAACGCCACGATGCTCTACGGGCACATCGAGACCTTCGAGCACAGGGTCGACCACTTGCTCCGCCTCCGCGCTCTGCAGGACGAGACCGAGGGACTCCAGGCCTTCATCCCGCTCGCGTTCCACCCGGACGGCAACGGCATGAAGAACCTGCCCGCGCCGACGGCCATCGACGCGCTCCGCACCGTCGCGGTCTCGAGGCTCCTCCTCGACAACGTGCCGCACATGAAAGCGTACTGGGTGAGCATGACGCCGGAGGTCGCCCAGATCGCGCTCCGCTTCGGCGCCGACGATCTCGACGGCACCATCGTGCACGAGACCATCTACCGGGCCGCCGGGTCGCGCTCGCCCGGCGCGCTCACCGCCGAGCAGCTCGTCCGGCTCATCCAGGAGGCGGGCCGCGTCCCCGTGGAGCGGGACACGCTCTACCGCGTCGTCCGCGAGCACCCGCGCGCCGCCCTGCCCGAGGCGGCGTTCAAGGTGCGCGAGCGCAAGGCATCGAAGCACCTCGAGGTGCTCCCGTGACCGACGACCGACTCCGCGTCGCCGCGGTCGGCTACCTCAACGCACGACCCCTCTACGACGGCCTCGACCGGGAGCCGGCCAGCGCGCGCGTACGGCTCGACTGCGCGTCTCCCGCCGAGGTGTCGCGCCGCATCGCGGAGGACGAAGCGGACGTCGCGCTCATGCCCGTGGCTGCGGCCGCGACGATCGGCGAGCTCCGCCTCGTCCGCGGCGGAGCGATCGGCGCGCGAGGCGCGGTGCGAAGCGTCGTCCTCGTGGCGGAGCGTCCGATCGAGGAGATCGAAGAGCTGGCGGTCGACCTGTCCTCGCGCACGAGCGTCGTCCTCGCGCGACTCCTGCTCCGGGCACGACGCGGGGGACGGGAGCCGCGCCTCGTGGGGTGCGCGGCGCGCGAAGCCATCGCCCACGTGGGTGGATCGCGCGGCGCGCTCGTCATCGGAGATCCGGCGCTCGAGATCGAAGGCCGCTTCCCCTATGTGCTCGACCTCGGGCTCGCCTGGTGGGAGCACACGGGGCTGCCTTTCGTCTTCGCGGCCTGGTGCGGCCGGCCCGGCGCCCTCTCGGCGGCCGACGAACGACTCCTCGAGCGGGCCCGCCTCTCGGGCCTCGATCGCCGCGACGCCATCGCCGACGAGCACGCCGGGCGCACCGGCTTGTCCCCCGCCTCCCTCCGAGCGTACTTGCGCGACGCCATCCGCTACGACCTGGGCGACGAGGAGCGGCGCGGCCTCGAGCGCTTCTACGATGACGCGGCGAGCGCCGGCCTGCTGCCGCGCACGCGCGTGCGTTTCTTCGACGACGACGGCGATGCCGCGCGTCGACCGGCTCCGGCGCCCTCGCTCGACGGACTGCTCGCGCGTGCGGCGGAAGGGCAGCGCCTCAGCGCAGCGGAGGGCGAGCGCCTCGTCACCGACGCCTCGCTCTTCGATCTGGGCCTGGCCTCCGACGCCGTCCGGCGACGCAAGCACCCGCACGACGTCGTGACCTACATCGTCGACCGCAACGTGAACTACACCAACGTCTGCACGACGAGCTGCCGCTTCTGCGCCTTCTACCGGCCGCCCGGTCATCCCGAGGGTTACGTGCTCTCGCGGGCGGAGCTCGGAAAGAAGCTTCAAGAGGTCGTCGACGCGGGAGGCGTGCAGATCCTGCTCCAGGGCGGCCTTCATCCGGAGCTCCGCATCGAGTGGTACGAGGACCTCTTCCGCTGGATGAAGCGCGAGTACCGGCTCGGTCTTCACGCGCTCTCGCCGGAGGAGATCCTGCACATCGCGCGTCTCGAAGGGCTCACCGTGCGCGGCGTCCTCGAGCGATTGCACGCCGCAGGGCTCGACAGCGTGCCGGGCGGAGGCGCCGAGATCCTCGTCGACCGCGTGCGCCGCACCATCGCGAAGGCCAAGTGCACGAGCGACGAGTGGCTCGGCGTCATGCGCGTGGCGCACCAGATGGGCCTCCGCTCCAGCGCGACGATGATGTACGGCACCGTCGACACGGTGCGCGACCGCATCAACCACCTCGTGAAGATCCGCGATCTGCAGGACGAGACCGGTGGCTTCACGGCCTTCTTCTGCTGGGACTTCCAGCACGAGCGCGGGACGCGGATCGAGCCCGGCGAGCACGGCACCGTCCTCTATTTGCGACAGCAGGCCGTGGCGCGCCTGCTCCTCGACAACGTCGACCACGTGGGCGCATCCTGGGTCACGCAGGGGCCCGAGGTGGGCCAGGTCGCGCTGCGATTCGGCGCCGACGATTTCGGGAGCGTGATGTTCGAGGAGAACGTGGTCTCGAGCGCGGGGACGACCTTCTGCATGAACGCCGACGCGATGGAGAAGCGCATCCGCGCGGCCGGCTTCAAGGCCACGCGCCGAAACGTCCACTACGACTGGCTGACGCCCCCCGCCTGAGGACCCGCGATGCGCGCCGTGCACGCCGACGCCATCGTCACGGGGGACGCGGAGACCCTCCGCGACGGCGCCGTGGTCGTCGACGAGACGGGGACGGTCGTCGAGGTCGGCCCGGCCGGGACCGTGCTTCCACGTCACGCGGGCGCCGCGGTGGAGCGGGTCCGCGGAGTCGTCCTCCCCGGCCTCGTCAACGCTCACACGCACCTCGAGCTCAGCGCGCTGCGGGGCCGGGCACCGGGAGGGGCAGGGTTCGTTCCCTGGGTCGAGCAGCTGATCGGCGCGCGCGCGGAGCTGCGGCCGGAGGAGGACCTCGAGGCCATCCACAAGGCGGTGGACGAGCTCGCGGCGTACGGCACGGTCGCGGTGGGTGAAGTGACGAACTCGCTCGCCGCGGTCTCCACGCTGGCGCGGCGCGGTTTCGTCGGGTGCATCTTTCACGAGGTCTTCGGGGTCGAGCGCGAAGGGGCGGAACGTCGGGCCATCGACCTCGCCCGCCTCGTCGAAGAGAACGTCGGCGCGTGGCCGACCCGCGAGCTTGCCTACGCTCCCACGGCCCACACGCTCTACACGACGCATGCGGACCTCGTGCGAAGGCTCTTTCGCGAGGCCCGCGAGCGCGGTCTGCGCACCAGCGTGCATCTCGCCGAGCACCCCGCCGAGCGCCGGTTCCTCGAGCACGGCGACGGCCCCGTCGCCGACTGGTACGAGTCGCGCCTCAAGCTGCGGCGCGACTTGCTCGAATGGCCGGGCGCGCCCCCCATCGCGTTCGCCGACGAGCTGGGCGCCCTCGGCCCCCACGTCCTCGCCGTCCATCTCACGGACGCCCGCCCCGACGAGCTCGACCTCGTCGCCCGGCGAGGGAGCCCCGTGGTCCTCTGCCCTCGCTCGAACCTCTTCATCGAGACGCGCCTTCCGCCGCTGCTCGCCATCCGCGCCGCCGGGCTTTCCCCGGCCCTCGGCACCGACTCGCTCGCCTCCAACGCGTCGCTCGACGTCCTCGCCGAGGCGCGCGCGCTGGCCGATCGCTTCTCCACGGTCCCCGCACGCGAGCTCCTGCGCATGGCCACCTGGGGTGGAGCCCTGGCGCTCGGCCGCGCCGACGTCGGACGCGTGGCTCCGGGCGCGCGACCGGGTCTCTTCGCCATCGACGGGGACGCTGGCGACGCGCCGGACGCCTTCGTGCTCCGCCAGGTGCGTGCACCGCGTCGCTGGATCGTCCGCCGCACCCAGGAGACCCCATGACCGCCGCCTCGCGCATCCGTACCTACGGCTCGATGGTCGCCTTCGCGCACACGGTGTTCGCGCTCCCGTTCGCGGCGAGCGCCGTCGTGCTCTCGCTGGCGCAGCCGCACGCCCCCTTCACGCTCTGGCGTCTCGCCGCGATGCTCGCGTGCATGGTCTGCGCGCGCACCAGCGCCATGGCCTTCAACCGCTGGGCCGATCGCCACATCGACGCCCGCAACCCCCGGACCCGCAGCCGACACGTGCCGTCCGGCGCCGTCCGCGCCGGCGAAGCCCTGGCGCTGGCAGCGCTGTCGGGTCTCGCGTTCCTCGCCGTCGCCGCCACGCTCGGGTTCTGGCCAGGCGTCCTCGCGCCGGCCGTCCTCCTCGTGCTCCTCGGCTACTCCTACGCCAAGCGGTTCACCTGGGGAGCGCACGCCTGGCTCGGTGTCGCCCTGGCTCTCGCCCCCGGCGGCGCGTGGCTGGCCATGGGGGCGGCGCCCGGCCTGGGCATCGTGCTGCTCATGGTGGCGGTGGTCAGCTGGCTGCTCGGCTTCGACATCCTCTACTCGCTGCAGGACGAGAGCTTCGATCGCGACGCCGGCCTCCACTCCATCCCGGCCCGCTTCGGGACGCGTAGGGCCATGGCCATCAGCGCGTCGTCCCACGTCGTGACCGTGCTCGCGCTCGCGGGCTGCGGCCTCGTCCTGCACCGCGGGCCTGCGTACGCGGTCGCCGTCGCCACCGCCGCGGCGCTGCTCGTCTACGAGCACGCCCTCGTTCGCCGCCGGGGCCTCGGCGCCATCGACCGGGCCTTCTTCGACGTCAACGCGTGGGTCAGCGTCGCCTTCTTCGCCTGCGTGCTCTCCGACGAGATGCTTCGCCGCTTTCTGGGCGCCTGAGGCCACGGCGGGCTAGCGTCGGCTTGCCATGCGCCGCCGCTCCGCGTTCGCCCTCGTCCTCGCCGGGGCCGTCCTGCCCACCTCGGCGGCGGCCGACTCGGCGACGTCCGGGACGCCCGCCTGCGCGACGCCCGGCGCCATCGAGTGCCCCACGTACGAGCGCTACGTGAACCACAAGTACGGCTTCTCGGTCGACCTTCCGACCTTCTTCGTCAAGAAGGCCGGGGACGCGGACGGCCGCGGTCAGCCGTTCGAGTACGGCTCGAAGGCGCGCGTTCGCGCGTGGGCCATGTTCGACAACCCCCCCATGACGGTGCAGCAGCTCTACGGCGACTGGACTCGCCGCGAGGGCATCACGTTCAAGACCCTCGCCGTGAACACCTGGATCGTTCGCGGGCGGGACGGCGGGCGCTTCTACTACAGCCGCTCGATCCTCGCGGACGGCATCATCTCGACCCTCGAGATCGCCTACGACCGCGACCTCGCCGACCTCTTCGAGCCCATCCTCGCGCGCTCGGGCGCGTCGCTGATGACCCTCCCGGGCGAAGGCATCCGCGGCAAGACGCATTGAGCGCGCCGCACGGGGACGGCGCGTCAGTCGCGGCCGCCGTCCCCCGTGCCCACCGTCTTGCAGCAGCGAAATCCGAGGTGGTAGTTCATGTGGGTCGACTCTTCGAGCTTCTCCACGTGCCACCGCGGATCGAAGTTGCACTGGTCGGGGTACTTGGTCCAGTAGCCCCCCGGATCGGTCGGCTTCTTGGCGACGTCCACGTAGAAGAACGCGCTCCCTTTCAGCTGCGTGTACATCTTTCCGTCCGCCGGCTCGAAGCGCGTCATGATCTCCGCGACGTTGCCGTGCTGATCGAAGACGCCGAAGCGTGACCGGCAGCGCGGGAAGGCGCCCGAGGGCTCGGTGTTCGTGCCGCACGTCGACCACAGCCTCTCGTAGTTCGAGATGTCGCACGCGGGGCCCGTGGCGCGCGATTTGTTCGTGTTGCAGATCGTGAGGTCGAGCTCGTCGCCGTAGGCGTAGACGCGGTCAGCGCCGCCCGCGGGATCGCCCCGGCACGCGAGGTTCCACTCGTCCTGCGTGCAGAGGCGCTTGCCCTGCGCGTGGCAGACCCGCACCGCCTGGACCGGCGTGATGAAGACGAACGGCAGCTCGCACGCCTTGTCGGGGAACTCGAAGAGATCGATGCAGTAGCGCGCCGTATCGATCCCCCCGCCCCGTTCCCACACGGGCACCATCCCGTCGGCGCCGCAGCGCGCCCGTTGCTCCGGCGTCTGGAGCACCACGTTCCGCAGTCCCTCCAGGCACGCTCTCGACCCGATGGCGTGGCGAGCGATGGCGCGGTTGCCCTGCGAGAAGTGCCAGGCTCCGCCGCCGACCGGGAAGGGGACGGACGCCGCCTCCCCCATCAGGGCCCGCAGGGCTTCCGGCGAGTCGAGGTGGAGCGCCATCGGATCGTCGAACGGGAGCGTCGCGTCCGGCTCTTCGGCGGCGTCGATCGCAGCCCGCAAGGCGGCGTCCGGATCCTCGGTCTCCCGGAGCGCGGCATCGACGGTGGGCGCCGGGGGAGGCCTTGGGGGCGGCGTGGAGGCGCCGGTGACGACCGCGGCGCGCGCACAGCAGACGAACGAACCCAGGATGAACGACACCGCTACGGCGCGCTTCAAAGGCGAGACCCTCGCTCGATCAACGCCCGGGCGTCCCCGCATGTTCGAACGCTAGTGGGTCGAGCACTTCATCAGGCACATGAGGTCGCCGTTGCAGCCGCAGTCGCCGCCGCTCTTCTTGGGCGTCGGTGTCGGCGTCGTCGCGCCGCCGCTGCTTCCGCCCCCGCTGCTCCCGCTGGCGGGCTTGACCGTCGATGGGCCCGGGTGCCAGGTGCCGGGCCCCGCCTTCTTCGGGCTCGTGGCCGCGACGGTCGCGGAGGGCGCGGCGCTGGCGGCCGTTTCGGTCACGGTCGGCGCAGCGGTCGCCGACGGCTCGACGGTCGGCGTCGTCGCCGTCGCCGCCACGACGGTCGGCACCGGGGCCGGCCCGGACCCGCCGATGCGTACGCCGATCACGATGCCCAGCACGAGGAGCACGAGCACCCCGGCGCCCCCGCCGATGAGGAGCGGGAGCTTGCTCTTCGGCTGCGCATCGGACCCCGAGGAGAGCGCCCCGACGGGGGCCCCGAGCGGAGGCGGACTGAAGCCGAGAGGCGCGTGAAACACGTCCCCGTCGCCCATCGCCATCGGGCGCATCGACTCGGCCTTTTGCGCGAGGGCCTTCAGGTCGATGAGACCCGAGTCCTCCTTGTTCGCCGTCGGCGGCACGGTCGGCGGACGCCCGTCCGAGTCCTTCGTCAGCACCGCCAGCGAGAAGAGGACCGAGTTCTCGTTTCGCTGGCCCGTGAGCCCACCGTCGCCCGCCGGGACCACCCCGTGGGGAGCCGCCGGAGCGCTCGTGTGGAGCTCTTCGCCCGCGTTGGTCGCGAAGAGATCCCGGGCGCGGGCCTCCCGCTTGGCGACCGCCGCGCGTTTGGGCTCCGGGGCGGGCGCCGCATAGGCCGCAGGGGCCTCGTACGCAGGCGCCTGGGCCGCCGGCGGGGGCTCGTAGGCGGGTGCCGCCGCGGCCTGACCTTCGTACGCCGCGGGACCCTGCGGCTCGAACGCGCCCGGCGTCCCGAGGGCGATCTGGTTCGCGCTGGCGTGCAGCGCGCTCACCACCACGTCCACCTCCGCGAGGGGCCGCCAGTCGTCCATCCCGTCGCACCAGATGAACGTTTCCTGCGTCACGACGCCCGAGTTGTAGGCGTCCACGAGCTCGCTGAGCGTCAGCGTTCGCTGGTCGTTGTCGCCCACGTTCACGTGCCACTGGGCGTCGCCCCCGACCGCGCCTTGCTGCGCCGTCGTGTCCGCTCCGCCAGCTCCGTTCGTGGCCGCCCCGCCCGTCCCGTTGACGACGATCGTCGCGCCGCACTTGCGGCAGCGAATCTTGACGATCTTTCCTTCGACCTTCTCGTCCGCGACGTTGTACTTCGACTGGCAGGACTGACAGGTAATCTTCATGTGCGCCCGACTCTCCTGGGAAGTGTACCTCGACGCGCTTTCTACCGCCTTCTTTCCAGCGCTCCCGCGGCCTGCCCGCTCGGCGTTTCCAAGCTGCCTCACGCGGCGCGTGTCCGCCCCAGGTTCGCCCCGGGTTCAAGAGGCGCCGAGGTAGGACAGCGGGCTCAGGGCTTCTTCATCGCCTCGCGCAGGTCGTCGCCGCGGACGAACGTGGCCTGGCTGGAGATCTGGGCGGTCATCATGTTTCCAGGTGCCTGCCCCTGCTGCTGCGGCAGCTGAATCCCGCCCGGGCCCGCGAACACCATCACGATGCGCTGCTGAACGTCCGACTTCCGGGCCAGCGACTCGCCCCGGACGAGCTCGAGCTCCCCCTGGGACTGGGCCTCGAACTGCTCGAACGTGGCACCCTTCGGCACGCCCTCGATGTTGACGTCGTGGCTCCCGGCGTAGGCCTTCACGTCCAGGGTCAGGTGGACACGGTCGCCGTCGATGCTCTTCACGCGGTAGGCGCGGTAGGCCAGCACGTCGAGGCCCGAAAGGGGCATCCGCGTCTCGGCGATCCATTGCCCCCCGACGCCGCACGGCTTCGGCGGAAGCGGGACCGTGGCGAACACGAGGGCCTCCGCCGCGTTCTGCGCCACGCGCGCGAGCTCGGCCTTGGCGGTCTTGCTGAGCTCCATCAGCACGTCGCTCTCCCGTCCGTCCGGCGTCACCTTGACGCGGATCTCCGTGCCTTGAAGCGACGCGATGTCCTTGTCCAGCCCAGGCGGCAGCTGGGCCATCTGCTGCTTGGCGGGGCTCGTCTTCACCACCGTGGCGACCAGCCAGTCCGCGCCGCCCTCCTCCTTCTTCCCGGGGCCGAGCACCATCCCGAAATCGACGGTGGGCATCGCGACGCGCGGGCCGAGCTCGATGGCCAGCTCGAGAATGGCCGGTCCGTACGACGAGGTGCGCGCGGAGTCGGAGCCGGCGTCGCCGCGCGCCGCGGCGAAGGAGATCTTGGGATCGGCTCCGTCGGTGACCATGTCGACGCGGGTGGGCGTGCCCTTCGGGTGTCGCTGGTCGATGACGCCCGTCTCGAAGATGCCCGCGGGAGGAGCCCCGGACGACTCGGCCGCCGAAGCGGAAGCCGCCGCGGCCGCTGCCGCCTTCATGGCCTTCTCGAGCTTCGGATCGGCGCTCGCGTACTTGTCGGTGCCCGCGTCCGTATCGGCGCGCGGCGCATCGGACGACGGTTTCTTGTCCTCGCAGGCGACGGCACCCAGGAGCGGGGCGGCGAGGGCCAGCAGGAGCAGGGCGGGCGGGGTCCTCATGGCGGACCTGCTTATCGCAGGAGGGGGACGATCGCCAAGCTGTCCCGGAGGAGCCGGCCCCGCGCGCCGGCCAGCGTCAAGAGCGGTCAGGGGCGGTCAGGGGCAGGACGGCGGCGTCGCGGGGACTGCGGTGTCGGCGATGTACGCCTGTTTGTGGGCGTCGTGGCAGCCCTTGCAGCTGGCCTTCAGGGCTTTCTTGTCCTTCGCGGCGACCGCCGTCGACGCCTGCTTGAGAAATCCGTCCCACTTTCCGTACGTCGCCGCCGGCGGCTCGTTCTTGATGAGGCAGGTGAGGCTCTTCGAGAGCTTGTCGAAGTCGGGGTTGTCGCCATCGGCGCCCGAGAACGCGGTCCCCATGTTCGGCACCATCCACTTACCGAGGGCCGTTTTCGGATCACCCGCGGCCGCGAACCCCGAGGCGAGCACGAGGCTGACGGCGACGAGGCTGGGCAGGAGTTTGCGCATCATCATGGAAAGACGCTCCTCGAAAGAGAAGGTTACACGGATTTGACGAGTCCAACAGGACAGGTCACCCCCGTTCCGCCGATCCCGCAGTAACCGTCCGGGTTCTTGGCGAGGTACTGCTGATGGTAGTCCTCCGCGAAATAGAACTCCCCGGCGGGCGCGATCTCGGTCGTGATCGCGCCGTACCCCGCCTCTTTCAGGCGCGCTTCGTAGGCTCGTCGCGAAGCCTCGGCGAGGGCGCGCTGCTCGTCGTCGTACACGTAGATCGCCGAGCGGTACTGCGTACCCGCGTCGTTGCCCTGGCGCATCCCCTGCGTGGGGTCGTGGTTCTCCCAGAAGACGCGGAGAAGCTCCTCGAACGAGACCTTGGTCGGGTCGAAGACGACGCGCACGACCTCGGCGTGCGCCGTCTCCCCCGAGCACACCTCGCGGTACGTCGGATTGGGCGTGTGCCCCCCCGCGTAGCCGACCTGGGTCGAGTAGACACCGGGGACCTGCCAGAACTTCTTCTCGACACCCCAGAAGCAGCCCATCGCGAACAGGGCGAGGCGCATCGGGGGGGGGAACGGGGCCTGCATCGGGGTGCCGAGGACGGCGTGCGTCGGGGCCACCACGAGCTTTTCCGAGCGGCCGGGGAGGGTCTCGGCCGGGCCGGGGACGGCGAGCTTTCGCGAGCTGAGGAGCGACATGACGGGGAGCATGGCATCGCTCGCGCCGACGCGCGATATCCAGTCGCGCTGGCGGCGTCAGGGACACGGGACGTCCGTGTTGGGGGCGTTCGGCGTGCCGAAGAAGCCCGGGAACCACGACGCGGTCGCCGTCTGCCACTCGCCGAAGTCGTCGGCGTCCACGACGGGGCAGTCGGCGGGGAGCTCGACCGTCGTCCCGACGACCGGCTTCAGCGAGGGCCACGTCAGGGAGACGATGAGGACGTCCCCGTCGCTCAATGTGACCGTTCCCCCGAGGTTCCGCAGCACGTCGCCCGGATGGCCCCCCCACGGGATCACCAGCCCCGGCAGGTAGTGGTTGACCGCAGGGTCCGTCGAATCCGCGATGAGGAACGTCCCCCCGGGCGGGATCCACAGGTCGTCGAGGACGTCGAAGCTGTAGACCTTGGCGCCCACGGGGCACTCGCCGTGGAGGCCACCGAGGTTGACCGCGCACGCCGCCGTGCTCGCGACCTCGAGCCATTCGCCGTCATCGCCCGCGCCGGCGACCGACTCGATCATCAGCTCGTCGATGACGAGGTCACCGGCTCCGAGGGGCTGGGTGCAGCCTGCGTCGACCTCGGCGTCGACGGGCGACCCGGTGTCCGGCACGCCGCCGTCGCCCGGCATGAGCGGTGAGACGGCGTCGACGCCGAGCTCTGGACCGGCGTCCCACGCAGGCTCGGTGTCGCCCCCGTCGTCGCCCCATCCTCCGTCGTAGTCGAACGAAGCGAGAGCGCTCGCGTCGTCCGCGAAGGGCGTTCCGCCCGTACCGGGAGGCTGGAGGGCCGGGCTGCACGCGCTGGATGCGCAGAACGCGACGAGCGGCGCGAGGAAGGCAACGAGGGCGAACGGAGTGGGGAGGCATCGCATGCGCGCGCCTGGAGCAACACGTGTTCCGCCGGGCGGACCGAGGGAGTTCGCGGACTTGCGGTCGGTTGCCTCTGTCCTGGACAGTTCCGAGGGTGTCCCGGGACAGGCTACCGTGGCTGTCCTGAACCCCTCGCGCTTCGACCGCCTGGTTCCGTGGCTCGGAGGGCTCGCGCTGGCCGTGCCGGTCGTCGCCGCGCGCTATCCGCCGATGACGGACCTGCCATTGCACGAGGGCATGGTCGCGCTGCTGCGGCACTACGGCGACGCGGCGTGGGCGCCTCCGGGGCTCTACGTGACCAACCTGGGGCACGCCAATCAGCTCTTTTACTTGGTCGCGTATCCGCTCGCGTTCGTCTTCCCGACGGACTTCGCGTGCAAGCTCGTCGTGGCCGCCATCGTGGTGCTGACGCTCGGGAGCGCAGGGCGGCTCGCCACGCACCTCGGCCGCACCCCGTGGGCGGCGCTGACGCTGGCGCCCGTCGTCCTCGGGTGGACCTTCTTCTGGGGGTTCGTGGCCAACATGCTCGGCCTCGCGCTCTTTCTTCTGGCGCTGCCGCTGGTCGACCGCCCCCAGGCCAGGTCCGCGCGCGGCGCCGCGATGGCCTGCGCGCTTGCCGTGCTCCTCTTTCTCGCGCACGAGACGAGCGCCCTCGCCCTCGCGGGCGCCATCGTCGTCCTGGCCGCCACCCGTCGGCCCGACCGGGGGACCCTCGCGCGGCTCGCCCCGGTGGCGGTCGTGGCGGCGCTCTCGGCGCTCGAGATCGTCCGCGAGCGCTCGATCGAAACGCCGCTGGCCCGGCTCTTCGAGCAGCACGTCCTCTGGCACTCGATGGCGACCAAGCTCTCCTCTCTCCCGCGCCTCTTGACCGGCGCGCATGGCTTGTCGACCGATCTGGCCCTGCTCGCGCCGGCGGTGATGCTCGGCGTTCTCGGCGTCGTCCTGCGCGCCCGCCGGCACGAGGCGGAGCCCCATGCCCGCCGTTACGCCTTCGTCGCCGCGGGGCTCTTCCTCGGTTATCTGGCGGCGCCGTACTCCGTGAACTTCGGCGCGTTTCTCTATGTGCGCTTCCTCGCGCCGGCCTTCGCGGTCGCCGTGCTCGCCGCGGCGCCGAGCCGGCCCCACGTCCTCGCCAGGGTCGCGATGGCCGCGGTGCCGCTGGCGACGCTCTACGTCGTCTGGCCCCAGTTCGCGGCGGCGAGCGCCGACCACGGGCAGCTCGACGCGCTCTACGCGCGCATGGAGCCGGCGAGCGCGGTCGACGTGCTCCACGTCGGCAAGCGCGACAAGACGCTCCTCTTCGAGCCGGCGGGCGCTGGCAACCGGGTCCTCGCCGAGCGCGGCGGGAGGCTCGCGTTCTCCTTCGCCGAATACCCCATCGCGCCGGTCGTCGTCGCGCAGCGCTCCCAGTGGAACGATACTTTGCTCCGGCTCTACGCGGACCCGACATCGCTGCGTCCCGCCGTCGATTTCGACCGCTTTCGCTACGCCCTCGTGCAGGACCGCGACCCTGAGCTCGCGACGCTGGTCGAGAGGGCCATGGCCCCGGACGCGCGCGTCGCAGGGGTCTCCGGCGAGTGGACGCTCTTCGAGTCGACGCACCCCGTGATGGCGCTCACGGCGCCCGATTCCGCGCTGCCGCCCGAGCCGCCGGCGACCTTGCAGGAGCGCGTGCATGCCCTCGTTCGCGGTTCGCCGCCCTGAGGCCGCCAGGCGCCGTCACGGCGCGAGCATCGTCGCGAAGCGCTCCGGCACGCGCACCTCTTCCTCGTCGAAGCGCGTCCGGGCGCGGGCCGCGTCGTCGCGCCTCCGCGGATCGAGCACCCCGGCGCGCATGCGGGCCGCGGCCGCGTGGAGCTTCATGCCCTCGGCGTCGAGGGACCTCGCCGCCGACGCGTACGTCCCCGCGGCCTCCTCCGGTGGGCTGCCGAGCGCCGACACGCCCGCACGGAGCAGGCGAGCCATCGCCGAGGACCAACGCATCCCGAGGCGCTCGATGGCGCGCGCGGAGCGCTCGGCCGACAGCAAGAGCACGCGCCGGCGCGCTCCCTGGACGAGCCGGGCGGCGCCGAGCTCCGTCCGCGCCGCGAGATCGAACATGATGGCGCGGTTCATCCGCGTGAGGAGAAGCTGCGACCCCTCGACGTCGGCCCAGCGCGCGCGGACCCGCGCGTGGGCGCCGTGCATGTCGCCGACGTAGAGGTCCGTCTCCGTCTGCGTGAAGAGATCGAGCAGGTGCTGCTGGTGAAACCCTCGCCTCGACCACGCTCGAAGCGCCTCGCTCGACTCCCTGCGGCTCGCGCCGTCGTCGTCCGCGGCGAGGCGGACGTAGTGGGACGATCCGGTCTGCACGTTCATCGCCGCGTAGAGGTCTCCTCGCTCGATCGCGTCGCGATGCGCGGCCTCCACCCGGTGTCCCAGCTCGCGTAGCTCGCCGAGGAAGCCGAGCGCGTAGAGCGCAAATGCCTGCGTGCTCGCCAGCTCCCAGGACACGTTGGTGCAGTCTGCCCGGAAGCGCGCTCTCGCCTCGTCGCAACGCGCGACGCACTCACGCCAGCGGCCCTCGCCGAAGGCGGCCGTCGCGCGCGCGAAGGGCAGCCACGCCGAGGCGTAGGGATCGTGGTGCACTGCGGCCAGGAGCTCGGCCTCGCGCAGAAGCTCGGGTGCCCTGCGGTGAGCCGCGCCTCCCTCGTGGGTCGCGAAGCCCGAGGCCATGGCCAGGCTCCGGGCGAGGCGCCCCGGCTCACCGGCGTCGAGCGCGAGACGAAGAGTCCTCGACTGGAAGTCGGCGGCCCGTACGATGTCGACGAGCGACAGCCCCAGGGTGACCGACCAGCAGGCGTCGACGCGCCTCAGCTCGAGGGGCGGAATGGCGTCGGCGCTGCGGAGCGCGAAGCGCCGACCGCGGACGACGAGGCGCGCCTTGTTCCAGAGGAGCGAGGCCATGGCGAGGCGCGGGGTCCGCGGCAGGCGCAGCCCCACGGCGCGGAGCACGTCGTCCATCGCGTCGAGGCCTTCGTCGATGTGCCCGCTGCGCAAGAGCTGCTCGGCCGCGCGACGACGGAGGTCCACGGCCTCCTCCTCCGCCCGGGCATCCGACGCGGCGGCGAGGTAGTGGAACGCGGCGTCCGGGCCTCGGCCCGCGTTGGCGAGCGCGTCCCCCGCGAGGACGTGCGCGCGGAATCCGTCGGGGTGCGCTCGCGGAAGGAGCTCGAGCGCGGTTCGTGCGAGAGCGGCGGCCCGCTCGAAGGCGAGCGAGGCGGCCGCGTCGTGCGCGGCGAGGAGCGTGAAGTGCGCGGCCTTGTCGGCAGCGCCGGCGCCGCGCCAGTGGAGCGCGAGCGCCGCGGGATCGGCGTCACCGGCTGCCTGGAGCGCGGTCGCGAGCTTCTCGTGCCAGGCGCTGCGGGCCTTCTCGTCGAGCCTCGCGAGCACCGCCTCGCGGACGCGATCGTGGTAGGCCTCCACCCGCTCGGACCCCCCGCCGCGCGCGGTGCGAAGCAGGCTCTCGGCCCGGAGCAGCGCCACACGGGAAGCGAGCGCGCTGCGGTCGGTCTCTCCCGTCGCCTGAGCGGCGATCGTCAACGTCACCGGGGCTCCGGCGACGGCCATGAGCTCGACGAGAGCGCGCGCGCGGTCGTCGAGCCGCGATACGCGGGCCCACAGCGCGTCATCGAGGTGCACGTCCCCGCCGCTGGAACGGCGAGCGTGCCTCGCGAGCTCCGCGATGAAGAGCGGGTGACCCCCTCCCTCCTCGGCGATGGACCGTGCGCTCTTCACCGTGGGCGTCCCCGCGCGAGCCAACAGGTTCGTCGCGAGCTCCACCGCGTCGTCGCGCTCGAGCGGCGCCAGGCGCACGTCCCGCGAAGCGAAGGGCAGCTCACCGGTGTCCGCGCGCGACGTGCACACGAGGAGCATCGACGGCGCCTGCGGTGGGCGCACGATCTCGCCGAGGAGGGTCAGGCTGTCTGCGTCCGCCCACTGGAGATCGTCGATCGCGACGACCAGCGGCTGCGCCCGCGCGACACTGCCGAGTAGCTCCCTCAACGCGGCGAACGACCGGGCCCGCGCCTCGCGCGGCTCGACGGCGCCGCGGTCGGCCGGATCCGGGTCCGCGAGCGCCTCGAGCCGGCCGAGGACGGGGAAGAGCTGCGGCAAAAGGACCGCCGAGTCGGGCAGCAGGGACCCGGCGATGTCGGGGGGCAGGCCCGTCAGGTGCTGGCTGAGAGCGTCGACGACACCGTCGACCGCCTTGTACGGCACGAGCTCCCGCTCCGTGCAGCGACCGGAGAGCACGAGCGCCCCCGCGGCGGCCGCCTCGTCGCCGAAGCGCCGGACGAGCGCCGTCTTTCCCACCCCCGACTCGCCGAGGACGCGCAGGACGACCATCGCACCGGCGCGCGCCTCCGCGAACGCCGCGTCGAGGAGCGCGAGCTCCGCCCGGCGGCCCACGAACGACGCGCGTCCCGTGCTCGGCGGAGCCCACGACGCCCTCGCTCTGTCGCCGTGCCGCGCGAGGCGGCGCAGGACGTCGTCCGCGCTCGGACGCGTCTCGGGAGCGATTGCCAGGAGCTCGACGCAGAGGGCATCGAGATCGGCGGGGACGTCCGGGCTCACCGCGGCGGGCGACGGCGGCGCCTCGCGCTGCTTGCGCATCAGGATCTCGGTGGCCGTGCCCTCGAACGGAAGGCGCCCGCACAGAGCGAAGTAGAGCAGGACGCCGACCGCGTACCAGTCGGCCTCGGCCCCGACGCGGCCGAGCCTCGCTTGCTCCGGGGCCATGTAGCCAACGGTGCCGAGGAGCGCGTCGGCCGTGGTCAGGCGTCGCGGCGCCGCGTCGGTGACGAGCCCGAAGTCGAGCAGCACGACACGCCCGCTCGGTGTCACGAGGATGTTGGACGGCTTGATGTCCCGGTGCACCTTGTCGGCCGAGTGCAGCGCCGACAGCCCCCTCGCGAGCTGCGCCAGCGCGGCCCGAAGGCGCCCTTCGTCGAGGGCCGGGAGAGGCTCGCGTGCTCGCACGTGGGCCGCCGCCGTGGCGGTCGGCTCGTCCTCCGACTTGTAACCGAGGGGCCGCACGTGGGAGAGAAAGTCGACGCCTCGCACGAGCTCCATCGTGAAAAACCACCGGCCGCCTTCCTCGACGAGGTCACCCAGCTGCACCAGGTTCGGGTGCTGCAGGCCTTCGAGAGCGCGAAACTCCTGCTTGATGTGGAGGATCGTGCCGGCGTCGAAGCTCCGGAGCGTCTTCAGCGCGACGTGGGCGCCGTGCTCGCGATCGAGCGCCTCGTAGACGACCCCCATCCCGCCCGCACCGAGTCGGCGCACGATCTCGAAGCGGGCCGTGCCGCCGAAGTCCCCCTCGAAGACCTGCACGAGATCGAACGTACACGCCTCGGTCCAGCGTCGCTCAGCCGAAATTGCGCTCCAGGAAGGCGTTGGAGAGGATGCGTCCCGGGTCGACGAGGGCCTTGAGGGCGAGGAAGTCCTTCAGCCGGCTGCCGTACATCTTGGCGAGCGTGGCCTTCGGCGCTCGCACGTTCTTCACGAGGTACACGCGGCCTCCGGCCTCGAAGCACGTCTCGCTCAGCTCCTCGAAGCACTTCACGATGGTGGCGAGGCGGCGCTCGCTGTTGGTCTCGAAGGCGAAGCTCACGGCGAACCCCGCCATCCCGTTGCTGGCCGACATGAGGAAGTTGTCGTCCCGCGGGATGAAGAGGACGTCCATCATCGTGGCCTCTACCTTGGCCGCCTGGAAGCGCGCGTCGCACGCCGTCAGAAAGCCGAGCAGGCGCTGGTCGGCCGACTCCCATTCATGGACGTCGGACTGAGCGGGGATGATGAACGTCTGCTGGATGGACTTCCACGCGAACCCCAGGCTCGTCGCGATGTCCTTGGCGCGGACGGTGCCGTCCATCATGAACGTGAACCCGTCGAGGTCGTCCACGTAGCGCGTCTTCTCCTTCAGCAGCCGGTAGAAGAGATCCCACGCCCAGCCCGTCAGCCACGACACGCGCAGCAGAAACTCCGTGATGAGGCGGAGCGTCGTGTAGGGCTCGTGGCAGGGCATGCGGTTCCGGTCGGGCGAGGTCGTGTACCGCGAGTGGATGATCATCGCCTTCTGCTTGCCGCCGTGAGCCGACAGGGCCGAGAAGACCGATTGCGGCGCTCCGGGCTCCTTCGCGGCCGCACTGCGCACGAGGGGAACCAGCTCGGTCGCGAGCTCCCCGAAGGTCGTGTAATCGAATACGAACGATTCGACGCCGATGCGCCCGTTGGTCTGCCCGACGTGGTGAAGCTCGTAGGTAATGCTGGTCACGGCCCCGAGGTAACCGAGGCCCCCGATGGCCCCGTAGAAGAGGCGCTCCTCGAGCGTCGTCGCGGGCCCGCCGTTCGCCGGCCGCGGACAGACGTGAAGCTGGCCGTCGACGGTCATCAGCTCGAACGAAGCGATGTGGTGCCCCTCTTTGCCGTACATCGGCGAGAAGCGCGACAGGCAATCTCCCGACAGCGTGCCGCCCGCGGTCGCGTGCTCCGTCGTCACGGTTACGAACGGCACCAGGCCGAGCGGCTGGAGCAGCGCGAAGATCGCCCCCCAAGTGGCGCCGGGGCCCACGGTCATCCGCCGGTTCTTGGGATCGACGTCGATGGAGGCGAAGCTCGTCATCGAGACGACCACGTGCGGCGGGGGATCCGGGTCGAGATCGTCGCCCAGCGACTGATCGTCGAACGAGTGACCGCCGGCGCGGAACGTGACGCGTGCTCCCGCACACGTCGCCCAGGCAAAGATGCGGGCGAGGTCGTCCTTGTCGCGTGGCACGTAGACGAGAGACGTGCACTCTTCGAGTTGCGTGAACGAGGAGAGGCTGGCGTGCTCGTGGGGAATGTCGCGGAGATCGCGCGGCGGGGTCATCGGCTGGCGATGCTACAGGAAGGAGTGGCCATGAAGGGGAGAGCCAGGGAGCGAGGTCGCCGTCGTTCGTGGCAGAGCGCCGCGCTGGTGCTCGTTGCGCTCGTCCTCGCCGCCACGGACGCACGGGCCCAGGGCAACGCGCTCTCCGCGCCCACCGGCGGTCGCTCCGCGCTCATGGGCAACACCGGCGTGGCGCTGTCGCGCGACGGCTCGGCCCCGTTCCTCAACCCGGCCACCATCGTCCGCATCAACGACAACTCGCTCGCGTTCTCGGTCAACTTCTACACGTTCCAGTCGACGCACTTCAGCGGGTGGCATCAGCCGGGGCCGGTGGACACGTCGCAGTTCGGCGACGTCGCGCTGGGGGGGACGTCGATCTCCAGCAACAACTTCCGGATCTTCCCGTCCACGCTCTGCCTCTTCTTCACGATCCACGGCGTGACCGCCGAAGGGGCCAACGACAACGGCCTGCACAGCGGCCGGCAGAAGCTCGCCGTCTGCTTCGGCACGACCGAGTTCCAGGACGTCGTCCTGCCTTCGCTGCCCTTCTCGGGCAATACGCCGGCCGGCTCGACGACGCAGACCCAGTCGCTTGCGCTCCAGTGGAACCGCTTCCAGGCGGGGCCCACCTACAGCATCTCGTTCTCCGACGACTTCGCCGTCGGCGCCTCGCTGCACGGGGTCTACACCTCCGAGTCCTTCCTGCTCGACAGCACGAGCATCACGTCCGTCACCAGCGGCGGCGCGGTTCAATCGGCGCTCGGCGCAGGGACCTCGGCGCATGCGATCGATCTCGCCCTCATCCTCGGAGCCGCCTACCACCGCGGCAACGTGACGCTCGGGGCCAGCGTGCAGGTCCCCAGCCTCCACGTGTTCGGCCAGTACAGCGCCACCCTGCACAGCGAGTACGGACTCTCCGGCACGGACAACGCGACGCTGAGCAGCGGCACGGGGAGCTTCGTTGCGCCGACACCGATCCGCTTCTCCCTCGGCGCCGGCGCGGAGTGGCAGCGGCTCGTCCTGGAGGTCGACGGATCGCTCCAGCTGCCCGTCGCGTCGATCGAGTCGTCGGTGAACGGTTCGACGACCACCCTGACGGGAACGGCCGCGACGACCGCGCCGTTCAGTGCGTACTACACGATACCGCAGGTCGTCGCGTTCAACGCGGCCGTGGGAGGCGAGTACTTTCTCTCCAAGGGCTTCAGCCTCCTCGGCGGGGCGTCCACCAGCCTGACCACCCTGCCGGCCCTCTCGCCGACGATGACCGTGGGCAACCTCGTGCAATCTCGCACGAGCTCCGCGACGCTCTCGTTCGGCATCGGCTCCTACGGCGGCGGAGCGGACCTGCTCATCGGAACCCAGCTCGGCTACATCTGGGGGCAGTCGATCGCCGCCGATCCGTACGCCCTTCCCAACGACTGGGCCGTCGTCGGCACCCACGCGTACAGCGTGACCTTCATCCTCGCGGGCGCCACCGATCTGCGATCCATCGGACGCGCCGTCGAGAAGGTGGAGAACGCCGTGACCAACGGAAGTCCCGAGGTCACCCCCGCGGGACCCGGGCATCCGGGCGAAGCGCCGCCCAAGCCATGCACCCGCGAGCTTCCACGCTCGGGGCCCACCGATCCGCGCAACCAGAACCTCGACACCACACCTCCCCCGCCAAACAAGCCGCCGCCCGCGCCGGACGGAGGAGCGCCGCCGCAGGAGCCGCAGAAGACGCCGAGCTCGCCCGTCGATCCGCAGAACCGGACGTTCCCGCCGAGGTGACACGCGCTATCGCGCTTCTCCGCTCTGGCCGGCGACGCCGAGATGGACCGGAAGCTCCGCGGCGTCCCGCGAGCGCGCCGGGTGCAGGGGATCCTCGCCGGCGAGGAACCGGGCCTCCGCTCCGGGATCGTCGAGGGCGAGTCGCAGGGCGGCGTGGAGCTCGTAGTGATGAGGCGGACGCCCGGCGTGGGCCAGGCCCTCGAGCCAGCCGAGCACCAGCGCCGAGACGTTCCACTGGAGCGACGGCGCCACCGGGACGAGCACCTCGCTCGCCGGATCGCGCAGCGTCGCTTCGCACACCGACGCGTCGGTCGAATGGTGCCGTCGGCACGCCATGGGGCGAGCAGGGTAGACGGTGCACGCTCCGTCCTCGCCGAGCAGCGCGCACGGCGCCTTCCTGCGGAGGTACGCGCGCCCGCCGAGGCCTTCCACTGCGCTCGCCGTCGCGGCAACGCGAGCATCGCGCTTCGCGTCTGGCCGGATTCGAAGGAATCGAGCCAGGAGAAACACCTCCGGCGCCGTGACCTCGACCCGCTGATGGCAGCAATGGCTGCACCCTCTCGAGCACGCGGGCTTCGCGTTGCCGGATCCGTCGAAGGCCATCCACTGGGCGACGAGCGCGTCGACGTTGGCGCCCACGCGCTCGGCCACCACCACGGGGTCCAGCCCGGCCTCGAGGACGTTGCGGACCTGCTCCCGCGCATCGGGCCGAGGCCCGCCGTCGACGCCGCCGTAGATGGGGAGGGAGCGGCGCGTGGGCATGCGGGGCCAGGGGACGGTTACCACGCAGCGGGCGGGCCATCGATTGGGACGCGCTGGTCGAAGCGCGCGATCACTGTGTCATTTCGAGGAGCTGCCTCGGTCTTTCCTGCCGCCCGGGGAGCATTTCGAGGGGCGACGGAAGCTCTTGGGAGGGACGAGCCCCATCGTCCGCGGCGACGCCGCACGCCGTCCTCGGCGACGCCGCCGGCCGTCTCCGGGGACCACGGCGGTCGTCCCGCGGACTGCGCCCGCCGTCGCCGCAGACGACGGGCATGGTCGCGGGCGACACGGGGCATGGTCGCGCGCGACGACGAGCGCTGTCCCAGGCCACGGAACGCGTCGCCCCGGGCGACCGCCGGCGCCGTCCCGGGGGACGACCGGCACGGTCCCGACGGACGACCTCGACCGACGCGCGGGACCATCCGCGGCGTCTCGTGCGACGGCGTCGGTCGTCCCGAGGGACGATGCGGCCCGTCGGCCGGACCACGGCGCTCGTCGCGGCCGACCACCCGCGTGGTCCCCCGAGACAGTGCCGCTCGTCTCGACGGACGACCCGTGTCGTCCCTCCCAAGAGCTGCGGTCATCCGTCGAAAGGTCACCCGGGCGCGCGCAAGAGCCGCGGACGACCGCGCAAGGATGACGCGAGCGCTGCGGATTCCGCCGGGCAATCAGGGACTTGGCCTGGGCTCCCGAGTCGAGGAGTCGGGCAGCGCTCAGTCTCCGGTGAGCTCCCGTCTGATCCGCGCTCTCAGCTGCAGACAAACCGTGCGATCGTCGCCCGAAGCGAGCTCGCATCCCGTCACGGCGAGCGCGCGCGCCATGGGAAGGAGCGGCCCCTCGCGTGACGGGACCAGCGCCTTCAGGCGTGCCGCGATCTCCGCTGCTCGCTCGGGCTCGGCCTCGGCGACGGCCCGCAGTCCCAGCACAGCGACTGCCGACGTCCAGTCGTCGGAGCCCTCCAGCAGACCCACGAGAGCGTCGACCCGCGCATCGCGCTCTCCAGGTTGCGCGGCGAGGCACAGCGCGGCTGCCAGCTGGAAGGCGTGGACGTGCTGCACCACGTCGCGGTCGACGGACGGCGCCGGCACGTGGACGATCGCCGCGAGGAGGTGCTCGATGCTCGCAGGGCGAGACGCCGCCGCCGCTGTCCGCCACGCCTTCCAGCCAAACGGGACCTCCGCAATGGCTGCCACCGTGGACATCACTTCGTCGGGCGGGCGCGGCGCGAGTGGCACGTACGTCTGCCCTTCGCTTTTCCACGAGGGTCCCTGGCGCGGAGGCCGGTCCCCGTCGTACGCAACCTCCAGCGTTCCCTCTCGCCCGAGGCGCGCCAGCACGAGCTCGAACGCGAGCCGCGCGGAGGCTGCGAGCGGGCGCTCGGCGCGCACGCGGATACGAATGGGGCGGTCCACGGGCTCGCTTGGCGTCTGCTCGACCGAGCGGAGGACGCCTGCGATCGGATCGATCGGATCCGACAGCCACGAGACGTAGATCCCCGCGTCGACGAAGAGTGGTCGTCCGATCTCGTCGGGCGGCGCCGGCATGGGCTCTCCCGTCGCAAGCGAATGCACGTAGTCGAGAGACGCCTTGGCCCAGCGCTGGGACGGCTCGACGGCGAGCACCTTCTCGAATGCGCCTTCGGCCTCCTCGAGACGGCCGTCATCGATGTACGCGTCCCCGAGATCGAGCAACGTCGCGACATCGGCTGGACGCAGCGTGGCGGCCTCCTCGAAACAGCGAACGCGCTCCGCGGTGTCATTCCGATCGCGGTGAACCGCCCCGCGCTCCACCACCGATCGCCAATCGTTCCGTCCCGCCAGGAGCGCCAGCGCCTCGTCCTGGCGACCGAGCGCACGGAGAACACGGGACCGAGCCACGAGGAGCGTCCCGTCGCCGTCGCCGGCGGCCGCTTGCACCTTCGCGGCGATCTCGCCGGCTGTCTCGAGGTTGCGTGGCGCCGGTCGCTTGTCGATGAGCTGGATGATCGACAGGGCGAGGGCTTGAGGAGTCACCCGGCGTGCATCGCTCGCGTGGGCGACCCAGGGAAGCGCCCAGACGAGAAAGGGTGTTCTCGGCGCGAAGGCCGTCGCTTGAAAGAGGCAGTCGAGGGCCTCGCCCATGCGGTGAACGCGCGCGAGCGCGCGGGCGCGGGCCGCCACGAGGCCAAAGAAGGTGCCGCCGGGCTTCAGCTCCAGCGCCTGAAGGGGTCCCTTCGTGGCCGCGATCGCCTCATCGAGGAGCTTCGTGTGTGGCTCGTGGAGGGGTCGAAGCGAAGCCGCCGCAGCCGCCTGCTCCAGCGCGAGCCTGTGGTCCTTCGCCGAGAGGGCCGCCCGCGCAGCCGCGGCGTAGTCCTCGTCGGTCGGGTCCTCGATGAACGGACCCTGCGAGAGCGGCGAGGGGGGCGGCGGCACGAGGGAAGGTCTACCACGCACGTGTTAGCTTGCGGCGGATGTCGCAGCTCGCTCCCTTCGCCGATCTCGCGGCCTTCGAGGCGCTCGATTCCATGCAGCGGCTCGCGCTGGCGGACCCGCTCGCGGAGTCGCTCGGCAAAGAGTTCAGCCCGCTGCGGGCGCTGGTCGGAAGCAAGGGGATGGTCGCGGTCGAGCACGCGCCGAGCGGCGTGCAGCTCGTGGCCGTTCCGGGCGGATCGTTCGAGATGGGGCTGACGGACGACGACGAGGACGACATACGCGCGTGCGTCGATTACGACGCCGCCGGCATCCAGAGCCGCCTGCAAGACTTCGACGCGAAGTGCTCGCCCGTGCACACCTCACGCCGGAGCAGTTGCAGCGATTGACTGGGGGCTTACTCCAGTTCGACGTGCTCTCGGCAGAGGACGCGATGACGTTCACGACGCACGTGCTCCCGTTGCGTCTCCCCTCGGAGGCCGAGCTGGAGTACGCGGGGCGCGAGGGAGGGGCCGTGTCGTTCATCAATGACGGTGGGCGAGTCTGGGCGCGGACACGGCAATGGCCGGACGCCAATGCGTGGGGCCTCCAACGCATGTGGTTCGCGGCGTGGGCGGCCGACGAGTGGCATGACAATTACGACGGCGCGCCTCCGACCTCACGGGTGTGGTCGGATGGAGGAAAGCCAAGCGTGTACCGCGGCTGTCTTCTCTATACGCCGGAGACGGAGGAAGAGCTGATCTACGGCCTGGCGGCGTGTCGCGGGCGGCTGGCCTTGCCCGACGACGAATGGGACGTCCTGGCGCGGGCGGCGCGGACGATCGTCCTCTGAGCGTCTTCAGCCGAACGCCGCTGCGACGGCAGGGTGCTTCTCGGCGACCGACTTGATCATCGCGCGAAACTTCTCGGCACCCGGGGGGGCCGCCCACCGGTCTTGCGGTCCGCCTCCGTCTTGCCTTCGATGAGGCTCTTGATCAGCGCAGGAACCCGCGACGCCGACCCGCGCACCCCTTTCATCGTCTTCCAGTCGTTCTTGGTCGTGCTCGTGCCGCCGCTCGAAGGCTTCGGCATGGTGCTCCTCGCTGGGAAGCGCGACCCTAGGGAGTGAGACCGAGGGCTTGCTTTCGAGAGCAGTCCGCTCTGCAGTCTTCAGCCTGCGCGTCGGAGGTGTGCGGCAGTCTTGCCGGCATGGATCCTCCGACCACTCTTCATGCTCGTGCCGCCCTGTCTTCCGATACCGGATGCCACGTCGATCGCCGTGGGACGGCGCGATCGCGCTCGACGGATGACCGGCCTTCTGTCCACAGCCGAGGCGTCTAGTATCTCCAGCTGGCGCGTCCACCCACTTCAGCAACGTGGACCGACCCCTCCATCTGGCGCGTCGGCGGTCGTCATCCGAGGCGTCGTCTCTCGGGATCGATCCAGCCATTACTCAGGTCGATCTGTCCGTCACCCTCGACCACTCCCGTCGTCAGCCTCGAGCCATCGTGTCTTCTGCCCCCATCCCTCTTCTCGTCAGCCGTGAGCGATCGCGTCTTTCGTCGACCTCCATCCACGTTGCTGCCGAGAGCAATCCCGCGGTATCGAGTGAGAAGACTTGTTGGCTGTCCTCGATGCACCCTGAGAGAGGCATGGGCCCGCATGTGGCGCAGAAGCTCCTGAAGCTCCTCATCGACGCGGACATCACGGGGAAGGGCGCCCGGATCGAGGCCCGCTTCCCCATCGAGACAGAGGTGGCGCTCTTGTTGAGCAAGGGCGTCCTGAAAAGAGGGCGACCTCGCCCTCTTTTAGAACCCCCTCTCCTCCGAAGAGAAAGCCAACCTACGGCGGCCGAACGTGGCCTTTGCTAGGTTGGATCCCGTGGCCACACTCCGCGTCGAACCCGGTGGTGAGACCGGCGTAGGCAGGCTCATGCGACCAAGGCGTGGCGAGGACGTCTCGCCTTGCCCGACGACGAGTGGGACGTTTGTGCGCGAGTGGCTCGAACGATTTTACTCTGAGTCGCGCGAGCCTTATTTCATCCAAGCGCTTCGGCCACGGCAGGGTGCTTCTCCGCCACTGCCTTGATCTGCGCCATACTGTTTTCCGCTGCGTCGGGCCCCAACATGTTGCGAACGATAGGATTCCGCAGACGGGCAACGAGAGCCTCGGCGATGCGTTTCGATGGCACCAAGTCAAGCAGTGGCAAGACGAGCTTGACAAGCAGCAGGTCCCCGGGGTGCGGACTCATTCGTGCCCAGATCGCCGGTTCGCGCTGCTCGGGAGCCATCATCTCCAGAATGTCGTGGGCGAGCGGACCCTCCCCCCAGGGAAAGTACGCATACAGGTCGGGAGGGATGGCCCCCCCAGTCTTCAGGATGGCGAGGTAAACCGCTGCCGAGCCAGGCATCCCGAGCACGCCGCCCAGCTCGGGCACGGATCCGGCCTGAATGAGACCGACGACTTCGGCCGCGAATCGACGAGCCCATTCGGCTGCCATCGGGCTCGTCTTGTCCGCAACCGCCGCGATGGCATCGGCGGACGGCTGGCGTCTGTTGAAGCCGATGCCGTACGCGCCCAGACACACCTCGGCGTAGGCCTCCAGGACCTCGTCCGCGGAGAGCGCGGCCACGACCGCCGGCGGAAAATCCGCGGACGCGGATTGAGCGACGCGGTCCAGCCAGACCCTCCACACCGGCCAGTTGCGCTGCGCTTCGAGCCGTTTCTCCAGGGGACCGGGCGCCGTCAACCCCAACCATCTGCGGCGATCTCGTCCCGACCGCGGAACTCCCCAGCCGATCCCGTCAACAGCGTCGCGAAGCGCCAGGATGCGAGCAATGGTCGTCTGCGTCGGAGAAAGCTCCTCCGGGAGCGCCACGTCCCTTTCTTTCCACTGCTCGGTAAAGCCACCTAGTTCGAGCAACGCTCGGGCTGGGACCCTCCACGACTCGCCAGGTGATGCCACGTCGAGCTTGGCCGCTACGGCGAGTGCGACTTCCGCGCGAGCCTTGAGTCGCGTCGCGATCGAGACGACCAGGCGATCGACGTGCCCGCCGCACCAGGGCGTCCCTTCGCGGTCCACGGGGCTTTGCAGGAGCGCGACGACGTCCTCTGCCCCCTCGATCGGCGATACCTTGCCGCCGAGCAGGAGCCGAACCAGCACAGCAACGCCCCGCACCGCCGGCGATCCCGTAGCGACCTTCAATGCGGCATGGTCGTCGGGTGCGGAATGCCCGCGGCCCAGCACACCGAGCGCAAGCAGAAGGCTCATCCTGGCGAGGTCGCTGCTCTCGGCCGAAAGTTGTTTGCGGAGCGCTGGACGTGAGACGTCGGCGAGGCCGGGAGCCCAGGTCAGCGCGAAAGCCGCGCCCGTGCGCACAAGAGCGTCGCTGTCGGCCAGTGCGGCCAAGAGTACAGCCTTGCAGTCCTCGACGGCCTTGCGTACCTCGTCGACGGAACCACCCACCGGCGCGTCCGGATTGACGAGAACGCGCTCGTGTCCGGCAGTCAGTGCCTCGCCCATCAGCCACGCGGCACGGTGAGCTCCTGCCTTGTGGCTCGCCAGGACCTCGGCCAGAAGCGGCACGGTCGGAGCCGCCGAGGGACTGACGGCGCCGTCGGCGTGGAGCCCCTGGTTGAGCGTGAAGTACGCGACCTGGCGATCCTGCGGCGTCTTACCGTCGACTAGCGCCTTGACGAGCGCTGGTACGCGCGTCGCAGGCCCCTTCGCCGTCTTCAGCGTCTTCCATTCGACGTTGGAACCGCCGGCAGGCGCCGGCCCCTTCTTCGGCATGGGCTGCTTCTCCGGAGCCGAGCGCATCATATCAGCGGGTCCTCCGTCGAGGACGTCTTGGCAGCCGTCCGTGGTAGCGTGACGCCCCATGTCCGTGCTCGCGCCCATCTCCGATCTGGCCGCGTTCCAGGGGCTTCCGGCTGCGCAGCGCTTGGCGCTCGCGGCACCGCTCGCCGAGTTGCTTGGACGGGACTTCCGAGCGTCGACGTCGTTGGTTGGCGCCAAGGGAATGGTGGCTGTCGAGCACGTTCCGAGCGGTGCTGCTCGTTGCAGTGCCTGGCGGGTCGTTCGACATGGGCTTCACGGATCGCGACGACCAGGAGGTTCGCGCGTACCTCGATTACGACGCGGGCGCCATTCAGAGTACGCTCCAACGCATCGAGCTGGCTTGCTCGCCTGTCCACCGGGTTACGGTTTCGCCATTCCTTCTATCGCCGCAGCACCTGTTTCCTCCGCAGGTCGAGGCGGTGCGCGGGCCCCCGGCCACGGACATCCTCTCGCCGGATGCCGCCGCCGCGTTCGTGCGCGACGTCCGCGACTTCCGCCTGCCCTCCGAGGCCGAGCTCGAGTACGTGGGTCGCGAAGGAGGGAGCCTGTCGTTCCTCCACGACGGCGGGCGCGTTTGGTCCACGACGCATCGCTTCCCCACCGAGGGCGGATGGGGGTTCCGCGACCTGACGTTCGCTGCGTGGGCCGCGGACGAATGGCACGAGAACTACGACGGAGCCCCCGCGACGGCGGTCGCGTGGACGGGTGGAGGCGCTCCACGGGCGTACCGCGGTTGCCTCATCGAGCCACCGAGCGCCCTGATCACTTGTTCGCGCATTAGAGGCGTTGGTGGCGCCAGGCGCTGGAGTGAATCCCGGTAGTGTCCCGCCGTGCTCGGTCCCCCGCCGCATCGTTCAAGACGCGCGCATCGTCTGGCATCGAATCGCGCCTGCCGAGCAGCCCGATCGCGAGCAGCCGACTCAGCTTCGCGGGATCACTGGTCTCCGTCCCGAGCTGGACCGGAGAGTCCTCCTCGCGTGCTAGATTCCGCCGCATGCCGCAGCTCGCCCCGCTCGCCGATCTGTCGTCGTTCCTGGCGCTCGACCCCACCCAGCGCCTCGCGCTCGCGGCTCCTCTGGCCGAATCGCTCGGCACAGAGTTTCGTGCACTCACAGCCCTCGCTGGGGCTGGGGGCATGCTCGCGGTCGAGCACATTCCCAGCGGCGTCCAGCTCATCGCGGTCCCCGGCGGGGCCTTCGACATGGGACTCACCGAGGCGGACAAGGCGGAGATCCGCCAATGTGTCGACTACGACTCCGGCGCAATTCAGAGCACACTGCAGCGGTTCGAGCAGACATGCTCGCCCGTGCACCGCGTGGCCGTATCTCCGTTTCTTCTGTCCGTCGCGCACTTGAAGCCCGATCAGGTCGCCAAGGTCAGCACTGGCCTCCCGCGCTCCGACATCCTCGAACCGCATACGGCGGCGGCTTTCATGAAGCAGGCGAACGTGTTTCGCCTGCCATCGGAGGCCGAGCTCGAGTGGGTCGGTCGCGAGGGCGGTGCGGTGGCGTTTCTCAACGACGGCGGCCGTGTCTGGTCGAAGACCCACCAGTGGCCCAACGCAAACGCATGGGGGTTCGCGGTCCTGTCGTTCGCAGCTTGGACCGCGGACCAATGGCACGACAATTACGAGGGCGCGCCCGCGGCGGCGGTGCCGTGGACGGACGGCGGACCCCCGAGCGTCTACCGCGGCACTCTCATGGAAGCGCCCAACACGGAGGTGGAGCTGCTGTTCGGGCTCTCTGCCTCGCGCGGCAGGATGGTCGACCAGGAGGAGGACGAGTGGCCTGTCGGATTGCGGATCGCGCGGTCCATCTCCGTCTGACCCGGGCGGAGGACAAGCCTACGACGGCCTACCGCTTGGAGCAGACAGCCTCGATCCGCTTGCGCGTCGCGGGTGCGCCAGGTGGATTCGCCGTGCGGATGCGCGTGAGGAGTGCGTCGCAGATTCGCTTCGACGGGACGAGATCCAGCAGGGGCACTACCAGCTGCAACAGGAACGCATTGCGGGGGTTCGCAAGCTGCGGTTGGCTCATCCGCTCCCAGACCGCCGCTTCGCGCTGCGCTGCGGGCAGCTTCTCGAGCACGAGCCGAGCATGTTCCACAGGGCCCAGCGGTACGAACTGCAGCCAGCGAGGCTCGATGGTGCCTCCATTGTTCAGGATGGCGAGGAAACACTCCATGACCGCCCGCATCCCGATGACGCCGCCGAGCTCTGGCTGGGATTGCGTCTCGACCAATTTGAGGATTTGGTCCGCGTAGGCTCTTGCCCACATGGCTGCTCGTGGGCCGGCCTTCTGGGCCGTCCGGACGATCAAGTCTCCCGGAAGCACGCCGCCACCGAGCAGTGTGCGGATGCCGTACGCGTTCGTGTCTACCTCGGCCAGAGCCTCGAGCGTCTCGTCCGGATCGAGACGGTCGGCGACCACCGCTGGAAGCGGGTCCTTCATCGAGAGCCTGCGCTGTGTCCTCCACACCTTCCACAGCGGCCAATCCTTTTTCTCGAAGGTCATCCGCTTTTCGAGCGGACCTGGAGGGGCGAGTCCGAGCCATCGGCGACGGACGCAGGCGGACTGCGGCAAGCCCCATCCCACGACGACGCCATCGCGCCGCGCGAGACCCGTCGCGATCACCTTCTGGACGTCGGAGAGCTCTTCCACGAGCGCGACGTCGTTCATCTCCCATCGGGCCTCGAAGCCCCCAAGGGTGAGCAGGGCGGCTGTGACGCCTCCCCAAGCTGAGGCGGGTCCCTTGTTCTCGACCTTGGATGCGATCGCCGCCGCCATCTCGTCGACGACCTTGGCCCTCGACGCGACTGCGACCACGAGCCGATCGGTCACGTTGTCGCACCACGGCATTCCGTCGCGCTCGAAGGGAGCTTGCAGGAGCTCGATGACGCTCTCGGCGTCGGCAGGGTACACCTTCGATTCGCGCAGCACCCGCTCGAGTGCCGCTCCGCCTCGAGACAGAGGTCCCTTCGCGCCAACCCGGTCCACCGGCGTGCAATCCCCGCTAGCGGAACCCAGGAGGCCGATGGCGAGGAGCTCGCTCGCTGCCGCAGCGTCCGCCTTCTCGACCGCCACTTGCTTGCGCAACGCCGGAAGGGACTGGCCCGAGAGATCGCCGGCCCACGCCAGCGCGAACGCGGTCCCCGCGCGGACGCGGGGATCCGGATCATTGAGGCTCGAGAGGAGCACTGCCGCCTGCGCCTTCACCGCAGCGCGCACGGCACTGACCGCGCCGCTGATCTTGGCCCCCGCGTCCGCCAGGATGCGTTCGTGACCGGCCGTCAACGCCTCCCCGATCAGCCAGCCCGCACGATGGGCATTCTCCTTGCGGCTTGCGAGAACCTCGCACAAGAGCGGTGCGGTCGCCGCGGCCGAGGTGCTGACGACGCCCTTGCCGCGGAGCCCTTCTCGGAGAGCTTGATACGCAGCGTCTCGCTCCTCGGGGGTCTTCCCCTCCACGAGAGCTCGCACGAGTGCGGGCACGCGTGTCGCGGCCCCTGTTGACGTGCGCAGGGACTTCCAGTCAACGGTCTGTGGCGTGCCGACGTCTCCAGCCTTCTTCTTCGTCGCCATTGGTCCTCGACGTGAAGCTTACTGCGGACGCGGCGGAGGCTGCCATGGCGTTCCGTCATCATGCGTTGGGGACGCGGACGGGCCTGTCTGGATGTCTCCTTTTTGCGCGCCATATTGCCCCAATGCGGTACTGGTATCATTTGTACCAGGCGTCCCGTGATTGTCCCACGAGTACGGGGCGTTGGGATTGCCGGTCGGCGACATCGCGTAGGCACCCTGGCTGTTGGCACTCCCCGTCCCCACGAGCGCTCGGCCCCCCGCACCCGTGCCCTGCGGCGGAATCCCGGGGGTGTACTGGATGGATTGAGGAGCATTGGATGGCGGAGGGCCCGGCCAGCTGTAGTTGATGTGCATCCCGCTTTGATCGGCAAATTGTCGCATGGCCTTGTGGCACTGTGGACATGGGGGATATTGGCCGTGGAGATTGGCCTGTGCGCCGTTCAGGGAGTCCGGGCCGTTCTGTCGCTGGTACCGCTCCGCGTCCCGCAGAAATTGCCGCTCTGTGTGCACGCTAGGAGCCTGAGCGTTGGCCGGCGCTGGATCAGGCCAAGGGCGGGCACCAGATGCGTAGTTGCCGTCCGTATTCCCAGTCGGTCGGTTCCAAGGGACGGGGAGCGCATTGCCATCGGGTCCGTAGACGTCGGAGGTAAGCTGGTGCTGCCATCCCAGCAGGTCGAACCAGGCGATGGGGTTCGGGCCGAACATGTAGAGGTTCGTGCCGCCGTCCACCCCGATCGGGTCCGGGCTAATATAGTGGCCCGTCTCGGGGTCATAGTACCGGTACCGGTTGTAATGCAGCCCTACGTCATCGTCCGCGATCTGGCCTGGAGAGCGAAAGGGCGTCGTGATCGTCGAACCCGGCGTGGGCGACGCTGCGCCGAATGTCGAACGCCTGAGACCTCCCATGAGGTTGCCGGCTGCATCGACTAGCTCGTCGGGAGTCCCGTTTACATCTCCCACGTAGTGGATCCAATCCCTCCCGTCGTCTCGCTGGGCGATGGGGGTCGCATCGTTACTTTCCTCGAAGAGGTAGGTCCTTGGAGAGGCGCCTTGCCCGCCTCCGACCTCGATCTCGTGGAGGAGCGATGACCGATCCCAAACGTAGTGAGTCGTCGAAAGGAGGTCGCGTTCGCCCGCCGGGTCCTGCCTACTGACGCGCTTGGCGACGCGTCTCGCGTACGCATCGTAGTCGTAGTCGACGCGCCTTCCGTCGGGAAGGTCGACTGCCCCGAGGAGGTTCGAGCCGTTCCAGTGATAGCGCCAGCGCTCGGTGCCACCGTCGACCCGCGAGCAGCGCTTCTCCGTGAGGTAGCCACGATCGTCCCAGACGTACTCGGTCGACCCTTTGAGCGCGATGCGGCCACCGGGAAGATACGAGCGCGTCGTCTGCCCCGCGTCGCGCTCGTAATAGTTGGCCACCGCGTCGGCCGCCCATGTCTCCTCGGATGCTCCACGGCGCCGCATCACGACATGCCGACGCAAGTCGTACTCGAACTCCGTCGTTCCGTCGGTGGCCGTGGAGACGGAGGTGATCTCGTCGATCGGTGAGTAACCGTACGCCTTGTAGACCGTGCCTGGAGGGGCACCGCCGATCCACACGGGCTCCTCCTCGCCCGCGACCACCTTGCTGCCGCGACGTACCACCTGCCGTCGAACGAGACGCGAGGACGCATCGTAAGTATCGACGATGGCCCCACCCTGGGGGAAGTGACGCCAGAGCGCGTTACCGTTCGCCGCGCGCTCGAACTTGACGAGTGTTCCTGTCTGGTCCCCGAGCTCGGACACGTCCCCCAGCGCGTCGCGCACGATGCGTAGCTCAAGACCTACCGAGGTCTTGAGGGCGGTGCGCAGAGCGCCCGGATCGCGGACGCTTGCAACCTCGTAGGTCTGGTCGCCGATCGTCTGCTGCTCACGAATGAGCGCGCCCGTCGGATCCAGGTCGAACTCGACCTTGACCCCGGGAAGCGATGAAGAAACGACCTGGCCCAAGGCGTTGTAGGTCAGGGCGAGCTCGGTTTCGTCCGGCGCGACTCGGCTGACGATCTGCCCGAGGACATTGCGCTCGAACTTGGTGATGCCGGACGCGTCTTCCATTTCGACGACGAAGCCGGTCAGGTCGAGTTTGTATCTTCGGAACGCGCCATTGAACATGCGCTCTTCGACTAGCCGCCCGGCGCGATCCTGAACGAATTCCCACAGCTCCCCCTTCTCGTTGGCCAACGAGCAGAGCCAGCCTTCCCGATTGTACCGCCACTGCAGCTGATCACCGTTCGGGTACGTGACGTTCGCCAGCCATCCCAGGCCACCGTACTCGTAACGTGTCGTCTGTCCGTCCGGAGTCGTCACTGCCGTGACCTCTCCGAATCCGTCGTATTCGTAGAGCTTTGTGCGCCCCAAGGAATCCTGGACGCGCGTCATCCGACCTGAGTCGCTGTACCCAAATCGCAGGACGTTGCCGTTGGGCATGTCCTCGCGCACGCAGCGACCCCAGTAATCGTACGCGAAGCGCACCTGCGCGCCGTTCGCAAGCGTGCGTCCGATGAGGTTCCCGTGGGTGTCCCACTCGTATGCCGTCCGTGCGCCCCTCGCGTCGATCTCCTCCGAAGGCAGACCTCTTGGCGTGTACCGGAACGTCTTGGTCGCGCCATTCTGGTCCTGAAACATCAGGATGTTTCCGTTGAGGTCACGGGGCGTTAGGATCTTCCCTCCCGCAGCGTCGGTGGTCTCGATCACGAACCCTTCGAAGTCCCGCACGACCTTGGTGGTGCCGCCCATCGCGTCGGTCTCGCTGAGCACGTTCCCCATCGCGTCATGCGTCCACCGCGTGACCGCGCCGTTCGGATCCTCTCTCTCTACCTCGTTGCCGTGCTGGTCGAGCGTTCTCGTCGTGACACCCCCCATGCCGTTGACCGCCTTGGTCACCTTACCGTCGGGCCTCCCGAAGACCCGAAGGATGCGCACGGAGTCGGTCACCTCGCTGTAGCCGTTGGCGAAATCGAGCTTGGCGTGATGGATGCCCTTGGCCTTGGTCCGCCCGTCCGCGAGCAGTGCCGGGACTCGGTCGGCCAGGGCACGATCCGCGACGCCGGCGAGGTAGTCGCCCCACGTCTCCACGCACCGACCCTTTCGGTCGTAACGGTAGTGGTAAGTGAGGTCGGTCGGGAGGCGCATGTCAATGAGCCTCCGATCGTCGTCGTAGCGGTAACGCCACGTGGCCCCATCAGCGTCCGTGGCAGCGACGAGGTGGCCGCCGTGATCGTACTGGTATCGAGCGAAGACGATGGCGCGGCCCCCGGGATCCGGGACGGAGATGGACGCGATGCGTCCGTAGCCGTCCCCGGTGAAGATGATTTGGCGACCGGCCGTGTCGATCATTCGGGCCAGACGGCCGTCTTCGTAGGCTAGGCCGACCCTGCCACGAGCGCCGTAGCGGATCTCCGCCAACCGAAAGACGGCGTCGTCCTTGGGATCCGGAAGGAAGACGTGGTGAAACCGGTTCCCCGCACGAAGCAGGTAGCCCTTGCCGGCGCGCAGGAGCCCCCAACCGCCGGCGCTCGACTGGTACCCCGACTCGTCCAGCACCGGAAACTCCACCGCGTGACCGTGACCGTCACGGATCCGGATGGTTCGGCCGTGCACGTGGAACGCCCACGCGAAGTTGTGCGTCCACCCCCAGCCCAGCCCGTCGTCGCGCGTGCGCTGCTGTGTGCTGTATCTCCTGTCGAATCGCACACCGAAGAAGCCCGGGAGCGAGAGATCCGTCTTCGGAATTGTGAAGACCTCGCCTGTCATCACGTCGACGGGGTCTCCTGCGGCAACGGTGTTGTGGCAGTTGGCGCAAGGGGTTCCCGCCCCTTTTCCACAAGCCCCGGCACCGTTGGCGCCCCCGTTCGCATCCGCGCCGCCTCCGCTCCCGCCCGCACCCTCGCCGTCCCCGCCATTACCCGCGTTCCCATCGCCGCCCCCCGCGCCCCCATCGCCCGCTGCCACAGCGGTCCCCTGATTCACACCCGGGATAGGCAGCAGATCCGGTGCCGGTGCCGAACGCATCTTCTCACTCCTCCCCGTGACGCAAGGATCCAGAGGCTAACCCAAGCCCGTCGCAGCGGTGGCGCCCCACCGGTCGCATGAACGGGTGACCCATCTTCCCCATCCTCCCGCTCCTCACGGTCCGTCGTCCGGAAAGCTGAGCCGCGGGTCCTTGTCGTCCATCGCCGCCCACTCGGCGTCGTCCCACCACAGCTTGAAGTAGAAGCTCAGCTCGTGAATGAGCTCCGTGTAGCGAAAGAGGTCGTCGGTCGGCGCCGGCTCGAGCTCGCGCACGACGGTCATGCCCATGGTGATGCTGCGTCGCTCGTCCTTCGTCGGCTTGCGGCCATTGGCCGTCCAGACCTTGATCATCTCCAGCTGGTAAAGGATGGTCTCGAGCGGCGCAAAGCCCGGCGGCGCTCCCCCGAGCCGGCGGCTGTCGGCGATGCCCTTGTCGAGCGCGTCGAAGAAGGTGGCGCGATCCTGGATGTACTTGTGTTTGACGAGGGCCATGGTGGGCTACTGCTTCGTGGCGCTGCTGTTGTTGGGGTCGCACGCCGAGGGCACGTTGTACTGCGTGCCGCCGCCGGGCGCCGGCTGGTTCATGGCCGCGGGGTCCGACGAGTTGGGGTTGTTCCGGACGGACCACGTATCGTTCGCGGGGGCGGCGGTCGACTGGCAGTACGGCGTGCTCGGGGGCACGGTGTACTGGTTCTCCTGCTTGGGGGCGTACGGCTGGTTCGGCTGCGTGTAATCCCGTCCCGTGGCTCCGATGCCGAGCGAGCCAGGCGCCGATCCGGGGGGCGCGAAGTAGCTGCCCGTCGTCGTACCGGGGGCCTGCCACTGACCGACCGTGGGAGAGACGCCCCCGGGCCCCGTCAAGGGCGGCGGCGGGCCCACCTTGACCGGCTCGTCGTAGTTGATGCATGCGAGCTGGTCGGCCTTGTCTTGCGGCGAGAGAGGCTTGACCATCTTCCCGGTCGTTCGGTCGTACTTCTGGCCGTGCTGGTCCATGAAGTCCGAAGCGATCTGCTTGCGGGCCGCGATCTGGTCCGGGCTATTGCCCGGTCTGGCCGCCTTCTGCGCCGCGGTCTCGGCGGGGGCAGGGGCGGCGGAAGCAGCACCCGCGCTTCCTCCCGCTCCCCCTCCACCGCCGCTCGGCCCCTGCGGCCCTTGCGGCCCACCGGCGCCACCGCCCGCACCGGCGCCGCTGCCTCCGCCTCCTCCGGCCCCACCGGCCCCGCCGGCGTTCGAGCCCACGCCCGGCGTGGGAGCCTTGTTCATGTCGCAGAGCGATCCGGTGAACGCCGCGGGCCCGAGCTCGATGAGCACCGTGAAGGCGCCCGTGGTCGGCGCGACGGGCCCCATCTGGTTGAGGCTCACGACCTCTTTGCCGACGCCCGGCTCGTTGCCGTGGCACGTCTTGAGGACCGAGCCGATGGTCGCGCAGTTGGTGCCGCTCACCTTGGTGCGCAGCGGCGAGTCCGTGATCCCCTCGGCGACGCTCGCCACGAGCGGGTAGGGGACGGGGGGCGGCGCCGGGGGCGTCAGGCAAGGGCTCACCGCCATCCCCACCACCTGGTGGTTGGATTTCTCGGTGACGACATCCATTTCGAGCGCTTGGACGTCCGCCATTCCGGCGTTCCATAGTGCGCCTGGTCGGGTGGACCCGCTACCGGGAACACGTCGTCCATTTGGACGACCACACGCAGAGGGCAGGGGCTGTCCCCACCCGCCGGCCCGTCCCCCCCTCAGGTCCGCGAGAGCAGCGACCTGCAATACTGGAACTGTTTCAGGTATCTCTTGAAGAGATCCTGGTCGCCCGCCAGCTTTCGTTGCCAGTGGGTCTCCTCGTGCTCCCACGCGGTCGGATCGAGCCCGAAACGCTGCATGACGGCGGGGTGCTCGGCCTCCGCGGCGAGGCCGATCTCCGCGCGCATCGCCGCGAGCTGTTCGAGGGTCAGCCGCGCCGTGTAGTGGCCGAGCACGGCGGAGGGGGGCGGTGCGGAAAGGGGACCGAGCGACGCCGGAGGAGGCACCACGGCGGCGGAGAGGGGAGACCCCGCGGACGGGCGGACCGAGGCGGGGGCCGGCGGGGCGCCGGTGATGCGGCCTACGCTGGGGGTCGCCGCGGGCACGCCGTGAACGACCACCTGCGCCTGCGGCTTTCGCGGGTACCGCGGCAGCTTCATGGGGATACCCGACAGCCGCGCGACGGCGGTCTTGTAGAGCGTGCCGTACCGCTGCGCGAGCGAGAAGCGGTCCCGCCCCGCCTCCGCGGCCATCTTGCCCATCCAGTACTGCTGCGACATGTCCCAGAGCGCTTCGTCGACGTCGGCGGCCTTGAGCACGTCGTCGCGCTTGCCGCCGGACGTCATCCGCGCGGTGAGCTCGGCGAACCGCTCGAGACTGATCGGCTCCGGCATCCCCTCGACCATCTTGCCTCAGCCGACGGCGCGCCGGAAGGTTTCGGCGAGATCGTCGTCCTTGGCCATTCGCTGCACCCAGTAGTGATTGGCGTGCATGTACTCGTCAATGGTGAGACCGAGTCGCTCGAGGGCCTTCACGACGTCACCCGTTTGGCTGACGGCGCGCGTCGCCTCGGCGAAGCGCTCGAGGGCGATGACCCCCGAGTCGTCGCTCTGCGCCCGGTCGATGGCCCGCGAGAACTCCTGGAGAAACGGCGGGATGGGCTGTTCGTCGGTGCCTTGCTCCATGGCGTCCGAGAGGCGCGCTTGCCAGAGGCCGTCGATGGCCTGCCAGCGATCCTCGTCGAGGCCGTGGGCGGTCAGCACCGCCTCTCGCTTTTCGCCGGCCCTGGAGAGGGCCACGGTGAGGCGTGCGTACGCGTCGAGGTTGATCTCGGCCTCGTGGGGCGCCACCATCCCGGCAAGAGTAGCGCAGATGATGACCGCCCAGCGAAGCGCCCCGGTGCGAGCCCAGGGGACCGACGGAGAACCGTGGCCTCCGCAGTGGATGCTCGATCTCGAGAGGGCGCACGACCGTCTCGGCCGCGCCGCGCACCTGCTCGAGAGCGGCGCGCAGAGCGGCCCGGTCGATCTCGCGCCGCCCGCGCGCGCCCTGGAGCGCGTGTTCGGAGGGATCTTCGACGCCATCGACGAGCGACGACCCCGCGGGGAAGCCGCGCGCGATGCGGTCGCGGCGCTCGACGAGGCGGTGGCTCTCCTGACGCCCGCCGCGACCGGCGATGCCGCGGTGGGCTTCTCTCTCGACTATCTGGCCGAGGCCCGCGCGGCCCTCATGCGCGCCGGCGAGCGTGTCGCGCACCTCGTCACCCGTCCGGTCCCGCCGTCCCCGGAGCTGCGCGCCTCGTTCGAACGGCCTCCTCTCCACGCCATCGATCGTTCTTCCCTGACGCCACGCCTGCGTGTCCCTCCGCCCAAGCCTCTCGCGGTGGAGGTGATGCCTCCGCAGCTCGAGCGGCCGAAGACCTTCGAAGAGCTCGCGCTCGCCGTGAAGCAGATGAAGGAGAAGGCGCTCGCGCCGAAGCCTCCGCGGACGAAGCCCGCGAAGCTGGCGGCCCCGCCGAAGCCGGAGCCCCCGCCGGGCTTCGCGCTGGACATCGCCCCCGCGCTGTCCGACCTGCAGTTCCTGAAGGAGCGCGTCCGGGGCTGCTTCGAGGAGGTGACGATGATCGGCGTGCAGCGCGCGCCCTTGCTGGGGGATCCCTGGCGGACGGCGCGCGTCCTCGAGCGCCGCATGCTCGCGTGCATCGACGCCATCGCGTCCATGGGTCCTCCCGCTCTCGAGATGATCGAGGCCCTGGTGCTCGACGCGCCGCTGAAGGATCCCTCGCGGGTCTTCGGCATCGCGATGTTCTTCGGGTGCGTGGCCGGGCGCGACACGCTGGCGATGGCCGAGCGGGCCTTCGCCGCGTTCGAGTTCGACGATCCGCAGCACGCCGTGCAGCTCGGGGCCGCGCTGAAGCTCGTGCCGCACCCGTACCTGCCCGTGTCGCTGCGCACCTTCCTGTCGGATCCCGATCCGGCGAGGCGCGCCCTTGCCATCGACGTCCTCGCGTACCGAGGCATGGCGACGCCGGAGGAGCTGGGTCGTGCCGGGAGCGACGAGCCGCCGGTCGCCGCGGCCGCCTTGCCGTGGCTCGCGCTGACGAAACATCCCGGCGTTCGCGCGGCGATCGACGCCGCCATCGAGGGGCCCACGGTCCCCGTGCGGATCGCCGCGCGTCTCGCGATGGTGCTCAGCGGTGATTTCCGCGCCGTGACGGCGCTGCGTGAGGCGCTCGGAGCAGAATCGGAGGACGAGGCGGGGAGCGCCGCTTCGCTCCTCGGGATCATCGCCGGGCCGGACGAGGCCAAGCTGCTGCTCGACCGCGCGATCGCGACGCCCACGCGACCCTCGGTCGCCGCCGTCGGCTGGGCGGGCTCGAAGGCCGCGATGCCCGAGCTGATGAAGCTCCTGCGACACAAGGACGAGCCGGTCGTCCTCGCGGCGGCGTACGCGCTGGACCGCATGACCAACGCCGGCCTCTACGAAGACGCGATCGTCGAGGCCGACGAGATCATGGCGCCCGACGTGCCCGAGCCGGAGCTCGGTGAGAAGAAGCCGCCCCCCCTCGCGCGCGTCGTCAGCGATCCGCGCGACTTGCCCGGGCCTCCTTCGACGGACACGCTCCAGCGACCCTCGACCGATCCGCAGCGGTGGATCGCGTGGTGGAAGGAGAAGGCGGAGGGCTATCACGAGAAGCTCCGGTACCGTCGCGGCTATCCGTACACGCCGTACATCACGTGGCTCGAGCTCGACCGGTGGCCCTGCACGCCCGGCGAGCGCCGCCTCCTCCACTGGGAGCTCGTCGCTCGCACGGGCGGGTATGTCCACTTCGACACGAACGACTTCGTGCCCGTCCAGGAGGACTCGGTGGCTGCGTGGGAGCCGCTCGCGCGCAACGCCTCGGGCAGCCCGGGAAGCTGGAACGTGACGGGGCGGCGCTAGGGCAGCGCTAGGGCTCGCCCAGGAAGCCGGGCGGCGTCCGTCGGCCCGCGGGATCGGACCACACCGTGGCGACGCGCTCGCCCGAGTCGCTGCCGACCGTGGAGAGCGCGAGTGGATGCGGCCCGAATCCATGTCGCCATGCGGTCGCGGCGACGGCCACGTGAAGGGGGAGGGCCGCGGCCCCGAGCCGCCCCAGCTTGTGCGCCAGCGCGTCGACCCACTGCGGCGGTCCGAGGAAGCGCTGCGCGCGGATGAACACCGCCTGCCACTCGAGGACGCGGTGCACTTCCGCCGTCATGTCCGTCAGCATCCAGCCCGCGCGATCCTTGTCGGGCTGCATGCCGCGAGTCGCGCTCTCCACCGCCAGCGTGAGGCCGATGGCCTGAGACGCGGGCTCGTCGTTGTCCGGCCCCGCCTTCTCGAAGCCGGTGCCGACCCCGTGCAGCCAGGCCCACGGCTCGAGGTCGTGCTTCCGTGCAAACCCCGCGGTCGTCAGCACCAGGAACGCGGCCGACTCGCCGGGGATGACGCCGTTGACGTTGCCCGCTCCGAAGAGTCGGCCGAGAGACGACAGACGCTGGATGATCGCCGGATCGTAGTCCGAGTGCGCCCCTCCCAGGAGAACGACGTCGACCTCGCCTCGTGCCAGCTCTTCGCAGGCGGGCCCGAGGCGCAGCCCGGGCGCAGCCTCTCCCTTCGCGACGCCCTCGACGACGACGGCGGCCGGCTTGCGCTTCATCGTGTGCTGGCGAATCGCCTCCGCCAGGGCGTCCGCCGGCGCGGGCATCAGGCCCACCTTGACGCCGAGGACCGCGTCGAGCCCGAGCACGATCCGGATCCGTAGCCCCACGATGCGCTCGCCCAGCACGTCGAGCGCTTCGTCGAGCGCCGCCTGCGCCAGCAGACGGGCGCGTTCGGCGCCGACGAGGAGCGGGTCGAGCATCGGGACGCTGCCGAAGGTCACCGGCTCCTCGTCCGAGTCGAGCAGGGGAGCCTCGTGAAAGCCCGCCACACCGGCGCGGAGCAGGAAAGCCGTGTGCCGCGCCGTCGCGCCGACCGAGGTCCGGGCGCCCACGCCGACGACGACGGCGAGCGTGTTCAAAGCTTCACCTCGCGGACGGAGACCTTGGCCTTGTCCACGTACCGCGGCGCGCGGATGCTCGCGCGCCAGACCATCTCCACGGCGATGGCCTGCCCGGGAAGGAAGCCCATGAGATCGATGACCACGGTGTCGAGGTGCGGCCGGATCGTCTGCGGCTCGCCGTCCTGGGGGCGAATTTCGACCTCCACGCCGACGCGTGGCAGCACGAAGAGCGTCGGCCCACCCCCGCGGACCAGGTTGAGGAGCTTCACGTCTTCGCCGCCGCGGAGCGGCGGATCCGCGATGAGCCCGGGCGACGCGCACTGGTTGAAGCGATCGTCGAAGTCCTCCGGCAGGAGGGGGGCCCGCTTCTCCTTCCACTTCGCATCGAAGGTGCCCGTGTACGAGCGTCGCGGCTCCCAGTGGCGGCCGATGGGGCCGAGGCCCGCGGGCGGGGGCCGCGTCTTGCAATTCCGGATCGGCGCTACGGGGTCCTCGATCTGCGGCGCGCGCCGGTCGGTCAGCGTGCTCGCGTCGCGCACGCATCCCATGCCCTCGGGGTTGCGCGGCTCCTCGACAGGCTTCTTCGGATCGCTGGCGTCGTATCCACCCCACGCGTAGTCGTAGCGCACCTCGATCTCGGCGACGGGTCGCGGCAGAGAGACGCCGAGGCCGTCGACCTCCCAGACCCGCAGGCCGTGAATCTGGATGGCCTTTCGCAGCATGCCCACCTGCGCGTACGCGTCGAACGTCGGCACCGGAACGCCGCCGGGGGCATGCGCTCGCGTCACGAAGACGACGTCGGTGCCCGGCTTCCGCACGCAGACGTCGGCGGGGAACATGATGGGCGTCGGCTTCTTCGGGTCCCAGGGGAAATCCTTGAGGCGAAGGCCACGGCGTCGCTTCTTGGGGGCCAGCTCGAGCTCGCCGCCCTGAAGGCTCTCGGTCTCGAAGGTCGCCTTCACCATCGTCACGAGCTTCTCGCCGTCCCGGTCCATGAGGACGTGGGGAAAGACGATGAAGTCGGTGCGGTTGTCGAGTTGCGGGCTCGCCATGGGGGAGGGGCGACGGATTATCCACCGACCGGGCCGCGAGGGCTGCGGCGAAGTCGCCGTGTGGTTCAAATGGGGGACAGCCCGGGCTATGGTTGCTGGAGAATCGAGTTGCTATCGTACCGGGTCTGGTGGGGCCCGAAGCGACGAAGGTTCAGTTCCGTCTCGAAGGCGGTCCGGTCCCCCCGGACGCAGCCGTCGTCGGCTACCAAGCGTTCGAGGCCCTCTCCCGGCCCTTCGAGGTCGACGTCGACTTCTACACGACCGACGCGGGGTTCGACATCGACTCCTGCGTCAAACAGGCGCTCCTCCTCGTCGTCGTCGACGATGACGGGGAGACCCGGCCGTATCACGGCGTCGTCGAGCGCGCGGAGTTCGTCAAGGTCCGCTACCACCTCGGCGCGCAGCGCTTCTATTTTCGCGTTCACCTCGTGCCGGCGCTGGCCGCGCTGGCTTTCCGCGAGAACTGCCGGATCTTCCAGGACAAGTCGATCGTCGACGTCATCGCCACCCTCTTCGACGAGGCGGGGTTCACGGCGAACGTCGTCTGGCAGCTCAAGAATACGTACCCGAAGCGCGAGTTCATCGTTCAGTACCGCGAGTCGTCGCTGAACTTCGTTTCGCGCCTGCTGGAGGACGAGGGCATCTTCTATTTCTTCCAGCACGCGCCGGCCGGCCACACGCTCATCCTGGCCGACACGGAAGACGCGTTCGTGCTCATGGACGCCGCGGGCGTCGAGTTCTCGATGGGGCACGGGATCATGACCGCCGCCGAGCCGCTCGAGCGCTTCGCTCGCACGCGCACCCTGCGGACGACGAGCGTCCGCCTCCGCGACTACGACTTCGAGAAGCCGCAAGTGAAGCCCGAAGGAACGCAGGTGAAGGCCGACGCGTGGCCGATGGCGTATTACGAGTACCCGGGCGGCTTCACCAAGTCGGCCGATGGCAACCGGCGGGCCACGGCCCGGATGCGCGAGCTTCGCTCCGAGGTCGACGTCTGCCGGGGGAACAGTGGCGCCGTCGGGCTGCGGGTCGGCGCGCCCTTCATGGTCGGCGACGCGGCCGAGGGATGCCTCAACGGCGAGTTCGTCGTCACCAGTTTGGTCAGCCGCGGCTCCATCGGGCTTCACTACGAAGTTCAGGCCGAGGAAGAGGGAATCGCCTGTCAGAACGAGTTCACCGCCATCCCCAAGGGCTCCCCTTACGCGCCGCCGCGCCGGGCGCGCAAGCCCCGCATCCGCGGCGTCCAGACCGTGCTGGTGACGGGCCCGAGCACGAGCTCCGACCAGACCATCCACACCGACAAGTACGGCCGCATCAAGGTCCACTTCTTCTGGGATCGCGTCGGGCAGCTCGACGAGAACGCGTCGTGCTGGCTCCGCACCAACCAGGCCATGATGGGCGGCACGATGGTGCTCCCGCGCGTCGGTTGGGAGCTCTCGGTCGCGTTCCTCGAGGGCGATCCCGATCGTCCCTTCACCATCGGCCGCCTCTACAACGGCGAGAACACGCCGCCGTACGCGCTGCCGGGGGCCAAGGCGTCCGGTTCGGTCAAGAGCATGTCGTCACCCGGCGGCGCGGGCCACAACGAGATGAAGATGAGCGACTCGGGCGGCAGCCAGGGTCACGGAATGTCCGCGCAGAAGGACATGAACAGCGTTATCGGCAACAACAAGACCGAGAACATCGCGGTCGACGAGAACCACAGCGTCAAGGTCAACATGGCCGCCTCGATCGGAGGCAACGAGACGCTGACCGTGGGCGGCAACCAGGCGGTCGACATCGGGGCGGTGCTCTCGGAGAAGATTGGCGGCAATCAGGTCGTCGTCGTCGGCGGGGCGGACACGACCAACTGCGACTCGAACCTCGTCGAGCACATCACCGGCACGCGCTCCTACACGATCAGCGCGATGTCGTTCACGATGCAGAACGGGATCGAGCACACCGTGACGGGGGACCTCTCGCGCGACGTCTCGGCGGTCCAGCTCAACGGCTCGGTGGGCTCGATCAGCGACAACATCCTGGGCAACCTGGACGAGAAGTGCACCCTGGCGAAGGTCATCCTGGCCAAGGGGAGCGTGGGCGAGACCGTGACGGGGAACAAGAGCCAGACCGCCGCCGCCGCCGAGGTGCACCTCATCAAGGGCAGCTACCAGGCCGCCTGCGACGACGCGGTGAAGCGGCTCATCGGCGGCGTTCACCAGTGGAAGGCGGGCGGTGACATCAGCCTCAAGGGCAAGAACGTCAAGATCGTCGGCGTCACCGGGACGCTGAGCGCGGGCGGGAGCTCGATCAAGCTCGGTGGCGGGCCGGTCGTCATCACCGGGAGCAAGGTGACGAGCGAAGCGCCGATCATCAAGTACACCGGCGGCACGATGAAGCTCGGGCCGGGCTGAGGGCGATCATGGCTTCGACCTACGGCATCCAGGCGAGCGTCGCGGTGGCGGGAAAGACGTACCGCGTCTTCCGCTTTGCCATCCACGAGCAGCTCTCCGACGTGAGCTCGCTCGTGTGCATGCTGGCGAGGGACGAGGAGGATGCGCCCGAGGCCAGCGCGCTGGTCGACCAGCCCGCGGTCTTCACCGTCCAGAACGCCAACGGCGGCGAGAAGCGGACGTTCGTCGGCAGCATCGTGCGGGCGCGTCGCTCCGAAGAGGCCACGGAAGCCTCGGCGCTCGTCGAGCTCTTCATCGCTCCCAAGGCGTGGCGCATGTCGCGGCGCGCGGACTGCCGCACCTTCCAGAAGATGACCGTGGTCGACATCGTGAAGCAGGTGCTCACGGGCGCCGGCGTCGACAAGACCGACTGGAAGACGACGGGCACCTACGCGGTGCGCGACTACACCGTCCAGTACCGCGAGACGGATCTGGCGTTCATTCTGCGGCTCTTGTCCGAGGAGGGGATCTACTTCTCGATCCAGCACGACGACGCGGACGACACGATGGTCTTCGGCGACGACCCCAAGGGGTTCGGCCCGACGGCGGGTCCGGCGTCGCTCTCCTTCCGGGCAAGCTTCGGACAGGTCGAGGTGGGCGTTCAGGGCGTGGTGACGGACGTCGTGCGGACGCTGCAGGTCCGTTCCGACAAGACCTGCCTGCGCGACTACGACTCCGAGAAACCCAAGGTCAAGCTCGAGTCCACGGCGAAGACCGACAAGGCCGACGCCGAGATCTACGTGTGGCCCGGGCGATTCACCGATCCCAAGGTGGGCGATCGCCTGGCCCAGGTGCTGCTCGATTCGCTGCGCGCCGACGGTGACGTGGTGACGGGGCAGACGCCGACGCTCTCGCTGATTGCCGGGACGCGGTTCTCGATCGACGAGCACCCGTGCACGTCGTTGAATCAGGAGTACCTCGTCGTCGGCACCGATCTCGACGGACACGACGAGCTGCTCGGCCCCGGGGCCAACGGGGCCAAGGGCGACGTGCAGGGGAGCTCGTGGGGCGGCTGCTGGTTCCGGGCGATCCCGACGAAGACGCTGGCGTATCGGCCGCCGCGCCGCGTGCGCGAGCAGTTCGTCTCCGGCGCGCAGACGGCCATCACCACGGGCGCGCCGGGCGAAGAGATTCACACCGACCAGGACGGTCGCGTGGTCGCGCAGTTCCACTGGGATCGTCTGGGAAACAACGACGACAAGTCGAGCCTGTGGATGCGCACGAGCCAGCTCCCGACGGGCGGCTCGATGCTCCTTCCGCGAATGAAGTGGGAGGTGGCCGTGCGCTATCTGGAGGGCGACGTCGACCGCCCGATGGTGATGGCGCGCATGTACAACACGTCGACGCCCCCTCCGTACAAGCTCCCCGATCACAAGGGCAAGAGCTCGATCCAGACGGCGACGACCCCCGGCGGCGGAAGCTCGAACGAGATCCGCATGTGCGACGACAAGGGCAGCGAAGAGATGTTCATGAACGCGTCGAAGGACATGTCCGTCGACGTGGGCAACAACGCGACCGAGTCGATCAAGGCCAATCTGACGCGCGTCGTCGGCTCGAACCACAACCTCGGCATCACCGACAGTTTCTCCTCGAGCGTCGGCGCGAGCCAGGTGGTGACCGTGAGCGGCACGCAGGACGTCCACGTGCAGACCTTCATGGTCGATCAGGTGACGGGCAACCATACGCTCGCCGTCGGCGGCGCGCGCTCGATGAAGGTCGGCGGCGACCACAAGCGGGAGATCACCGGCGACAGCACGCTCAACGCCAACTCGATGTCGATCGATCTGGTCGTGGGCTCGGTCAACGAGCACGGGCTGGCCAACTACACCCATCAGGTCGGGGCCGCGCTGGTGGAAATGACCGCCGGCTCGCGCTCGGTGATCGTCGCCGGCAACCGTACGGAGACCGCGACGCTCGCGAAGGTAATCTACACGCCCGCGGGGCGCTCGGTCGACGTGACGGGCACGCTGGGGCAGAAGGTCGCGGGCCTCGTCTACCGCAAGACGGACGCCGATCTCGCGGAGAGCGGCACCGACTTCATGGACGTCGCCGCGGGCGCGCAGCTCCTCAAGGCGACCAATATTTCCATCGAGGGCGAGAGCTCGGTGACGCTGGTCATGGGCGCGTCGGTCATCAGCCTCACACCCGCCTCGGTCGCCATCGCCGGGGTCAGCATCAAGATCGACGGTGAGGTCATCGACGAGGCGGCGCTCATCGCCGTCAACTAGGACGAGGGAAAACGATCTTGCCCCGTACCTTCCAGACAGCCTTTCAGCTCGGCGGCGTGCAGGCCTTTCACGTGCTGAACCTGCGCGAGGTGCACGAGCTCAGCCAGCCGGCCTACGTGGAGGTCGACGTCCTTCTGCCGACGTACCTGGACACGGAGGACTGCATCGGTCAGACCGCCGAGCTGGCGTTCGGCTGGGACGACGAGCCGGGGCGACAGTTCGTCGCCGTGGTCGAGTCCGTGACGGTGGTCGGTTCGTCGTCCGTCGGCGATGGGGGACGTACCTACCAGTACTCGTTCGTCCTCGTCTCGCCTCTCAGCCTCCTCGCAGGCAATCACGGATGTCTCATTCAGCAGGACGTCGACGTGAAGGCCGCCGTGAGCGCCGTCCTGACGGCCGGCGCGTCGATGCTGAAGGTCGATTGGCGCCTGACCGGGAGCTATCCGCAGCGCGCCTATTGCGTGCAATACCAGGAGACGGACCTGGCGTACGTCTCGCGCCTCCTCGAGAGCGAAGGCATCTACTACTTCTTCGAGGCGGCCGACGACGGCACGCTCACGCTCGTCATCGGCGACGACAGCACGGCGGTCAGCCCGATCGACGGGGATCCGACGCTCCACAGGCGAAACGCCGTGTCGGGCAAGTCGACCGACTCGATCTTGAAGATGGGCGAAACGAGCGCCGTGGCGTCGGGCAAGTTCACGCTGCGCGACTTCAACTTCGAGCAGCCGAAGGTCGACATGACCTCGACGGCGCAGGCGAGCGTCCACCCCGACTTCGAGGTGTACGACTACCCCGGCGGTTACCTCACGCCCGCCGACGGGAAACGCATCGCGCAGCTCCGGCTCGACGCCGAACAGGTCGAGGTTCAGACGCTGTCGATCGAGACCGATTGCACCCGGGTGTCCGTGGGTCGCAAATTGACCGTGGCGGACACGGTGTCGGCGGACGGCGACTGGCTGGTGACCCGCGTCGTGCACGAGCACGAATGGTCCACGGCGGGGGAGGATAGATACACCTGCCGGGCGGACCTCATCCCGTCGAAGACGAAGTTCCGCCCCGCGAGGGTGACGCCGAGGCCGGTCATCGAGGGCCCGCAGACCGCCTCGGTCGTGTGTCCGACGGGATCGCAGCCGGAAGAGATCCTCACCGACGAGCATGGTCGCTGCAAGGTCAAGTTCCCCTGGGATCTCGGGCCGGCGATGGACGACAAGGCGACCGCGTGGATGCGTGTGTCGCAGCTCCAGACGTCCGGCTCGATGATGTTGCCGCGCATCGACTGGGAGGTGATCGTCGAGTTCCTGGAAGGGGATCCGGATCGTCCGATCGTCACCGGTCGCCTCTACAATGGGCTGCTCATGCCGCCCTACGCGCTGCCGGACGGCAAGACGCGGACGAGCATCAAGACCACGAGCACGCCCGGTGGCGGAGGGACCAACGAGATCCGGATGGAGGACAAGTCAGGATCCGAAGAGATCATGATGCACTCCCAGAAGGACACGAACGTCGCGGTCGCGAACAACAAGACGAAGAACGTGGGCAACAACGAGACCCTCAACGTGGGGGCGGACTCCACGACGACCATCGGGGCCAACCAGACCGTCAAGATCACCAAAGGCTCCAAGAACGACATCAAGGCAGACCAGACCGTGGTCGTCGGCGGCACGCGCTCGCTCGAGGTCAACGCCGTGGCCGCGTGGAACGTGACGGGAAACAGCACGACGACGGTGGGCGCGGCGCAGCACGAGCAGATCGGCAACCCGCTGGAGGCGCTCATCGCCCTCGCGGTCGCAAAGGCGGCGGAGATCGCCGCGGCCAAGGCCAAGGATGCGGTCGCGGCGGTGCAAGGGGCCGTGCAAGGAAAGATCGACCAGGCGCTGGGACCCGTGAATGATCTCGTCGGCAAGGCGGGGGCGCTCGGCAGTGGGTTGCAGGCGCTGGGGAACGGCGACCTGAGCGCCCTCGGAGGCGTCGTGGGAGGAGCCACGGGGCTGCCGGGCGTCGGGGCGATGGGGGCAGCGATGGCCGGGCCTCCGGGCGGAGGCGGCGGTGGGGGCGCGGGAGGCGACCCGGGCGGCGGAAGCGTCGTTCCAGGCGGCGTCACCAGCGCGCTCGCGGCGCCGAGCGCGGCGAACGTCGCGATGGGCAACATGCTCAACTCGGCGCTCGGCAACGCGATCCAGAGCGCGGCAAGCAAGGCGACGGCGGGGCTCGATGCCGCGGCCGGCGTCGATGCGGACGGAGGGGGAAGCAGCTCGCTGGCAAACTCCGGCGGCCCCGCGGGCGCCGTCGCCGGCGTCGACCAGACCGACCGCACGAAGGGTCCCGGCCACTCGACCTACAAGTGCGCCGCCAAGCACAGCGAGACGGTGGGCTCCATCAAGGTGGTCGCTGCGCTCAACGGCATCAACACGAACATCGCCGGCAACATGAAGCAGCAGGCCGGCGCGGCGATCGTCCAGATGTCGTACGCCGACTACGCCGAGGCCGTGACGGGGAACAAGACGGAGAAGGAGCTCGGCCTCGTCATCCTCGCCAAGGGCGAGTCCGAGCATTCCAAGGGCGCCAAGACGGCCATGATAGGAGGCCTCGTGCTCGACAAGGTCGGCGGCAACCAGTCCATCGAGGCGTCCGGCAATCTCACGATCGTCGGCGCGCTCCAGAAGATCGAGGCGAGCACGTCGATCACCCTCAAGTGCGGCGAGAGCGAGGTCGCCATCACGGGCGACGGCATCACCATCAAGGCCGCGGGCCTCATCAGCTTCACGGGGGCGACCATGCAGATCCCCAAGCCCGCGATGGAGGGCTGAGTGTCCGATCCGAGGGCCGCTTCCGTGCCCCCGAACGGGGAGGACCACGTGCAGGCTGCCGAGCCCGTCGAGCGCCTGCTCGACCAGGTCGCGCCCCCGTCGCAGATGCTCCCCGGGGGAGGCGGCCTCCGGGCCGCGCGCCTCGTCGCGATCGAAAAAGGCGTGGCGCTCATCGAGTGGCGAGGCAGCGCCACGCGGGTCGGAGCGATGCTGGCGCAGGGGCTGGAGGTGGAGCTCCTCGAGCAGATCGCGGAAGAAGGCGGCATGGTCCTCGTCGAGGATGGTCCCGCGCCGCTCGTCGTCGGCGTCCTCCAGACGCGCCGTCCGCGGGAGCTGAAGCTGAGCGCGGGCACGGTGACCATCGAGGGCGAGCACGAGGTGATGATCCGCGCGGGCCGCGCCGCCATCCGGCTGCGCGAGGACGGGGACATCGAGATCGTCGGGAGCCGCATCTCCGCCGCGTCGCGTGGCCTCTTTCGGCTGGTGGGCCGGATTCTGCGTCTAAACTGAATCGCCTTCGGTGGTTTCGGCCGTCGTCGGATGACCGCGGCACCGACGTGTCTTCGTCGGAGCGCTTCATCTTCGTGATCTCGCCTGCTTTTCCGCCCGCCTGCACACGGGGCTTGGAGGTCAGGAAGATTCGCCCGTACCCTCGCGTAGTCTTCAATCGCGGGGGCGTATCGAATCGGTTGGTACCCTCCTCCGTCCAACGCGAGCCCAACCATGCGAACCCTCCGTCCCCTACGCTCCCTCAGCGCCCTCGTCGCCGTTTCTTCCCTGGCCGCCGCCGCTGCATGCGGTGGTGCCGCTGCTCCCCCGCCGGTCGCACCGGTCGCTCACGCCCCCGAGGTCAGAGGGTGTGGGCGGGCGCTCGCCGCGGCGCAGTCGCCCGTGCCCGTCGCCCTGACGCGCGCCGGGTCGACGGTCGCTCTCGCAAAGCTCGGCGACAAGACGTTCGCCTACATCGCCGACGAGGACGACTCGGCGGTGCACGTGGTCGACGTCGACACGCAGAAGGACGTCTCGAAGACGCCGCTCGCCGGCAAGCCCGGCCAGCTGATGTTCCTCGCCGACGGACGACTCGTCGTCGCGATCCGCGACAAGGCGCAGCTCGAGGTCCTCGAGCCGGGGCCGGACGCGACCAAGCCGATGGATGCCCGGTGCGCGGTGGGCACCGACGCGGAGCCCGTCGGTATCGCCATGTCGCCGGACGACACGAGCCTGGTGGTGACCTCGGGCTGGGGCAAGTCGCTCGTCAGCTACGACGCAAAGAGCACGACGATGGCCCGCCAGTGGGACGTGGCCTTGCCGCGCGAGCCGCGCAGCATCGTGGTGTCCGACGACGGGTCGAGGGCCTTCGTGGCGCAGGCGGTCGGCGGGCAGCTCAGCGTGGTCGACCTCAAGCTCCATCAGGTCATCCCGACGCCGACCCACTTCACGGAGGACAACCTCAAGGCGGCCATCAAGTCGGGAACGCTCGGCGACAACGCGTCGAACGTGCGCTTCAACGCCTTCGGCGGCAACGGCAAGGGGTCGAGCTGCCAGGGGTTCGCGCTCGCGAAGACGAGCGGGCCCGGGGGCCGTGTGCTGATCCCGCAGGTGATCGTCGATCCGGGTGACCCGAACGACAACCCGAGGGGCTACGGCAGCTCTCGACAGGAGGAGGCCGAGGTCGGCGACATCGCCGTCGTCGACGAGGGCAACGGGGATCTCTTCATGGCGTCGCTGCAGACGACCTCGCCGAGCTTGCTCCGGCAGATGCAGGGCACGTCGCAGGGGATCCACTGGGAGTGCCTGCTGCCGCGCTCGGCCGCCTACGACGCCAAGCGGCATGCGCTGCTCGTCGGCTGCTTCGGCATCGACGACGTCGTCTCCTACGATGCGCTCGCCGCGAGCCCGACCCGCGCGATGCGGCGCCGCTGGGACGTGGCCGCGGGGCCGACGGGCATCGCCATCGACTCGGACAAGGACCGCGCGGTCGTGTGGTCGCAGTTCGAGCGGATCGTCAACGTGATCCCGCTGGGCGGCTCGGATCTCGTCGACGACAAGGGCCCCGACAAGCCGCCCCCGGTCGCGCACTTCGCCCTCAGCGAGCCCACGCATGCCATTCCGGTCAACATCGCGCTCGGCCGGGTGCTCTTCAACATGGTGGGCGACGAGCGCATCTCGAAGGACGGCCGCGCCTGCGCGAGCTGTCACCCGGACGGGCGCGACGACTCGCTCGTGTGGTCGACCCCGAACGGTCCGCGCCGGAGCATCATGCTCGCCGGCCGCGTCGCCGACACGGCCCCGTTCTCGTGGAGCGGGACGGAGTCGACCCTCAAGGAGCACATGGGGATCACCTTCAACCGCCTCGGCGGCACCGGTGACGTGCGCTCGATGGAGCTCGACGCCCTCGCGGACTACATCGTCTCGCTCGCACCGCCCCCCGGGGCGATGACGAAGGACACGGCGGCCCGCGTGGCGCGCGGCAGCGAGATCTTCCACTCGGCCGCGGCGGCCTGTTCCAGCTGCCACGCCGGGTCGAACGAGACCGACAACGAGAAGCACGACGTGCAGAGCAAGACGGCCGCGGACAAAAGCGGTAGCTTCAATACGCCGTCTCTCCGGTTCGTCGGGGGCGGGGGGCCGTACTTCCACGACGGTCGCTACAAGACGCTGCGCCAGCTGCTCACCGATGCAGACCGGAAGATGGGCCACACTGCCCAGCTCTCGAACGACGATCTCGAAGCCCTCGAGGCGTATCTGAGGACTCTATGAGAATGCGAACGCTCACGATTTCCCTCCTCGCGACGGCCGGGCTCGCGGCGGTCGTCTCGTCACCCGATACGGCGCTGGCCGACACGGTGCCCTTTCAGAACCTGCCCGTCGCGCCGAAGATGGTGAAGACGGCGCAGCCCACGGCGCCCGAGAAGATCGCCGCCGGCGAGCACACCGACGGGATCTTCCCGGCGATCTTGCCCGAGGCGCGGCGCAAGGCGGCGGAGACCGAGGGGTACCGGTACGTGCAGGTCTTCGCGACCGAGAAGGAAGCGTCGGCCTATTCGACCGACGGCACGATGATCTCGAGCGCGTCGAAGGAGCCGTCGCCGACGCGCACGTGCCTCACGAGCGGCGGCACCTTGTCGCCGCACCTGTCGCTCTACTTCCGGACCAAGCCGTACGTCGCGCCGAAGCCGTCGCCGCAGACCATCGCGATGCTCCAGAAGATGCATCGCTGGCCCCCGCCTCCCCAGAAGGTGAGCAAGCTGCCGGCGAAGGACACGGTGGAGCTCATTCACATGGAGCGCCTGACGCAGGCGGCCGACGGCGCGACGCTGGAGACGACCGAGGCCTTCATCGATCTGCAGACGATGGGGACGCACGCGGTCTCCAAGTCGACGACGAAGCTCGTGAAGGTGGCGACGGGGCCGAACAGCCTCGGTGTCTACGCGGCGCGCGAGGAGGGCGAAAAGGGTGGGTCGCAATTCCTCGTGACCAACCCGGAGCTACCGCAGACGGCGTCGGAAGAGGACCGTCAGGCGCAGGTCCAGCAGCTGACGAGCACGGCCAACCGGCTGGTCGCGCAGATGCCGTCCGGCGTCTCGTCGGAGACGGGCTGCGGGTACGTGCGGTTTACCCTGTCGGCCAAGCCCGGCAGCGGTCAGATGGCGACCGTGCTGGCCACGGCGTTCTTGCCGCCCGGCACCGATGCGAGCGACGGGGGCGAGGAAGACATGTCCCGGTTCGAGTCGGAGGACATGAGCGAAGAGCAGCTGAAGGCGGTGCGCGAGATGGTGCACCGTGACAATCGCTCGCAGCGCGCACGGACGGTGGCCGTCAACCTGAGCTTCAGCCAGCTCGCGAGCGAGACGTCACCGCTCCTCAGCGTGACCTTCGGGTGGGCAGGCAAGGACCAGCAGCTGCGGTTCTAGGTCTCCCGAACGACCCGCGTTCTCGTCGAGTCGGGTTCGCTGCCTCATTCCGCGGTGGCGGCGAACCAGGCTTCGGCGATGGCGTCCAGCGCTTCCTGGCTGGTCGTATCGCCCTCGGGGACGCCGTTGGCGGAGCCGAACGTGTAGACGATGCGACCGACGGGCACGCCCTTCACGAGCACCGTGAAGTTGTCCTGGCCGAGCTCCTGGATCGTGTACGTCGTGCTTTCGAGCGTGACGGACTTGTTCGGGACGTCGGCGATGGCGGCGGGGGTCGTCATGCGGCGCTACCTACCACGGATCATGGCCGCGGGGGTCAAACGCGCGTGTCGTAAGCGCGCTCCAGGCGAGCGATGTCGAGCTTCTTCATCGTGAACATGGCCTGCATGACCCGCGTCGCCTTCTCCGGATCGGGATCGCTGAGCAGCTCCGGCAACACGGTGGGCACGATCTGCCAGGACAGCCCGTAGCGGTCCCTCACCCAGCCGCACGGTCCCTCCTCGCCTCCGGACGACAGCTTCTGCCAGAGCTCGTCCACCTCGGACTGCGTCCTGCACGACACCGAGAACGACACGGCCTCGGTGAACGGGTGCCCGGGCCCGCCGTTCAGCGCGACGAAATCCTCCCCTGCGAGCTGGAACTGGACCGTCATCACCGTGCCGGCCGGGCGGGGCCCCGCCTTTCCGTAGCGGGCGACCTTGAGGATCCGCGAGTTGTCGAAGAGCGACACGTAAAACATGGCGGCCTCTTCCGCCTCGCTGTTGAACCATAGAAACGGGGAAATCTTGCTCATAGTGGGGCCTCCTTTTCTCACTCCAGGGGGTGGAGGCGAGACGGGTGCCATATCGCCTCCCTCGCCGGACCGTTCGGAAGGCGAGCGCGAATCCTCGCGCGGATGAGGCTTCCCGCGGGCTGGCTGCTACGCTAACGGTTCAGCATGGCCTCTCGTCGGAACAACGTGACGTTGCCGGACATCCGGCCCGCGTCCGTCGAAGCCGACTTCACCGAGAGCGACATCCGCCCGCTCGTGCCGATGCAGGCGGTGCCCTGGCTGGTCGTCACCCACGACGAGCTTCGTCAGCTGCCGCTCGACTGTCGCGCCGGTTTCATCGTCTCGCTGATCGATGGCCGATGCACGGTCGAGATGTTGCTCGACATGGCGGGCCTCCCCGAGGACGAGGTGATGGCGCTGATCACGCAGCTCGTGCGCCTGGGGGCGATCGAGCTGCGCAATCCATAGCGTCATCGCGACGAACGGGGCAGCGGAGGGCCGCTACGGTCCGCGGTCGGCACTGCCAGCACCGCGCGGCGATGGAAGTCGAGGACCATCGTCAGTAACCGATCGGCGTCGTTCCCGTCGAGGGCGTGTCCGCCCTCCTTCTTTCCGCGCAGCGTCTCCGCCAGCTTGATCACGTCGATCCACGTCGTCATCGGTCGCCCCTCCCCACCTGTCCCACCCGCGCGAACAGGCCAAACGCTATCCTCGATCGCGACGACGACCACTGTCCCCGAGGGCAGGGGTGATGGCTCTACTGGCGCTTCGCCAGCGTGCTCTCCGTCGCGGTCGTCGGGCCGATGTCGAAGCGGCCTTGCACGCCGCCGAAGAGAAAGGTTCCGAATCGCACCGCCGACAGAGCCGTGTTCGCCCCGTTCTGGTCTTGCCATACGAACATGTCGGCGTCGGCGCCGATCATCGGCGCGATCGCCACGTTGGGATCCACGCGCACGTCGTAACCGAGGGTGACCTTGCCGAGCTCGAAGCCGTGGATGAGCGTCGTCGGAGCGCCTCCGACGGGGTCCACGTTCCAGAAGAGGCGATACCCCGTGCCGAACCTGAGCCAGGGGTCGCCGCGGTACGTGGGTGCGAAGTGGTAAGTGAGCCCCAGGTTGCCCGCGAGGCCGCGCGCCGCGCTGTTCGCGGTCGTGTTGTTCTCGAACTCCTGATACTCACCCTGGAGCCCGACCGACCAGCGCGGGTCGACGCGATAGTCCATGTCGAGATCGAAGCCGATCCCGGCTCCGGCGACGTCCCGGATGTTCTGCCCGGGGGTGAGCACCCCGAACCCTTGCGTATATTCCGTGCCGAGCTTGAGCTCGAACGCGTCTCGCGGGGCGGGAATGCCGGACTGGAAGTACTCGGCTTCCTGGGCTCGAGCGGTCGTTCCCCAGCCGATGGCGCCGGCGCAGAGAAGGCTCGCGACGACGCCGATTGAATGGCGCATGGTTGTGCTCCTTGCCTGAGAGCGACGGTCCGACTGGACCGCCATCGGCGTCGGTTGAAGCAGTTGGCGTGCCGCGGAGGAGCCCTCGCTGCTCGAGGCGGGCCGGCCCGCGCGATGCACTCGCTCCTCGCGAAGTCATCGCGCCATGCGAATCGTCGGGCTCGAAGAGCATTTCAACGTCCCATCCCTGGTCTCTCGCATCCCTGCGTCGAACATCGCCGCCCGCGGCTGGCCTTCGGGCGACCACGTACCCGCCGCGATGGACCACCGGCAAGAGCTCCCCGACCTCGGGGCCGGCCGCCTTCGCGTGATGGACGAGGCCGGGATCACGGTCGAGGTTCTCTCGATGGCGGGGCCGGGCGCCGACCTCCTCGACGGAGACCGCGGCATCGCCTTCGCGCGCGACGCCAATGATCGGCTCGCGCGGGCCGTGTCCGAGCACCCGACGCGCTTTGCCGGCTTCGCGCACCTTCCGCTGCGAACGCCCGACGCCGCCGCCGACGAGCTCGACCGGGCCGTGCGCATCCTCGACTTCAAAGGGGCGCTCCTCAACGGCATGACACGCGACCGGTTCCTCGACGATCGCTCGTTCGACCCGCTGCTCGCGCGCGCCGAAGCGCTCGACGTACCGCTCTACCTGCATCCCGGCATCCCGCCCGAGGCGGTGCGAATCGCGTACTACGACGGCCTCTCGCCCGCGGTGCGCTTCCTCTTGAGCGCGCCGGGGTGGGGATGGCACGCCGACACCGCCGTCCACGTGCTCCGGCTGGTCCTCTCGGGCGCGTTCGATCGCCACCGGCGCTTGCGGATCATCGTCGGGCACATGGGCGAGATGCTCCCCGTGATGATGGCCCGCTTCGACGAGGTCTTCCGCCGGGAGGTGACGCACCTCGAACGCGCCGTCAGCCAGACCATCCTCGATCACGTGGTCATCACGACCAGCGGGTTCTTCTCGACCGCCCCCTTCATGGCGGCGCTCATGACGTTCGGCGTCGACCGGGTGCTGTTCTCCGTCGATTACCCGTTCTCCCGCAACGACCTCGGGCGCGCGTTCCTCGACAAGCTTCCGGTCTCCGGCGACGACCTCGAGAAGATCGCGCACGGCAACGCGGATCGGCTCCTGAAGCTGTCGCACCGGGAGCCCTGGGCTCGGTCTCCGGCGAAGCCGAGGTGAGCTGAGAGCTCCCCCACCCGTGTCTCACGCACGCTTCCTGTCGAGATACCTCATGAGCGCCACGGCGTTGTTGTGCTGCTCGTCTTTTGCGCCGAAAAGGAGGATCACGCGGCCACGCTTGGCCGCCTGGCGCAGAGGCTTCCACGCCTCCGGATGCTCATCGAGCTCGGCCCGGTAGCGCCGCAGGAACTCGGCCCAGCGGCTCGCATCGTGCGCGAACCAGCGCCGCAGCCCGTCACTCGGCGCGACGTCTTTCAACCAGCCATCGAGAGGCAGGCTCTCCTTCTTCACGCCTCTCGGCCACAGCCGATCCACGAGGAATCGCCGTCCGTGACGCTCGTGCTTGTCGTAGACCCGCTCGACTTCGATCGACATTTTCGGTCCCCTTTGCGTCGTGCGTGCGAGCTCCCGACAGGTGTCGGCGTGTTGCGCGTTAATGGATAGCAGTGATGCCGCGTCCGCGGCATCAGCACCGCGAGCGAGCGAGCCCACGCTTTGCGCAGGATGGACGGCCTTGCTTCGCGCACGCGCGAAGCCTGCCGTTTGCATGGCATGCGTTTCGGGAGGTCTCCCGATGAACGCGCACAAGCTTGCCACCACCGTACTACTCGCCTCTGCCGCACTGCTCTTGCCCGCCGCGGCCGCCGCCCAGGAGGAGATGGCCCCGCCGTCCACGGGCCCCTCCGGGTACATGGCCAACCGTGGGTTGCAGTTCGGCGCGCGCGTCGGCTACTCCCTCGGGGCCGGCAGCGTCTACCAGGGCCTCAACGTCACGGATGCGTCGAACGGACAGATACCGATCCAGCTCGACCTCGGCTGGCGAATCCTGCCGCTCTTGTACGTCGGTGCGTACGGTCAGTTCGCGCCCAACTTTCAGAAGAGCAACGACATGTCGTGTCCCAACGGGCTCGGTTGCTCGGCGCAGGACTGGCGCTTCGGCCTGGAGGGCGACCTGCACTTTCTCCCCAGGACGCGCCTCGATCCGTACCTCGGGCTCAGCGCCGGCTACGAGGTCTTGCACACCGACGAGTCCGGGACGACGACCGTCCCGCTCCCGGGCGGCGCGTCCGCATCGGCTCCGGTTGGGGTGAGCGTGACCGACCGCGGCTGGGAATTCGCCGCGCTCACGCTCGGCTTCGACGCTCGGGTCGACCGCGCCGTGGGCATTGGCCCGTACCTGCAGGCTTCGATCAACGAGTTCAACGTGCACACCGGCACGGAGACGGTGAACGTGGCAGGCATGCAGACATCGACTCCCGTGCCCCAGGTAAGCCCTGCGGCGCACACCATCTTCACGGCCGGGCTCCGGGGCACGTTCAATCCCTGAGCCGCGACTTGAAGGAGCAACGCTCGTTCGCGCAGAAGTGCGACGAAGCGAGACTCTCGTCCGCGGGTGGAGCGCGCGTCCCTCGAGCCCCCGGCGCTCGCTCCGCCTCATCGAGGCCGACACGTCGAAGAAGGCGCAGTCCATTCAACGTGACGAGGAGGGTACTTCCCTCGTGCCCGACGACTCCCCATGGGAGCGTGATCCACCCGAGCAGGTCCGACGCGATCAGAAGGACGATCATGGCGAGCGCGAACACCACGTTCTGCTTGACGACGCTCAGAGCCTTCCGTCCGAGGCCAATGGCGTAGGGGATCTTGTCGAGGTCGTCCGAGGTCAGAACCACATCCGCGATCTCCAGCGCGACATCGGTGCCGCTCACGCCCATCGCGACGCCGATGGTCGATGCCGCCAGCGCCGGGCCGTCGTTCACACCGTCTCCGACCATGGCCACGTGTCCGTAGCGGGCTCGGAGCTGCTCGACGACGCGAACCTTGTCCGCGGGAAGCAGTCCAGCGTGGATCTCCGTGATCCCCACGTCGCGGCCAATGGCTTCGGCCGTTTCGCATGTGTCTCCGGTGATGAGAACGACGTGCTCGAGGCGCAGGTTTCGCAGCGCGCGCACGGCCTCGCGTGTACGCGTGCGGACCGTGTCGCGCAGCGCGATCAGCCCCCGAACGGTGTCGCTGCCGACGAGGACCACCGTCTTTCCCTCCCGCTCGAGCTGGTGCTGGCGCGCACGCGTCGAATCCGAGACGTTTGCGAAGAGCGCCGCCTTGCCGACCGACCACGGATGCCCGTCGACGGTCGCGCGCGCTCCCGTGCCGGGGATGGCCTGAAGGTCGGGCGTCGCCGTGACGGCGATCTTGCGGCGACCCGCTTCGCGGACGATGGCCTTTCCGAGGGGGTGCTCCGAGAGGCTCTCGACCGCCGCCGCCGAAGCGAGGATGTCGTCCGGCGAGGACGAGCAGAGCGAGACGACGTCCGTGACGACCGGGTGACCCATGGTGAGCGTCCCGGTCTTGTCGAACGCGATCGCGCGTACCCGGCCCAGGCTCTCGATGAACGCGCTGCCCTTGAAGAGAATGCCGTGGCGCGCGCCGTTCGAAAGCGCGGACAAGAGCGTCGGCATCATGGCGGCCGCGAGCGCGCAGGGCGAGGCCACGACGAGGAAGATCATCGACCGGTAGAGCGCCTCCCGAAACGTCCACCAGTGGAGGAGGCTCGGCAACGCGACGAGGACGATCGCTCCGACGACGACGACCTTGGCGTACCTCCGCTCGAACCGCTCGATGAAGAGCTGCGCGGGGGGGCGCCGCTCCTGCGCCTCCCGGACGAGCTGGACCATGCGCGCGAGGATCGTGTCTCCCGCGGGGCGGGTGACCTCCACGCGAAGGGCGCCGTGCCCGTTGATCGTGCCGGCGAAGACCTCGTCGCCCGGCCGCTTGTCGGCCGGCATCGACTCGCCGGTGATCGAAGCCTGGTGGACCGCCGACGTTCCTTCGAGGACCTTGCCGTCCGCCGCGATCCGCTCGCCGGGCCGGACGATGATGACGTCCTCGATCGCGAGCGTCTCCGCCGCGACCGTCTCCTCGCGCCCGTTGCGCACGACGCGCGCAGACTCGGGATGGAGCGCCATCAGCGCCTCGATGTCGCGCTTGGTACGCGCGCTCGCGTACCCCTCGAGCGTCCCGCTCAGGGCGAAGATGAAGATGAGGAGCGCGCCGTCGGACCAGTAGCCGATGCTCGCCGCCCCGATGGCAGCGACGACCATGAGGAGGTCCACGTCGAGCTCCCGGTCCTTCACGAGCGTCGTCACGCCTTCGATCGCCTGCCGGTAGCCGCCGAGGACGTAGCCGACCAGAAAGAGCGCGGTCGTCGCCGTCACCCCAGCGCCGGCGTGGGAGGCCAGCCAGCCCGCGCCGACGAAGACGGCGCAAAGCCCCGTCGTGAGGGCCTCCCCATGCTTTGCCCAGAGCCGCTCCATGCTCCCTCTCACTTCAGGTAGGCGCGGACGACGTCGATCAGCTCTTCGGCGGCCTGCGCTCGCTTCGAGCTTGTCCTCGCTTCCGGATCCATCACGTGGAAGCGGATGTGGTCCTCGAGGATCTCCGCCGTCAGCGAGGCGAGCGCCCCCCGACACGCTGCGACGGTCAAGAGGACCTTCGAGCAGTCGTCCTCCTTGCCGATGGCCTTCTCGACGGCCTCGATTTGCCCGCGGATGCGGCGGACGCGGGCGATGAGCTTCTCCCGATCTCGTGAGGTGTGCATGGTCGCACTGACTATACCCCCCTAAGGTATGCTGTGCGAGCGCGAGGTGTCAGGGAGGGGGCTCGCTCGCGCGCTCGGCAGCGGATGGCAAGTGGTGTCTCTTGGAGCGCGTGGCGCATCTGCATATCGTTCGAGGCATGAGAGCGGCGATCAACGAAAAGTTCGGCGGAGCCGAGGTGCTCGTGGTTCGCGAGATTGCGGAGCCTCATGCTCGCTCGGGGCAACTGCGGGTGCGCGTCTCGGCGGCAGGTTTGAACCCGATGGATTGGATGTTCATCGCCGACGACGACCTGGGACGACGACTCAGGGACGCGCGCTCGCACGGATCGCCGGGGCTAGCACTACTGCGTCAGACCCGACGTTCAGCGGCGGTGCCGACGAGAGCGCGCGATCTGCGTGAAGCCGTAGACGCCGTCGATCTCCGCGTGGAAGAAGCCGCCCTTCGAGCCCGCATCGAGGAGCGCGCGAAAGACGT
>DASXZL010000041.1:0-61225 GCA_036501935.1 Polyangiaceae bacterium | reverse complement strand
CCCCCCTCTCTGCTCTGCGGCTCTGCGCCTCTGCGGCCAACTCTCTCTCTCTCTCTCTCTCTCTCTCTCTCTCTCTCTCTCTCTCTCTCTCTCTCTCTCTCTCTCTCTCGGTGAAGGGGGCCTTTCTTTCGTGGCAACCGCGGTCTCCACGAGGGCGAGCGCGCTTTCCGCGACGGCAAGTGCGTCTGCCACGAGGGCGAGGGCGCTCTCCACGACAGCAAGGGCTTTTTCCGTCGCGGCAAGTGTCTCTGCCACGACGGCAAGGGCTCTTTCCGTCGCGGCAAGTGCGTCTGCCACGAGGGCGAGCGCGCTTTCCACGACGGCCAGCGCGTTCGCCACGACGGCAAGCGCTCTTTCCGTCGCGGCCAGTGCGTTCGCCGCGACGGCGAGGGCGCTCTCCACGACGGCCAGCGCGTTCGCCACGACGGCGACGGGCCTCTCCACGACGGCAACCGCCCTCTCCACGACGGCGACCGCCTTCTCCACGGGTGATAGCGTCGTCGCGCCATGGGCGGGCCCCCTTCCTCCGAGCGCGACGCTCGCAGCGTGCTCGAGGAGGACCGTCGCTCTCGCCGCAACTTCATCACCCGCAACCTCCTCGGCTATTGCTTCAAGCGCACCGGCGATCGCGCGCGCGCCGAGGACGCTGCCCAGCAAGCCATCCTCCTCGTCCTCGCCGGCGAAGGCTGGCATCGCTGGACCCACGACGACGACAAGAGCGTCGAGCGCAGTCTCCTCGACCACCTCTCCGACGTCGCGAAGGACGTCCTCAAGAAGAACAGGGAGCGGGCCGCCGGCTGGCGCGAGATCCCCGCCACCCCGAAGCACGAGGCGAAGGCCGCCGACCCCCAGGGCCGGACCGATGACCGCATGGAGGATCACGCCGGCCACGAGGACGACATGCGCCTCGCCGCGCTGGTCCTCGCGCGCCTCGACGAGCGGACGCGCGCCATGCTCGAGCTCGAGCAGGAGGACGTCCACGACGCCGCCGCGATCGCGTCGCGCCTCGGCTGCACCGTGAAGGACGTCTACCGGATGCGCGAGCGCGTCCAGTATCACCGTGACAGAGTGCTGGAAGAAGAGCGCGGGAAGAGAGAAGAGCCGTGAGCACCGCCCCGGAGAAGCCGCCGCTCGTCACGTGGAAGACGATCCAGCGCGTCGCCGACGAGGCCCGCGACGAGCGGCTCGACGTGAAGAGCGACGAGGAGCTCACGCGCGAGCTGCGCGCGGCGGGGTTCGCCGACGACGCGGCCGACCGGATCGTGGACCGCGCCCTGGCGGGCTCGCAGCCGCGACCGCCGGCGCGGCGGTGGGTCGTGGTGCTCGCCGCGGCCGCCGTGGTGCTGCTGGCGCTGGGGGCGTGGAAGCGGCGCGAGGTGGTCGCCTGGTGGGAGGGCCCGCCGGCCGAGATCGGGCCGGACCGATGGGCCCCGCCCCCGCGGGCCGTGCACCTGCGCGAGGAGGCCTTCGCGGCCTGCGACGCGAAGCAGTGGGAGACGTGCGGCGCGAAGCTCGACGAGGCGAAGGCGCTCGACCCCGCCGGAGAAGCGAGCGAGCGGGTCGCGGGCGCGCGGGCGGCCATCGAGGCGGCGACGACGGTGACCGGGGATGCGGGGGAAACGCCGCGGAAGCCGAGGCTGAAGTGAGCGGGGGCCCTCGCAAGGAGGGCCCTTTCACGAGCGGCGCCACTGACCCGGCGGCTTGCCCGTCCAGCGTTTGAAGGCGCGGCTGAACGTGGCCAGGTCGGCGAAGCCGAGCCGGTAGGCGATGTCGGTGAGCGCGATGGTCGGGTCCCCGAGCAGGCGGCGGGAGAGGTCGAGGCGGGCGCGGTCGAGCACCTCGGTGAAGCGCGTCTGCTCCTGCTCGAGGCGGCGCTGCAGCGTCCGCGCGCTCATGTGCATCGCCCGGGCGACCTCGCCCACGTCCGCACCTTCCGGGAGCGACACGGCGAGGTGCGCCGCGACGCGCGCGGTGAGCGACGCCCCGCTCGGCCGTGTCCCCAGCTCCGCCTCCACCAGCGGCGACAGGGTCTCCACGGCGCGCGCGTCGGGGTGACGCATGGGCCGCTCGAGCTCCAGGCGCGCCACGGCGAAGCCGCTGTCCTCGCACCCGAACGCGAGGTCGTCCGTCGCGAAGAAGACACGCATCGGCCCGAGCTCCGGCGGGCGTGCGTGCGTGAACCACACGCGGGACGGCCTCACCTCTCCTCCCGCGCCGGCGCGTACCTGGTGGATCGCATGGGCCAGCGCGAGCTCGTGCACGAACCGTCCCGCGCCGCGCGGTCGCCGCGGCGTGCGCAGCACCCATCGCCCTTCCTCGCCGACCTCGTCGAGCGAGGCTTCGAGCCCCTCGTGGAGAAGAGGCACCCACCGCGCCAGGCGCTCGAGGCCCGCGCGGACGCTGACGCTGGCCTTCACCACGAGCTCCTCCAGCGCGAGGGGCCGCGACGTCAGCTCGGTCGCCACGCGCAGCGCTACATCCGGCTCCGAGGCGATCTGCGCGACGTTCCGCAGCAGCTCGTCCGCGACGTCCGCCGCCGTGGTCACCTCTTCGCGCGTCGCCACGTCGGCCGGCAACCCGAAGCGCCACGCCAGCGCCTCGACGTCCATCCCGCACGCCGCCGCGTGGCGCGCGATCGCCGGGACGAGCGACGAGCGCGAGGGTAGCTCCTTGCTGGGGCGGGCCATCGAGGGACGCTGCGAGGATAGCGACGCCGGCGCACCCCGAGCGGTTTCGGCGCGCTCGGCAAAGCGATTCGGCGCGCCGGGCCGTGGTCGACGCGTCTTGGCGACGTAGAGTCTCTCGCATGCCGATCCACATCCTGCACGTCGACGGGCGCTCGCTCTTCCTGGCGCCGTCCGGCGAGCTGGGCGAGGCGCTGCACCAGGCCACCGAGGAGGGCGTCGACCTCGCCGGCGCGAACCTGGCCGGCGCCAATCTGCGCGGGGCCGATCTGGAAGACGTGGGGCTCGCCGGCGCGGATCTCACGGGGGCGATGCTCGACGGCGCCAACGTGGAGGACGCGGACCTGGCGGGGGCGAAGCTCGACGACGCGAGCGCCCGCGGGGCGAACTTCGAGAGCTCGTCGCTCGCCGGCGCATCGCTCGCCCGGGCCAACCTCGACGGCTCGAACTTCGAGAACGCCGACCTCGCCGACGCCGTCCTCGAGGGGGCCCGGGCGGTTCGCGCCAACTTCGAGCACGCACGCCTGGCCCGCGTGCGCGCCGCGGGGGCCGTGCTGACGCGCGCCAACCTCGAGAAGTGCGACCTCGTGGGGAGCGACCTCTCGAAGGCCGATCTCTCGGGCGTGAACCTCGAGCGATGCGATCTGCGCGACGCCCGCCTCGTGGCGACGAGCCTCGCGGGCGCCAACGTCGAGAGGGCCGACCTCCGCGGCGCCGACCTCTCCGACGCGGACCTCAGCGAGGCGCACCTCGAGCGATGCGACATCGACGGCGCCTGCATGGAGGGGGCGAAGGTCGCGGGCGCCAACATGGCGAAGATGCGCGGGCGGCTGCGCGCGCGCGGGGAGTCGGGCCCCTACCGCTCGTGAGAAGGGGAGCATGGCGATGCAAGTCGTGAGATGCGCGCGGTGCGGTCACGCGTGCCCGGCGGACGCGTGGCGCGCGCAGCCGAGGGAGCGCACGCTGACGCGCGACGACCTCGCCGGGTACGTGAGCGACTGGCCCGTGAACGCCGTGGTCGAGGTGCGTCCCTGCGCCGGCTGCGGCGGCGCCATCGCGCGCACGGCCGAGAGCGCCTGACGGCCAAGAGCGTGCACGCCCGAGCGCGCGTGCGCGCGGGACCGAGCGGCGCTATCAGCACGGGCGATCGACATGGACGACGCCGAGAAGACGCGGATGAAGGGCGAGATCCTCGACGAGGTGGGCCAGCTCCTCCGCGAGCAGCTCGCGGCCGACGAGTGGGGGCGCGTGCTCGTCGAGGTGGTGCACGAGGGCGGCGAGCCGATGGTGGCGGGCATCGACGTCGAGGACATCGTGGGCGACGAGTCGAAGGTCGACGCGGTGTTCGGGGCGGAGTCGGCGCGCGCGCTGCTGCCGGTGCTGGCGAAGGCCACCGAGGCGCTGTGCGCTCTGGAAGAGGTGGAGCTCGACGACGTGCGTGGGGGGACGTTCCTGCGCCAGCGGGCGGGCGGGTTCGTGTGGCTCCCGGGGCTCGTGCACCTGCCGAGCGCCTCGCTCGAGGCCGAGTGGGACGCGCTCAGCGCGAAGCTCGAGGCGAAGAACGCGTCGCTCGAGGAGCGCTTCCGGCTCGGCGAGCACGATCGCTACGACGTGGACCTCGAGAAGCAGACGCTCGTGTTCTCGAAGGACGGAAAGCCGCGCGTCGTCGCCCGCGCCGTCCTCATCGCGACCTTCGCGCACGCGTCGCGCGTCTGGGCCTGGGGCGGGTACAACAAGAACCTGCCGGAGTCGGTGCGCGCGGCCTCCGCGGCGCTGGCCGACGCCGTGCCGGAGCGGGACATCTGGGAGGTGTCGACGCCGCTCTTCCCGACCGACGCGGGGACGGCGTGGGTGCTCGGCGCGCTCGTGTGCGACCGCGCAGGCGGGGATGGCGTCTACCGGACGCCGACCGAGGGGGGCCGGGCGTACCTCCTGCTCCGCGACGTCCGAGAGGCCTGAGCATTGCAGGGGCTCCCACGAGAATCGCTTCGCCATCGGGGAGCCTTCTTTGGAATACTGTCGTCCTCCGATGTGTCCTCGGGGTCACGTGCGACTTCTCCTCTTCGTTCTGCTCACGGCCGCCCTCGCTCTCGCGTCGTCGGTGGCGCGCGCCGAGACGTGGCAGGCACCCGTCGGCGGCAAGGCCTTGCCGCTCGGCGAGGGCCGCATCGCGTGCCCGGGCACCGCGGGCGACTGGACCATCGAGCCGGACGGGCGCTCGGTGCGACCTCCCGTTGCCGACGACGCCGTGGGCAAGGCCGTGGAGCTCCGGGTCGCCGTCGCGGGTGGCGCCTGCGGCCCGACCGCGAGCCCGCTGACGCTCGTCGCTACCGGGCGCTGGCCCACCCTCGATGTGGCGGGCACGTCGCTCTTCGTCGACGACGCGCGCGTCGACCTCCGCGGGCGCGGGCTCCGCAACGTCGTCGTGCGCTGGCAGAGCGGGGCGCGGGGCGGGGAGGACCGCTGCGTCGCTCCGCAGGTCGACGCGACCGGGGAGCGATGCACCGTCGCCGTCGGCCGCGGTCTCGCCGCGGATCCCACCGCCGCCGGCTTGACGTGGGGGCCCGCCGGCTCGCGCGCCGGCGCCGACGTGGTCACCTTCGACGGGGCGGGGCGCCGCGTCGGACCCGAGGAGATGCAGCTCCGCGTGGGGCGCGTGGTCGTGACGTCCCTCGTGCCGCGGGACGTGAGCATCGACCTCGCCGGGGGCACCGCCTCGCGCATCCCGCTCGTGCACCCGGAGGCCGTCGTCGGCGCGGACTGCGGCGCGGCGAGCTGCGACGTCTCCGGCAACGTCGTCGTCGTGGGCGGCGTCTCCGGCGTCTCGTCGATGCTCTCGGTGCGCCTGAGGCTCGCGCCGCGCGTCGTCCTCCAGCGCGGCGAGGCGTTCGACGCGTCGCCCGTGGTGCAGGTGCCGGTGCTGCCCTGCGCGATGTCCGTCGCGTCGGGCGACGCGCTGCGCGGGGTCGACGCGAGCCGTGTCGTCGTCCGCGTGGACTCCCGGTGCGCGGGAGAAGCGCGCACCCTGCGCTGGTTCAGCGCGGGCCGCGCGCTCGACGTGCTCGGCGCGGTCGACGCGGGCGGGGCCACGTACGTGCTCCTGGCCGTGGGGCGCGTCGAGGGCGACGAGGCCGTCGTCACGGCGAGCCGGAGCGACGGGTCGGTCGTCGGCCAGGCGCGCGCGCGCACCCGCTCCCTGCCGCCTCCCCACGCCACCCTCGCGCTCGACGGCGACGACACCATCGACTTCGTCCCCACCAACCGCCCCGCCACGATGCGCTGGGCCAAGGCGCAGGGCGCCGGCGAGCTCGTGCCGCTGCCGCTCGAGGGCGTCTACGACGTCACGGTGCACGACTCCTCGACCGAAGTGCAGGGCCAGCGCGGCGCCGGCGGCTTCGTCGCGCTCCGGTTTGCCTGGCGCGTGCCGACCTTGCCGGGCGCCTTCGCGGTGGCGGACCTCGCGGTCGTGACCGACCCCGTCGAGCTGCCGATGCACGAAGCCGCGGTGGCCGTCCCGCTCGGGGCGGCCCCGGGAGCCGGCGCGCAACCCATCGTGGAGCTGCTCTGCGGAGCGGGCCCCGCGCTCGTGCGCGTGCCGGCCGGCGCGGACACGCACATCCCCTTCGAGGAGCGCGACGCCTGCCGCGTCGTCTTCCACCGCGAGCGACTCTCGCCGGGCGACGGCGCCCAGCACCTCCAGCTCGACATCGAGGTGACGCGCGTCGACGGTCAGGCGCGCCCCGAGGCGCACGTCTCGCAGCTGCTCGTGCTCCGCAGGAGCGACGTGCCGCGCGAGGCCTGGATCAAGGGCGTCCACGGGCCGTTCGATCGGGTCACCGTGCGCGTCTCGCACACGGGCGACACCCCGGCGACCGATCGAGGCAAGGAGGAGCCGAGCGTGCAGTTCGTGGTCGTCTTCGGCACCGGGCACTTCCGCCTTTACGGGACGACGGCGATCCCGACGGGGATGTTCCGCTTCAGCGACAAGGCCCACAGCGGCATCCTGTCCTTGAACCTCGGCGGCCTGATGCGCGCGACCTGGCTGGATTCGACGGGCCAGGAGGGGTTCCTCGCGCTCGAGGCCGGGGTGATGGCGGTGGGGCTGCCCAACGACACGGCCGCCACCGGGAGCAACGACTCGCTGACGGCCGTCTCCTGCGTCACCGGAATGGCCCTGAGCGTGCCCATCGCGAACCGGTCGCTCGCGACCGAGACGAGCATCAACCTCCACGCGTGGTTCGAGTACGAAGTGTCGCGCGGCGTCGCGGGCCAGGCGGGGTCGCCGTTCGGGTTCGTGTTCGGGCCGAGCATCTCCATCGGGAACGTCGGCACGAACTTCTGAGGATCACCGCACGGAGCCCGGGACGCCGCACGCCCGCGCGTTGCTCTCGGCCAGCTGCGCGGCGCGCGGGTCGGTCGTCCGGACCAGCCTCTCGTACGACGCATAGGCGCGCCCCGCCTCCGGGCAGCGCCCTGCCTGCTCCAGCGCGCGCGCCTTCCCCCACACCGCGTCGGCGCGCCCTCTCTCGTCACCGGCTTCGGCGAAGTGCGCCTCGGCGCGATCGAAGGCGAGGAGCGCCTCGGTCGTGCGACGCAAGGCAGTGAGCGCCTCACCGCGGTCGTACTCGCGCCATCCGCTCGCGAGGGGCGTCGCGGGCTCGACGCGCTCGAGGATCGCCAGCGCGCTCGCGTAGTCCCCCACCCCGAGGGCCCTCACGGCCCGCGTCAGGCCCGGCTCCCCCGACGGCCACTGGCGGCAGTCGCTCGCGACGGAGAGGGCCGCGTCGGCGCTCGCGGGCTCCCCGCGACGGACCATGTCTGCGTACTCGTGATACGTGGCGACCGCTTCGCCGCAGCGTCCCGCGAGGTCGAACGCGCGCGCGCGAGCGTAGACGGCCATGGCGCGCCCCGCCTCGTTCCTGTCGTCGAAGAGGGCCTGAGCTCGCCGGTACTCGCCGACGGCTTCGTCGGTCCGTCCCTCCTCGACGAGCGCGTCCGCGGTCCGGTATTCGTTCCACCCGGCGCCGCTCGACAGCGCTTGCATTTCGGCGACACCCGGCACCTGGTGAGCGGCGCACGCGCCACACGCGAGAGCGAGGCCTGCAGCCATGGCGATGAAACGACTCATCGCCACGCCGACGCTGCATCCGGTGTGCCCTCCTGGCGGCCCCGGACGACGCGCGGGTCCGCGTCCGCTTGGGCTGCCGTGTGGGGCAGAGAGGCGCCCCCGCCCGTGCAGGCACGCCGGTTCCCAGTCCGCTCGCCTCGAATGCCCGGAGGATGCGAATATCCAGCTTGTCATGCCGCCCGAGCAGGAACCGACGGCGCCGCCCGAGCGGCTGGGAGAGTACGAGGTCCTCGCGCCCATCTCTCAGGGAGGCATGGGCAGCGTCTCGCTGGGGCGACCCGTGGCCCGTCCCAACGAGCTCGTCGCGCTGAAGGTCATCCGCGCCGAGTACGGACGGAACAAGGACTTCGTCGCCATGCTCGTGGACGAGGCGCGCATCGCGTCGCGGCTCTTGCACCCGAACATCCTCGCCATCCGGGGTCTCGGCCAGGAGGGCCAGCAGCACTTCCTCGTGATGGATCTGCTGCGTGGGCGCACGCTCCTCGAGGTCTCCAGGGCGGCGCACGGGCGGGGCAAGCCGCTGGGCTACGAGATCGTCGCGTGGATCGGGGCGCGGATCGCCGACGCGCTCCACCACGCCCACGAGCTCGTGGACGAGCAGGGCGCGCCGCTTCACGTCGTGCATCGCGACGTGAACCCCGCGAACATCTTCATCACGCAGGAAGGAGTCCCGAAGCTCATCGACTTCGGGCTCGCGAAGGCGCGCGACCGCATCGCGTCGACCGCGATCGGCATCGTCAAGGGCAAGCTCGCGTACCTGGCGCCCGAGCAGGCGCACGGCAAGCCTGCGGACCGCCGGTCCGACGTCTTCGCCCTCGGCGTGACGCTCTGGGAGACCGCGCTCGATCGCCGCCTGTTCCACGACGGCAGCGACGTCGAGACGGTGCGGCGCGTGCGGGAGGCCGAGGTGCCGGATCCGACGACGCTCGCCCCGGGCTTTCCACCCCTTCTCGCCCAGGCCATCGCGCGTGCGCTCGCCCGCGACCCGGAGCAGCGCTGGCAGACCGCCGCCGAGCTTCGCGACGCCCTCGACGCGTACGTCGCCACGACCGGCGAGGCCGTCGACGCTGCACGGCTGCGCGCCCTCATGACGGAGCTCTTCGCCGACGCGAAGCCGGCTTCCTGGGAGCGCCTCGCCGACGAGGTCGTCGCGGACCAGGCGCGCACCCGCATCTGGAGCGAGCGGCAGGAAGGGGGCCCCGCCGTGCCCGTGGCGCCCGTGGTCGGCCCCGCCGTGCCCGTGGCGCCCGTGGTCGCGCCCACCGACGACCCATCCGGGTCGGGAACGAGGCAGCTCGCCGCGCTGGGCGCCGCGTGCGTCCTCCTCGGGGCCCTCGTCGCAGGGGTCGCCGTGAAGGGATGCCTGGGAGACCGCGACGCCGGCGTCCTCGAGCAGCGCGTCGGCCGGATCGAGGACTTGCTCGGACTGGGCGATGCCGCGCCGTCGGCGGCGGCCAGCGTGCCCGCGCCCGTGGCCGCGCAGGCGCCCGTGTCGCTCGACGATCGCGCGGCGTCGTGCGCGGAGGCGAAGGTCGCCGCGTACCGCGTCTGGCAAGAGGCCGTGGCCAAGGCCAAGGCCAACGCGGCGCCCGCCGAGGCCGCGTGCACGGAGCTCTGGAGCGATACGAAGAAGCAGGCCTGCTATCGCGCCGCCACGGGGCAGATCCGCGCGACGCAGGCGGCGCGCGACGCCGTCATCGCGGGGGGGCCCGCCGCCGTCGAGGCGGTGCAGGGCACGAAGGACGACGCGAGGAACGAGGCCATCGGGCGCGCTCGCGCCGCGAGCCAGGCGGCGTTCACCGCGTGCGCCGACGAGGGCGGCTGACGCCTGCGCCCGCCCGCGAGAGGGGCTCAGCGCTTGTGATGCCGCGCGATGGCGTTGATGCTCGGCCGCGTCACGCCCGTCACGTCGTGCTCCGCGAAGTACGCCCTCAGCACGTCGCGCGCGATCACGTTGGCCTTCACCTGCCACGTCGGCCCGTTGACGACGAGCACCGCGACGGCCACCTGGCGCACCCCGGGCTGCGGATGGTTCGGCGCGAAGCCGGTGAACCACGTGTAGTACCGCTTCGTCTCCGCGTCCGTCAGCGTCCCCGTCTTGCCCGCGACGATGACACCCGGCAGGAACGCGCCGCCCTTGCCGTCGTGGAACGCGCGCCAGCTCGTCCCCTCGCTCACCGTGTGCTCCATCATCGCGGCGAGCTGCGACGCGGTCTCCCGCGAGACGACGCGATGGGTCACCGGTCCGTCCGGCGCCGACCAGGCGACGGCGTTCGCGGCGACGACCTTGTCGACCACGCTCGGCCTCACCGCTTCGCCCTCGCGGGCCACGATGGCGCTCAGCTCCGCCGCCTCGAGCGGCGAGAGCGTGGTGTTCCAGAAGCCCGCCGCGGTGCGCGCGAACTCGAGCGGCTCAGTCGGGACGTGGAGGGCGCTCGGCTGCACCGGCACGTCGAACGCGAAGGGCTGGCCGTAGCCGAAGCGGCGCGCCATGGCCTCGAGCTGCGTGGGCGCCAGGTGCTGCTTCGCGAGGCGCGCGAAGACGGTGTTGATGCTGCGCCCCAGCGCGCCGGCGAGCGTGGTGCACCAGCGGTCGCGCTGCGGGTCGTCGACGAGGTCGACCGAGTTGATGCGCTGCTCGCCGCCGGAGTAGCACTGCTTCGTGTCCGGGCCGAGGTGCGCGTCCTCGACCAGCGCCGCCGCCGTGACGATCTTGAAGACGCTCGCCGAGGGGGCCGTGGCCTCCGCGCAGAGATCCCGCGGCGGCCCCTTCTCCACGTGGTTCGCGTAGACGAGGAGCTTGCCCGTCGCGACATCCATGAGGACGACGGCGCCCTCGGGCAGGTGATGCGCGTTCATCAGCCCGACGGCCGTGCGCTCGAGGTCCGCGTCGAGGGTGAGCTGAGCGGTGCCCCCCGCGGCCGGCGCGCTCGCCGTGCCCTCCGTCATGGTCAGGTGCAGCAGATCGAGCCCTGCCACGGGGCTCGACTCGGCTGCCGCCGGCTCGTCCTCGCCGGACGCCACCTCGGCGTGCGACAGCGAAGGCACCGCGACCTCGGCCGGCGACGGCGGCGCGTCCGACGGCGTCCGCCATGGGCGGCGGGCGACGAAGACGACCGAGACGAGCAGAGAAGCGCCTGCCACTGCGAGGAGCACGGAGCGACGCATTGCGTAGGGTGTGGCATGGCACCCCCCGACCGGGCAAGAAAGGCGACGGTGCTCGCCGACGCCTGCGCGCTCGCGAACCGCCTCCCGATGAGGCATACGTGGCGGATGCCCCGCACGGTGCCGCTGGTGCTCGCGTTGGCCTCGTTCCTCTCCACGGCGGCCGCGCAGGCCGACACGCACGTCGTCGCCCCGGCGGGAGGCGGCCTGGCACCGCTCGACGTGACGGTGAGCCTCGCGGACGGCACCGTGGAGGCAGGTGGGATGCGGCTCCACATCGAGCTCGATCGCGCGCGCCTTCCTTCGGAGAAGGACGTCACCGTGGAGGCCATCGCGGTCGGGCAGGGGCGGCACGTGGTGCACGTCGCCGTGCCGGCGAAGGACGCCGAGGGGCTCGCGTGGGAGGCGCTCCTCGCGGCGGGGCAGCGGACGCCGCTCTTCGCGGGCCTCACGGGGTACGTCGCGGGCGACCCCGGCGAGCGGACCGGGCGCGAAATGCGCGTGGTCCCGGCGGGCGACACGAGCTTCGTCCTCGTGGGCGACATCCGCGAGGACCTGCGCATCTGCGGACAAGGCTCGACGCTGCTGGAGACGCAGGCGCTCTACCCGGCCTCGCTCGATCTCCGTTCGGCGACGGCCCAGCGCCTCACGCCCGAGCAGCAGGCGAGCGCGCAGCGCATCGTGGCGACCGACGCGGGGCCGACCGCCGCGCCCCCGCTGAGCAAGCTGCTCGTGGCGCGAGGCTCGAGCGTGCCGGGCTCGCGGGGTCTCGAGCTGACCGACGGGGACGTGGCCACGGCGTGGACCGAGCGGCGCCCCGGGAGGGGGCAGGGCGAGTTCGTCGTGATGGCGGCGCCGAAGGACGTGCCGATCGCCCGGATGCAGGTGGTCGTCTCGCCGCCGGCGCCGGACAAGCAGGGCGCTGCCCCGAAGACGTTCTACCTGGTGACGGGGACGGAGACGTTCGAGGTCACCCTGCCGGGCGACGCGTGGCTGAAGCCGGGGGAGGCCTACGAGATCGTCTTCCCGCATCCCATCGAGGCGTCGTGCGTCGCCCTCGTGCTGAACGACGCGTACACGCGCGGCCTCGCGCACCCGGACGTGACGGTCGCGGAGCTCGTCGCGTACAGCGAGTTCGACGCGCCCGGCGCGACGCTGGAAGACGTGGCGAAGAAGCTCGGGAGCGAGCGCGGGGTCGCGGCGGCGCAGGTGCTCGAGCGCGCGGGGGAGAGGGCGCTCGAGGCGACGCGGCTGGCGTACGAGGGGCTCGACGCGCGCGGGCGGGCGCTCGCCATCGACGTCGCCGCGAGCCACGAGGGCTGCGTCGAGGCGGCGCCGCTCCTCGTGCGCGGGCTCTGCGAGTCCGCCGGGGAGGCGCCACGCAAGGCCCGCGAGAAGCTGGAGCGGTGCAAGGGGGCGGTCGCGGTCCTGGCGACGACGATGCGGACCGACGCGTCGTCGCGGGCCTGCATCGCGCCGACGCTGGCCGTGCTCGCGGGCGCGGATGCGCTGGAGCCGATCGCCGATGCGCTCGCGGCGACCGGCGACGCGGACCGCGAGGGGAGGGAAGTGCTGCGCGAGTCCTTCGCCGAGGCGCTGAAGTCGGCGCCGCCGGGTCGCCTCGCGGCGCTGGTGGCGGACGGGCGTCGCGGCGCGGTCGGGCGGCTGGAGCTGCTCCGCGCGGCGGGGGCGCGGGTGGTGGAGGCGCCGGCGGACGGCGATCGCGCGCTGGCCGAGGTTCTCGCCGGAGCCCCGCCCATGCGGGTGCGGTACCTGGCGCTCGGTCCGCTCGGGGAGCTGGCGCGGGCAGGGGACCACGTGGCGGCGGCGCGCCTGGCCGACGCGGTCTCGCGCGACGCGGAGTGGCCCGTGCGCGCGCGCGCCGCGGAGCTCGCGACGGGCGTGCCGGAGGCGCAGGGCGTGCTGCTGGCGGCGTCGCGGGATCCGGAGCCTCGGGTGCGCGAGGCGGCGCTGCAGGCCATCGCGGCGTCGCCGCCGGCGGGGGCCGTGGACGCCGCGCGGGCGGTGCTCGCGACCGATGGGTGGTCGTTCGTGAAGGCGCAGGCCATCGGTGTCCTCGCGAAGGCGGGGCCGTCGGGCGACGTGGACGACGCGCTCCGCCTGGCGATGAAGGACGCGGCGGGACGGGTCCGGGCGGCGGCCATCCTGGCCGTGGCGCTGCGGCACACGAGCGCGCTCCACCGGGCGGTGCGCGATCGACTCGACGATCTCGACGAGGACGCCGAGGTGCGCGCGGCGGCCGCGAGCGCGCTCGGCGCGCTGTGCGACGTGTCGTCGCTCGACCGGCTGACCGAGCTCGCGCGACGGCTGGGGGTGCCTGGAGCAGGCGAGGACGAGCAGCCCATCGCGGTCGGGGCCCTGGTCGGGCTGGCGGCCCTCCAGCCGGCGGACCTCCGCACGAGGCTGGCGCCGCTCCTCTCGCGCACGGCGCCCCCGTACGTCCGCGCCGCGGCCGAGAAGGCGCTCGCGGCGCGTGGGGTATGCCGCTGACGACGCGCGACCGGCGTTGCGCTAGATCCCTCGCATGGCCGACCCCACGCGCATCTCCCCGCAGGAGGCGAGCGCGAAGCTCGCCGAGGGCTGGACGTACGTCGACGTCCGCACGACCCAGGAGTTCGAGGCGGGCCACCCGCCCGGCGCCGTCAACGTCCCGCTCATGCACGCCGGCGGCGGCGGCATGGTCCCGAATCCGGACTTCCTCGCCGTCATGACCGCGGCGTTTCCGAAGGACGCCCGGCTCGTCGTGGGCTGCAAGTCCGGTGGGCGCTCCCTCCGGGCCGCGCAGGCGCTCCTCGGCGCCGGGTTCACCAGCGTCCTCGACCAGCGGGCCGGCTGGGACGGCGCACGCAACCCGTTCGGTCAGGTCACCGAGGCCGGCTGGTCGCGCGCCGGGCTTCCGATCGAGGAAGGGCAGCCCGAGGGCCGCTCGTGGGCCAGCGTGTCCGGCGCCGCCGCCGCCCAACCTCGCTGAGGCCGCCGCGGATCAGTCGCCGCGAGCGCGGTCGTAGTCCGCCGCCGTCCGCTCGACGACGTCGAGATCACGCGCCGCGCGCTCGGCCTCGGCGGTCAGCTCGGCGGTGAAGATCGTGAGGCCCCAGATGCCGTTCTCCCGCCGGCGGAACGGGTAACGCGTGCCGCGTGACGTGACGACCGTCGCCCGCTCCCCGGCGATCTCCACGTGCTCGACCCCGGACAGATCGCGCTCCAGGCGCGGCACCCAGCCGCGGTCCACCGCCAGCAGCGCGAAGACGTCCGCCCCGTCCGGCGCGTCCCCCTCCGCGTGCCAGGCGTCGAGCGGCCGGGTGCGCTCCTCCGGCGGGTAGCTCGCCCGCACGCGCTCGCACGCCTTCCGGCGCATGTCGCGCACCGAATACGCGGCCCACTGGGCGTCCGTCTCGAGGTACGCGAACGCGTCGCGCGGATGGCCCTGGGCAATGGCGTAGGCGATGCGCGTGTACGCCCCCTCCGGCGTCGTCTCCGCGGGGAACGGCTGGCGCGCGACCGCCCACGACCCCACGCCGACCGCCAGCGCGACGAGACCCCCCACGACGAGCAGCATCCTCCGTCGCATTGCGGTAGAGGGGGATAGCATGTGGATGCGGTCGCGCGTCGTCGCCGTCGTCCCCGCGTGGGACGAAGCCCCGCGCATCGGCCGCGTCATGCGCGCGATGCCCGAGTGGGTCGACGCCGTCGTCGTCGTCGACGACGCCAGCCGCGACGCGACCTCCGAGGCGGCGCGCGCCGTGGGGGACCCGCGCGTCCACGTCGTCCGGCACGAGCGCAACCGCGGCGTCGGCGCGGCCATCGCCACCGGGTACCGTCGCGCGAGCGAGCTCACCTCGGGCGAGCGCGACGTCTTCGCGGTGATGGCGGGCGACGGGCAGATGGATCCGCACGACCTGCCCGCCCTCGTCGACCCCGTCGTCCGCGGCGACGCCGACTACGTGAAGGGCAACCGCTTCGGCTCGCGCGACGTGGTCCGCACGATGCCCCCGTCGCGGCTCCTCGGCGGCCTCGCCTTCTCGTGGGCGACCTCCCGGGCCATCGGGGTCTCCGTCGCCGATAGCCAGTGCGGGTACACCGCCCTCGCGCGCGCCGCGTGGGCGCAGCTCGACCTCGACCGCCTCTGGCCCCGCTACGGCTACCCGAACGACCTGCTCTCGCAGCTCGCCCTTCGCCGCCTCCGCATCGCGGAGGTGCCCGTCCGCGCCGTCTACGCCGACGAGGTGAGCCGCCTCAAGCCGCGGCACGTCCCCGTCGTCGCCGCGGTCGTCGCGCGCGCGTGGGTGCGCCGGATACGCGCCGCGCGGTTGGGTTAGCATCGCTTCCCGGATGCTGCGCCCCGCGCTCGTCACGACCGCCGCTCTCGCGGGGCTGCTCCTTTCGACGGGCGCGCACGCGGGTCCGGAGACCTCGCTGCGCGACTTCGCCGGCGAGACCGTGCAGAGCGGCGTCCGCTCCATCGGCATGGGCGGCGACGGCGCGACCACCGGCAACTACGCCCTCGTCCTCCGTGAGCCGGGCACGGTGTCGCTCTCCGCCGGGGTCGCCCGCTACTCCGACACCGCCGACGCGATGTCCTTCGTCGCCACCTCGTTCACGACGCCCCCCTTCTGGGACGGCGCGGTGCTCTCGGTCACCGGTCTCTCGCAGCACGCGACCGATCTCCGCGTCTGGGACTACACCGCGCCCACCCCGCTGGCCCCTCCCTCGCTGGGAGACGGCTCGAACCAGGCGGCGCAGGTCATCCTCGCCAAGCCGCTCTGGCGCGGCGTGTCGCTGGGCGTGATGCTCTCGTACGCGCAGTCGCAGATGACGCTCCTGCCGCTCGCGGGGTCGCCGGCCATCCGCTACTCGACGTCGTGGCTGCCCTCGGGCGGCGTGGGGCTCCACTGGCGACCGGACGAGCACTGGGAGCTCGGCGCGCGCATCACGGTCGTGAACGACGAGGAGACGCGCGACGACGCGAGCGGCCTCCGCTCGGGCCTCGTGCGCACCGACGACGCGCGCCTCGGCGGCGGCTGGTCGCCCTGGGCGGGGACGCGCCTCGACGCGGGGCTCGTCGTGCGGCAGGAGGCGAGCGACGTCGACGCGGCGCTGCGCCTCCCGAGCACCTCGCTGAAGGTCTTTCCCACCGTGGGCGTCGAGCAGGCGCTGGTGCGGCGCCGCGTCTGGGCCCGCGCCGGGCTCGACGAGCGGACGTGGACGACGGGCCTCTCGCTGCGCGCGCAGCCGGTGACCGTCGACGTCGCGTACGTCTACGACCTCGCGCTCTCGCGCATCGACCAGGTCTTCGGCCAGCACGACGCCAGCCTGCTCGCGTCCCTCCGCCTCGACCTCTAGCCGTCGCTGGCGTCACCTCGCGCGGTGCGAGTCGATGATGCGCTCGGGGTACTTCCGCATCACGTCGATCCGCGTCGGGGGGATGAGCTGGTCGACGATGGGCTCGAGCGGCTTCACCTCCAGCGTGCCGAGCGGGATGCGATCTTCCCCGTCGCTCGCGCCGCTCAGCACCTTCAGGCGCTTGCCGGTGCTCCGCACGTACGCCCCCACCATCACCTCGTACTTCCCCGCCGTGATCGTGAAGGGCGGCATCTGGAGGAGCGTGCGATCCTCGAGCGTCTGCCCCGCCTGCCATCGATCCGCGGGGTACATCCAGTCGCCCGGGACGTGGTCCGACGGCACCTGCTTGCCGGGGCGCGTCAGGTGCACGAAGAAGTACAGATCCCGCGGCATCGGCCCGGGCAGCCGCCACCACGTCGTCACGAACGCCTCGTGATGCTCCAGCGTCTCGGCCGTCGTCTCCGAGCCGAGCAGCTCCAGGCCTCCCTCCAGGCTCGCCTTCGCGCCGGCGAGGCCAGGGGGCGGCGCGTCGAGCACCACCTCGCGCGGGGTCTGGTCCCACAGATCGCGCCGCCGCCAGAGCGCCAGGTAGTACGCGGCGCTCCGCGGCCAGGTGCGGACCGGGACGTAGCGCTGGCGGAAGCGCGGGTCGTCCCAGATGCCCCACTGGAAGGAGTTCGCGCCGTAGGCGTCGCCGAACGAGCCGCCGGTCGGGTCCTCGTCGAACTCCTTCGCGAGCTTGGCCTCGTCACCCTTCGGCGTGTAGATGGTCAGGATGGCCCACTCGGGCTCTCGCGAGAAGAAGTAGTCGCGCATCCGGGCTTCGAAGAGCGCCTGCTTCGGGCCGTCGTCGGAGGTCACGAACGCGTGCAGGCCGAGGTCGTGCCGGGCGTGCGCCACGGTGCTGTCGACGAGCCCCACGAAGTCGAGGAAGTCGATGTCCGGCGCGTGGTAGGGCGTCGAGCCCATGTCCTGGAACGCCACGAGGCCTCCCGGCCGCTCGTGCCGCACGAGGAACTTGCCGATGTCCGGGTGGAAAGTCCCCGCCAGGTCGCCGTGGCCGTTGAAGCCGTTCACCTCCTTGTACGTGAACGCGAAGTTGCTCCGCGCCGCCACGAGCACGGCGCCCCAGCCGACGCTGTAGCCGATGGTCCGCGCGAGCGACCCTTCGACGTCGCGCTTCAGCACGCGCAGGACGGCCTCCACGAGGTTCTGCCCGCCGAGCGCCGCGAGCACGCAGAGGAACGGGAGCGCCGGCAGATAGAGCCGGTGCCACTGCATCTCGTCGACGCCGACCATCACGATGTACGCCATGAACGCCACCGCGATGAGGGCCATAGTCGCCGTCTCCACGCGGCGCCGTTTGCTCGCGAACGCGAACGGCGCCACGACGGCGAGGAGGCCCGTGTGATTGAAGGCGAACATCCCCTCCAGGCTGCGCAGCCCCTCCCTCCACACGAGCGCGCCGCTGCTCGTCTTCGCGTAGAAGGTGTTCGGCACGAGCGACCCGTAATAGAGCAAGCGGAACGTGTGGCACGGCACGGTGACCGCCAGGATCCCCGCGACGTAGAGCCAGTCGGCGCGCGTCACCTTGCGCGCCCGCACCGCGTCGACCACGAGCGGCAGGCCGACGAGGATCGCCATCAGGTGAAGCTCCGGCCGCGTCATGCACGCCGCGCCCATGACGAGCCCCGCCTCGAGGTACCGCTTCTCGCGCTTCGGCGGCTCGCGCGCCGTCCACAAGAGGAGCGCGCCCGCGATGGGGAGGAGCGCGCCCAGCGCCTGTTCGAGGCCGCTCTGCGCCCACAGAACGAAGCTCGGCGAGGTCGCCAGCCAGAAGGCTCCCCAGAGGTGCGAGCCCGCCCGCCGCTCGCCGTTGACGACGGCGGTGAGCCGCGCGGTCGCCACGAGGCACCCGATGCCGAGCACCGTGCCGAGCACCTCGCACACCTGGAAGAGATCCCAGCCCAGCGCCTCGAACGGCGCCACGATGAGCACCCACAGGAAGTTCGTGAACCCCTCGACGCGCTCGCCGTGGTTGAACACGAGGCCCTGGCCGGTCACCAGGTTGTGCGCGTACCGGAACGAGATGTACGCGTCGTCCTTGATGAACTCGAGGACGACGAGGATGCCCATCACGAAGGGCAGCGCCGGCGACAGGTACGTCAGGCGGCGGAGCCAGCGGGACAGGCGGTCGGTCTCGAGCTCTGCCTCGTCGACCGGCGACGCGGCCTCGTCGTCCGACGTCCGCCGTCGCATGGCGAGCCACGCGGCGAGCGCCGCCGCCCCCGCGATCGCGACGAGCCACGGGATCAGCGCGCGGAACGGGCCCATCGCCGTCTGCTGGTGAATCTGCCCCCCGGTGAACGTGCGCGTCGACCCGTCGGGGTGCCTCGCCACGACGTCGACCCACGCCGCCAGCACGCGGTCCTCCGGCGCGTGCGGCTCGACCACCGGGAGCCGCGCCCCGCCGCCGCGGTCGTACATCCCGACGAACACGGGGTAGCGCCCGACCGCCGCCGAGCTCGCGATGGGGATGCTCACCGTGTGGACGATGTCCTGGTCGCCCCAGCGCGTCGCCGGCACCTCCGGCGGGCCGTCGCGCACAGTGCGGAAGTCGTCGAGGCCTCCCCCCTCGGACTCGACGTGGACGAAGAACCACTCGTCCGACGCCAGCGCGTGCTTCGCGTGAAGGTGCAAGGTCAGCGTCGCCGTCCCGCCCGGCGTCACCTCCCGCGTCGCGTCGGCGGCCGTCAGCTCGAGGTCCTGCGCGAAGAGCACGCGCCCCCCGCGCATCATCACGAAGAGCGCCGCCACGCACGCGAACGCGATCGCCAGCGCGAGCAGCAGCCACGGCACGGGGCGGCGTCGCGCGGCCGCGGGCTCGGGCGGCGGCGCCGCGGGCTCGGGCGACGGCGCGGGCGGCTCCTGCGACGCCGGGGTCTCCTCCGCGACGAGCTGCGGGATGGGCGCGGGAGCCCGCTTGCGCTTCTTGGCCATCGCGCCTTCCGGCTAGCTCGCCCCGAGGGCTCGCTCGAGGATCGCGGGCACGTGGGCGAGCGCGTGCTCCAGGTCGAAGAGCTTCCCGAGGGTCGCCGCGTCCAGCTTGCTCGTCACGTCGGCGTCGGCCGCGAGCAGCTCCCGGAACCGCCCCTCGCCGCGCCACGCCTTCATCGCGTTGCGCTGCACGAGCACGTACGCCTCCTGCCGCGCCATCCCCGCCTCGACGAGCGCCAGGAGCGTCGCCTCGCTGAAGTAGAGCTCCGCGGCCTTGTCGAGGTTCTTCTTCAGGTGCTCCGGGTAGACGACGAGACCGTCGACCAGCGTCGCCGACCGCTCCAGCATGAAGGCGAGCGTCGCCGTCGCATCGGGGCCGATCATCCGCTCGACCGACGAGTGCGAGATGTCCCGCTCGTGCCAGAGGGCCACGTCCTCCAGCGCGGGCACGACCGCGGCGCGGACGACGCGCGCCAGGCCGCACAGGTTCTCGCTCACGATGGGGTTGCGCTTGTGGGGCATCGCGCTCGAGCCCTTCTGGCCGACCGTGAACGCCTCTTCGGCCTCCGCCACCTCGCTCCGCTGCCAGTGGCGCACGTTCGTCGCCAGCCGCTCGATGCCCGCCGCCAGCAGCGCGAGCGCCGCGAAGTACGCCGCGTGCCGGTCGCGCGCCACGACCTGGGTCGCGACGGTCTCCGCTCCCAGGCCGAGCCGCCCGAGCGCCCGCGCCTCGATCTCCGGCGAGAGGTGCGCGTACGTCCCCACCGCGCCGGCGATCTTGCCGACGGCGATCTCGCGCCGCGCCGTCTCGAGGCGCACCTTGCCCCGGGCGAGCTCCGCGTGGTGCCCCGCGAGGGCGAGGCCGAAGGTGACCGGCTCGGCGAAGATGCCGTGGCTGCGGCCGATCATCGGCGTCTTCGCGTGCTCGCGGGCGCGGCGGGCGAGTGCCGCGAGGAGCTTGTCGCAGCGGGCGAGGAGCAGGTCCGCCGCGTCGCGGAGGAGGATGGCCAGCGAGGAGTCGAGCACGTCGCTCGAGGTCATCCCGCGGTGCAGCCACCGGGCCTCGATGCCCGCCAGCTCTTCCACGTGCGTCAGGAACGCGATGACGTCGTGCTTCGTCGTCTTCTCGATGGCGTCGATGCGCGCCGGATCGAGCGCGAGCTTCTTGCCGCGGATGCCCGCCGCCGTCCCGCGCGGCACGAGCCCCGCCTCTTCCATCGCGTCGCACGCCGCGAGCTCCACCTCGAGCCACACGGCGAAGCGACGGGCCGGGGACCAGAGCTCGGCGAACTCGGCGGGCGTGTAGCGCGGGATCACCCCGGGCCGAGTACCACAGCTGCCCTCCCGCCGGCCAATCGGAGAGGGGGGAACAGGGAGACAAGGAGAGAAGGAGGATGGGAGGGCGGGAAACTAGGCGCGACCGTAGACCGGCAGGGCCACGCCGCTGATGTCCCGGGACTCTTCGCCCAGCAGGAACGCGACGACGCCTGCCGCCGACGCGAGGCTCACCCAGCTCGACGGGTCCGCCTTGGGCATCGCCGCGCGGTTCGCGGGCGTGTCCATCGTGCTGGGGAGCACCGCGTTCACGCGGACGCCCGCGGCGAGCACCTCGGCCGCCACCGCCTGGGCCAGCGCGACCACGGCCGCCTTCGACGCCGCGTACGCCGCCGCGCGCGCGCTCGATCCCGGCTCGACCGCGGCCCGCGACCCGATGACCACGATGCTCCCTCTCTTCTCGGCCACCATCGGCGGCAAGAGGGCCCGCAGGCTCCGGTGCACCGTCTCCAGGTTCGCGTCCATCATCGTCCGCCACACGTCGTCGCCCGACTCCTCGTGGAGCGGCTTGCCCCCGCGCCAGGCCCCCGCGACGAGCGCCGCCCGCGACGGCGCCGCCCCGAGCTCGCGCGCGATCCGCGGCATCGCCTCGGCCCACGTCGCCTCCAGCGCGATGTCCCCCGCCACGACGCAGGCGCCGCCGAGCGACGACGCGAGCGCCTCGAGCCGCGCCCGCCCGCGCTCCGCGTCGACCAGCGCGAGCTTCTGCCCGCGCGCCGACAGCACCCTCGCCACCTCGGAACCCAGGGCGCCTGCCGCGCCCGTCACCAGCGCCACGTCAGCCATGGCGGAGGCTTATCACGCCGCCACGTCGCGCAGCTCCTCGAGACGCGCCCTCAGCTTGCCACACGCGCGCTCCTCGATCTGACGCACGCGCTCCTTGCTCACGCCGAGCCTGGCACCGAGCTCCTGAAGCGTCCTCGGCTCGTCGCTCATCAGCCGCTCGCGCACGATCATCCGCTCGCGGTCGGTGAGCTCCCGCAGCGCCTCGTCCACCGCCACCCGCGCCCGGCCGCGCCGCTCCTCGGCGCTCGCGTCGTCCTCCGGGGAAGGGGCCGACCCCGCCAGCCGGTCGATGAGCGCGCCGCGATCGTCGGGCCGCGCCTCGAGGCTCGTCTCGCGTCCGGCGAGGAGCGGCAGGAGCCACTCGGCCTTCTCGGGCGTCATCCCGCTCGCCGCGGCCAGCGCGGAGGGGTCCGACTCGCGAGTCTTCCGGTAGAAGCGGAGCGCGCGCCGCTCGGCCTTCGTCGTCCCGAGGCGGACGACGCGGTAGCCGCGGACGACGTAGTCGCGGATCTCCGCGCGGATCCAGTAGGCGGCGTACGTCGCGAGCCGGCACTCCTTGCCGAGGTCGAACTTGCCCGCTGCGCGGAGGAGGCCGAGGTTGCCCTGCTGCACGACGTCCTCCAGCGGGACGCCCCAGCGGCGGTACTCGAGCGCGATGGCGATGACGAACGGGAGACACGCGGTCACGAGCTTCTCGCCCGCCTGCCGGTCGCCCGCCCGCCACTGGCGCGCCAGCTCCCGCTCCGCCTCGCGGCTCAGCGGGACGACCCCCGCCAGGCTGCCCCGGTACGCGTTCATCGCGTGGCCTTCGTTCGCCCGCATGACCGGACTCCTTCCGTCCCCCGCTGGGTCTCCCTTCTGCACGGCAGGTGCCATGCGCAACACGCGGGAATCGCGCGGGCGGCGCGGCGGTTGCGCGCAACGCCGCGCCCGGAGGCCCTCCGGGGCCGCAGGTTTTTCGCGTTTGCCGCCGACCCTCCCGGGTGGCGGCCCGGCTCACACCTCGAGAACGAGCCCCTCGTAGGCGGCGATGACGTCCCCGAAGACCGCCTTCGCGCGGCGCTCCTTGTCGTGCACGGCCGCGTCGCTCTGCGTAGGGTCGTGGTGGAAGAGGACCAGCCGCTGGACGCCCGCCAGCTTGGCGATCTTGGCGCCCTCCTCGAACGTGCTGTGACCCCAGCCCTTCTTCGTGGCGTACTCCTCGGGGGTGTACTGCGAGTCGTAGATGAGCGCGGCCGCGCCCCGCGAGAGATCGACGAGCTTCTGGTCGATGCGCCCCTCGTAGTGCTCGGTGTCCGTCGCGTAGACGACCGACTTGCCCTGGTGCTCGACGCGGAACGCGAACACGCCCTGCGGGTGGTTGCCCGCGGCGCTCGTCACGCGCACCTTGCCGCCCTCGCCGTCGTCGATCTCCAGCGGCACGCCCTCGGCCAGGTCGAGGAACTTCATCTGCGCGGCCATCGAGCCGAGGTGCACGGGGAAGTTCGGGTGATCCATCTGCCCCGCGAGCGTCTCCTCGAGGGTCCGCGAGACGTTGTTGCCCCCGTAGAGGTGAAACACGTTCCCCGGGACGAACGCCGGCTCGAAGAACGGGAACCCCTGGATGTGGTCCCAGTGCACGTGGCTGAAGAACATGTACGCGGTGAGCGGCATCTCCTTCTGGAGCTTCTTCCCGAGGAGACGCAGGCCCGTCCCGCCGTCGAAGATGAGGATGGCCTTGCCCGCGCGCACCTCGACGCAGCTCGTGTTGCCGCCGATGTCGACCGTGGCCGGTCCCGGCGTGGGGATGCTCCCGCGGACTCCCCAGAAAGTGATCTGCATCGTCGTCGATTGCTCCTCCGCGAGCTGCGGCGCTGCGGTGCCGAGCGTACCTCGGGGCGATAAAGAAAGGTATGCCTTGTCCTCGTGCTTCCCACCCCCCGAAAGGACGACACGGCCTCGGCCCGCGCCTCGAAAGCGCTCGTCGTCCTCGGGTGCCGGGTCTCGCTCGACGGAGAGGGGCGTCTCCAGGGGGCGCTCCTTCGCCGGGTCGAGGCGGCGGCGATGGAGTACGCGCGGAGAGGCGAAGGGGTGGCGGTCGTCGTGGCGAGCGGGGGTCGCCGCTGGTCGGGGGTCGTCGAGGCGGACGCGATGGCGCGGGAGCTCGCGCGCCTGGGCGTCCCCCCGGAGGTCATCGTGCGGGAGCGCTGCTCGCTCTCGACGCGGGACAACGCGCGCTTCGCCACGGCGGCGCTCGAGCGTCGCGGGATCACGCGGGCCACGGTGGTGACGTGCGCCTGGCACCTGCCGCGGGCCGTGGCGCTCTTCGCGCGCCACGGCGTGGAGGCCGACGGGGTCGCGGCGCCGGTGGGGGAGGCGCCGTGGAGCCGCCGGGTGTGGCGCTGGGGGCGCGAGACGGTGCTGACGCTGCTCGCGGCGGCGGTCCTCCTCGGCTGCTCGAAGGCGGCGCCCAGCGCGGTCATCCCCGCGGAGGCGTCGGCCGCGACCGGGGTCGACCTCACCGCGGTGGCGCGCGCCGAGGACCTGCGCCGCGCCCGCAGCATCCCCCTCGATCTGCAGCGCGACCACGATCCGCTCGTCCGCCGCCGCGTCGCGCGCGCCCTCGCGCGCATCCTCGACGCCGACGACGCGCCGCTGCTCCGCGCCCTCGACGACGACGACGCCGAGGTCGTCGCCTGGGCGGGCTACGGCCTCGGCGAGTCGTGCCACGGTCGCGAGGACGCCCACGTCCAGGCCCTCGCGGCGCGCCTCGCCTCGCTCGATCCCGCGCGCCCCCTCGCGGTACCCGTCGACCCGCGCGTCGCGATCCTCCGCGCGCTCGGCCGGTGCGGCGGGGACATCGCCGAGCAGACGCTCCGGGCCTGGCTGCGCCGTCCGTCCGCCGTCCTTCCCGCGGCGGAGGCGGCCGCGTTCGCGCTGGGGGACGTCGCGTCGAAGCGCGGCTCGCTCTCGCTCGAGTCGACCGCCGCCCTGCTCGAGGCGTCGCAGCGCACGCCGCCCGTCGACGCCGCCCTCTACGGCTTCGGCCGGGCCGACTCGGTCGCGGGCGACGAGCTCGCGCCGCGCCTCCTCGCCGCGGCGCGCGCGGCGCTCGGCCGACCGGGCGCGTCCCGCTTCTTCGCCGTGAGGGCCCTCGGTCGCGTGGGCCCGGACGGGGCGCCCGAGCTCGCGCGCGTCCTTTCGTCGGCGGAGTTCACGCCGCCCGAGCGCGCCGAGGCCGCGCGGGCGCTCGGCAAGCTGCACAAGGTCGGGCAAGGGGCGCTGGCGGACGGGCTCGCGGCCATCGTGCCGGACCACGCCGAGGCCGCGGGGGGCGACGTCTTCGGCGTGCTCCTCGTCGCCGTCGAGAGCGTCGCCGACGAGCCGCCGAAGAAGACCGAGACCGCCCTCTGGGCGCTCGCCCGCCTCGATCCGCCCGCCGGGGCGCCGCCGATGCTCGCGCGCCGCCTCTCGTCGCTCCGCTGCGCCGCCGCCGAGAGGCTCGCGCACGGCGCGTGGGACGCCGACGTGCTCCGCGGGTGCGACGTGTCCGACGGCGAGGCGGGCGAGTCGGCGCGCCTCCGGGCGCTCGACCGCGGCGAGCTCGCGAAGACCCGCCGCGCGCCGTGGCTGGAGCTCACGAAGAGCAAGCACGTGCGCGTCCGCGAGGCCGCCCTCGAGGCCATCCCGCGCCACCCCGAGCTCGGCCCCGCGGCGCTCCCGGTGCTGGCCGAGGCGCTCGCATCGTCGCAGCCCGGCGTCGTCGCCACGGCGGCCGACGTCGTCCACGCGCACCCCGACCGCGTCTACACGCTCGCCGCGAGCGAGCGCCGCGCCGCCCTCGATCCGCGCGCCCCGCCGCCGACCTCCGACCCGCTGCGCGAGCTCGACCCCGGCGTCGCCAAGGCCATGCGCGCGGCGCTCGCCCACCCGTGGAGCCCGGACCTCGTCGAGACCCGCGTCGCGCTCCTCGACGCCTCGCTCGCCCTCTCCCTCGACGAGGCCCGCCCGTTCGCCCAGGCGGCGTGCCACGATCCCAACGCGACCGTCCGCGCCCGCGCCGCGAAGGCCCTCGCCGCCGCGGGCGACAAGGACGCGACCTGCGCGCCGCCCGACAAACCCGGCGAGCCGGCCGAGGAGCTCGGCCACGAGCTCGCCCGCGCGACGCGGGTCGCCTTCGACACGGACGCGGGCCCGCTCGGCATCCGCTTCGATCCCGCGCTCGCCCCGGTGGCGGCCACGCGCTTCGTCGCGCTCGCGAAGAGCGGCTTTTACACGGGCGTCGTCGTGCACAGGGTCGTCCCGGGGTTCGTCGTGCAGCTCGGGGATCGCGGCGCGGACGGCTACGGCGGCTCGGGGGACTCGCTCCGGTGCGAGACGTCGCCCGTGCCGTTCGACGCGCTCGACGTGGGCGTGGCCCTGGCGGGGCGGGACACGGGCTCGAGCCAGGTGTTCGTCACGCTGGCGCGCCACCCGCACCTCGACGGCGAGTACGCCTGGGTCGGGCGCGCCGACGGGGACTGGAACGGCGTCGCCGAGGGGGATGTGGTACGTGCGGTTCGCGTGGAGGAGTGAGCGATGAGCGCCTTCGATTGGAAGAGTCAGGTCGTCGTCGTCACGGGAGCGAGCGCGGGCATCGGGGCGTCGCTGACGCGCGAGCTCGGCAAGCGCGGGGCGAAGGTGGTGCTCGCGGCGCGTCGCGCGGACAAGCTGGCGGAGGTCGCGCGCTCGGCCGGGGAGGGGCACTTCGCGGTGACGGCGGGCGTGACGAAGCGGGAGGACGTGACGCGCCTCGCCGCGTCGGCCATCGAGCGGTTCGGGCACGTCGACGCCTGGGTCAACAACGCGGGCCGCGGCATGACGCGCGGGATCCTCGAGCTCTCCGACGACGATCTCGACACGATGATCCGCGACAACGTCAAGTCCGTGCTCTACGGGATGCAGGCCATCGTGCCGCACTTCAAGGCGCGCAAGCAGGGGCACCTCGTGAACGTCTCGTCGCTGCTCGGGCGCATCCCGTTCGCGCCGTTCCGCGCCGCGTACGAGGCGGCGAAGGCCGCGATGCAGTCGCTGACCGAGACGATGGGGAGCGAGCTCGCGCAGCCGTTCCCCGAGGTGCGCGTCACCTGCTTCTATCCGGGCGTCGTGGCGACCGAGTTCGGCCTGAACGCCGTCGGGGGCGGCCCGGACTCGCGGACGCTGCCCCACTCGCAGACGCCGGAGGAGGTGGCGACGGTGATCGCGGACCTCCTCGAGCAGCGGCGCGGCGGCGACGTCTACTCGCGGCCCGAGTTCTTCGAGCGGGTCGTCGGGTACCTGCGCGGACGCGCCACGGGGAGCTGAGATGGGCCTGGGCGAAGGGGCGCGGAGGCGCATCGCCGTCGTCCTCGCGGACGTCCTCGGCGAGCCCGTCGCCGTCGCCGTCGCCGTCGCGGCCTTCCTCGACCAGTACCTGCGGCGCGTGCCCTTCCAGGCGGCGCTCGGGCTTCGCTTCGTCACGTGGGCCGTCACCTGGCTGCCGCTCTTCTTCGTCGGCGTGCCGCTCCCCGCGCACCTCCTGCCCCGCGAGACGCGCCTCCGCTACCTCGATCGCTGGGCCCACGCGCGCTTCTACTTTCTCCGCGAGGGCTTCTACCTGCTCAAGGCCATCGCCCTCATGGGCTGGGGCGCGCAGCCCGAGGTCCGCGAGCGCCTCGGCCTCGGGCCGATGGCGGCGGAGCGCACGTGACGGACGACGCGGCGGACTTCGTCGTCATCGGCAGCGGGGCGGCGGGGGCGTCGGCGGCGCTCACGCTGGCGGAGGCGAGGCGCGAGGTGATCGTGCTCGAGGAGGGCCCGGAGGTGCGCGACGAGGACCGGGGGCTCGGCTCGCACGAGGCGTTCATGCGCCTCTTCCGCGACCGCGGCACCCAGGTCGCCATGGGCCGCAGCGTCATCCCCATGCTCCAGGGCCGGTGCGTCGGGGGGACCACGGTGGTCAACGGCGCCATCGTCTGGCGTCTGCCGGAGGACGCCTACGACCGCGCGTTCGGCGCCATCGGCGCGCGGCACGCCGTCCCGCTCGCCGCCCTCGAGGCCCGCATGGACCGCATCGAGCGCGATCTCGCCGTGGCCCCCGCGCCCGACCGCCTCCTCGGCGGCAACGGCACGACGATGAAGCGCGGGGCCGAGAAGCTCGGCTGGAAGGCGCACGCGATCCGCCGCAACGTCGTCGACTGCCAAGGCTCGGGCCGCTGCCTCGAGGCGTGCCCCACGAAGCGAAAGCAGAGCATGGAGCGCACCTACCTGCCGCGCGCCGTGTCCCTGGGCGCGCGCGTCCTCCCCGACCACGAGGTGCGCGTCATCGAGACGAGCGCCGCCCGCGCCGTCGGCGTCTCGGGCCGCCGCGCCGACGGCTCGCCCTTCCGCGTCCACGCACGCCGCGGCGTCGTCCTCGCGGCGAGCGCGATCCAGTCGCCGTGCATCCTCCGCCGCTCGGGGCTCGGCCCGCGCCGCCACGTGGGCGCCCACTTCCGCGTGCACCCGGGCACGGCGGTCGCGGGGGTGTACCGAGACGAGGTGCGGCTCTGGGAGGGCGCAACGCAGTCGTTCGAGGTGGACGAGTTCCGCGGCCAGGGCTTCAAGATGGAGGTCGTGGGCCTGCCGGTGGAGCTCGCGGGGGTGCGCCTGCCGGGCCTCGGCGCGGACTTCCAGCGCGCGATGGCGGACTTTCCGAACATGGCCGTGTGGGGCGTGCAGGTCCGCGCGGAGGCGGAGGGCGAGGTCGTGCCCGAGGGCGACCACGCGCGCATCACGTACACGCCGACCCGCCGCGACATGGAGGTGTTCCGCCACGGGGTCCGCCGGCTCGCGGAGCTCCACTTCGCGGCGGGCGCGGTGCGCGTCTACCCGGGCGTCCACGGCGGCCCGGAGGTGCTCACGTCGCCCGACCAGCTCCCCCTGCTCGACGCGCTCCCGCTCGATCCGCGCGACTGGTCGCTCATCTCGAGCCACCTCTTCTCGACGTGCCGCATGGGACGCACCGCGGACGACGGCGTCGTCGGCCTGGACGGCGCGGTCCACGGCGTACGCGCCCTGTGGACCCTCGACGCGTCCGCCCTCCCGACGAACCTCGGCGTCAACCCGCAGCACACCATCATGTCCCTCGCGATGCTCCTCGCGGAACGCATCGCGGACGCCCGCTGAGGCCCCATTCCACCCCTGTACTTTGGACGCGGAGGGGGAGGAGGGGGAGGGGAGGCGCGGGGTTTGGGGGGGAACGGCGTCCACTTGCTTCCGCCCAACCAACCTCCGCGGGCTCCTCTCCTCTCCGCGCCTCCGCGTCCAAAGGAAAGGGGACGGAACCTGGGAGACGGAAGAGGGCAGCCGCGCTAGTTGCCGCAGGTGGGGTTGTCGCTGCTGCCGGCGAGGCTCGCGTCGCAGACGGGCGCGCTGAAGCTGCCGGTGAGATGGTCGCCGTTGGCGAAGGTCAGGTCGAAGCTGCCTTTCACCGTCGAGCCGTCGACGCTGCTGAGCGTGATCGTGCCGCTGCTGGCCTGCTCGTTGGTCGTGGGCGTGCAGGTCGCGTCCTCGGCCTGGAAGAGCGCCGACGCGGTCGACGTCGTCGACGAGCCGAGCGCGTAGCTCCCCGCCGTCACCGTGCTCCCGGGCGCGCCGACCGCGATCTGCAGCATCTGGAGGCTCGGAGGGTTGGCGCCGCGCTGCAGGATGCCGCACGTGCCGGCGACGTTCGTGATGAAGACGCCCGCGTACGCCTGCGTGACGCCGTTCTCCATCCCCGTCCCCACGAAGGCCACCTCGTCGGTCACCGCGAGCGGCGCCCCGCCCGCCGTCCCGCTCACGCTCGCCGACCCGACACCGGGCCCGAGCGTCGACGTCGAGCCGCTGCACGCCACGCACAGCGCCGCGCCCGCCCATGCCGTCCCGACGCCTCGCCTCATGGCCGAGCCTCCTGCCTCGCCTTCAAGGATAGCTCTCTTTGCGGCACCCCCAACCTCGCCTACGCTGCCCGCCGATGCTCCTGGCGGTCGACGTGGGCAACACGAACATCGTCTACGGCCTCTTCGAGGGCGAGGCGCTCGTGCACCAGTTTCGCGTCGAGAGCGCGCGCGGCCGCACCGCCGACGAGTACGCCGTCCAGCTCCACGCGCTCCTCGCCATGCACTGCATCGACGCGAAGTCGGTCGACGCGGCCATCATCGCGTGCGTCGTCCCCTCGCTGAACGAGCCGATGGCCCAGCTCGTGAAGCGCGGGTTCGGGCGCGACGCGCTCGTCGTCGGCCCCGGGATCCGCACGGGGATGGCCATCCTCATCGAGAACCCGCGCGAGGTCGGCGCGGATCGCATCGCGGACGCCGTGGCGGGCTTCGACCGCGCGAAGGGCGGCGTCGTGGTGGTCGACTTCGGCACGTCGACGAACTTCGACTGCGTGACGCCCAAGGGCGAGTACCTCGGGGGCGTCCTCGCCCCGGGCCTGCAGATCAGCGCCGACGCGCTCTTCACGCGCGCCGCCAAGCTCTCGCGCGTCGAGATCGCGATGCCGCCCAAGGTCGTCGGCAAGAACACCGTGCACGCGATGCAGTCGGGCATCGTCTACGGGTACGTGGGCCTGGTCGACGGTCTGGTCGAGCGGATCCGCGCGGAGCTCGGCTTCCCCTGCGCGGTCATCGCGACGGGGGGGCTCGCGTCGCTCATCGCCCCGCTGTCGAAGACCATCGGCGAGGTGGACGACCACCTGACCCTGACCGGGCTCCGCATCCTCTACGACCGCAACCGCGTCTAGGCCCGCGTGCGTCGGCTGGCCCTGCCGCTGTGCGCCGTGGCGCTGGTGGTGCTCGTCGTGCTCGGGGTGTCCTTCGGCAGCGGGTCGGCGACGGCGCTCGATCTCCTGTCGCCGGGCACGCGGGGGTACGACATCGTGCTCGGGTACCGCCTGCCGCGCGTGCTCCTCGGGGCGGTGGCGGGCGCGGGCCTCGCGGCGGTGGGCGCGGCGTTCCAGGCGGTGCTGCGGAACCCGCTGGCGGAGCCGTACATCCTCGGCGTGTCGGGCGGGGCGGCGCTGGGTGCGACGCTGGGCATCGCGCTGGGGCTCGAGGGGGTGGGCCTGCTCGGCGCGGCGGGGGTGCCGGCGGTCGCGTTCGCGGGCGGGATCGCCGCGACGGGCGTCGTGTGGTCGCTGGTGCGCGCGGGGCGCGGCGGGGGCGCGTCGATCCTGCTCGCGGGCATCGTGGTGAACGCCATCGCGGGCGCGTGCATCACGCTCCTCGAGGCCATCGCCGAGCCGGGGCGCATCCAGTCGCTCGTGTGGTGGCTGATGGGCTTTCTCGACGTGCCGTCGTGGGGCCAGCTCGGCTTCGTGGCGGTGTACGTCGCCGCGGGGCTCGCCGTCCTGATGGCGGATGCGGCGCGGATGAACGTGCTGTCGCTGGGAGACGAGCCCGCGGAGAGCCTGGGCGTCGACGTGCGCGCCCTCGAGCGCCGCACCTTCTTCGCGTGCGCCGCAGTCGTCGGCGCCATCGTCAGCGTCACGGGCCTCATCGGCTTCGTGGGGCTCGTCGTCCCACAGGCGCTCCGCCGCCTCGTCGGCCCGGACCTCCGGATCGTGCTCCCGGCGTCCGCCCTCGCCGGCGGGGCGACGCTCGTCGCGTGCGATCTCCTCGTCCGCCTCCTCGAGCCGTACGTTCACACGGCGCTCCCCGTCGGCGCCCTCACCGCACTCGCCGGGGGCCCCGTCTTCCTCCTTCTCCTTCGCCGCCGCGCCGTCGCGTGAAGAAGGGGATTGGCCGCGGAGGCGCGGAGGCGCGGAGAGGAATGGGGTTTTGTCCCTTTTCCCCCCCAAATCCCTCCTCTCTGCGGCTCTGCGCCTCTGCGGCCAATCCCAAAGGCGGCGCGGGTCGGGCCGACGCTGGACGATTCAGACGAGTTCAGGGGCGCGAAGGGGCATTCGCGCTACGGTGAACTTATGCAGGCGCACGGGCCGGGGGGGACTCCCGGCAAGACCATCCTCGTGGTGGAGGACGATCCGGTGAATGGCCTCGTGCTCCTCGATTTTCTCGAGGCCCACGGCTACCGGGTCTTCCTCTCCAAGACGGGGCCCGACGGAGTCCTCGCGTTCGACAAGGACCAGCCGGACATGGTGCTCGTCGACGTGCTCCTGCCGCGCAAGAACGGCTTCGAGGTGTGCTTCGACATCAAGCGCACCGAGCGCGGACGCACCGTGCCCGTTGTCCTCATGAGCGCCATCTACAAGGACGTCGTCCACGCGCACTGGTACGCGAAGACGGACCTCGGCGCCGCCGGCTTCCTCGTCAAGCCCTTCGATCTGGCCGACCTCCTCGCGCGCGTGCACGCCCTCATCGGACCGTCGGCCGCGGCGTAAGCTTCCCTCATGCGCGTCCCCTCGTTCATCGCCGAGATGGGGGACCCGAAGCACCGCCCGCGTCTCCACACGAGCGTCCGGACCGGGTACTTCACCGTCTTCGGCTTCCTCGCGCTCGCCCTCCTCGCGGACCATCTCGGCGTCGTCCCCTTCCAGCGCGCGTTCCTCGTGCCGATGGTCGTCAAGCTCGCGACGAACACCGCCGCGTTCGTCGCGCTGCGCCGCGACAGGTGGGTCCTCGAGACCGCGACCGTCAACGTGTCGACCGACATGTTCACGATGACCGCCGTCATCTACTTCACGGGCGGCGAGCTCTCGCCCCTCTTTCCCATCTACCTCATCGAGATCACCGTCGTCGCGCTCCTCGGCAACGTGGGCGTGACGGTGCTCTGCGCGGTGGGCGCGATCGTCATGTACTCGGCGATGGCCATCCTCGTCCGCGCGGGGGCGCTGCCGCCGACGCAGCCGCCGGTCGTCTTCACCGGGGGCCTCACGGGGACGTACGTCGTCGTCGACCTCGCGTACGCCGCCTTCGTCCTCGGCGTGCCGACCCTCTACGCCGCGCGCATCCTTCAGGATCTCCGCGCCAAGCAGAAGGCGCTCGAGGAGCGCACGCGGCAGCTCGTCGAAGCCGGACAGCAGAAGAGCCAGTTCATGGCGAACGTGACGCACGAGCTCCGGACGCCCATCCACGGCATCTGCGGCCTCAGCGATCTGCTGGAGTCGGGCATCTACGGCCCCGTGACGGGCAAGCAGAAGGACGCGCAGCAGTCGATCAAGCGGTCGGCGCGCTCGCTCCTCGCGCTCATCGACGATCTCCTGGAGCTGTCGCGCGCGGACGCGGGCAAGCTCGAGGTGCGCCCCGAGCCGGTCGACGTGGCGGAGCTCGTGGCGACGGTGGCGGCGGCGGCGCGCTGGATGGTGGGCACGAAGGCGCTGACGGTGGAGACCGACGTCGCGGGGGACCTGCCGCGGGTGGAGAGCGATCCGCGCGCGCTGAAGCAGGTGCTCGTGAACCTCCTGTCGAACGCGGCGAAGTTCACCGAGGAGGGCGGGCGCGTCGTCGTGCGCGCGCGCCCGGAGGACGGGGGCGGCGTGCGGCTCGAGGTGGAGGACACGGGCATCGGCATCGCGCCGGCGGATCAGGCGCGCATCTGGGAGGAGTTCCGGCAGCTCGACGGCTCGGCGGAGCGCACCTACGGCGGCGTCGGCCTGGGCCTCGCCGTGGTGAAGCGCCTGGCGCACGCGGTCGGCGCGCGCGTCGAGCTGAAGAGCGAGCCGGGCAAGGGCTCGACCTTCGCGGTGCTGGTTCCGGCGGAGTGGAAGGCGACGGAGAGCGTGAAGGCGGCGTAGGCGGCCCTCAGCGCACGCCGGCCCGGCGCAGCGCATGCGCGCATCGTCGGCATCGCATGCCGGGTCGGGAGCATTGCATGCCGCGTCGGGGAGCATGGCATGTCGTGTCGGGCGCATTGCATGCCGGGTCGGTAGCATTGCATGCCGGGTCGGTAGCATCGCATGCCGCGTCGGTAGCATCGCATGCCGCGTCGGTAGCATTGCATGCCGCGTCAGCGGCATCAGCACCGCGAGCGTCAGCGAGCGGTGAGCCGCCGTCCTTTGCACACCCGACTCGCGCGTCGCGAGCTTGCACGCTCACCGCTCGCTCACGCTCGCGGTGCTGATGCCGCTGACGCGGCATGCGATGACGGGCGATCGAGAGTCGCGCTCGGCCACTTCGAGAGCGAGCAGTCCCCCGGAGAGCGAGCAGAGGCCCCTGGAGGGCCAGCAAGGGCCCTTGGAGGCCCAGCAGAGGCCTCCGGAGAGCGAGCAAGGACCCCTGGAGGCCCAGCATGGCCCCCTGGAGGGCCACCAAGGGTCGACGGAGCGCGAGAAGTGGTCGACGGAGCGCGAGAACCGGCCCCTGGAGCCGCTCCGGCGCCTAGAACGTGCCGTTGCACGCGGCGGTCGTCGCGATCGCGTTCGACAGGCAGGTCTTCGCCGTCGGATCGCAGACGCCGCTGCTGCACTGGTTGCTCGCCGTGCACGCCGCCCCGGGCTGCAGGATGGCCACGCACGTGTGCGTCGTCGTCGTGTCGCACATCCCCGTCGCGTCGCACATGACCGCCGCCGTGCACGCGGTGCCCACGGGGCCGGCCATCGCGCACGTCCCGGCCATCATCCCGCTCGACACGCAGTAGAAGCCGGGCAGACACGACGCGACGACCGACGGGTCGCACATCCCGGCCGCCCCCGCGAGGGGCATGCACACCTTCATCGTCGGGTCGCAGTACGCGCCTGTCGCCGTGCAGGTATCCGTGCCATCCGTCGTGTCGATGCTGCACGACGGCATCGTCGCCGCCCCCGCGTCGGGCGGCGCCTCGGCCACGCAGACCGGAACGTCGGACGGCGTCAGCGAGATCCCCTGGATGTCGACGCCCTGCGCCGCCAGCGGGAGCTGCCCCCCGCCGGTCCCGGTGCCCGCGTCGCCCGGGACGGTGGCGCACGTGATGACGCTGCCGTCCATCTGCGCGCAGTCGGCCGCCGAGCTGCATGGGCCGCCGAGCGGCACCTGCCCCTGGAAGATCGACTGGCACGTCGCCCGCGCCGACGACAGGCTCCCGGGCAGCGGCTGGCAGCTCTGGCCCTCCGCGGCCCGCACCTGGTCGATGCAGCTCGTGGCGAGCGTGATGTTGTAGTTCCCCGTCGACGTCGGCCCGTAGAGGAGGTTGTTCACCTGCTTCTCCCAGCCGGCCGTGCACGAGGCGTAGTCCTGGCTGATGCCGTTCTGGGCGCAGCAGCCCTGCAGGCTCGTGCACAGGGCCTGGGCATAGGCCGCCGCGAAGCGGTCCTGGCTCACATACGTCGGCTGCGGGTTGCAGGCGGCCTGCTCCACGACGACACCGAGGATGGCCGTCGCGAGGACGGCGGGGAGGATCGCACGCATGAGGTGTGGGCAGAGTGTAGGTGGCCGGCGGCGAGACGGTCAACGAAGCTACAGGTCGACCCGGCCCCCCCGCCCGCGCTCCTACGCCTTCTGCTGCGCCGCCCCCGCGAGCTGCTGCTGCTGCTGCTGGAGCATCTGCGAGATGGCCCGCGACCGCTCGATGGCAAATTGCTTTACCTCGCGCACCTGACTCGTCGCCAGCTTGTTGAGGAGCGCGGTGATCTTCTGCATGTCCCGGAGCTGGAAGAGCGCCTCGAAGTAGTTGTGCGCGATGCGCACGTCGCGCTGCATGAGCGCCTCGTGCGGCGCGAGGAGCTTCACCACTTCGTCGATCTTCGCCCCCTGGCCGTAGAGCGCCGACAGGCAGAGGAGCGCCAGCGCATCGCCCGGGGCGCGCTCGAGGGCCTTCTTCGCGAAGCCGACGGCCTTCTCGCGGAGCGCGTCGTCCTTCCCGTCGCCCGCGTAGAAGCCCTGGAGCGCGATGAACGGCGCCGCGCACTTCGAGTTCACCGGCGCGTTCGCCAGCGCCTCGATCTCCTTGACCATCGCGTCGTCGCCGCTCTGCTCCTTGATGGCGTTGGCGAGGTAGGCCCAGGCGTCGATGGAGTTGTTGTCGACCTGGATGGCCCGCTCGGTCATCTCGCGCTCGGCCTTGCGGTCGCCCTTCTCCTTCATCACCTTCGCGAGCTGCAGGCTCGGGAAGGGGGACGTCGTCAGCAGGTTCTGCGCGCCCTTCAGCGTCGCCTCGGCCTTGTCGAGCTTCTTCTGCGCGAGCTGCGCCACGCCGAGGCCGAGCCAGTCCTCGCCGTCGCCGCCGAGGGCCACGATCTTGCCGAGCACCTTCTCGGCCTTCTCGTGCCGGCCGTACTTCATCAGCTCCTGGGCGAAGATCCGGCCGCGCCCCATGTCCTCCGGGCCGTCGTTCCAGTGCTTCTCGAGGCCCCCGAGCAAGTCCTCGAGCCCGATGGCGATGGGCCGCCCCTGCTCGTCCTGCACCTGGACCGCCGGGCCGTTGAACCCGAGGAGCTTCCACACCTCGTCCATCTGCAGGGCGACCGGGCCGTCGACGATCTTCTTCTCCAGCGGCGTCCCGTTCGGGGTGATGGGAAGAAGGACGAGGGCGTTGCCGGGCACGCCGTTCGGGAAGGAGCTGATGGGCGCGAGGATGGCCGCCCCTCCCTTGAGCTGGATGCCGGGACCGCCCCCCGCGGGGGGCGCGTTGGGCCTGCTGGGCGTGTTCGACATGGGGCCGCGTTCCTAGCACGGGCGGCGGGCCCTCGGGTACTGTCGGCCGTCGTGAGGAAGGGCGCGCTCATCCTGGCCTCGGGCATGGTCGGCGTCGCTTGCTCGGTGACGACGATCAACCCCTACGGGGAGCCGCCGTTCCCGGGAACGGCGAGCCAGGTCGTCGGGGCGGGCGGCGGGATCGTGACGACGAACGACGGGACGACGCTGCTCATCCCGCCGAACGCGCTGTCGGCGGACGTGACCATCACCATCGGCCTCGACGCGACGCCGCCGGAGCTCTCGGTGGCGCAGACGGTCACGTCGGGGCACGTGTTCGGTCCGGCGGGGCAGACCTTCGCCGTCCCGGTGTGCATCACGCTGTCGTTCGAGCCCCGGCTGCTTCCGGAGGGAGGCACCGAGGAGAACGTGGTGCTCTACCAGACGCGCGTGCCCGGCCCGGGGTACGGCCTGCTCGAGACGATGGCGACCGACCGGACGCACGTGACCGGCATGACGACGTCGCTCTCGGAGGTGGTGGCGGCCTTCGGGCAGGCGCGCGAGGTCGATGCCGGGCCGGACGGGGACACGTGCGACGGGTCGGACATCGAGGCGGGCGAGGCCGGGATGTGACGGGCGGTGCGGGGGGTCCCACCGCCGTCTCGCGCGTCGATTCCGTCTAGGCGAAAGCCTTCGCCGGGCGCACGACAGGCCCGTCATGACGCGCCGTGTCCCGCTCCTCCTGCTCCTGACCGCTTGCGGCAGCTCCGCCTCGGGCACGGTCCACGAGTCGCCGCCGCTCCCGCCGGTCGACGGCCCCGACGCGTCGACCTTGCCCGGCGCGTCGACCGGCAGCGGCGGCAGCTCCTCGTCCTCGAGCGGGGGCGCGCCCTCCGCGGGCGACGACGCGAGCGCCCCGGCCCCGGTCACGACGGCCCCCGTGTCCTGCTCGGGCAAGACCGGCGCGCCCGGCGACCTCACGCTCACGCTCACCTCGGGCGGCTACGCGCGCGACAGCTTGCTCCACGTCCCCGCGTCGTACGACCCGACGAAGGGCACGATGCTCGTCGTCAACTACCACGGCTACAGCTCCAACGCGGCCGAGCAGGTCGCCTTGACGGGGATGAACCCCGTCGCCGACGCGACCAACTTCATCGTCGCGTACCCCGACGGCCTCGGCGCGGGCTGGAACGCCGGGGACTGCTGCACCGAGACGCAGCCCCCGAACGTCGACGACGTGCAGTTCACGAAGGATCTCCTCTCCCTCATCGAGAGCGAGTACTGCATCGACCCCGCGCGCATCTACGCGACGGGCATGTCGAACGGCGGCTTCATGTCGCACTACCTCGCGTGCACGATGGCCGACACCTTCGCCGCGGTCGCCCCCGTCGCGGGCGTCCTCGGCGTCGACCCGACCACGTGCCAGCCCTCGCGCCCCATCCCCATCGAGGACTTCCACGGCACGGGCGACGACGTCGTCCCCTACAACGGCGGCTCGCCCGCGCAGCTCCTTCCCGAGATCGACTTCCGCTCCGTCCCGTCCACCGTCACCTTCTGGCGCGGCGCCGACGCGTGCCTCGGCGACGGCGTCGTCACCTACCAGAAGGGCACCGCCACCTGCGTCGAGTACAGCGACTGCGGCGGCGTCGCCCAGGTGGAGCTCTGCACGCTCGTCGGCGAGGGCCACGAATGGCCCGGCGGCCTCCCGGTCCCCACCCTCGGCGCGTCGACCGACGACGTCATCGCCACGACGCGCATGGTCGCCTTCTTCCTCGCCCACCCGATGCCCTAGGGCGCGTCCCCGGTTCCGTCGGCCCTGCGTCGCCGCCTTTACTTTGGACGCGGAGGCGCGGAGGAGAGGGGAGGGGTGGAGTGTGGGGGGGAAGAGGGGGTGCACGACGTCCTCCCAAACCAATCCCCGCGCCTCCTCTCCCTCTCCCCGCCTCCGCGTTCGAAGGAAAGGCGGCTTACTTGCTCGGAGCGGGAGGGGCGGTCGAGCTCGACGGGGCTTGGAGGGTTACCGTCGTCTGGTTGTTTGCCGGCGTGGCGGAACCGCCGCACGCCGCGGCGGCGGCGAAGACCACTGCGCAGAGGCCGAGGAGGAGTCGAGCGCCGTGCATGGCCGGCGAGCATACAGGCACGGGGATCACGGGGGGAGCGTCAATTGTCGAACGCCCCGGGCCTGTAACCCGTCCGTTGCACGCGATTTCCAGCCGTTACACGCCGGCCCCAAGGTTGCGTAGGACCGCACCTCATGAGCGACAGCTCGAACGCCGCGCGCCGCGCGCCCGATCCCAGCAGTAACTCCCGCTTCGTCTCCGGGGCCTATCCGTCCCACGTCGCGGGTCGCGCCGAGCCGGCCCGCGCTTCTCTGCCTTGCCCTGCGGGGCCCCCCCGGCATACTCAGGGGGGGTCGATGGTGGGCCAGGCGGAATTGTTGACTCTGGAAGAGCTTCGCGCGGTGCCCGCGCTGGCCGAGGTTCCGCGCGAGGTGCTGTCCGAGCTGGCCCTCACGGCGACCCAGCACCGCGTGCATTCGGGGATCACGCTCGTCGACCAGGGGATCGTCGCGACGCAGCTCGAGGTGCTGGCGCGCGGGGCGGTCAAGGTGGTGCGGACGACCAAGCACGCGCTCGGCGAGTCGCAGGTGGTGCTCGAGGTGGCGCGCGCGCCGGCCATCCTGATGGGCGCGTCGTTCTTCGACGGCCAGCCGGAGCCCGCGGCGGTGATCACGCTGCGCGCGTCGCAGGTCATCGCGCTCGATCGCCGGGCGGTGCTGCGCGTGGCGGGGCAGTACCCGAGCATGGGGCGCGCGCTGATGACGCACCTCGCGCAGAGCGTCCGGCGCCACGTGCGTCGCATCGACGAGGTGGCGTCGGGGCCCGTCGACGATCGCGTGCGGCACCTGCTCGAGGGGCTCGCGCACGACCACGGGACGCCGTTCGGTCAGGGGAAGTTCATCGCCATCCCGCTCCGCCGGCGGGACATCGCGTGCATGGTGAACGCGACGACGGAGACGGTGAGCCGGGTGCTCGCGCGCTTCGAGCGCGAGGGCCTGACCCGGAGCACGCGCGACGGGATCTGGCTCAAGGTGCAGTCGGCGAGCATGCGCCCGCCGCCCCCGGGCGACGAGCCGGGCGAGGCCGCCGCGGGCAGCGTCCGGAGCGGGCGGTAGTACGGCCTCGAGAGGGGGGAACAGGGAGGGAAGGAGAGAAGGCGGGGGAAGGGTGAATCCAACCCCGAGCCTCCTTCTCTCCCTCGCTCCCTGGAAGCCCTCTCTCTCCCCCGGTAGAACCTCGCGCTTTCCCAGTAGAACCTCGGGCTCGGGGTGTGCTCGGCAGAGGTGGGCCCAATGGCGTCCGGGCTCGAGCCGTCTTAGAGTGACTAGGAGATGACGGTCGCGCGCTACCTCGTCGCCATCCTGGGGCTGGCGCTCCTGATGATCGTCCACGAGGCGGGGCACTACTTCGCGGCCCGGCGCTTCGGCATGCGCGTCATCCGGTTCAGCATCGGCTTCGGGCCGACGCTCTGGAAGCACAAGCCGAAGGACAGCCCGACCGTGTACCAGGTCGCGCTCATCCCGTTCCTCGCCTACGTGCAGATCGCGGGGATGAATCCCTACGAGGAGAGCGACCCGAAGGACCCGGGGAGCTACGCGAACGCGAGCCTGTGGGGGCGCATCGTCACGATCGCGGCGGGGCCGCTGACGAACTACTTCTTCGCGTCGGTGCTCATCTTCTTCGGCCTGCTCATCGGCGGGAAGGAGGTCGGCGACGAGACGAGCATGCGCGTCACGGTCGAGCCGGGCCCGGCGCAGACCGCGGGGGTCGAGTCGAACGACAAGATCGACGCCGTGAACGGCGCCCCGGTGGCCAACTGGGAGGAGCTGCGCAAGGTCATCGGGTCGCACGCCGGCGAGGCGGTGGATCTGACCATCGAGCGGGGCACCGAGACGCTCCACAAGACGGTGACGCCCGGCCCGAAGGGCGACAAGGACGAGGGGCTCATCCACGTTCGCATGGCGACCCACATGGAGCCGGTCGGGGTCCTCGAGGCGGCGAAGGACAGCGTCATCGCGCCGCCCATCTTCGTCTACGAGAACGTGCGGGCCATCGGCCGGGTGCTCGCGGGCAAGGACAAGCTGTCGATGAGCGGCCCGGTGGGCATCGTCCGGGAGACGGCGAAGCAGGCGAAGCTCGGTCCGGGCGAGCTGCTCCAGTTCCTGGGCATCCTGAGCGCGTACCTGGGCGCCTTCAACCTCTTGCCGTTCCCCGCGCTCGACGGCGGGCGCCTCCTCTTCCTCGGCGCGGAGGCCGTGTCCCGGCGCAAGCTCGACGCGAAGCTGGAGGTGCGCGTCCACGCCGTGGGCCTGCTGATGCTCCTCACGCTCATCGCGTTCGTGACGTACGCGGACGTCATCGCGAAATAACGCTAGGCTGCCCGCCGAATGAGCGCGCCGCCGGCGGGTGGCAGGCCGACCCTCAGCCTGGTCCTGCCCATCTACAACGAGGAGGACGTCATCCCGGAGCTTCACAAGCGGCTCCAGGAGTTCCTCGCCAAGCTCGCCCTGCCGGCGGAGGTGGTCTTCGTGAACGACGGCTCGCGCGACGGGTCGATGGCGCTTCTCCGCGGGGTCGCGGCCGAGGAGCCGCGGTACCGCGTCGTGTCGTTCGCGCGGAACTTCGGTCACCAGCGGGCCATCACGGCGGGCGTCGACTACGCGCGCGGCAAGGCCGTGGTGGTGATGGACGCGGACCTGCAGGACCCGCCGGAGGTCGTGCTCGACATGGTGGCCAAGTGGCGCGAGGGCTTCGACGTCGTCTACGGGCGGCGGCGAAAGCGAGAAGGGGAGACCTGGTTCAAGCTCCTGACCGCGCGCCTCTTCTACCGGCTCTTCGCGGCGATGATCCCGATTCAGGTGCCGCTCGACACGGGCGACTTCCGGCTGATGAGCCGTCGGGTCGTCGTGGCGCTGCGCGAGCTGCGCGAGACGCACCGCTTCGTGCGCGGGATGGTGGCGTGGGTGGGCTTCAAGCAGACCGAGGTGCTCTACGATCGCCCCGGGCGCTTCGCGGGCGACACGAAGTACCCGCTCCGCAAGATGGTGGCCTTCGCGATCGACGGCATCACGAGCTTCAGCGTGCTGCCGCTCCGCTTCGCGACGTACCTGGGCATGCTGATGATCCTCGGGAGCGTCGGGGTCATCGCCTGGGCGCTCGTGGCGAAGTACGTGCTGCACCAGTTCGTGCAGGGCTGGACCGGGATCATGATCGTGGTCGCCGTCTTCGCGAGCGTGCAGCTCCTGATGATCGGCATCCTCGGCGAGTACATCGGCCGCATCTACGAGGAAGTGAAGCGGCGCCCCCTCTACATCGTGGGGGACACGGTCAACGCCCACCGCGACGCCGACGACGAAGAAGAGCGAGAGGGGATTGAACAGGGAGACGGGAAGACGGGAAGGTTGGTGGGGTAGTCAGGTTGCCCACGCGCGATCGTCGCCCACGTCCTACCGGTAGTCAGTCGCGCAGCACCCGTGCCGCGCCAGCGGCATCCGCACCACGAGCGTGAGCGAGCGGTGAGCGACGGAGCTTGGTGGCGCCGAGACGCCTCGTCCACGGATTGTCGGCTCACCGCTCGCTGACGCTCGCGGTGCTGTGGTTGGTCACCGCTTGAGCTTGGCGGCCATCTGGGCTCCCAGCTCGATGGATCGCTTGGTCGCGGCTTCCACGGCGTCGATGAGGGTCTTCCGCAGGGCGCCGCTCTCGAGCGTGTGGAGGCCCGCGATGGCGGTGCCGCCGGGGCTCGTGACCATGTCCTTCAGGCGGCCCGGGTGCTCGCCCGTCTCGAGGAGCAGCCTCGCGGAGCCGAGGACCGTCTGCGCCGCGAGGAGCAGCGCCGTGTCGCGGTGGAGGCCCACCTTCACGCCGCCGTCGGCGAGCGCCTCGATGATGAGCATCAGGTAGGCCGGGCCGCTCCCCGAGAGGCCCGTCACCGCGTCGAGCAGCGACTCCTCCAGCACGACGACGCGACCCACCGCCTCGAAGAGCTCCCGCGCGACGCGCACGTCGTCCGCGCTCGCGTGCGTGCCCCCGGCGATGGCCGTCGCCCCCGCCTGGACCGTGGCCGGCGTGTTCGGCATCGCGCGCACCACGCGCGACCCGGCCGGGAGCCGCCCCTCCAGCGACTCGAGCGGCACCCCCGCCGCCACCGAAACGACGAGCTGGTCGCCCCGCACCTCGCCGCCCACCTCCGTCAGCACCTTGTCGATGGCCTGCGGCTTCACCGACAGGACCAGCACGTCCGACGCGCGGAGCAGCGCGTGGTTATCCATGGTCGTCCGGATGCCGTGGGCGGCGTGGAGCTGCTCCAGGCGCTCCGGCTTCACGTCGCTCGTCGTGATCCGCTCGGCCGGCAGCACGCCCCCGTGGAGCAGCCCCTTGATGAGCGCCGCCGCCATGTTCCCCGCGCCGAGAAACCCGAGCCTACGCGTCTTCAAAGAAGCCTCCCGCCGTCATTGCAACGTCCTCGCCACGCCCGCGAGCGCCTCGCCCATCCATCGCTCGACCAGCTCGCGCGCCGCGGGATCGTCCTCGCCGAGGTCCTCCGCCACGCGCTCCCACCGGGCGCGGAGCAGCGCGTGCCGGCCCGCGGTCGGATCGTCCGCGAGGGCCGCGGCCCACGCGACGCCGAGCACCTCGAGCCGCTCGCCCGACTCGAGCCCGTGGTGGCGCTTCGCCAGCGCGACCGGCATGCCCTGCGTCACCGCCGAGAGGGCCTCCTCGCGCCACCGCCGCGGCAGCATCAGCGTCCCCGCCAGCGAGGCGAGCTGCACGCCGAGCCCCGGGCAGCGGTCGCTCAGCACGTACCTCACCGCGTCCACCGCCGCGAGGCCCGCCTTGCGCCGCGCGTCGACGCGCGCGATGGCGTCCTTGCGCGCGCTCTCCACCTCCTCGTTCGCGATGCCCATCTTCTGGGCCACCACCTTGATGGTCTGCTCCTCGCGCGAGTCGACCGAGTCCCACGCCGCCGCCAGCCAGGCCCCGCGCAGGATGGCGCCCGCGACCGACGCGTCGAGCTCCCCGTAGACGTCCATCGTCGCGACCGCGACGACCGGCTCGGCGTAGAGCGCGTTCGCGTCGGCCTCCGGCAGGCCCAGCGACGCGATGACGGCCGCGATCGTCGTCCGCTCCTCGCCGTCGAGCGCGCCGTCCGCCGACAAGACCGCGCGGAGCACGCGCACCGCCAGCGACCCGTAGCGCTTCACGCGGGCCACCTCCTTGTCGCTCGGCTTGCTCGAGAAGAGGCTCCGGAGCCCGCGCGCTCCTATCTCCAGCGTCACCTTCTCGCGCACGACCTCCATCATCGGCAGCCACACCGGCGGCGCGATCGGCGCGAGCGCGCGCGCCATCTCGACGATCCACGCGTCGAACTGCATCGTCATCCGCGTGTGCGGCTGCCCCTGCACCGCCGCCGTGTAGGCGTAGCCGCGCCGCATGAGGATCGCCTCGAGCGCGTCCTTCGGGTCGCGCGCCCCCGCCGCGAGCACGAAGATGGCGTCCTCCCCCAGCACGGCGACCAGGCGGTCGAGGGCCGCCGTCGCGAGGTCCGAGTCGTTCGGCATGCATGGGACGGTAGCCGAAAACTTGGCCTTCCGTTGCCGGGGACGTTCTCTGTCGTCCATGCGCTGGTACCTCGTCTCCCTGGCCCTCCTCGCGCCCGTCCTGCCCGGTTGCCTCAGCCTCATGACGACGGACAGCGGCGACGCCGGCACGACCTCCACGTCGAGCTCCAGCTCCAGCAGCGGCGGCACGACGACGAGCTCCAGCTCCGGCGGCACCGGGGCCACTTCGGGCACGAACTGCACGACCGACCCGCAGTCCGGCATCACGCTCTGCGAGCAGATCGCCAACTGCCCCGGCGTCGACGTCGATCCCGGCGCCTTCCCGGGCTGCGGCTTTCGCCTCTACGCCAGCTCCATCTACGACCTCGAGTGCGGCTGCGGCGACGCGCTCTGCCCCATCGGCACGCCCGTCAACTGCGCCACCGCGCTGCAGCTCCTCGACCAGGAGGGGAGCTCCCTCCAGGTCTGCCAGCAGCTCGACACGGGCTCCTGCATCTCCCTCCTCGGCGACGGGGGCGCGAGCTCCTCGAGCAGCAGCAACTGCGACAAGGCGTGCGAGAGCATGTGCGCCGGGGACCCGGACTGCATCCAGCTCTGCGGGTGCTAGGAGCCGCAGAGTCGTTTATCCTCGCCCGCCATGCTGGCGACCCAGGTAAGGCAGAAGGACAGCGTCTTCTATTTCGCCGCCTACCCGGCCGAGGACCTGCTCGATCGCGTCCGCTTCATCTCCCGGTTCTACTCCGAGGGCGAGAAGAGCCTCGCCCCCGAGGAGGCCGACGCGGGCGACGAGGTGGCGCACTTCATCGGCAAGATCGAGCGCACCGACGGCGCGTTCCAGCGCGAGATGTCGCGCTCCAAGGTCGGCCAGATCAAGAACTTCTACGAGACCGCCGTCAGCCAGCCGCCCATCCCGGGCACCGTGCTCCTCTTCACCGCCGACCGCCTGCGCTTCGAGCCCGTGAGGCCCTTCACCAACGTCGGCAACCTCGAGGAGCCGAAGAGCAAGTACCTCATTATCGACGGCCAGCACCGGCTCGCGGCGCTCCACTTCTACATGAAGCAGCGCCCCTCGGAGGCCAAGACGCTGCACGTGCCGTGCGTCATCTTCGACGGCAAGAGCGAGGACTTCGCCACCGAGATGTTCGTCATCATCAACTCGACGCCGACGCGCATCAACAAGAGCCACCTCGTCGACCTCTACGAGAAGGTCTCCTGGGCGGCCCCCGACAAGAAGTTCGCCGCGCAGGTGACCGAGAAGCTCTACAGCGAGGGCGACAGCCCGCTGAGGTACAAGATCAACCGCCTCGGCGGCCGCTCCAAGCAGGAGAAGTGGATCCTCCAGGCGGAGCTCTTCAACGAGATCCACCGCTGGGCGACGCTCGACTGGCGCCGCATCGAGAAGAGGAGCCCGAAGCGCGAGGTCGACCGGTACTACGGCATCGTGCGCGACTTCTTCAAGGCGGCGGAGAAGGTGTGGGGCAGCGCGTGGGGCAACGCGGCGTACATGGTGACGCGCCCGGTGACCATCAAGGCGATGCTGCGCATCTGCGGCGACCTCGCGCACACCGACGACGAGCCGATCGAGGGCCGCATCGGCCGCTGGCAGCGCAAGCTGTCGCCGTGGTCGGAGATGTCGAAGAGCTTCCGCGCGGAGGGGTTCTACGAGCGGTTCCCGGCGAAGGGGCAGATCGAGCGCGTGGGGCGCATCCACAAGGACCTCGGGCGAGCGGCGGGGATCGACGCGAGGAAGAGGAAGAACGAAGAGGCGGAGTGACCCGGGCGAGGCGGGCGGCGGGGCTCGTCGGGGCCGCGCTCGGCCTCGCGGCGTGCGGCCCGGCGTTCCAGCCGCTCCCGGCGCCCGTGGCGTGGAGCGGGGGCACCGGGGTTCGCGTCGACGCGATGAAGGTGGGGCCGCCGGCGGCCGCCCCGGGACAGGTCGTGGGCGGGATGCGGTTGCTGCTGACGACGCACGCCCCGGCGGAGACGCGGATCGTGCGGGTGCGGCTCACGCGGCTGACGCGGCGCCCGTGCTCGGGCGGGGCGCCGGCGTTCCTGCTGCAGGTGGACGGCGCGCCCGAGACCCCGCTGCCGGCGCCGATCGCGGGGGACCACGCGGTCGTCGTCTCGTTCGGGACGACGCCCGAGCAGGCGATCGAGGCGCCGACGGCGCTCGACGTGATGGTGGAGCAGCACGAGCGGCTGTCGTGCGTGCGCACCGAGCTCGGGCCGGCGCGGGACTGGCACCGGCCGCAGATGGGGCTCGAGCTCGATCTGACGGGCGGCGCCCCGCTGCGGCCCCTCGGGGACCTCGGGACGCCGTGGATGATCGAGGAGCGGTTCGGCGCGCTGCTGGGTCAGGTCGACGTGAGCGGGGGGCTGCGCCTCGGGCTGGCGTCGTGCGCCGAGTGCGACAACGGAGACGCGGTCCTCGTCGGCCCGTCGTTCGCGGCGTCGCTCTTCCCGGTGACGGTGCACCCGCTGGCGCTGGGCATCGCCTTCTCGTACGCGTCGCTGCTGGAGACGCTCCGCTACACGACGGACCCCGCCGGCTCCCTCCCGCGCGTCGGCGAGTGGTACCAGGTGCCCGGCGTCGCCCTGCAGCTCGACTGGCTCTCGCCGCCGAGGAGCAGCCGCGTGCGCCTGCGCGGCCGGGACTTCAACCTGTGGGGCGTGGAGGTCTTCGAGCAGCTGTGGATCCCGACGCTCCACGCGGAGCGGCCGACGAGCGTGGTCGGCCTCGGCCTCGTGAGCCGCATCGCGCTGTAGGGGCGCGGCCGCGGGGCCCGTGGGTCACGCCGTCATGCGCATCAGCGGCCCCGCGACCCACGTGGGACGCTCGGCCCGGAGGACCTCGGCGTAGTCGACGAGGTGAAGCTCGAGGAGCTCGCCGCGCCGCTCGGCGGTCGCCGGGAGGGCGCACGCGAGCACGGGCCCGGTGTCGCGGAAGTCGCTCCGCACGGTGGCGGCGAGCTCCTGGAACGCGGTCCACTCGCCGTGGAGGAGCTGGTCGAGCTGCCTCTCGATGGCGGTGCGGGCGTAAAGCGGCGTGCCGGCGTCGCTCTCGGCGCGGCGCGCGCCCTCGGGGGTGCCGTAGCCGGCGCCGTGGTGCAGCGGGTCCGTCGTCGCCACGACGGGGAGCCGCTCGGCGAGACGGAGCACGTCGTCGAGGCCGGGGAGGGTCGCCGGATCGTCGCCGACGAGGAAGGGGTAGCGCGCGACGACGCGCGGCGGCGTTCTTCCTTCGCGGGCCGCGGCGAGGGCCAGGAGGGCCAGAAAGCCGTCGAGCGAGAACTCCTCGGCGCACAGCGCGTCCGCCGCCGCATGCACCCTTCGCAGCGACCCGCGCGCCGCCGGATCGCCGTCCCGCGCACGCTTCACTCGCTCCGCGTCCTGCTCGCGACCCCCGTGGAGGACGCCCAGCGCCAGCACCTCGTCGGCCCCCGAGCGCATGACGGCGCGCGCGACCGCAGCCGTCAGGTGCCCCGTCACCGCGAGCATCGTGTGCGGGAAGACGAGCGCCTCGCCCCGCCCGAGCTCCAGCTCCGGCGCCCGGTCGAGCCGCTGCGCGAGCCCCACGTCGCCGAGGCTCTCTCGCTCGCGCGCGTAGAACGTCTTCCACTCGGCCGCCGACTTCACCCTAGCCATCGTACCGCGCCCGCGCTCTCACCGCCCCACCGTCACCTCGCGCGTCCCGTGCTCCTGCCCGTCGCGGAGCAGCGTCACGCGCACCTTCTCGAGCCCGGCGTGCGCCGCGATGCGCACGCGGACCGTCGAATCCCCGGGCGCCGCCGGCAGGACCACGTTCGCCCGGTTCCACGTGGCCGCCAGCTCCGCCTTCGCCAGCGAGGCCCTCCAGGGCCACGGCGTGGCGGACGCCGGCACGGGCTCGATGGCGACGCGCCACGCGCCGGGGAGCTCGGGGTAGCGGTGCGGCTTGGTCCCCGGGTACGGCACCAGCGCCTCGAAGGTGCCCGCGTCCTCGTAGGTGGGCCCCTCCTCGCGCGTCACCGGCGTCTGCGTCGGCGCGTGCGGCGCCGCGTGGACGCGCACCTCGACGACGAGCGCGTCCCCCGCGGCCTTCGCGCCGGCGTCGACGATCCGCGGCTCCTCCGCAGGCGCGAGGACGCGGCCGTTCGCGTCGAGCCGCAGCGACGCCTCTCCGCACGGCGTCCGGTCCCCGTCGCCCGCGAGCGTCGAGCACGCCCCGCACTCGCACCCGTCGCACACCGGGAGCTCCGCGTCGCCGACGAGCCCGCGCTTGCCCCGCAGCCACTGCTCGAGGGTGATCTCCGCGGGCGATCCCGGGACGCTCGCGAGCCACGCCTCGTGGTAGTCGGCGGCGTCCCCGTCGCCGAGGAAGCGCAGGTGCCAGGGCTCGTGCTTGTAGCCGGTCTTCGGGTCGATGGGCACCGCGTGGTCCCAGCGCGCCGTGCACCGCGAGCCGTCCTTCCGGTCGTCGGGATCGATGGGGTACGAGACGACGAAGCCGTAGCGCCAGGCGTTCTCGTCGAGCCAGCGCCCGCCCTGCGTGCACCCGAAGCCGTCGCGGAAGACGGGCCCGGAGAAGGCCCACTCGTTCGTGAACATGTCGACGGTGGTCCCGAGCTGATGCTGGCTGTGCCCCGGGAGCGCGCTCTGCGTCGTCGCCTCGCAGAACCCGGCGCGCGCCTTCGCCGCCCAGCCGCCGAAGACCCAGCACTGCGTCCCGAAGGCGCGGAAGGCGGACTCGACGCGCCCCTGCATCCCCTCGAGGCGCATCGCGTCGAGCAGGTGCCTCATCGCGATCGCCGCGTCCTTGCGAAGGCACGCGTGCGCGCTCTCGCACTCCCAGGCGTGCCGCGGCGAGAGATCGTGCAGGTCGACCAGATCCGCCGGCGCATACCCGGGAGCCAGCACCCCCGTCGGCGAGCGGTTGACGATGGCGAGCAGATCGTCGCCGTCGACGAAGGACACCGCTGTATCCGCGACGGCAAGGAACGACCGGAACCCTCCCCCAGGCAACACAATCGGACACGAGTACTTCACAATCGGCGTCGCCCTCCCAAACGGCCACTCCACCCCCGCCTCCCCACCCCCCGTCGTGGTCGTGGTCGTGGTCGTGGTCGTGGTCGTGGTCGTTGACGTTGACGTTGACGTTGACGTTGACGTTGACGTCGTCGTGGTCGCGCCATAGGCCGTGGTCGTGGTCGTCGTGGTCGTCGCCCCCGCCCCCCCCGCCTCCCCCGCCCCCCCCCTCCCCGCCGCCCCCTCCCCCCGATGACACGCCCCTCCCGCCGCCCCCAGCGCCACCCCCACCGCCGCCACCGCTCCGAGTCGCCTCACCACTCGACTTGATACCGCGCCGGATCGTTCCCGCGCACCTTCACGGTCATCCTCCGCTCCCCCAGCCTCACCACCGCGTGCGCCGCCGCCGCCCTCCCCGGCGCGTCGTCGTCCAGGTTCTCGATCAGGCTCTGCACCGTCACGTACGGGATCCCCGCGATGACATCCAGGTGGTTCCAGTGCAGATGCCCGTTGAGCACCGCCTTCACCCGCCTGCTCTCCTCGAAGATCCTCCTCAGCTCCGCCCTCTCCTTCACGAGCGCCAGGTGCGCCCGCCCCGGCCACCACCGCGAGTCCTCCACCTCCTGCTCGCTCGCCGAGTGATGCATCAGCACGACCGTCTTCTCCTTCCCCGCCGCAAGGTCCCCCCGCAGCCACTCGAGCTGCGTCTCCGGCACGCGGACCTCCACGTTCTGCTTCTCGATGGTGTGCAGGACGACGAAGTGCCAGCCCTGCGCGTCGAAGCTGTAATAGAGCGGTCCCGGGCGCTGCCAGAAGCGGCTCAGGTCCTCGCGGTTCATGTGGATGAGGTCATGGTTGCCCGCGACGTTGACGAGCGGCGCCCGCGCCGTGCGAAGAATCGCCTGACACTCCCCGTAGCGCGCCAGGTCCGCCTCGCGCGACTCGTCCTCGATGTCGTCCCCCAGGTTCACGACGAGGTCGGGCTTCACCTCGTCGTTCATCGCCGCCACGAAGGCGCGCGTCAGGTCCGCCGCCTGGTGCGTCAACTTCCGCAGCTTGCCCCCCCAGCGCGCCTCGGGCCCGAAGTGCAGGTCCGTGACGATCCCGATCGTGAGCTCGCCCGTCATGGGCCTATGATACTCGTCACGCATGCGGCCCATCGTCATCGGCGCAGGCCGGGGAAGCCGGCTCGGCCCTGAGACGGACGAGATCCCCAAGGCGCTCGTCCCCGTGATGGGCCGCCCGATGCTCGAGTGGATCCTCGAGGCCCTCGGCGCCGCCGGCTTCACCCGGAAGGACGTGGTCTACATCTGCGGCTACAAGGCCGAGGTCGTCCGCGCCCGGTACCCGGAGTTCACGTTCGTCGAGAACCGCGACTGGGAGAAGAACAACATCCTGGCCTCGCTCCTCTGCGCGCGCGAGCACCTCGCCGGGGGCTTCGTGTCGAGCTACGCCGACATCGTCTACCGCGGCTCGGCCGTGAAGAAGGCCGTCGCGTCGACCTACGACAAGGTCCTCGTCTGCGACACCGACTGGCGCCGCCGCTACGTCGCCCGCACGCAGCACCCCGAGAGCGACGCCGAGAAGATGCGCGCCGAGGGCGACCGCATCGTCGAGCTCTCGCGGCGCATCCCCTCCGAGGCGGCGAGCGGCGAGTTCATCGGCGTCACCAAGCTCAGTCCCGACGGCGCGCGCGAGCTCGTCGCCGGCTTCGACGAGGCCCGGGCGAAGTGGGCCGGCCAGACCTGGCGCGAGGGGCGCACCTTCGAGCGCGCCTACCTCATCGATCTCTTCCAGGAGATGCTCGAGCAAGGCTCGGCGTTCCACCGCGTCGACACGCACGGCGGCTACATGGAGATCGACACGCAGCAGGATCTCGCGAGCGCCGCCCAGTGGTGGCGCGAGTCCACCCCCGAATAGCGGCGGCTGGGCATGCCCGACATCGAGGTCCTCCTCGACGGCGTGAGCAAGCGCTTTGCCCCCGCGAAGCGCGGCGAGCCGCCGCCGCCGGTCTTGCGCGACATCACGCTCGGCGTCGCGCGCGGGGAGCTCGTCGTCGTGGTCGGACCCAGCGGGTGCGGCAAGTCGACGACGCTGCGCATCGTCGCGGGCCTCGAGGAGCCGGACGCCGGGACCGTCGCCATCGCAGGCCGCCCGATGAACGGCGTGCCCCCGCAGGACCGCGACGTCGCCATGGTCTTCCAGGGCTACGCGCTCTACCCGCAGATGACCGCGCGCGAGATCATGGAGTTCCCGCTGAAGATGCGCGGCATGGGCCGGCCCGAGCGCGCGAAGGCCGTCGACGAGGCCGCGGAGCTCTTGCGCATCGAGAAGCTCCTCGACCGAAGGCCCGGCGAGCTCTCGGGGGGCGAGCGCCAACGCGTCGCCATGGGCCGGGCCATCGTGCGAAAGCCGCGGGTCTTTCTCTTCGACGAGCCGCTCTCGAACCTCGACGCGTCGCTGCGCGGGGACATCCGCCTCGAGATCGGCCAGCTCGTGCGGCGCCTCGGGGCGACGGCCCTCTACGTCACGCACGACCACGTCGAGGCCATGACCCTCGCGGACCGCATCGCCGTCATGCGCGGCGGCCGCCTGCTCCAGCTCGCGACCCCGCGCGAGGTCTACGAGAAGCCCGCCACGTCGTTCGTCGGCGCGTTCCTCGGCTCGCCGCGCATGAACCTCCTGCCCGCGCGCGCCGAGGGGGGCTTTATCCTCGCCGGCCGGTTCCGTCTGCCGAAGCCGGCGGGTGTGCTCCCGGACAGGCTCGAGGTGGGCGTCCGCCCGGAGCACGTGGCGCTCGTCGAGCTGTCCGACACGGACGCGGACGCCGTGGAGGGCGAGATCCTCGCCGTGGAGCCGCTCGGCGCCGAGACGCACGTGCTCGTCCGCGTCGGCGACGACGAGCTCCGCGCCCAGTCCCGCGGCTTCGACACGCACCGGCGGGGCGACACCATCCGCGTGAAGCTCGACGCGGCGCACGCGATGATCTTCGACGCGGCGGCCGAGGGCGAGCGCGTGGCATGAGGCGCGGGGCATGAGAGGATCCGGCGCGTGAACCTCGACCTCGACATCGGCGTCCCAGAGTCGGACGACGTCCCGCGCTTCGGCGCCCTCGCCGCCCGCTCGCTCGGCGTGCCGCCCGAGCGCGCCGCTGTCTGGATGTCCCGGCTCGGCGCGCGCAACCTCCGCGTCGTCCGCCGGGGCGCGGACCTCGTCGCGGGGCTCGCGGTCCTGCCGATGGGCCACTGGTTCGGGGGGCGCGCCGTGCCTTGCGCGGGCATCAGCGCCGTCGCCGTCGCCCCCGAGCACCGCTCGCGCGGCATCGCGGGCGAGATGATGCGCACGGCGCTCGAGGAGGCGCGGCGCGACGGCGTCCCCCTGTCGAGCCTCTATCCGGCGACGTTCCCGGTGTACCGCGCGGCGGGCTACGAGACCGCCGGCAACCGCTTCGTCTACCGCCTCCCCCTGACGAGCATCGGCTCCGGCGGCCGCGAGCCCGAGGTCCGCGAGGCGACGCCCGACGACGACGCCACCTTCCGGGCCCTGTACGACGCCCGCGCCCGGACCCTCTCTGGCGCCGTCGAGCGCACGCGCTACTTCTGGGCGCGGATCTTCGAGCCCATCGGCGAGGAGGCGCACGCGTACCTTGTCGTGGGCGACAGTGGCCCCGAGGGCTACGTCGTCGTCTTGTACCGGCATGGCGCCGGCCCGCTCGCGCCGAACGAGCTCCCGGTGCGCGACGTCGTCGCGCGCACCCCGGCCGCCGCGCGCCGGATCCTGCGCTTCCTCGCGGACCATCGCTCCGTCGCACGAGCTGCGACCCTCGCCGCGGGGCCGGGCGATCCCGTGCTCCTGCAGCTTCGCGAAGAGCGGCTCGAGATGGCCGAGATGCAGCGCTGGATGCTCCGCATCGTCGACGTGCGGGGCGCCCTCGAGCGCCGCGGGTGGTCGCCGCACGTGCGCGGTGAGCTCGAGCTCGACGTCCGCGACGCGCTCCTCCCGGACAACGCGCGCCGCTGGGTCCTCGAGGTCGCCGGCGGACGCGCCGAGGTGCGCGAGGGCGGCCGCGGCGCGGTCGTGCTCGACGTGCGGGGCCTCGCGTCGCTCTACGCGGGCTTTCTCCCCGCAGAAGAGCTCCGCGTCGCGGGCCTGTGCGAGGGCAGCGACGCGGACCTTGCGCGGGCGACCGCGCTCTTCGCGGGGCCGGCGCCGTGGCTCGTGGACTTCTTCTGACGGCGACTGTTGTATCGTTTCGGGCGTGATCGCGCGCCGCGACCTGCTCCGCGCCTGCGCGTCGTCGCTCGCGCTCGCCCCGCTCGCGACCGCCGGGTGCGGGCGCCGCGCGCGGCCCGAGATCCGCGACGGACGCGTCGTCGTCACGTTCTGGTACGCGTACGGAGACCTCGTCCGCAAGGTCATGCTCGACCTCGTCGCGCGCTACAACGCGAGCCAGTCGCGCGTCTTCGTCGAGGCCGTCCACCAGGGCGACTACTACGAGTGCCTCGCGAAGCTCCGCACCGCCCTCGCCGCCGGCGCCGCGCCGACGCTCTCCCACGTCGTCTGCGAGATCCTCCCCTACCTCGCGCGCGCCGGCGTCCTCGAGGACCTCGGCGGCTACGAGGGGGCCCGCGACATCCCCTTCGTCCCCGCCCTCCAGCAGCGCGGCACCTTCGACGAGGGCGAGGGCCGGCCCCTCGTCGCCATCCCCTTCAACCGCTCCACGCCCATCGCCTTCCTCAACGCCCGCATGCTCGACGAGGCGCGCCTCTCGCCGCCGCGCACCTGGGACGAGCTCCTCGCCGCCGCGCACACCCTCAAGCGCATCGCCCCCGACGGCGAGGTGCGCTGGGGCTTCGAGGTGCCCATCTCGTGGTGGTACTGGGTCGCGATGGTCGGGCAGGCGGGCGGCCGGCTCGTCGAGGCGGACGGACGCGTGTCGCTCGGCGACGGCGCGGGCGAAAAGGCGCTCCGCTTCTGGCAGCGGCTCGTGCGCGACGAGCACGTGATGCGCCCCCCGCCGGGGCGCGATTACCAGGCGTGGCAGTCGTCGAACGAGAGCTTCCTCGCGGGGCACATCGCCATGATGTGGAGCAGCACGGCCTTCGTTCGCTACCTCGAGGACAACGCGAAGTTCCCCGTCGTCGCCGCGCCGCTCCCGCGCGACGTGCGCGCCAGCGTCCCCACCGGCGGGACCATGTTCGTCGTCATGCGCTCGGCCCCCGACGCCGAGAAGCAGGCCGCGTGGGACTTCGTCCGCTGGATGTGCGACGTCGAGCAGACCATCGCGTGGTCGACGCGCACCGGGTACATGCCCGTCACCCGCCCCGCCGTCGAGCAGCTCGAGGCGCGCGGCTGGTACGCGAAGCACCCCAACGACCGCGTCGCCTACGACCAGCTCTCCGCCGCCGCTCCCTGGCCGTGGGCACCGGAGCTCTTCCGCGTCGATCGCGACCTCGTCGAGCCGCGCCTCGAGGAGGGCGTGCTCGAGGGGACGGACGCGCACGCGCTCATGGACGCCGCGCGCGAAGAGGCCCGGAGGCCCGCGTGAGGCCGCGCGCCGCCTGGCACCCGTGGGCCATGCTCGGGCCGACGCTCGCGCTGCTCACCGTGTTCTTCGCGCTGCCCATCGGCGTCGCGGCCTACGAGAGCCTCTTCTCGTGGGACATGCTCACGCCGCCCCGCTACGTCGGCACGGAGAACTACGAGGCGCTCGCCGCCCACGGAGAGCTCCTGCGCATCGGGCTCCGCACCCTCGGGTACAGCGTCCTCGTCGTCGCGGGGACGATGACCCTCGGCCTCGGCCTCGCGCTGCTCCTCGACCGGCCCGGGCGCTTCTTCGGCTTCGTCCGCGCCAGCGTCTTCAGCGCGTACGTCGTCAGCTGGGTCGCCGTCGCGCTGCTCTGGATGTGGCTCCTCGACGGCAACTCGGGCGCCGTCGGCCGCCTCGTGCGCGCGCTCGGCGCCGGCCCGCTGTCGCTCCTCGGCGATCCGCGCTGGGCCTTGCCGACGCTCGCCGTCGTCGGCGTGTGGAAGCTCACCGGGTACGCGATGATCGTCTTTCTCGCCGGCTTGCAGGGCGTCCCGCGCTCGCTCCTCGAGGCCGCGGCGCTCGACGGCGCCGGCCCCTGGTCGCGCTTCCGCCACGTGACCATGCCGCTGCTCGGCCCCACCGCCGCCTTCGTCGCCACGACCAGCCTGGTCACGAGCTTCCAGGCGTTCGACGTCGTCCGCATCATGACGCAGGGCGGACCGGCGCGCGCGACGGAGCTCTTCGTCTACGCCATCTACGAGCAGATCTTCCTCAACCTCAGCGTCGGCCGGGCGAGCGCGCTCACGGTCGTCTTCTTCGTTCTCCTTCTCGCGGTCGCGGGCCTCCAGCTCCGCGTGTGGCGCGGGCGCGCCGGGGCGTCGCGATGAGCGTCGCGGGGGCGGGGAGCCGCCGGCGGTACGTCACGCTGCTGGTGCTCGCGTGCGTCGCGGCGGCGGTGTGGCTCGTGCCGTACGCGTGGATGGTGGCCACCTCGTTCAAGACGCTCCCCGAGATCGTCGCGAATCCAACCGCGCCGCTCCCCGAGCACCTCGACACGGGCGCCTATCGCGAGGTCTTCGCGACGCTGCCCGTCGGCCGGTACATGGGCCTCACCGTCTTCATGGCGGGGACCATCGCCCTCGCACAGATCGCCCTCGCGCTGCCCGCCGGCTACGCCCTCGCGAAGCTCCGGTTCGTCGGGCGCGGGTTCGCGTTCGGCACGGTGCTCGCGTGCCTGCTCGTTCCGGCACAGGCCACCTTCGTCCCGGTGTTCCTCCTCTTCGCGAAGGCGCACGTCGTCAACACGATGACGGCGCTCGTGCTCCCCTTCGCCGCGAGCGCGCTCGGCACGTTCCTCGTCCGCCAGGCGCTCGTCAGCGTGCCCGACGAGATGATCGAAGCCGCGCGCATGGACGGCGCCGGCGAGTGGACCATCGTCTACCGGATCCTCGCGCCGATGCTCAAGCCGACCCTCGTCTCGCTCTTTCTCGTGAGCTTCGTCTTTCACTACAACGATTACTTCTGGCCGCTCGTCATGACGACCGACGACCACGTCCGCACCCTTCCCCTCGGCGTCGCCCTCCTCCGCGAGCAAGGGACGGGCGTCCGCTGGCACATCGTCATGGCCGGCAACGTCGTCCTCTCGCTTCCCGTCCTGGCCCTCTTCGCCGTCGCCCAGCAGCACCTCGTCCGCGCCGTCAGCGCCCGAACCTGACGAAAGAGAACGAGAAGAGAGGGGGGAACAGGGAGGGAAGGAGAGAAGGAGGTTCGGGGTGCTCTCTCTTCTCTCGTCAGCCTGCGGGGACGGTCCAGCCGCCGATGGTGAACATGAGGCCGTAGCTCGTCTGCTTGGGGTAGTTGGTGGCGCTCACGCCGCCCGAGGAGGACGACGCGGTGAGGTCGGTCTGCACGAAGGGGCCGAGGCCCGCGAAGAAGTGCGGCGCGAGGTGCAGGAGGAGCGGCGCGTAGATCTGCAGGTCGAAGGCGTTGGCGCTGCTGCCGACCGAGCCGGAGCTCTTCCAGGCGTCCACGTAGCCGATGCCCACTTTGGGCCACCAGGAGAGCAGGTCGCCGATGGGGATGTTGTAGCCGACACGGGCGAAGATCCCGAAGAGGTTCGCGTCGACCGACGTCGACGTGGTGGTGCCCGTGCCACCGGGAACGCTCTCGTGGAGGTGCGAGTACGCGACCTGCCCGCCGATGGATAGCCCCTGGATGACGAAGTAGTCGGCGGCGGGGGCGAGCGTGAGCAGCCAGCCGGAGCTGTTCGTCGCGTTGTTCCCCGGGCCGAGCGCGCTGGTGATCGGGCTCGCGCAGCCCGAGCAGCCCATGAAGGACAGGTTCATGTCGCTCGAGAGGGCGAGCGTGCCGGGTCCGCCGAACGTCTGCGTGCGAGGCGCTCCGTACGCCGGCGCGCCGTAGCCCGGGGGCGGCGGGGGAGGGGGTGGGTAGGGGTACTGCGCCATCGCCGGGCTGGCGGCCGTGATCAGGCCGCCGACCAGCGCCAAGAACAGAGCCTTGCTCATCTGCATCGCGCCAGCGTGCGCGAGCTCAGCTTCTTTTTCAAGCCAGCCTCCCTTCGGGAGCCTCTGGCTCAGACAACCCGCTCGCAAGCTCGCGGGGTATGTTCAACCCGGGGTCCGAAAATTGACGACCCCGGACTCGACGAGGTCCCGCAGCAGGTGGACGACCTCGTCGCGGGGCATGCCGGCGATCTCCGCCAGGGTCTCGAGATCCGTCGCGCCGTCCATCATCGAGAGGAGGAAGCCCGCCCGGTGGTCGAGCGGCAGCCGCTTGAGATCCTCGACGCCCATCACCACGACGGGCACGCCGGTCATCGTTCGCGCCCAGCTCTCGTCCGTCATCGCGGCGCGAATCTCGGGGCGGGTCAGCAGGCGGATGTGTGATGTGGTCGTGTCGCGCGAGGAATCGGGCGCCAAGTCCTCACTCGCCTGCTTGCCGACGGCGATGCGCCGGTCGGACTCCTTGGCGAACTGCTCCACGTCGAACGCCGGCGGCATGGTGGGCCGGTCGCTCTTGGGGGACATCACATTCCAGTATACGGCCGGACCGGGCCGCAAGCCCACTGCCCCGGCCGGAAGTCGTGGCGCGCCGCGGCAAGACGGCCCCCCGGTCGCGGGGTAGCCTTTCGTCCGGCGGGGGGCGAACGAGGGCATGGGAGTCGTCGTCGCGTACTACGGCGGTCGGGTCGTCTCCAACGTGGCCATCGTCGCCGTGTTCTGGACGTCGAACGTGTCCGTCGACGTGCAGCAGCAGGTGGGGAGCTTTTACGCGAGCGTCGCCGCGAGCAGCTACATCGACTGGCTCGAGGAGTACGACACCGTGGGCCGCACGGGGGCGGGTGGGCAGGCGGGCTCGGACCAGCACATCGGACGCGGGCGGTTCGCGGGCGCCGTCACCATCACGCCGGGCAACGAGGCGACGACCCTCGACGACGCGGCCATCGCCGCCGAGCTCACCGCGCAGATCGCCGCGGGGACCCTTCCGGCGCCCACGTTCGACCCCGCCGGCAACGTGAACACGGTCTACATGATCGAGATCCCGCCCGGTTACACGGTGACGCTCCTCGGCGGCCAGAGCTGCGCCGACTTCTGCGCGTACCACTCGACGGCGTCGATCGCCGGGGCGAGCGTGCCCTACGCGGTCCTGCCGGACAGCCAGTCGTGCGCGGGCGCGGTGTGCGGTCAGGGATTCGACGACGAGACGATCCTGCGGTCGCACGAGCTGGCCGAGGCCATCACCGACGCCGAGTCGGGCCTCGTGTCGGCGGCCGGGAAGGTGGCGGGCGCCAACGTGTACCCGATGGCGTGGGCGGGCGACGGCGGAGCCAAGGGCGAGATCGGCGACCTGTGCTTCGAGGGCTTCGTCGGAGACCACGCGGAGGTGGCGGGGTACGCCGTGCAGAAGCTGTGGTCGAACTATGCGGGGGCGTGCGTGGTGGGGGTGCCTGTGTGCTCGCCGGGGGCGGCGCCGCCCGCGTGTCGGCGGTGCACGGCGTACGACAACGGGGCGGCGTGCGCGGGGGGGACGCCGGTCTGTGATGAGGGGTCGGGGTACTGCGAGGAGGGCGCGGGCGCGGGCGCAGGCGCGGACGCGGGCGCGGGCGCGGACGCGGGCGCGGGCGCGGACGCGGGCGCAGGCGCAGGCGCGGGCGAGCGTCTACGGGCGGGATGCGCTGCGGGAGGCGGGGGGACGGCGTGGGCTGGGATCGAGGCCGGGCTCCTCGCCCTCGCGGCCGCGTGCCGCCGTCGTCGACGCTGACTACCTCTCGATGGGAAGCCCCTCCGCCTCCCACGCCAGGAGCCCACCCTCCAGAAACGCCACCGGCACGCCCTGCTCCGCGAGCTTCTCTGCCATGTCCTTCGTCTTGTCGCCGGACCGGCAGTAGAGCACCGGCTGCCCCGTCAACATGTGAAGCTCGGCCAGCCGCGACTCGATGCCCTCGAGCGGCATGCTCACGGCGCCCGGCAAGTGGGCGCGCGCGAAGGCCGCTGCGTCGCGCGTGTCGATCGGCGACACCGCGCCTCCCGCCAGGAGCTGCGCCAGCTCGACCGGCTTGATGGCGCCGGCGGCGCGCGGAAGGAAAGGCTCCACCATCTCCTGCATCTTCTTCTTGCGGATGGCGCCCACGACGGCGTCCTGGATGCGGCCCTCGGCCACGACCATGAACGTCGGCACGCTCTGCACGCGCAGCTGCTGCGCGATGACGGGCGACTTGTCGACGTCGACCTTCACGACCTTGGCCTTGCCCTCCATCTCTTGCGCGAAGGCCTCGACCTCGGGCGCGATGGCCTTGCAGGGCTGGCACCAGTCGGCCGTGAACTCCATGAGCACGGGGAGCTCGCTCCGCAGCACTTCCTTCTCGAAGTCGCGCTCGGTCACGTAGGGCACGCTGCCCTTGCCGCCCGCCTTGCCCTGCCCCGTCGAGTCGCCACCCGGTCCCCTGCCGCCGAAACCGCCCAGAATCGTCATGATGCCTCGGATCTATACGCCGGCTGCGCGGCGCGTCGAGGGCGGCCTCGGCCAGGGGGGAGCTCAGCGCCTTGGTGTCTCGCGGCGATCGGCGGTAAAAAGAAGCAAGGCGGCCTGAGGCGCACGGATGACCACCAAGGACCAGGACACCGACCCGTCGACGCCCGGCGCGATGCGCGGTCTCGCCCCCACCGATCCGACGCCGACGCCCATCGCCGCGTCGGCGCGCGTGTCGACCGATCCCGGGATGGGGCCTCCCTCGCAGCCGCCCATGGCGTCGGCGATGCCGGTGCGGATGCCGCCGCGCACGCCGCCGATGGGCATCACGGTCCCGGCGTCGTCGCCAGTGAAGCCGCGGAAGGACTCGGTCGAGCTCTTGCTCGACGGGATGCAGGGCCCGCAGCCCGAGCGGCCCAAGCTGATGCCGCAGACCGACGGGCAATCGTCGGCCGCCTACCACGCCGAGCACATGGTCCGCCCCGCGCGCACGTCGCCCGACGAGATGCCGAAGGTGCTGGTGGAGCGCCCGCTCCAGGCGCCGACGACGCGGATCGACCGCGGGAAGGTGCAAGCCGTGATCGACGCGGCCGACGCGCGGCGGCGCGCGATGGAGGAGTCGACCGCGGTCCTGCCGCAGCAGATCGCGCCGCGCGTCATCGTGGCCATCGTGGCGGGGGTGGTGGTGGTGCTGGGGCTCTTCGTGGTGTTCCGGCTGACGATGGGGCACACGGCGCCGCCGCCCGTGGTAGCCGTCGCGCCCGCGGCGGTGCCCGTGCCCGCGGCGGCGAGTCCGACCGGGACGGCGACGGCGACCGGGACGGCGACGGCGACGGCGACGGCGACCGCGACGGCCGACCCTGCCGCAGCGGCCGCGGCTCCCGCCGACACCGCGACGGCGCGGCCCCTGGCGACGGGCGCGTGGACGGCACCGACGGGTAGCGGCAAGCCGAAGACTCCCCGGACCGCGCCTACCCAGGCGAGCGGCGACATCGGCGAGTTCAAGACGACCTTCCACTGAGGGGCCCGCGCTCCGGCCCGCGTGCCGAGGAGCTCGGGACGCGCGCCGAGAAGGTCGGGACGCGAGCCGAGAAGCTTGGGGCTCGACCCGAGGAGCTCGGGACGCGCGCCGAGGAGCTCGGGACACACGCCGAGGAGCTCGGGACACACGCCGAGAAGCTCGGGACGCACGCCGAGGAGCTCGGGACGCATGCCGAGGAGCTCGGGACGCGAGCCGAGAAGCTCGGGACGCGCGCCGAGAAGCTCGGGACGCGCGCCGAGAAGGTCGGGACGCGCGCCGAGGAGCTCGGGGCGCGAGCCGAGTAGCTCGGGACGCATACCGAGGAGCTCGGGACGCGCGCCGAGGAGCTCGGGACGCGCGCCGAGAAGCTCGGGACGCATGCCGAGAAGGTCGAGACACATGCCGAGAAGGTCGGGACGCATGCCGAGGAGCTCGGGACGCATGCCGAGCGGCTCGGGACGCACGCCGAAGAGCTCGGGACGCATGCCGAGCGGCTCGGGACGCACGCCGAGGGGCTCGGGACGCATGCCGAGGGGCTCGGGACGCATGCCGAGGAGCTCGAGATGCGAGCCGAGGACCAAGGAGCTCGACCCGAGGACCACAGGACGCGACCCGAGGGCTACAGGGAGGGAGCCAACGATCACAGGACGCGAGCGGAGGCCGTGGGGTCGCGAGCGAAGGACCGCAGTCGAGGGAGCAGGACCGGCGGTCCACAATCGGAGGAGCGGCGCCTCCCGCGGAAGCGCCGTAACAGAGATCAGGCCGTCACGCGCACCAGTGTGCCGATGACGTGGTTCATCGCCGCGGCCAAAGGCGCCGGGATGCGCTCGATGTAGGCGAGGCGCGCGGCGACGCGCAGGCATGACAACGCCTCTCGCGCCGACCCGAGGGCGGTGCGGTATCGAGCCGTGCGCATGCCGCCGACCGAGCCGCTGCCTTCGGCGAGATTGAGGACGACGGAGCTCGCGGCTCTCCTCAGCTGAGAGGTGAGATCTCTGTCGTGGCGTTCGATGGCCGTGACGAGCGGCCGCATCATCGTGAGCGCGTCGAGCATGACATCGTGGATTCGCAGCATGGTG
>DASXZL010000040.1:0-38606 GCA_036501935.1 Polyangiaceae bacterium | reverse complement strand
AGGCGGAGGCGGTGGGGGTGGCGGAGGCGGCGGGGGAACGGGCGGTGGAGACGGCGGCGGTGGAGGGGGCGGAACGGGCGGTGGAGACGGCGGCGGTGGAGGGGGCGGAACGGGTGGTGGAGACGGCGGTGGAGGCGGCGGTGGAGACGGCGGCGGAGGCATGACCGATGGCGGGGGCGGCGGTGGCACCGGCGTCGGCGACGAGACGCTCGTGTGCCGGAGCACGACCGCGAGCGGCACCGAGGGCGTCGCCTGCACCGCGACCGATCCCACGACGTGCGCCTCGGGGCTGACGTGCGGCGAGCCGGGCGACGGGAGCACGGACGCCGTCTGCTACAAGTTCTGCAACGACGACACCGCCTGCACGGCGCCCGGCGGCTACTGCCACGCGGGCCCCCTCGAGGTGAGCCCCACCGAGGGCTTCACCGCGAAGACCTGCACGCTCAACTGCGATCCCATCGCGCAGAAGGGATGCGGCGCCGAGCAGGCGTGCAACCTCGGCATCTCGTCGGACCGGACGCGCCTCTACACGAGCTGCATCCTGGCGGGGGCGGGCGGCTATCAGGCCCCCTGCGCCGTCGCGGAGGATTGCCAGGCCGGCTTCTCGTGCCTGCACGTCTCGCTCGGCGGAGGCCCGGAGCAGCTCATGTGCCTGCAGGCGTGCGAGCAGAGCACGACGACGGCGACGTGCCCCTCGGGTCAAGCGTGTCAGCAGATCCCTCCGCCGAACACCCTCGGCACGACCACCTACGGCTGGTGTTACTAGTCGACGAGCGGAGCGCGCCTAGGTCCGCGGGAAAGGCTCGCGCGTCGCGCCCTCGGGGTTCGACGGGTCGGTGCCCGGCGCGAACTCGGTGTCGGCGCCGGTCTCGACGAAGGGCCCTCCCACCTCCTCGGTCACGTCCTGGTTGAGCGCGTCCTCGGCCTTGTACTCCGCGCTCGTCGCCCCCTCCACGAACTCCTCGCCGAGCTCCTCGACGAGCGAATCGCTCGACCGCGGGCGATTCACGAAGCCGGTCGACGCGTCGTCCTGACCCGAGCCCTTCGCGCGCAGGTCCGCACCGTACTTCGGATCGATGTGACCCGCGTGGTCACGCCGCCGGATCGGCTCGGCGCGCGCGACGCCCGGCTTGCCGTGAAACGACTTCGTCGCGGGCTTCGTCTTCGCCGCGGGCTTCGTCTTCGCCGCGAGCTTCGTCTTCGTCGCGAGCTTCGTCTTCTTCGCGGGCTTCTTCGCCGCGGCGAGCTTCTTCGCGGGCTTCGCCGCCTTCGCGCGCTTCGCCGTACCGCCGGCCTTCGCCGCGCGTGCCTTCCGCGCCGGCGCCCGGATCGGCCCCTTTGCTTTCTTCGCAGTCCTGCGCGCCGGCGGCGTCGCCTTCGTGCTCTTCGCGGACTTCTTCCTGGCCTTCTTGGTCGGCATGGGAGGGCAGAATACGCCACCCCCGGCAACCCGTCGTCCCGTCTTAGTGGGCGCCCGGCAAGGCTGGCGTACAGATGCCCCCGAGGGCGCTGTTGCATGTGTTGGGCGCCACGCAGTCGGCGGAGGTCTGGCAGGGGAACGCGCACTTGCCGTACTGCGTATTGCAGTGGTGCAGGCCGCACACGAGGTCGCTTTGGCAGGGCAACGCGAGCGGCCCAGGCGTGGCCATCGCGCCCGATCCGGCCGGGGCGGGCGGCGCCCCCGGAGCGGGAGCCGGCGCGGGGTAGCCGGGAGGCGGCGCCGTCGGCGCGGGGGCGGGGTAAGGCGCGGGCGCGGGCTGCGCCGTGTACCCGGGGGGCGGCGCGGCCGGCGGCGCGTACCCCGTCGGAGCTGCGCCCGGCGGGGCGTAGCCCGGCGCGGCATAGCCCGGCGGGTACCCGGGCGGCGGGTAGGCGCCGTAGGGCCCCGTGGGAGCGGCCGCGGGCTGGTTGGCGTCCTGAGGAGGCTCGCAAGCGGCGACGACGAGCGCCGTCGCGGGAATGAGGACCAGGGCAACGGCGAAAGCGCGCATGCCAGGATGAAATCACGGGTTGGCGGGGGCGACACTACCTTTCGACGCGGGCGTCATCGACTCGGGCGCCTCCGCCGCAGCCGCGTGGGGGCGCTCGTGAAGGATCGGTCCCGTCGTCTGACTCACGCCGTCGGCGTCGACGATGGCGCCGGCCTCGACCGACGCCACCGCCAGCGGCTTCAGCTCGAGCGGCGCCCCGCTCGCGTCGAGCCACGCCCCCGGCGCCGACCAGAGCCGCCCGTCCGCGCCCCGCACGAAGGCCCACGCGCGGAACGTCGCCCCCGCGGGCGGCAGGACCCACCTCCCCGTCAGCCATGCCCAGCGTCCGCGGCGCCAGATCCACTCGCCGTCGACCCAGACCGCCAGCGGATCGGGCCGCGCCGGGACGAGCTCCACCCGCGCCGGCGGCGGCACCTGGTCGACCTCCGTCAGCGCGGTCGACGGCTGGGGCGCGAACGCCGGGTGCGGAAGCGTCGAGCCGCACGCCATCGCCAGCGCCGAGACCGAGGCGAGCACGACGCGGCGCATCCGCGGGGCATTGAAGCACGTACAATCCCGCCCTCGCCAGACGATGCGCCCGACCGACCGACGCCCCTCTGCGCTGCTCGCGGGTACGCTGACGACGCTGCTGGCGCCCGCGCTCCTCGGAGGGTGCTCGTCCATCCCCGAGGGTCGCTCGGCGATCGACTCGGTCCGCATCGTGAACGCGGGCGCGCTCGACGGGCGCGACGTGCGCGACAAGCTCGCGACCACCGAGTCGCCGAAGTTCCTCGGCCTCTTCCGCGGGCTCTTCTACGACTACGAGATCTTCGACGCCTCGATGCTCCAGCGCGATCTCGCGCGCGTCGAGCGGTACTACCGCGGGCACGGCTTCCTCGAAGCGCATGCGCGCGCCGGGCGGGTCGTCCACTCGACCGACGGCCGGCACGTCCGCGTCGAGATCCTGGTCGACGAGGGGGCCCCGACGATCGACGCCGGCGTGCGCGTCGACGGCCTCGACGACGTGCCCCCGGCCATCGCCGCCGACGTGCGCTCCGCCGCGTCGAGCGCCCTGCCCCGCGGCAAGCGCTTCGACGAGGACGCCTACGCCAAGGCCAAGGTCGCCGTCGCCCGGGCCCTCACCGATCGCGGCTACGCGTACGCCACCGCCAAGGCCACCGCGCAGGCCGACGTCGCCTCGCACACCATCGACTACGTCTTCACGGTCCACGCCGGACCGCAGGCCGTCTTCGGGCCCGTCACGCTCGTCGAGGAGGCCAACGCCGACAACAAGGGGCGGCCGGTGGCGCTCGACGAAGGGCTGCTGCGCCGTACGCTGAACCTCCACCCGGGCGAGCCGTACTCCACCGCGGCGATCGACGCGGCGACCCAGGCGATGCTCGATCTCGAGGTGCTGAGCTCCGTGGAGATCCTGCCGACGCTGACCGATCCGACGGCGACCGTGGTGCCGGTGCTCGTGAAGTGGCAGGCCGGCAAGATGCACTCGATCCGCGTCGGCGGCGGCCTCGAGTTCGACGAGATCAAGACCGAGCTCCACGGCCTCGTCAGCTGGGAGGACCACAACTTCCTCGGGAACCTGCGCGACTTCACCATCGAGCTCAAGCCGGGCGTCGTCCTCTATCCGACGCGCGTCGACCACTTCGTCGCCCCGACCAACCCGCTGCCCGAGGAGCGCCTGCGCCTCCAGCTGAAGCAGCCGGCGTTCCCCGAGGCGCGCACGACGCTCGTCGTCCAGCCCGAGGGCAACGTCTTTCCCATGCTCGTCGCGCCCGATCCGCCCGCCGGCTCGCCGGTGCTCGGCTACGGCGAGCTCAAGATCGCGGCGGGCCTCGAGCGACGCTTCGGCAAGCGTCTCCTCGTGCGGTTCGTGCAAACGTTCCAGAGCGAGTTCCCGTTCGCGTACACGACCCTCCCGCTCGATCAGCCGACGCCGACCATCCTGCTCTCGTACCCGCAGCTCGTGACGACGCTCGACTTCCGCGACGATCCGATCCGCACCCACTCGGGCTTCTACCTGTCGAACGATCTGACGTCGGCCGGAGGGATCTTCGGAGGGAGCGCGACGGATCTCCGCATCCAGCCGGAGGTGCGCGCGTACATCCCCATCGCGCGCGGCGTGACGTTTGCAACCCGCGAGTCGGTCGGCTTCCTCTTCGCTTCCAACTACGGCGACTACGTGCAGAACCACCTCACGCAGACGCTCGATCCCCCCGGAACGGGCAAGTTGCTCTACCAGGCCGTCGACCGCGACATCGAGCTCGCCTACTTCCGCGGCTTCTTCTCGGGGGGACCCAGCACCAACCGCGGCTACCCGCTCCGGGGCATCGCGCCCCACGGCGTGGTCCCGTTCCTCAGCCCCGCGACGGTCGGCAGCCAGGCGCAGCAGGCGGCCAACCAGGGCAACGGCGTCAGCTGCTTCCCCGGCCAGCCGAACTACGACGCCTCGCAGTGCTCGATCCCCATCGGCGGCTTCACGCTGTGGGAAGCCTCGGCGGAGGTGCGCTTCGACCTCTCGGGGCCCCTCGGCGTGGCGACCTTCTGCGACGCGGGGGACGTCGCGCCCAAGCAGGCGGAGATTCGCCTGAACCACATCCACCTGTCGTGCGGCGCCGGTGGGCGCTACGACACGCCCGTCGGCGCGATCCGCCTCGACGTCGCCTACCGCATCGTCGACGTCATCCACGAGACCGCGGAGGACGCGGCGGAAGAAGGGACGCAGCCGAAGATCTTCTACGTGCCGCTGGCGATCTCCTTCGGCATCGGAGAGGCGTTCTAGTGGCCGGCGCAGCGCGCGCGCTCGCGAAGGGGCTCGGCACGGCCGTCGTGTTCGTGGCGGCGCTGGCCGCGGGCGCGGTGGCGCACATGGATGTCCCGGCCGTGCGGCGCACGATCGTCGCGCGCGTCAACCAGGTGCTGGCGTCGGCGCTCGCGGGGCGCGTCGTCCTCGACCGGGTGGGCCGCTTCGGGCCGACGTCCGTGGCGGACGTGGACGCGCACGTCGACGATCCCGAAGGCAAGACGGTGCTGCGCGTGTCGGGCCTCGAGGCGCGGGTCGCGACGTGGGATCTGCTCCGCTCGCTGGCGTCGGGGCCCGATGTTCGCGTGGCGGTCGACGAGGTGTCGATCGTGCGCGCCGACGTGAGCCTCGACGGGGACGACACGGGTCAGCTTCGCCTGGCGCGCGCCTTCGCTTCGCCCCCGACGTCGACGCCGACGACCGGCGGGGGCGGCGGCGTCCGGCTGACCCTCCCGCATGCGCGCCTCGCGCACGTCGAGCTTCACGGCAGGCCGCCCGCCGGGCCGCTCCTCGAGGCCTACGTCGACGGGACGGACGCCTCGGTCCGCGTGACGCCCGGCAAGGTGGCGCTCGAGGTGGCCCACGCGCTCATCGCCGAGCGGGACCTCTCCGACGGGATGACGACGCTCGGCGTGCTCGACGCGCGCTACGAGCAGCCCGCGGCCGACGGGAGCGATCGGTTCGCGCACGCGTCGTGGAGAGGAATCGTGGGCGCGCTCGCGGGGACGGCCGAGGCGACCTACGACGCGGGCCGAATCGACGCCGTCGTCGACGTCCCCGCGACGCGCCCCGAGTGCGTGCGCGATCTCTGGGCCGCGTGTCCCTTCGGGGAGCCGGCGTCGGCGCACGCCGAGGTGCACGGCGCGCTGCCGCACCTCTTCGTCAGCGCGCGCGGCGCCGTCGGAGCCGGCGCGGTCACGGCGTCGGGCCTCGCGAGCGTCGGCGAGGAGGTGCGCGCGAGCCTCCACGTGACGGCGACGTCGATCGACGCGCACGCGCTGGCTCCCTCCGCGCCCGCGACCGAGCTGGCGATGTCCGGCGACGTCCTCATCGTGTCGACGGCGACGGGACCGGCGGGCGCCGCCGTGGCGCTCGACTTCGCCGGCGGGACCGTCGCGGGAGCCACCGTGCCGCGGGCGCGCATCACCGGCCAGGTCGGCCGCGACGCCGCGGGAAGCCCCCCGAGCGGCGCGGCCCGGGTCGAGGTCCGCGAGCCCGGCGCGCCGGCGACGGCGACGCTGCTCCTCGTGCCGTCGGGGAGCTCCTTCCAGATCGGCTTCGATGCCTCGGTCGACGCCCCGCGCCTCGAGGCCATCCCGCGCCTCGGTCCGGCCGCGCGGGGCAGCGCGAAGGCGCGCGCGCGCGGGAGCGTCGATCTCGGCAAGGGGACCGTGGACGCGCGCGTCGAGGCCTCCGCCGCGAACCTCGCCGCGGGAGGCGCGACCCTGCGCGCCGCGAGCCTCGAGGCGCGGGCCACCGGGCCGCTCGCCGCCCCTTCGCTCGACGCCACCGTCGCGGGCAGCACGCTCGTCGCAGGGTCCCTGCGGTTCGACGACCTGAAGGCGCAGGTGAAGGGCACCCCCGCGAACGCGCGCGCCGCCGTGTCGATGCGCGGCCACGGCGCCGACGTCGACGCGCACGCCACCGTCGGCCTGGTCGGCGGCACGACGCTGCGGGACCTCGCGATCACGATCCAGAGAAACGGCGAGAGCGCCCGGGCGGCGGCGTCCCTCGTCCGCGTGACCGCGCGCGAGACGAGCCTCGACGATCTGGTCGTCGAGGGGCTCGGCTCGCCGATGCGCGCCACGGTGCGTCTGTCGCCGGGCACGCTGACGGCGAAGGCGCGCAGCCGGGGCCTCGACCTCGCGCGGCTCGGGAAGCTCGCCGGCGTCCCGGGCCTCGGCGGCCGGGTGTCGCTCGACGTGGACGCTTCGGTCCGGAGCCGCGCGGCCGAAGGGCACGTCACGATCGATCTGACGCAGGGCACGTTCGGGAGCTGGAAGGACGCGACCGCGCACGTGGAGGCGACGCTCGACGGCCTCCACGCCGCCGGCCACGCCACCGGAGGGATCGGCGGAGTCGGCACGTTCGACGTGAGCTCGACGTCGCTCCAGATCGGCGCCGCCGGTCCGCTCGAGGGTTCCGCGTGGCGCACCGCCTGGGGCGAGGTGGACCTCGCCGCGCACGTCGACCTGGCGAAGCTCTACGCGCAGCTCCCGAAAGGCGCGCTCCCGTTCGGCAACCTCGCCGGGACCGTCGACGTGAAGGGGCGCGTCGAGCGCGACTCGGCCAGCGACACGACGCCCGAGGTCGACCTGACCGCCGCCACGAGCGGGCTCGCCGTCGTCGGGAGCCCCCGGCCGTGGCGCCTCGAGGGGATCGGCGCGACGGTGCACGCGCACGTCGACGGCCGCACGGGCGCCACCGCGGTCGACGCGACGCTCGCCGACGCCGGCGGTCCGCTCGTCGCGCTCCAGGCTTCCTCGCAAGCGGTGCCCTACGGGCGCCTGTTCACCGCCGATGAGCCCATCCGCGCCGCGCTCCTCGCCATGCCCGTCGCGGCCACCGTCACCCTGCCGGCGCACGACGTCGCCAGGCTGCCGGCGTTCCTCGGGACGCGCGACCTGGAGGGCACACTCGCCGGCACCGTCGAGTGGCGAGGCTCGGTCGAGGCGCCCACCGTCGACGTGCGCGCGACGCTGAGCCACGGCCGCGCGGAGACGTCGGTGCTCGCGCTGCCGGTCGACGTCGCGGTGTCGGGGCACTACGACGGCGCGCACGCGGACGTGACGCTCCTCGCCGACGCCAAGGGGCAGCCGGTCCTCGAGGCCGGAGGCGGGGTCGACCTCCGCATGGCCGACGTGCTCGGGGGAGGGGAGCTCCCGTGGAAGGCGTCCGCCCACGCGAAGCTGACGGACTTCCCGCTGCAGAGCCTCGCGGCGCTCGACGATCGCCAGGTGCGCGGCCTCGCCAACGGCACCTTCCGGCTCGACGACCTGCACGAGAACCCGAAGGCCTCGGTGGCGCTGACGCTGACCGAGCTGCAGGTGGGCGAGATCGCCTGCCGGCCGACGACCTTCGCCGCGACCGCCGACGGCCGCGTCCTCGAGGCCTCGGCCCGCATCGTCGAGCAGGACGGGTACGCGGAGGCGAAGGCCCACGTGGGCTCGCACTGGGGCAACGCCCTCTTGCCCTCGCCCGACGTGGCGCAGGCGGCGGACGTGCAGGTGACGGCGAAGAACTTCCGCGCCGCCGTGCTGCTGCCCTTCGTCTCGCAGTACTTCACGGAGCTCGACGGGCGCCTCGACGGCCAGGCGCACCTGCTCGTCGACCCCGCGGCGAAGACCGTGAAGCCCGAGGGGACGCTCGCGCTCTCGGGCGGCATCTTCGAGCTCAGCGCGATGGGCAGCGAGCTCCACGACGCGTCGGCGCGCATCTCGTTCACCCCCGACGGGCTCGTGCGCCTCGACCAGGCGAGCGCGCGCGGCCTGACGGGGCGCATCGCGGTCGCCGCCACGGCCCGGCTGCAGGGGCTCGAGCTGGTGGGCGCGCACGCGGTCGTGCAGGTCCCCGCGAAGGAGCCGCTGCCGCTCGTCATCGACGGGACCCAGGTGGGGATGGTCGACGGGAAGATGGACGTCGTCGTCACCCGCGCGGCGGACGCGCTCGACGTGCAGATCGACGTGCCGGGCCTCCGCGTGCAGCTGCCCGAGTCTTCGTCGCACTCGGTGCAGTCGCTCGACACGCTGGCCGACGTGAGCGTCGGGGTCGCGCGTCCGGGCGGCGAGTTCGTGCCGCTCGTGCTCGACGCGGGCGACACCGAGGCCGCGCCCCAGCAGGGCCCGCGGACGCCGACGCGCGTGACGGCGCGCCTCCACGACGTCGAAGTGCGCCGGGGCAACGATCTCGACATCCACATGGACGGGACGCCCGTCGTCACCCTCGCCGACGCCGTCACCGCCAAGGGTCAGATCCGCCTGACGCGCGGGACGCTCGACGTGAAGGGCAAGACCTTCACGCTCGACGAGGGGAGCACGGTCACGTTCGTCGAGGATCCGACGAACCCGCAGGTGGTGCTGACGGCGTCGTGGGTGGCTCCGTCGTCGGATCCGTCGTCGTCGGGGACGACGGTGTTCGCCGACTTCGTGGGCCCGCTGAGGACGGGCAAGGTGACGCTGCGCTCGGAGCCGCCGCTCGCGCGGACCGAGATCCTCTCGCTGCTGCTCTACGGGACGACGGACCAGGGAGGGGCGGGAAGCGGCGGCTCGCAGCAGGTGACCGCGGCCACGGGAGTCGCGGGGGGCGCGGCGTCGGCGAACATCAACCGCGCCCTCGGCGGCGTGAACAGCGCGCTCGACCGCCTGGGGCTCGAGACCGAGGTGTCGACCAAGCTCGATACGTCGGAGGCGACGCCCCGGCCGGAGGTCGAGCTGCAGATCGCGCGGGACCTCACGTTCCAGATCGCGTGGGTGCTGGGCGTGCCGCCGCCGGGGACGAACCCGGACGCGACGCTCTTCACGCTGAGCTACCACTTCCTCCGCAACTGGCAGGCGGAGACGACGCGAGGGGACGCCGGCACGACGATCCTCGATCTCGTGTGGCAGCGCAGGTATTGAGCGGGGATGGCACGCGACGAGCTCGTCGCCGGGGCGCTGCTCCTGGCGTTCGCCGTCGTCGTCACGGCGCACGTGACGCTCGTCGTCGGCCTCGCGGGGCGGGCGCCGCGCTGGCGGGGCCTCGTCGCGCTCGTCGTGCCGCCCCTGGCGCCGTACTGGGGATGGGCCGCGCTGAGGGGCCGCGCCGTCGTGTGGATCGCAGCCGCGGTGGCGTACGGGGTTTTGCGGATCGTCGCGAACCGGTAGAGGGGTCACGGTGAGCGGGTACGGGGTTGCGTCGACGGGTGACGGGGTTGCGTCGACGGGTGACGGGGTTGCGTGAACCCCGGGCGGGCCGGCGACGACTCCAGATGGCCTCGCCCGAACCGCAAGCGGACTACCCGTCGACGGGGAACGGCCTCGCGTGAGCCGCAGGGGGGCCCGCGACGACTCCGGACGCGCTTGCCCGAACCGCAGGGGGGGCCCGCGACGACGCCGGACGCGTTTGCCCGAACCGCGAGACCGTTCCCCGTCGAAGGGTACGGCCCCCGCCGTCGACGCAGGCCGAGCGCCCTCCGCGGCGATCGCTCTTCCGGTCACGCCGGCCCCCTCCGCCGTTGCGCCGGACCCGCTCGCGGTTCGGCCGACGCGCGTTGCCGTCGATGCCCCTTGCCTTCCCCGTCGTCCCTCGTCGGGTTGCGATGAGCCCCAGCCCTGTCGGCGTTGCGGCGAAACGTCGCGACGTGACGGCGGCGGGGGTCGGCGTGACCGCGAGACGCGCCGGCATCACGGCGAGTCGTCTCGGGATCACCGCGAGTCGTCTCGGCATCACGGCGAGTCGTCCCTGCGTCACGGCGAGTCGTCCCTGCATCACGGCGAGACCGCTCCGCGTGACCGCGAGACGCGCCGGCGTCACGGCGAGACCGCTCCGCGTGACCCAAAGACCATTCCGCGTGACCACAAGACCGCTCCGCGTCACCGCGCGACCGTTCCGCGTGACCCCAGGACCACTCCCCGCGACCGCAAGACGGACCCGCGTCCGCGCGAAACGACCCGCGTCGAACGCCGCCGCCGCGCGAACGAACCACCTCGCGTCCGCCTTTACCCCCACGCCCTCGCCCGTCCCGCCGGACCGCCCACCTCCGACAGCCGGGCCCTCTCCCCGTGGCGCCGTGGCGCCGTGGCGTCGTGGCGATCTCTCCTCGCGGTCGAGCGGCCTCTCCTCGCGGACGAGCTGCCGCGCTGACGCGGCCCCAGAGCAAGCCGTGAGTCGACGGGGGCTGCCCTCGCAGCCCCGCGTCTTCCTTTCTTCTTACCCGCCTTCGTCGGGGCGGCCGGATTCGAACCGGCGACCCCTTGACCCCCAGTCAAGTGCGCTAACCAGGCTGCGCTACGCCCCGAAGGAGAGGCCGGCAACGTAGTCCAGTCGCGCCAGGGCGCAAGGGCTTTGCCGGGGCGTCAGTCGCTCGCGGGCACGGCGGCCTCGGCGACGCCGTTCGCTTTCACGTCGAGCGGGCCGATCGGCGCGCCTCCACGTCGCGGCGTGATCCAGTAGCGCCCGAGCGGCAGCACCGCCTCGAACGGCGACGCCAGCGTGATGGCCTCCGTCGAGCCGTCGGGCGTGAGCTCGACGGTCGCCCCTCCAGCGCCGCCGGGCACCGTGAGCTTCACCTCGCCCACCGCCTGGCCCGCCGCCAGCGCCAGCTCTCCCACGAGGCTCGCGGTGTCGGGCCGCGCGCCGACGAGAAAGACGCGCTCGTAGTGCGTCGACGCGTGCGCGGCGAGCGGGACCTTCGCGCGCACCGTCGTCTCCGTCGAGCTGCCGCGGCTGACCGCGTCGATGTCGCCTTCGGTCGAGGTCACGGCGTAGCTCACGAAGCGGCCGACGGCGCCGACGTAGGCGCCGCTCGTCGCCCCGGCGAAGCCGCGCGGCTTGCCGGGCGCGACCCGCTCTGTGCCGCCCCACTCGACGACGTCGCCGAGCGACGCCAGCGTCTCGGCCGCGTCGCCCGTGTTCTCCACGGTGGTCTCGACGAGAAGCGCGCGGTCGGGCGGGTTCAAGAGGTAGCGCGTCGTCAGCGCGAGCGTGCCGGCGCGGGCGCGCGTCTCGATCCACGCGCTCCCGTCGGCGTCCGTCCCGCTCCGCGGCGCCTCGCAAGCACCCCCGGAAGCCTCCGCCCCCGGGCGCGGCGCCATCTGCCCGAGCTCGTCCTTCCGCGCCTGCGCGTCCGCCGCGTCGACGAGGCGGCACCCGCTCACGACGAAGACCACCTCCGCGTTCTCGAGCAAGAGATCCCCGGGCCGCCCCGTCGCGGCGGGTCCGCCGAGCGCTTCGCCGTCCTTCATCGCGTGCACGCGCGCGGGCGCCGTCGCGGGCGCGGGCGCGGGCTCGGCGGGCGGGTCGTCGGCGGGCGGCGCCTTGCCGAACCATGCGAGCCGCTGCGCCGCGCGCGGATCGACGTGGATGACGGGCGTCACGTCGGCCGGCGCGGGGCACGCGGAGAGCGCGAGCAGAGCGAAGCTGGCGAGCGCGCGACGCATGGTCCTCCGACACGGGGCCTCGAGCGCGCCTTGGACGCGCCGCTCGGGGCGAGAGGCCGGCGCGTCAGGCGAGCTTGCGCTCGGCCAGAAACCGCGCGAGCGCCTGCGCCTTCGGCACGAGGCTCGCGACCTCGATGAGCTCGTCCTTCGTGTGAAACCCCGTCCCGCGCGGCCCCATGCCGTCGATGGAGGGGATCCCCAGGCTGCTCGACGTGCTCGCGTCGCTGCCGCCGCCGATGAGCGGCGCCTCGTCGCCGCCGAGGCCGTGCGCCCGCGCGCAGGCCGCGTACTCCTCGAGGAGGCGGGCGCTCGCGTCGGTGCGCTCGAGCGGCGAGCGGGCGACGCCCCCGTGAAGCTCGATGCGCGTGCCCGCCACGGTGGCCGCCGCCTCGTCGGCCGCGCGGCGTGCGGCGCTGACGAGCCCCTCGCCGTCGGCGCGCGTGCAGAAGCGGAGATCGAGCTGCGCCTCGGCGCGGTCGGGCACCGTGTTCTTGCTGCTGCCGCCGGAGACGCGGCCCACGTTCACGGTGACGCCGCGGTCGTAGTCGGTGAGCTTCTGCACGCCGTCGACGAAGCGCGCCAGCGCCCAGATGGCGTTCGCCCCCTCCTTGTGCGCGTTGCCCGCGTGCGCCGCCTTGCCGTGGGCGACCGCCGTCATCCCGCCGGTCCCCTTGCGGCGCGTGATGATCGCGTCCCCCTTGCGGCCGGCCTCGAAGACGAGCGCCGCGCTCGCCCCGCTGATCGACGCCGCGATGACCCCCTGCCCCTCCGGCGAGCCGACCTCCTCGTCGCTCACGATGACGACGCGGATCGGCACCACCGCGTCGAGCCCGCCCGTCGCCGCCAGCGCCTTCAGCGCGTAGGCGATGACGACGAGGCCGCCCTTCATGTCGAGCACCCCCGGGCCGCGCGCGAGCTCCCCGTCGCGGCGGTACCCCTCGAAGCTGCCCGGAGGGAACACGGTGTCGAGGTGCCCGACGAGGGCGACGGCGCCGCGGTTCGGGAGCTGCGCGCGCGTCCGGAAGACCAGGTGGTCGGCGAAGCGCTCGCTCGGGCGCACGTTCACCTCGACGCCCTCGACGGCGAAGAGGGCGCGCAGGAGCGTGCCGACCTTGCGGCCCCCCTCGGGGTTCTCGGTGTACGAGTTCTCGTCGACGAGCGGCGCGATGGCGTCCTCCATGGAGCGCTGTTGGTCGGAGAGCCAGGCCGTCGCGTCGTTCGCGTGGGAACTCATCGGGGGCCGCGAGCGTACCACCGCTTGTCTCGAGCGCTCTCCAGCGCTCTCGAGCGCTCCCCCCCGGACGGGCTGGTGTCCCGTCCGTTCGGGCGACTCGACGGTCGGGGGTCCCATGGGCATCCTTCAGGCAAGCGTGTACGACCGCTCCCACATCACGGGCCTCGCGACGGCCCCGAACGCGAACACCCGCTTCGCCTCGACGGGCCCGCGCCTCGAGGCCGAGTGGCTCGACGAGGCGTACCGCCGGGCGCGCGAGCTCGATACGTCGCCGATGACGGCGGCCGGGGTGAGGCTCGTGTGGTGGCGGGGGGACGAGCTCGGGTGGCACGATCTCGTGGCCCATCCGCACGCCTTCGCCGTCGTCGGGCGCCACACGAAGTGCGACGTCGTGCTGCCGAGCGATCCCGCCGTCGCGCTGCGTCATCTCCTGCTCCGCGCGACCACGCTGGACGACGGCTCGCCGGCGCTGCGCGTGCTCGACCTGCGAACCGGGCTCGGGTTTCACCTGGACGACGACGCGGAGCGCCGCGCGCTCGTGGCGACGGGGCCGCTGGCCATGCGGGTCGGCCGCTACGCGCTCGTGGCGCTGCCGTCACGCGCCGAGCTGCCCGAGACGCGGCCGCAGCCGGAGATCGTCGAGGCGCCGCGCATGCCGACGCAGTCGGGGCATCCGGCGTCCGTGCGCGCGCAGCGCACGAGCGTGACGACGCTTCCGCCCGCGCCGAGGCTGGAGGACGTGCCGCACGAGGCCGCCGCCGCCGGGTGCTCGCGGATGACGCTGCGGCGGGGGAGCTTGCGGGCGAGCGTCGACCTTCCGGACGCGGCGCTGGACGCGGGAGTGCTCGTCGGGAGGGCCTATCGCTGCGAAGAGGGGCTGCGCTCGGTGCTGACCGAGAGCGTGTCGCGCGTGCACCTCTTGCTCCTGCGCGAGCACGGCGTCGTCTGCGCGTTCGACTGCGCGTCATTGCAGGGCGTCTACGCCGGCGGCGAGCGCGTCCGGCGCGTGCGCCTGCCCGACGAGGGGGGCGCGCTGCGCCTCGCCACGAAGGACCCGGTGACCCTCGAGTGGCACCCGCGGGCGGCGCTGGCGTGACGAGCCGCGTGTACTAGTCTGGCGCCCACCATGGCCAAGCGCTTCAAGGCCGCCGTCATCGGCGGCAGCGGATACGGCGGGGCGGAGCTCGTGCGGCGCCTCTTGCTTCACCCGGAGGTGGAGCTCGTGCGGGTCGCGTCGATCGACTTCATCGGCGAGCCGCTGTCGGCGGTGCACCCGAACCTCGAGGGGCAGACCGATCTGAAGTTCGAGGGGCTCTCGCCCGCCGACGCGGCGCGCGGGATGGACGTCGTGCTCCTCGGTCTCCCGCACAAGGTGAGCGCGGGCAAGGCGAAGGAGATCATGGAGACCGGCGCCCGCATCGTCGATCTCTCGGGTGACTTTCGCCTGCGCGATCCCGCGGCGTACGAGAAGTACTACGGCGCGAAGCACCCCTGCCCGGAGGAGCTCACGAAGGGCACGTTCGTCTACGGGCTGCCCGAACTCCACCGCGAGGCCATCCGGCGGGCGAGGTACGTGGCGTCGCCCGGCTGCTTCGCGACGACCATCGAGCTCGCGCTGCTGCCGCTGGCGAAGGCGGGGCTCCTCGGGGGACCGGTGGAGGTCGTCGGCATCACGGGCTCGAGCGGGAGCGGCATCGCGCCGAGCGCGGGGACGCACCATCCGACGCGGTCGAACAACCTGAAGACGTACAAGCCGCTGGAGCACCAGCACATCCCGGAGGTGACGCAGACGCTCGCCGACGCGGGGGCTCGCGGGCTGACGCTCCGCTTCGTGCCCGTCAGCGCGCCGCTGTCGCGCGGCATCTTCGCCACGTGCTTCGCGCACGTCGACGAGAAGGTCGACGCCGCGGCCGTGAAGAAGCTCTTCGGCGAGACGTTCGCGCGCGAGCCCTTCGTGCGCGTGCCGGCCAAGCGCCTGCCCGAGGTCGTCGCGGTGAAGGGGACGAACTACGCCGAGGTGGGCGTGCAGGCGGGGGACGTGGCGGACGGCAAGCGCGTCGTCGCGTGCTTCGCGGCGACGGACAACCTCGTGAAGGGCGGGGCGGGGCAGGCCATCCAGTCGATGAACCTGATGCTGGGGCTCGACGAGCGGCTGACGCTCGAGGACCCGGGCGGGTGGCCGTGAGCGCGTACGTCGTCATCAAGCTGGGGGGGGAGGTCGTCGCGTCGGCGCACATGGCGGCCATCGCCGCCGACGTCGCGGAGATGCAGGCGCGCGGCGAGCGCGTGGTCGTCGTGCACGGCGGCGGGCCGCAGGCGACCGAGCTGCAGAAGAAGCTCGGGCAGACGCCGAAGATCGTGGCGGGCCGGCGCATCACCGACGCGGAGACGCTCGACGTGATGAAGATGATCGTCGCCGGCAAGGTGAACGTCGACGCCTGCGCCGCGCTCGTGGCGGCGGGGGCGCGGCCGGTGGGGCTTCACGGGGCGAGCGCGCTGACGGTCGAGGCGGTGAAGCGGCCGCCGCGCGTCGTCACCGGGGGAGGGCCGGACCCCATCGATTTCGGGCACGTGGGGGACGTGACGGGCGTGAACGAGGCGCTGCTCGAGCTGCTCTCGGTCGCGGGCTACGTCCCGGTCGTCGCGTGCCTCGGCGCCGACCGCCACGGCAACGTCTACAACATCAACGCCGACATCGTGGCCAACCAGCTCGCGATCGCGCTCGACGCGAAGGCGCTGGTGCTCGTCAGCGACGTGCGCGGCGTGCTCCGCGACGTGAGCGATCCCGCCTCACGCATCGCGCGCCTCTCGGTCGCCGACGGCCGGAAGGCCATCGCCGACGGCGTCGTCACCAAGGGGATGATCCCGAAGCTGGAAGAGTCCTTCGCCGCGATCGGCGAGGGCGTGCACGCGGTGCACGTCGTCGGTCACCTCGAGCGCGGCCAGCTGGCCCGCGAGGTCGCCGAACCGGGGAGCGTGGGGACGGTCCTCGTCGCCTGAGCGACCGTCCCCTGCCCCGCCCTTTCAGCCGCCGGCCTTGCCGCTGGCGCTCGCGCTGCCGCTGGCGCTGCCGCCGCTGACGCTGCCCTGAACGCTGACCGACACGCTGACGTTGGCCTGGATGCCCGTCGCCGCGTCGACGGCGCCCTTGAAGGGCGACGCCACGCACGCGATGAGGGCCGCGCCGGCGAGCTTGTCGCTGGTCGCCGTCTTCACGACGCCCTCGACGCCCTCGACGACCGTCTTCACGCCGGCGACGATGGTTCCGACGTTCTTCGCGGTCCCGATGGCCACGTTGAGGACCATCGGCAGGTCGCTCTCGAGGACCGTCTGGAACTTGGCCGCCGTCGCCGCATCAGCCGCGCCGACGACGTGCACGAGGATGTGCGGCGGGGTGCAGGTCGCGTTCGCCTGCACCTGAGCGTCGCACTTCGCCTTGCAGTCCGCGCTCATCGACGGCGGCTTGACGGTGCCCGTGCACTTGGGGGCCTCCATCTTCGCCGAGCAGGTGCCGGTGCACGTGCCCGAGCACTTGGCCGCCGCGCTCATCTTGCAGGTGCCGCCGCACTTGCCCTTGCAGGTGGCCTTCACGTTGCCCGAGCACTTGCCGTCGCACTTGCCCGCGCACGAGCCGTTGCTCGACTTGCCGTCGCACTTGCCGCTGCAGGTGCCCGAGCACGACCCGCTGACGTCGGCGTCGCACGAGCCGTCGCACTCGCCCGAGCACGCGGCCGCCGCGCTCATGTCGCACTCGCCGGAGCACTGGGCGCCGCAGGTGCCCTGGAGCTTGCCGCCGTCGCACTGGATGTCCGCGCCGCCCGGCTTCACGGTGGCGTCGCAGCTCGCGCCGCAGTCGCCGTAGGCGTTGATGTCGAGGCCGCACTTCGGCGGATCGATGTCGAGCGAGACCTTGGCGGCGGCGCCGAGCTTGGCCTTGGTGCTGCCGATGGCCGTCGCCGCGGCCTTGCACGCGTCCTGCGCGTTCTTGTACGTGTTCGAGTCGCCGAGGTCCGTCGCGATCTTGCCGCACGCCGCGGTGAGATCCGTCTCGATCTTGTCGGCGAGCACCTTCATCTCGACCGCGGCGCCCACGCCGGCCTTCACCTTGGCGGCGACGGCGGGCTGCAGCTTGAAGTTCGCCGCGAAGTCGAACTTCGCGATGTCGTCGGGCTTCGACATGTCGGGGCAGCTCCCGACGCCGGGGAGGCCTGCGGGCAGCTTCGGCAGCGAGCCGCAGTTGACAATGAACGGGGCGGACAACCCCGCGAAGACAATCGGCCAGGACACGCTTCGCCAGATTTTGCGATTCATCGTCGTTCCATCCTCCTAGAGAGAACTCACCCCGCCCGACCGCGGCCGTGCGCTGCACCTAGGCCCGCTCGCCTCGTTCGGTCGACCGCCGGAGTACCACGTCCGCGACCCGAGAAGCCAGGCTCGATTTGTCCATCGACGTTGCCCCCACACTCACCGACCGCGGCCGTGGTAAGGCAACGGCGTGCGCATCGTGGTGTGCGACGTCGGCCTCGGCAACCTGCGAAGCGTCGAGCGCGCGCTGCGCGCGGCCTCGGTGGGACGTCGCGTGGACGTGGAGGTGACCGGGGAGCCCGCGCGCGTGCGCGCTGCGGATCAGCTGGTCATGCCCGGGCAGGGCGGCTTCGGCGAATGCGCGAGGGCGCTGTCGGGTGCGCTGGGCGATGCGGTCCGCGCCCACGTCGCCGCGGGCAGGCCGTACCTCGGCATCTGCCTGGGGCTGCAGGTGCTCTTCGGCTCGAGCGAGGAGTCACCCGGCTGCGCGGGATTGGGGCTGCTCGAGGGCGATGTGGTGCGCCTGGCGGGCGGCGCCGACGAGGCCACGGGCGGCTCGCTCAAGATCCCACACATGGGCTGGAACGAAGCCGAGCCGGTGGCGGATCATCGCGGGCTCCTGCCGGCTGAGCCGCAGCACTTCTACTTCGTGCACAGCTTCGTCGTCGTGCCGCGCGATCGCTCCGTCGTCGCGGCGACGACCGAGTACGGGGCGCGCTTCGTGAGCGCCGTGTCGCACGAGAACGTCTTCGCGTGCCAGTTTCACCCGGAGAAGAGCCAGCGCGCCGGCCTCGCGTTGCTGGAGAGGTTCGTGGCGTCGTGATCGTCGTCCCGGCCATCGACCTGCTGGACGGTAAGGCGGTGCGCCTGAGGCAGGGCCGCTACGACGACGTGACCGTGTACGACGCGGACCCGGCGGCGCGCGCGCGCGCCTGGCGCGGCACGGTGAGCTTGATTCACGTGGTCGACCTGGCAGGGGCGAAGGCCGGAGCGCCGGTCCAGCGCGAGGCGGTGAAGGGGATCCTGGAGGCGTTCGCGGGGGACGCCGCGGGCGAGGTCGAGGGCGGCGTTCAAGTGGGCGGCGGGGTGCGCACGCGCGAGAGCTTCGCCGCCTACCGCGCGCTCGGGGCGTCGCGGGTGGTGCTCGGGTCGGCGGCGGTGAGCGATCCGGCGCTGGTGCGCGCGCTCGCGGTCGCAGAGCCGGGGCGCGTGGTCGTCGCGGTGGACGCGCGGGACGGGTTCGTCGCGGTCGATGGCTGGACGCAGGCGACGCGCGTTCGCGCGGTGGACCTGGTGCGAACGATGGCCGATCTGCCGCTGGCGGGGGTGCTCTACACGGACGTCACGCGCGACGGCACCGGCGTCGGGCCGAACCTCGAGGCGACGGCCGAGCTGGCGGCGCTGACGCGCGTCCCGGTCATCGCCTCGGGGGGCGTGGGCTCGCTCGACCATCTGCGGGCGCTGGCCGCGCGGGGCATCGCGGCGTGCATCGTCGGTCGCGCGCTCTACGAGGGCGCGTTCACGCTCGAAGAGGCGGTGGAGGCGGTGACGTAGGCGAGCTGACCGCGCGCCGGCGGGTCAGACGCCCACCGGGTGCCAGACCGTCTTGGTCTCGAGGAACCGCTCGATGTAGCCGAGACCCTGGCCCGCGTCGGACTGCATCCGCTCGGTCTCGTCCGCAGCGTGGGTCCGCACCCGCTTCACGTTGCCGCTCCCCTCGCGCTCGACCGCGGCGCGAAGGTCCGCGTCGGCGCTCCACACATCCATGGCCACGACCTCGCGGTGCTTCGCGAGGTGCGGCGCCATCTCGCTCGCCTGCCCCGTGAGGAGGTTGACGACGCCGCCCGGCAGATCGCTCGTCGCCAGGCACTCGCACCACACGACCGCCGTCCGCGGGTCCTCGCTCCCGGCGACGACGACGCACGTATTTCCGCCGGCGATGACGGGGAGCACCGTCGACAGCAGGCCGAGGAGCGCAGGCCGCTCGGGCGCGACGACCGCCACGACGCCCATCGGCTCGGGCCAGCTGAAGCCGAAGTGCGGGCCGGCCACGGGGTTCAGCGACGCGACGAGGGCCTGGTACTTGTCGCAGAAGCCCGCGTAGTAGACGGCCCGATCGACGGCGCCGTCGACCTCGCGCATCGCCTGGGCGGCGTCCTGCCCGCCGCGCTCGAGCGACGTCACCAGCTCGTCGCGCCGCGACTCCATGACCTCGGCGAGGCGGTAGAGGATCTGCCCGCGGTTGTACGCGGTGCGCGCCGCCCAGCCGTCGCCCGCGTTCTTCGCCGCGAGGACGGCGTCGCGCGCGTCCTTCCGGGAGCCGCGCGGCACGTTGACGACGCCGGGGTCCGCGCTGCCGGGGACGCCGGCGCCGCGCGACTGGAAGTACCGGCCGCTCTCCGAGCGGACGAACGCGCCGCCGACGTACATCTTGTAGGCCTTGTTGACCGCGACGCGGGCGCCCGGGTCGAAGCCGTCGAGCTCCTCGGTGGCGGCGTGCGCGAGCGTGCGGGGCTCGGCCGAAGCATTGGCCTCGGCCGCGTGGATCCCGAGCCTCGTCGTCGTCGCCGTGCGTCGCGTGGTCATGCGAGCTCCGTGTAAGCAAGGAGTCCCTGCCGGCCGCCCTCGCGGCCGAAGCCGCTCTCCTTGTATCCGCCGAACGGCGAGGACGGGTCGAACTTGTTGTACGTGTTCCCCCAGACGACGCCTGCCTTGAGGCGCTGGGCCATCCAGAAGATCTTGGCGCCCTTGTCGGTCCAGATGCCCGCCGACAGGCCGTACATCGTGTTGTTCGCCTTCTCGACGGCCTCGTCCGGCGTCCGGAAGGTCATCACCGAGAGGACCGGGCCGAAGATCTCTTCTCGCGCGATGCGCGACGACTGGGCCACCCCCGTGAAGAACGTGGGCGCGAAGAAGTAGCCTCGCGACGGCAGCGCGCAGGGAGCCGTGTGCCGCTCCGCGCCCTCTTCTTCGCCGGCGGCGACGAGCTCGCGGATCTTGTCGAGCTGCATCTTCGAGTTGATGGCGCCGACGTCGGTGTTCTTGTCGAGCGGATCGCCGACCCGCAGCGTCGCGATGCGGTCCTCCAGCTTGCGGACGACCAGAGCGTGCACGCTCTCCTCGACGAGCAGGCGCGACCCGGCGCAGCAGACGTGGCCCTGGTTGAAGTAGATGCCGTTGATGATCCCCTCGACGGCCTGATCGATGGGCGCGTCGGCGAAGACGACGTTCGCCGCCTTGCCCCCGAGCTCGAGCGTCAGCTTCTTCTTCGTGCCCGCGACGGCGCGCTGGATCCGCTTTCCGACCTCGGTCGAGCCCGTGAAGGCCACCTTGTCGACGCCCGCGTGCCCCGCCAGCGCCGCCCCGGTCGCCCCCGCGCCGGTGACCACGTTGACGACGCCCGGCGGCAGCTCGGCCTCCTCGATGATGCGCGCGAGGAGGAGCGCCGTGAGCGGCGTCGTCTCCGCGGGCTTGAGGACCACGGTGTTGCCGCACGCGAGGGCGGGCGCGAGCTTCCACGCCGCCATGAGCAGCGGGAAGTTCCACGGGATGATCTGCCCGGCGACGCCGAGCGAGCGCCACGCGCGGCCCTGGAAGGCGTAGTCGAGCTTGTCCGCCCAGCCCGCGTGATAGAAGAAATGCGCCGCCGCGAGGGGGAGGTCGACGTCACGCGACTCCTTGATGGGCTTTCCGCCATCCATCGATTCGACGATGGCGAGCTCGCGCGACTTCTCCTGAATCGCCCGCGCGATGCGGAAGAGGTATTTCGCGCGCTCGCTGCCGCGCATCTTCGACCAGTACTTGTCGTAGGCGCGGCGCGCGGCCTGCACCGCGTCGTCGACGTCACGCTCGTCGGCCTCGGCCACCTCGGCGAGCTTCTCTTCCGTGCTCGGGCTCGACGTGTCGAAGTACTTGCCGCTGCGCGGCGCCGTCCACCGGCCGCCGACGAAGAGCTCCTGCCTCGGCGCGATGTGGACGTGGTCGGTCGCCTCCGGCGACGGGGCGTATTCCCACGCGCGACCGAAATCGAGCGCGGGAATGACCGCGCCGTCGTCACCGGTTTTCTTCAGCTCTCCGCTCATGGTCGAGACTCAATCCTTCGAGAAGTCTTCGGTGGCCTGGTAGGCGCCCGTCCGCTCTTTCTCGAGCTGCATGAGGACGTCGTTGAGCAGCGCGCTCGCGCCGAAGCGAAAGAGGTCCGGCGTGAGCCAGGCGTCGCCGAGCGTCTCCTTGACGAGCACGAGATAGTGGAGTGACTGCTTGGCCGTCCGCACGCCGCCCGCCGGCTTCATGCCGATACGGCGCCCGGTGGCGTAGTAGTGGTCGCGGATCGCCTCGAGCATCACCAGCGTGACGGCGGGCGTGGCCGCGGGCTGCACCTTGCCCGTCGACGTCTTGATGAAATCCCCGCCCGCGGCGATGCCGATCTCGCTCGCCTTGCGGACGACGTCGTAGGACCCGAGCTCCCCGGTCTCGAGGATCACCTTGAGGTGGGCGTTGCCGCACGCCTCCTTGGTGGCGGCGATCTCGTCGAACACCTTGGCGTAGTCGCCCGAGAGCATCGCTCCGCGGTCGATGACCATGTCGATCTCGTCGGCCCCGAGCTCCACCGCGCGGCGCACGTCGGCGAGCTTCACGTCGAGCGGCGACTGGCCGCTCGGGAAGGCCGTCGCGACGCTGGCCACCTTGACGGTCGAGCCGGCGAGCGCGCGCTTCGCGGTCGCGACGAGGTTCGGGTACACGCAGACGGCGGCGCACGGCCCGATGGCTCCGTCGCTGTCGAGCGGCGAGAGCGCCTTGCGGCACATCTGGGCGACCTTGCCCGCCGTGTCCTTCCCCTCCAGCGTCGTCAGGTCCATCATCCGGACCGCGAGCTTCAAGCCGGCGACCTTGGCGCCCTTCTTCAGCGAGCGCTTGCCGAGCGAGGCCGCGCGCTCTTCGACCGCGACCTGGTCGACGGGCGGCGGCGGGGGATAGAAGAGCGGATAGGGCGCGGGGCGGGCGCTCGCCCCGTACCGAGAAAGCGTCGAGTTCTGCGAGCTCACGCGCGCGACCTTAGCAGAGGCGCCCACGGTAGGCACTGGCCGCACCCCGGGGTGCGGGGGCTGCTCAGGGCTTGGCCGCGACCGTCGCCTCCACCTTGGCGCGCTTGCGGCGGCGCCGGGCGGCTTCGGCCTGCTTCTTCCGGCGCTTGACGCTCGGCTTCATGTAATGACGGCGCATCTTGAGCTCGCGAAGCACGCCCTCGGACGCGAGCTTCCGCTTGAGCATCTTGATGGCGCGCTCGATACCGCGGTCGCTGACGACGACCTCGAGAGGCTTGCACTGAATGGCTTCGCTAGGCATGAGAGGGGGCGCGGTTTACCACAGCCCGCGCCGCGGCGCCAAGGCGCGAGTTTTACTTCTTTCTCGCGCCGGTCTTCCTGGCGCTCCTCGCGCTCCTCGCGCTCCTCGCGCCTCTCGCGCCGGGGGCCCGCTTCTTCGCCCTCTTCTTTTTTGCAGGTCCCTTCCGGGCTGCGCGGGCGCGACCGGCGGCAGGCGCGGAGGCCACCCTGGGGGCGGAGGCGCTCTTCACGAAGTACGTGGTGGCCCGCTTCTGCCCGGACTTGCCGAGGCGCCCGGCGTCGACCGCCTCCTTCAGGGGACGCGGGAGCTCCTTCGACTGGAAGCCGAGCTTCTGGCGAATCTGCTCCGCGCGGAGACCCTTGGGGCTCGCCCGGAGGAGGTCCACGATGCGGTCGACGACGCCGGCGATGTCCCCTGCCGAGCGGCGCGCGAGGCGACCTCCGCGGCGACGCCCCGCCGGCGCGGCCGAAAGGCCCGGCGCCCCGCCACGGCCCACGCTGCGCGCGGGCGGCTCGCGACGTGCGGCCCCGCGCCGCCCGCCCCCTGCCGACTCCGAGAGCAGGTCATCGATCGACGCCGAACCGATGGCATGCAGAACGTCGTTCGCGAACGAGGACGCCAGCTCGTCGAGCCTGTTGCGGAGTGTGGAGGCCATGGCCCGGAGATAACCGCCTATGCCAAAATCGGTCAATCGCTTTTCCGTGCTAAGAAGCCGTGCTCGTGCGCGCGTCGCGGCGATGCGAGAGAGCCGAAGTGGCGGAATGGCAGACGCAGCGGATTCAAAATCCGCCGTCCGAAAGGGCGTGAGGGTTCGAGTCCCTCCTTCGGTACGACAGCATGGAGGACTCGAACCCTGCGACTTGGGGTGGGTTCGAGTCCCTCCTTCGGTACGACGGCATTCGACGAATCATCGGAACGCCATCGCAGTCACGACGACCGCGGCGATGACGACGACGATGACGAGGACGATGGGGACGAGCTTTCGGGTCGTCGTCTCCTGGCTGTGAAGGCCGCTGGGGGCAACGGCCGGGGGCGCGAGGACGGCGGGGGGGCGTCCGCCGCGGACGGAGGGGCGCGGCTCGTCGGCGTTCCAGAAGCTCGAACGGGACAGCAGCGGCTCGGCGACGCCGCGGCCGCCCGGGGCGCTCGCGTCCGCGATCCACGCGATCTGGCGCGCACGCTCCGCGGCGAAGAGCTCGCGCATCACCTCCGCCATGACCTTGCCGTCGACCGCGCCGGCGACGAACGCGTCGAGCTCCGCCGCCAACTCCGCCGCCGTGGACTGCCTGTCCTCCGGGTCGCGCGAGAGCGCGCGCCGCAGGATGCCCCAGAGGGCGGGCGGGAATCCGTCGACGATGAGCCGCGGATCCGCCACCTCCGCGGCGTGGACGCGCTCGAGCGTCTTCACGTCGTCTGCGTGCTTGAAGAGGCGGCGATCGCACGCGAGCTCCCAGAGCGTCGTCGCGAGCGCGAAGATGTCCGTCCGCCGGTCGACCGCCGCGCCGACCGCCTGCTCGGGCGACATGTACGCGACCTTGCCCTTGATGACGCCGGCGGCCGTCTTCGACGCGCGGTTGGCAGCCTTGGCGAGACCGAAGTCGATGATCTTGATGTCGCCTTCGTACGTCACGAAGATGTTCGTCGCGTTGACGTCGCGGTGGACGATGCCGAGCGGCTTCTCCTGCCCCGGCTCCCCCTCGCGGAGCTCGTGCGCGTAGTGAAGCCCCGCCGCCACGCGCGCGCCTATCCACGCGATCATCTCGTAGCGGAGCCGCACTCCTCGTGCGCGGCAGCCCTCCCAGACGCTCCACAGCGACTGCCCGACGAGGAGCTCCATGGCGATGAAGGCCTGGCCTCCCTCGTTGCCGAGCTCGTGGTAGCGGACGATGTTCGGATGGCGGAGGTGCGAGACGATCCTCGCCTCGTCGAACAGCATCGTCAGAAAGTCCTTGTTGCGGGCGAACTCCTCGCGAATCCGCTTGATGGCGACGATCTCGCCGTCGTCGCGCCGGGCCATGTAGACGGCCGCCATGCCCCCGTCGGCGATCTTGCCGAGGACCTGGTAGCGGCCGACGCGCGCCGGGGGCGGAAGGCTGGGTCCCTTTTCGGCGCTCACGCGGGCGCCAACGTACCAAAGGGCAGGCGTCCCTCAACCGTCGTAGGATGCGACCCTCATGATCAAGCCCTCCTCGATGTGCCTCGCGCTGCTGATGCTCGGGTCCGCGGGCTGCAAGGATCAAGCAAAGGAGAGCGCCGCCCACGCCGCGCAGAACGTCACCGACATGGCCGCGCTCGTCGACAAGGACGTCGCCGAGATCGAGCGCGGAATGCCCGAGGGGGCCAAGCGCCTCGCCCCCCTCGTGGCCGGAGGCGCCGACCCGCGGCAGGATGCGGCCGGAGTCCGCAAAGCCCTGCAGCGCGTCCGGCGCGACGTCGTGGACCTCGGCATCGCCAAGTCGACCTTCTTCGCCCTCGCGGACGCCAGCGGCGTCGCCATCCGCAACGATCTGGAGGAGGACGTGATGGCGGGGCAGAACCTCTTCACCATCTTCCCCGCCCTGGCCAAGGCCAAGGACGGCTACGTGACGACGACGGGCGTGTTCCCGAACGCCTCGAGCAAGAACGGCCCGGACCGGGACTGGATCGCGGGCGTTCCGGTGAAGCAGGAGAGCGGCGCGACCGGGGCGGTGTTCGTCACGGGCTGGACGTACCGCTTCTTCGCGCGCCACCTCGAGGAGTCGCTGAAGGACCGGCTGACGGACGAGGCCAGGCAGAACGGTACGGAAGGAAAGATCCCCGTCTTCTACGTCGCGGTGTTCGACAAGACCGGCGTCTACTCTGCGCCGCTGACGCCCGTCGTCGACGAGAAGGCCCTGACCGATCAGGACCTCGTCGCGAAGACCGCCACCGGGCCGGCGCAGGGGACCCTCACGCTCACCGATCGCGCCTTCGGCTGGGCGGCCGTTCGCACGCCGAAGCTCGCGCCGGACACGGGGGTCGTCGTGCTCCGCAGCGAGCTCTGAGACAGAGAGCGCCGCTGGCTCAGCCGTCCGGCGCGCGGCCGAAGCCGTGGATGCCCCAGGCCAGCAGGGCCCAGCCGAGCAGGACGACGACGCCGCCGACCATCTGCTGCGTGTGGGTGCGCGTCGAGCCGTCCGTCCCGAGGACCGGCGCCGAGCCGGCGATGGCGATGCCCAGCGCCGTGGCGAGGGCTCCGAGGGTGAGCTGACGGCGCGGCGTCCACGACGCGCTCACGGCCATCCCTCGTGCTCGGCGCGGCGCAGGATGTCCTTCGTCGCCAGCATCAGCTTCTGTTCGGCGGCGATGCTCGTCGAGGTATGCGACTCGCCCGCGAGGTCGTCCTGCATGTAATCGGCCGCGAAGAGCAACGCGGCGTGGACGTCGTCGTCGTCACCGTTGCCGCGCACGACGATGATGGCGTCGGGATCGCGCCGCTTGGGGAGGTTGTCGCCCAGCTTGTCGGCGTCCTGCCACGTGATGTACGCGACGCCGAAGCGCTTGTCCTTGGCCGCGATGTCGAGCTTCAGCTCGGCGTCGTTGGGGCCGAACTTGATGATGCGGTTCCGCACCGGCTCGTGTCCGAGCTCGCGGAACACCTTGGCCATCACCGACACGGCGTGGGGCTCGTCGAGCGGGCGCAGGATGGTCGGCGCCTTCGGGGGCCCGTCTCCGCAGCCGCCGACGGCGCTCGCGCACACCACCGCGACGGTCAGGAGCACGGCTCGACCCAGCACCGCTCCAAACGCTAGCTTATGGGCCAGCCCGCGCGCTAGTTTCTGCTCATGCCTCGCTTCGCTGCCATCGACGTGGGGTCGAACGCGCTCCGGCTGCGCATCGTCGAGGCATCGGCTCCGTCGCACGGGGCGACGAAGGACCAGCTGCCGCTCCTCCCCGAGCGCGACGGCGCGGGTCCGTGGCGCGACGTCGTGACGCTGAGGTCGCCGGTCCGCCTGGGCGCGGAGGTCTTCCAGTCCGGACGGCTCGCGCCCGCGTCGATCGGTCAGGCGTGCGACGCGCTGCGCGAGTTCCGCGGCGAGATGGACCGCGCCAAGGTCGACGCCTATCGGGCCATCGCGACGAGCGCGGTGCGGGAGTCGAAGAACGGCGCCACGCTGGTCGAGCGCGCCCGCCGCGAGGCCAACATCGAGCTGGAGACCATCGAGGGCATCGAAGAGGCGCGCCTCATCCAGCTCGCCGTGACGCGGCGAATCCCCATCGGCGGCCAGCGCGCGGTCCTCGTCGACGTCGGCGGCGGGTCGACCGAGGTGACGCTGCTCGAGAAGGGCGACGCCGTGGTCACGACGTCGCTCCCGCTCGGCACGGTGCGCATCCTCGAGGCTTACCTCAAGGGCGTGAAGACGGTGGACCGGCGGCGCGAGCGCCTTCTCGAGGAGGCCATCGACCGCGCTCTCGGCGAGGTGCTCCCCAAGCTCGGCAAGATCGACGTGCTCATCGGCACCGGCGGCAACGTCGACACGCTCTTCGATCTCTGCCCCGCCAAGGGCCGCGCCATCGACGTGGCCGACGCCAGGTCGCTCTTCAAGAAGATGTGCGGCATGTCGAACAGCGAGCGCCGCGACACGTGGCAGCTCCGCCCCGACCGCGCCGACACGCTCCTGCCGGCGGCGGCGATCTTCCTCCGGCTCGCGAAGAAGCTCGACCAGACGACGATCCTCGCCCCCGGCGTGGGCCTCGCCGCGGGCATCCTGGAGGAGCTCGTCGACAAGTTCTTCCACGTGTGGGACGCGGCGGGCGAGGCCGAGCGGGTGCTCGACGCATGCATGCGCCTCGGGCGGCACTACCATTTCGACGAGGCCCACGCGAAGCACGTGATGCGCTTCTCCGCGCAGCTCTTCGACGACCTCCACAGCGTGCACGCCTTCGGCGAGCGCGACCGCCTACTGCTCCGCGCCGCCGCGGTGCTGCACGACATCGGCGACTACATCCACTACAGCGGCCACCACAAGCACAGCTACTACCTCATCCAGCACGCGGACATCATGGGCCTGACGCCGGACGAGCGCGCCATCGTGGCGAACATCGCGCGCTATCACCGCAAGGGCCCGCCCGACACGACGCACCCGAACTTCCGCGACCTCACGAAGGAGGCGCGCGGCAAGGTGCGCGGACTGGCGGCCATCCTGCGGCTCGCCGACGCGCTCGACCGCGAGCACAAGCAGAAGATCGAGAGCGTGCGCGCGGCGGTCGATCGCGGCGCGGGCAAGGTGACGCTCTTTCTCCGGGGCGACGACGACCGCGAGCTCGAAGAGTGGACCGTGGGCGGCAAGGCGACCCTCTGGCGCGACGAGTACGATCTGAACGTCGCGATCGCCAAGGCCGAGGCGACGTGACGGCGTCGGCGCCGCGAGCGTCAAGGAACGGGGGCGGTGGCGCGGCTCACCGCTCGCTCACGCTCGCGGTGCTGTGGTTGGTCACGGGTTGCGCCTCGTCGAGCGTTCCCGATCCGCACGCGGCCGCGCAGGCGTACGCCAACGCCGCGACCCGAGGGGACGCGGACGCCCTCTACGCGATGATGTCGACGCCCGCGCGGCAGGCGCGCAGCCGCGACGACGTGAAGCGGATGATCGCCGAGGAGCACGACGAGCTGGCGCAGCAGGGCAAGGAGCTCGGGCGGCCCGACGTGCGCGTCGAGGCGACGGCGCGGCTCCGGTACGCGGACGGCGAAGAGGCGGCCCTCGAGCTGCGCGAGGGGCAGTACTGGGTGACCGCGGCGGGGGCGCTCCCGGGCGGCGCGCGGACGCCCGAAGAGGCGCTGGAGCAGCTGCGACGCGTGCTGGCTCGGAGGAGCTACGCCGGGCTGATGCGGGTGCTCTCGCCGGCAACCCGGGCCGCCATCGAGAACGATTTGCGCACGCTGGTCGACGGGCTGAGCGAGCCGGGCACGCTCCCGGTGAAGGCCAACGGGGACGCGGCGGTGGTGAGCGTCCCCGGCGGCCACCAGGTGAAGCTGAAACGCGAAGGGGGCGTCTGGCGGGTGGAGGACTTCGACTGAGCGGCCGACGCGCGGGGAAGGGCGGTCCACGCAGGGCCGACCTCGCCCGGCGCCGGAGCGCAAGGCCCCTCCGTTCGCGATCGATTGCGCGCTCGGCTACAAGGAAGGGCGTGCGCTCTCGCCCCCTCGCGCTCATCGCGCTCGCGCTCCTGTTCGGGCTGGCGCTCCTCCTGCCGCGACCGGCGCGCGCCTTCGGCGACGTCGGCGCCTTCGACCCGCGCGTCCTCTTGACCGGCAACCAGACCGGCCCGGCCCGCTCGACGGCCCCCGCGCGGTGGTCCTGGGAGCTCGTGCAGCGGACGAGCGCCCCGGCGCGCCTTCGGCCGAGCCTCGTCCGCGCCGACGATCCCGCCATCGTCGACGCCCCCTTCCTCTACTGGAGCGGCGACACCGAGGTCGCGCCCCTCACCGGCGCCGAGCTCACCGGACTGCGACGCTTCTTCGCGCTCGGCGGCGTCCTCCTCGTCGACGACGCCGCCCCGGGCCCGCGCGGCGAGCCGAGCGCCTTCGCGCGCAGCGCGCGCCACGAGATCGCGCGCGCCCTGCCGGACACCATCCCGGTGACGCTCGGCGTCGATCACGTGATCTTCCGGACGTTCTACCTCCTGCGGCGCGCGGAAGGGCGCGTCGAGGGGCCCGCCTCGCTCGATGCCATCGTGCGCGGGGGCCAAGCGCAGGTGATCTTCAGCGCACACGACCTCGGCGGCGCTCTTGCGCGCGGCCCGACCGGGACGTGGGAGCAGCCGGTGCTCCCCGGCGGCGACATCCAGCGCGAGCGGGCGATTCGACTCGCCGTGAACATCGCGATGTACGTCCTTTGCTCGAACTACAAGGACGACCAGGTCCACGCGCCGTTCCTCATGCGCCGGCGCGCCCTGTCGACGCCCTGACGGGGGCCCTGGCGCATGCTCTCCACGCACCTCGGACCGTCGGGCGACCTCGCCATGTGGGCCGTATGGCTCGCCGTGGGGCTCACGGCGGCGAGCTTCGTCATGCTGGTCGTCGAGATGCGGCGTCGCGAGCGCGGGGGCGTCGCGATCGCGCTGACCGGGCTTTTCGCGGTGGTGGCGCTGCTCGCCGCCGTGGTGCGGCCGGCGCGCGTATCGGCGCGCGAGAGCGTCGTGGGAGCCCGCGTCGTCGTCCTCGCGGACACGTCGCGGTCGATGGCGCTCGAGCAGCCGGGCGGGCGGCGGTGGGAGGCGCGCGACAAGGCGCTGGAGGCCCTCTCGAAGGCGTCGACGAGCGCGCGCCTCACGGTGCTCGGCTTCGGCGAGGGACCGCCGGAGCCGATGCCGATGACGCTGAACGACCGCGCGAGCGAGGACCTGACGACGCGCGGCACCCGCAGCGACCTCGGGGCGGCCCTGCGAGCGCTGGCGGCGTCGCCCGAGGAGCGCCCCGCGGCGGTCGTGGTCGTCAGCGACGGGCGCCTCGACGATCCGCCGGAGGACGAGTCGGAGGCGAGCCTGAAGGCGCTCGGCGACGCGCTGCGCGTGCCGGTCGACACAGTGGCGACGACGCGCGAGGCGCCGCCCGACGCGAGCGTCCGTCGCGTGAGCGCGGCGGGGGCGGCGGTCGCGCACGTGCCGCTGCCGCTCCGGGTCGAGGTGGGCTGCGCGGGGGGCGTCGTCTGCGACGACGTGACGGTGACCGCGCGCGAGCTTCGCGACGACGGGCCGCCGTCGGTGCTGGCGTCGGGGATCGCGCACGTCAAGGACGGCAAGGCGGCGCTCGATCTGACGATCACGCTCGAGCGCGCGGGCGCGCGCATCGTCGAGGTGAGCATCGTGCCGCCGCCGGGCGACACCATCCCGCAGAACGACCGGCGCCTCGTGACGTTCGACGTGGCGCGCGAGCGCGTGCGTGTCCTCCACGTCGCGGGTCGGCCCACGAACGACGTGCGCGCGCTCCGCCAGTGGCTGAAGAGCGACGCCTCGGTGGACGTGGTGGCCTTCTTCATTCTGCGCACCCCGACCGACGACGTGCGCGCATCGCAGAACGAGCTGGCGCTCATCCCCTTCCCGGTCGACGAGCTCTTCACCGAGCACCTGCCGAGCTTCGACGCCATCGTCCTCCAGGACTTCGACGCGCAGCCGTACGGCCTCGAGAAGTACCTGCCGAACGTCGAGCGGTACGTGCGCGGGGGCGGCGGCCTCGTGATGGTGGGCGGGCAGAACTCGTTCGTGGCCGGCGGCTACGCCGGGACGCCGCTCGCGTCCGTGCTGCCCGTGGATCTCGACGGCACGCCGGGCGCCACGAGCGCGGACACGGCGTCCTTCGTGCCGGAGTGGACGCCCGAGGGGCGCGCCGCGCCGCTGCTCTCGCTGCTCCGCGACGTGGTGGGCGACGAGCTGCCCCAGATGCCCGGCGCCAACGTGCTCGGCGACGTGCGCCCGGGCGGCGTGGCGCTGTGGTCGCACCCGACGCGCACGACGAAGAGCGGCGCGAAGATGCCCGTGCTCGCCGTGGGCGACGTCGGCGACGGGCGGACCATCGCGATGGGCGTCGACGGCGCGTGGGGGCTGGAGTTCTCGGCGCTCGCCGCGCGCACGGCGGGCCGCGGGCACGGCGCGTTGTGGGACGGTCTGCTCGGCTGGCTGATGCGCGATCCGCGGTTCGAGCCGGCGCAGGTCGAGGTGGTGGGCGGGTGCACGGCGGGGCTGGCGTCGACCGTGCGAGCGCGCCTCTTGCCGGCCGCGCCGGGCAGCAAGCCGCAGCAGGTCGTGCTGGACGTGACGCGCATCGACAAGCCGCAGGCGCCCGTGCACATCGAAGAGCCGCGGCCGGCGGACGCGACGACCCTCGAGCTGAAGCTGCCCCCGCTGGAGGCCGGCGGCTACACGGCGCGGCTGCACGTGGGCGGCGGAGGGGCGACGCGCCACGACTTCGCGTGCGAGGCGGGCGGCGACGAGTGGGCGGACTCCCGTCCCGACCCAAAGCGACTCGAGGCCCTGGCCGGCGCGACGGGCGGCTCCTTCGTCTACGCCGCCGACGTGGCCTCGCTCCCCCTCCCCCGCCCGACCGTCGTCAACGCCGAGCGCCACGTGACACCTCTCGCGCCTCCGTGGACCTGGACCCTCACGGCCGCGCTGCTCCTCGGCGTCCACTGGATCGCGCGCCGGCGGAGCGGGCTATCGTGAAAAGAGAGCTGACGGGAAGCCGGAAGAAGAGAAGGCAAGAAGGAGGCTGAGCACCCCATGATCCGTTCTTCCCGCCTTCTCGTCTTCCTGTTCCCTCTCCTCGCGCTGTGGCCGGGCGAGGCGCATGGGCTCGTGTGGCCGGACGTGGCGGAGCGCGTCGAGCGCGACCTCGGCGCCGCGGATCCGACGACGCGACGGAGCGCGGCGCGCGAGCTGGCGGAGCTCGGGCCCGGACGCGGCGGTCCGCTCGCGCTCGCGGCGCTCGGCGATGCGGACGACGAGGTGAAGCTCGCCGCGGCCGAGGCGGCCATCCGTCTGAGGGCGGTGGGCGCGACGGACGCCGTCGTGAGCTGGCTCAACGCGCCGGACGCGCGGCTGCGGCGCAAGGCCTGCGAGGTGGCGCGGAGTCTGCCCGGACCGCGCGCGGTGGCCCCGCTGGGGCGCACGCTGGGGGATCCCGATCCCGAGGTTCGCGCGGCGGCCGCGGACGCGCTGGGACATCAGGTGTCCGCCGAGGCCGTGCCGCCGCTGCTCGGACGCCTCGACGATCCGGCCCCGCCCGTCCGCATCCAGATCGTCGGCGCCCTCGCGCGCCTCGGCGATCCTCGCGCGGTCGTGCCGCTGGTCGGAAAGGTGCAGGACTCGTCGCCCGACGTGCGCGAGGCCGTGGCGCGTGCCCTGGGCGATCTCGGCGACACGCGGGCCTCTCCGGCGCTGGTGCTGGTCCTGCGCGACCAGAACAACGACGTGAGGCGCGACGCGCTCGCGGCGCTGGGGCGGATGAGGGCCGCCGACGCCGTGGACGCGATCGCGCCGTTCGCCACCGATCGAGCACCCGCCCTGCGCCTGGCCGGCCTCGGCGCCCTCGGGCGCATCGCCTCGCCGGACGCCGTGCGCGTGCTCGTGCAGTCGCTGGGGACGGGCGACGACGCCGCGGGCTCGCTCGAGCGGACGGCGGTGCGGGACGCGCTGGTCACGGCCGGACGCGCAGCGGTCGGGCCGCTCCACGCGGTGCTGGCCGGCTCGCCGTCGACCGCGGTGGCGACGAGCGCGGCCTGGGTGCTCGGCGAGCTGAAGACGACCTCCGAGGCCCCCGCGATCGTGACGGCGATGCGCCGGGGCGCCGTGCCCACGGCCGCGGCGCTGCACGCGCTGGCCGGGGCGGGCACGACGGCCGAGGTGCCCGTCGTGCTGGAGTTCGTGGCGGACCCGAGCCCCGTGGTGCGAGACGAAGCGCTCGGTGCGGCGATGGCGCTCCTCGACCCGAACCACCCCGACGGGCGCGCGGTCGAGCCGCTCGCGGCCGCCCTCCGCGACGCTCGCCCCTCCGCGCGAGAGCGGGCCCGGATGGCGGCGCTGCTCGGGCGGACGGGCGCCCCGCGCGCGGCCCCGCTGCTCGTCGAGCTCGTGCACGCACACGACCCCGCGCTGCGGCTCGCGGCCATCGACGCGCTGGGCATCCTCGGAGGCGAGGGCTCGACGGCCGACGCGTCCCTGCTCGAGGTGCTCGGCTCTCCGGAGGCGACCGTACGGCTTCACGCCGCCGTGGCGCTCTCGGAGTCCGGCGGCGCGACCGCGCGCGACGCCCTGCTGTCGAAGCTCGACGGCGGGGACGAGGTGGACCGCGCGGCACTGCTCACGGCCCTGGGCGGCGTGCTCGCGCGCGCCCCGAGCGAGGCGGCGGTGCAGCGGCTTGCCGGTGCGCTGGATATGGCGGCGGGACCGGAGCGGGACGGGATCGTCGAGGCGCTCGGACGCGCGCCGCTGGCCTCCGCGGTCAAGGCGCTGTCCGCCGTGGCGAAGCGCGACGAGCCGGCGGACCGACGGGCGGCGGCGTCGCTGCTCGCGGCGCACCGCGGCGACGCCGCGGCGCTGGCGGCCGCGCGAGCGCTACTCGAGGACGCGGAGCCGGGGGTGCGCGCGCAGGCCGCGTGGACGCTCGGGACCGTGGGGGACGCCTCCGATGTGGCGCGGCTGACGGCGCTCGCGCGGTCGGCGGACGTGGACGCGGCTCCGGACGCGGTGGCCGCGATCGGGCGCATCGCCGCCCGCATGCGTGCGGTGGACGTGGCGGCGAGGACGCTCTGTCCCTTCCTCGCCGATCCGAGGCCTTACCCGCGCGCGAACGCGCTGGCTGGACTGGCGCTCGCGGGCGCGCGCTGCGAGGGCGGGGGCGCCCCCGAGCGGGTCGCGCTCTCCGAAGACCCCAGCGAGGACGTCCGCGCTTCGGCCGCTCTTCTCCTGTCGCGCGCCCCCTCCGCCGACGACGCGCGCGCCCTCGAGCGATGCGCGCGGAGCGACCCGTCCGGAACGGTGGCCGCCCGCTGCCGCTCGCATGCCCCCCTCCCGGTCCGCACGCACCCGGCCCTCGTTTACGTCGTCGCCGAGATGTCGACGCAGCCCCACGCCGGCGCGCCTTACGCCATGCTGCTCGCCGATGGCCTGATCCACGCCGGGACGACGGACCGGCGTGGCGGCGTGTTCGATCCCGTCGCCCCCGAGGGCGAAGTCACCCTGCGCCGTCCGAGCGCCCTCGCGCGCTAGTGCGCAGCCGAGGTGAGATCAAACGTTTGCCGTCATCCCGAGGCGAAGCCGCACCTAGGCATCGTCGCGGACGTAGCTCGCGCAGTGGCCCGCTTCCGACACCTCGACGCGGTGCACGCGAGCCCGGCCGTCGTCGACTTTGCCCGCGAGCCCTTCGGCGATGACGCGCGCGACGTTCTCGCGCGTCGGGTTCACGTCGTCGAAGGGGGCGACCTCGTTGAGGAACGCGCCGCGGTAGGGCGCGACGAGGGCCTCGAGCGCCGCGTCGACCGCGTGGAAGTCGAGCACCCAGCCCGTCCGATCGAGCTCCCGCGCGCGCACGACGACCCGCACGCCCCACCGGTGCTCGTGGACGCGCCCACCCTCCCCCGCGACCCCACGGATCTGGTGCCGCGCCGCCACGACGGTCTCGACCGAGATCTCCCACATCGGCATCGAATAGCCGGCGTTTAGCATGCGGGCTGGCCCCGGGACAGGTCACACGCGACACGCGGCGGCCGGCGCGCTAGACAAGGTCTTCCGATGAAGCGGCGCTCCCGGCAGCGGCTCGTCGCGCCCGAGGCGATGGACGCCATCCTCGACCGCGCGGGGGAGAGCCGGTTCGCCCGCGCTCGGTCGCCGATCGCGCTGAACGTGTGGCGCGAGGCCGTCGGAGCCCGCATCGCCGACCGCGCCCGTCCGGTATCGCTCTGGAACGGCGTCCTCCTCTTGCGCGTGCCCACGAGCGTGTGGGCGCACGAGCTGTCGCTGCTGTCGGCCGAGGTGTGCTCGCGGCTGCAGGAGCGCGGCGTCGAGGCGCGGGAGCTGCGGTTCCGCGTGGGCGCGCTCGAGGCCGTCGAGCGGCCGCCCGAGCGGCGGGTCGCGCGCGCCGTGCCCACGTCGTTCGCCATCCCCACCGAGCTGGGGCGCGCGCTCGACACGGTCGACGATGACGGTCTCCGCGCCGCCATCGCGCGCGCCGCGGCCGCGAACCTCGCGTGGCAATCGGTGACCCGCCCTGCCCCACCCCAGGAGGTCAGCGAAGGGCGGCGAGCCGTTCGAGCCCCTCGAGGCGCTGCAACAGAAACCGCTCGGCCGGCCCGAGCGACCCCTGCTTCTCGCGCATCCGCGCCACGTACCCGCGGAGACGGACGAGATCGATCGCGTTGACCTTGCGGAACGCGTTGTAGAGCTCGTCCACGACCGGCGCGGGGCACGGCCGGAGCTGCGCGTCGTAGAGCTCGATGACGTAGTCGGCCCAGGCGCCCTTCGCCGTCGCCGTCGCCAGCTTCGCCGCGAAGCGCGCCGCCATGTCGACCAGCCAGGGCGACAGCCGCTTGCCCGCCCGGCTCGCCTCGACGACGTCGGCCAGGGGGCTGGCCAGCAGCCGCTCCGCCTCGTCGGCGCGTCCCATCGCCAGCGCCTTCTCAGCCACCCCGCCGAGCAGGTTGAACGCGTCCGCCCGGCGCACCATGCTCGGCTCGGCGTCCGGATCGCCGAGCATTTGCTCCGACGGAGGCACGGAAGAGGCGCGCTCGGCGGCCATGAGCTCCGTGGCGGCGGGCATCTTGGGGAGGGTCCGCTTGCCCATCTGGTGGCTCGCGGTCTCACGGCCCGTGCTCTCGCGCCCCTCGAGCAAGGTGAGCTCCTGCGACCCGATGATGATCTTGTCCCCGGCCTGCACCTTGGTCCGGCCAGGGATGCGCTGGCCGTTGACGATGACGCCGTTCCTGCTCTGCAGGTCCTCGATGGTGACCCCCTCGCGCGACACGACCAGGAGGGCATGCCGGCGCGAAACGAGCGGATCGTCGAGCGAGAGCTGGCAGCCGGCGCTGCGCCCGACCGCGAACTGCCCCTCGATGAGCTCGAGGTCATGGTGCAGGTAGCGCAGGCGAAAGCGCATGACGCTCGGCTAGTCGACCCTCGGGAGACCGTGGCGCGTGCTTCTCACGCACCAGGTTAAGAGCATTACCTTCTGCCCGCGCGCCGACGCAAGCTTTGGCGGTGAGGCCGCGGCCCGCGGCCCTCAGGACACGGGCCACTCCCCGGTCGCATCCGCCCCTTCGGCCGGCCCCGGCTCGAGCACGCTGCGCATCTGCTCGAGGCGCGCGATGGAGTCGACGTCGCTCGGCGAGGAGGTCCGGGCGGTCCCGTCGAGGTGCTGCAGGAGCGTCGCGAGGGCGGCGCGGACGACGCCCTGGTGCTTGGAGGCGGCCTCGCCGACCCGTTCGACGACCTCGATCGGGGGAACCCTGTCGGTGCGCCGGTAGATGTCGATGGCCCAGAGGACCCACGTGGGGTCGTTCGTGGCGAGCGTGGTCGCCACGGCCTGCGCTGCGAGCGCGGCGAGGGCCTTCGTGTCGATGGCCCCGCCGGCGACGACGAGCTCTTCCACCTGGGCGGTCGCCCGGCGCGCGATGCGCTCCGCGTCGCTCAGGCGCCCGAGGGTGAGGGCCCGCTCGAGGGCCTCGACGAGGAGTTGCACGCTCCACGCCGTCTGGTTCTCCGAGCCAAAGCTTCCGCTGAGCGTCTCCTCGTCGGTCTGCTCGGTGGCCTCGCAGTTCGGGCAGGCGACCATCTCGCGCGGATACGGAAGGCGGCACTTGGCGCAGAGCCGCAGCACCCCCGTGGTCTTCGAGTGGGCCTTGCCGAGGGGATCCACGCGGCAGAAGACGAAATCCTGCGTGCCGATGCGGACGCGGTCCCCGTCGCGGAGCGGCGTCGCGCCGCGCACCTGCAGCCCGTTGACACGCACGCCGTTGCGGCTGCCCATGTCCTCGACGCTGCCGCCCTCATCGTCCACGATGATGCTCGCGTGCTGCCGCGAGACCAGCGGGTCCTCGATGGTGAGATTGCAGTCGAGGCTCCGCCCGATCACCGTGATGCCTCGCGGCAAATCGAACTCTTGCAGCAGAAACCTCAGACGGTATCTCGCCACTTGGCTTCCTCGTCGTGGTCGCTCTCGGCGCCCATGCTCACCCCAACCCCAGGAATATAACGCGCATCGGCCGAAAGGGGACAGGCGCTTGCCACCGCCCGCCCCGGCCATGTAAGCCATGGAAGGCGTAGGGGAGACTGGGCGAGTCCGTGGACGAAACCGTGAAGGAGCAGATCGCGAAGGTTTGCCGTGAGATCCTCGCCCCCATCGTCAAGACCGACGGCGGCGAGATGTACCTCGTTCGTTTCGACGGTGACGACGTCCACATTCATCTCGGGGGCACCTGCGCGGGCTGCCCGGGCTCGGCCATCACCGGCGACAAGGTGATTCTTCCCATCCTTCGCACCGCGGCGCCCAAGGTGCGCGTCATCCTGACGACGGGCGTCCGTGTCCCCGAGGGCGCGGAGAAGCTGCTCTAGAGCAGAGCTGGGGCGAGTCCGGGGCTCCGGGCCTCAGCAGCGGGGCCCACGCTCAACATGGCGGACGCGAGCGGTTCTGGAGCCATCGCGGATGGGACGCAGGGATCCCGGATCCCATCAAACGGGTCCCGCGTTCGATTCATGGGATCTCGGATCCCATCGACCGGGTTCCGCATCCGATTCATGGGATCCCGGATCCCATCAGACGCCTTCCACTTGTGCAGGGTCGGCTTGCTCGGCTTATCGATCGTGCCGCCGTGCTCGCCCAGGTCAAGGCCATGCCGCCGCGCAGCGCGGCGGTGCTCCGCGGCCTCGCGGCCGCTCCGCAGCCTTGACCTGGGCTCCGCGCGGCGGCGCGGGGATTCGCCCTCGCGAGAACCGCGTGGGCGCACTCGGGAGGCTGCGATGCTCAAGATTTACGAAACGATGCTCGGTGTGCTGCGGATGCTTCGGCCGGTGATTGTCCAGATCGAGAAGCACGATCGGGATCTCGCAACCAGCTCCGGCGCGCGTCGAGCAGCGTGTCGCTCAACATGGCGGAGGCCAGCGGTTCGATGGGCGGCACGCGGCGCGTGCGGTACCGCACGGCGCTCGGCTCGGCACGGGAGGTCGGCGCGTGTCTCGATGTGGCGCTGGCCATGGGCTACGTCGAAGCGGTGGATGCCGTGTTGCTCGGCCAGCTCGATCACGTGAGGGCCGTGCTGGCGAAGGTCGTCCGGTAGCGGCTGCGCGGGCGTCGGCGA
>DASXZL010000039.1:0-38784 GCA_036501935.1 Polyangiaceae bacterium | reverse complement strand
ACGTCTTTCGCGCGCTCCTCGATGCGGGCTCGAAGGGCGGCTTCTTCCACGCGGAGATCGACGGCGTCTACGGCTTCACGCAGATCGCGCGCTCTCGTCGGCACCGCCGCTGAACGTCGGGTCTGACGCAGTAGTGCTAGGCGTCGCTGTTGGAGCCCAGCCCGTGGTGATCGGCTGGCTAGGCTTGGCCGGAGCATTCACCGGCGCGACCGCGGGGGCCCTCAAAGGATACTATGACTACCATGGCCATTGGATGCCTGGGCCCGACGATGATTCGGGTGGTAGTCCGCGCTCCAACGCCGGTTCAGGATACTATGTTCCTATCGACGATGGTTCCGGTGGCGGACCGCGCTCGCTGGCATTCCTTCCGGGGCCGGACGACGAGGGGCCAGGGACCCCACGGTCCTCGGGTCTACTACCAGCGCCAGACGACTCCGGGTCGGGCACGCCACGTTCAATGGGCGACATACTGGACCAGCTTGAGAGCGCGCAGGCCACCTAACGAAGGGGTGCATGCAAGTGCCGACATCGAGACCTTTTCATAAAGGCTGGTCGATATTAATACTTGCCTTGCCGGTGAGCGTAGCTGGCTACGCATTCGTCTGGACGGTAGTTGCCTCACTGGCTACGCACTCCTTCGTAACATCCATCGTTCCGAACGGGCTTGAATTCGGAGCAATTCTAGGCCTCCCGAGTTCGATCTGGCTGGCCTTCAATGTCCGCACCGTCTCGCTGCAGTTGGTTGCAGGACAAGGCGAATTGTCAGATCTGTTGGGTCGTATGAACTACTATCCACGCGAAAGCTCGCCGAATACATACAGGGTCCGTCGTCGCTTTCTGGTCTACGGCCTCGCGGCCGGCGACATTCACGTCGATATAGGCACGACCGCGTGCATAACGGGACCACAACTTCAGGTAAAGCGTCTGTGCCGACTTCTGCGAACCTCGACGCGAGTGCCCGACCCGGTGGCACCGAGTTGACGCCATACCGAGACGCAGAGTGCACTGCGGGGTTGCGCCAGACGACACCCGTCACGCGAGCTAAACGTCACAAGACATGCAGCTGCCCTAAGCGGATGACCTATGTTCTCGTCGTCACTGCGGGAAGAAGGGGGCGACTGCTGGTGCATGCTGAGCGCCGTACGCCCTCCACGAACCCCGCTCTCGACGCCCCGCGCGGCGTGACGCACCCTCGCGTTCGTGGACGCCAAGTCAGCGCGTAGTCGGTTGCTCTTGAGGGGCCAGCGGCGGCGGCACCGTGATGTCGCCGATGCAGAGGAGACGAAGAGGACCGGTCGCGTCGCTAACCGGCACCGTTTGCAGCCAGGCACGCCCGATCGTCGAAGAAACCAGGCCGGTTCCGAGATGAAAGGGCCCAGTCGACGAGCAAACCGGGTTGGTCTGGAGGCAAGGACCGGCTGCTTAGTTGTCCGCGCTGCAGCTGAGCGGTGCGAGCACCTGCTTGCACTGCGTGAGGATCGCGGGCGGCACGGTGGTCGTCGCCGTGATGGTCGGCGGGGTCATGAACGGGGGGTTCTGGAAGTCGAACATCTCCAGCGGGGGCAGCGCGTTCGCGTCGCGGCCGGTCAGCGCCGGAAGCCCGAAGCGCGTCTCGATGAACCGCGTGATCGACGAGTGGTCGTGCACGAGGTGCGACGCGTAGTGCGCGCGCGCATAGGGCGACACGACGAGGAACGGCACGCGGAACCCGGTCTGGTCGAACTGGCCCGGCGTCAGCGGGTTGCCGTTCGCGTCGTGCGGCGGGTAGCTGTCGGGGAGGCAGGCGGGCGCCGGCTCCACGTGGTCGGCGATGCCGCCGTTCTCGTCGTACGTGATGAAGACGGCCGTGTCCTTCCACGAAGGCGAGGCGAAGAGCGTGCGGATGATGGTCTCGACGAGCTGGCCGCCGATGCCGGGCAGATCGGACGGGCCCTCGTCGGAGTCCTCGTCCACCTCGTCGCCCATGACGAACGAGACGTCCGGCAGCGTGCCGTTCTGGATGTCGCCGAGGAGGCCGCACTTGATGTCCTCGTAGTGCGACCGCGCGTCCGCCGTGAAGCCGAAGTACGGGAAGAACTCCACCATGTGCGGGCCGTCCGTGTAGTCCTTCCACGTGTGGCCGCCCTCCTCGAGGAGGGAGAAGATCTGCGCCGCGGGATGCGCCGCCGTGTCGACGGTGGCGAACGAGTTGTCGCCGATGCCGAACGACGTCGCCGCCATGAGAAAGAAGCGGTTCGGCCAGGTCGAGCTCAGCACCGAGCAGAAGTAGCGGTCGCCGACCGAGAACGTGTTGGCGAGCGCGTAGTAAAAGGGGATGACCGTGTCGTCCTCGTAGAAGAACGTGCGCTGCCCGTCGGGGTTGTTCTGCGTGACGAAGTGGTCGTTGAGGCCGTTGTCGTAGTCGTCGTGCTGCGCGTCCCAGCTGTGGTTGACGCCGTAGCAGTACTCGTTGTCCGCGTGGGGGACGACCGTGCCCCCCGTGCCGTCGGGGTTGGACCAGCCGGGCGGCGGTCCGTCGAGCTGGTCCGAGTGCGAGAAGCCCGAGCCGGGAGCCGCGTCCCCGGCGCCTCCTTCTCCGCCGGCATCGCCGCCGCCTGCGTCCCCGCCGCCGCCCGACGTGAAGTCCCCCGCGTTGTAGTAGCCCTGCGCCACGAGCCGCCCGAGGTAGTGATCGAAGGAGCGGTTCTCCTGCATGATGACGATGACGTGGTTGATGGGGATGTCCGAGCCGACCGGGTAGTCCGTGCCGATGGTCTGCGCGGGCCACGCCCCCGCGTCGAAGGCGCACGCCGCGCGCTGCGGGGCGAGCTGCGCTTCGGTCTCCGTCCGCGTGATGGGCGGCGGCGCGAGCACCGCGCCGCCCTCGCCCGCGTCGTCGCCCTCGGCGTCCGCGCTCGCGTCGCCCCCGGCCTGGCTTGCGGGAAGATGACTGCTGCACGCGGCCACGATGAACGGGATGGGAAGCAGGAGGGCCGCGAGGAGGACCGCGGCGCGCGCCGGAGAAAGCATCGCGACAAGATATCACCTGCGGACGAGCGCGCAGGGCGGCTAGCTTGTAGCCATGGTCAGGCGGGAGACGGCTCGTTTGCGGGCGATCCTGGAGCGCGCTCTGCTGCTCGCCTCCGCGACCACGGGCGGAGTCACGGCCCTCTATGCGTGCGGCGGCGGCGGGCAGGCGAGCGGGGGGGAGGACGCGTCGGCGCTCGACGTCACGGCCAGGCCCGATACGAGCGTCGACGCCGGGAGCGACGCGCCCTCGGAGGGCGAGGCCGGACCGATCTGGGCGCCGGGTTGCGAACCGTCGCCACCGGTCGTCTACGACGCCGCGGCGGACGCGCCGAACTGCGCTTATCGCGTCACGCTGCCTTGCGGCGTGCCGTCGTTCGTCACCAGCATCGACCCGATCCACTGCGTGATCGATCTCTCCGGCTGCGTCTCGCTCTGCACGGGGGTCGCGTTTCCGTTCCTCAGCTGCGAGGTCGCGAACGGGTTCGGCTGCGACGACGACGCCGAGGCCTTCGTGGCGGCCGACGGCGCGCCCATCGTCGTCGAATGCGACAAGTGCACCATCTCGGGGCGCCGGCCCGCGGGGCTCGCGCGTCCGCGGCGCGCGCGGTCGACGAGCCCGCTGGGGAGCTACCTCGCCGGCGCGGCGCACCTCGAGGCGGCGAGCGTGGTCGCGTTCGAGGGCCTCGCCGCGGAGCTTCGTCGCCTCGGGGCGCCCGAGGAGCTGGTGGTCGCGGCGCGGCGGAGCGCGGCCGATGAAGTGCGTCACGCGCGCGTGACGGCGCGTCTCGCACGGCGGCACGGAGCGGAGCCGCCGGGTCTCCGGTTGACGGCGCGCCGCAGGCCGCGTTCCCTCGCGGCGATCGCCGTCGAGAACGCCGTCGAGGGATGCGTGCGGGAGACCTTCGGGGCGCTCGTCGCGGCATGGCAGGCGTCGCACGCGCGCGATCCGCGCATCGCCAGCGCCATGACGCGCATCGCGGCCGACGAGACGCGGCACGCAGCGCTCGCCTGGGCGATCGCGCGCTGGCTCGAGCCTCGTCTCGACGCGAGGCGCCGGCGAGCGGTCCTCGCGGCCCGTCGGAGGGCTGTGCGGACGTTGCTCGCCGAGACGCGCGCGCCCCCTGCGCCGGTGCTCGTCGACCGGGCCGGGCTGCCCTCCGTGTCCCGCGCCGAGGCGCTGTTCGAGCAGCTGCGGATCGCGCTGTGGTCGTGACGGCTCGCGGCTCGCTCACCGGCCCGGCTTGGGCGCGGGGCTGAGCCTCTTGCAGAGCGCGTGACCGTCGTGCTCCGACGGCATCGCGGCGAGCGTGCCGCGGTCGACGGGAGCGCCCTCCGTCCACGCGAGGCACACGGTCTCGTCGGTGTCGCCCGTCAGCCGGAACGCGCCGGGCAGCGCCACCTCGTTGCCGCACGCGAGCGCGCCGGCAGCTTCGAGCGGAAACGAAGCCCCGCCGGCGTCGTAGACGACGACGTCGAACGCGAGGCCCGCGCCGGGAGGGCAGGTGACGACGGCCTTGAAGCGGTCGCCGTCGCGGTACACGCCCGCCGCGCCGGCGATGCGCTCGTCATCGTCCCGCACGAGCGTGAATGCGACGGCGTCGCCCTTGATCCGGCTCTCGCCGAGCCTCGTGCGCTCGACCTCGCCGCGGTGCGCGTTCCCCCTCATCCCCAGCACGAGCGCGCCCCCCGCGGCGAGCGCGCCGATCACCGCGGCGGCGCGGACCGGAAAGAGGGTGAGCACGCTGCGGCGTGTGCGCTTCGGCAGTGACAGCGGCGGCAGCGCCTGCGCGTCGTCGTCCTCGATGCGCGCGAGGCACGCGGCGCACGCGGGACACGCCGCCAGGTGCTCGGTGATGCGCGCGCGCTCGTCGTCCCGGGCCTCGCCCAGGTGAAAGCGCTCGAGGCGCAGCCACGACACGGGCTCGCCGATGCAAGGAGGGCTCATGGCGCGCTCCCTCCGGGATCCGCGGGCCCGCTCGCTTCGGCCTCCGCGACGCGCTTGACGACCTGCCGGAGCCGCTCGAGCCGCTTGCCGACGGTCTTGCGGCTGAGCCCGAGCAAGCTCGCGATCTCGTCCTGCGTCATGTCGTCGAGGTAGTGGTAGGTCAGCACTTCGGTCTCCGCCTCGTCGAGCTCGCGGACGAGCTTCGCGAGCAGGTCGAGGCCGATGGCCCGGTCGTCGCACCTCGTACGCGCGGCGGGAGCCAGGGCCGTGACGTTCCTTTCGAGCAAGCGGGCGCGGTTCGATTCGTCCCGGAGAAACGAGAGGCAGCGGTTCGTGACGGCGCGATAGAGGTAAGGCAGATCGAGCGGCACGTCGTCGCGCTGGTAAAGGTCGACGAAGAGGGCCTGCACGACGTCGCGCGCGTCCTCGGGGTTGCCGACGACCCGGGTTGCCCGGCGAATGAGCGCGCGACCATAGCGTTCGTAGGCCTCCATGAGGGCGTCAGCTCATCGACACTGTCCGCCGCGGTCGCCGAACCACTGGCAGTTCGTGGCGTCCGCGTCGGTGCCGAGGGCCGCGTCGAGGTCGCACGTGCCGGCTTCGTCCGCGAGCGCGACGGGCGTGGCCCCCTCGCAGTCGCCGCTCGCGCAGTCGCTGCCGTTGAGGCACGGGTCGCCGGTCTTGCCGAGGCCCTGGCCCGGGCCGCACTGCGAGGGCAAGAAGACGCTGCGCGCCGCGCACCCGACGCCCCCCGCGCACGGCGCGGAGTCGGAGCACTGCGAGCAGAGCATGTCGCTCGAGACGCCGGTGCACGTGAGCCCCGGGCCGCACTCGGCGCTGTCGGCGCACTTCTCGCCGAACATCAGCGTCCCGGCGTCGATGCCGACGGGCGCCGCCGTGCATCCGGTCGTCGACTGGATGCGCATCTCGGCGAGCACCGCCGTCCCGCTCCCGCCCTTGCGGACGACGAACGTGATGCCCTGGTACGCGGCCGGCGCGGTGATCTCCGTCTGCACCTTCTGCCACTGCGTCGCGCCGATGGCCGTCGTCGACTCGAACGAGCCGTCGCTGTTGAAGTCGACGGCGATGGTCATGTCCGCGGCGGGATCGATGTTGGCCACGCTGGTGAAGAGGATGCAAGTCGCGCTCGACTCCGTCGTCGCCTGCGAGATCTGCGTCGGCGACCCGACGAAGCCGACGCCGAGGTCGTCCGCGTTCCAGGTGGGGACGGGCGAGACGGTCCCGGTGTCGAGGTGCCACGCGCAGAGCGAGGCGCCGCACCAGTCGCGGAAGGTCGGATCCTGGACGATGTCCCCGTCGCAGTCGCCGCCGAGGGTCACGAGGCCGAAGGCCGCCGCCACGGCGAGCGAGGCGCGCATGCGCAAGTGAAGCGTGGTGATCATGGTCCGTCTCCCAGGCGAAGCCGGAGGCCGAAGAGCCCCGAGAAGCCGCCGCTGTCGTGGACGTCTCCGATGAGATCGCGGATGGCCGGGGCGCGGTCGTACCCCGCCTGAACGAAGAAGGTGACGGGGACGCGCTTCAGGCGAGCGGTCATCCCGACGGCCCCGCTGAGGAGGTAGCTGCCGTACGTCTCGGTCGTGGACGGCGGCACGCCAGTCTGCTGCGTCCGATAGCTCAGCAGCCCCAGGGAGAACCCGGCGCCGGCCTGCCCGTAGACGCCGAGCCATCGCCCCGCCACGTCGGCGAAGGTGCGGACGTAGATGGCCGCGCCGTAAGCGCTGAACGAGGCGGTGTCGGTGCTGCCGGCGATGCTCCGCTGGTAGGTGTCGCCCGAGAGGCTGCCGATCTGGAGGACGCCGGCGATGTGCGGCGCGATGAGGCGCGACACGCCCACGTCGAAGCGCGGCGCGGGCAAGCCGAGGCCCTGCTCGGTGTAGCCGAAGGTCTGAAGGCGGCTCGTGAAGGCGTCGGTCTGCCGCGTCATCGCGCCGACGGAGCCCTCGATCGTCCAGCGGTCGAGCTCGCGGAGGGGCGGGGCTTCCCCCGTCTCTCCCTTGGCCTGCGAGCGATCGGGCACGACCGGCGTGCAGCTGCTCGTGTCGAGGACCATCAAGCGGTCGTCGCCGAGCGCGAAGCGGCACTGGACCATGCCGCTCGACTGGCCGACGACCGCCTCGTAGGAGCCCGCGACGAACGCGAGCCGGATCGCGGCGCCCGGAGCCTTCTGCACCTCCGCGACGACCGAGCCGCTCGGCCGGCGCTGGACGAGCACGCGCGCGTCGAGAGGGGCGGGGAGCTCGAGCTGTGCACGCGCGTCCGCGGGGTACGTGACAGGGACGTCGCCCTGCCCCGCGAGGTCCGTCTCGAGGGTCACGTGCTGCTCGCCGACCTGGGTCCGCGCGGTCGACGCCAGCGTGCGCCGGTACGCGTAGCGGTACGCTTCGTCGAGCGAAACCCGGCCGTCGCCGTCGGCGTCGCCCGCACCGCGCAGCGCCGTGACGAGGTGGTGCGTGAAGTACGATCCGTGCAGCTCGTCGGACTCCTGGCTCAGCTCCTGGGGGCTGCTGGAGGCCATGATGGCGAGCCCCTTCTGGGTCAGCTTGGAGACGGAGTTGTAGGTGAAGTCGGCGGCCGGCTCGGCGCCCTTGATGCGCGCGAACGCGCCGCTCTGGCAAGCGTCGAGGACCACGATGGTGAGCGCCGTGGGCAGCGCGCTCAGGCGATCACGCAGGGTTCCGAGGGGCAGCTCGTCGCCGCCCAGGTTGATGGCCGTGGCCCGGGCGTGGCCGGAGTAATAGAAGACGATCTCGGTCTGCTCGCCGCGCGAGGCGTTGTCGCGTGCCTTCGCGCCGAGGGCGTCCAGCGCGGCGAGGATCTGCGGCGGGCCAGGATGGAGGAGGACGTTGACGTCGGCCGGATCGAAGTGGCCGAGCTCGCGCAGGACCTGGGCCATGCGCTGCGCGTCGTCCTCCGCGAAGTGAAGCGGCTGCTGGCCGGCGCCCCCCGTGTTGCTCCCGACGACGACCGCGTACGCGTGAGGCCGCGGGGCCGTGGAAAGGGGCGAGGGGTCGGCGTGCGCGCTGGCCGCGACCGATAGGACGGCGGAGGCGAGGAGCCCCACGGGAAGGTAGAAGCGGCGAAGGGTAGGCAAGGGAAGCATGGGCGTCGGGTTGCGCTGCGTTCGAGCTATTAACGCGTGAGGGCCCGGGGATGGGAACCCGACTTGTGCCACGCCCCGATCGCGCACAAAGTATGTCCCGATGACGCAAGCCGACGACAGCGCGTGCAGCTTCTGCACGATGCGGGCCTCGCGCGCCGTCGCGGGGCGCCGGAGCGGCGCGACGCCGCGCGTCGTGTGCGCGGGGTGTGTGCAGAAACTTCACGCCAGCGCGGCGCAGAAGGGGTGTGACTTCTGCGACCACCCGGGGCAGGGGGCGGCGTCGGGCGCCGGCGGGAACGTGACGATCTGCGGCGACTGTCTGGTCTTCGCCCGGCAGGTGCTCGGCGACGACGACGAGCCGGGGGACGACGAGGGTCGCCTCGACGGCGAGCTCCTCTGGAGCGACCTCACTCCGGCGCCCCGTCCCGACGTGGACCCCGACGCGCCGGCCACGGCCCACGCCGACCTCGCGCTCGCGTTCTTCGAGATGGGCCTCTTCGACGACGCCCGCGAACAGGTGGGCAAGGCCCTCGCGCTCGATCCGCGCCACCCCGTCGCGCTGCGGATCATCGAGAAGCTGCCGCCGCCCGGAGCCTCGCCGAAGGGCCGCTGAAGCATTTCTCGGAGGGGCGGCGTCACGGGCCCTTGAACTAGACGACCGTCTGATTCATAGTGGGCGTCATGGCTCGCCCCGTCAACGCCGACGCCGACGTCACCCGCCAGCGGATGCTCGACGCCGCGGTGAGGCTCTTCGCCGAGGGGGGCCTCGGCGCCACGTCGGTGCGCGACGTCGCCGGCGCCGCGGGGGTGAGCCTGGCGATGGTCCACCACTACTTCGGCAGCAAGGACGACCTCTACGAGGCGTGCATCGACGCGACCTACCGGGAGCTCTCGGCGATGAAGGGGGCGCTCGCCGTGGAGCTGGCCTCGCCGGCTCCGCTGAAGGAGCTCTTCGCGCGCGCCGTGGCGACGAGCTTTCGCTTCGCGTGCGAGCACCGGACGGCCGTGCGTCTCCTTCTACGGGCCGCCGTGTCGAGCGGCGAGCTCCATCCCCGCGGTCGAAGGCTCCTGGTCGAGGCGCTCGACCTCGTGTCCAACGCCGTCGGCGCTCGGCTCGGGCGCCCCCCGGCGGAGCTGCGCCTGCCGCTCCAGAGCGTCGTCTTCCTCGTCGCCCGCTACGCGGCGCAGGACGAGCGGGAGACGGCGGCGGTCGTCGGTCTCCCCGCGCGCGAAAAGCGCCGCGCTCGGGAGGCGGTCGAGGAGCACCTCGTCCACGTCGCGCTCGATCTCTTCGGCCTTTCCAGGGATTCACGAGGTTCACGATGAGCATGTCCACCGTCTCCGTCGACGTTCGCCCCCCCGCTGCCGCGCCCGACCGCGAGCAAAAGCTTCCGCCGCTCCACACCCGGTTCACGCTGGGCCGGACGATCAGCGACGTGCAGCGGAGGTTCCTCGATCGCCACGGGTTCCTCGTCTTCGCGAGGGTCGCGGCGGAGGGGGAGGTGGCGATGATCACGGGAGAGCTCGAGCGCCTCGAGCGCGAGTGGATCGCGACACGGCGCGAGACGGTCAACGGCATCCCGCTCTTCTGGGGGAAGAACGAGGGGCGGCCCTATCTCCAGCGCTTCCCCTTCACGTCCACCTTCTCGGAGCCCATCCGCGACTTCGTGCGCGACGCGCGCTTCGCCCCCATCCGGGAGCTCGTCGGTCCCGGCGCCCGCATCGGTGATCGCGAGAAGGACGGGGTCGTCGTGAACCGGTACGTCAACGTTCCCGGCAGCGTGCACCCGCGCCTCGGCTGGCACACCGACGGGCTGCGGGACCTCTTCTACCTGCGCATGCCGAAGCCCATGCTGAACATCGGGCTTCACCTCGACCGCTGCCCCGCGGACAACGGGGGCCTGCGCCTCATCCCCGGGAGCCACACGCAGGGCTTCTTCTCGATGTGCTTCCGCAAGCCCTACTTCGTCAGCCATGCGCCGGACCGCGACGAGGTCGCCGTCGAGACCGAGCCGGGTGACCTCACGGTGCACGACGGGCGGCTGTGGCATCGCGTGGCCGTCTCGACGCGCACCGGCCCGGCCAGCCTGCGGCGGTCGATGTACGTCCCCTACCTCACCGATCCCTACGAGCCGAAGAGCGACTCGAGCAAGACGCCCCTCTATCACCGCCTCGGGGCGGCGCTCCGCAAGGTGCGCTCGCGCGGCGGCTGAGCCGGCGGACCGCCGAAAACTTGCCCCCTTCGACCCCGCGGGGCAGGTTTCCGGCATGCGCACGCTCGCTTCCCTGGCCCTCGCCCTGACGCTCGGCGCCTGCGGGGGCGCCGCGGCGCCGCCTCGCGTGACGGCCTCCGCGTCCAGGCCCGCCCCTTCGGCGGCCCCCGCGCCCCTCGACGAGCACCACCTCACCCGCTCCGTCGTGCGCGACGTCGTTTCGCAGGGGCTCGGGACGTTTCTGCAGTACGTCGAGATCGCCGACCAGCCGGTGCTCGCGGGCGGCAAGTTCCACGGCTTCCGGATCGCGGCGCTGCGCGACTCCCCGTTCTGGCACGGCGTCGACCTGAAGCCGGGGGACGTCGTCGTCCGCGTCAACGGGTTCCCCATCGAGCACCCCGAGCAGGCGCAGACGGCCTTCGAGTCGCTCGAAGTCTCGAGCGAGCTGCGAGTGGACTACGAGCGCGACGGTCAGCCGCGCGAGCTCGTGTACGCGATCGTCGACGACCTCTGAGCGGCTACAGCTCCGCGGCGATCCGGCCGAGCGTCTGCACGCCGCGCTCGATGACCGGCGACCACGGGTAGCCGCAGCTCACGCGGATGCAGCTCGTGAAGCGCTGCTTCGCCGAGAAGATGGGACCCGGCGCGACGCTCACCCCCTGCGCGAGCGCGCGGTCGTGGAGCTCGAGCGCGCTCTTGCCCGGCGGCATCTCGACCCAGAGCAAGAATCCACCGCGTGGCCGCGAGATGCGCGTGCCCGCCGGGAAGTGCTCGGCGATGGCCTCGCTCACGCGGGCCACCTGATCCGAGAGCGCGCGCCGCAGCCGGCGGAGGTGCCGCTCGTAGCCTCCGTTCTCGAGGAAGTCGGCGATGGCCATCTGCGCCAGCGTGGGCGTGGCGACCGTCTGCGCGAACTTCAGCCGCTCGACGGCGTCCCGGTACCGGCCGGGGGCGACGTATCCCACGCGGTAGCCGGGGGCGAGGGTCTTCGAGAACGAGCCGCACAGCATGACGAGGCCGTGGCGGTCGAACGCGCGCGCAGGGCGGGGACGCGCGCCGTCGTGGTGCAGGTCTCCGTAGATGTCGTCCTCGATGAGCGGGATGTCGCGCCGGACCAGCATCTTGACGAGCTCGCGCTTCGCGTCGTCCGGCATCAGCGCGCCCGACGGGTTCGAGAAGCTCGTCACGACGAGGCACGCCTTGACTCGCTGCTGGCGAAGGGCCGCGTCGAGCAGCGCGAGATCGATGCCCGTGCCCGCGTTGGAGGGGATCTCCAGCGCGCGCATCTCGAGGCTCTCGATGAGCTGGAGCACGCCGTAGTACGCGGGGGACTCGACGACGATGGTGTCACCGGCGCGCGCCACGGCGCGGAGGCACAGGTGGAGCGCCTCCATCGTGCCCACCGTCGTCACCAGCTCGTCGGCCCGGAGAGCCACGCCGCACTCCGCCGCCCGCCGCGCGACCTGGCGTCTCAGCGCGGGGAGGCCCGGCGGCGGATCGTAGGCGATGCCCGCGCCCCCCGCGGCGCGCGCGACGGCCGCGAGCCCGCGGTTGAGGCGCTCGGTCGGCAGCAGGGCAGGGCTCATGTAGCCGCCCCCGAGGAGCACGATGCTGGGATCGCGCGAGGCGCCGTAGACGCGGGCGATGAGGTCACTCACCGTCACCTTCGTCGCCGTGGACGAGAGGCGCGGCGGCCGGGGCTCGGGCACGAGCGCCAGGCGCGTCGAGCGCACGTAGTGACCCGACTGGGGCCGCGTCTCGACGAAGCCGCGGCTCTCGAGGAGCAGATACGCCTGGAGCACCGTGGAGATGCTCACGCCACGCTGATCGCTGAGGACCCGCACCGACGGGAGACGGTCGCCCGCGCGGAGCGTGCCCTTCGCGATGAGCCCCGTGAGATCCTCGGCCAGATCCTCGTAGAGATGGCGGGCGGTCGACGTCATCGTCACTCCTCTCTACGTACGGGCCGCGATCGAGGACAGATACAGCGGCTTTCCCCGCGAGGAGCACAGTCCCCCGGGCGGCGGACTGTGCTGGTCGCACTATGACTCACCTGAATCTGTTCTGCACGGGATCCGGTGTCATGATTGGGCGTCATGAGCGCCAAGCAGCGCCTCGCTTACGTCGCCTTCGCCGTGGTCTGCGTCGTCTGGGGCTCGACCTACCTCGCCATCCGCGTCGCGCTCCACGGGTTCCCGCCGTTCTTCCTCGGGGCCTCGCGCTTCCTCGTCGCCGGCGGGCTCCTCTTCGCGTTCGCGCGCGGACGCGGAGAGCGGGTCCCTCGGGTGCGGGAGTGGGGGTCGGCGCTGCTGACGGGGGTGCTCTTCTTCGTCGTCGGCAACGGTCTGGTCAACAAGGCGGAGCAGTCCGTGTCGTCCGGCCTGGCGTCGGTGCTCGTGGCCAGCATGCCACTGTGGGTGACGGTCTTCGGCCGCCTCTTCGGCGCGCGCGTCTCGCGGAAAGAGCTCGCCGGGGTCGTCCTCGGCCTCGCCGGGGTCGTGGTCCTCAACCTGGGCGGCGAGCTGCGCGCGAGCCCCGGAGGCGCGGCGTGCGCGCTCCTCGCGCCCATGGGGTGGGCGCTCGGGTCCGTGGCGAGCGGCCGATTGCCGCTCCCGGGAGGGGTGATGCGAATGGCCACCCAGATGATCGGGGGCGGCGCCGTGATGGCCGTCGTCAGCGTCGGCCTGGGCGAGCACATGGTCGGAGCACCTTCGGTCGAGTCGGCCGCGGCGCTGGCCTATCTCTGCGTCTTCGGCTCTCTGGTCGGCTTCAGCGCGTACACCTATCTGCTGGCGAACACTCGCCCGGCGGTGGCGACGAGCTACGCGTACGTGAATCCCGTGATCGCGGTCGTCCTCGGCGTGGTCGTCGCGGGCGAGCACTTCGGGGCGACCTGCCTCGTGGGCGCGCTGATCGTCCTGGCGGCGGTCGCCCTCGTCGGCCGCGCGCGGCGCTCGAATCAGAGCCTGGCGAGCGCCAGTCTGTCGCGGTCCACCGTCGCCGTCGCCTCCTGCTCCACCTCGAAGCGCAGCACCACGCCCGAGTCGTCGACGAGCACGTGAGCGGCGTCGACGCGGCCGTGGACCGCGCCGATGGCGTGCAGCGCCTCGAGCGCACCCGCGAGATGGGAGCGCTCGGCGGCGGTGAGCGGGCGCGTGAGCGGCCGGCCGCGGGGAGCATCGAGCCAGATGGCGCCGTCCTCGTGATCGACGCGCAGGACAGCCTGGAGCGCCGCGTGATCGGCGCGGGCGAACGTCCGCGCCCGGGCGACGGCTCGGTCCGAGATGTCGACCCGCTCGACGAGCCTCCCGGTCCACGTGTCGAGCAGCGTTCCGTCGGGCCCGGGCTGGAGACGACCGACCCTCGGGCGAACGCTGGGCTGCCTCTCGGCGTGCAGACGCCGGGCGACCGTATCCACGGTGCCGGGCCACGGCAGCGCGAGCAACGCCGAGCGCGCCTCGAACGCGTCGGCGGGTCGTGCCGCGGGGTCGACGGCCGTCAACCGGGCGACGAGCGCGTCGTGGCGCGCGTCGAGCTCTCTGTGCGCATCGCTCGGGCGACCGCGCGGCGGCTCTCCTTGCACCGGCCTCTCGCCGGTGAGCATCTCGCGGAGCATGGTCCCGGCCGAGAAGACGTCGCTGCGCGCGGTCGCCGGGCGTCCTTCCCTCTGCTCGGGGCTCATGTAGGCGAGCGTTCCGAAGACGCCCGCGGTCGCCGTGGTCGAGACGTCGCCCAGGTGGGCCACGCCGAAGTCGCTGAGGCGCGCTCCTCCGGCCTCGTCGAAGAGGACGTTCGCGGGCTTCACGTCGCGATGCAGGATCCCCAGCCGGTGGGCTTCCCCCAGCGCCGAGAGCACGCCCGACGCGATCTCGACGGCCCGCGCCGGAGCGAGCGCGCCCGTCGTGGCGAGCATCCGCTCGAGTGTTCCGCCCGGCATCCACGCGAGCACGATGGCCGGACCCTCCGGCACGTAGTCACGCAAAGGGACGATGCTCGGATGGTCGAGGACGCGCATCGTCCGGACCTCCCGCTCGAAGCGCGCCAGCGCGTCACGGCCGCTTCCGTGCGTGTCCCACGCGGCGAAGACCTTCACGGCCACGCGCTCTCCACGCACGACGTCCGTGCACTCGAGCACGCGCGCGCTCGGCGACGATGCGGCCTCGCGCACGACGTCGTACCGGCCGAAGACGCGCTGGTGCACGGGAGCTTCCGTCCCGCGCTCGTCGTCGTGGGCGGTCGCCCCGCCGCGTGCCTCGAGCTCCGCCCGTGCGTCCGCGACGGCGCGCGTCAGCCCCAGCCGCTCGAGCGCCGAGACGAGATGGACCAGCGCCTCGCGCCTCTCGGGCGCATCGCCGGGCACGTGCTGGAGGATGCGCACCGCCGCCTCGTGCTTGCCGAACCGCGCGAGGAGCGCGCCGAGCGCCGTCGCCACCGTCCACGCGGCGGGATCGCGTCGAAGCGCGTTCTCCAGCACGCGCGCGGCGCCGGCGGGATCGCTCGCGTTCTCGAGGAGCGCCGCCGAGCGCACCGGCTCGCCCGCGCGCTCCCACGCGCGCGCCGCCTCGACCGGGTGCCCGCTCGCCTCCAGGACTCTCGCCGCGTGCCCGTCGTGACCTCTTCGAACGAGTCTGGCCGCCGTCGCCACGGCGGCGTCGGCGGGGACCCGCGCGGCGGCCTCTTTTGCCAGCGGCGCGTCGCCGGCCTGGGCGGCCAGCTCGAGAGCCCTCGGCGCATCTCCGGCCCGCAGCGCCTCGACGGCGGCGTTTGCCCAATCGCAGGCGCGTTCGTAGAGCTGACTGGCGAGGAGCGCGTCGCCTCGCACACTGGCCAGGGAGGCCGCGTCGAGCAAGCGCTCCTCACGAACGAGCTCTGCGACGTCGGAGTCCACGAGCTCCGAGTCTAGCTCGCGAGCGTCGTGGAAGGACGGAGGCGGCGTCCGTGAATGGAGTGACGGCATGTCGCGGTCGACAGCCGCGACGCGCACGCCACGCCGCGGATGTCCGCGACAGCCCAGCCGTTGCTCGGCGGCATACGCGATGCACTGCCGCGTTTGCGAGGCTCGTCCCATGTCGGCGGGTCCGAGGAGAAAGCCATGAACCAGCATGTCGCCGCTCGTCGTCTCGTCGTTCCCGTCTTGCTCGCCGGGCTCACTCTGTGCGGGTCGCTCGGCTGGGCGCCTTCCGCGTCGGCGAGGGAGCCCGCGGGTCGCGTGACCGTGACGGCGCCGCACGCCGTGCTCGCGGCCAGGACCTTCACGCCGTCGGTGCGCAGCACGTCGTCGACGCGGTCGCCCGTGATGGCGGCGCTCCCGTCGAGGACGGTGGCCGTGCACTTCACTCCGGCCAAGATGCCTGCTCCGAACGGCTCGATGCTGGCGACGTCGAAGCTCTGATCCGGGCGAGCCGCGCGGGACGCGGCGTCTTTCCGCGCTAGTTCTCGTCGTCCTCGTCGTCGTCCGGCTGCGCCCCGGCGGCGGCCACTCCGCGCGCCCGGAGCGCCGCGTCCACGTCGGTCAGCACGCCGTACGGCTCGATCCCCGCCTGGCCGCGCGCCGTCGCGGCCGCGTCGCTCTTGGCGGCGAGCTCGCCGAGGATCCCGCGTTCCCTGTTTTTCATGCGGGGTCCGCTGAAGTCGACCCAGAAGTAGCTGCGCGGCCGGATGTCGACGTGAACGAACTGGCTCGTCGGGTAGATGCCGACGCCGACGAAGCCCATCTCGCGTACGAAGCGCGCCACTTCCTCGTCCGGCACGCCCGGCACCACCATGTCGACCGCGCGGCCCTTGCCGTGGTTCGAGCGCGAGCCGGGCTTGGGCACACGGTATCCGGAGACGACGCGGATCTCCGGCACGCCGAAGTGCGTCTGGATCCGATAGACGAGCGCGAGAGTGCGCGGATCGAGCGGGTGCTCGTCGCCGCCCGCTGCGCGAAGCAGGTGGGCCGTCCGGTCGAGATCGGCCGACGAGAATCCGCCGTCGTCCGCGTCGGCCGCCAGGGAGAACGTCTCCCCGTGGTTGATGGTGGTCAGCGTGAGCATGGGGCGGCCGCTCGAGTCGTGGGCGACCGGCCGGGTCGACGGCGCGTGCCATCCGACGAGGGCCTGCCTTCCCGAGAGATACGCGGCCGCTGCGGCGCTCCCGGGCTTCGTCGTCGCCGCGGCCGGAGGGGCGTGCTTGGCCGCGCGCGCGGGCGGCTGTCCCAGGGCGGTCACCGTGGCCGCGAGTGAGCCGAGCCCGAGCACGCAGGCGAGGGGTCGGGCCAGGCGGATCGCGCGCATGTCGCCCTGGTTCGTCGGAAATCAGCGGCGGACGTAGGCGATGGTCCGCGCGAAGTCGAAGCGCACCTCGCCCGAGTCGATGCCCCGAGCCGAGAGCGGCTGGCGGCGCAGGCGGTGCACGACGAGCGTCCCCGCGTCGTCGAAGAACAGCGTCGACACGCTGCCGTGTCCCGCGCGGTCCCCGTCGAGCACGCAGCGAACCCCGTTGGGTCGTATGTCGACGTAGACGACGTCATCGGCGACACCGACGTCGGCCGGCCAGGAGAGATCGACGGTCGCGCCCGAGGCGACGAGCGTCCCCGGCACTTCCTCCCCCGTCACCTGCACCTCGCCGGGATCCCCGGGCGCCGCGGCGGTCAGGTCGAAAGCCTCGAGGCCCTGGCCCCCGGCGACGTGGATCACGTAGCGCGTGGACGTCGGCAGCAGCGAGGGATCGGTCGCGCGCGCGTAGACGACGCCGCTGACCACGTCGGTCACGTCCGGGAGCTGGCGGGCCCCGAGGCGTGTCTCCACGCCGTCGGCTTCGAGCGTGACCCCGCCGACGTCGAGCAGCTCGACGACCGGGACGAGGGTGCCCGGCGCGCCCGCGAGCGAGGTGAGCGCGGCGCAGGTTCCGCCGGGGGGGAGATCGAGGGAGGCGCCGATGGCGCGGAGGGCGTCGTCGGTGGAAGACGGCGCGACGACGCGGATGAAACGGGCGCTGGCCTCCGCGCGGGAGCCCTCGGCCGAGTCCGCCGTGCGTTCGACGGCGACGACGGCGCTCGTCGTCGTGGTCGGCTCCGCGTCCACCCCGTCGGCCGTGCCGGAGACCGCACCGGCGCACCCGAGGGCGGTGGGGGAGGCGGCGAGCAGAGCGAGGAGGGAGAGACGCATCCGGATCCCCCGAAGGCTAGTCGGCTCGACCCGGGGAGGCAAGCCACCAGCCTCGACGGACGCTCAGGTACACTGTCACCCGAACGTGGGCTGCGACCTCCTCCTCCTCGCGGCATTTCACCCGGAGCTCGCGCCCTTGAAGGCGGTACTGGGGGACGGAATGCGCGCGCGGCTCGGGGGGCGCGACGTGGCGGCGCGGGTCGTCGGCATCGGGCTCCCGATGGCGGCTGTCGGGGCGGCTATGCAGGTCACCGAGATGCAGCCGGCGGCGGTGGTGCTGCTCGGGACGTGCGGCGCGTACGCGGGCAGCGGTCTCGCCCTCGACGCGGTGATCGCGGCGCGGCGCATCCGGCTCGTGGATCCGTCCGTCGTTCACGGCCTCTCGCAGTTCCCCGATCCCATGTCGATCGTGACCGACTCCCACGCGGCCGCCCACCAGGTCCTCCTGCGCGCCGGCGCCCGGGCCGCCGACGTGGCCACCACGCTCGCCGTCACCGTCGACGACGCGGCCGCGGCTCGCATCGCGCAAGCCACCACCGCCCACGTCGAGCACCTCGAGGCCTACGGCGTGGCCGCTGCATGCGCGGCCCGCGGCATCCCGTTCGCCGCGGCCCTCGGGGTCGCCAACGAGGTCGGAGCGCGGGGACGCGAAGAGTGGCGCGCCCATCATCGCGCGGCCGCCGCCGCCGCCGTGGACGTCGTTCTACGCTGCGTGGACGACCTGTCCTCCCTGCCTTCGCGCTCGTCCCGGTGAGGCCCGAGGGCCGTCAGAGCCCGAAGTCGAACCCGATCATCGGCCCGAGGAAAACCTGCGTGCCCTGCGCCACCTGCAGGGACGGCGTGACGAACGAGCCCCCGGTCCCGAGGGAGGTCGAGCCGAGCGCCGGCGCCATCACGGCGCCGCCGACGAACTGGAGCATCGTCACGAGCGACACGTGGAGCTTCGCGCCGTTGGCCCAGCCGACCAGCACCCCGGCGTCGGCCACGAGCAGCGGCGCCGTGTAGGTCTTCGTGGCGGAGGTCTCCTCCGCGGACCCGGACGGTTCGCCCGCCGTCGTGCTCGCGTCCTGCTTGAAGATGTTCCCCATGGTCTCGAAGCCGCCGAGCAGCGCGCCCGTCAACCGGATGTGCGGGTGCTTCGTGGCGAAGCGAGCGCCGATGGCCCCGCCGCCGCCGAAGCGATGGAAGGAGTAGCTCTCGGTGCGCCCGACGTCGTTGGCGCCGCCGTTGGCGTAGGTCACGCTCGCCGTGGAGTAGTCGTACGATCCCAGGACCATCCCCTCGACGGCCACCCAGCCGAACGCGTACCCGAAGCGGACGCCGAGCCCCGCGCCCAGCGGGCTGGACGACTGACAGGGCGCCGCCGGGCAGTCCTTCGCGATGCCGTTGCTCGCCCCCGACGGCGTGGCGAAGCCGAAGAACTCGAGGCCCGAGTACAGTCCTTCGTAGTTCGGCGCGGTCGCGGACGTCTCGCTCTCCATGCGCGCGTCCTCGGCGAACGTCTCCCCGGCGTGCACGAAGAACGGGCGCTTGTACGGACGGAAGCCGGCGGCCTCGATGCTCAACTGGTGCTCCCCCGCGGGCAGCGTCCCCTCCCAGACACCCTTGCCGACCGGCGCGCCGTCGATGGCGATCGCCGCGTCCGCCGTGTGCGTGTCGATCTGGACGCGCCCCGTGGCCGACGTGAGCTCGAGGGCCATCTCCGCGCGTTCGTGCCGCGCGACGTCGATCTGCTTCGGCAAGGCGAGCTTGTCGGCCCCGCGCGCCTCGACGACGTGGGCGCCGGGCTTCACGTCGCCCTCCCAGGGCGCGGGGCCCACGTCCGTCCCGTCGACGAACACTTCGACCTTCGCGTCGGGCGGCGCGTCGACGACGAGGTGCCCGGTCGTCACCTCCGGCTCGAGGGGGCCCGCGACGGTGGCCTCGTCCCCGCCGCTCAGCTTCACTTCTTTGCGAATGGTCTCGAAGCCGGGCTTGGCGACGGTGATCACGTGCGCGCCGAGGTTCGCGCGGAGCGGACCCGCGAGCGGCGTCCTGCCCACCTCGTGATCGTCGAGCGAGACGAGCGCGCCGGGCTCCGCGATCGCGATGCGGATGGTCCCCGTCAGCGTCGCCAGCTCGTCGATGGCGTGCTGGACCGAGCGCTTGTCGGCGGCGCTCAGCGAAGCGCCGTAGCGGGCGAGAAGCACGCCGTACGCGTCGTAGGCCGAGGCGAAGTCCTTCAGGTCCCGATGGCACTGGGCGATGTTGCGCTGGAGGCTCGCGCGCGGCGCGATGGCGTTGGCCTTGGAGAACGCGGAGAGCGCCTCGCGGAACGAGCCTTCGTCGTAGAGCTTCAGCCCCGTCGCGAAGAGCTTCTTGGCCGCCGCGAGCTCGGCGGGAGTCGCCGCGGGAGCCGCCGGAGCGGGAGGGGCCGCGAGCACGGGCGCAGGCACGACGACGCGACCGAAGGCGATCGCGAGGGCCGCGACGAGCGAGCGGGCGCGCATCGACCCATGAGGGTAGCCGAAGCCTCAGAATTGCGACGAGATTCCCGCGGCCCCGACCTGGTCCCGAGGCCTCGCGTGACCCGTCTTCACCGCCGGCGCGGAGCCCGACGAGGGGGGAAGGGCCGAAGGCGCGGACGCGGTCGCGGACGTGGGCGCGGCAGGAGTCGGCGCAGCCTCGGGCGGAGGCGGAGGAATGACGGCCAGCACCGGCGGCGGAGCCGCGGGGGCGATCGTGGCCACCGGAGCGGCGACGCGGTCGGTGCCCCGCGACGACCACATGGCGGCGATGCCGACGAGCGCGCCGAGGGCCACCGCGAGGGCCGCAACGTAGAGCAAGGGTCGCCGCGTCTTCGGCAGCGCGATGGCGGCGCTCGTGCCGCTGACCGTGGGGCCGAGCGGCGCCGCGCTCCCGTGGACCACGTAGCGCTCGAGCGAGGGCGACGAGCCCGGCGGCAGGGACTTGAGCTTCACCGTCGAGCCGGCGAGCTCCGGGTACACGCCCTCCAGCCGTTCGCGCACCGCCCGCATGTTCGGCGTGCGCCGCGTCACGTCGTGCTCGAGCATGTCGGCCACGAGGCGGTCGAGGGCCGGCGGGATGTCCGGTACCACCGTGCTGAGGAGTGGCGCGGTCGTGGACACGAGCTGCAAGATGGTCTGCTCGTAGGTCGGACGCTCCGGCATGTACGGCTGGCCGGCGATGGCCTCGAAGAGCACCGCGCCCAGCGAGAAGACGTCGGTGCGATGGTCGACCGTCTCGAGGGCCTGCGCCTGCTCGGGGGACATGTACTGAGGCGTGCCGATGGCCGTCCCCCTCCGGGTGATTCCCCTGCGGGCGAAGCGCGCGTCGTGGGCGTCACGGACGATCTTGGCGATGCCGAAGTCGACGAGCTTCACGAGCGTCGTGCCGTCGTCGCGCTCGACGAGAAAGACGTTGGCGGGCTTGAGGTCGCGGTGGACGATGCCCGCCGCGTGCGCCTTCTCGAGGCCCTGCGCGGCCTGCTTGACGAGCCCGCAGGCGAAGACGGGGTCGAGGCGCGTGCGTCGCGTGAGGACGCGCGCGAGGTCCTCCCCCTTGAGGAGCTCCATCACGAGAAAGAGACCGAGATCCGGATCGGCGCCGACGTCGAAGACGTGGACGATGTGCTCACTCTCGACGGCGCTCGCGCTGCGCGCCTCACGCTCGAAGCGGTGGACGATCTCGTCGTCGTTGGCGAAGAGCGACTGGACGAGCTTGATGGCGACGCGTTTTCCGAGGGCGACGTGCTCCCCCTCGTAGACGATGGCCATGCCTCCCTCGCCGAGGACGCTCTGGATCCGGTAACGACCCGCCAGCATGCGACCGACGGCGCGCGGTGCGTCGGATTCTGCCGCGAGCTCGAGTTCGCCGGTCAATCGCACCTCCGCGCCATCAAGCGTAGTACAAAAGGGAGGTGCGCGCGCCGCGGTGGCTCGTATTCGCGGTCCTGGCCGCGTGCAAGGGATCGCCCGGCAGCGGGTCGGCCGCCCAGCCGGCCGTCTCCGCTCCGGCGACGTCGGCCCCGTCCGCGGTCGCTTCCAGCGCAGTGCCAGCTCCCCCGGCCTCGTCCGCGCCTCCGCGGCCCGCGCCGTCTGCGACCGCGGCGATGCCCGGGGTCGACGCGGGAGCGGGCGCTTGCCGCGTGCTTCGCGGCCCCATCGAGCTCCCGGTCCGGTCTCCCGCCGCGCTCTCCGTCCGGGGCGAGTCGGTCGACGTGGTCATGAACAGCGACGGCAAGCCACGCACCACATCGTTCGCGACCGCTCCACCGCCGCCCGTGCCTGCCGCGTCGACGGCCTCCCCGGCGCGCGAGCCGGCCGAGGGAGGCGCCGCGCCCGGCTACGCCGTCGCCTGCGCCGTCGCGGCCGATCGCGTCTTCTGCGCCGACCGCACCGGGGCCGTTCATCGCACGGGGCGGGACGGAGGCGGCGATCGCGTCGTCGCCAGCAGCCGCAGCGGCTCGCGCGTCGCCGCGGCGGTCCTCGCGGGGAGCCACGCGGCGCTCGGATATCTCGCCAGCCGTCAGACGAGCGAGGGCTGGGTGAGCGAGGCGTGGCTGGCCGTCGACGACGACGTTCCCGTGCGCCTCTCGGAGGACGGAAGCGGCGCCACGTCCCTCGTCTTCGCGCCGCGCAAGGCCGCGGTGCTGGCCCTCGCGGTCGACGCGCGGGCGGCGCTGACCGCGGTCCACGCGCGGCCGGTGACGTTCGAGGGTCACGCGCTCCTCGGCGAAGACGCGGTCGTCTTCGTGGGGGGGCCGGGCGACCATCGCACTGCCGCGGCGCTCGCGCTCCCGGCGAGCGGGCCCGGTTGGGCCCTCCTGCCCATCGCGAAGGACATCGGCTCGTTCGGCATGGCGCTCGTGCGCCTCGACGAGCCGACCCACGTCGACGAGCCCGTCGTCTGGTCGATGTACCCCAACGGGCTCGATCCGGCCGCCGTCGCCGCCGTGATCGAGGGCGGCAAGACGTGGGTCGCTCGCGTGCGCCCGCAGGGCGCCGACCCGGGCTCCGTGAAGGTGCTCGAGGTGGGGACCGTCACGGCGGAGGGTGCGTTCACCGGACGGGACATCCTGGCGACCTCCAGCAAGCTGACGGATCTCGCGCTCGCCGCCGACGCGCACGGCGCTCTCTGGCTGTCCTGGGTCGACGCCGGAGGCAGCTGGCTCGAGCGCCTCGCCTGCCGCTGAGGCTCCCCCTTGCGCACTCTCGCGAGATGAACAACGATTCATGCGATGAACACCGAGCCGCTGCGGCGACGCGACGAGGCCCGGGCGCTCTTTCGCAACGCCATCCTCGACGCGGCCGAGGCGGTGTTCGCCGAGCGCGGGTTTCACGGCGCGCGCATCCAGGACATCGCCGAGCGCGCGCGCATCGCCGTGGGCACCGTCTACAACCACTTCGACGACAAGGACGACGTGCTGGGCGCGCTCCTCGAGCAGCGCTCCGAGGAGATGGTCTCGCAGCTCCATCCCGTGCGGGACGACCTCGGACCGTTCGACGTCCGCCTCCGCGCGCGCGTCGCGCGGGTCCTCGCGTACGTCCGCGCGCACCGGGCCTTCTTCGCCATCGCCAACGAGCAGGGTCTCTTCGCGGGGACCGTGGCCCCGGGCGCGCGCGCCACTCCCAAGCGACTCCGACACGTCGAGCGCCTGCGGGGCGTCTTCGGGGCGCTCGTCGAGGAGGGCATCGCGTCAGGCGATCTCGAGCCTCTCCAGGGCGACGCGCTCGTGCGTTTCTTCGGCGGGACGATCCGCGCCTTCGTCCTCTCGAGCCTCGCCGACGGGACGGCCGACGTGGACGAGGACGCCTCGACGGTCGTCGACCTCTTCCTCCACGGCGCGGCTCGGCGAAAGAAGCCACGCGAGCGCCCGAAGCCGTCGCGGTAGACGCGCCGCCGCACGGGACCGGACCGATCCCGTGTGGCGGCGGGGCTCGTTCCGCGAGGGGTCTACTTCGCCTTCTTCTTCGGCACCTTCTTGCCCTTGCGGCGCGCTTCGTTCATGCCGATCGCGATCGCCTGCTTGCGGCTCGAGACCCGCTTTGCCGATCGTCCCGACCGCAGCGAGCCACGCTTTCGCTCGTGCATCGCCTCCCCGACCTCTTTGCTCGCACCCTTGCTGGACTTTCTCGAGCTCTTCTTCGCGACCATTGATGCCTCCAAGCTCCGCCGGGTAGGCAAGAGCGGGACCGCGCTCGACCCGGCGTTCTGTGCATGAGGAGTGGCGCGCATGGCGCCACGCGTGTGGCGAACATGACCACGTGTGCCGCTTCGCCACCGCACGCACGGCATGGCCCGACGTTTGCGGATGGCGATTCCGTGTCCGTCCACGAGCCCGAGCCCACGCCGGTCGACGCCGCCCACGCGCGCGCCCGCGAGGTGACCGCCCACTACGCCCCCGCCGAGTCGCGCGCGCTCGGAGTCATGGCGATCCTCGCGACGGCGGTGATCCTCTGGGTCGTGCTGCCGGTGGGCATCGGCGTCGTCGTCGGGACGTTGCTGGCCTTCACGCTCCACCACACGTCGAGGTCGCTGGTCCGCAAGACGCATCGGCCGGTCCTCGTCGCCCTCGGTCTGACGGCGGCGGCTTCGACGGTCGTCGCCGGCGCGGTCGGCGTCCTCGTCTATCTCCTGGTCCTCCAGGGCATGTCGGTCGTCTCGGGGCTTCCGCAGGACCTCGCCCCCGGGGGCCGCGGGGAGATGTTCCTCCAGGAGCTCGCGCGACCGCTCGCTCCGTTTCACGTGGACGCCCAGACCCTCGCCAGCCACCTCCGCAACGAGATCGGGAGCCTCGCGACCTACGTGGCCGGCTGGGCCGCGCAGCTCTTCGCGATCCTGGCCGACGCCTTCCTGGCGCTCTTCTTCATGGCCACGACCATGTTCTTCGTTCTCCGCAACTGGCCCAGCATCGAGCGCCGCGCCGAGCACCTCATGCCCATCAACCCGCACCACACCCGCCGCCTCATGCGCGAGATCCAGCGGCTGGGGCGCACCGTCGTCATCGGCAACTTCGGAACGGCGCTCATCCAGGGGATCTTGTCGGGCGTCGGGTACTGGATCGGGCACGTGCCCGAGCCGGCGCTGCTCGGCGCGATCACAGGCGTCGTCTCGCTCGTGCCGGCGTTCGGCACGCTGCTCGTGTGGGTCCCGGCGGGGATCGTGCTGATCGCGACGGGCCACACGGCTTCAGGGGTCTTCGTGCTCGTATGGGGCGCGATCATCGTCGTCTTGCTCTGCGACTACGGCGTCCGCCCGCGCCTCGTCGGCCGGGGCGAGAGCATGTCGATGTGGCTGATGTTCGTGGCCCTCTTCGGAGGCATCAAGCTGTTCGGCGTCATCGGCCTGCTCCTCGGGCCTCTCTTCGTCGGCGTGGCCGTCTCGGCGCTGCGCGTCTACGAGCGCACGCGGCGATTCCGCCTCGGCCTCAGTTGAGGGTGGCGCCCTCGCGACCGCGCCGACGGTCGGCGACGGCTCGGTTCAGCTCGGCGCCGATGAGGAGCGCGAGGGAGAAGAGGTAGAGCGACATCATCGTCACGCCGATGATCCCGAGCCCCGCCTGGTAGGCATTGCCCGTCCCCAGCACGCGCACGTAGAGGCCGTAGGCGAGCCCGCTCGCCGCCCAGAGCCCGACGGCGAGGAGCGCGCCCGGAACGATGACACGACGACCGACCCGGGGCGTCCCCACCGCGTAGAGCCCCGCGACGAGGCCGAAGCCGATGAGGACGCCGACGACGACGCGCACGACGGCGGCGAACAGGCGGCCCTCCCAGAACGTCAGGGCGTGCGGCAAGCTGGACCCTGCGAGGTGGAAGAGCCATCCGAGGCCCGTGCTGAGGAGGGCGAGCACGGCGACGCCCACCGAGAGCCCGAGGCAAGTCCCGAGCGCGAGGAGGCGCTTCTTCCACCACGGGCGCGCGGCGCCGCCCTGGACTTCGAGCGCATCGAACACGGCGTGGACGCCGCTCGACGCCAGCCACACGAATACGACCGCCGCCACCGGCGCGACGGCGCCGCCGTTCCACTTGGCCACCTGTCCGAGCTGCGCGACCACGAGCTCACGCACCGCCGGCGGCGTCGAGCCCAGCATCGACGCGGCCAGATCGCCGCGCGACAGCGCCAGGCGCGCGAGGACCAGACCCGCGACGGCCGCCAGCGGAAGGAGCGCCGAGAAGAGCCAGAACGACATCTCCGCGGCGAGCCCGAGCGTGCGCGACTCGTTCATGCCGCACCAGATGACCTTCACCCAGTCGACGAGGACACGCGGCCCGTGATGGCGCTCCGGCTCGGGCGCCTTGCAATCGGCTCGATCGGGGGGCGGCGAGGTGGCGACCGTCATTTCAGTATCTCCGTTGCCAGAGCAGGTCGAAGATCGTCGTCCCTGCGTCCCCTACCGTCGACGCCAGGGACCATTTCGTGAGGAAGCGCCAGTCGACCGTCAGCAGCGTGCGGTCGGGGTTCACGCCGGGCGGCGGCTGTCCGAGGACGACGGCGATCTGGAGCGTGATGGCCTTCGCGATCTGAATCTGCACCTCGGGCCGAGGGTTGGAGGCCTGCGTCGTGTCGACGTTCGCGGTCACCGCGCCGAGGCCGAGCTGGCCCAGCATGTGGTTCAGCGGTTGCGCCGCCTCGCCTCCCGCCGTGCCGATGGCGCTGTTGGCCGGCGTCCCGGTGGGCGACTGCGCCTGTGCGCCGTCGGCGGTGCCGAAGAGGAGGAGCTCCACGATCTCCTGCTGCGGGAGCGTCGGCTCCGAGGAGAGCGTCACCTTCCCGGTCTTCAAAGGACCGTCGAAGACCGCGTACACGATCGTGCCGTCGGGCGCCGTCCAGCTCGCCTTGACCACCACCTCGGGGTTCGACGGATCGGGCCCGACGAGGGTCACCGTGCCGTCCTCCACGGTGAACTTCTTCCCCTGCACGTTGAGCACGCCGCCGCGCTTCAGGTGGATCTGCCCGGTCACCTGCGCCGTTCCGGTGTCCACGACGTTCACCTTGCCGTCGAGGTCCACGGCGAGCTCGGTTCCCTTCGTCACTTGCACGTCGCCGAGCTGTGCCTCGAGCGTGAGCTTCGTCGACGTCTTGTTCGGGCTCGGCGGCGCCGCTTTCTTCGGGGGATCGATGGACAAGAGGACGAACTTCTCCGGATGGCCGCGGTGCGCTCCGATGCGGACCTTGGGCATCTCGCCGAGCGGCTGGGGATTGCTCGCCGCGCCCTCGGGGAGCGCGACGCGCATCTTCGGGACCGCGACCTTCACGGCCATGGCCTTGCCGCCCTCGGACGTGAGCTCGGTGAGCTGGATCTTGCCGTCGACGTTGCCGATGTCGGTGCCTCCCGCGGTCAGCGGGATGGGCGACTTGCTCGGAATGTCGATGTCGATCTTCGCGGACTGCAGGCTCGTGCCGTCGAGCTTGGCGCTGCCGGTGGCCTGGAGCTGCCCGGTCAGGCCCCTCGCCGTCAGCTTCTCGAGCGTGATCGTGCCGTTCGGCGCGAGCTTCAAGTTCGCCGTGATGTCGTGCAGCTCCCCGCCGCCGGCCGAGGCCTCGACGGTGCCTCGGGACAGCGCGATGGTCCCGCTGGCCTGCGCCGTGTTCGTCTTCGGATCGAGGCGGACGTGCGTCCGCGCGTCCAGGCGTCCGTCGAGCTCGTCGAACGTCCCGTCGAGGAAAGGCAGCAAGGCCCCGATGCGGAAGTTCTTCGAGCCGAGATCGAGGTCGAGCGGCTCGGTCGGGTCGAGCGCCGGCGCGAGCGCCGCGCCCCAGGAGGCCGGGGCATGAACCTTGGCCTCGAGGAAGCCGTCGGTCTGGTCCACGCGCACCGTGCCGTCGATGATCCGGCCGTTGGCGGTCGCCTGGATGAGGGCCGACTTGTAGGCGAAGCTCCCGACGCTGAGCTCGTCGATGGTGAGGCTGGCGGCGGCGCGCGCGTTCTCGTGGAGATCGACCACGGCGAGGTCGCCGCTCAGCGTGCCCTTCACGAGCTTGTCGTCGAGGGCCGCGATGGAATCCATCGGGAAGCCGGCGAGGTGCGCGCGGACCGAGGACTTCCACGCGAACGGCGCGCCGCCGGCCCCGGGCTTTCCGGAGCCGAGGAGCTCCGCGATGGCCGCGTCCCCCTGGGCCTCGAGGTCGAGCATCTCGCGATCGGCGGAGCGAGCCTTCACCGACGCCGTCGCGCGAAACCCGTCGTAGCGGGCGGTGAGGTCGACATCGAGGGGCTTCGCCCGCGGACCGTTCCCGGCGTAGGCGACGTGACCGAGGGCCGCGGTGACGAGCACCTTCGGAGTCCGCATCGGCCCCGACACCTGCACGTCCGCCCGCACGCGCCCCGTCACGTACGACTGCTTCAGGATGGGCGGGACCTCTCCGAGGCCGCGTTCGGGGATGACGAGGTGGGCGTCGAACGCGGTCGTCCGGAGCCGGTCGGCGAGCGCGGCGCCGCCGTGGAGCGCCTCGGCGTACGGGAGGTGCGGCGAGTCGAGGTCGAGCTTGGCGAGCGGGCCCTTGCCGTCGTGCGCCTGCCCCGTGAACCGCAGGGCGCCGGTGCCGCCGTCGACGCGCGCGTCGACGATGAAATCGATGCCCTCGATGTGCCACGGGGGAGGCGGGTAGACGAGGACGCCGTCGATGTCGCGCGCCATCGGGGTCTTCGCCGCGAGCGCGAGCTGGTCCGTGCTCACGGAGAACCTGACGTCCGGCGTGAAGTCGTGGTCGTCGTCGCGCGCCAGGTGAGCCTTGAAGCGCACCTTGCCCCGCGCCGCGCTGACCGGAAGGTCCTCGGGCGGCACCAGCGCGAGGGCCTTGGCGAGGTCGCCGTTCGCGTCGACGTCGACGGCTCCCCACGCTCCCTTCCACGCGGCGAGGGAATCCACGTCGGCGCTGCCGAGCTCCACGTTCGGCGCATCCACGTCGACGGACCCGACGGCGTCGGCGTCGAGGTGCACCTTGGCGCCGACCTTGCGCCCGTCGAGGGCGATCTGGACGTGCCCGTTGAGGTCCTGGACCTTTCCCACGCACACCCGCTCGAGATCGAGCGTGAGCCGGCCCTGGGCTGCGCGCCGCTGCAGGCGGAGGTCCGTGTCGAGCGACACCGTCCCGCCCTCGAGGGTCTTCTCGAGGTTCGCCAGCCGTGCGACGCGCCCGAGGTCGAGCCCTTGCGTGGTCGCGAGGACGCGCACGTTCCGCCGCGTCATCTCCACGTCGGCCGTCAGAGGCTTGCCGAGGCCCTCGATCCGGCCCTCGTCCACGCGAAGGTCCCCGCCGCCGAGGGTCACCCTGCGCGCGGTGACGAGCGCGTGCTCGCCCCGTCGCGCGAGCGCCACGCGCGCGGCGCCGATCGTGACCCCGTGGCGCAGGTCGAGATCGGCGCTCGCGTCGACGTCGGGCGTGTCGGGCCCACGGACGGACGTCGTCACGTGCGGCGCGGTCGCCTTGCCCGTCGCGTCGACGGAGGCCGACGTGAAGCGGTACCCGCCGGCGACGATGCCCTGCGCACGCACCGCGACGCCGAGCTGCGGCGCGACGACGGACCCCGAGGCGCGCCCGTCGACCGACACGCTCGCCACGCGCGTCGCACCCTGGACGAGCCCGTCGCCCTTCGCGTCGAGCCTGGCCTCGACCGTCATCGCGCCGACGTCGAGCTGCCCCGTGGCGAAGATCCCGAGGCTTCCGCGCGCGGCATGGTGGAGCTCGGGCACGCGATCGAGGTCGATGGACTTCGCGACGAGCTCGAAGTCGACCGCCGACGACTCGCCCTTCGGAAACGCGCGGAGGTCGACGTGCGTCGGCGCCCCCGGCTCGTCGACGACGAGGGCGACGTCGCCGCTCATCTGCTTCGCGGCCGAGCGGGCGCCGTAGCCGCGGATCGTCGCCGGGGGCAGCGCGTTCGTGCCGACCTTGCCTCCCAGGAACCGCAGGTCGACGTCGCCGGAGAGGGCCCCGTCCGGCTTCACGTCGGCGAAGACCTCCCCCATCAGCCCGAGCCGACTGGTCGGGGCGGACGCGGCGAGCTGGTGGACGTCGATGTCCCTCGCCTCCAGGGCGAGCCTCGCCGTCTTCTCGTCGCCGACCGACAGCTGTCCGCGGACGTCGAGCGACGCGTCGCCGAGGGCGGCCGCGACACCGACGTCCAGCTCGGTGAGGGGGCCGTGCGCCTCGACGTGGGCGCGCGTCGGGCGCTCGATGGGAGAGGCCGGCCACAGAGCCCGGATGTTCGCGGGCTCCGTCCGCGGGACGTCGAGCACCGCGTCGAGGCGGTCGTTCTCCAGGGAGGCGCGCAGCGAATTCTCGATGCCGCCCGCCACGCCCTCCCAGTGCACGCGCGCGTCGGGCCTGGCCTTCGGATCGGACGGATCGCGGACGTGCGCCTCGAGCGAGCCGTCGACGTCGGCCCCGTTCGCGATGCGGCGGGCCGCGATGCGCGACGTCGCGATGGTGCCCTCGAGAGCGTCGGGGCCATAGGAGAACGAGCCGCGAAAGTCGTCGATGTCGGCGTCGATGGGAGGCGCGCCCGGCATCTGACCGTGGACGAGGGCATGCCTCCAGGCGATGCCGGGGATGTCGATGCGGAACCCTCGCGCGTTCGGGTTGGGCGGCGTGGGAGGGCTCGGCGTCCGCGGCGCGAAGGCGTCCACGAGCTCGAGCTGGCCCTTTGCGTCCGTGTCGAGGCGGACGTCGAGGGTGTCCATCGACGCCGCCGTCAGCTTCACGGTCAGCGGCTCGTGCTTGACGAGGAGCACCGAGCGCAGCACGTCCAAGCTGGCGACCCGCACGCGCACCCCGGTGGCGACGATGACCGGCCGGCCGGTGGGGTCCTCGATGGTGACGTCGGTGCCCGAGAGCCCGAAGACGCTGAGCTGTCCGAGCCGGTCCACCCGGATGCGACCCTTGAACGAGGGCGCGAGCAGGGTGTTCACCTCGTACATGACGAGGTGCCGCCCGGACGGCGTGTTCAGGTGGACGAGCACGCCGCAGACGACGGCGAGGACGAAGACGACCAGCGTGCCGAAGCCCGCACCGGCCCAGCGCAGCACGCGCATCAGTACGCCTGCCCGATCCCGATCGCGATGGCGATCGGCTGGCCGAGGATGGTCGGTTGCGTGCCGTTGACGGGGTCCGCCGCCGCCGCCGCGTTCTCGCTCTTGTAACCGAGCACCTGGAGAGGCTGGACGCGATAGCCGAGGTCGACGCGGATCGGCCCGACGGGCGTGTCGTACGCGGCGCCGACGCCGCACGACAGGTGCAGATGGCCGAGACGGATGTCGCTCTCGTTCGGCGAGACGTCGCTCATGTCGCAGAAGAAGGCCATCGACAAGGGACCCGAGATGTCGGCGCGGACCTCGTTCTGGAACTCCCAGAGGGTGAAGCCGCCGACGGGGAGAAAGCAGGCGGTCGCGTTGAAATTCGCGTTCGAGGGATCGCAGTTGAACTGCACCTGCTGCGAGGCCGTGGCCGGATTGAGGTAGGGAATGACGCCGTGGGGCGAGACGCCGAGGATCGGAAACCCGCGGTTCGTCGACGGGCCGCCCGAGAAGAAGCCGCGGAAGTACATGACCTGCGTGTCGTGCGTGAGCAGCGCGCGCGCGGTCGGGTCGGCCCCCTGCACGGAGCTCGCGGCTGAGCTCTCGAGCTCGCGGTTCCAGCTCTTGCCGTAGTTCGAGGAGAACAGGAAACCCACGGAAGCCCGCGTCGCAAAGGTCAGGCCGTGGGCCAGCGGCAGGTAGGTCCGGACCTCGGGCTGCTCGCGCACGTCCGTCGCCGTTCCCCCGAAGATGCCTCCGGCGACCTGGAAGTTGTTGCCGAGGTAGATGCCCTTGTGGGGACGCACCGGGCTGTCGCGGAAGTCGAGGTGCGCGACGAGCTCCGGGAACGAGAGGACCACCGTCTCGAGCGCCGCGTCGAGGCTCTGCACGTAGGCGAAGGGGTTCTCCGCCTGGAACGTGTAGTCGAGGCTCACGAAGAGCTTCTTCCAGAAGGTGCGATCGACGCCGATGGGCACCTTGATCTCGCGGTATCCGACGACGGGCGCGTTCGCCGGCGGGTCCACCTCGACCAGGAGCGGGAAGATGTTGAACTGCGGCCGGATGAAGCCCGTCGTGCGCGCCTCGAGGAAGCCGGGCTGGCGCAGCTCCGTCTTGAACCACTCCTCCGGCAGAGGCTTGACGGGTCCCTTCAGGTTGTCGATGCGCACCGGGTAGAGGACGACGCCCGGCTTGAAGTTGACGTTGAAGTCGCGAAGCCCCCCGAGGAAGTTGCGGTCCTCCCACCCGGCGACGAGGTGAAGGTCCGTCTTGATCTCGTCGATCTCGAGCCCGCCGCCGAGGGTGACCTGCCTCAGTCGCGTCGGCTGGACCTTCACCGTCAGCGGGACCACGTGGTCGGCCGGCGGCGGCTCGGGCAGCGTCGGGACGATCTCGACCGCGCTGAAGACGCCGAGATCGAGGAGCGCCTGGGTGGCGTAGCCCATCTCGGCGGTGGAGTACGGCTGGCCCGCCTGGAGGTCCATCGCGCGGCGCAGCGGCGCCTCGGGGATCTCCTGCTTTCGCGGGCCCGCGCCGTCGGGGTCGAGCCCGGTGAACGTGATGGGGCCGAAGACCGCCGTCGGACCGGGAACGACGCGGAACCCGTAGTCGGCCGTGTGCGTGCCCACATCGAGCTCGGCCTGCGAGTCGACCGTCGCGTAGGCGTAGCCGCGGTCGGTGAGCGCCGATTTCACGGCGGCCTCCGAGTCCTTGAACTTCTTTTCGTCGAAGCGCTCCCCACGGACGAGCGCGCCCTTCGCCGCCGCCGTGACGGCGTCCGCGACGGCCTTCGGAAGACCCTCGAGGCCGACGACCACGAGATTTCGATTGAGCGTCGCCGGCCCCTCGTCGACGACGATCTCGACGCGCACGTGCCGGTTCGACACCTGGAGGACGCGCGCCACGCGGGCGTGCGCGCCGAGGAAGCCCTTCGAGCGATAGAACCGCTCGACGCGCGCCATGTCGCGCTGGAGGACCGTCTCGTCGTAGATCGAGTAGTCGTAGGCGATGCCCTGAAAGAGAAAGAGAAACTTGGTCGAGGCCACGGTGCCGAGCTGGTCTTCGGTCTCGCTCGGCTTCACGTCCTTCGCGTTGAGGATGCGGACCGAGTCGACCGCCGAGCGGCCGGGCGGAATGCGGCTGCAGGCGGTCAGGGCGAGACAAGCCACGCAGCACAGAAGGAGCGAGCGGCGATGCGCTCGCCGGTCGAGAGTCGTCGAGTCGAAAGACATAGTGGCCGCGGTCCCCTTCGTGCTTGCGCCTGGGCCTGATGCGGAAATGGCCCGGGCTGCTGCTCGTGATCACGTCGTGCGGCGGCCTGCCTCATCCGCCGTATGCGCCTCAAGCAACGAACGCGCTCACCGCCATCGACTACGCGCCGCCGCCGGGACGCGTCGAGACGGTCCCGGCCCGCCCGAAGGCGGCGGATGCGTGGGTCGACGGCGAATGGGTGCGGCGGCACGACCGCTGGTACTGGCTGCTCGGACGCTGGGTCACCGTCCCGCCCGGCGCGACCTATTCGCCATGGGTCGTCGTGCGCGCTTCGGACGGCACGCCGTTCTACGCGCCGAGCACGTGGCATGACGCCACAGGGGCGCTCATGGCGCCGCCGCCGCCGCTCGCGCTGGCGACTGCGTCGGGCGAGACCGTGGTCGATCCCGAAGGCGACCCCGAGGACACCGGACGCAACGTCAAGACGCCGCCGACGTCGAAGCCGCAGGCGCCCGAGGAGCCGCCCTCCTCGTCGCCGTGACGGCGGTCGCCCCCGTGAGGGCCCGGCTCAGCCGTGAAGCGAGACGGCGAGCGCCACGGCGTAGACCGCCGCCGCCGCGATCCACAGCGCCCCGCGGACGCGCATGTGCGCCTGCCAGCCCCACCACGGCGCGAGCGGCGCCACGACCAAGGCCACCGGCGCATGCCACCGCGGCCCCCGGCGGATTAGCCCGTAGGCGAGGGTGACGTGCACCGTGAGCAACGCGGCGAACGCCGCCACGAGGACGATGAAGGCGACGAGGGTCATGATGCGATCGCCCGCAGGTGGTCGAGGAACGTGCGCCGGCGCCGGCCTCTCGCGAAGAGCGCGACGAGCCCGCCTCCCACCGCGAGGGCGAGCGCGCCGAGCACCCCACGGACGACCGGAGACGGCAGCGCCGGGCTGCGGGGCCGCGGGGCCTCGGCCCGTCGCGGGACTGGCAGAGGGGCGCCGTCGATGCGGGAGACCGGCTTCGCCGTTCGCGGCTCGACGCTCGCGCGGAAGAGGACGGCGAGCGCCAGCGCCTCGCTCGTGACCTTGACCCGCCCCGACACGGCCCGGAGATCGAGCGCCCCGGTGGTGAGCAGCGCGTCCGGCAGATCGAAGACGTGGCTCAAGGTCCTCGTGAATCCCCAGGAGAGCTCCACGTGCTTGGCCTCGAGCTCGCTGTTCACGAGATCGACGACCCCGCGATCGATGAACTCCGGCAGGACCGAGACGTCGATGCCCTCGAGGTGCAGCTTGAAGGCGAGCATGTCGCCGCCCGGGGTCTCGACGATCTCGGGGCGGACTTCGAGCGTCGCCGCGCGCACCGAGACGGGCACCTCGACCCCCAGGACCGGCCAGCCTATCTCCGCCGAGATGGTCATGCGGAGCCCGACGCCCGGTTGAAGCGAGAGCTCGCGATGTTCGGAGAGGAGCACGTGGCCGTCGTTCCCGAGCGCGATCCGGAGCGGGAAGAGCTGAGCCGCCACCTCATTCAGGTCGTCCTTCGTGAAGATCGCCTCCGCCCACATGGCTGCCTCCGCCGTGGCGATCGCAAGTCGAGTGCCAGGGTCATGGCTCAGCGAGCGCGGCACGCGCTTCGCTTCGTTCGCGCTCCTGGAGCGGTACCAACCCAGAGGTGCCGGAAAGGAAGCGAGCCATGGCCGAGATGAGCGACCCGAAGAAGACCGTCAGCCTGCTGAACGATCTCATCCACCTCGATTTCGACGCGATCGCGGCCTACCAGGCGGCCATCGACAGGCTCCACCAGGCCAGCGACAAGGCCCAGCTCGGGCGCTTCCTGGCCGACCATCGGCGCCACATCGTGGACCTGACGCCCCTCGTCGAGGACAACGGCGGAAACGCGGTGACCGAGGCCGACTACAAGGAGATCCTCACGAAGGGCAAGGTCGTCATCGCCGGCCTCATGGGCGATCGCGCCGTGCTCGAGGCGATGAAGAGCAACGAGGACACGACGAACCAGATGTACGAGAAGGCGACGCGCGAGCCGAGCATGACGACGCGCGTCCGCACCGTCCTCGAGCGCAACCTCGCCGACGAGCGCCGTCATCGCGCGTGGATCGAGCAGCGCCTCGCCGCCATGTCGTCCACCGTCGACATGATGGGGCGCGACAAGCACCGCTGAGTCGCGCGAGAGAGAGAGGGCTCCCGCCTCCACGCTCCCTGTTCGCTCGATTTCGGTGGTTATTCGGGGGAGTTCGTCTTCACGGCGGCGGGTCGGCCGAGGCATCGGTCGGCCCACGCCTGGACGTTCTTGAAGGACGAGTAGTCGTACCCCATGAACTTGAGCCACCCGAGGTAGCTGCTCGGGGCGAGGTCGGCGAGGGAGAACTTGTCGTCGACGAGGTAGCTCTTGCCGGCCAGCGCGTGGTCGAGGATGCGCATTGCGCCGTCGAGGTCGTTCTTCGCGACCTCGGCGGCCTTCGCGTTCTTTTGCTCGTCCGGGACGTAGCTCGACGTATTGCGCGACCAGCGGCTGATCGCGTCGTAGAGCCCGACGTTGCCCCAGATGATCCACCGCAGCGCCTCGGCGCGCTTCAGGCCCGGGGCAGGGTAGAGGCCCTTGTCGACGCCATACGTCTCGCCGAGATAGAGGAGGATGGCCGTCGACTCGAAGATCGGCAGCCCGTCGACGACGAGGAGCGGCACCTGCCCGTTCGGGTTCAGCGCCAAAAACTTCTCGGCTTTCGTCTCCTTCTTCTGGATGTCGAGCTTCACGCGCTCGCAGGGGACCCCGAGCTCTTCGATGGCCCAGGTGGTGCGCACGGCGGTCGACATCGGCGCGTAGTAGTAGGTGATCGACATGGCGTTCCTCCTCGAAGGGGAGGGGCATGCTGGCAGAGGGGGATTCTGCGGGCAATGGTCTCAGGGGACCGCGGCGCTCAGGGGTTCGCTTCGAGCACGCGGACGCCGCCGCGCATCAGGCCCATGACCCCGAAGAGGTCCTCGTTCGTCGGGGGCATGCCGTCGCCGTCGATCGCTCCGACCTGGTGATAGTTGGCGTCGATCACCTTCTGCACGTCTGCGGGGTAGGCGGGCGCCTCTTCTCCGAACAGATAGAGCTTGCCGTAGTACCTCGACGCGAAGCGCGCCTTCGTCTCGGTGAAGTCATCGAGCCCCGCCACGACACGCTCTCCGATGCTGGCCACTCGATCGAGCGGCACGTCCTTCACACCGGCGTGCACCATCGTCGAGCTGCCCATCGACACGAGCACCCGCCGCCCGCTCGCCACGTCCCCCGCGACGGCGGCGTCGAGCGCGCGACCCAGCTCGAACTGACCGTGCCGGGGCCACGCCCGCGTCGGGACGAGCGCGACCAGCAGCGTGAGGAGCGCGCCTCCCGCCACGGCGCGGCCGACCATCGTGCGTTCGTCGCGCGGCGCATGGACGAAGTGGGCCAGGACGCCGAGGAGCGGCAGCGCAGCCCAGAGATCCACGATCGTGAGGTTGTTCCACCAGCCCAGCACCTTGAAGTACGACGCCAGGCTGGGCAGCACCTCCGTCGCGCCGACGACGAGCCACGGTCCGAGGACGACGTTCGCCCGTCCGCCCGTGCGCATCGCGAGGTAGAGGACGCTCGGAGCGAGGGCCGCCACGAGCAGCAGGCGGTGCGGGACCGTCATCACGTGCGACACGAGGCCGTAGACGCGCTCGATCTCCACCGACTGGTGCGACGGGACGTCGAGCGTCCAGAACCTCCCCGCGCCGTGGAAGACGAGCCACGCCGCGGCGAGGATCGACAGCACGGACAGCCCGGCGAGAGCGGCGGAGCGCGCGAGACCGAAGCGTCGCCGGCAGAGCCACAGGATGACGACGAGCGCTCCGAGCGCGCCGGGAACCGCGGTCTGCTTGACGGCGATGCCAAACCCCGCGACGACGACGGCGATCGCGGCCAGACGGAAGCTCTGGCGGTCGACGGCCGCGCTGGAGAGCGCGATGACGAGCATCGCGTGCAGGCAATAGAGGTTGTCGGGGTGGCAGGCGTCCGCCGTGAAGCTCTTGAAGACGACGAGCGCCGCCGCCGCCCCGGCGACGAACCACACGGTCCGCCGGTGACCGACGGCGCCGAGAGACTCGGCGAAGCGAACGACGATTCGCCCCGCCACGAGCGCCGCCACGAGCCCCACGAGGACCGTGACGGCGCGGCACGCGCGGATGTCGAGCTGCGCCCCGAGCGGCCGGAGCAGGCCGAAGGTGAGGTACTCGAGCCCCGGCGCGTAGAGGAACGAGTTCTGGTCCGACGGCTGCGAGTAGGGGCCGTGTCCCGCCGTCATCTTGAGCATGTCCGTGAGCAGCGTGCTCTCGGAGAACATGCGGAGGTCCCACGGAAAGAGGATGCGCGGCACCTCCTCGACGACGAGCACGAGGAGCGTCACGGCGGCGACGGCCGCCACGAGCCGCTCGAGCTTCGTCCGGGACACGGAGGGGCGTATGCCCCACGTGGGAGCGAGAGGCAATGTCCCGCTGCGCCTCGCGCGCTTGACCGTCGCGACCGTTCCACCATATTGCCCGTCGATGTCCTCGCCCGTTCGGCCGCCCGGCTCAGCCCTGCGGGCCGCCGCGGTCGGGGTGGCCGTGGCCGCCGGCGGGGCGCTGCTCATCGGGCTGTCCTGGTGCGTCGATCGCCGCTGGACGGACATCCACATGACGGAGCACTACTGCGCCGAATACCCCGCGGAGCTGGCCCGCGGAACGGTGCTGCGATGGACCGGCATCGTCCTCGGCGTGCTGATGCTCGCTCTGTCACGGCATGCGGCACGATGGGCGGCGCGCCACTCGGGGCGGCAGGTCCTCGGCGCGGTCCTGCGCATCTCGGTCGCGGCGGTGCTCGCGCTCTTCGCGTCCGACGCGGTGCTGCGCCTGCGGGACAAGGGGCGCGTCGTCCCGTCCGTGTTCCACTACGAGCCGGACAGCCAGGTCGACCCGCTGCTCGTCTACCGGCCCATCCCGTCGCACGTCACGGAGGTCGATGCGGGGGATCGGCACCTCCGCTTCGTCGTCGACGCGAACGACTGGCGGGTGCGATCGACCGACGACGTGGTCGACTTCGCGCGACCCACGGTGCTCTTCACCGGGGAGTCGATGGGCTCGGGCTTCGGCCTCAACTACGAGGAGACGTATCCCTTCCGCGTGGGCCAGAGTCTGGGGCTCCAGGTCGTCAACGTGGCCGTCCAGGGCTACGGCAACGACGGGGCCTACGTGCGCCTCCACGACGCGCTGCCGCGCTTCGAGCACCCCGTCGCCACGGTCACGCTGGTCAACCAGATGATGACGGAGCGGAACGTCTGGCCGGATCGGCCGCACCTCCTGCTCGGCGACGATGGGTCTGCGAGGACGGAGCCGGTGCGCAACATGGACGGGTGGTTCGCCCGCTCACCGCTCTGGCGCTTCGCGTCGAGCGTCGTTCATTCCGACGAGGCCCTGCGGCGCGCCCGGACGTACATCGCGGCGACGGCCGGGGAGACGCGCCGGCGGGGAGGGTTCCCGCTGTTTCTCGTGACGGACTTTCGCGTCGCGTGCTTGCCCGACGAGACGGGGGCGCCGTCGCTGGAGCGGTACCTCTTCGAAGGGATGGATGTGGCGCACGTTCGCGTGGATCTCGGGGAGGAGACGTACGATCCGATCATCAAGCACCCGAACGCGGCCGCGCAGGAGAAGCTCGCGGAGGCCGTCACGCGGGCGCTGAGGGAGCACGGGGTGGGGGAGGGCGCGGAGTCGGGGCGGCGGTAGGTGTCGCCGCAGTCGCGGTCGCGGTCGCGGTCGCTGTCGCAGTCGCTGCCGCTGTCGCTGTCGCTGCCGCTGCCGCGGACGCGGTCGCTGTCGCTGTCGCGGACGCAGTCGCAGTCGCGGTCGCGGTCGCTGCCGCAGTCGCGGTCGCGGTCGCTGTCGCTGTCGCGGTCGCGGTCGCGGTTCGGCCAAGCTGATTACGCTGGGCTGTGACAGGTGAAAGGTCGTGCGGGGAACGGCAGCGTCCGCGCCGGCGACAGCGTCTGCGTCGGCGACAGCGTCGGCGACAGCGTCCGCGTCGGCGGCAGCGACAGCGGCAGCGGCAGCGGCAGCGGCAGCGGCAGC